>CP073763.1 GCA_018399075.1 Simkaniaceae bacterium | reverse complement strand
ATTTTTTTTCCAAACACCTCCACGTCGATCAGCAAAAACTATTCAGCCAAGGAGATTATTTCAAGATGAGATGAGTTCTGGAGATGGAGGGGGAATTCCTCCATGGAAAAAAGGTCTTGCGGGAATGGGGGTCGTCGTTCTTTCTTGGGTGATTTTTAAACCTCTTTTATGTAAGCTCGCTTCCTTTGCAAAGGAAAAATATGAATCCCGTTCAAATCACCATTCCTAGAGAAATCCCTAAATGTCCGTTCACTCAAGACCTTGTTATGGAGGCGATCATTGGAATTTGTCATCACTTCTTTGAGAGGGAAAGTTTCCTAAAGTATATTGATAGTGGGGGGCGGAATTGCCCTCTTTGTCGTAAGAAGGTTGAGTGGTATGCTGAGGTTCCTGATTTTAGAGACCTTTTAGATAAGGTTGTTTTGGTTAACCCCATAAAACTTGAGGGAGAGCACAGGGTTAAGATACACCAAGAGGCGACTTCTCTTGAAGAAGGAATCGTTCATAATCTCTTTCTTATTGAAAAGGCGGCGGCAGCTGAACATTCATTTTTTGGTTGGTGCTTAGATAAGGATAGAGATGCCACCCAAGGAATCCAAGGGCGAATTAATTATGATCCTGTAGGGAGTGAAAGTCAGATTCAGGCGCTATCAAGTCAAGGAGCGCTTCTTAAAAAACTCTACGACTCCTTTGATTATGAGGAATGTGAGACGATCCAGGAGTTTGTTAACAAGCTCCTAGGGAAAGAGCTGAATTTTTTTCTCTATAATTTACTTTTAAAAGAGGCGTTTGTTCATCAGACCCATGAAAGCGCTCAACAAGTTATGGGAGGAGAAATCAAAACAAGAGATTTTAATGCGGATCAAGTAATCAATGATGCGGAATATGGAAAAAAGGTGCGCGCGGTCGTTGGTTTTGTTATTACCTTATCACTCATTATTGGAATTAGCCGAAAAATTTTTAGATTGTCATCATTCATAAAAAGGCATAATATTTTTATGAATAATCAGTCAGTATAGGGTATTGCTATGGAAACACTTTCTTCTTCTTCAACTTCTTCATTCGTAAGAAAAGATATGCAAACATCAAACTTTACGGAAAAAATGCAAGCCCTTCTGACTTCTTTTAGCATAGATCATGAAAGCTCATTTTTAAGCTACCTAGACGAAAATCTTGGAAATGCCATCTATCAGTTTTATGACGGCGCCGTTGAACTTAATGCTGAAGTTAAGGGGTTTTTCATCTTAGATGCATTAAAAACTGTTTTGGATGAATGCCCTGCTGATGAAGTAGGTGCAAAGCCGACATTTAAGGGAACCTTGCGAGCAAACTTTATTGATCTAGTGCGACCTGAATTGGGCAATCGAGCGATTTTTTCAGAGAGAGAAGCTGAAGAATTAAAACCATTGATTGGTTCATCCCTGCACGAAGTGCCTCATGCCGAAGTTCCAAGAGGTTCACTAGTTTCCACTTTTAAACTTCCCTTTGAGAAATTATGTGATCGTTATCCTGAAGATTATACTAGCTTAATAACAGATCTAAATGGATCTTGCTTGGCTGTTCAAGAGCTCTATAATCAAATAAAAACGCCCTTGACTTCAGAGATTGATTTTTATGAGGTAATGATGCTCGTACTAGAGAAGTGCCCTTTAGAAGGGAGGGGGGCTCCAAAGACTATTCGAAGTGAGTTTCGAGCCCATTTTGTGGCACTTTTCCATCAATTCCAAGGTGAGGTTCCATGGAAAACGAATCAAGAAAGATCCATAGAAAAACTCCTTACAAATGAGGAAAAAGTCATAACGATTTCCCATAATAGACGTAGTAGTTCCCATTCTCCGGCCTCTCAAGGAGTCAGCTGGAACCCTATGATGATTGCGGTTGGATTACTTGCGGCCTATCTCGCTTATCGGTTTGTGGCAGAGCCTATTTATCACTGGGCCCGCACTCCAAAGACCGCTGCATAAAAGTAGCGATTTAGGTTTTTCATAAATTCGATTCTTTGGCATAGTCTAAAGGATGAGAACACTTGTATATATCAATGATCAGTTTGTAAAAGGGGAAGAGGCCAAAGTTTCTGCTTTGGACTTAAGTGTCCTTCGTGGTTTTGGTGTGATGGATTATTTTCGTACTTACGGAGGGAAACCTTTTCGGCTAAGAGAGCACTTAGAGCGCTTCATTTTTTCTGCAGAAGAGATTGGATTGACGGTTCCGAAAAGTATTGAAGAAATGGAAGAGGTTGTGGAGGGGCTCCTTCATAAAACAGCCTTTGAAGAGACAAGTGTTAAAGTTGTCTTGACGGGAGGGGATTCTGAAGATCAATTGATGCCCTGCGGCAGACCGACTTTTTTTGCTGTGGCTTATCCCTTCAAGCCCTTTCCAGAGATTCACTTTGAAAAGGGGATCAAAATTACGACAGAGTGTTATGCAAGGCCTTTTCCAAAAGCAAAAAGCATTCAATATCTTCCTGCGATTGTGGCGTTAAAAAAAGGGGAGAAAAAAGGGGCTGTTGATGTCCTTTTTTCTGATGAACAAGGGTTTTTACTCGAAACGGGAACGGCTAACTTTTTTGCTGTTAAAGAAGGAAAAGTCATTACCCCTAAAACAGATGTTTTAGAGGGGATTACTCGGAAAGTTGTTTTAGAAATCGAAGATGTTGAAGAAAGAGCGATTCATAAATCTGAAATCGAAAGTTTCGAAGGAGCCTTTTTAACTTCGAGTAACAAAGAAATTATGCCGGTTGTTCAAATTGACAATCACGTCATTAACAATCGCGTTATCTCATTAAGGATTCAAGACCTAATGAAGCGGTTTGCAAATCATACAAGACCTGCTGTTATTTTTTCCTAAAAAAAGTCATTGCACATTATCTAAAATTTTTTTTATTGAAAAATCAGAACGTAAAAATTTTTGGAGGTTTCGACCAAATGACACTAAGCAATACAATTAAGAAAATGGAAGCAATGCTAATGGATCTTGCGATGGATCTAAAAAAAGCTGCTGAAAAGGGAAATAAAGCCGCATCACAACGGGTTAGAACGGGAACGATCAAGTTTGCCAAACTAGCTAAGCAGTACCGAAAAGAATCAATTTCTGCTGACCGAAAAGGTGGTAAGAAGAAGAAAGCGAAGAAAACGACGCGCAAGAAGAAAGTGGTTAAGAAAAAAGCAACAAAAAGAAAAGCTCCTGCTCGCAAGAAAAAAGCGGTTAAAAGACGCAAGAGCCGTTGACACTTCCTCCGTTTCACTCTATGATTCCTTTTGCTCAACACAAGAGGAGTCATGGAGTTTCAAATAAAAATCTCAAAATATTCTAAACGGGGTCATGGCCTCGGAACCATTAAAAAAACTCCTGAGAGTCCTCCTAGTTCTGCTGAAGTTGTCGGCACAGTCATTGGTGATACCGCCCTAGCTGAAGTGGGTAAAAAGAAAAAGAGAATCTATTCAACAACTCTCAAAGAGATTGTCATTCCCTCTGGTGATCGGGTAGTACCTCGCTGCAAATATGCAGGAATTTGTGGAGGGTGCACTTGGCAACAAAAGGACTATCAAGCCCAGCTCAAGACAAAAGAAAAGCAAGTGGAAACGCTTTTTGGGAAACAGCCGCTTCCCATCATTCCTGCTGAAGAACCCTGGCACTATCGCAATAAAATGGAATACACCTTTTCCCAAAATAAAGAGGGTGAAAAGTTTTTAGGCCTCATTATTGCTCGCTCAAAGGGGCGTGTCCTCAATCTCGAAGAATGCCACCTTACCTCTTCTTGGTTTATTAAAGTTTTAGGCGCTGTGCGTGAGTGGTGGAAAGGGAGCCTTTTAAAAGCCTACCATGGCTATTCCGATAAGGGAACCTTGCGCACTTTAACCCTCCGCGAAGGGAAACGAACAGGGGATAAAATGGTCTTTATTACTATTTCGGGAAACCCTGACTATATGATCAACAAAACCGAAATTCAAGGCTTCAAAGAGGCTGTTCTCAAGGCTTTGCCGGATGAAACACCTAGTATTTTCCTCCGCATACAAAAAATAGCTAAAGGGACTCCGACAACGTTTTATGAAATGCATCTCTATGGCCCGGATCTTATTGAAGAGACTCTCCATGTGAATAAGCGTGCTCTTACCTTTAAGATCAGCCCCGATTCCTTCTTTCAACCCAACCCTCTACAAGCAGAAAAGCTTTACACCCATGCCTTAAAGCTCGCCGATCCGCAGTCTACAGATACCGTTTTTGATCTTTATTGTGGAACAGGAACGCTAGGGGTTATCTTTGCTCCATACGTTAAAAAAGTCATCGGCATAGAGCTAAGTCCTTATGCGATTTGTGATGCTGAAGTAAATATCAAAGAAAATAACCTTTCTAATATTGCCCTTCATAAAGGGGATGTTGGCTCTGTTTTATCTCACCTCAATCTTACTGCTGATCTTGTGATCATTGACCCCCCTCGATCAGGACTTGATCCCACTGCAATCAAACATTTAATCCGCCTCTCTCCGAAAAAAATTCTATATATTTCATGTAATCCTTTGACTCAAAGTCAAAATATTTCTGATCTTATTTCGGAGGGGTATACCCTTAAAACTTTGCAGCCTATCGATCAGTTTCCCCACACCTACCACCTAGAGAATATTGCCGTTCTAGAAAAATGCTAGATCAGCTATACTTACATTTATTTCGAAAAATTTTTAACGAGGAACCCTCATGAAAAAAGCTTTTTACTTACTCGCCCCTCTTTGTTTATCAGCGACTCTTTTTGCTGAAGAAGCAGCTCCTGCTGGTCGCCAACAAAGTATGTGGCAAACCCTAATGATGATCGGAATTGCTCTCCTTTTCTTCTATATGATCCTTTGGCGCCCAGAGCAAAAAAGACGGAAGAAAATGCAGCAACAAAGAAGCACCATGTCAAAAGGGGATCGCGTCACAGCAATGGGTATCGTTGGAACTTTAGTGCGTGTTGAAAAAGATACTGTCATCTTAAAAATGATCGATGGAGCGAAGATCGAAGTCCTAACCGCAGCGATTTCTGATGTAAAGCCAGGAAGCGAATCTGCAGCAGATTCTTCTGAGCCGCAAACCAACGGTGCTTAGGATTTTTATCAAAATTCTCCTATTCAGTTGAATAGGAGAATTTTCTCACCCTTAGGTTTTGAACTCTTTCAAACCCAATGGGAGATAGGTAGCAAGTTAAAGACTCCTTATCTTCAAAAATAAAGCCATGCTTTACGTCGCTTTTTCGATGCTTCTTTTCACATTCAACTGAAATTCCTAAAAACTCGGCGATTTCATGGTCGGATAGGGTAACCTTGGGGCCCTTCTTGAATAATTCCTGTAAATAAAATGGGTGTTCTTCCATAGATTTGACCTCTTATTAAAAAAGGCACACCCTTTAAAGGAAACGGAGAACTAGATTTTTTTTGCTTCGATGGATAAAATAACCCTCGAAGCTAAGGTTCCTGGTGTATAAAGGATGTACCTTAGTTTCACGCCCTGAAAGGCGGCAACCTTTCAGGGCACTTTTGTTAAAGTACTTCGCTAAGAATATAAAAAATACTCTATTTTATCCAAGAAAAAAAACCTTGAGAATGGCTTCTGAAGTTGTTTCTTATACGGGAAGAAAAGGACGCATCATTTGCTGGAATCTTGTGTGAAGATCGAGAACTGTGGTTCTCATTCCTTCAGCATTGGCTAGATCGACACCTTTAACACGGGTCTTTTTAAAGGCCTTTTCACCTCCAGCCCCATCGTAAAAATCTTCTGACAGGCCATGGAAAATACTATTCCATACCCAAAGTTGCATTCCAATATTGCTAAATCTTGAGAATTTGCTGCCTGGTCCTGTGACTTCGTTCAATCGAGCAAAGAATCCGGTAAGAAGGTTTCGAATAATAGCAGCGTTTTGCGCTTTAATTCTTTTTATCGCCTCTTGCTGAGTTTCTGGGCTCAATGTTCTGAGCACTTCATTATTGGCTTTTAGGTGAAGAAATTCTCTAGAAGCTCTGAGTCCGCTAATATGATCCGTCACCCCAAAAAAACCGGTAAATAATCTGAGATCGGATAAAGGATATGGGGTTGAATTTAACTGACTAATTTCTGACGAAGCTTTTTGAGCATGTCGACTTGGAAGAGCTCCCTTCTTCATTGATTTTAGATACTCTTGAATAGAGGCTAACATTCTCCTATCAGTGATAATATCTTCTAGTGATAGACCTCCTTGGTCCATCCCTTGCGCGATTTCGCCCATAATTTCCCCAGCATCAGCGGCCCTGAGTTGCTGACGTTCTGATTCAGAAAGTTCTTTTGCTCGCCTAGCTTCTTCAATCTCATGCATTCTCTGTAGTTCAGCCTCGCGCGCTTCAATAGCTCTTTGTAGATCTCTTTCATGCTCTGCAGCGGAATCTTGATGGGCTTCTAAAGCTTCACGAAGTTTAGCATTTTCCATTCGAAGGCCCTTCATCTGCAAGGTGCTTTCTTCGAGCTGTCTTGTTTGGCTTCTAGCAAGGCCATGGGCTCCATCAAGATCTTCAAGAAGGCGATCGCGAGCACTCTCTGCTGACAGGCGTCCTTGTTCTTCTAGTCTTCGTTGCCGCTCGGTTGCAGCCGCTTTTTTCAAAGCAGCGTCTCTTTCTTCTGCGGTTTGTTCTTCTCGCCTTTCGATTCTTGCTTTTGATTTTTCAACGCGAGCCACTTTACCTGATAGGACCTCAATTGTGTTTTCCATATGAGCAATGCGTCCTTGAAGATCCCGTCGAGCCTCTATAAACTGATGAACATCAAGAGTTGGTTCGACACTTAAGGTTGTGGCTAAGATTTGTCGAAGCTGGGCAACTTCTTCTTCAAGATGTCCACTTCTTGATTGTAGCTCCGTATGTTCTCTGCGGAGCTGAGTGTAACTAGCTTCATATTGACCTGCTTCTTCTCGCCATGAATCGCGATCAGCTTCCATTTCGGTGAGAGCTTTTTGAAGCCCTTTAATAATTTGGCGGAGCTCTTTCTTTTTCTGTAAAAGCTCATCAGAATAGGATTCATAATGATCAGCGCGCTCTGTCTGAGCTTGTATTTCTATCCCTTGCTTCTCAATTGTATGTTGGAGAATTTTTATTGTTCGTTCGGCTTTACCGAGCTCATCTTCTAGCTCATTGATTCTTTCTAGCTTTAGTCTTTGGTCTTTTGCGGCAGCCATTCTTTCTCGGCGGAGCGTTTCACGAAGGGTGCCGATGAGTCCTGCTTGCTTTTGTCCTAGAGAAATAGCATCATTCTTAACTTGGAGCAAGTCGGCGTGGAGTTCCTCTATTTCTTCTTGAAGGGCCGCTTGTGCTTGACTTGAGCGCGCTCCTTGATCCTTCAGTTGCAGTTCAAGATCTGCAATGGTGGCTTCTTTGTCTCGGACAATGAGGTCTTTTTGTTTAAGCTCTCTGATTTCTTTTAATAGGGCTGTAATGACTTCTTGAACTTCGCCAGGGAGCTTTTCATATTGAGGCCCTTGCTGAATTTTTTCTAAAGCTTGTAAGTCTGGCCCAATAGACATTTCTTCTAATTCATCTGCAAGAGATTTAGGTTCTCTCTCAATGGGCACTTCTCTAGCAATGGCATCGATTTGTCCTAAAAGGGCGCGTAGTTGTTCTGATTCCTCGCGCAGTCTTTCTAGTTCTGCTCCAGAGATCTGGGCGCGCGCTTCAAGTGCTTCCTTAAGAGTCGCAACTTCTTTAGTGAGCGCTAAAATAGAGGCTTGTTGAGATTTACCTGAACTTGTTGCTTCTAAAAGAGACGCTTCTGCCCGTTGAAGTTGATCTTGAAGAGGGCCTAATATTTCTTGATGAGCTTCTTCTTGTTCATGGAGTTCTCTTGCACGTCTTTGATCACTATCTCTTGTGGCTTGATGAGCGGCTTCAAGAGCTTCTTCAAGTTCAGAGACTCTCTTAGTTAGTTTTGCAACAGAGGCTTCTTGAGATTTACCTGTCCTTATGGCAACTGAAAGGGCTTCGCGAGCTTCTTGAAGCTCGGCTTGGAGAGGCGTTAATACACTTTGGTGAGCTTCTTCTTGTACAAGGAGTTCGCTTTCACGTCTTTGATCACTTTCTCTTGTGGCTTGTTGTGCTTTTTCAAGAGCTGATTCAAGTTTGGAAACTTGATCAGTTAGTTCTACAATAGAGGCTTCTTGAGATCTACCTGTTTTTGTGGCTACGGAAAGGGCCTCACGTGCTTGTTCAAGTTGCTCAGATAAGGAGGCTATCCCTCTCGCTTGTTCCTCATTCAGATGAGTAACGCGCTCAACATCTGCGCGGAGAGGTTTTATCGCTCTTTGATGGGCAATTTCTTGTCTGCGCAATGCTTCTTGATGTCTTAGTTCAGCATCTCGGGCAGTTTGCTGAAGGACGGCAACTTGTTGCTGTAGGGCTTGGGTGGTCCTTTTTTCACCGCGAAGGCTATCTTTAAGCTCACTCATTTCATCTCTTAGTGTGGCCATTGCTTCAGTATGTTCGTGCTGAGCTGTTTCTAATGCTCGTCTTGCCTCTCCAACATTTCTTCGCAATGCCTCAGCTTGAAGTTGCTGCTCTTCCACACGGGATTGTTCCCCTAAAAGGGCTGATTCAGCTTGAAGGGCTCTTTCTTGAAGAGCTGCGACTTCTTTTTTATGGGCTCTTGTAGCCTGCTCCATTTCTTGTGTAAGTTCACGGACTCGATCAGAAAGAGAATCAGCGCGACGATCGGATGCTTCGGCTCGCTTCTCAACTTTTCCTAGCGCTGCTTGAACGGCGCCTGGAAGATCTTCAATCGAGTCAATGGTTTCTCCGGTAATGTCTCCAACCCTTTGAAGGATTTCAGCTTGTTTAACCTGTGCTACGACGTGCTCTGCAATTCTTGCTTTGAGCTCGCCATTTTCTTCTCCCAAGGCTCTGACAAGATCAGGAAGATTTTCGTGAGGTTCACCTTTTTTATCTAAGACAACACCAATACGATCTAGGATGACTCCTTTTTCTCCGTCTTGTCGTTTTAGTGCTTCAAGCTCTTCATGAAGGGCTTGTCTTGCTTGCACAGATTCTTCATGAGCTGTTCTTAAGGCGCGGACGGCTCCAGGTAGATCACGATTATGATCGGGAGCTTCTGGTAGCTGTTCTCGGACCCCTTGAATGGTTTCTTGGAGGACACTATTTATTTGTAAAGTTTCTCCGAGGCGGCTTTGAAAATCAGTAATTGTCGCATGGTAGCGTGCTGCAAGCTCAGGAAGCGTTTCTCTTGGTCTAATTCCAAATTTGACAGCCTCTCGAATTTCAGCAAGTTCTCTTCTTGCAGCTTCAAGATCTCTTCTAAGCTCTCCGTTTTCTGGCCTAAGTCTTGCTAGCTCTTCATCTGCTCGGCGAAGTTTATCATCAAGTGCTCTTCTGGCCTGTTCGGATTCTGATAAGGAGTGTTCTAGTCTACCGCTTCTTTCTTGCTCACTTGCTAAGGCTGTTTGGAGCCCTTTAATTTTTTTAATCAGATCTGCAGGGGAGTCTGCTTGCACTAACTCTTGCGCTCTTTGCAGAATGATTCCGTGAGCTCCGGAGTGTACTTCAAGAGCTCGATGTTGCTCTTGAAGTGCATGTAATTGTCTTTCCAGTTGAGTGTTTCTCCCTCCCATTTGGAGGAGAGCTGCAGCGAGAACAATGTTTCCTAAAACAGAGAGTTGCAGATTGGCATTGGTTCTTTGATGTGTTTCTTGTTCTTCTGCAAGTTGATCTTGAAGATCAGCAATTGTATCGCTTAACTCCGCTACTTCTGATTCACTCGCTCGAAGCTCTCGACGGGTCTGTTCTAAGAGATGTTCTGATCGATCAAGTTGCTGACGTAGTTCGACATTTTCAAGGCGTCCTCGTAGTTCACGGTTTTCACTTTCTAAATCTCGCATGCGGGAGTCATAAAAGGAGCGATCAAATGAAGGGGAAGGCATGTGCTGAAAAGAATGAGCACGAGCAAATTGAGGGGGATGGTCATAAACGGGGCTTTCTACTCTTCGAGGAGAAGACTCAAGGCTTGATGATTGAGAGTCTCTAAATCTGCTATAGGCGACTTGGGTTTTATCAGAAACATCTCGAACAGCGGCTCTTGCTTGGTAGTCAACTCTAGTAAATTGAGAATGGGGAATGCGAGGATCTCGGACTAAAACAGCCCCATCTTCTCCACGCACTTTGATATCAACAAGAGTGACTTTGCCAAGAGTATCTCTCACGCTTCCGCGGAACGAGGGATCGGCAAGAAGTTTTTCCATACTAGGCATGATTGAAATAGCCGTATCACGGGAGATAGCGTAGTCCTGAAAAATATCAGGGGCATGAGAAGAAAGCCCTACAGGGCGATCTTTCACGAAAATATCGCTGGATTGTCGATGTAATACTGTACTCATCCCAAGTCTCTTGTATTAAGTTATTAATAAATTAATATTGGCATAATTCTAGTTTATTAATTAATTATAACATATTTTTGATTAAAATTCTAATAACCACCTCCTTATTAAAGTTTAAGCGATTGATATTAAAAGGCATGAAAAAGCCTTTAAAATAGGATTGATTTTTGAATGGAAATCTCTCATAGTTAGGGACTTTTTATAGGAGATTGAGATCAAATGGAGTTTTTAGAGCGGTTTGTCACGACAAAATTAATTGCTACGGTGGTCCTTGTGATGGTTTTGTGGGCTTCTAGATACTTTATTGCCAGGTATATACGAAGATCTAGGCGAGATTGGACTTCTCAGCAGCGCCTCCGATGGATCAACTCGACCCGTACCTTTGTTTTTGTCCTTATTTTGCTCAGTGTGATCTTTCTTTGGGGGGAGACGATTCAGGGATTTGCTCTTTCAGTCTTTGCCATTGCTTTTGCGTTAGTCTTCTCCGTGAAGGAGCTTTGCATGTCATTTAATGGCTCTGTCGTCCGCTTTCGTGGTAAGCTCTTTGATATTGGTGATCGGATCGAGGTAGGGGAAATTCGGGGAGATGTTATTGATACGACCCTTTTATCGACCACAGTTGAGGAAGTCGGAAAGGGGGGGTTGAATCACCTTTATACTGGGCGAAGAATCTCTTTTTCAAATAGTCTTTTTTTAACGCATCCAGTGACAAATGAGTCTTTTTTAGAAAATTATTACATGATTCGGATGGAAATTCCGTTAAGCATTCAGTCAAATTGGAAAGAAGGAAAACAAATCCTCTTGAAAATTGCTGAGGAAGAGATGATGCCTTATTTAGAACAAGCTCGACTACGTCTCAAGCAAATGGAGCGAAGGCGAGGTGTTCAGCTTCCTTCTGTTGAACCTCGTGTAACGGTCTATGTCCCCGATTTTGAACAAATTATTCTTAGTTTGCGAATGCCTTCTCCTGTTCACTTAAAAGAGCGGTTGGAGCAAGTCGTTCTCGCCCGCTTCTTAGAGCGGTTTTATGAGCCAAGACCTCTTGAAGAACTTATTGCCAAGCAGAGCGAACCGCTTGATCAGTAATGATTCTTTCTGCCCCTTTAAGCTGTCTTTGAAGCATCTCGATTTGTGCTCTCATTTCAAGAATGGTTAGTTTTTGTTCTGCCACAGTATCTCGACTTGAGTCTAATTGTCTTTGTAAAGAATCTGCTCTTTCACTTTGTGCGGTTGCTTCTTTTTTTAATTGAGCATTTTCAACCACTAAGTCAGAAACAACGTCTTGAACCACTTCTTTTGGCACATCTTCAGCAGCAAAGCGTTTGGGGCAAAGTTCCTCCCAACGACCGTCTCTAGCTAGAATAAGAGCGTCTCTTAGTTCCCTAGTCTTGTCAGGAAGTTCATTATAGTAAGTGCTGCGGTCTTTAGCATGCTCAATTTTTCGTTCCATTGTCCATAGCTTATAGGTCATCATTTCATGGGGCTCTTCTGCCATCAGAGCGGCCATCGGTTTAATAGCGATCTCTTTGGTAGGAGGGGTAAAGTCCTCTTCAAAGTCTGGGCCAGGGAGTTCTCCAAAACGATCTTCATAAAGACTAGCAAACTCGTCTTTCATTAGGGTGGCTTCTTCCTGCAGAGCTCCAGAAGTTTCTTCTAGGTCATCTGCTGCAATCTGAGCGATCTCTAGGCGACGGCTTGAGCGCTCAAGTTCTGAGGTCATGACTTGCATAGCAAAGCCCATTTTGGGCTGAGCTCCTGCTGACTCAGGAGTAACTGTTTTTGTTTTAAGTGAGGATGCTTCAGCGCGAAGGCGAGAGTTTTCTGCCATGAGAGCCTGGACGAGTTCATCTGCAAGAGATGGACCAGGAAGTTTTCCAAGCTTATGTTTTGTCAGAACCCCAGCAACAACTCTAAGGTCTTCTACATCAATATCATGAGAATACCCATTAATTGAGCTGTCTGATACTCCATTAGTAGCCATTATTAAAACCCTCTTATAATTACAAAATTTTGTAATTATTATAACATAATTATTACTATTATTATATAATCAGAGGGTTTTAAAAAAATTAATTTGCGACCTTTTCGGTTAACTTCTCAAGGAGCTCAGAGGAGCGCTTCAAAAAGGTTGAAAAATCTCCAGGTTCTAGTTCTCTTTGGGAGAGAAGGGAGAGTTCATAGAGCTGCTTTACAAGGGAAGTTGCTAGTTCAGAATCTTTCGATTCCAGCTTCTTGATCGACTGAATCAGGCCGCTATTCGTATTTACAACGAAGGTTCCCTTTTTTCCTAGAGTTGGAGGGAGGTCTTGACCTGATAGAGCAAAGTAGTCTCGCATCCGCCGCTCTTCTTCTGAGATCATCATGAAGGCAGGAACGGAGTGGCTTGAAAGGCTCTTGGCTTCGACTTCAAGGTTATCAATGGCGAGTTTCGATTTGATATAGTCTGCGATATTAACCGCCTCGGTCTTTCCTTGATCATCAAGGACCGTTTTTTCCTTCTCTTTATCAAGGATAGCATCGTCGATTGCCCCATCGAGACGTTGAAACTTGGCCCCAGAGTGTTTGGATTCTAAAAAGGACATCAGGGGAGTATCGAGATGAGAGGGAGCAAAGAGAATTTCGATCCCCTTGTCTTTATACATATCGAAGAAGTGGGTTGTCTGTTTTTCATCGTGGTGATAGTAGACCTTTTTCTCAGGATTTCTTTCGATATATTCATCAACTGTTGTCCATTCTTCATTCGAGTTTTTCCAAATCAGACAATCTTTTACGCGGTCGTAAAATTTATCGTCTTGCAAAATCCCTAGCTTAATGATCATTTCAATATCAGGCCATTTGGTGATGTAACTTTCTCGATCACTTTTGAGCGTTGAAGCAAGTTTATCGGAGACCTTTTTCGAGATGTGGCTTGCGAGTTGGCGTACAGTGCGGTCCATTTGCAAGTTCGAACGAGAAACGTTTAAGGGGATATCGGGACTATCAATCACGCCGCGAAGGACAGTGAGGTAATCGGGAATCAAATCTTTGCAGTTATCAGAGACAAACACGCGGTTGCAATAGAGTTGCAACGTCGATTGATTGGGATCCAAACGACGGTTCAGCTTTGGGAAGTAGAGGATGCCTTTTAAGTGGAAAGGATAGTCAACATTGAGGTGGATCCAAAAAATCGGATCGGGTTCTAAAGGGTAAAGAGCCTTATAAAAGTCGAGGTAGTCTTTGTCTGTGCACTCGGATGCTGGCTTAATCCAAAGGGGCTCTAAGTCATTAATCTGTTTTCCATTCAGGTGAATCGGATAAGGGAGGAAGCGACAATGCTTCATCAGCATTTCGCGCAGCTTGCTCTCTTCTAAAAACTCTTCGGAGTCTTTGTTAACATGAAGGGTAATCACCGTTCCTCTTGCGTCACGTGAACCCTCTTCTAAAAGATATTCTGGTGATCCATCACACGACCAGTGAGCGGGCTTTGAATCTTTTTTATAAGAAAGAGAATCAACTTCCACTTGATCACTCACCATAAACGAGGAGTAAAAACCAAGACCGAAGTGGCCGATGATCGCATCTCCTTCTTCGTCCTTATATTTTTGTACAAACTCTTCAGCACCTGAAAAGGCGAGTTGAGCGATATACTTTTCGACCTCTTCATCGGTCATTCCAAGGCCTGTATCAATGATCTTAATCGTCTTCTTTTCCTTATCGATTTCAATGTCAATGCGAAGCTCTTCATCTTTAAAATCAGCCTCGCCTTGATCACGCAAAATTTTGAGTTTTGACATCGCATCGCATGCATTGGAGACAAGTTCTCTTAAAAAGATATCGCGGTCGGTATAAAGCCATTTTTTGATAATAGGGAGGATGTTTTCGCTATGAATTTTCAACGTGCCTTGTGTCATAAATCTTTCCTTGAATTTCCTTAAAAAAGGTCCATTTTAATCGTAAAATCACTCTATGGCAAGACATTTATTCGTCTAAATAGTAAACTTTTGGCAAAATTAACAAGGAATGGTGAAAAATGGAAGCGGGTGGAAGTGTTTTTAGAGGGCGTTATGATCGCCTATTTGAAGAAGTAAACCGTGTTTCACATGAAGGATCGATTCATGAAAGGGCGGATCTTCATCGGAGTGCAATAGCACTTTTTACTGAAGTTGCTATGAGTGGAGAAGATTGTTTTTTAACTCAAGATTGTGGGCGCCTTCTTAATCGGTTTGTGTTTCCAGTGGCAATGCCCGACCAAATTGATCGACCTGAAGCTGTTCGAACTATTTATGGCGTAGGAAGTCAATACTCGGACGGAAGCAGTAGTTCTTGTACGAGTTGTGCTCAATCGTTCCTCCGCAATGTCCTTCCCTTAGGAATTGCATGGGATTTGACAACTGAGCAGGTGACGAGTTTTATTGATATGGGAAAAGGGTTGTACTTTGCCTTACTAAAACAAGCTGAGGCATACAGGTCACAATTTGATGAAGAGCTTGGCCCAGATTATATTCTTCACCAAGCCTTTAGTGTCCATGATATTTGTGGACAATATGGTCTTCATTTGATCAAAGACCATCGTGAAAGATTTCTCGATATTGACCTGCGAGATGGATCTCTTGTTCCCTTTTTTATGGGTCAGCTTGCTCAACTTGAAGGACTCCTTTCACCTGAAAAAATAAGCATCGGAGCAACGATTCATTGCCAGGAAAAAACCTATGCATTAGCTATTTTGGATACGCCCCGTGGGCGAGAGTTTGTCTTTTTCGACTCTCATGGAAATGCAGAGGTCAACGGTCGAAACCCTAATGCCTATGTGAAGTATACGTTTAGCAAAGAAGCTATGGCAGAAATTCTTGCACAGGTGATGCCTTTTCATCCTGTTGGTGAATTCGAACAGGGACAAGTGCATCAAAGTCATCGAGAAGGCCTTTTAGGTGAACAAAACCCTTTAGAGGTCATTGCTCGAATGAATCGAGAAAACAACCCCTTTATCCTCTATCAAATGGATGTAGCAGAAAGAGGATTTCTTGCTATGGTTGATCCGTCTCTTCCTAGAATAGAAGAAGAGCCATTTGTTCCTGGGGAAACAGTGACTAATCATCAAAGAAGAATGTCCCATTCCCAAGGAAGTGGAAGCCCAAGACCGGCTGATTTTGATGGTGAAGCGAAAAAGACAAGCTATGTATCAAAGATGATCTTTGTCGCGATTGTTGCAATTCTCATTGCATTTCGTAACCGCTTGATTAGCATCGTCTCTTCTTATACTGGGAAGGATGGGCAAAAAATGTTGCCTCCGCTACCCACATCAAGAAGTGTCAGGGTCGAATAGCCTTTTATTTTATGAGATTCAAAAGGTAGGAGAGGTTAAGAACTCCTGCCTGCTCTAAGATAATGATGATCACCGCTAGGGGAGCGATGTATCTGATGGTAAAAAACCAGGGGCGGAAGAAATAGGTCATTTTGGTTCCCTTTAAAAACTCTTCCTTTGTCAGATCTTTTTTCACAATATAACCAATAAAGAGTGTGGTCAGAAGACCCGCAATAGGGATCATCCAAGAGGCGGTGATATAGTTCATCGTGTCGAAGAAGTCTTTGCCATAAATCGATTCCCAATTGGGAAAGAGAGCTTTAGAGCCTGCAAGGGCTGAAGGAATTCCAAAGATAAAGACGCCAAGAGCAGAAATAAGGACGGCTTTCCCCCGTTTCCAGGAAAAGAGCTCCATCAGGTTAGCGACAAGGACTTCAAGGAGGGAGATGGAAGAGGTGAGGGCGGTAAAGACAAAGAGGAGGAAGAAAACGGTAGAGATAACGAGACTGCCAGGAAGCTTTGCAAATAGGATGGGCATCGTTTTAAAAACAAGGCCGGGGCCTCCTTCAGGAGGGAAGTTAAAGGTAAAGACGATAGGGAAGATCATCATGGCTGCCATGAGAGAAACGAGGAGGGTCATTGTTGCGACGATAAAGGCTGTTTTTGGCATGTTTTCGCTGGGCTTCAGATAACTTCCATACGTGACGATGATACCAAGGCCCACACTGAGGGTGAAAAAGGCCATTCCTAAGGCGTTAAGAATCACTGAAGGGGTGAGTTTGGAGAAGGTTGGATAGAAGATGAACTTCACCGCCTGAGAAAATCCTGGGAGAGTGAAACCATAGATAAACATGGCGACTAATATAAAGAGAAGGGCAGGGGTAAGGATCTTACTCCAATGTTCAATCCCTTTTCGGATTCCGCTATAGACAACACCCACATTGAGGAGAATAAAAATAGCCATCCAAAAGATGCTGAGGTCGGATGAGGTATAGACGATATCGAAAATATCGCGGATTTCTTGTGGAGATTTTCCTAAGCTAAATTGGTTGAGTGACATCAGGGCATAGTTCAAGCACCAGCCGGATACAACGCAATAGAAGGAAAGGATAATAAAACTGGTAAGAAGGTTGAGGTAACCCACCATCCGCCAGTTTGTTGATTGTTTTGATAGTTCTTGATAGGCAAAAATCGGACTCCGCTGCGTTTTTCTTCCAATCAAGAGTTCAGCGATAAAAATGGGGACACCAAGAAGATAGGTGAAAAGAATATAAAGGAGAACAAAGGCTCCACCTCCATTATCCCCAGCGACATAAGGAAACCGCCAAAGACTACCAAGACCAATGGCTGAGCCAGCGGCTGCCATGATAAAGCCAAATTGGGATGCCCAGTGTTCTCGTTGCGTTTTCATAAGGGTTTGATCATATTCTATTTTTTTATTTGCAGCAAGGCTAACGCATTTGTTATGGAGAAGGTAGGGGGATTTTTCATATGGCAAAGCAACCACCTCAAGTTAATGAATGGGTGATGCCCGCGTGGGTAGAAAAAACCATTCATTATATTGATACGCAGCTAAATTGGCTCGACTTAGCAGCTTTTGGGCTCGGTATTCTGATTTTGGCGATTGTCCTTTATCTTTTATTAAGAAAAAAGAAGCGGATTCATGTAGAAGAGGTTGCAGCAATATGCGAAACTTACGAAAATGATATCCAAGAGATCAAACGCGCTCATTTAGATGAGATTGAAAAAGCTGAACATAGTATTCGCGCCTTTAAGAAAAAGCTTGAGGGAATCGAAACTGAGTTTGAAGAAAATCTTAAAGAGCAGAAATCGACTTACTCAAAGCGGGTTCAGAAGATGGAAAAAGGGCATACGCAGATTCGCTCTACCGATGAGATGACGATTTATGAGCTTAAAAGTGAGATCTCTCGTTTGCGCGCTAAGCAAGTGAATGAAGTCGAAGCCTTTGAGAGTGAAATTAAGAACTTGAAGGATGAGATCACGAATTCACATGAAGGACATGCAAAGGAAATTGAGCGTGCTGAATTGGAAATTAGTGACTTAAGAAAACAAATGCGAGCCTTAATGTATCGTGTATGAGCTAAGTGTTATAGCTGTTATTGCTTTTACGGTTATCGGTATTCTCCTTGCTGGTATGATTCTTTTTGCCAAACGGAGGCTAGTCAGTACAGCCCCTTGCAAAATTGAGATTAATGAGAACCCTGAATTGACGAAAGAAGTCGAGGGGGGAAGGACTCTCTTGGCAACACTAACTGAGCAAGGGATTGCGGTTCCCTCTCCTTGTGGTGGGAAGGCGACATGTAAGCAATGTCGTGTTCAAGTTGTTAAGGGAGGGGAAGATATCTTAGAAACCGACAAGGCTACTTTTACACCGAGGCAACTGCGCGAGGGATGGCGCCTCTCGTGCCAATGCAAAGTAAGGCATGATTTAGGATTAAAACTTCCTGAGAGTCTTTTGACTCTTAGAGAATTTGAAGGGAAGGTTGTTTCTAATCGAAACGTTGCCACTTTTATTAAAGAACTTGTGATTGAAATTCCAGAGAGCGAAAAAATGAGTTATGTTCCTGGTGATTATCTGCAGTTTCATGTCCCAAGTTATAAAACCAATACAGAAGATTGGAGGGGAAGTATGGATGAGGAATATAGAGAAGACTGGGAAGCTTTTGACCTGTTTGGTCATGAAATAGTCTATGAAGAAGGGGAAGAAGTGATTCGGGCCTACTCGATGGCCTCTTATCCTGAAGAAGGGAACATTCTAAAGTTTAACATCCGGATTGCAACACCTCCCTTTATTAAAGGCGATCTCATGCCAGGAATTCCTTGGGGAATCTGTTCTTCTTATGTTTTTGGATTGCAAGATGGCGATGGTATTCGTCTCTCAGGACCTTACGGGGAATCCCATATGGTTGAAGGGGATCAAGAAATTATCTTCTTAATTGGGGGAGCCGGATCTTCTTTTGGCCGTAGTCATATTATGCACCTTTTTAAAACTGAAAAGACACAAAGAAAGATCACCCTTTGGTATGGAGCACGCTCTTTAAAAGAGAATATTTATCAAAAAGACTATGTGGGGCTTGATAAAGAGTTCGCAAATTTTTCCTATCATCTGGTATTATCAGAACCAACAAGCAAAGATCTTGAGGCCGGCTGGCCAAAAGTAGATCCTGTGAAAACAAACTATCTTTTCAAAGCCTTTGAAGAAGGGCAACTGAAAAAGATGGAAGAACCTGAAAACGCCCTCTACTATGTCTGCGGACCACCTCTGCATAATAGTAGTATATTAAAACTTCTCGATGATTACGGCGTTCCTAAAGAAAACATAGTATTGGATGATTTTGGTAGTTAGATGAAGATATTAGTCGCGCAAAGAAATCCCATTGTGGGAGATATTGATGGAAATACAGCAAAAATTTTAGAGAGTATGGATCAGGCCCGTGCTAAAGGGGTTGATCTTGTCATGTTTGGTGAGCTGATGCTCTGTGGTTATCCTCCTGAAGATTTGGTCTATCATAGCACTTTTATTGATTCCATGGAACTCTATTTAGAGCGCATTGTTAAAGCTTCGAAAGGATTAACAGTTGTTGTTGGTCTGATTAGAAGGAATATTGAAGAGGGCGAAAAGCACCTGCTCAATAGTGCTGCTGTGCTTCATGATGGACATCTTTTAGGGTTTCAAGATAAGTGGCTTCTTCCCACTTATGATGTTTTTGAAGAGAGGCGTTATTTTGAGCCAGGAACAAAAACAAGGATCTGGGAAATCGGGGGGAAACGCATTGGTCTGATTATTTGTGAGGATATTTGGCAGCATGCCGGTTATGTTGGTTATACTCGCTATGGAAGAGATCCTGTTCAAGCGCTTGTAGAACATAAGCCCGATATCCTACTCAATATCTCTGCATCTCCCTATCAATTCCAAAAGCCTGACGTGCGTGTTAATGTTTGTGCTAAAGCAGCAAAAACACTTCAGTGTCCTGTTGTGATGTGTTGTCAAGTGGGAGCTAACGGGCAGATTATTTTTGATGGGTATAGCGTTTATGTGAATAAAAAGGGGGAGCTTTGCCAATTAGGAAAAGGATTTGCTGAAGATGCAATGGTTGTTGACTTAGAAGCAGAAGCTTGTCCTGTTCCCTTTGAATATGAGCCGATGTCTAATCTTCTAAGCGCTCTTGAACTTGGAGTAAAGGATTACTTTTTAAAGCTTGGGTTTAAAAAAGCCTGTTTGGGACTTTCTGGGGGGATTGATTCTGCACTTGTTGCCTATATTGCAGCGAAAGCTTTAGGCCCAGAAAATGTTTTAGGTAT
The DNA here is from genome assembly GCA_018399075.1 of Simkaniaceae bacterium. GTDB lineage: Bacteria > Chlamydiota > Chlamydiia > Chlamydiales > Simkaniaceae > Neptunichlamydia. The sequence continues at coordinate 1,891,061 of CP073763.1, read as the reverse complement.
TAGTATGCCTTCTTGTTTCACCACAAGCCAAAGTCAAAAAGATTCTCCTCAGCTTGCAAAGAATTTAGGGATTGATTTTTTAGAGATCCCCATTAAAGAACCGTTTGATACCTTTCTTCATCTCCTTGAGCCTCATTTTGGAGGAAAAGAATGTGATATTACAGAAGAGAATTTGCAAGCGCGGATTCGAGGAATTCTCTTAATGGCGATGTCGAATAAGCATGGTTATATCGTTCTTAGTACCGGTAATAAGAGTGAGGTTGCTTTAGGGTATTCCACTCTCTATGGAGATATGTGTGGTGGGCTTGGAGTGATTGGTGATGTAACAAAAACGCGCGTCTATGATCTCTGTCGCCATATCAATAAGATAGAAAAAAGAGAGGTTATTCCGGATTCTATTATTATCAAGCCGCCCTCAGCAGAACTACGTGCGGATCAAATTGATCTTGATTCTCTTCCTGAATATGGGGTGATTGATAATGTTCTTGAGGGATACGTAGAAAATTATCTATCGATCGATGAGATTGCAGAGAAGTACAAGATTCCTCAGGAGCTTGTTCTTGAACTTGTCCAAAAGATACATTCTGCAGAATACAAAAGGCGGCAAGGGCCGCCTATCATAAGAGTCTCTAAAAAGTCTTTTGGTGTGGGGCGTCGTTATCCCATCGTCCAAAAGTGGCTGTGATTACTACCGTTCTCCTGACGGAAGATTTTCTTTAATCATATGAAAGAGAGCTTGTCCCATGAAAAACCCTGTGGGAAGTCCATACTGTCTGCGAAGAAGGGCTGCAACGAGGTAGACCTTTTGAAGAGCAAAGCTTCCCTTTTGATCTATCGGTAGAAGAGCACCCTTATTTAAGGATTGAAGGCTTCCACAGGTAGGGTCAATATAGGAAACAAAAAGTCCCGCCATAAACCCTGCTCCAAGCAAGGTGTTATTTGTATTCATATGGGCGAAGTATCCCATTGCAACAAAGCTGATAGCACTAATAAGGTGAGCCATCCCTACCGGGATAGCCTCTTGAATTCCCCTTAGTCCAATTTTTGTTTCAGCGGATTGATACGTTCGAGCGATTTCACTGCAAAAATTTATAAAATTTGGTTGAGCCATATCCATTACCTCATGTTTTTCGAGGAAAGTATAGCATTAAAGTGGGATGATTAAAATGTTTAAAATAATTGGTTTAAGCCCAATTTTAGCATGAGGAGGCGGTCGAATCCTAAGGCGATACCATAGCAATCTGGAAGCCCTTTTTCGAGGGCTTTAATAAATCCAGGATCAAGGGGAAGTGGCTCTTTTCCAAGAGAGATCCGCTCCTCATTCGCAGCCAGCAAACGTTTTTTTTGTTCTTTAGGATCGGTCAACTCATGGTACCCATTCCCCAGCTCGATCCCGTTAAAATAAAATTCGAATCGCTCAGCGACCTCTTCCCCCTCAACAATTTTTATTTGAGAAAGGGCGGCTTGATCCTTCGGGTAATGGGTGATAATTGTAATTTTTCCCCTACCAAGTTTCGGTTCGATCATACATCCCCATAAAATATTGATGAGATCTGAATGGTCGTGAACCTCCAATCCTTTTGCTTTTTCAAGAAGCTTTTCCTTAGGCGCATCCCAACCAATCCCGAGATGCTTTTCAAAGGCTTCACGGTAGGTTATGGTTTCATAGGCTTGATCCCCTAAGAAAAGGGAAAGAAGAGCAAGATTCTCTTCTAAAAAAGAGGAGAATGTCGTTTTTTCTCGATACCATTCAATCAGGGTGAATTCGGGGCGGTGCAGACGTCCTATCTCGTCCTTTCGAAAAACATGGCCGAGTTGATAGATATCACCCACACCCTCAGACAGGAGTTTTTTCATTCCATATTCAGGACTCGAATGAAGGTAGCCTTTATTTTTTTCAGAAAGATCTACGGAAAAAAGATCGATATGAACATCAATAGGAGCGAATGGAGAAAGGAGGGGAGTGTCCACTTCAAGGACCCCTCTCTGGTGAAAAAAAGTGCGTACTTCGTTGAGACTATCAGCACGCGTTTTTAACTTACTCTTTAACGCGAGAGACATACTCTCCCGTTCGAGTATCGACTTTTACAAGCTCTCCCTCTTCAATAAAGATGGGAATTTGAATCGTAGCCCCTGTATCGGTTTTAGCAGGTTTTAAGACTCTGCCCGATGCGGTATCGCCTCGAACGCCAGGAGCTGTTTCTGTTACAGTCATATTGAGAAAAGTGGGAGGGGTCACATCTACGACACTGCCCTTATAAAGGACGAGATCATAAACGGTATCATCCATCATATAGGGTTCTTTATCATCAATAACATTCAATGGGACATTGATTTGCTCAAAGGTTTGATCATGCATAAAAACGATGCTATCCCCTTCTTTATAGAGCATCCGCATCTGTGTTTCTTCCACATCAGCTAAGTCAAGCTTTTCACCTGATCTGAACGTTTTTTCAATGACGCGTCCTGACATCAAATGCTTCAACTTTGTCCGTGTAAAGGCTTGCCCTTTCCCAGGCTTTACAAATTCAACGCCGACGATGGTGTAAGGCTCTCTGTCCATCTCAACTTTCATTCCGGTTTTAAATTCGTTTGTACTTACTTGAGCCATGCGTTAACCATTTAACCATTGTTGTTTTTTCGGAGCATTATGATTGAAAGAGCGCAAAAAGTCAACGGCTAGTCAACGCAAGCCGATCCTGATGACGTTGCTTTTCCTTCAGATGCCGCCGTCCATCCCTGAGCTGCTTGGTAAATAATTGAAGCCGCATAGATCCAGGGACCTCCCTCGAGCCCAATTCTGAAATGGTTGCGTAAAGATCCGGGAACAACTTTACAAATCTGATTTGTAATAATGGAACAAGCAATCCCCATAATCACCGCTTTTGTGCAAGCCGCAATCGGATGGAAGTTATCATTCGCTCTTCCATCTCCACCAACGGTATAGTGAGCTTGGGCATGCATGTCATGAAAATACTTTCCAATAATAGAATAATCATTTCCAGCGGGGTTTCTAATTCCCTGAGGGATGCTTCCAAAGAGGAGGCTTTCTAAAGTTGCCATAATTTTTCCTTCTGTTAGCTCCTTTCAAAAGGAGAGGTTCTATTTAGACTGTTTTCAGTGCTGCTTGAGCGATTTGAGTAAGAATTTCCATTTGTTTAGTTAGTGCAGGTAGGTCGCTTTCAGCAGATTCTGAACTAACACTTCTCAAAGTTTGTATTGCCTGTTCAAAAACAATAATTAGAGTCGCTTGGGCACGGGCGAGTTTGCTAGTCGACAAATCAACGGATTCGCGCAATTTTGTGTGGCTCGAATGGGCTGATTCAGCATGGCGTCTTGCAGCCTCAGTTTGTTCTCTTACTGTTGCAGTGAGCGCTTCAAATAGACTGTGGAATTGGCTCATTTGGGCTTGCAGTTGTTCTCTCTCTGATGCAGATAATGATTTTAGATCCATACCAATTGCTTCAAACTGCCCGATGAGGCCGCCAAGGCGCTCATTTTCTACTGAAAAGCTTGCAACGTTTTCAGAAAGAGCTTTATGGAGGAAAGCCTCCTGGTTCATCCAAAGGACGGTAGCTGCCGTCATGCTGATGGTCGATTGAGTGAGTCGCGAGCGACTAGCATTGTAAGCAGCATTTGCAACAACAAGCAAGGCGACAGTTTGAATCACTTTTTGCTTGGCTGCATCGGTGTCTGTGAAAGTTTGAACTTTGCTGTAAGCGTCGAGCGCGGTGCTAAATAATACTTGTGCCATAATGGGCCTCCTTCATTTTGTTTTGCGAAAAGGTTAAGGAATTTGTAAGAATTGTGTAAAGAAAAAATTGAATGTATAACGAAAAAAGATTTTACGGTATGGATAAACTATGCATGGTAATGAAATACAAGAAGAGCAATTCGCTAAAGAGACTTTAGAGAGGTACTCGGGTTCTGCAGCCGAAGAGTTTCAGTCAAACCTCCTTTTGACAAATTTCCCCCGTTATGTCGACTATTTTGCCGAAAAATATGGGGTAAAGGTTCACGAGGGGTCGATGTTTAAAGTGGCTCATCATCCTAAAGAAGAGATTTCGATTTTAGATTTTAAAATAGGATCCCCTGCGGCAGCCCTTGTTGTAGATCTTTGCTCATTTCTTGATGTGAAAGCAGCTCTTCTCTTAGGAATGTGTGGGGGACTCCGCAGGCGGTATCAAGTGGGGGAGTATCTCGTTCCTGTTGCTAGTGTCCGGGCTGAGGGGACATCAGATTTTTATTTTCCTTCGGAGGTTCCGGCGCTTTCCAACTTTTTAATGCAAAAAGCCGTGACGGAGATCCTAGAAAAGGAGAAAGGGACCTATCACATTGGGATTACCTACACGACTAATCTCCGTTTTTGGGAGTATAATGAAGAGTTTATTACTCATCTTAAATCTACCCGTGCTCAGGCAATCGAGCTTGAGTGTGCGACCCTTTTTATGGGGAGTTATAAAAGAAAGTTAACTTTAGGAGCTCTCCTTCTTATTTCCGATCTTCCTCTGAATAGAGACCAAGTGAAAACGAAAAAAAGTTCGGAAGGGATTTTTAAAAACTTTATGCCTGATCACATTGAAAAAGGGATTGCTGCCATTAAAAAGGCTCGGAGCATGCAATCGAAAAAAGTGAAGGGAGCCTACCACCGCAATATTGGGATGTGACCCCCTTAAACTTGAATTTTATTTACCAAAGAGAGATTTCGAGTAGCAGTTCTGGACTGCAGCCATTCTTTTTCTCCGTGTTCTTTCGGATCTCTGTGGAAAAAAATAATAAATAATGCTTTTAACCCCGGTGTGCTACTAATTTCGCCGCATAAGGCTTCTAGAATTAACGCATCTACGTCGCTTTGTCCCTTCGCCAAGGTGGACTCACCTTGGCTCGGAGCTCAGCTAGTATCTACGCCAATTCTATTTGCCTATGCAGCGAAATTAGTAGCGCACCGGGGTTTAAGCAAGCCCCCTTCTCTTGACACCTAATCTCTAATCCTCTATGATTTTTTAGAAAAATAAATCTGTGGAAGAGATGCTTTCAATCAATCAGACCTCAACATCCACTTTATCGCGAAAGACTGGGACGCAAGTCCTGAGTTTGTCGTGATGATCCATATTCAATTAATTAGAGGTCATGATGAATCAAGTTAGAGAACACTGGACAGGGCGTATAGGCTTTTTAATGGCGGCGATTGGGTCGGCCATTGGTCTAGGTATTCTCTGGAAATTCCCTTATACTGTAGGAGAAAATGGTGGGGGACTCTTCCTCCTTTCATATTTCATTTGTTTAGCCATTGTCGGCATTCCCATCTTCATTGCTGAAATTATCCTCGGAAGAAGTAGTCAGAGGGCTGCAGTGGGTGCCTATGAGCTTCATGATAAAAAGGGAGCTGGTTGGAAAGTTACCGGTTGGTTTGGAGTTCTTGCTTCTTTCTTAATCATGTCTTTTTATAGTGTGATTGCCGGTTGGGGCATGAGCTATATTTTGATGTCGCTGAATGGTTTTTACCAAAACTTAAGTGGCGATGAAGTAGCTAAGGCCTATGACGCCCTTTCCACATCGGGCGATATCACCCTTTTTTGGCACTTTTTATTCACATTGATTACCACAGCCATTGTGATCTCTGGAGTCCGTAAAGGAATTGAGCGGTGGGCAAAGATCATGACCAAGATTCTCCTTGTCCTTTTAGTTCTTCTCTTTCTTTATACTTTAACGCTTGATGGCTTTGGGAAGGCGGTGCAATTTATTTTTCATCCGAACCCTGGGGATTTTAAGCTTTCAAGTGCTATTGAAGCTCTAGGGCTTGCTTTTTGGACTCTGAGCATTGGTCAGGGGATTATGATCAGTTATGGAAGTTATATGAAGCGGTCTGACAGCGTCGTTCAGATGTGCGGTATTGTCGCATTTTCTGTGATTGTCGTTGCTGTTTTAGCAGCGCTCATGATTTTTCCTGTTGTCTTTACGTTTGGTTTAGAACCTCAAGCTGGACCAGGACTCATTTTTCAAACCCTTCCCTACCTCTTTGCACAGCTGCCGGGCTCTCTTGTTTTAAGTACGATGTTCTTCACCCTCTTTGTCTTTACAGCGCTAACCTCAGCGATCCCGCTGATTGAAGTGGTTGCAACAAACATCATGGAGCTAAAAAATATTTCGCGGAAAAAAGCTGCGATTATGGTGGGAAGTGCGACATTCATTTTTGGGATTCCTAGCGCCTTTGCAAACTCTTCAACGATTTTCCCTGATTGGGCAGCTATTTATGGAATGAACTTTTTAAAGACGATTGATAGTTTAGTTTCGATTTGGGTGATTCCTATTGGAGGGCTTCTTTGCTCCCTTTTTGTAGGATGGGTGATGGATAAGAAAGTGGCTCGTGAAGAATTTGTCTTTGGAACTAAGTTGGCATTTCTTTATCTCCCTTGGCGGTTTTTCCTAAGGTGGGTTGTTCCCATAACAATCCTGATTATTATTATTCAAAAGAGCGGCCTTTATGATTTTGATCGCCTTTTAAGAGGGGGTGTATGACTCAAGTAAGAGAACATTGGGGCTCACGTCTCGGATTTATTTTAGCCGCTGTTGGATCAGCGATTGGTTTAGGGGTTCTTTGGAAATTCCCCTATACAGTCGGGCAAAATGGGGGTGGCCTTTTTCTATTCACCTACATCCTATGCATTGTTATTATTGGAATTCCTGTTCTAATTGGAGAGCTGTTGTTAGGAAGGCATAGTCAACGGGCAGCTGTTGGTGCATTTGCGGTCCTTTCACAAGAACGCCCCAAATGGAAAATTGCGGGGTGGTTTGGTGTCCTTTCCTCCTTCTTAATTATGTCTTTTTATAGTGTGATTGCTGGCTGGGGAATGAGTTATGTTTTAATGTCGCTCAGTGGCTTTTATCAAAACCTTTCACCGGCTGAAGTGTCAGGGGTTTTTGAAAAACTTTCACACTCTGGAAGTATCACGGTCTTTTGGCATTTTCTTTTTACCCTGATCACGATGAGTATTGTTTTATCAGGAGTTCGAAAGGGAATTGAATTTTGGTCAAAAATTATGACCCGCGCCCTATTTGTGATACTGCTGGGACTTTTCTTTTACAGCATCACAATGGAGGGTTTTGGCAAAGCGGCCCACTTCATTTTCTATCCCGATGTTCAAGAGTTTAATTTTTCAAGCGCTCTGGAAGCCCTTGGTCTTGCTTTTTTTACCTTGAGTTTAGGGCAAGGAATCATGATCAGTTATGGAAGCTATATGAGGAAAAAGGAAAATATTCCGCAGATGGCTTGTATTATTGGTTTTTCTGTTGTGGTTGTAGCCATTCTGGCTGCAATGACAATTTTCCCAGTGATTTTTACATTTGGATTCGAGCCACAGCAAGGATCAGGGCTGATTTTTAAAACACTTCCCTACCTCTTTGCGCAGCTCCCGGGATCTCTTGTGATTTCAACGATTTTCTTCACCCTTTTTGTTTTTACAGCACTGACCTCAGCCATTCCATTTGTCGAAGTGGTGGCAACCAATATTATGGAATTGGCCCATTGGCCAAGAAGGCGAGCTGTTCTTCTTGTGGCTGCAGGGACTTTTCTCTTTGGGGTTCCCAGTGCCTTAGCTTTTTCACAGAATTTGTTCCCGAATTGGCAAAATATTTACGGCCTTAATTTTCTAGATACGATCGATAACATTGTTTCGACTTGGATCATTCCTATTGGGGGACTTCTAACCTCACTCTTTATTGGATGGGGTCTTAAACGGGAAATTTCTAAAGAGGAATTTCCTCTTGGAAGGAAGTGGCAAAATTTCTTCAAGATTTGGCATTTTTTCATGAAATGGATCATTCCCTTGACAATTTTTTTAATTATCCTGCAAAAAAGTGGGATCATTAATTTAGATGGAGGCGATCGTGGTCCTTACACCGTCGAACATGATGCCCCTGGAAACCAGGGCACCTGATTTTAAACTCATTGATGTTACTACCGATGAGCTTGTGAGTTTAAAAGACATTCAGTCAGACATTGGAACGGTTGTGATGTTTATCTGCAACCATTGTCCCTATGTGAAACATATCCAAGAGATGCTCCTTGCCTTAGCAAGGGACTATATCCTAAAAGGGATCTCCTTTGTGGCAATTAACTCTAACGATCCGATAGCCTATCCTGAGGATGGCCCTGAGGAAATGAAAAATCTTGCAGCAGAGCTTGATTTCCCCTTTCCCTATCTCTTTGACGCGACTCAGAGGGTGGCCCGCAGTTATGATGCTACATGCACACCAGATTTTTTTGTTTTTGATGGAGATTTAAGGTGTGTCTACCGAGGACAGTTTGATGAATCCCGTCCTGGAAACAATCATCCAGTCACAGGAAAAGACTTAGCAGAAGCTCTCGATTGCCTTATTTTAGGAAAAGAGGTGACACCTGACCAGCAGCCGAGTATTGGATGCAATATCAAGTGGTTTGAACCAGAGCCATTAGGAGCTAAATAAAGAAATTTTTATTTATTGTTTTGTTTTAATGCTCTGAGTATACTGTAGCGGATTTTAATGGAAGTTGGGGTAGAAATGGGAACGCAAGTTTCTCGTGTTGAAGGCCATAGGAGTCTTTATTCTGAGATGTGGCTTCAAGATAAGGCTGATAAAGGGGTTTTTGAACTTCCTTCTGCTGTTTCTTCGTGTTCGGAGAGTCTACGGCCAGCTTTAGTTAAAATCCAATCTTTCTTCCCTGAGCTTCTACGTGTGATGCATGGAGTTCTTGGGGAGCCTGTACAGATCTTACTTGTTAAGGAAAATTTTTCAGCTAGGTGGGATTTTGGTGCGAAAGAGATTTTGATTGGTGAGGACAACTTCAGCCAAAACCCCCATTATGGTCCTATTCTAGATCTTCTTTTTGAAATGCAAAATGCCTGTTATACGAATCTATTTATAGAGGCTAAAAAAGCAGCGACTAAGCTGTCTGTAGAAGAGTATGTTCGAGAAGTAGAACGGGTTGAATGGAGCACTTGCCATCTTACTTGCGCTCGTCTTGAAAGTTTGTCTGAAAGGGATTTTCCAAGGGCGGCAAACGATTTTCAGAATACCTACTTTGAAGATCAAGAGCTATATTATCTTCATCAACAAGCTTCAGGCCACTCTTTTACTATTGCAGACCGCTACCAGATGATTTCTGGGACAAAGGATCGGACCCCTTTTCAAGGGACATGGAAGCTTCCCTTAGCTAAGGATGGCCTTTCAAGAGAAGCCCTTTATGAGCTTTTGGGGCATCATCTCACTGTGATTCGAACAGGAGAAGATGAAGATGTTCTTCTAGAAAAAATTGGTCTTGTTGAACAGTATGCAAGAAGTGGAGCCAAATGGGCTCAAGAGACGTTGGTCAATCTTAAATGGTTTAGTGAGAAATTTGAGGCATCGTCACATTTTTCAAATGTCGAAGTCCCGCTTTATAAACCCGATCGTAATAAACTCAAATTCCTCGGGATCGTCGATTAGCGGTAGGAAAATTTTCTTCTCGATTAGCTTCTTTCCTAATTGCCTTTTTGCATGAAGGGTAATTTTTTCAAATTTTAATAAGATAAATTTATGGTGACTCGCAAAAACGCGGATTCGGTTTAGGTAATAGAGCCATTTTGCTTGAGTGGGAAGAGGGCCAAAACGGTCGATGAGCTCTTCAAAGAGGAGATCAATTTCCTCGTTATTTGTTGATTCGCCAAGGCGGTGGTAAATTTCCATGCGCAGGCTCGTCTCTGCAATGTAAGAAGGGGGAAGGTTGGCATCATAGGAAAATTCTATGCGGGTATCAAAGAAAGAGGGAGAGAGCTCTTTTTTCATCGTATCGATGGTTCTCTTCAGGAGTTTGCAATAGAAGTGGAAGCCAATAGCAGAAACATTTCCTGATTGCTGAACACCGAGCATGTCTCCGGCACCACGAATCTCTAGATCGCGCATTGCCAGCTTCATCCCTCCTCCAAAACCAGAGGTCTCCACAAGGGCATTGAGCCGTTTGCGTGAAATTTCTGGGAGAGAACGGTTTTTAGGGACTAGGAAATAGGCGTATGCAGGGCGATTCCATCGACCAACTCGGCCCCGGAGTTGGTAGAGATCAGCCATTCCAAAAGCATCGGCTCTATCGATCAGGATGGTATTGGCATTGGGAATGTCAATACCATTCTCAACAATGGTTGTAGCAACGAGAATGTCGATTTCCCCCTGCTTAAAGCGATGGAAAACGGCGTCGATCGCATCGGGAGGCATCTGTCCGTGACCCACTTCAACGCGTGCAGCAGGAAGAAGGGCGCGAATTTCATCGGCGATCTTATGGATTGTTTCAACGCGATTATGGATAAAGTAGGCCTGTCCATCATGAGCTAGTTCTCGGAGAAGGGCATTCTTAATCAGTTCTGGATCTCTTTCTGCTAAGATCGTTTTAATGGGAAGGCGGTCTTGAGGAGGGGTGTTGATCACAGACATATCCCGTGCGCCAATTAAAGAAAAATAGAGGGTCCGAGGAATAGGTGTTGCAGAAAGGGTTAAACAATCCACACCAACCTTTGCTTTTTTTAAATGCTCTTTTGCGCGAACACCGAAGCGTTGTTCTTCATCAATAATAATGAGTCCTAGGTCTTTGAATTGAACATCTTGGCTAATAATGCGGTGGGTACCAATCAGAATATCAACAGATCCCTTTGCAACGCCTTCAAGCGTTTTCTTTACCTCTTTTGGCTTTACAAAACGGGAAGCGACTCCAATAGTCATGGGGAAGTCAGCCATTCTCTCCTTGAAGGTTTCATAGTGTTGCATCGCAAGAACAGTTGTCGGAACAAGGACAGCCACCTGTTTTTTTCCATCATAAGCGGCTTTAAAAGCAGCTCGCATTGCAACCTCAGTTTTTCCATAGCCCACATCTCCGCAAACGAGACGGTCCATCGCCTTGTCTGATACCATGTCATCTTTAATAGCTTGGATAGCTTGAAGCTGGTCGTCGGTTTCAACAAAGGGAAATTCTTCTTCGAATAAAAAGAGATCATCACTCCCTTTTGGAAAAGTAAAGCCTCCTTTAGCTTCTCGCAACGCCTGGAGTTGGAGGAGATCTTTCGCATAGCCTATGATCGCTTTTTGTGCGGTTGCTTTGGCTTGCTGCCATTTCTTTGTTCCCAGAATATTTAAAGAGGGGTTTTCTTCCTTTGTTCCAATATAGCGACTGATGAGATGAGATTGGGAGAGAGGGACATAAAGTTTTCCGCTATTGGCATACTCGATCAGGAGAAACTCTTCCTCTTCTCCTCTGTGATTTTTTTGGTTTTCGATGCCGCAAAACTTTCCAATTCCATTGTGAAAGTGGACAACCAGGTCTCCTTTTTCTAAGGCATGAAACTCGGCAGCTGGAGTGTGGTAGGTATTCCGCCATTTTTGACGGGATACCTTATAGCGTTTGCTGAGCTCAGGATAAGGGAGGAGGACAAAGGGGCCGTCGAGCAGGACAAAACCACTTGAGAGATACCCTCGTTTAAACTCTCTTTCTTTTGGGAGAGGAAGAAGGGTTTGATCAATCTTTTCCTTCAATGCTTTTTCTTCTGCTTCAGAAGCTGTGGTAAAAACAATAGAGATTTCGTTGCTCTTTTTTAAGATGGCTTCGAGTCTTTTATCCTCATCGACATCTTCCCAAAAATAATCCTTGATCGTGCGAAAGGCATGGTGCATCCGCTTTGCATTGATGTTTTGATTAAAGATTTCAAACTTCACCCCTTGAAGAGGGTTTTTCCCTGAATAAAAATCTCTTCCCACTTTTTCGTTTAGCTCTGTTTCACTAAGGGACTCTAACGGGTGTTTCGTGCAATAGACCCGTTGCATCCGCTCCGACATTTGAAACAGCTCAGAAAAGGAAAGAAAAAAAGGGGTGGAGGAGCCTGGAAGATTTTTTAAGGCCACATAGCGGTCTTCAATGGCAAGGAGATCGTCAAAAAGGATGACGGTGTCCTCTCCCAAATAATCAAAAAGGGTGGCTAGTTTTTTTTCCTTTGTAAGGAGGGTATGTTCAGCAGCGGGAGGAATGAAAATCTCCTCCACTTTCCCAATCGATTTCTGAGAAATGGGGTCAAATGTTCGGATCTGATCGACCTCATCATCAAAAAAGTCGATTCGAAAGGGGTTAAAACTCGAAAGGGGGAAGATATCAACGATCCCGCCCCGAATCGCAAACTCACCTTTATCAGCCGCAACGCTATTGCGCACATAACCAAGGTCTACTAAAAGTTCAGGGAGAAGATCAAAGGGGATTTCATCGCCCTTTTTAATTGTCATTTGCTTGTCTTTCAATGTTTCAGGAGAGCACACCTTTTGCAAGACCCCTTGAAGAGGAGTTAAAATGATTTGGGGCTTATCTTTGTTTAAAAGGGTATTTAAGATTTCAAACCGTTTACCAATAATATCTGCACTTGGAACAATCTCTTCACCTGGTAGAGTTTCCCATGCTGGAAAAGAAAATACAGCGCTTTCTGAAAAAAAAGAGAGGTCATCATAAAGACGGGTTTCTCTTTCTCCTCCAGTAATGATCAGGACATTTTTTTTCGCATGGTTAAGGAGGAGGAGCGATAGAATCGCTCTGGGTGCGTCCCAGAGCCCTTCAAAAAGAAGGCTTTTTTCTGTTTGAAGAGCCTCTTTTATTGCTTGGATTGATGAAAGTGTCTCGATTTTTTGCAACATAGAAAAGATCATACCATGACAGCGAAAATCCTCTGAGAAAAAATTTACAATCGAAAATAAAAATGGATCTGAAAGACTTCTCTCTCGAATTATGCAATATACCTGGAAAATCCCAAATAAGCGTTATACTGGCTCACTTCGATGACTGCATTTTCTCCTATCAGGAGTGGGAGAGGAAAGAAGTTAAAACCGTTTTTCTACTTTAATCTTCCCATCCACTACATAATTATCATCAAGAAAATCGACTCGGCATCCCACATCAATAATCCAATCGCTGTCATGGCGGAAATTAACATCAAGACCCAATGAGAGTTGATTGGTATTGCGAGTAAAACTCTTTACAACAAAATGGGGCTGACAGGTCTCTTGCTTATAGAACCGTGATTTATAATTTCCGGAAGAGAGCCAAATATTAGAGATCCAACCCACTTGAAAGGCAGGCATGATACACCATGTGTTGGTATGAAAATCTCTTAAAAACTTAATTAAGAGATTAGGCTGCAGAAGAGCTGAGTATTTGCTATCAACAGTCAGGTTAATGCTATCTGCTCCTGATTCAGTGTACCGCTGTTCAAAGATATTAAGGTAGCTGACTCTTGCCTCTGGAAGGATATAGATGTGGTCTAAGTTCCCTTTTATATTGATACGGAATCTATATCCACCATCGAGTCTTGCAAGAACATCATAGCTATGATGTTTATTCGAAGCTGTCCGATTCACCCCGGGGAACTTTATTTTGCGATCGATATCATAGTAATTATAAGACCCCATCACTAAAAGATTCAGGAACCCATTTTTGGGACTCCATCCTAAAGAAGGTCCAAGATAGACGGAGTTGATGTGTCCATCCCCTCGGTCTTTGTCCCAATCAATCTTGGAGTAAGTGTAACCAGCTCCTCCTCCGACATGAAAAGCATTAAAGAAGAGGTGGCTTGCTCCAGCTCCTACTCCCACAGCATAGCTATCAAAACCCACTTGTCCCTGGATCCCATCTTGATCGTAATAGTAACCCACAGGAGCAACCCAAATAGAAGTGTCATTGACTTGGCAGTCTTTTTCAGAAACGCAAGGGTCACACCAGTCAAACTTTTCTGTATTCTCTACAATCACATCCGCAATGATTCGATTGCTCTGAAGGTTCATCAAAGGGAGGGCTCCAAATTGTGCGGGCGATAGCTTAACAAGATCCTTTGCAAACTGATCAGCTGGAAGTCTCACTAAAGCCCCCATAACCTTTAGAAGATCATGGTTGGAAGGGATAAAGCCACGACAAAATAAGTAGTCTGCAACCTCACGGGAATTTCCATGCAGAAGCCGCTTAGGAATAGGAAGAACACTTCCACCAATAGCATTAATCAGTTGAGCAAAGGCTCCAAAGTAGTGGATGGAAAATGCTAGAGAAGAGTCTTCGATTAAAGTCAAAGATCCTCCTCTTGCAGCATAATTCATAAAGGTAAACCTTGATCCTGCAGGATAAATTCCTGGCTCTGGCTCTAAGGTAAGGGTTCCCGCAAGGGTTGCAGTTCCGGTGATATTAAGAAGATCTGAGGATCCGTCGTCACTGATTTCTATGGTTAAATCGGCAGTGGGGTTTTGAGTATAATTTCCATTGACCGTGAGCGTTCCAATCGAGGTTCCTGGACTCACTGTTCCATCGTTAGTGACTGTCCCTACGCTCCCTGTTCCTGTTAAAAAAGCTCCTGAATTGATCTGTACAGGGCTAATAATGCTCCCTGTAACGCTAAGGGTCCCTTCTTGGATATCTGTCAATCCCGTATAGTTACTTGCTCCTGAAAGAGTAAGAGTCCCAGTTGTAACTTTGTTGATTCCTCCTGGTCCAGCTGTTTCGATAATCGTTCCGGAAAAATTCCCAGCTCTGGGTGACAAAATATTGTTGTTTAGATCTACAGTCCCTATCCCATACAATCCTAAAATTGGTGTTGTTCCTATTCCATTATTTAATACAAAGGTTCCGTTCGATGTAACATTTTTGTTGTTTGAGATTGAATTGTTTGTATTAATTTGAAGGGTACTGCCTACATCGATTGACGTCCCGCTACCGGTATATGTATTTGAACCACTGAGTATTGTAAGACCTGTCCTGATAAGAAGTGAGTCATTTCCAGATATATTTCCTGAAATGGTCAAAGGATTAGCGGTATTATTAAAAATATATAGGGCATTGGGATGGAGCTCAATAGGTGCTGTAATTGTATGTGTGCCCGTACTGTCAACTATAATCTGGTTGATTTTTGTAAACGATATCGCTTCTGAACCATTAATCGTATAATTATCTGAAGAATTAAAATGGATCTCACCAATTGTAATCCCTTGGTCTACAATGACCGTTTGTGGCCCCCCAATTGTTGGAAATTCAGCTACAGCGTTTGTGCTATTTGGAACATCACCTGCATTCCAATTGCCCACGTCAGTCCAGTTATCATTTGCAGCCCCATCGTTCCACACACTTGAGTTTAGAAATAATGGAAAAAATAATAAAGAAACTAGAAAAAAGTATTTAGAAAGCCTCAAACTTGTTTCCATAAAAAATCGCACCTCTCTTAACTCCCATTTAGCATTTCATGATAAAAAAGCAAACTTTTATCACAATGGAACCGGTTAAAAGAGAGGGGATAGAATGACTCCTTCAATAGAAGAGAAAAAAAGCACCAATAAGTCGGCAAGTTAATTAAATACTTTAATTGATAGTTTGTTAATTTTTTATTTAAAGTTGCTGTTTTCGTAAACAATTGATATTGTTTTTTATGTGATTTAGTTTGGAGATTGTTAATGGAAGAGATTTCATCATTGAAAAGAGTTCAGGTTGCTCCTGATTCAGCCGCTGTTAGAGAGCAACCAATACAGGAAATGAGTCGTGAGCAAGCAACGGCACTTAGTCACTTAAAAATCGTCTATCCAGAGTATCAAGATCCTAGTGGGTTATTTGGTAGAATTATTAAAGTTATGGCCTATGTGCAAGAGCAGCCGGAAAGTGCATTTCATATGCCTGTTTCAGCAACGCGAGAGCACGCCATTTTCGTTACATCGAGAGATTTTCATATTGTTCAGAAAACGGCAGGTAAAGGAACTCAAAGTACGGCTTACTTCACCGTTTCTATTCCTATGGATGGGGGAGATCCCAAGAATCAGTTGATTAAGACAGCTCGGAGCCCTTTTGATCCAGAAGTAGAAAGACTTAATCTTCTCAGTCCAGCTTCAAAACTAAGTTCAAAAATTGACCATTTTATGGGAGCTTATGGCTTGCTCCAAAGCGCACCCACTGGTATAGGGTCAGCAGGGTATATCGCTATCTTTAATGCTAGTAGTTGTGATCTTTGTCATATCGACTATAGAACCCCTAGAGTTGGCGTCCATTTTGTTTTAAGGCAGCTTGTTGATATAGCTGAAGGTGTTGGCTCTTTTCATAGGGCAAATATGGTCTTGCGCGACATTAAAGGGGCTAATCTTCTTTGCAATCCTTGGGAAGGCCCTGGAAAAGTGACTGACTTTGGATTAATTAGCGCGCTTGCTCCTGAAGGGGTAAAGCATAGTACTGCTTTAACTCCAAAATATGCGGCCCCTTTTATTTGGGACTCTATTTTAGGGCAAAAATATAGGTCAATCAAAGGAAAGCGGAGTTGCGAAGGAGGTTATCAAGGGAAGGCAGCTGATATTTTTGCTTTAGGGCGGACCATTCAACTCGATGTTATTAATTTAATTCTGAGACAGTATGGTAAAAAGTATGATGTAGTTCTAGCGCCTTTCGTGGATCATTTACTGATTCCAGAGACGTTGACTGGGCATTTCTCGGACAGAGAACTTGAAGCATTTGAAGCGGTCCACCCTGGCAAAGTCTTTCATGTCGGCATTGATCCACGAAGAGGAGACGTTCTTCATATTTTTAAAGATGCAGAAACCATTCTTAATCATACCTTGCAAGCGCTCGGTCGTTTAAAAAAGGCTGTTTCAGAAAAGGAATATCTTGCTCTTCAAAATCTTGCTCAGTTAGCAATGGAGCTCCAAAACCTCAGTAAAAGAGGACTTTTAGCCTTTTTAGGTGCCGATGCTGAGAATGAGGGAGATGTTTTGATCAGTGCTGTCAGAGAGCGCCTTAAGGTTATTAGGGATGCTAGCGCTCCTAGTATTCCGTTCCATCTTCCTAGTCTTCCTAATGAACAGGAAGCTAAAACAGGGCATTTTGCTGGTGAGGCAACCTTAAACATTGATAAAACTATTGAGTTAAGCCTTTCTGAATCAAAAGTTTCTAGTTCTAAAGAAAGGCGTCACAGCCCCTCTCAGAGTGAACAAAGAGAGGCAAAAAGAGCTAAAAAGAATGAAAACGACACCCAGTACTTAATCATCTGATGTTTAAGCATTGAAATAATTACTATATATTAATAGTTTAATAATACCATTATGTAAGTCAATAAACCAGAGGTGATTAAAATATGTCTAATAGGATTATTCATGGGCCTTTGCAGCCTAAAGTGCCGACTTTGGAAGAAGAGCCTCTTCCTTCAACGGTTGCTGTAACTGTTTTAGTTGAATATGAAGAGAGCTCTTCACAATCAACTACAACTGAAGCGACTCAAGCTGTTAGCCAACGACACTTTGCTACACCTCCAAGGGTGGTTAGAAGGCTTAAGGAAAGAGGGGTTCCTTCCCCTCTCTCAAGAAGTCTTGTGAAATGGCAAGAAGGCTTTTCTCCCGATAGAAGAGGGGGGGCAGTTCTCCAATTTCATGCAACAGCAACAAATCAAGAAGTTTTTGCATCACCAGGTAATGTTTACATTAAAGGTAAGGCTATCGGTCGAGGAGCTGAAGCGCAAGTTTTTTCCGTGCTGCAATTCCCCCGTGATGGATCTTCTCCTGAAAGAAAAGTGGCTAAGTTTGCTAGACGTTCCTTTCAAAGTCAGCATGAAGCACAACTTTTAGTCAGTCCTGATGGAAAAAAGTATATTAATACGTTTGAATCAACAAGTCGTGTAATCGGCAAAAGTCTATATATTGGAATTGTGGCTCCTGCAGACTGTGATCTTGAGCATTTAAAGTTAAATACATTGAGATTTCCTCTTCTGTCAGTTCTTAGGATTTCAAGGGATATTGCAGCAGGAATGGCTGCGCTCCATCGATCGGATCAAATCCACAGAGACCTAAAGCCTGCAAATATTGTAGTGATTAAAAAAGGGGAGGAGGCTCAGGCTCAAGTCACTGACTTTGGCCTTGCCACAACCGAAAAATCTGAAAAGCATATGACAGCTTTAACCCCTCAATTCGCGCCTGATTTTATCTGGGAAAATTCTGTTCAGCAAAGAAATAGAAGTGGGATTCAGAAAAAAGAAGCCGATGTATTTTCTTTAGGACGCACTCTTGTAGAGGGTGGGGTAGTCAAACTTCTCAAGCATTATCAAAAGGAGACAGGGGTTTCATTTGAGGATCTCCTACAAAAGATGAAACCTGCAGAAATGCCCATTCCTAGAACAGATGAAGAGCTTCTTGATCTTTCTGAAGCAGCTGTTGGGCCTGTTATAATTGCTTTCAGTGGATATATTCCTTCTACAGTCCTTCTTTATCCATCGCAGGAAGATTTGAGAGCAACTCTTGGTGAATCTATTGCGCGATTAGAGCCGCACTTGCCTCCCCAAGGTATTGAAGCACTTAGACAATATGTAGAGTTTGTCGTGAGTCTTCAAAGTAATGACCCCTCTCTCCTTCCAACGATGGAAGAGGCAGAAGAGAGGCTTCAAACGCTTCTTACTATCTATAACCCGATTCCTCTCCCTTCACTTTTTGATGAAGTAGAAGCAACAGGGGCTGACAATCAAGGGAATACGGAGCCTTCCGGAAGAAAGCGTTCGCAGCTATCGCAAAGTTCTTTACCCTCTCGATCTTTGCCTGTTGAGACTAAAAAAAGGCGGGTAAAGGTTTCAAAAGCAGTGTTGTTGTCAGCACCATCAAGGCATTATAGAGAATAAGATCAGTAGATATCTGTTGATGCTGGAAGCTGTGTTTGTCCATAAACATGTTCCATTCCTTCGGGAAGGTCGTTGGAAACCAATCGATCTAGAGTAAATCCTTCAGGAACAAAATCGAGACCCATATCATTTGCGATGAGTACTAGTCCTGGCAACGTGCCCAACCATGAAGGGATATTGGGCTGGAGTCGTTTATTGCCACTAATATCTAAAGACGCTAAGTGAAGAGTTTGTAGTTGGCAGGGAAGAAAGTGGATGTTATTTCCACTCAGATCGAGTCGTCTTGCTTTTTTGCATTCTAGAAGAATATGTGGGGGGAGTTGGGTCAGTCCCAAATTGCTAAAGTCTAAAACTTCGAGAGTCTCTAATGAGGCTCCACAGTGCTCTCTGATTTTTTGAGCTTCACTTTCATAGGTCCGAACAAGTTCTTGAAAGGTTTGACTTGGTGTTGTGTTTGGCTTTGCCTCTTCTTTAGGAGCAGTTGGAGTAATGCCTCCCCACGAGGTCTCTTCAAAGTATACACGTGCGTTATCAAAAGTGTGGTAGTAGCTCTGAGTCGGAGTGAGTAGTTCCATTCAATATTCCTTAAGTTATTCAAAGGAAAAATAGTATGTAAATTTAAATATTAAATGTCACGCAAAAAGCGCTTTAGAGGCTATTCTCGGAGCATTTCTTCAATTTTATCGAAAGCGATAATCACCCCTTTAGAGTTTTTGCCACCTGCTTGTGCCATCTCCTTTTTACCTCCTCCAGAGCCTCCAACAAGGTCTGCAATGGATTTAATAAGGGTGTTTGCGTGGATTCCCTTTTCAACAAGATCGGGAGAAACTTTGAGATAAAGTTGGCAATTTTCTCCATCAACGACGCAAAGGAGAAGTACCCCTGATTGTATCCGCCCCATGAGATCATTCCCTAAATCATTAAGCTCACTTTTTTCAATATCGACAACAGCGCTAAGAATAGAGACGCTGCCAACTTGCTTGACGTTTGTCATCAAAGTAGAGGACAAGTCATTCAGGTATTTTTTTCGAGCAAAAAGGGCCTGCTCTTTTAGTTTGGCATTTTCTTTAATGAGGTTCTGAAGGGCGTCATCAACTTTTGGAAGGTTAGCTTTAAGTGTAAGGGCAATATTAAAAAGTTGGTCTTCGAGGGCATAGCGGAGCTTTTCTGCCTCTTTTCCTGTCACGGCTTCGATCCGGCGGACTCCTTTAGCGATGCTCCCCTCTTTAGAAATCCGGAAATAGCCAATTTCTCCGACATTTTGGACATGAGTGCCACCGCAAAGCTCTTTAGAGTAGCCATTGATGTCAACAACGCGGACGACTTCTCCATATTTATCCCCAAAGAACTGTTTGATTTCAGGATGTTTTTGGACATCCTCGAGTTTAATTTCATAGGATTTAAGGGGTTTATTTTCCCAGACTTTTTCATTGACAAGTTTTTCAATTTCGCGAAGTTCTTCTTGGGAGAGGGCCTTGTGATGGTTAAAGTCAAAGCGTAGGCGATTGGATTCTACAAGAGAGCCGGCTTGTTTAATATGAGAGCCTAAAACTTTTTGAAGGGCCCAATGAAGAAGATGTGTGGCGGTGTGATGTTTTGCAATAGCTTCCCGACGGCTTTCATTAATTTCTGCAATAACAGGTTCCCCAATAATAAGAGTTCCCTTTTCTAAAACTCCATGGTGGGCAATAACGCCAGGATAAGGGTTTTGGCAATCTTGAACAATGAAGCGCGCTTTTTCATGGGTAAGGGTTCCTACATCACCGATTTGCCCTCCTTTCTCAGCATAGAAAGGTGTTTCATCGAGAATGACAAGCCCTTCTTGGCCTTCTTTCATTGTTTCGACAGACTGTCCATCAACAATAAGACCGATAACACTCCCTTCCGTTTCAACTTCATCATACCCGACAAATATTGAGGTGCCATGATGCTTCACAAAACTTTCGAAAATGGTTGTTTCGGCCATTTGTTTGTGGCTAGCTTTAGCTTGGCGTGACCGGTCACGTGCTTGTTTTTCAAGGAGTTCGTAAGAATCAAGATTGACGGTGAGCTCGCTATCTTTAGCAATAAGGAGAATCTCTTCTAATGGAAAGCCATAGGTATCTTTAAGTTTAAAAGCATCTTCTCCACTAATTTCTTTCCGGCTACTATTGTTTGCCTTTTCAATGATAGTGTTTAAGATATTTCCTCCACGGCGAAGGGTGCGGAAAAAGCTTTCTTCTTCAATCGACAAAATTTCGCTGATTTGAGACTGAGACTGCTTAAGTTCGTGGTAATCACTCCCCATTGTTTCAACAAGGCGGGGAAAAACGTCAGCAAGAAAAGGTTTGTTAAATCCAAGAAGACGTCCATAACGGACAGCGCGACGAAGAATTTTACGGAGGACGTACCCTCGTTCGATATTGCTGGGTTGAGCCCCATCTGCCATGGCAAAGGCAAGAGCACGGACGTGATCAGCAATGACATGGAAAGCGGGAGCAAGATGAAGGTCGCTAGAATCATATTTCTTTCCCGATAACTCTTCAACGCGGGCAATAAGGGTGCTAAGAATATCAGACTGAAAGACATTATCAGCCTCCATCATAAAGGAGACAACGCGCTCCAGCCCAGCTCCAGTATCAACACATTGCTTAGGAAGGGGAGTCATTTTTCCGCTGCTATCTTTATTAAACTCCATAAAAACAAGGTTCCAGAACTCGGGGTATCTTTCCCCTGTTTTATCCTCAAAAGGATTCGAGGCAGGGCCAAATTTATCTCCTCGATCATAGAGAAGTTCAGAGCAAGGGCCGCAGGGACCAGTATCTCCCATCGACCAGAAATTTTCGTCTTCTCCCAGGCGGATAATCCGCTTTTCATCGATATGAGGTTTCCAGAGTTCATAAGCTTCATCATCGGTTTCAAAGACAGAAACCCAAACACGTTTGGGATCGTATTGAAAAATTTCAGTTGTCACGTGCCAAGCAAACTCTATTGCCTCTTTTTTAAAGTAGTCCCCAAAAGAAAAGTTTCCAAGCATCTCAAAAAAGGTCATATGGCGCGAGGTATGGCCCACATTATCGAGGTCATTATGTTTACCCCCAACACGGATACATTTTTGAGAAGAGGTCGCTCGTGTATAATCACGCTGACTCTTTCCAAGGAAAACATCTTTAAATTGGTTCATCCCTGCATTGATAAAAAGAAGGGTGGGATCGTCATGAGGAACCGTGGGCGATGAAGGAATAATGGAGTGGTTTTTTTCTTTAAAGTAAGCGAGGAATTTTTTTCTTATCTCTTGTGATAACATAACGTTTAACTTTGTTCTTGATATCTTAATCCTTAAGACTTAAAAATAGGGTATTTCACGGCTAAAAGCAAGGAAAGATCACTGATGGATGAAGATCTTAAGAAAATTTTAGAAAAAACAGCAAATACGATTCGGCAACTTTCATTTGAAGCTGTACAAAAAGCAAATTCAGGACATCCTGGTCTTCCCATGGGATGTGCAGAACTGGGGGCCTATCTTTATGGTCACCTTCTTCGTCACAATCCAAAAAACCCTCAATGGATGAATCGAGACCGCGTCGTTTTATCAGCAGGGCATGGATCGATGTGGCTCTATTCTTGCCTTCATTTAGCTGGGTTTGACCTAACCCTTGATGACATTAAGAATTTTCGTCAGCTTCATTCAAAAACCCCTGGTCACCCAGAATATGGAGAGACTCCTGGTGTTGAATCGACAACAGGGCCCTTAGGACAAGGTATTGGAAATGCCGTAGGACAAGCTTTAGGTTTAAAAATTCTAGAGACAAAGTTTAATCATGAAGATCATCAAATCTTAAGCCCTAAGGTTTACTGTTTGGCCGGTGATGGGTGCTTGATGGAAGGGGTTTCCAATGAAGCCAGTTCTTTTGCAGGTCACCTCTGCCTCGATAACCTGGTTTTGATTCATGATGCAAATAAGATTACCCTTGATGGCCCTCTTGACCAATCCTCTTCTGAAGATGTTCCTGCTCGCTATAAAGCCTACGGTTTTGAAGTCTATCAAATGGATGGGAATGACTTAGAGTCTATTGATCAAGTGATGAAAGAAATTCAAGAAAATCAAACGCGTCCCGTCTTTATTGAGTGCAGAACGATTATTGGAAAAGGATCTCCTCATAAACAAGGGACATCAAAAGCCCATGGGTCTCCTCTTGGTCCAGAAGAGGTCAAAGAGACAAAAGAGGCTTTAGGTCTCCCTGAAGAAGAGTTTTATATTCCTCAATCAGTGAAAACCTTCTTCGAAGAAAAACTTTCAAAGCAAGCAGCTCTTGAAGAAGCGTGGAAACAATCTTTTGATGCTTGGCATAAAGCTTACCCTGATCTGGCAAAAGAATTTCAAGCGATGCATGAGCGGGTCATACCAAAAAGTCTTGAAGACACCCTAAATAAAATAGAATTTTCTGATCCTATATCTGGACGAAAAGCCTCTCAAGCGATTTTACAAGTTTTAGGAAAAGAACTACCTTTTCTCTATGGGGGGTCGGCTGATCTTTCAGGCTCTGATTGTACGATGATGAAAGAGTATCCTTTGATTGCCCAGAATGACTTTAAAGGAAGGAATATTAAATTTGGAATCCGTGAATTTGGAATGACAACAATTGCCTCAGGGCTTTTTCAAACCCATATGTTTCTCCCATATGTTGGAACCTTTTTCACCTTTTCTGATTATTTAAGGAATGGACTTCGCTTAGCCTGCCTTTCAAAGTTTCATGTAATTTTTCAGCTGACACATGATTCGGTCTTTTTAGGAGAAGATGGGCCGACACATCAACCCGTTGAACATTTAGCATCTTTGCGTGCGGTCCCCAATCTTCATGTCTTTCGACCTGCCGATGCTCATGAAGTAAAGGCCGCCTGGATTTCAGCCCTTAACTATCCTTACCCAACAGCGATTATTTTATCGCGGCAAAATCTCCCTGTTTTAAAGGAGACGAACCTTCCCTATCATGAAGGTGCTGGGCGTGGGGGCTATATTATCAAAAAGGAAAATGGGAAGTGTGATTACACCCTTTTTGCAACAGGATCAGAGGTTTCTTTAGCCCTTGATGTTGCAATAGCCTTAGAAAAACAAGGGAAAGAGACGCGCGTTGTTTCCCTTCCTTGCTGGGAGCTTTTTGACCAGCAAGATGAAGAATATAAACGTAGTGTCGCTTGTGGTGATTTAGGAAAGCGTGTTTCAATTGAAGCGGGTGTAAGCTTTGGTTGGTCTCGGTTTGTTGGAGAGCATGGAGTTTCAATTTCAATCGATGAGTTTGGAATTTCTGCTCCTATGAGTGATATTGCAAATGAATTTGGGTTTACAGTCGATGCTATCCTCAACCGTCTCCTCTTGTCCTAATTTTTTAGATGCTTTGGCTTGTCAAAACAAGGGGCGCCCTCCTGTTTGGATTATGCGCCAAGCTGGTCGATATCTTCCAGAGTACCAGGCAATTAGAAAATCTCGTTCATTAGAAGAGATGTTTCGAATGCCTGAACTTATTTTTGAGATTACAAAACAACCTCTCGATATTTTGGGAGTGGATGCAGCGATTCTTTTTGCAGACATTTTACATGTTCCATTAAGTCTCGGTCTTGATGTTTCCTTTCCAGGAAAAGGAGGGCCCGTTATCTCTCCAACGATTACATGTGCAGGTGATCTTATTCAAGTTTGTCCCCGTCCTGTTGAAGAAGCATTGGGTTTTGTTCAAGAGGGGATCAAGCTGATAAAACAAGAGATTAAAGAGCCCCTTATTGGGTTTTGTGGAGGCCCTTTTACTGTCATGACCTATATGACAGGGAAGAAAATTAAAAAATGGCTCTACTCCGATCCTGATGGAGCGCTAGAACTCCTGCAAATCCTAACCGATCAGAGTATTGCTTATTTAAAGATGCAAATCGATGCAGGTGTTGATGCGATACAGATTTTTGACTCCTGGGCAAATCTTCTTTCAAGAGAAGAATTTTCCTTTTTTGCCCTTCCTTTCCTTCGGCAAATCACTCAAGCCGTCAAAGAAGTCCCTACGATTATTTTTTCTCGGGCTTCTTCTCACTTTGTTTCAGAAATTGTTTCGATTAAACCAAGTGGAATTAGTTTTGATTGGACGTACTCGATGGAAGAAATGCGTCGTCGCGTTCCTCCTACCATTGCTGTTCAAGGAAATCTCGATCCTGAACTTCTTTATGCTCCTATCCCTGTGATTGAAAAAGAAACCACTAAACTCCTCCATAGCATGGAAGGGGACCCTGGTTATATCGCAAACCTAGGTCATGGAGTTCTTCCTGATATCCCCGTTGATCATGTGAAAGCCTTTGTCAACACTGTGAAAAATTTCTCACCACGTAGCAGTGGGGGGCATTGAGCATAAAATAGCTTCAGGATTTCCTCCAGAAACAAATCCAAACTTTGTTCCTCGATCATAAAGCAAATTAAATTCTACATAATGAGCCCGCAATGCATTCTGCTTTGCTTTCTCTTCCTCGGTATAGGGATGATTCACGTGCCTGTTATAGATCGGAAGAATGGCATCTAAAAAAGTTGAGCCAACTGTTTTCCACATCGAGAAATCCCTTTCAAAATCGCCTGTATTGTAATGATCAAAAAAGATCCCTCCAACACCCCGCTCTTTTTTCCAGTGCTTGATATAATAGTATTCAGCAGCCTCTTTCGAAAACTTCTCATAGAGAGTCTCTCCCAAAGCCTCTCTTGCCACATTATGGAAATGATGTGTATCCGCTTCATTTTCAAATCCCATTGGAGTCAAGTCGTACCCTCCTCCAAACCAAGACATATGGGCCGTTTCAATATAGCGGACGTTCATATGAACCGTTGGCATAAAGGGATTCATCATGTGGGTGATCAGGCTGACTCCCGTCGCAAAAAAGGGCTCATCATCCTCTTTAAAGGGAAGTTCTTTTCCTCGAACACCTGACCAATTCACCGCAGCTTTTTCAAAAACATCTCCTCGCAAAGTAGAGATTTCACCGCCGCCGCCGCCATGATGATGCCACTCTTTACGCTCAAACTGTTTCTTTTTTTCATACCCTTCAAATCCTAAAATAATCTCATCGCGAAGATCTTTTAAATAGGTGACGATAAGTGATTGTTTTTCATTCTCAACTTGCAACATAAAAACCTCCATGTCAAAATTTAAATTAATCCATCATTAGGTTTATTGCCATGAAAAAAATTGTCATTGCTGGGGGGGGGATTTCTGGTCTTTCGGCTCGTTATTACTTATCTAAACGCTATCCTGAAGCGGAGATTATTTTAGTTGAAAAAAGTGAGCGGTTGGGAGGATGCATTCAGTCAAGTGTTTCTCCTTTCTTTTTTGAAAGGGGGCCGCGGACATTTAAAGCCTCAAGGGCTGAAGCGCTCTTCAAGTTGATCGATGAGTTAGGTCTCACAGATGAGATTGTCTATTCAAGTAAACAGGCAAAGCGTCGCTTTCTTTGGAAAGAAGGAAGGCTTCAAGCTCTTACCCCTTTTTCCCCTTTAATACGCCCCATGATTCCCTCTCTCCTTAAAGAGTGGCGGCAGCCCTACCCTTGGGAAGGGGACGAAACCATTGCTTCTTTTGCAACGCGTCGACTCGGAAAATATGCAGCGGAAACCCTTTTTGATCCTTTAACTTTAGGTATTTTTGCGGGAGATATCCATAAACTTTCCATTTCGGCTTGTTTTCCAGAGCTCAAAGCGATGGAAATGGATTATGGATCATTGACCCGGGCACTTTTCAAGAAAAAAAGGGGAAAAAAGAAACGGGGACTCTTTACATTAAGGGGAGGGCTCCAAACGCTTATTAAGCGGCTCATTGAAAAAGGGAGAGGAGAGATTCATTTAAATACCCCCTTAAAATCTCTAGATGAAGAGCGCCTTGTTTTGGCGCTTCCAGCATCAGCAATAAAAGTCCTTTTTTCAGCCGATGAAGAAATTCAGCAATTTTTTGATCCTATTAAAGGAGCAAGTATCACTGTTGTCAATGTTGCATTTAAGGGAGATCTTCTTAAGAAAAAGGGGTTTGGTTATCTTATTCCTACCTCTGAAAAGGAAAAAATTCTTGGAGTGGTTTTTGACTCTGCTATTTTTCCAACCCAAAATCAGGGAGATGAAACGCGTCTGACTGTGATGCTTAGAGAAGGAGGGGTCGAAACCGCTTTAGAGGGGCTTCAGAGGCACTTAAACATTCATATAGCGCCCAGTGAAGTTCATCTCAAAGAGTGGAAAGAAGTTATTCCCCAATATGGAGTTGACCACTTAAAAAGAGTGGAAAGGTTTGGGGAGTATCTAAAAGAGAAATATCCCCATGTGTCATGTATAGGAAATTACTTACATGGAGCTTCTGTCAATCAATGCATTGCTCAAAGTAATTTGATATTTAATATATAGAATACCCAGTGGAATAACATTTTATAGACCACCATGAGAAAGTAAGGGACGATTAAAAGGGCTGCAAGTCGTGAGACCAGAAAGCTATAAAACATGAGGACAAGAAGGGTCATAAATAATAGGGTAATCAGGATAGGTGTCAAAACAGCAATGGGAACATAAAAAAAACAAATAGGCCATAGGACATTGAGGATAAGTTGAACCACCCATGCCCACATGGCAAAGTTGCGGATATGAGTCGCCCGCTTTGTCCAAATAATTGAGCCTGAAGCTCCGATCAATATAAAGATTCCCGTCCAAACAAGGAGCATGTACCAAATAGGCATGGCCCATGGAAGATTTTCCCTTTGAGTGTTAAAAAGTTCAAAAATCCTTTTTTCACTAATAAAAATAGTAAAAAGTTCAATCGCTAATACAGTTAAGAGAAAGATAAAAAAGATTTCAACTTTTTGCTTTTTGGTATACATACTCTCAACATTTATCTGAAAAACTAGATTTCAGCAAGGGGGATCATACGATAGAAAGGGCTGGTTCTTCAGATAAGTATTGCAGAGTTTTTAAAAGGTAAGAAATATCCTCTTGCGAGTGAAGGGAGGTAACACATAGGCGGAGTCGTGCCGCTCCTTGTGGAACAAATGGAGGTTTTAATAGTGTTGTTAGAATCGATTTTTTCAGGAGAGCCTTTGAAAGTTTTTCGCATTCTAGTTCACTTGAGCAGAGAAGGGGAATAATATGTGAGCTTCCATTTCCAATATCCCAATGGTTTTCCTTAAGGGCCTCTCGAAGAGTGCGAGCTGTTAGTTCTATTCTTTGCCTTTCGACTTGCATATCTGGGATTAAATCAAGAGAGCCACTGATAGCCCCTAAAACAGCAGGGGGGAGCATTGTTGTTTCGATTAATTGAGGGTTAAAGGCGAGCAGGTAGTCTCTCATCATTTGGTTTGTAGCAACATAAGCTCCAAAACTTCCTGACTGCTTTCCAAAACTTCCAAAGACAAGATCAATACCTCTACGGTGAGATCCCTGACCCATGCCATGCTTTCCCAATACCCCAATGCTATTTGAGTCATCGATATAAGTCAGAGCGTCATAGTATTCAGCAATTTCTCCAATCTTCTTTAGATCAGCCAATTCGCCATCAATGCCAAAAAGGGACTCAGACACAACCCACTTAACAGTATTTTTTCCTGTCTTTTCCAAGAGAGATGAGAGTTGCCCTAGATTATTATGTTCATAGCGGAAAACCTGTGCCCCCGATCCTTGGACTGCTTGAATCAGTCCATGGTGACAATAACGATCGATAAATACTTGCGTTCGACTATTGAGTACAGTCGATAGAATTTGATCATGGACTTGATAGGCCGAAGGGAAGAGAAGGGCACCCTCCTTCCCCACTAAATCTGAAAGTTTTTCCTCAACACTTCGGTGACATTCCAAGTGTTCAGTAACCAAACGCGAAGGAGTTGTTCCTGCTCCCCATTCTAAGACATACTTAATCGTATTTTTTTTCACATAAGGATGTTGGGAAAGCCCTAAAAAGTCATTCGAAGCGAAATTAATGCGACTCCTTTCATTTTTTTCTTCAAGGTCAGCCACGCACCGAAGTTGTCGATACTCCTTTTGTTCCCGCTTCTTTTCAAGGGCGCTTTGGTAATAGTGATATTTTTCCATCATGAAAAATAGACTACTCCTCTTGAAAAAAAAATGCTAGTCCCGGGTTAATATCTTCCTTTAAAAGGGTTAATAGGTGCTAACTAGATATAAATTAGAGCGATATACATTTTGCTATATTTTAACTTATTAAACATAAGCCACATGAATCATAGTTTGAAATCCAATTAATTTTTTGATGTAATGATCTTGTGTTGAAAGGGAAGAGGGATTAATTTATTGTCCGTTTTATCTACAAACTCATGTTCAGAAAAGTCATCTACTGCGTCTCCGGAGGTGTTAGTGGAAACAACGCCTACCGTTTTTGCTAGAGTTGGTGCGTTTTTTCAAGATATTAAGAAGTCGAGTGCGCTATTTAAACGAGCACCCTGAATGTGCAGTGGAGGCTGTAGAGCTTCTTGTTTGGGACTCAGAGAAGCATGAAGTCTGCCGATTGAAAGCGGGACAAGACTGGGCTGCATATCATGGGGCTGAGATCGTTGGGAGAGTTTTTCCAGCTGACTAAGAGCGATAAAGAATGGGGTGGGTTGTTGAGAGGAGCCTGTCTCCATATCCATAGCCAAGCTTTTTTAGCGCGTGGACATTAGGGTCTCGTTTCTCATGGATGTAGAGAGCTATTTCTTCTGTATAAGCAATCATTAAAAGATGACAATTCTCTGGAAAATTAAGCTCTTGAAAAGGGTAAAAGAAAATTCCGCTTCCCCTTTTTTTGGGGACAAGGGGATGCTCAATCGTTGAGGCTGATTCAAGCTGGAGGGCGAGCCCGCAAACAACCTTTCTTATCGAACTCACTTCGATCAAATTATGAGGCTCCTTAGAAAGGGGGCCTTCAATGACCTGGTCATAGGCAATGCGTAGCGGTCTTTTTTTGCTAAGGCTGGAAGCGGTTTCTGCAAGATTTTTTCGAAGGATGATTTTTTTAACCTGCTCATCATGGCGCCAAACATCATGTCCAGCTTTAATCCACTCTTTTCCATGCGATTCTTTTGGAATCACGGAATCAATGCCCATTTCGATTTGATCGACCTCTTTAGAAGAGAGAAGATCTTCAAACTCAATAAAGTGATTTTCGTGATAAAAATCGAGATGTTCTTTAGTGAGGCCAAAGCCCATATTTACCTTTTTATTGAAAAATGTTAGAGTTAGTGTAACCATTTTTGACCTAAAGTTCAATGAATACATACGACCATCTCCAGAAGGGTGTTCCGCTGATAGAAGCCCAAATCAACTACACGTTTAAAGAAAAGTCTCTAATCGAGCTTGCCTTTATTCATCGCTCATTTACCAATGAAAATCGGGATGTGATTGATAGTCATAATGAGCGATTAGAATTTTTAGGTGACGCGATTCTTGGTCTTGTTGTGAGTGATTTTTTGTATTCTCATCTTCCTGATGAGCCTGAAGGGGAACTTTCCTATCTCCGCTCGCGCCTTGTTGAGGCCCCTGCTTGCACTCTCTATCTACAGAAAATAGATCTTGAACGTTTTCTAATGGTAGGAAAAGGGGAGTCAATGAATGAAGGAAAGGGAAGAGGAACGATTCTTGCCGACCTTTTTGAAGCGATTATAGGGGCGATTTATCTTGATGGAGGCATTGATGTGGCTCGCTCGTTTTTCTTCGATCACTTTATGGATGAGGTCCTTTCAATTCTTGAAAAGCCTCACCGCAATTGGAAGGCAGAACTTCAAGACCATTGTCAAAAAAATTACCAAAAACCTCCAGAGTATGCTGTATTCAAAGAAGAGGGGCCTGATCACTTAAAAATCTTCTATGTTCAGGTCCACTTGGATGGAAAAGAGCTCGGAAAAGGTTCAGGCTCTTCCAAAAAAGAAGCCGAGCAGTCAGCTGCAGAAGATGCCATTATGTTGATGGAAAAGGGGGAAGGTGGTTAAACAAAAAACCGTTTGGGTTTGCAATGAGTGTGGAAATAAACAATTTAAATGGACGGGCAGTTGCAACATTTGCAAAAGTTGGAATACTTTAGCTGAAGAACTTGAAGCTCCAAAAAAAGAGGGGCGCTTTGAATCTAAGCCTCCACGTAGCGTCAAACCTGTTCTGATTGAAGACGTTGATACGGCTAACTTTAAGAGAATTCAAACCGGCTATCGAGAGCTCGATCGTTTGATGGGAGGAGGGATTGTTGAAGGATCACTCAACCTTTTGGGTGGAGAGCCCGGTATTGGAAAGTCCACAATGCTCCTTCAGCTTTCTAAATGTTTTGCCGATCAAGGACTCACAGTTCTTTATGTTTGTGGTGAAGAATCTGCAGAACAAACATCGCTCCGCGCAAAAAGGCTTGGCATTAAAAGTGATAAAATTTACCTCTATAGTGAAACGCTCTTTTCTCAAATTCGTGCGCAAATTGATCAAATCCATCCCGATGTCTTGATTGTTGACTCCGTTCAAATCGTTTATAAAGGTGAGCTTCCTTCTGCTCCCGGTTCTGTAACACAGGTGCGAGAAATTGCAATGGAATGTATGCACCTTTCTAAAGGAAATGGAATTACCACTTTTATGATTGGTCATGTCACAAAAAGTGGCGACATTGCAGGGCCACGCGTTTTAGAACATATTGTTGATTCTGTTTTAGAGTTTGAAGGGGATAGGCAACATGGGTATCGTCTGATGCGTTCTGTTAAAAATCGCTTTGGCCCCACCGATGATGTCGCACTTTTTCAAATGAATGAAACAGGACTTAGTGAAATTCTCAATCCCTCTCTTACATTTTTAGAAGAACGGATGACAGGCTCTCCTGGATCAGTGATTATCCCTACTATTGAAGGGACTAGGGCTCTTTTGATTGAAGTGCAAGCCTTAGTCGCTCCTAGCTCTTTTGCAAGCCCAAGTCGCCGCTCAACTGGACTGGATCCCAAGCGGCTGAGCCTTCTCCTTGCCGTTTTAGAAAAACGGATGGGTTACCAGCTCCATGCTCTCGATGTCTTTGTTTCTATTGCTGGGGGAATGAAAATCACTGAACCCGCTATCGACCTTGGGACCATCATCGCGATTGCTTCCTGCTACTGCAATAAACCGATTCCTTCTGACACTGTTGTCATGGGAGAGGTAGGCCTTGGCGGAGAAGTACGCTCCATACCCCGCATTGAAAGTCGCATTAAAGAAGCGATTAACCTCGGCTTTAAACGGATCATTCTTTCCTCGAAAAATCTCAAAGGCTTAAACAAAAAGCTTACTGAAAAAATCACCCTTCAGGGTGTTTCTCACGTCGAAGAAGCTATAAAAACCCTTCTTGAAATTTGAGTTCATAGGATTATTAAGGTTTAAACTTTTTTATCCTCTCTCTCCCCTTTATAAGGGGAGCAATTCAATTGCCTGGAATTCTTTTATAGCAGATAATAATGGGGTTTTTAATAGGATAGGTATCATGTTTCTATGGAAAGTTTTTCTCTTTATAAACGCTTTCTTAGTCTTATCGGTATTAGCTTGGGGTGTATCGCAATGGGACTTGTTTTTACCATGGTCAACACCTCAATTCCTTCCATTCAAAAAGCTTTAGGGATTCCCCTTCATCAAATGCAATGGATGATGATGTCTTTTGGTATTATCAACTGTGCTTTCCTTGTAACAAGTGGACGATTAGCAGATATTTATGGAAGAAAAAAAGTCTTTCTTTTAGGGCTTAGTTTTTCGGGAATTGGAATGATTGTAGGAGGAGTAAGTCAAGGTATTGGAACCTTGGTACTAAGCATGAGTTTAGCAGGGCTGGGAAATGCGATTTTACTTCCAGTTTCTCAAGCAATGATGGTGACTGAATTTCCTGAATCACAAAAAAGTCGAGCCATTGCTATTTGGGCCTCGACGGTTGCCTATTCAATGGCTATGGGTCCCCTGGTCGCAGGGGCTCTTTTGGAAGCCTTTTATTGGCGGTGGGTCTTTTGGTTAATGATTCCTTTTTTTGTGATTAGCTTTGTTGTTATCGTTCTTTTTGCAACTGAAAGTAAAAATACTGTCGATTCCTCAATGGTCGATCTCAAAGGAATGTTTTTAATCGGGGTATGTCTCTCATCTTTTGTGGTTCTTGTAACTGAATTCAATCAACTTTCTATGCTTCTGAAAGGGAGTTTTGTTATTGCTATTGTAGTCACTTTTTGGAGGCTTTGGAAGCATAGCCATCTCTTTCCTTCTCCTATTTTGCTCCCGGAACTCGTTAAAAAAAGAGAGTTTCTTGGGGCTTCAATCGCAAGTGCTTGTCTTATTTTTTATATTTGGGCGACTTTTTTTATCCTTCCCATTTTCTTACAAAATATTCGACAGCTCTCTTCATTAACAACAGGGTTATTAATGCTGGGTATTACGATTCCTGTGATCCTTTTTTCACCGATTGTTGGGAAAAAATACCAACCCCATAGAGCCTGGATTTTTATCTCTGTAGGGTTTCTTTTTCTAATTTTTTCTTCTCTTTTTCAAGTCTTCTTTTCTCCGAGTTCTTCTCTCCTTTACATTCTTCTAGCCACCCTTCTTTATGGAATTGGGTATAGTTTGATTTGTAGTCCTTCCACGACAGCTGCAATTGCTATTGTCCCCCCTTATAGAGCAGGAGTTGCATCAGGAACTTTTGTAACTTTTCAAGAGATTGGTGGAACAATAGGATTAGCCTTTGTGGTTACGATTGTTCGATTAAACAGTTCTCTTGCTGTTGGTATTCAGAAAGGAAGTTATGTCCTCCTTTTGATCGGTGTTATCGGGATATTATGTAGCATTTTACTTAAGCCCCAAAGATTAAAGCGGGGGATCGCCGATCTTCCCTAGACCTTTTAAAAGTTAGGGGAGAACCGTTCAGGTAAAATTGTTTTATGACTTGCTCTAAGAAAGAAGAAGGGGTATTTTAATTTTTTATTAAAATATGTGCTAAGGGGCATCCAATTTGATGAAAATAAAAGTGGGAGCGAGGGGATCAAAGCTTTCAAGAAAACAAGTTGAAGAAGTAATGGGGGTATTGGGAATAGATTATACTGCTGCGTTTGTTGAAACAGTGGGGGACCGGGATTTAAAGGCTTCTTTAGGACCGATGGATAAGACCGATTTTTTTACCCGAGAGATTGATGAAATGGTATTGGAGAGAAAGTGTGATGTGGGGGTTCATTCTGCAAAAGATTTACCTCATCCGTTACCTAAAGGACTTAAATTAATTGCTTTGACCGAGGGAGTCGATCGAAGTGATAGCTTAGTCATGCGCGATGGAGATCATTTTGAAAAGCTAAAAAGTGGAGCCATTATTGGCTCTTCTTCATTAAGGCGGGATGAGATAGTAAAAAGGTTAAGGCCTGATGTGAAATGCATTGAAGTAAGGGGTCCTGTTGATGTTCGTTTAGCAATGCTTGATCGTGGAGAAATTGATGGGCTTGTTGTTGCTGAAGCGGCTCTTATTCGTTTAGGATTTACAGATAGAAATCGAATCATCCTTCCAGGTGAAACGGCTCCGCTGCAAGGGAAGCTTGCTGTTATTGGTCGTGAAGAAGACCAAGATATGGAAGCCCTTTTTAGAAAGATTGATTCAAGAGAAAAAGGAAAAGTCCTTTATTTAGGTTTAAATCCTAAACACTATGGAAAAGAGGTTTTCCATCTTCCTATTATTGAGATTATTCCCCGCGCTATTAATCTCCCTGAGATTACCAATGCTTTTGCAGACATTCCTGAGTATACCCATCTGATTTTCACAAGTAAGAGCGGTGTGGAAATTTTCTTTTCCTTCTTAGAAAAGAAAGGATTTTCACCTAATGATCTTAGTGGAAAAGAGATTGTTGCTGTGGGGAAGGTTACAGCAAAGCATATTGAGGAAAAAGGAGTCCAAGTCGATAAGATTGCTGAAGAGGAAACGCAAGAAGGGATCATTCATCTCTTGGCCCTAGAAGATTTGGAAAAAGCCTATATTCTTCTCCCTCAATCCTCTAAAGCAAGGTGTGCCCTTTCCCAAGCATTGGTGTTACGGGGAATTAGGCATCAGCGCTGTTACCTATACGATACAAAACCAAAATTTCCCGCTGTTAAGCCAGATTTAGAAAGTTTTGATGAAATAATTTTTACGAGTTGCTCAACAATTGATGCTTTTAGCAAGATTTTTGGCAATATTCCTAGTCATAAGAAAATCACTGCATTAGGACCTGTTACTCGCAGTAAATTAAAAATTGATTTATAGCATTATGTATGATCAAGGTTGTATTCTTTTGGTCGGTTTGGTAATCTTTTGGTCATTAACGAACGCTCGTAGGTTGTTATGGGATTTCTAGGACTTTTTACTCGGCATAAGCCAAAGATTAAAGTCGAATCCACAAAAAAGGATGGGTTCAGCGGTTGGGTCAAATGCACTAAGTGTGAGGAAATGATCCATGCGAATGAACTCCAAGAAAATCATAATTGTTGTCCCAAATGTGAGCACCACTATCGCTTATCAGCGACTCAAAGAGTCGAGCTTCTTGCAGATGAAGAGACCTTTGAAGAACTCTTTTCTGAAATCTCTCCTAAAGACCCCTTGAATTTTGTAGATTCTGAGCCCTATATTGAAAGACTTGTTAAAGCAAAAAAGAAGATGGGCCGGAATGAAGCAATCCTGACGGGTGTTTGCAAAATAGAAGGGACCGATACAACCCTTGGCGTTCTAGACTTTGGCTTCATGGGAGGATCAATGGGATCTGTTGTGGGGGAAAGAATTACCCTTCTCATTGAACACGCCATTAAGAAAAAACTCCCTGTCATCCTAGTTTCTTCTTCTGGCGGGGCACGGATGCAAGAATCCGTTTACTCACTTATGCAGATGGCAAAAACATCAGCCGCTCTTGCAAGGCTTCATAATGCAGGGCTCCCTTTTATATCTGTTCTTGCCAATCCGACAACTGGTGGAGTTACAGCGTCTTTTGCCTCTCTTGGAGATATTATTATTGCTGAACCTGATGCCTTGATTGGTTTTGCTGGGCCACGTGTTGTGGAACAAACAATTCGGCAAAAACTTCCTGATACAGCACAAAAATCTGAATTCTTACTCGAAAAAGGGATGATAGACTGTATCATTAAAAGAGGTGAGCTTAAAGAAAAGCTTCACTTCTTCATTGAGTTTTTAATGGGAAATGAAAGAGTTCCTATTAAGGCTGAGAAAAAGAAGATTGAAAGAGAAAAACTTGATGATCTTATTACTGTTTCTCAGAAAGAGCGAGAAAAAAACACCATAAAAGTTAGTCAAACATGAATAGCTATAGTGTCCCCACATTAATCGAAGAGGGGGCGGAGCTCCCCACCTACGGATCTGTGGAAGCAGCAGGTGCTGATGTCCGTGCTCACATCACTGAAGAGATTATTCTTTATCCTGGTGAAAGCAAATTGATCCCAACAGGGCTCTGTTTTGAAATTCCAAAAGGGTTTGAAATTCAGGTCCGTCCCAGAAGTGGACTCGCCCTTAAACATGGAATTACCGTTTTAAATACCCCAGGAACGATCGATTCTGATTACCGAGGTAAGGTAGGAATTATTTTGATCAACCATGGAAAAGAATCTTTTGCAGTCACTCCAAAAATGCGGATCGCTCAACTTGTTTTTGCTCCTGTTTTACAGGCGTGCTATATAGAAGGGGAATGCTTAAAAGCGACAGAAAGAGGGGAGGGTGGTTTTGGCCATACTGGAACGCATTAACTTATTTATGAAGAAAGGAGATGGTGTGACTCTTGCAGAACTGATTCAAGAGGGGGTTATTTGTTTTTTAGAGGCAGATACTCGCGATGCTGCCCTTCAAAAACTTGTCGATGCTTTGGCTGATTCAGGAGAGATTGTAGATAAAGACAATTTCTTTGAAGCTATTATCAAAAGAGAGAAGATCGTTTCAACTGGAATTGGAATGGGGGTTGCAATTCCTCATGCAAAGCTCCCTATTTTTGATCGGTTTTTCCTAGCTGTTGGTCTTCAAAAAGCCAAAGAGGGGATCGATTGGGATGCCTTAGATGGAGCGCCTGTTCGTTTGATCTTTATGATCGGAGGTCCTACGAATCAGCAAACCGATTATCTCAAAATCCTTTCTCGTTTAACCGCAGCAATTAAAGATGAGGACCGTCGGAAAAAGCTTCTGAGCACTCAAACAAAAGAAGATGTGATTTCCCTATTCGAAGGGTGCTAGCGCGCCTATTCATATTTATCCATCTTTTGTCATTTTTATTCTTCTTTAACTCTCTTTAGCCTAAAGTTCTTAAAACCATTTTCTCGAAAATTTGATGGCGGAAATGTTGCAAGAAAGTCAAAATTAATATACGTTTGTCAATATAGTCTGAAAAGAGATGGCTAAGAGGAGCGTAGATGGATCTAAAGATAAAAGATGTGGCTGAACTACTAAATGTTTCCGAGACAACCATTCGACGATGGCTGGCTGAAGGAAAAATTCCTGCATATCGCCTCCATCATCAGTATCGATTCAGTCGCATTGAAATTGAAAACTGGATGCTCAGCTGTCGCCTTCAAAAGGAAACAGGAAACTTTCTTCCTTCAGATGAAGAGCAGATTTATCCTCAAAAAAAGCATAAGAAAGAAGACCAAGAAGCTAAGAAAGGGTTGCAACAATTTAGCCTTTATCGTGCGATTAACCGTGGAGGGATCTTCAACGATATTCAAGCATCTAACAAAGAAGATCTGATTCGAGAAACAATGGCTCGCGTTTCTGATAAATTAGGGATGGATCCAGATGTGATGGCCGATCTTCTTCTAGACAGAGAAAAACTCATGCCGACTGCTCTTAATAACGGAATTGCTGTTCCACATACGCGTGACTCTCATTTGAAAGGACCAACCGATGCTGTCGTTGTTGTTTTCCCAAAAGAGCCGATTGACTGGGGTGCGCTTGATGAGAATCCTGTCCACACCATCTTATTCCTCTTTGCTTGTGACGATAAAAGGCACCTCCATTTACTTGCCAAAATCGCTCACCTGAGTAGTCATGATGAAGCACTCGAGCTTATGCGTTCTAAACCTTCTCAAAAAGAACTTTTTGAATATATCAAAGATTGGGAGTCCTCAGTCGGCGAAAAGTAAGTAAGAAAATGGGGAAGGAATGTTTTGTTGTTGCTCCTTAAGATCTAATCCTGATCCTGAAAAAATTCACTTTGCCCTTGAGTTTCCTGCAATTGCAACGCAAGATGGGATCGATCTAATTCCAGCTCATGAGACTAGTGGTGATGAAAGCCTCTACCTTGCTCCTTCAAGACACCGAGCCCCTTTTAAACATTGGGGAAACCTCTGCCAACCGTTAGCTCATCTTATTAAGAAAGTCAAAGTTGTGATTAGGAAATTAGGGTACTCCTTTATCCTTTTAGGAAGGGAAACGGCGGAAGTCGGATTTGTTTACGAAATTGCTATCAAAAAAAGAAGGGAGATTGACCTTCCGAGCATTTTAGCAAAATCGATTTTAGGAGGACGAAAGCAAGAAGGGAGAGAAAGGGAGCGCTTAGTAGGAGCCTATCAAGCCGTTGAAAGGATTCAGACAAGTGCAATGGGGTCCATTCCCATAGCATTAGACTCGACCTATACTCAAGACACAATGATCATGAAAGGGGGGAATGTCGCTGTTCACCTCTTAAGAGGAGAGCATCTTGTCTTTGTCTCTCCAGGGTGCACAGGAGAAGATTTCTCAGTTGAAGTTTTTAAAGAGATAGAGCTTCTTTCTCAAAAAGTTGCCTGTTATGTAGAAGACCGATTAATGAATACCCCATGGGTTATGTATTATGACTTAGAAGGGAGTATGCTCATCAAACACTTCCGGTTTTTTAGCTATCCTAGCGGATGCTTTAAGATGAGTAAACTCGAAAATCAATTCCGCAGTGAGGTGCAGAACCAACTCTTAACCGGTCAGATTGTTGGGGAAATTCAAAAAGCCTTAGCTTGAATTTTCCTCATAGAAAGAGCCTTTCTAATAGCGATTATTTGGCGACACTATCTAAGTTAACGATCTTCATACAGAAAAACAATTTGAAATGAATAAATG
The DNA here is from genome assembly GCA_018399075.1 of Simkaniaceae bacterium. GTDB lineage: Bacteria > Chlamydiota > Chlamydiia > Chlamydiales > Simkaniaceae > Neptunichlamydia. The sequence continues at coordinate 1,852,381 of CP073763.1, read as the reverse complement.
CTTTGGATATGTTCCGAATTATAAGAAAAGGAGTTTAATGTGGAATCTTTAGTTCTGAAAGTTCTAGATGAAAAACTTGCGATTTGCCGACAAAGTCCTGATGATCCTATCGCTACATGGGCATCCCCTCCCGCAAACTTTCTTTCTGTTACACTTACAAAAGACGAGCTTTCCATTGTTTGCTCCAGTGAAAAAGTTCCTGGAAGAATAAAATGTGAAAGAGATTTGATCGCTTTTAAAGCTGATGGCCCTTTAGATTTAAATCAAACGGGAATATTAGCATCTATCGCTAAGGTTTTAGCTGAAGCTGAAATAAGCATCTTTACCATTTCTACTTATGAGACAGTTTACATCCTTGTAAAAGAAGATGCCCGTCGGAAAAGTATCGAAGCGCTTAAGAAAGCAGGATATAAAATCAAACAATAACCTAGCTAAGCAAAATTCTAGTTTAGCTTTCTTCTTTTGGCTCACCCTTGAAAGTCGTTGATCCCGCAAGCTTTTTCTTTTCTTTCTTCTTCTGTTCTTTTGGAAGATCAATGTCTTTAAAAGTGAGTTTGTCCTTTTCAAAGTCAATGAGAATTTGGCGAGGCTCATCTCCTTCAAGGAGGAGTTTTTCAGCCAGAGGATCTTCGAGAAGTTGTTCGATAATGCGGCGAAGAGTTCTAGCTCCCATCTCAGGTTGATACCCTTTATCGACAAGGTATTCTTTAGCTTTCTCTTCAAGCTTGATGATGATATTTTTTCTCTCGAGACGTTTTTTAAGTTTGGCAATTTCAATCTCGATAATTTGAACGAGGTCAGTTTTATCAAGAGCTTTAAAGATAACAGTATCATCCAATCGGTTGATAAACTCTGGCTTAAAGTGCTTTTTCGCAGCTTTATCGATCTTCTCTTTCATTACATCATAATCAGGCATTCCTTCTTTGACACCAAAACCCACTTCTGTCGAGCGACGAATCAAATCTGAACCGAGGTTAGAAGTCATTAAGATGATTGTGTTGCGGAAGTCCACTTTTCGACCCATTGAGTCGGTGAGTTTTCCATCTTCTAAGATTTGAAGGAGGAGATTCATCACATCGGGATGCGCTTTTTCAACTTCATCAAAGAGGACAACAGAATAAGGACGACGTCTGACTTGCTCAGTGAGCTGTCCACCCTCTTCATGTCCCACATATCCTGGAGGGGAACCAGTCATTCGGCTCACCGCAAATTTCTCCATGTACTCTGACATATCGACTTGGATCAGAGCATCTTCACCCCCAAACATATGGATGGCAAGCTGTTTGGCTAGAAGCGTCTTGCCGACGCCAGTAGGCCCTAAGAAGAGAAAGGCGCCAATCGGACGACTAGGATCTTTTATATCGGCTTTACTGCGGCGAAGGGAGCGACAAACTGTTTCAACCGCCTTTTCCTGTCCCACAATATAATCTTTAAGGATCTCTTGCATCTTAAGAACTTTTGAAGCTTCACCCTCAGTCAGTCGCGACATAGGAATTCCAGTATGTTTGGCCACGACAGCAGCGACATCATCTTCATCAACGACTTCCTTGTGTTCTTCTTTATTCTTTTCCCAACGGGCTAAAACTTGAGCTAGTTTTTCTCGTGAGGTCTTTTCTTTATCGCGGAGGTTGGCTGCTTTTTCATACTCTTGCTTTCCAATCGACTCTTCTTTTGCTTTGCGAAGCTCTTCAATTTCAATTTCGAGCTGATGGATGTCTTGAGGTTGGTGGAGCATTGTAATGCGTGCTTTAGCTCCTGCCTCATCGATTAGGTCAATCGCTTTATCAGGAAGGAAACGTCCAGTAATATACCGATCAGAAAGGTAAACCGCGCTCCGTATGGCTTCTTCTGTATAAAGGCACTTGTGATGCTGCTCATACTTTGTTTTGAGACCACCTAAAATCTCTGTTGCTTCTTCCACGCTAGGGGGAGCCACATTAATCTTTTGGAAACGTCTTTCAAGAGCGGCATCTTTTTCAATATGTTTGCGGTATTCATCAAGAGTGGTTGCGCCGATACACTGAATTTCACCTCTTGAAAGAGCGGGTTTTAATATGTTTGAAGCATCAATCGCCCCTTCCGCTGCACCAGCACCGACAATCGTATGGAGCTCGTCGATGAAGAGAAGGATATTTCCATTCTTCTTTACTTCATCCATGACTGCTTTGATCCGCTCTTCAAACTGACCGCGGTACTTAGTTCCTGCAATCATTAGAGTTAAATCAAGAGAGATTAGTTTCTTTTTAGCTAAATGATCTGGAACTTCACCTTTCACAATGGCTTGTGCTAGACCTTCAACAATGGCAGTTTTACCAACCCCTGCTTCTCCAATCAGAACAGGATTGTTTTTTCGACGACGGCAGAGGATAAGGATGAGGCGTTCAACCTCATTAGCCCGTCCAATCACTGGGTCGAGTTTTCCTTCACGACATAGCTCTGTCAGATCATGTCCATAAGCGCGGAGTGCGGGGAGTTTTTCTGATCCCGGAGCACCACTTGTTGCTTTTTCTTGCCTTGGCGTTCCAGGCGATCCTGTCATTCCCATAGGAGGAAGTTGAAGATTAAAAGTTTCTAGTTCCTTAAGGACCTCTTTTCGAACCTCTTTAAGGTTGATATTGAGATTTTCAAGGATTTGAGTCGCGACTCCATCGGTCTGTCTTAAAAGAGCCAGAAGAAGGTGTTCAGTTCCCACATAATTATGATTTAGAGCAGCAGCTTCTTCATTTGCATATTCGAAAACCTTCTTGACCTTACCCGTAAGTGCAGGATCGCCATAGACCTGAATTTCAGGGCCAAATCCAACTAGACGTTCCACTTCTGCCAGAACGGTGTCATAATCAACATTTAGGTTTCTAAGAACATTGACGGCAATTCCTTGCCCCAACTTGAGGAGTCCTAAAAGGATGTGCTCTGTCCCTAAATAGTTATGGTTGAGACGTTGCGCTTCTTTTTTTGCGAGTTTTATGACCTGCTTGGCACGGTTGGTAAACTTATCAAACATAATTGCCCTGTATTCTTATTAACTGAGTTTATAGAGCTAATCTTACTAAAGATGAGCCCTTTAAAGAAAGTTAATCCTCTTTGGCTATACTCCTCATTCTGTCTAGCCAAGCATTTTTTGTAAATTTTAACTGCTGTCTATTTTTTTATCTCTATTTGTGATACGTTTTAACCTCTTTACCAGGTGTTATTAGTGAAGTGGAAAATTTTAGACACAGGCAAACGATCGGCTAAAGAAAATATGGCCATCGATGCAGAGCTTCTCGAAAAGATGAAGCCCGACGATCCTCCGATCCTCCATCTTTATGAATGGGAAAGAGATTCGGCTACCTATGGCTATTTCCTCGATCCCAAAAAATTTCTTGATCTCGAGAAAGCTGAGGCTCAAGGCCTTTCCCTTGCCCGTCGTCCAACGGGGGGAGGGATCATCTTCCATGTGAGCGACCTTGCCTTTTCTGTCTTAGTCCCTGCGAATTTTCCACACTACTCTACAAACACCCTCGACAATTATGATTTTATCAATAGTGCGGTTAAAAGGGGAGTAAAGACTTTTTTTAAAGATGCTGAATCTCTGTCTCTTCTGCCTGAAGAGCCTGCTCCTCTCGATGAGAGCTGTCGCCATTTCTGTATGGCTAAACCCACAAAGTACGATGTGATGCTTGAGGGGCGGAAAATCGCTGGAGCCGCCCAAAGACGGCGAAAACAAGGTTATCTTCATCAAGGGAGTATAGCGATCGCCCTTCCTAAAGAAAATTTTTTAAACAAGGTCCTTCTTAAAGGAACCCTGGTCCATGAGGCCATGCTTGCTAACACCTTTTCCCTTTTAGGGAGAAAGTGGACAGCAAATGATCTAGAAGAGGTTCGAAAAACCTTAAAACATCAACTTCAAGAGGAACTTACGCAATGAAGCCGAAAACAGCGGTCACCCCAACACGTGCCGAAGACTATCCAGAATGGTACCAACAAGTCATTAAGGTCGCAGAGCTTGCCGAACATTCGCCCGTTCGTGGCTGCATGGTAATCAAGCCTTGGGGATATGCTCTTTGGGAAAATATCCAGCAGTATCTCGATAAGAGATTTAAAGAAACAGGCCATCAAAATGCTTATTTCCCACTCTTTATCCCCTTAAGTTATCTTGAAAAAGAAGCAAAACATGTCCAAGGATTTGCTAAAGAGTGTGCTGTAGTGACTCACCATCGTCTCATTGAAAAAGAGGGAAAACTCATTCCTGATGGTGAGTTGGAAGAACCCCTTGTGGTCCGTCCAACCTCTGAAATGATTATTGGCGATATGTTTTCCAAGTGGATTGAATCTCACCGCGATCTTCCCCTTCTGATTAACCAATGGGCCAATGTCGTTCGTTGGGAAATGCGTACACGTCTTTTTCTGAGGACTACAGAGTTTCTTTGGCAAGAGGGACATACCGCCCATGCAACAGAAGAAGAAGCCCGCGCTGAAACGCGGCAAATGCTCGATATCTATGTCGACTTTGCCGAAAAGATCCTTGCTTTGCCCGTTGTTAAAGGAGAAAAAACTGAAAGCGAACGCTTCCCTGGTGCTGTAGCGACCTTTTGTTTTGAAGGGATGATGCAAGATGGAAAAGCTCTCCAAGCGGGAACTTCTCATTTCCTGGGTCAAAACTTCTCGAAAGCGCAAGATATTACCTATCAAGACAAAGAGGGAAACCAAGCTTATGCCTGGACAACTTCCTGGGGTGTGACAACCCGCCTCATTGGTGGAATGATCATGGTTCATGGCGATGATGATGGCCTTGTTCTTCCTCCACGCATTGCCTCAGCACAAATCGTTATTCTCCCTCTGATTCATAAGCCAGAGACAAAGGAAAAGGTCCTATCCTACTGCAAAGTTCTGAAAGAAAGGCTCCAGAAGATTGGTTATCATGAAAAAACTCTCACAGTCCATCTTGATGATCGCGATATCCGCTCAGGAGAGAAGGTATGGGGGTGGATTAAGAAAGGAGTCCCCATTAGGATCGAAGTGGGACCACGTGAACTCGAAGCCAATGCGCTCTCTATTGCTAAGCGAAACAAAGGACACAAGGACTTCGAAAAGCAATCAGAAGAAGAGCTTCTTAATTCCATTACCACTCAGCTTGATGCGATCCAAGATGCCCTTTTTTCCAAAGCAAAAGCTTTTCGCGATTCTCATATCAAAGAGATCGATACGAAAGAAGCGTTCTATGACTTTTTCAAAAATGCTAGCGGCTTTGCAAGCGCCCATTGGTCGGGAGATTCTGCAGTTGAAGAGATGGTCCAAAAGGATCTCAGTGTCACCATCCGTTGCATTCCACTTGATGGGAAAAAAGAAGAAGGAGTCTGCCCCTTTACTGGAAAGCCTAGCCCTCAACGGGTCCTTTTCGGCAAGAGTTATTAAAACAAAAAAGCGTTTGCTTTAGGCAAACGCTTTCTAAAGAATAAGCTTTCTTTTAGGAAGTTATCCGTTTGGATAAAGAGCATTATAAGAGCTATTGTACATCATTTTAAGGAATCCTTGGAAAGAACCAGGTTCGGCTGTTTTGCTGTAAGGGCGCATTTTTGCCGATTTTTTCATGGCAGCAATTCTTTCAGCTTTATCTTCTATAGCACTCATGTTGATAACGCGAGTTCCCATGTAAATATTGACTGCAACACGCTCTTCAGTAGTTCTTGGTTCTCTTCCTTCTCTGATAGATACTGGTACAGCTGGCTCTGAGATACGCGATGGTGTTGGCATACTTGCAACTCTAGTAGAAGATCTGTCTGCGTCTTTCTTTCTGTGAGAACGTGGCTGCGAAGGAATAGCTGATCGAGGAGCTGAGCGAGTGACAGCTCTGTCAACAACTGATGGGCTCTCTTCTCGTCTTTTAGATTTTCGCTCTTTTTTGGTATGTCTTACTTCTCGAGTTTCACCGCTTCGGTCTTTTCTTGAGCTTCTTTCGTGTCTATCTGAAGTTCTAGATAATGGAGTTCTTTCATCTGCGACTAGAGCCGTTCTTCTAGACTCCTCTCTTCGGACAGTCTGTTGATATTGCTGGTAGGATGGGGTAGAGCCTCTTCCAGAAGTGTAATCTTGAGGTTCTCTTCTAACTTCTCGGCCACCTAGGCAATTGGCGATTGCAACACCCGCTAGATATATTAAGCCAGGTACGAGCCCTACACAAAGTAGAGGAATGGCGATTTTCCAGTTAACTTTATAAGCTTCTCTTTGCACTTCTTCTTCGCTGTCTTCAATAATGAGGACAGGTTGTCTTCGGGAGGATTGAGTCCCTTGATATGGGTTATAGCCTGATCTTGTTGTTTGAGCTCCGTATGCTTCCATTACTACATTCCTTTATTTTTGTATTATTTTGATAATTATGAATACTATTATACCACTTATTTTAATTAATTTCATTATTAATATATAAGTTACTGTCTTATAGTGATTTATGCTTAATAAAAAATGGCTCATCTTTTTTATTATAAATGAATTAAGCCCTAATACTAAGTATTAGGGCTTTAGAGGTGTTATTGAGGAGCTGACATGAGAGCGTCAGATAGTATCTCAAAGCACCGCCCTTCGAAGTGGGTAGCGCTATTGATGAGGGCTGTTTCTGCGTCTTGCTGGAAGACTTTTCCCTGCTTTTGGGCCTTTTCGAAGGCGCCATTGATTCGCTGGGCCACTTCAGTCTCTGCGAGGTGATAGTTCAGGGTCATCTCAAAGGACTCTCCTGAGAGGATCATGGCAGGCTTTCTGAGATATTCTTCCTTTTTCATGACCCGATTTGTCCCTTGCTCGATGGCAGGAATGAAGGATTTACCTTGATAGGCGGCATAGGCATTTGCTCTTTCCATTTGCCTAGCCACGTGGGCTTGAATATGAGTCCTCCTCTCTGTGTTTTGGTCTTTGCTTGATGATTGAGGAATAACGGAGGATTCCATTTTTGAAGTTTCAGCTCTTGAAACAACATCAGGATTCATAGAGCGAATGAGGTCGTCTGTTTTTTCGATTAGAGGTTGTACTCGTGGAAGAATGTGCGGAAAAGCGGCTTTAAAAGCGACAATTCCCATTCTAAAATCGCGGATTTGTTCAATAGTTTTTCCTTCAAAAAATGAAGGGTTTTCTGCCGCATCCCATGAGCTAAAGGGGATGATTTGTGAAGCGGGGCTTGTATCGCTAGTGTAGGGACCTCCGCTTTTTCCCATCCCTTCGATTAAAGAAAATAATTGAGTTTGATTTAATGGTTCCATTTTTTTTACCTTCTTATTATTTGTTTTATGAAGAAGGTGATTATTATAACATTTTATGTCATTACTTAATTAATATTAAAATATTAGTTATTTATTTCCAGTACTCTTCAATCTCTTCTAAAGATTTTCCTTTAGTTTCTGGAACGCGGAGCCAAATAAAGAAAAGCCCTAGGAAGCCGATAATCCCGTAAAGCCAAAAGGTCCCTGATTTACCCAATAGGTTAATCAGGTTAAGGAAAGTAGCTGTAACAATGAAATTTGAGACCCAGTTTGCACAGGTAGCAACCCCCATCGCTTTCCCTCGAATATGAAGAGGGTAGATTTCAGAATTAAGGAGCCAGCCGATAGGTCCTAAACTGAAGGCAAAAGAAGCGATGTAAGTGAAAAGACAGATGAGAGCGATGATTCCAATAAGCTCTTTAGAAACGGTTTGGTGAAAGCCAATCCCAAGTATGATCAAGCTAAGAGCCATTCCTCCCAAACCAAAAAGAAGAAGAGGTTTTCTTCCGACTTTATCAAGAAGATAGATGGCAACAAATGTCATTAAAACATTTATCGTTCCAACCCAAGTGGTTGCAAGAAGAGCTGCTTTATCTGAACCAATCCCTGCAAATTTAAAAATGGTCGGAGCATAGTAAATGATTGTATTGATCCCAGTAATTTGTTGAATAATGGTGACCCCAACACCAGCTAGAAGAGCGGGACGTACACTCTTAGAGAAAAGCTCTGACCAATGAGCCTTTTTTTTCTTTCTTATTTTCTCAATATGGGAAATTTCAAGAGCTGCATCTTCTTCTGTAGCGCGATACTTCTTTAAAATATTAAAAGCTTTTGTTTTTTCTCCGATATTTGTCAAATAGCGAGGGCTTTCAGGGAAGAAAACCATTACTAGGAATTGGATGGCTGCAGGAATGCCGGCAAGAGCGAACATTATCCGCCAAGACTGTGATTCAACAAAGAGGAAGCCAATTAAATAGGATCCTAAAATTCCAATCGTAATGAAGAGTTGATTCACAGTTACAAGGGCTCCCCGAATGTGTCGAGGGGAGAGTTCGGCAATATAAAGAGGGGCTGTGGCTGATGAAACCCCAATGGCAAAACCAACAAGAAAGCGCCAAGTAATGATTTCATTAACCGAGCCAGAAAAGGAAAGGCCGATAGCACTTACAATAAAAATAAGGCTTGAGGAGAGAACGATCTTTTTTCGTCCCACCTTATCACAAAGAGGACCTCCCAAAATGGCCCCAAAAATAGCTCCAAGAGACACCATACTAATGATGAGTTCTTCTTGAATAACTGTGACTGCATACTCTTGCTTAATGTAGAGGATGGCGCCGGAAATGACTCCGGTATCATATCCAAAAAGGAACCCTCCGATCGCCGCAATACAGGTGATGATCCCGAGGAGCCACCGCTGTTTTATACTTTCTCTAGCCATGGTTTCATCCTAACTCCCTTGGATTTGAAGTCAATTTTTTTTTAAGACTCCCTCTATTGCGTGAAAGGTGAAAGTTTGTTACGATGATCTGTTTTTTAATGACTGGAAAAGTGACATGTTAGATTTTTTTCGCAGGTATCAACGGTATTTTTTTGTGGTGATCGCAGTTGTGATTGTCATTTCTTTCTCTTTTTTTGGAACGCATCAAGCAATGAATCAACCACAAAAAATCGAAGATCGATGTATTGGACAGGCAATTGATGGTTCGAAAATGATGAAAAGTGAGGTAGATCAGATGGTTCGCTTTATTTGGAGCGATCGAAACGATGTAACCTTAGCAGAAAAAGGGATCATGCCTAACTTCTTTAACGATGGTGTGATTCGAAAAGATCTAATGGGAACGGGGATCGGGACTCTTTTGGTCAACGCCTATTTCAATGAATTAAAAGACGAGCTCCAGGAAAAAATGGAGCGTCATAAAAACTATCACCCTTATGTCCATCCCACAGCACCTTTTATCAGTGTAACAAATCTATGGGCTCAAGTTCTTCCTGCTCAAAAGGTGAATTTAGAAAGATTTTTACAAGAAACAGAAGAGATGACTCCTGATACTTTCTCTCTTCTTGTCGATCTCTACTTGGGAGAGACCGCTTTTCCTCCAAATATTTTGCGGGAATATTTAATGTTCCAAGAAAAACATTATGATTGGATTCAGCCGGACCCAGCTCTTCCTAGAGCAAACCTTAACTTATTTCAATGTCGTGGAACGGAAGATTGGTTTGGCTCTCGTTTTTTAGAGCTAAGTGCACAGTTTATTATCAATGCTGCGGCTTATGCAAAACAACAAGGCTACAAGGTCACTTATGAAGAAGCGCGAGTTGATCTTATCAGAAAAGGGTACGAGTCTCTGCAGATTCAGATGCGAAAGTCTGATGTGTCGCAAGAAGAGGTTGGAAATCTTTGGCAACAGCAGCTAAGCAGCTTAGGCATGCGAGAAAAAGAGATTATTACCTTATGGCAAAAGGTGATGCTTTTCCGTCGACTTTTTGATGATGTAGGCGGCGCTGTATTTGTCGATCCTCATGTTTATCAAACCTTTTATGGATTTGCTTCAAAAACAGCAGAGGTCGATCTTTACCATTTACCCGAGGCTCTAGAGCTTAAGGATTTTTCAGCCTTGATGAAGTTAGAGTATTATCTCGATCAGGTAACATCGAACAGAAAAAATGGATTGATCCTTCCCCAAAATTTTGTTTCAACAAGTGAAGTTGAAAAAAAATGTCCTGAGCTTGTTGAGCAGCGTTTTTTAATTGAAGTTGCTGAAGTTCAAAAAAGCGAAGTCTCTCTTAATGTAAGTATTAAAGAGATGTGGGAATGGCAGCTTGAAAAAGAGAATTATGAACTTTTAGAAAAAGAATTTCCGCAGCTTGCTCTTAAAAAGGCAACCGATGCTGAAGGATACTTTGCAGCCCTTGAAGGGACAGACCCTGATCTGAGACAAAAGATCGATAAATTTTCACGGGGAAAAATTGTTGAAGACCATCTTGAATGGATTGAAGAAGCTTTAACCCAAAAGCATATGTTGACAAAACAGGTGAGCTTTTCTCCAAATGGAGAAAACCCTCCTTTTGAGGGAAAAGAACTTCCTGATCTTTTTAAAGTAGCGGCGCTTAAGGGAGAGCTTGAAGAAAACAAAGATGCCATTGAAGCAAGGCAAGCTTTAGAAATGTATACAGCTGATGGAGAAACCTACTACCGATTCCATATTCTTGATCGAGACTTAACCAAAGCGGTCCTCACTTTCGAAGAAGCAAACGAAAGAGGAATCCTTGATTCTCTTTTAGAAAAACATCTTGAGGATTCCTATGCTCAGATTAGATCAAAAAATCCTGGAGTCTTTAAAACGGAAGCGAATGATTGGAAGCCCCTTAAAGAAGTAAAAAATGAAGTAGGAAGAATTCTTTTTTCCGATACATTAAAAGGTATTGATACAGAAGTTTCTAAGTTAGGGGTCAAGCTTTCTGAAGAGCGTCATGAAAACTTAGACGACTTTTACCCTAAATACCGTCTATACCCTTATATGGTTATTGCTGAGCAAGAGGTTCGGAAGCTTGGAAATGCAAGTCACTTCTTAGGAAAAAATGAGGGAGAATCTACAGAAGGAAAGCTTTCTCAAAAAGGAGACCTTCATTCTCAATGGACTCTTGTTAAGGAAGGAAAGGTCTTTAAGAATCACGAAAAAAGCCCTTGGTTTTCATCTGATATTTTTTCAATGGTGGAAAAAAGTTGGTCTGAAGTCTCTCATAATAGTGAGGGGAACCTTCAATTTTTTCAGCTTCAAGAGAAATCGGTTCCAAGCGGAAATTTTTCGAGCGAAATGAAACAAGGGCAAGCAATCCTCTCAAAGGAAGCTGAACGGTATTTAATGAGTGGTTTTTTAGAAAGCCTAAAAGCAAAAGATGCCATTCACCTCGATTATGAACCCATCGAGAAAAACTAAAGAAATTATATTAATCCCTTACACCGGATAGGTTCATGTCAGTCCTCAAAGAACTTAAACCTTTAAGTCCTGCGGCTTTTTTTGATGTTCGAACAAATGTTTTAAAAGCTGATAAAAAGCGCTCCTTCAAAAAGGGACTTTTGCCAGATGGAACAGGGTTAACCGGTGATGGGTGTTTAGCAAAGGTGGCTCTTCTTTGGAGTCCGACGGGGCTCTTCTTAGAGATGTTAGCAAAACTAGCGATTGATGAGGGGGACTTTCTTGAGCTTTTCATTGATACACGCGATCTAAAAAACTCCAATGTAATGACTCGCTTCTGTCATCATTTTATCTTCTATCCTGAAGAAGAGGTGGGGATAGAGGTCACTCGCTTTAGAGGCGACGATAGCCATGAGATTGCCGATCCTTCGCTCTTTTCTGTAAAAACCACTGTCAAAAGAAGTTCGTATCTTTTCGAAATAGGGATTCCAAAAGAAGCCCTTTATGGTTATGATCCCGCAGAATTTAAGCGGCTAGGGTTTACCTATCGTTTTCAGAAGAAAAATGGGGAAAAAATGCACTTTAATCTCTCCTCTGATTTCTTCCATATTGAAAAACATCCTGCCCTCTGGGCATCTTTAAATTTATCCGAGGAGAAGTGATGAAATATGCTGAAACGCACGAGTGGATCGAGGCAAATGAAGGAAAAGGGCGTGTGGGGATCTCCATCCATGCTCAAAAAGAACTAGGGGAGATTGTCTATGTAGAGCTTCCTAAAGTAGGGCAAGAGGTAAAAGCTGGAGAAGAAGTGGCTGTTTTGGAATCAACAAAAGCGGCGGCTGATATTTATAGCCCTGTTTCCGGGAAAATCACAGCGATTAATGAAAGGGTTAAAAAAGACCCATCTTTGATGAATACTTTTCCAGAAGGGGAAGGCTATCTTTTTGAGGTCACCCTCACCCAACCAGAGGAATTAGAGGCTCTTACATCAAAGGATGAATACCATCAATGGATTGTGCAGAGCACTCGTTAAGAACAAGAGCGGTTTCCATTACGCGAGATTTTTTCCCACGGATGCCCTTTTTAGAATCTAATGAATAGACTTCAGCTACAATGCCCCCTTTCTCAACATTAATATCGATAGCAGTATCGCCTTTGACTTTTACCTTTGTGAAGAAGACTTTATCGCTCCGTTTTGCAGCGATTAAGAGCTCAGAGCCAGGAGCATGCCTAAATGTTGAGAGAAAAGGAACCTCTGATTTTCCGTAAAAATCGGTTCCAAGATAGGTTTGTTCTCCGCGAGAAGAATGCCCTCTCACTTCAACGCGCTCAACATATTCATCCGTTAAATTGTTTGCGGCAAGTCTTGTGACAACGAGTTCTGCCATTCGCTTATCCTTTACTTCTGCAGGTATAGAAGATTCAGTCTTTTTCTCGACTTGAGTTCCATGATAGTCTTCAATGATGTTAGGTGTACGCGTCATAACCCTATCAACGCTTGTTGTATTTAAAGATGCCATTGGTTACCCCCGTCTAAAGATGCTGATTAATGCTAATATGAGTTGAGTCTCAAAGATGTTCATAATATATCCTTATTTTTTAAGTTAATTGCAAATATTATAACATAATTAAAAATTTAATTACATGTGATTTATTATTAATAAACGATACCTCAAAGCGTTGATTAATAGTTATTTACAATAATCAACAAAACTTAAATTACTTATAATCAATTAGTAGCTAATACATAGAATATGTGGGGTCATAGTAAGAAAGCCTCTTTTGAGGTATTAGATAGTCTATTTTTGACATAAATGAAAAAGTATGACAAATTTTGCTACCACTTAAAATTATGAGGTAGTCTTATGAGAGCCAAATGCTTACTTTTATATATCTTTCCAATCCTTGCTTTTTCAGCAGAAATATTTCATGAAACTTTTTACTTCCAGCCCTCATGGTACCAGACGTTTGAAGTTAAAGAGGTTCTTTTTCAAGAGAAGAATGAGCTTTAAGATCTCATTATTTTCGAGAATGAGGATTTTGGAAGGGTTTTGGCTCTAGATGGGATTATTCAAACAACGGAAAAAGATGAATTTATTTACCACGAAATGCTCGTCCACATTCCGATGATGACCCATTCTAATCCGAAGAATGTGTTGATTATTGGAGGAGGTGATGGAGGCTCTTTACGTGAGGTTTTGCGCCATGATACCGTTGAAAAAGTGACAATGGTAGAAATTCTGTGATTGAGCTTTGTGAGAAATACCTTCCTAACCATTCTCAAGGTGCTTTTCATCATGAAAAAGCGCACATCGTTATCGATGATGGGGCAAAGTTTGTAAGAGAGACAGGTGAGAAGTTTGATGTGATTATCTGCGATTCGACAGATCCTATTGGTCCAGGGGAAGTATTATTTGACACGCCCTTTTATAGTGATTGCTTAAATTGCTTAGGAGAAGGGGGCCTTTTTGTCAGCCAAAATGGCGTTCCGACCATTCAAGCAGATGAGTTAAACGAATCACATGCAAAGCTTTCTTCTGTATTTCCAGAGGTTCACCATTTTGTAGCGCCGATTCCTACCTATGTTGGAGGATTTATGGTGTTTTCCCTTTCAAGCAATCGCAAGGTTACAAAAAAGCCTTCAAGAAAGCTTTCTATTGAAAACCTAAAATATTATACCGAAGAGCTTCATCGAGCTTCATTTGCTCTTCCTCGGTATATTAGTCCATAAAATTGTTAATGACTGCTGCCCTCTTCTTGAACGAGAAGAGGGTAAGTATCGGTTCCTGAGATTTTATCGAGGGCAATTCCTGCAAATCCCATAAATGCCATAGAAATAAGACCAGTCATGATGAAGGTCAGTGCCATTCCGTGAAGCCCTTTTGGGACATTAGAATAGGCGAGTTTTTCTCGGATAGAGGCAATCAGGACAATAGCAAGCCACCAGCCAAGTCCGGCTGAGGCGACATAGACAAGGTTAGGAATAAAAGGATAGGCGCGAACAGTGGCGAAGAGAGAGGCTCCAAGGATGGCGCAGTTGACAGTAATAAGAGGGAGAAATACCCCAAGTGCTCGATAGAGAGCGGGAGCAAATTTATCGATCACGATCTCTAGAACCTGAACGAAAGCAGCTATCACTGAGATATAGATAAGAAATTCAAGGAAGCCCAGATTTACTTCTTCTGCATTGATTCCGAGACTGCTGAGCCAAAAAAGAGCATTATCTCCTGTGATAAAGGTATGGACAAACCAATTGAGAACTCCTGAAATAGACATGACGACAAAAACTGCAAGGCCCAAACCATTAGCAGTGGTGAGTTTATTGGAACAGGCAAGATAAGAGCACATTCCAAGAAAGTTAAAAAGGAGAATATTTTGGATAAGGGCCGATTGAATACCGAGTCCCAAAAGGTTAATCACTGAATAGGGGCCCATTAATTATTATCCTCTTTTGCGATTAAGTTGCGGATCCAAATCATTCCTCCAATGATGAAGAAGGCTGAAGGAGCAAGGGCCATCAAATTGGAGTTCACATAGGCATCGGGATGAGCAGGGGAGGCATACCAAGCTTTGGGGATCACCTGAAAGTCGAAGAGCGTTCCAAATCCAAAGAGTTCTCGGATAAAACCAACACCAAGAAGAACCAAGGCATAGCCTGAGGCTGCACCGAGACCATCAAAAAAAGCGGGGAGGGGAGGGTTGTTTTTTGCCATGGCTTCAGCGCGTCCCATGACTAAACAGTTTGTAATAATCAGGCCGACAAAGACCGAAAGGGTGAGGGACATTTCATAAAGGTAAGCTTTTAAAACTTGGTCGACGATGATCACAAAAAGGGAGATGATGGCAAGTTGTGCAATCATTCGGACACTTGGGGGTGTCCATTTTCTAATGAGTGAGACGAAAAGGGAAGAAAAGCCTGTGACAAAGATAACCGCAATTCCCATCGTGACGGCAACACTCATTTTAATCGTAACGGCAAGTGCCGAACAGATCCCTAAAATGGCAACGAGGATTTGATTGTTATTCCATAGCTGATCGGTATAAAAAAAAAGGGGATTTTTTTTATTCATCAATTTTTACCTCTCCATTATGAGCACGGATTAGGAAGGGACGGTAGGGAGCAAGGGATGTTCGGAGAGCATCGTTTACACCACTCACTGTGATTGATGCGCCTGGAATTCCATCAACTGCGCTATCGGAAATAGGGCTATCGCCATAGGTTTCAGCAACGGTTGTTTTAACGATCTTGATTCCTAAAGATGTTCTCTCAAAATTAGTTGTTCCAGCGGGATTTTTCTGGAAAATCACTTTATCAAAAAATTGCCCTTGCCATTCGGGAAGGGCAATTTCTCCACCAAGGCCTGGGGTCTCTTTTTGATCGTACCAAGTCATTCCTAAAATAGTATCTCCATTAGCTTTTAACCCTAAATAACCATAAATCGCATCCCAAAGTCCATACCCATTTACAGGGAGGACGTAGCCATAAGGAATAGAACTGGGCTCATTTTCTTTAACGAGGTAAATGAGTTTGTAGGGAAGTTGGGCATACCCAAGTTTAGCATGGATTGTTAGATATTCCTGTTCATCAAGATTGACTTCTTGAAAGGTATAAACCTTTCCTGTTTTATCGGTAAGGCGGGTAATAACCCGTGTTTCGAAGAGGGATAAAATCTCCTCACTTGTGGCTTTTGGAGGGCGGCTGTTGTTGGTGGGAACGAGCTGATTTTTTTGTGCATCATACGACGCAGGCACTCCATCTAATAGAAAGTGCCCTTCATAACCTAAAATCCGAGCAGCAAGGAGGAGTTGTTTGCTTCGATAAAGCTCTTTTGCGTTTTTCTGGGGCATTTTTAAAAATTCAGCGAGAATGGAGAGGACAAGGGCGCAGCTTGCGCAAATAATCACGACAAAGATAAGCGTTCGAAAGTTGCTAAATAAGGGCTTTTTTCTTTCCATACCGTTTCTTTATTCTATAGTTAAGGGCGCCATGATCAATAAGAGGAGCAAAAACATTGCCCAGTAAAATGGCAAGCATCACTCCTTCGGGATATGCGGGGTTAATTGTTCGAATGATGATAACTAAGGCCCCGATCAAAAGACCATAGAGCCACCGTGCTCCACGCATGTAAGGAGAGGAAACGGGATCGGTTGCCATAAAGACAAGGCCAAAGGCTAAACTTCCAATAAGGAGATGTTTATAAGCAGGAAGAGCAAATTTTGCTGCATTAAAAGCCCCACCATGTGGGCCAAGATGAAGAGCCCCCCATTCAAATAGAAGGGCGGTGAAATAAGCACCTATTGCCACACCAACCATTGTTCTCCAGGATCCAATACGGGTATAAATCAAAAGTAATGCGCCAAGTAGGCAAGCGATAATCGAAGTTTCTCCCATGGATCCAATACGGTTTCCAAAAAAGAAATTGCCATTTGTGAGCTTTCCTTGGGCAAAACGAAATTCAGCAAAACGGACAGCATCGGAATAGTTATCAGGAGAAAGGCCAAGGCCTCCATTTTGCAAGGGAGAGGTAATGAACTCTTTCCTCTCATCAGGTGTTAGGGTGGTTAATGTGACCCCTTTTTTCCAATGTTTCAATTGATGTTCTATTACACTTTTAGTCGAGGGAACGATGCCATACTCAAGACCGATTGCATCGATATGGACCCGTTTTATGTCGGTACTAATATTAAAACGATTTAAGATGGAAGCTTGAGAAATGCCATCGATCTCTCCAATTTCTTTGTTCATTCTCTGGATACTTTGTCCAACTTCTGTCGTGTTGGTTCCGACCCAAACAGGCCCCGTCATCTTTGTCGGAAAAGCAAAGAAGAGAAAGGCGCGGCAAACAAGGGCTGGATTAAGAATATTCATTCCTGTCCCCCCAAAAATTTCTTTTCCAATCACGACGCCTGCTGAAACGCCGACAGCTGCCATCCAATAGGGAATTGTTGAAGGGAGAATCAGTGCAAAAAGCATTCCTGTTACAAGAAAGCCTTCCGAGACCTCATGACGTCGAATAATTGCAAAGAGGACTTCCCAAAATCCACCGACGGCATAGGAAAGAATCATGATAGGAAGAAAGGCAATCAGTCCTTTTTGAAGAATAGGCCAAAAATGACTCTTTCCAAAGGCGAAATAACCGCCAAATGTTTCAGAAGCCTTTAGGTACTCATCAAATGTCGCAATACTCCCACTTCCGTAGACAAATCCCTGAACACCACTATTCCAAATAGCAACCAAAATACAAGGGACTAAAGCATAGACAACAATCATCATCCACCGTTTAAGATCAATCATGTCCCGAATATGAGGACCCCGCGTAGTTTTGATGGGGGCTTCATAAAAAAATGTGTCCAGCGCAGAGACCAGAGGGCGGAAACGTTCAAGCCGCTTTCCTTCCTCTGTCAACTGGAGATGAAAATCTAAGACCTTTCGAAGTATTGACATTTGAGTATAAAGTTACTTTTTTTTGGGATTTTTTTAAAACATTCAGCTATATTGGAGGAGAAAATCTTTAGGTTTTAATAATGCGTAAGAAGACTCTGATCCTATTTATTGCTCTTTTTTCACTCCTTTTGGCTTTTGGAATGGGACACCACCATCTTATATGCTTTGGAGTGAAATCCTATTTAGGAACTCGCCTTCCAAAAGGAGGGAGGGTTGAGTTTACCTATGAGACCTCAAGTTGGGATGCGCGACAGTTTGTTCTTCATGATGTGGCCCTAAGAGGGGGAGAAGGGAAAGGGAGTCCAGCCTTTAATGTTGAGATGGAAGATCTGAAGATTGCTTTTGACTTTCAAATATTTCCCTTTAAATTTTCTCCAAAAGTAGTGATGGACCATCCTCAAGTTGCCTTAATGGGTGGGGAATATTCAGGCGAGAAAAAGAAGAAGGGGCTCTATGAATTGCTCAATAAATATTTTTTTCGGACCCCTATAAAGATCAAAGAAGGGGAGTTTATTTTTGGAGATCAGGTTGTTATTTTAACCTTTATTAATCCTGAAGAAGGAAAAAAAGGTCTCTTAAAAATTAGTAAAAAGGGAGAAGAACCAACACTGACCGCCTCTTTTGCAAAGGATCATAAGGATCTTAAATTTGATCTAAATTTTAAAGATCTTGATGTGATTTGGGCATTTGAAATTGGCAGGTTTTTCATCCCTCAGATTAATGATCAACTTTTAGTCAATAAGGGAGCATTAAATGGAACACTCTCATTAGCTTTAGATCCACCCCATCTTGTAGATTACATTAAGTATGACCTTAGCTTAAGCGACTTTTCCCTTTCCCATGAAAAGTATGGACTTGCAGTCGCTATTCATCATTTGGGATGGAAAGAACACTTTCATTCAAAAGATGAAATCGGAAATTTTGAATCCCATCCATTTTTTGAAAAGGTTTGGCCTTATTTTATAGGAGAAGGGGAAGTCACAGGAATGAGTATGTCAATTAAGGACCCTCATTCAAATGAAGGATGGTCTTTTGTAGATGTGAATGGGAACCTCCGATTTAGTCAGTTGAATGCCCCTCTCATAGAATTCCATGGAATTTATCATGGGGATAAAGGGGAAGCTCCTTTTCATCTTATAGGAGAAGGAAAAATAGAGGATGAGACCTTTTGGAAAATGGCCTTTGATTCCCAGATTTTTGCAAAGGATGAAATTCGGAGTTACTTTGCTCTGACTTCTAAAGGAAATCACCGATTTTTTGTCGAAACGGAGTGTCAAAATCTTACTCCCCATCAACTCAGGCTTTTTAAGCATTTTGCTAGCTCTCCTCTCCCTTTTTTAGAAAAACTTAATATCGATGAAGGGATGTTTAATGGAAAGGGGAGTGGTTGGGTTGAAGAGAAAAAACTCACTCGCTTTGAA
Source organism: Simkaniaceae bacterium (assembly GCA_018399075.1). Lineage (GTDB taxonomy): Bacteria > Chlamydiota > Chlamydiia > Chlamydiales > Simkaniaceae > Neptunichlamydia. Next base: position 1,833,369 of record CP073763.1, on the reverse strand, counting down.
CTCACACATTTCGAAGCTTCTGATGTTCATATGCGTCTTCCCTCTGAAAAACTTGAGTGGCAAGCAAAAGAGGTTTCTGGAAAAGGGGAATTTGATCTTTCGACCCCTGACTTTTATGATGGCACCTGCTGGGAACTTTCTCTTTTAGGTGGGGAAGTGGCTTTTGGAGAAAAGAGAACAATTAAAGGGGTCAATCTTTTCTTAGCAATGCATGATCAATACGTTAAACCTTCAACCCTTGTTTGTGAATATCAGGGGACTCAAGGAAAAATAGCTTTTGAAGGACTTTATACCCATTTAAACATCAATATTGATGCTCTTGTTTCATCTGACAATCTCGCAGAAGTTCTTAAGGTAAAAAAATATAAGGGGATGACCGATCCTCTAGCTCTAGATCTCGATTTAAAACTCAAAACAGTAGACAACCGTTTGGGGGTCGAGGGGACACTCGCCTTTATCCGTGAGAGTGAAAAAGATGATGCCGTTGAATTTGGATGGAGTTGGGATATTAGTAAATTCAAGGAGCAAAAATTTCAGAAAGCTCTAGAACTGGGATGGTTTAAAGGAGAAAGAATTTCTGATCGAACGCTTAACCTCCCTCTCATTTTTTGGAATAAGGATTTTAGAGCAGAGGGACTCATTGGTATTGAAGGAACCTTTAATGCTCATGCAATAGAATTTACCGTTGACCCGACCCTTTTGAAATATCATTCTAAGGATATTGATATGGATCCTCAAATCAAAGGAGATGAAAAGGCGCCTAGCTGTACATTTTTTTATGATTTCAATGAAGGGCTTTGGAGAGGAAAAATTCCTTTAAAAGGGGTCCGCCTCAAAGAGCATTCATTTGGAATAGAGTTTGATTCCTTTACCTCTGAAGTAAATTTAGAGGGGACAGAATTTCTCTTCCAAAATGTTGATGCGATTGCTAACAATGTTCGGTTCCAAGCTGAGATTGCTGTTGATTTTAGTTTGGAGGATCGAAGTGAGCTCACAATCGATACCTATTCTATAGAAGGAGGGGCGCAGGGGGCTCTTTCCTTTTTAAATCACTTTGAAATGTTTCGAGGAGTAGAGATCCCATTAAAGGGGCAGATGATGAGTGGTCCTGGAGCCATGCATCTCCATGCTTACATTGGAGAGGTTGAAGAACTTCTTGAGTGGAAAATTGCCCTTCATTTTAAAGAAGGAAGCTATCCCTTTTCCTCCACCTTAGGGTTTGAAAATTTAGCAGGAGATCTTTATTACTCTGCTGATGAGAAGCGGTTTATTATTGAAAAGGTTGCAGGGACCTTAATGCTAACTGCGGGAGATATGCCACGATCTTATGAGCTCAATGTTCCCCTTTTAGAGGTGGATGCTGAAGAGGGGGTCCTTGTCTACGACTGTCGGTTGGAAGCTCCTACGCATGAAATCTGTCGGTTAGTGGGAACTGGAGCTCAAGCTGGAGAAGAATTTGCATTAACCTTTGATCGAGACCGCACCCGTCTTTATGGAGCTTTGATTAATGTGAAAGCGTTGACCTTTAAAGAGGGAAGTTTAAATCGCGCAGAAATTGAAACGAATCTTTCAGCGCTTGATTTAGTCCATCATCTTGATTTCTTAAGTTCAGCAGGAATTGTTCCTGTTAAAGCGGAAACTCTTGATGAAATGCGGGGCCCTAATGTTCAAGGAGACTTATCTCTTAAAATCAACTATGACTTTTCTGGGGAAACCTTTCTTTTTGATGCCCAAAGCAAACATTTGTCTATGGGACCCATTGATCTCGACCACCTATCAATTCATGGAAATAGAAGGGGCGATCATTTTAGTTTAGAGCGATTTGAAATGGGAGCACTGAGTGTCCATGCCCAAATGAAAAGAGAGGGGATGAAGTGGAAGATCCCTAATTTAGAAGTGATTTGGAAGAAAAGTTTCTTAAAAGGAGGGGCAGGCTCTTTTGATGAAGAGGGGAAATTCCTTACGCTTCCTCTTGAAGGGCTTCGAGTCGAACTTGGCGAGGTGAAAAATCTTTTTCCTCATTCAGAATTTGATTCGGACTATTTAAGTGGGACCCTTTTTGCAAGTGGGGATATTATTTTCGACTTTTCAAAAGGATTTCAAAAGTGGTTTTTTGACTCCCATATTAAGTTAATTGGTGAAGAGTTTGGACGTGGTAACCTTCGATTAGAAAGTTCAGAAATTTTAAACATTTCTTATCAGCCATCTGTTGGATTTTCTATGGGGGATGCCAATTTTAACTTTCTCCATCCAAGGTCCAATCAACTTTGGGCAAAATGTCATTTTGATTCTCTTAAATACTTTAAAGAGACCCTATCTGGAAAGGATATGAAATTGGTTGTTCCTCCAGAGATGCTTTCATTTTTAGGACAGACTCACTCACTTCCTCATATGAGTTATGAAGAAGAGCGTCTCATCATCTTTGGTTATCCAATACGTTGGGATAATCAAATGGAGGCAACTTTTGATTTTTCCTTAGGAGAAAAGAAAAAAGCAAAAGGCTCTTTAAAAGAAGGATACTATTGGATTGGAGATAAAGCGTGGTATCTAAATAATTTCTCCTTTGATTTTGCAAATGAAAAGCTCTCTTTGAACGTCAATACTGCTTATGACGAGATCCCTTTTGATATTTGTGCCAAGCTTTCCTTTTTCGATCGTTTTAGATCCCGTTTTGAGATTAAAGAGCTCACTAAAGAGGGGCAGAAGACCCCTCCACTTGTGATTGCAACCGATTGGAACAACAACGAAGGATTCTTTATTCAAACGATTGAGGGGGGAGTCTGTGGCCTTGACTTTTCTTTCCATCACAATCCAAAGGACTCCTTCCTTGATAAAATGGCGCTTGCTGGCCAACTTAAAATTAATGTGCCAAAATTTGCCAAGCTCCTTCCTGATTCAGTTCAAGAAACCATCCAGGGATTTGAAATTGGAAGAGGGTATGAACTCAGTGGGGATTTGATCCTTTCAAAAACATCGTTTGATAATAGCCAGTTTTCCGGTTATCTGAAGGGAAAAAACTTTCAGCTTATGGGCTCTGTCATGGAGACTCTTCTAAGCGAAATCCATATCCAACCAAAGCATATTGAGCTCAATCATTTCAAGCTCAGTGATGTCTCAGGGATGTTCTCAATGGAAACCATCCAGATCACTCAGTCTGATGAAGACAAATGGGAACTCAGTGTTCCTGAACTAGCGATTACCGATTTCCGTCCTAGTCTCCTAAAGAAGATTGGGCAATATCCGACGCGGATAAAACCGTTAGCCATTCGTAATTTGCATTGCTATAATATTCGTGGAACCCTAGGAGAAATCAAGAGCTTTACTGGGAAAGGGGATTTGAACTTTATCAATACCTTTAAAAGGGATTATCACATCCTCGATATCCCCTTCGAAATTTTAGGACGTCTTGGACTTGATATGGGACTTCTCGTTCCTGTCCGTGGAGACTTAGAGTTTGTGATGCTTGATGGGCGCGTTTATCTGACCAACCTTAAAGGGAGTTATAGTGAAGGAAAGCGCTCGCAGTTTTTCCTCTCTCCTATTGAACACTCTTACTTAGACTTTGAAGGGAATCTCAATATCAATATTAAGATGAAACAATATGTCCTCCTTAAAGTGACAGAACCCTTCACCCTCTATATCGGCGGAACCTTTGAAAATCCTAAGTACGGTCTCCGATAACATCATCCATTTCTTCTATCCGGCTTATTGTCTTCATTGTGATAGTCCAGTCAAAAAAGGGCATCATCTCCTTTGTCCTTCCTGCTTTGAGCAAATCGAGTGGATCGATCGCAAGGAGCGGTGCCCGCGCTGCTGGAGACCAAAAAAATGTAAGGATTGCCCCCCTCTTCATCCCCATCGTTCTCTTTTTGAACCGTGCGGTCCCATCAAGGATCTTCATCAAGAATTTCTCAAAACAAAGCGTGGAAAAATTCTAGCATCATTAATAGTGATTGCTCTTTCAAAATCTTCATGGCCTCTTCCTGATGTCATAGTACCTCTAGTTGATAGCCCCTTCCCTAAAAGCGAACCAGTATATATCCTTGCAAAAGAACTCTCAGCCCTTCTTGAGTGCACTCTGTCCCTTCCAGGCCCAAAAATCCAAGACAAAGAGACCCTTCTTTTGACAGATAGCTTATGGAAAACGGAAGAATTGATTAAAGGGAAGCAAAGGCTTGCAGAATTTTTCCCAGAAAAAACCTTCACCTTTGCCCTTATCGATCATAGAAAATAACCCTGAAGGGGAGTTATTCTCTCTGTTGCGCAGCAAAAAAGTCTGCCGGCGCTTGATCATTGATAGTAATTTGCTCTTCAGGATTAGGGATCAGACGCCCAAGGAGCTCATCGATTCGATCTGCTGGAATTCCATACAGGTGGCGCTGGGAGCTTTTGTCATAGGGATTTAATTCACTTTCTAAAACTTCAGCCCTAAATTTAGCGGCTAAACCACTTGTGATTCGATTATCGGGAGAAACCGTTGCTGTAAAATATGTGACAGGAGCTTTTCCTACAGGAAACTGGAGATTTTTAAAAAGCCAAGCATGGACAATAAGAGCGAAAGTCGCTTCTTTTCCCAGGCCTTTTCTTCTTTGCTCAGGAGCATAAATCATTCCTGATTCAGAGTACCCTACTTTTCTTCCACCGCCATTGGCAACGCGACCCATAAATTCACCCGTTTCTTTGGTGTGGCCCACCATGCCGGTCCAAGGGGTCGTTGTTGTGGGGAAAGAGTAATAGGGAAGATGAGCTCGAACCTCTGGAGTAAGGGCTGTTGCAACAGGGCGCGCAGCATCTCTTAAAAGGGTTCCAAGAACAGCGGCCCTAGAGCGGAGACGGCTATCCATATAATTGCTCATCCCTTCAGGGGTGCGGTAGATCCTTTCAAGACCTTGCAGTTCGGCAACCTGATGGATAGGAAAATACTGCTTGTAAGCCTGATCAATGGCATCCAGTGCTCTAAACGCTGAAGCTTGATCGATATGGTAAGATAAAGGGCGCTTACCAAAGAGATAAGAACAAATTGTATTGGTGAGGGTCACAAGAGGATTATAGAGAGGAGTGATCGGATCCCAAAGCCATTTATCGAGAGTCCCTTGCTCTTGAATGCCTTGGCGTTGCCCAGTAAATGGGGTCCAAACTGTATTGGCTAGTTCAATTCTGAAGTAGAGAGCATCCTTTGAGGGGGACTGTTGAAAAGTGATATTGATTTGACCATCATAGCTAGATAAAGCTTCCATAAAACCTCCATTAGAGTTTAAGAAATTGTTAAGAGGCTAGTCTAAACCTCTTATAAAAACAACGATAAATTTAATTTGTTTTATCCCGTAAAAGAGAGATATTCCTTCCTTGCTTATACAAAGATTAAAAAAATATTTTTTACTCCTGTTTATTAGGGTTTTTATAGATTTTAAGGGAAATTTTATGTGCCTTGGGTTATATTAATTCTACAAATATGAGGATGCTATGGACTGGAGTGATCATCAAGGACTTTTTTTAGAATTTGGAAGTCTTTTTTTTGCTTTAATTGGTGGGGGCTTTTTTGCCCTTTTTCTAAAGAAAAAAGTCTCAATCAGGTTTAAGAAACTCAATAGGGTTTTGACCGATCCAACATTTGGATTTTTTATTGGGATTTTTATTATTGAAATCCTTTTTCTTCCGATCTTAACCTTTACATTTCAAGTCGATGTTTCCATTGTTCAAATGTCTCTTTTTATTATTGGCGTTTTATTAAATGCCCGTCTTGTGAGAATTTTCTCGAAGTCAATAGGGGCCTATATCTTTACCCACCTTTTGGGGTGGACGGCTTTTATCTTTTATTTTTTAGGACTCCTTCACCCTATTGTTCTCTCTCTCCAAAAAATAACATTTAAACTAGGAGCGACAACCTTTACTCTATTAGGGCTTGTTAAAGCTTTCTCTACAACAGCCGTTTTGATTTGGGGAGCTCTTATTGTTACGAAGTATTTCGAAAAGAGGCTAAAAAAACAAACCCATCTTCAACCCTCGTTATCCCTCCTCTTTTCTAAAGCAATGAAAACCCTTTTGATTGCTTTCTCTCTTTATATCGGGCTCACCCTTTTAGGAGTGGATCTTTCAGCCTTTTCTATTTTTGCAGGGGCGATTGGTGTGGGAATTGCCTTTGGATTGCAAAATATTCTCTCTAACTTTTTCAGTGGGTTCATTATTTTAATGGATCGCTCGATTAAGCCAGGGGATGTGATTAGCTTAAATGATGGGAAAATTTATGGGATTGTGAATAAGCTCCACGCCCGTTATGTCTCAGTACGCACCCGAGAGGGAAAAGAACATTTAATTCCCAATCAGGAAATTATTTCACATAAGCTAGAAAATTGGTCTTTTAGTGATCCTTTTATCCGAATGGAAATTGAATTTACAGTCTCATTTGATTCTGATTTGGAGCTTGTTCAAAAGCTCCTTGTAGAAATTGCTCAAGAAACAAATCGTGTCATGAAAGAGCCTGCCCCCTATGTGCGGTTTAGATCGATGGTTGATAATGCTGTAGAGCTAAAACTTAGAATATGGGTCCGGGATCCTGAAAATGGAACAAGTGGCATTCAAAGCGATATTATTTTTGAGGCATGGAAAGCCTTTAAGCTTCATGGTATTCGTGTCCCATATCCACCAAGGGAAATATTTTCACATTTAAATAGTGTCTCTGAAAGAGAAACTTTTGAGCCCCAAGCTTAAGCTTCGATATTTTGGCGGGTCATTTGAAGTTGACGACGGAGAACATCATCGGTCTCTAATTGCTGGGCAATTTTCTTCCAGGCATGAAGAAGAGTCGAATGGGTTTTGCCGCCGAAGGCAGATGCAATTTTCATAAGCGACTCGCCGAGAAGTTCTTTAGCGAGATACATGGCAATTTGTCGAGGATAAGCAACCTCTTTAGCGCGCGAAGAACCCCTCAGATCACTTTCTCGAACATTGAACATCGAGGCAACACTATGAATAATTCGATCGACAGAAATTTTAGAGCGGACAGGAGCTTGGAACATTTCGCTGAGAGTGGAGTCGACAACATCTTGAGAAGGTTCAAGATGCATCAAGCGGCAATAAGCGCTGAGACGGTTAATCGCTCCTTCAAGTTGGCGGACGTTGTTATAGATATGCTCTGCAATATAAAAGGCAAGTTGGTTAGGAAGATGAAGACCGACAGCTTCGGATTTGTACTGGAGAATGGCCACGCGCGTTTCTAAGTCGGGTGTTCCCATGTGAGCGACAAGGCCCCATTCCATCCGGGCAATCATCCGTTCTGACAGCTTCAATTGACCAGGAGGTTTATCACTTGTAATCACAATTTGTTTGTTTTGATTGATCAGCGCTTCAAACATATTGCAAAACTCTTCTTCAAAGTTCAGGCGGTTTTGCAAAAACTGAATATCATCAACTAGGAGGATATCAAGGCCGCGGAAGTACCGTTTCATCTTATCAACCGACTTATTTCTTAGATGAGAGACTAAATCATTGATGAATGCTTCTGTTGTAATACATTGGAGGCGGAGTTTTTTATGATGGCTCTGGATGTATTGACCAATTCCATGAAGAAGATGTGTTTTTCCAAGACCAACGCCGCCATGAATAAAGAGGGGATTGTAGGATTTACCTGGACGTGAGGCAACCCCTAATGCTGCGGATTTAATAAACTGGTTTGAGGGGCCTTCGATAAAGTTGTCAAAGGTGTAGGAGATATTAAAGGAAAGGTTTTGGTCAAACTCTGAGGTTTTTTTCGGTTTTGGAGTGGGTTTTTTAAGTGCTTTTTTCTTTTCTCCTTCCTTAATTAAGAAAGAAATGAGAGGCTCACCTTTTTTATCTTTAGGAAAGAAACTTGTGAGTGCTTCTTTGTAATTATCGAGGAGATATTCTTGAACAAAAACATTGGGAACTTGAAGGGTAATTGGATCAGAATTTCCGACATATTCTATGGGGGCAATCCAGTTTTCATACTCTGCTCTAGAGCACCGGTTTTCCATAAATGATAAAAAGTCTGACCAAGTATCTTCTTTTGTTTCAAGAGACATGCAATTCTTCCAAAGTTATCGACAATTTTTTCCACAGGAAAAGTGTGGCTTTTTTTTTCGGCGTAACACTACCACCATCGTCCTTCTTTCAGCAACAAAAAATCACACACTTCCCACCTTTTTTTGCTAACACCCTGATACCCAAAAAAGAGAGCGTTAAATTAACTAACAATGATTGATTAGATTGCAAAAAAAAGTTCATAGAAGCTATACACTTTACCATTATTTGGAGAGGTATTTATGAAAAAGCCATTTGTATTTTTGTTTCTAATTGCTGTTCTTGCATCGACTTATTTTGGGATAAAAAACCACTTTGGAATGGTAGCAACCCTTCCAAAAGAATTGGGAGATAATCAAGTTCAGAAAAAGTTAAAACAGCTCCATCCAATTTTAGAAGATCAGATGATTGTTGCGATTGTCCTAGGGGAAAATAACCTTTCTGATGTTGAAAGAAACTTAAACTCACTCCTTAGCCAAACCTATCCCCACCATAGGATTATTTATATTGATAATGGATCGTCAGATGGAACCTATGAAAAGGTCAAAGAGTTTAGTGACGGGAAAAAAATAGAAGTTGTCCGCTATGACGAAAGAAAACCCGTCCTTGAAATCCTTTATCCACTCATAGGAAAGTGTGATTCCCATGAGATCATTGCTCTTATTGATGGGAAAGATTGGCTCTCCCATGAGAATGTCTTTGATCACCTCAATTGTGCTTATGCAAATCCCGATGTATGGATGACCTATTCTCGTGCAATTTCTCATCCAGACTATCAAGTAGTCGATGGGGAATTATTTTCAGATCAAAGTTTTCTTCAAAAGACATTTCGTCAAAAAGAGAAGAAAACCCTCTCTCCATTAGTCTCTTTTTACGCAGGATTTTTCCAAGAGATCAAATTGCAAGATTTTTTATATGAAGGGGAGTTTATTGATGAATGTATTCAGTTAACGCTTCAACTCCCTCTTCTAGAAATGGGTCCGGAGCATATTCTTTTTATGGATGAGGTGAGTTATGTAAAAAATACAGGCAATGAAGCTGTAGATCATAAGCTCCATCTTCAAAAAGTGGCGGCAGTTGAATCCCACCTCCGCTCTCTTTATCCCTACTCAAGTCTATCTCATCTTCCCCTTGGATTAAATACACCCTCTCTCCATCGATACAAAGCAGATGTGGTCCTCTTTTCAGAAGATAGCCCTCTTCATCTCTATGCTTCTCTTGAGTCCCTTTTTGCAAAGGCTCGAGATATCAATGAGATCTATGTCCTATATAAGGGGAGTGATCATGAGTTTCAGAGGGCATACCTGAATCTACAAAATGAATTCCATACTGTTCATTTCCTCAATGTATGTGATTATCCAGGGAATGACTATGCTACGCTTATTACCAAAGTTCTTGAAAATAGACGTCATGCTTCCCCGTTTGTCATGTTTGGAACCGATCAAATGGTTTTTGAAGAGAAAGTAAGGTTTCATGATGCCATCGAAGCGATGGAAAAGGTTCATGCGGATCACTTTTTCATTACCATTGAAGAAGGGGAGCAAACAAATCTTCCAACGGCCATTCCCATTAATGAGGGGATCTATGCCTATCAATTGGGTGCAAAGGGAGCTGAACAACCTTTTATCCTCGGGCTCTGTCGCAAAAGTCTCTTTGAACAATTAGAAGGTGTTTCGGGGCTTGATTCCTTTAAGAAGCTTTGGCAGAAGAAACTTTCGCCAATAAGTGTTGCTCTCTTTTATGAAGAGAAAAAGACACTCCCTTTAAATATTACTCATGAACCTTCTCAATCTCAAAGGAAAGAATGGGGGCATAAATTTATCGAAGGGTTTAAAATCGATCTTCCTTCCCTGACATGTGAGATGGAAGAGGTGGAAAAAGGGGAGCTTCCATTGATTAAGCGTGAGCGTCGCCGTCAAGCATTGAAGCGCGATTAACTGTAAGCTAAGGTGAGAGCGCGCGCTTGGTCTGCGATAACAGAGTCGGAACTTCTCTCCAGTTTTGAGGCTTGAGAAAGGGCTTGTCTTTTATAACCGAGAAGAAAGAGCGCTTTCGTACGGTTTAAAAGAGTAGGTTCATGAGCAGGGTCGATAACAAGTGCCTTTTCGAGAAAGTTTAAGGCTGAAAGGTTATTTCCTATTTGAAGGTAGATTCCTCCAAGGGTTTGCAGATCATAGACATTTTCATTAGGTAAAATAGCAAGGACTTCAAAGAATTTCAGAGCATGTTCATAGTGTCCTTGTTTAACAAAGGAGTAGCCAGCAAAGCGGATGTCTTCAACCTGTTCTTCACTCCAGCCTAATAATTCTATCCAGTTTGATTGGGACATCTTTTATCCTTTCTGATATTGGCTTCGACGCGAATTGATTTCAATCATAAGGGAGTCGATAAGTTGTAGATATTCTAAAAGAGCAATTAATGTTTTTGACTCTCGAAGTTCATCTTCTTCCTCCCTTTCATCTTCCCATGCATATTCTGAGCCTTGTCCAGCTTCGCGCCTTTTTATACGGGCCTCTTTTGATGCATCGATTTTATCTTTGATTTTTTGCATTTGAGAAGAGAGGAATTCATCCGATCCAAGAGAGGGAATGGTTTGAAAAGTAAAAAGACGCATCTTTTGCAGGTTATACCCTTGTGGGGAAAGGAGGAGGGCCCAAGGGGCAAAACGTTTATTAATCTGAAATAGAGTGTCAAACTCACTAGAAAAAGAAGGAGAGGAGACATCAATGGTTGTTTGCCTAGAAATAAAAGGGGACTCTTTGATGAGCGATTCATCTAGAAACTTTTGATCTTGAGCCCATCTAACCGAAGTATCAAGACCTAAGTTATCAATTGTTTTTGCTTCTGCCATATGACTTTTGTTTTGTTATTTCTTCTTAGTTATACCTGCCCCAAGAATTAAGGAAAAGTTCGAAGTCTGTGAACAACTTTTCCACAGATTTCCACTTTATATTTCTCTCTTATTATTAATAACTTATAGATTGTTTAAACAGTTGTGCACATCGTTTTTCGACAAAATGATTGCTCATTTTAAAAGCCAATGATAGGATGTGGAAATAAGTGGAAAAAATAACGCACTGATTGTTATGAACAACTTCTTTTTTAATGGATCAACACACTCGAAGCTCGACGACAAAAATCGTTTTGTTTTGCCGCAGCAGATGCGTTATGGCTTAGTGGAAAATGGAAATTTAGAGTTTACCATTGCCTTAGGTCTCGGTGGATCCCTTGCGATCTATAAGAGAAGTGACATTGATCGGATTGTTAAAAAATTCCAAGCCAAACAACATGTTGCAAAATACCAAAAGTTTTTTACTCTCTTCTTTTCCACTCTCCACCACTGCTCATGTGATAAGTTAGGACGTGTTGTTCTTCCCCCTGTCCTTAAGAAAGCAGCTAAGATTCAAAGTGAAATTGTGATTGCAGGCGTTCTCAATAAGATTGAGATTTGGCCAAAAGAGAAGTATGAACTCGATCTAGAAGCATTCCTAGGCGGGGAAAATGAAAATTTAGCCCAATTAACTGAAGAGGCATTTGCCTTATTAGATGAAGGGAGCGAGGAGGATTCTCTTGCTTCAATGTCTACAGTAGAACAAGAAGAGTACGAGAACGTTTAATGAAGCATATTCCTGTCATGTTGCAAGAGAGCTTGGAAATTTTCCATGGACAAAAACTCTCTTCTTTTTTTGACGGAACATTGGGCGCAGGTGGTTTTGCTAAAGCTTTACTTGAAGCTCATCCTGAAATTGAAACCTATTATGGGTGCGATCAGGATGTCAACGCGTTAAAGCTAGCAAAAGAGAATCTTCAAGAATTTGAAGGAAAGGTAGAGTTTATTCATTCGAACTTTAGCTTCGTAAAAGAAGTGCTAAATGAGAAGGGAATAACTCAGGTCAACGGTTTTTTTTTGATTTGGGAGTGTCATCAATGCAATTAGATGAGAAAGAAAGAGGGTTTAGTTTCATGAGAGAAGGGCCACTAGATATGCGAATGGATCCTACAACAGGGATTACGGCTAAAGAGATTGTCAACAAGTGGTCTGAAAAAGACCTTGGGAAACTTTTCCAAGAATATGGTGAAGAAAGACAATGGAGAAAAGCAGCACGCGCTATTGTCGAGGCGCGCCGAAAAAAGACGATTGAAACAACAACAGAACTCGCTGAAATCCTATCTAATTCTATTGGAAGATCAAAGAAGAAACTCCATCCTGCTACTCTTGTTTTCCAAGCGCTGCGAATCAGTGTTAATCGTGAACTCGAGTCAGTTGAAAAAGGGGTTAAAGAGGCCTTAGATGTGCTAGCTCCTGGAGGAAGGATTGGTGTTCTTTCTTTCCACCGTTTAGAAGATCGTATTGTGAAAAATCTCTTTAGAGCAGCCTCAAAGCCAATCAAAAAAATGGTCGAGATGAAAGAGTCTCATATCTATCCAATGCTAAAACTTTTAAGTAAAAAACCGCTGATCCCTAGTCTTCAAGAGGCCCGAATGAACAGGCGGGCACGGAGTGCAAAACTGCGCGTTGCTGAAAAAATGTGAGGATAAATTCATGTGAGTAAGGGATTACTAATTCGACTTCTCATCTGTATATTTATCTTAGGGGGTTTTCTTTATACCTACATTGATAAGCAAAATGATCTCACTGAGCTCAAGATGGAAATTCCAAAGCTTGTTAAATCTCTTAAGCAATTGGAAGAAGAGAATGCTCATCTTTCCCTTGAAATTGAGCAGATCGAAAGTCCTGATCGATTAATCAAACTTTTAAGGCAAAAAGAATATTCCCATTTAAGGTATCCTTATGTCGATGAAGTGGTTGTTATTGATAAGGAGAGATGATGGAAAAGCTTGAGGCCAAAGATTTTCGACGTCTTTTATTCCTTGCTATTACCATGCTCATCTTATTTTGCTTGATTATCTTTCAGTTTTATAAACTACAAATCAGTGAAGGATTGAAGTGGGAAAAACAAGCAAAAGCACAGCATCAGTTTTCTCTTGTAGAACCCTATAAAAGGGGGCGCTTTATTGCGTGTAATGACTTAAAGGAAGGACATCCTGAAAAGCATTACCCCCTAGTCTTTGATGTTAAAAAGTATCATCTCTACATAGACCCTATTTCAATTCATGAAGATTATCGAGAGGAGATTTCACTTAAAATAGGAGAACATCTCTCTTTAGATTGGAAGGGTAAAAATTCTGTCCGTGAGCAATTTGAAAAAAAATCGCGGAGTCGTCGATTAAAAAAGTGGGTGAGTGAAGAAGAAAAAGAACTTCTCCTTTCCTGGTGGCGTCCGTTTGCAAGATGGAAGAAAATTCCTTCGAATGCTCTCTATTTTGAAGAAGATTATCAACGCGCCTATCCTTATGGAAAGCTTTTGGGGAATGTTCTCCATACTGTTAGGGATGATCGTGATCCTGATACGCAAAAAGCACTTCCAACTGGGGGGCTTGAGCTCACTTTTGACTCTTACCTGCAGGGGAATCCAGGAAAACGCCTTCTTCTCCGCTCTCCAGGCAAAGCTCTTGAAGGAGGGCTCCTTGTTAATCATCCTGAAGATGGTGCAGATGTCTATCTAACCATTGATCATTATATCCAAGCAATTGCTGAAGAAGAGATTGAGCGGGCTGTTAAAGGAGCGGGAGCAAAAAGTGGTTGGGCGGTAATGATGAATCCAAATACTGGGGAAGTGTATGCTTTGGCTCAATATCCCTTCTTTGATCCTTCTGAATACCGGAAATACTATAATGATCCTGAGCTCCTTTCGGCAACAAAGGTGCGGGCAATCACAGATTGTTTTGAGCCTGGATCGACGATGAAACCGATTTCGGTTGCGATTGCATTGATGGCAAATGAAGAACTCAAAAGGCAAGGGAAAGAGCCTATTTTTGATCCCACAGACATGATGCCGGTTAATGATGGGACCTTCCCAGGAAGAAAAAACCCCATTCGGGATGTCGGGACTCACCGCTATTTGAATATGTATTTAGCTATTCAAAAGTCATCAAATATCTATGTAGCAAAATTAATTCAGCGGGTTGTTGGAACTTTAGGAGATGAATGGTATCGGAAGCAATTAGAGGAGGTTTTTGGATTTGGAACCTTTACTGGGATTGAACTGCCCTCTGAAAGTCCGGGGCTCTTACCCTCTCCTACTAAAACTTATGGGAATGGAAGGCTTCAGTGGTCGACCCCTACACCCTATTCATTATCGTTTGGATATAATCTGTTAACAAATAGCATGCAACTTCTTAGGGCCTATTCCATTATGATTAATGGTGGATATCTTGTTAAGCCCACCATTGTGAAAAAAATTGTGAAAGAGGGAAAGGTTATTTTTGATCATTCGGATCAGGAGCAAAAACAAGTTTTCAACCCAAAAGTTAGCCGAGAAATCATCTATGCGCTAAAATCAGTCACCAAACCCGGTGGGGGAGGAGTGCGAGCAGATATCCCTGGCTATACGGAAGGGGGGAAATCTGGAACAACGGAGAAAATTATTAAGGGTACCTATTCGAAAAAGCATCACTATTCCAGCTTTATTGGTTTTACTCCCGCCTCCAATCCAAAATTCCTTCTGTATATAGCGATTGATGAACCTGAATATCGGTATATGCCAGGGATTGGAAAGACCTATTTTGGCGGAAGATGTGCGGCCCCTGCTTTTCGCCATATCATGGAAAAAACTTATAAATATTTAGGGATTCCCCCTGATGATCCTCATGGTTTCCCCCCTGGACATCCTGAGGCAGATCCTGAAAAAGCTGACTGGAGTGAACAAGTAAATATCCTGAATGAACTCTATACAAACTGGAACAGATGAAACTAAAAAAATTGTTAAAAGATCTTGATGTTGAGGTAAAGGGAAGCAGGGAAATTGAGGTAACGGGAATTTCTTCTCATTCTCAATTTATTGCTCCAGGGAGTTTGTTTATTGCTAAAAAGGGAAAGACCTTTGATGGCAGTGAGTTTATTCCTAAAGCAATTGAAACAGGTGCTGTTGCTGTACTTACTGACTTTTTTAATCCTTTTTTGCAGGGGATTGTTCAAATTATCACTCCTAACGTGAACAAGTTGGAGGCTCTTCTAGCAAAGCGCTATTATGAAACAGAGAGGCACCCTCTCTACTTGGTGGGGATTACAGGAACCAATGGAAAAACCACAACGGCATACTTAATCCACCATCTTCTTGCTAATTTTGGACTCATGGGAACGATAGAAACTATTATTGGAAAACAACGATTCAATGCGCAGCTCACAACAGCTGATGTTGTAACCAACCATAAAACACTCCGCGAAATGACGGATCAAGGCCTTAAAGGGGTGGTAATGGAGGTCACTTCACATGCATTAGATCAAAATCGTGTGGGGGAAATCCAATTCGATATGGGCATTTTTACAAACCTTTCACAAGATCATCTCGATTATCATGGAACAATGGATGAGTATTTCAAGGCAAAGCTAAAGCTTTTTGAAAACTGCAAGGAAAAGATCTATAATATTGATGATCCAAGAGCCAAAGCAATGCAAGGGGGAGTCACATTTGGAATTCATTCGACTGCAGATCTTCAGGCAAAAAACATTCATTTTTCCTTGGAAGGGACCACTTTTGACCTTCAGTACAACGGAAAAACAACACCGATTAAAACATCCTTAATAGGAGAATATAATGTTTACAATGTTTTAGCCGCTCTTGCAGTCGGATTAAAAAAAGGAGAGCGTCTCTCTATTCTCCAAAAAAGACTCACTACGTTTCCAGGAGTTCCCGGGCGATTAGAAAGGATTGAAAACTCTAAAGGGTTCCATCTTTTTGTTGATTTTGCCCACACGCCGGAAGCTCTTTCTAAAGTTTTAGAAACCTTGCATGCTCTAAAAACAGGGCGGATTATCACTATTTTTGGGTGCGGAGGAGAACGAGATCAAGATAAGCGGCCAAAAATGGGAGCTGCAGCAGAAAAATATTCTGATCAATTGATTATTACTTCTGATAATCCTCGCTCTGAAGAACCCGAGGTGATTTGTAGAGAAATTGCTGCAGGGCTTTCTAAAGAGGCTATTATTGAAGTCGATCGGAAGGCTGCCATAGAGCGGGGAATCTTTATGGCAAAAGAAAATGACCTTGTTTTGATTGCAGGCAGAGGACACGAACCATTCCAAAAAATTAAGGGACGCCTTCTCCCTTTTGATGATCGAGACGTTGCAAGATGCATTTCTCATTTGACGTCAGAGTAGGAATCCGGCTAAAATATTTTCATGCTTAAGTTCCTAATTTTATTTATTTGTTCTGCAACTCCACTGATGACTTCCTGTTCTCAAGGTTCTCGCATCGAAACTGAAACGCATATTGCAGCAGCTACCCCCACAAAAAACTCAAACAAACAATTGGTTGTGATTGACCCTGGGCATGGAGGCTTTGATATTGGTGCGACTGTTAAATCGATTGAGGAAAAAGCATTAGCTCTTAAAACGGCAACCCTTGTGAAGCAATACCTTCATCAGAAGGGGTATCGCGTGATCCTTACCCGGAGTCGTGATGTTTTTATCTCTCTTTCGAAACGGACAGCTATTGCAAACGACACAAAAAGTAAACTCTTTGTCAGCATTCATTATAATGCTTTTAAAAATCCCCAGGCAAAAGGGATTGAGATCTATTATTATAATAGAGGGTCAAAGTGGAGACAAAATGCCTCAAAAAAATTAGCAGAGCTTGTCCTTGATGGAATGATTAAGACAACAGGTGCTAAAAACAGAGGAGTCAAGACAGGGAATTTCCATGTTATTCGTGAGACATATATGCCTGCTATTCTCATAGAAGGTGGTTTTATCACCAATCCACAAGAGCATTCTCACCTTTCTGATCAGAAGTATGTTGAGAAAATGGCGCTGTCCATTGCTAATGCTATCGAAAAATATTTAAAAACCTGAATGCAATAGAGACTAACTATTATAGGGGTTTTTATTGGTTACTCTTTCTATGCATTCAAGCCATTCACCCCATATAGCGGGATCTTCGCTTGAACGATCCTTTAGAAGCTGAAATTGGAAAAACTCCTGCGATAAGAATAAACATGTTGAAACCTTTATTTCTTATTTATTGCTCTTTGTTTGAATCATATAAAAAATTTTCCAGCTAGTAGCGTAATATTTACGATACGATTGACTTTATTATTGTTTATTTAATAAATTATTTATCAAAAATTTAGGTGTTTATATGAAAAAGTGTTTTTTATTTTTATTTCTACTGATTTCATTTGGATCAGAGTGTTCAATAGGGGTAATAAAAGAAAGATTGGAACTTCAGCAAAAATATCGTCCTGGAAACTGGTGCCTTGTTCCTTGGAACGAGGGATGGTGTTGTGCAGAAATAGTAGTAATGGAAGATGAAAAAGTTTTGGCTAAAGTCATTGATACTTCATTACCGGTTTCAAGTTGGCCTGTAAAGCTTTTTGATCAGGCTGTGATCCGTTCTTTTCGGTGTTCAATGACCACTACTTTAGAGGGTCTTATTACCCATTTGAAAGACAGACAAATCCTTAAATCCAATTTTATTGAAGATGGATTTAGAGCGATTGACCGTCGTTGGTTTTGTCAAGAAAATCCTTACTTTGATGCCGCAATTGATATCCCTTGTGATATGTGCATCTCAACACCTCATATCCATAGTCTTTCTCTTGAACTTATTAAAAGAGTCTTTCCTTATGCTAAAAAAATTCTCGATGTGGGAACAGGGACTGGATATATGGCAGCTATTTGCGCTTATCTTTCTCCAGAAGCGCAGGTTTATGGAATCGACTGTTTTGAAGAACTTATTGAAGAGGCTGAAAATACATGCAATCGTGTTTTGCCGGAATCGATAAGCAGGAGAATAACCTTTCTTAAGGGAAAAGGAGAGAAAGGTTATGAGAAAGAGGCTCCCTATGATTTGATCTATGTGGGCTATATGTGTAGAAAGATCCCATTATCTCTTGTAAAGCAACTAAAACCAGGTGGCATCCTTCTTATTCCTATTGGTTCTTATATTTCTACATATGATAAGCGTCTTGGTGGGGGGGATTTGATCATAGTTGAGAAAGATAAGAAAGGGATTGCTTGGGCTTATAAAGCATGTAGTTGTTGTTTTATTCCCACTCAGAAAAATAATCCTAAAGCCCATCTTCATGATAGGGAAGAAGGTGGGGGCTATGAGACATTGTGGGAATCGGAAACAGTATCATCAAAATAATCAACGTCCTGTCCTTTTCCATCGACCCAATTTCGGTTTTGATATTTTTTACTTGAAATTCGTGTAAAAATATCAATGAAGCCCATCAATATGTTCTTTTTATCATTATCTGATAACTTCATAAAGCATCCTTAAAATCTTCATGCCGAAAAGGTAAAGGCAACTTTTGTAAAGGTGAGAGAATCGGTATATATAAATTTCAATTCATGTTAAAAAGAGAAAATGTCCCCGGCGCGATTTGAACACGCGGCCTGTTGCTTAGGAGGCAACCGCTCTATCCACCTGAGCTACGAGGACAGATGAGACATTTAGTATAACTTAAAATAGAGCTTTTGCTCAAGAACTCGGAGGTCGTTTTGACAGGAAATGCGGATATCGGACTAATCGGACTGGCAGTGATGGGACAAAACTTAGTCCTCAATATGAACGACCATGGATATAAGGTAGCCGTGTTTAACCGAACGACCTCAAAGGTTGATACCTTTTTAGAGGGGCCTGCAAAAGGAACTGAGGTCATTGGAACACATTCACTCAAAGAGTTTGTAGGAGCGCTCAAGCGCCCCCGAAAAGTAATGATGATGATCCGTGCTGGATCTTCTGTCGATGAGATGATCGAAGAGGTTCTCCCATTCCTTGAAAAAGGGGATATCATTATCGATGGAGGAAATAGTCACTTTCCTGATAGTGAGCGCCGTTTCAAAGACCTAAAAGAAAAAGGAATTCTCTTTATTGGAACTGGGATTTCTGGTGGAGAAGAAGGAGCGCGCCATGGTCCATCGATTATGCCAGGAGGAAATCCCGATGCTTGGCCAGAGGTGAAAACCATCTTTCAAGATATTGCAGCTAAATCTGAAGATGGTGAACCTTGCTGCGACTGGGTCGGAGAAGGAGGCGCTGGCCACTATGTCAAAATGGTCCATAATGGGATTGAATATGGCGATATGCAAATCATCTGTGAAGCCTATGAACTCCTTTCCTCAAAACTTGGGATGGAAGCAGATGAGCTTTCCAAAACATTTAACGAATGGAATCAAGGGGAGCTCAATAGTTATCTGATTGAAATCACAAGTCAAATCTTTGCTTTTAAAGATGAAGATGGAAAACCCTTAGTCGAAAATATTCTCGATGTTGCGGGTCAAAAGGGGACAGGAAAATGGACAGGGATAAGTGCTCTTGATATGGGACTCCCTGTGACACTTATTGGCGAAGCGGTTTTTGCGCGGTGCCTTTCTGCACTCAAAGACCAACGGGTTGAAGTGAGCAAACATTTTAAGGGGCCAAATAAAGAATTCAAAGGCGATAAAAGTAAAATGGTCAGCGATATTAAAGATGCCCTTTATGCCTCAAAGATTACGAGTTATGTCCAGGGCTTTATGCTTATGCGTGGTGCTGCAGGGGAATTCAAGTGGAATCTCAATTATGGATCGATAGCTCTCATGTGGCGTGGAGGGTGTATTATCCGCAGCCGCTTCTTAGGAGAGATTAAGAAGGCCTTTGATAAAACGAAAGATCTCGAAAGTCTACTGCTCGATGATTTCTTCAAGAAGGAGATTCTTAAAGCAGAAGAAGGCTGGAGACGTGTTGTCTCTCACGCCGCTGAGTTTGGCGTTCCTGCTCCCTGTTTTAGCACCTCCCTTTCTTTCTTTGATGGTTATCGCTCGAGCCGTCTTCCTGCAAATCTTCTGCAGGCGCAAAGAGATTTCTTTGGTGCCCATACCTATGAAAGGGTCGATCAACCCCGTGGAAAGTTCTTTCATACCAATTGGACAGGTACGGGTGGCGATGTGAGTTCCTCCACTTATAATGCTTAATTTCTATTAAAAAATAAATTGACATTAAATTATTTATTTTGTTTTTTTGATTTAAAACACTTTTTTGTTTATTATCTTCTCCGAAAATTAATTAGATAAGGAGGAAATAATGAGTGCACCAGCGGCTGTTGCAGCAAAACAAGAAGCAACACATTTTACACAAACAGTTGGAAAGATACGCCCGATTGAACTTCCTGTAAGAGAGTTAGGAGAGTTTTTAGGGACTCTTGGAGAGAAAATAGCGCAAGGAGATTATGGAACGATCTATGAGATGAGAGGGCATCCTGAAAGGCTCTATAAAGTGATCTTTTTAGAAAAATTTGAAAGTGGAGATGAAATCCGTATCTCTGAAATTGCAGCACAAGTGGGTGTTTCTCCTGCTTTCCATGGAGCTTTCTTGTCGACTCAAGGAGAAAAGCAATTTGTTGTCATTGAAATAGATCATGGGGGAAAAACCATGGGACAATGGATGGAGGATTTGGCAGAGCTTGCTCCTGAAGCAGTAGCAGATACAGAGGCTCAGGAAGATCCCTTAAGTCCCAAAATGCGCGCTTTTCTAGAAAAATTAAGAGCAAATGATCCTTTCCAAGTGACTGCTATTGAGAAAAAGCTACGTATAGGTCTAGATGAAGCGATCGATCAAATGTATGAAAAGCCAGAAGACTTTTATTTTGAGTTTTTCAGCAAACTGAAGGTTCTAGCAGAAAATCATATTGCTTATGGAGATTCGCATGTAGGAAATATCTTGCCTACGCCGGTCATGCAGCTGATCGATTTTGATGGAGCAAGTATCGAAGCCTCAGTTGAGGCAGCAGCACGCAAAACAATGGAAAGCGCTTATACTATTCATCACTTTAGAAATTTCCAAAAGATTGAGGGGCTTTCTACAGATGCAAGAATCCTGATGGAGTGGTTTTTAGCTTAAGAGCGGAGTTTTCGGTAGGTTAAGGTGAATTCGGGTTTTTGTTGCTCGATGCGCTTAAGGGCCCGTTCAAAATCGGCGTGGTCGTGAGAATGGGCATATTTATCGACATCGGATGTGAGATCATCATAGATCTCTTCCATAAGTCTAACCCTTTCCTCTTTAATGCCCGTGAGTCCCATGAGCTCTAGCTCTTCGAGTTCATCGGCCATTTCATCGAGAGTTTTATTGAGGAGTTCGAGACCTCGATCGTAGCAGATCTCGTTGTAGTTCAAGACAAAAGAAGGTTGGAAGACTTCAAGCATTCGGCAGGCGGAATTTAAATCATCTTGCTCATGGCTATCTGAGTATTTATCGACCATTTCTTCAAGCTGTTTGTAGATGAGCTGCATCCGCTTCACCATCTTTTTCTTATCCCCTTTAACAGAAAGTTCTTCAACCTCAGCAAGTTCTGCCTTCATCTCTTGAAGTTGCTCATTGAGCATTTCCATAGCTTTTTCAAAACGAATGTCATAAAACATAAGACTGTCCCCCTAAAATTTATTATATGAGGGATGGGAATAATGAAGCAATAAAGGTTATTCTTCGGCTCGGAGGACTTCCATGAAGGCTGATTGAGGGATGGTCACCTTTCCGATCTCTTTCATCCGCTTTTTCCCTTTTTTCTGTTTTTCCCAAAGCTTTCGCTTCCGGGTAATATCGCCACCATAACATTTGGCAGTGACATTCTTTGAAAGGGCAGAGATGGTTTCGCGGGCGATAATTTTTCCGCCGATTGCTGCTTGAATGGGAACCTTAAATTGTTGGCGAGGAATGACTTCTTTGAGTTTTTTGCAGATGGCTCGTCCTTTGGCTTCAGCTTTAGTTTTATGGACGAGACAGGAGAAGGCATCAACGACTTCATCGTTAACTTTGATCTCAAGCTTGATAACCGATCCGACCTCGTACTTATCAAATTCATAATCAAAGGAGCCATACCCTTTAGTGACTGATTTCAGTTTGTCATTAAAGTCTGTAATGATCTCATTCATAGGGAAAAGGAAGGTAAGTAGGAGACGGTTGGATCCCATTGATTCCGTTTTTTCAAGGGTCCCCCTTTTTTCAGTACCAAGCGCCATGATAGGACCGATGTAATCAGAAGGGGCCATGATATGAGAAACAACCCATGGCTCTTCTATGTATTCAATGGTAGCGGGATCAGGGTAGTGAGCAGGGTTATCAATAAGCTTTTCATCTCCATTAGAGAGAGTCACCTTATAGACAACACTTGGGGCTGTCGTGATGATATCGAGATCAAACTCTCGCTGCAATCTTTCAAAGGTGATTTCTAAGTGAAGAAGACCGAGAAAGCCACATCTGAAACCAAAGCCGAGAGCAAGGCTGCTCTCTTGTTCAACATGGAGAGCAGAGTCATTGAGTTGCAGTTTAACAAGGGCATCCCGGACATTTTCAAACTCTGAAGAATCAATGGGGTAAATTCCTGCATAAACAACAGGCTTAATCAACTTGAATCCTGGGAGGGGCTTCGTCACTCCTCCGCGGAAAGATGTAATCGTATCCCCAACTTTAACATCAGAGGTTTTTTTAATATTAGCAACAAGATAGCCAACTTCACCAGGGCGGAGGATATCGATCGCTTTTTCATTGGGCGAAAAAATTCCCACTTCAAGCACTTCAAAGTTCTTATTTGTTGCCATCATCTTAATCTGTGTACCCTTCTTAATCTCACCACTCATAACGCGGGCGTAGATCATCACTCCTCGATATGGATCATAATGAGAGTCAAAAACAAGGGCACTTAAGAGATCATTTTTCGGAGGTTTTGGAGAAGGCATATCTATGATAATCCGCTCTAAAATTTCACCAATCCCTTGCCCAGTTTTTGCTGAACACATCACAGCATTTTGTGCTTCGAGTCCAATCACCTCTTCGATCTGGGTCTTGACTTCATCAGGATTTGCTGCTGGCAAATCAATCTTATTTAAAATGGGGACAATTTCTAAGTCGCGGTCGATCGCTAGGTGGACATTGGCTAGAGTTTGTGCTTGAACACCTTGGGCTGCATCGACAATCAGAAGAGCCCCTTCACAAGCGGAGAGTGAGCGAGAAACCTCATAGGAGAAGTCAACGTGTCCGGGAGTATCAATAAAGTTAAACTGATAGGTATGGCCATCTTGTGCTTCATAGTACATCGTGACAGGATGAGCCTTAATTGTAATTCCTCGTTCCCTTTCGAGCTCCATATCATCAAGGAGTTGCTCTTGCATCTCCCGATCTGGAACAGTTCCTGTTACCTGCAATAGGCGATCGGAGATTGTCGATTTCCCATGATCGATATGGGCAATAATCGAAAAATTGCGGATATATTTAGGATCATAATTGAATACCATGACTTGAGTTTACCTTATTTTCCAATAAATTATCATTGAAAATTAATTCTTTTTCTATAGATAGATAAAGAAAATGGTTTAGGACTGAGCGATGAGAAAAATTAATCGATTCTTTTTTCTAATTTTTTTAACTTTTGGGGCCTTCTGCTATGGAGAAAATTCCGAGGAAGAGGCTGTTTGCGTTCCTCCAGCAGAACTTTCTTTATCTCACCATTTCGGGCAGGGTGTCGGTCATAAAGGATACACTAGTGCTGAAATATTTCTTATCGAAACAGATCAGATCAATTTTTCTCCGTTTCTTGATTTGAGATTTCATGTGTTGGATGAAGGGAAAGTTGCTTCGAATTTTGGACTAGGTTTTAGAACTTTTCCTCTAGAAAGAATGTCGATTGGGGGGAACTTTTATTATGACTATCGCGCTTCTTCACATCTTCATACCCATCAAATCGCAGGGGGTTTTGAACTTTTAAATGAGTATATTGATTTTCGACTCAATGGTTATCTTCCTGTAGGGGGGACAAAGCATAGCAATCGGCTCCGCTTTGAGGGTTTTTCTGGTAATCAAATCGATGTTAAGAGAAAGACCTATTATGCTTATCCAACCGTAAATGCCGAATTGGGGGTGCCGCTCCCGTGGATTTCTCCTCAATATACCGATATTTATGTCGCTGTTGGCCCTTATTATCTCTTTGGAAGAACTGTTTCAGAAAATCATTATGAAGGGAGCTGGGGGGTTAAAGGACGCGTTGTTGCAAGTGTTACAAACTATCTCGACTTAGAGTTCGAAGTAAACCATGACCGAGTTTACCATACCACCTATCAAGGCATGGTAGCTTTTCGCATTCCTCTTTATAAGAGATCCGCATGTCGATCCAATGGAGGGTTCAATAAAAGGCAACGCGCCTATAGTAAGCGAACCCTTCGCGCCGTTATGCGTAATGAGATTATCCCTATCAAAAAGCAAAGCAAAGTGCGCCCATTAAAGGATGGCAATGGAAATGTGATCTCAGCCTTTTTTGTGAATAATTTAGTTGCATGTCCAGGATTTGGAACCTTTGAGTCTCCCTTTTGTTCAACAGCGCTTGCTGAAGCAGCAGCTCCTGGAGGAGCATTTGTCTATGTTTACCAAGGAAATGGGACAACAACCAACTATGATACTGGATTCGTTATGAAACCAGGACAAGTCCTTCAAGGATCGGGAATCAGTGTAAACTTTCAGGGAATTTATATTCCAGCGCAGACTAGTGGCAGTCCAGTTGTAACAAACCCTGCTGGGGATGGGATTACTATTGCTTCAAGCACAACGATTCGAGGAATGACTATCGAAAACACCTCTGGGCATGGGATTAATGGGGGAACGTTATCAGATGCTATCATTGAAAATAATACGATTAATAATTCAGGGCTTAACGGGATAAACATCGCAGATCATTCTGGAACTGTGGCTGTCATTTCAAATGTCATAAATAGAAAGGGAGAAGCGGTTAATGGGATTAGTATCGATCATGCCACAAAACCTGGAAAAAGTTATATCCTCAATAATCAGATTAATAATGCAGTGGGTGATGGTGTTCTTGTTCGATTGAATCATCCTGATGCTTTTTCACGTATTGCAAATAACTCATTTACAAGAACCATTTTTCCAGCGCTTTTAGTTGGAGATATTGGAACAGAGGTGCAGCAAGGATACTTGGAGATGGTAGGCAATACTATGAATACAAATACCTTCTGGGCAGTCCATGCTCTAGATGGAAACCAGCTTATTGCAAATAACCAGATCAATAACGTATCTGCCTTACCGGGGCAGGCAATTTCCTATTCTACTACGGGTCTTCCAGGAGAGCCTAGATCAACTACGATCTCAAATAATGAGATCTCAGTGATAGCCGTAAATAGAGATGGAATTGGAACCAATAGCCCAGCTGCGGGGATCAATTACTTTGTAAATATTGGTGGGAATCAGGTGACAACCTCTGATCTATCGAGAGGTATTCAGGTTGGAACAACAGCGGCTGCAACAGTCTGTGCTGTTTTTAATGGGAATACAGCTCCAACATTCACTTTAGATGGAAATGGGGGAGGTGCTGTGAATATGCATCAAACCCAAGCCGACTATAACAGCCAAAATGCAGCAACAACAGGGTTTGTTGAGATCAATACTGTGAATTTTGGAACTGGGTGCACAGGCCCCTAAAATGGCATAAAAAAAGCCTCTCTTTTCAGAGAGGCTTTTCGAAAAGATATTAAGTCTTTTCTTAAGTGGTTGAAGCGGGTTCCGCAGGAGCTTCTACTTTCGTAGTAGGTTCTGCAATTTCCACTTCTTGTTCTTTGGCAGCTTCTTCGAGAGCTTCTTGTTCTCTTCTTGCACTGAGCGATAAGAACTGCTTGTTAAGAGATCGAGCAGCAATAATCCATGCAAAGACAATTCCTAGAAGAATAATTGCTACATAAGGAGCAACCACAGCTACAGCGCTTGTTTGGGCTACGATGAAGAGTCCACTATAAATAAGGGCTCCTCCAGATTTACCAAGTCTTGCGCCGACAACATCGATGGCAGCTTTACCTTTAACTTTCTCATCTTGATCAAGAGGAATATAAGCCATTTCCTTAGTTGGATCAAAGAAGGAGTATTTGCATGACTTACTTCCAATATTCTGCATCATACCTATATTAACGGCAATCGCTAGAGGGGTGAGTCCGATAGCTTGAACCATTCCTCCAAGGCTATTACCGAAAATCATGAAAGCAAAGAAAGCAACCCCTGTTACCATGATCATGATAGGAGTAATCAGAGCTGTTTTGCCCCATCCAAATCGGCGGACAATGCTTCCACCTAGGAAGAAGGTAACTAGAATGGTAATAAATCCTGTCATTTTTGAAAATCCACCCATATAGGCTTGATAATCATTCGCAGCGGGATATAGGTCATGAATCTGCTGTTTCCAAGTGACTTCCACAAGGTTAATTGAGATTCCGTATCCAAGGACTAGAAGAGCAATACAGCCAAGGTATTTCGAGCGAATAAGATGCATGAAGCTTTCTTTCATCGATAGTTTTGGCTTTTTCGACTTTGTTACTTTTTGCTGAGTTGGATCATAAAAACGTTTGTCGGTAAGGACATACTTGTTGATCCACCAGTAGATTCCAACAACTAGCGCTCCTGCAACAACAACCATAGACATGGTATAGTTAAGAGTCGTTTGCCAAGGGTCTGTACCACCAATAGCTGTAACTTTTTCGCGGATACTTGCTGACCATTGAACAAAGGTTCCTGAGACGATCAGTGAGATGTTCGCAAACATTGCAAAGATTGTATAGAATCTCTTTGATTCTGAGACTTTACTGATATCATTGGCAAATCCCCAGAATAGGAGGGAAATCGCCATACTTCCCCATAGTTCAGACATGACGTAAAAGAGAGAGAAAGTCCAGTTACGGATAACGTCAACGAGTCCTTTAAGACCTTGTGGGAGAAAAGACTGAGCTTCAAGCCAATTACAGAATTCATGAGGATGCAGAGATTCTCTAAGAGGGTAAAGGACAGTCGCAAAAAGGCCAAAGAAAATAATGAAAGGGATCACTGAGCTATAAAATAGGACTGTTTTACTAAGCTTGTTACTAAGTTTTGCATACATAATCATAAATATGAATGCACTTGGTAGTACCGCCCATAGTTTTAAGAAAGGGATTACGTGAGATCCTTTTGCTGCGGTCACAACAAGTGTGTCCTTAGTATCTCTTAGGATTGTGTAATTAAAAAGGATAAAGAAGAAGAGGAGAACCATCGGAATGAGTTTTTTTAACTCAAAGCGATGAATCGGCCAAAGGCGCGATCTCCACTTACCAAAATCTTGTGTAGTTGATGCCATATTTCGTTCCTTGTAAATTCTTTTTTGAAACATTCACTATATCTTTTAAATCATGTTTAAAAAGTATAGAGAACGATTCATTTTTAAACTCACCTATTATAGAGTATATCAGTTAGAAATCAAGAAAAAAAATGGGTGCCTATTGGCACCCATCTTTTTTAGTCTTTAACGAGAAGAAAATTTTTTAGTTTTCAATCATCGCTTCTGCACCAGCAGCAATTAAAGCTTGCTGAGCATTGACTGATTCAACGTAGGCATTCCAAAGCTCATGGTCAACACTTCCATTGCGGATGCTTTGAATGAGCTCACGCTTGCACTGAGCCATTGATTTTTTTGGGCTAAGGAGAGAAATCATCTCTTTATCTCCAGAAAGTCTAGCCATATTGAGAAGTCTCTCAAGCTGAAGCTTTGAGAAAGCGAGTTGATCTTTCTTCTTACGTGATCCTCGAGCAGCTCTTTGCTTCGGAGGAACGACGAGAGGGCGATCCGCTTTAATAATAAACTTTTCAATCATTGTAGAAAGTTCATTTGGGTTCTTATACTTCATTTTACGAAGTGTAAAATGGTGCATATATCCCCCTTCGCTCATAGGGATGTATTTGCAAAGATCGTTTTCCTTTCTGCCTCTAACCTTTTTAATTGCTTTCGCAATAACGCCTTCAAGCTCATCAAGCCTTTTAGCATTAGTTTTAACAGGTTCTTGTTCTGTAAAGCTCATAATAGCCCCTTTTCCTTAAAAAATATATTGTATGACACTTGATCAAGTGAAAATAAATTTTTTACTTATATAATGAAAAATTTACTTTTCACAGTTTATATTCTAATCTCGAGATACTTTTATATTATCTCGAGTTTTTAATGCAATATTTATTTTATCTTCCAACATTAATAGTTGCAAGTCTCAGTAGAGATAGTTTCAATATTCTGAGTGAGTTTAGTAAACGAACTTGTTTAAGGCAAGAATTAATTGTTGCGTAGGAATTCCTTAAGTTAATAACCTCTTCTCTTAAGGCTTGTGTAAAGAAAAAGCTTTAATTACTTGGAGTCAATAAGTTGTGGACGATACTAGTTTAAATAAAAAAAAATTGAAATCTTCGCCTAATATTATTGGAATTTTAGCCGGAAAGGGGGGGGTAGGAAAGTCGACAATTACGGCTGAACTTGCCTTAGCCCTTACTAAAGAGGGGTACAAGGTAGGGGTTCTTGACGCCGATATCTATGGGCCTTCTATTCGACACCTTCTCCCTGAAGACCAGCCTCCAAAGACAATCGGTAATAAGGTGGCTCCAGCCCGCTGTAAGGGGATCTCTCTTATATCAGCGGCCTATTTTCCTAAGAGGAAGGCCCCTTCAGGGGTCCGGGCACCGATTGCAAATCAGCTCATTAATCAATTTATTGAGGAAGTTGAGTGGGGCGCCCTCGATTTCCTTCTCATAGATTTTCCACCGGGAACGGGTGATATTCAAATTACCCTTATGCAAAAGCTTATTTTTAATGGAGCTCTGATTGTGACGACTCCAGAGGAGCTATCTCTCCTAGATGTGAGAAAGTCAGTGGAAATGTGTCTCCAAATGGGGGTGCCTCTTTTAGGAGTCATTGAGAATATGAGTTATTTTTCTCTACCTGAAAGTCAGGAACGTCACTATTTATTTGGAAAAGGAGGAGGTCAGTTGCTCGCTAATGAGTTTGAAATCCCCCTTTTAGATGAAATTCCGATCGATAAAGGGCTCAATCAACCTACAATTAAAAAAAAATCTGATCTTCTTTTCAAGAAATTGGGGGTCTCCGTGATAAATGCCCTTAAAGAAGAAAAGGGGTGTAAAATAAAGGGGGTAGATCGGTATCATTTCTCTATTGAATGGCTAGATGGCAAGAAAAGTTTTTACCGTTTTAGCGATGTGCAAGGGAAGTGTCCTTGCATAGAGTGTGCAATAAAAAATAAGAACCCAGCACTTGATGTCGAAGGGCTAGAAATGATTCCTGTAGGAAGCTATGGGATGCAATTCGTCTTTTCCAAGGGGTGCTCGAAAGGAATTTACCCATTTTCAACCTTAAGAAAATTAGATCGATGAAGTGGATACTGATTATTAGTATTACCTGTTTTTTGGTGGCATGCGGAAAATCATCACAAAGTTCTTACATGACTTCAAATGGAAAGGTAAAGGTCTTATCAACAACGGCAATGATCGATGATTTAGTGGCTGAAATTGGTGGGGATGAGATCGACCATACCAGTTTAATTGTGGGGAACTTAGATCCCCATAGTTATGAACTTGTTAAAGGAGATGATGAGAAATTCCTTCAAGCTGATCTAATTTTTTATAATGGGTTGGGGCTTGAACATGGAGCAAGTCTTCATGAACATTTAGAAAAACATTCGAATGCCATTGGTCTTGGAGACCTTTTAATTGCAGAGGACAAAAAGGCTTTTCTCATTATTGATGATCAGCTCGATCCCCATTTTTGGATGGATATTGAACTTTTTTCTCGCGTTATTAGTCCGATCGTTACAGCTCTTTCAGAAAAAGACCCTACCCATGCCGCTCTTTATAAAGAGCGGGGAGATTGCCTTAAAATTAAAATGCTTGATAAGGACAAGATTCTCCTGCAAAAGATTCAAAAAATCCCTTCAGAAAAAAGGTATTTAGTTTCGAGTCATGATGCCTTTTACTACTTTGCAAGGAAATACTTGGCAGATTCAAAGGAAGAGGATTGGGAGAAGCGCTTTATGGCTCCAGAGGGATTAGCTCCAGATGGACAGATGAGCGTTCTTGATATTCAAGAAGTGAGCGAGTTCCTATGTGAAAATCAAATTCATGTTGTTTTCCCTGAGACAAACATCAACCGAGATGCTTTGAAAAAAATTGTTGCCATCTGTCGCGAAAAGGGGCTCCATGTTAGAATAGCAACGACTCCTCTATATGGAGATACAATGGGGACAAAAGGGACAGGTGCCGATACCTATCTCGATATGATTGAACATAATGTTCATACCCTTGCTGACCAATTACCAAAAGAATAAATATGAAGCATGCAATCGATATTCATCAGTTGACTGTAAACTACGAGAAGACCTCTGCTCTTTGGGATATCAATGTTTCAATCCCCAAAGGAAGTCTTGTCGGAATTATTGGCCCCAATGGAGCAGGGAAGAGCACCCTGCTAAAAGCTCTATTAGGGCTGGTCAATCCGCTTTCGGGAAGTGTCCATTTTTTTGGAAAGCCGTTTTCAAAGATGAAGGATCAAATTGCTTATGTTCCTCAAAAGGGAGCCATTGATTGGGACTTTCCTATCACAGTTTTTGATGTTGTCTTAATGGGAAGGTACCCAAAGCTCAAAGGGCTGAAGTGGTACAAAAAAGCCGATAAAGAGGCTGCTAAAAAAATCTTAGACCGTCTCGAAATGGGCTCTCTTGCTGAAAGGCAAATTAGCGCTCTTTCAGGAGGGCAACAGCAACGTTTATTTATTGCACGTGCCCTTTTGCAGGAGGCAGATATCCTCCTTCTAGATGAACCTTTTGCTGCTGTTGATAAGGCGACAGAAGAGATTATTATTCGGACACTAAAAGATCTTAGAGATAAGGGAAAAACGATATTGGTTGTCCACCATGACTTAAAAACAGCCCACGATTATTTCGACCAGGCTCTTCTTATTAATACCTCGCTTGTCTCCTGCGGAAAGACTGAGGATTCGCTATCGACCGACAACTTAGCTCGCGCATATGGGCAAAAAGGGGAACTTTTTGGTGAGGCGACTCGTCTATCTACGGCTGAGAAAGCGGGGCTTCCAACATGATGTTTTTCGATTTTTTCCTAGACCCTCTCTATCGGGCTCCATTTGTTGGGTCAATGTTGATGTGTCTATCAGCAGCCATTATGGGAGCGCTGATGTTTGTTAAGCGGCGGAGTCTTTTGGGAGAAACTCTTTCTCATGCAACCTATCCTGGAGTAGTGATCAGTGCCCTTATAGGTTCTCTATTTTTAGATCCTAATTCTCTTTCATCGATTTTTATTGTTCTTGGAGGGGCATTCATCTTTGCTTATCTAGGACTGCAGGTTATTGAAAAGTTAAGAAACCGCTTTCACGTCCACTTTGATGCAGCTCTTTGCCTTGTCCTTTCTGTTTCATTGGGATTAGGAGTAGTTTTTGCCAGTCGGATTCAATTTACCCATCCCCTATGGTATCAGCAATCCCAGGTCTTTATTTATGGACAAGCAGCGACAATGACTGATGTACATATTTATATTTATGGGGCCCTATCTCTTCTAACAATTGCCTTTATTCTCTACCGTTTTCGTGAAATAGAGCTAGCCTTTTTTGATGGGATCTTTGGAAAAAGTCTTGGGTTAAATCTTCACCGAATTTTTAGAGGGGTATTTTTCCTCCTTATTTTATCAATTATTGTGGGGATTAGAAGTGTAGGTGTTGTCTTAATGGCAGGGATGTTGATTGCTCCGGCTGCTGCTGCCCGCTCTTTCACAGATCGTCTTTCTCATCTACTAGTCTTATCGGGAATCTTCGGTTTAATTAGTGGTTTTGGTGGGAATTATTTATCTGTAAAACTCTCACAGCAGGGATTAACCTACCCAACAGGGCCGATGATTCTCCTATTTGCTGCATCGCTTACAATTCTCTCCTTGATCTTTGCTCCCCATAAAGGAGTGGTTTCTCGTCTCCTTCGTATTTCCCGTTTCCGCCGTCGGTGTCAATCTGAGAATATTTTGAAAACCTTATGGAAAGGGGGAAAAGAAACCCCTCTTTCACATGCGGAAGTTTTAAAGTGGAATCCAATGAACTCTCTTCGGTTTAAAAAGGTCCTTTTTTCCCTTAAAAGGGAGGGATGGATCGATAGCGTCTCAAAGGGGAAGGTTCTCCTTACTTCTGATGGGATTAAACGGGCAGAGCGTCTTGTTCGATTACATCGCCTATGGGAACTTTACTTGGTTTCTTGTTTAAAAGTAGACGAAGAGAGGGTTCACCATAGCGCTGAAGAGATCGAACATATTTTGACTCCAAGTCTTGAAGCCCGATTAAGTGAGTTGCTTAATCATCCTAAAGAGGATCCTCATCAAAAACCCATTCCTCAAGGAGAGATCTGATGAACCCTTATGCTGGTCAATCTTTTTTCAGTTTTTTTGGTGTTCTCTTTCATCGTCTCTTCTTATTTTTTAAAGGGGACATAAGCGCTCTTGCCTCGGATGAGGTTCAACTCCTTGTTTTACTTTTGATTGCTCTTTCATCCGCTCTTGTTGGAACGTTTCTTGTTTTAAAGAAGATGACAATGCTTGCAAATTCCCTATCCCATACCATTCTTTTGGGCATTGTCGGAGCTTTTCTTATTGGGAAGTATCTTTTTTCTCAGGGGGGAGGCGTTTACTCTCTCCATACGCCTTCCTTAATCATCGGGGCGCTAATCACAGCTCTTTTTACAACGTTTAGTACAGAGTTTTTACATAAAAAACTCCGTCTTCAGGAAGACGCCAGTATAGGGCTTATTTTTACCGCCTTTTTTGCTCTAGGCGTTGTTTTAGTCACCACCCTCTCTCGCAATAGTCACTTAGGACTTGAAGCGATTATGGGGAATGTTGATGCGCTCCATCCCGATAATGTAAAACAGGTTTTTTATCTTTTCTTGTTTAATAGCGGCATTGTTTTTCTCTTTTTCCGTCGCTTAGAGGTGGCAGCTTTTGATAACCAACTTGCAAAGAATTTTGGGATTTCCATTGTCTTTTTTAATTACCTCCTTATGTTTCAAACAGCGTTAACGGCGATTGGTTCTTTTCGAGCAGTAGGAGTTTTCCTTTTTCTTGCCTTTTTAGTGGCTCCAGTCCTTACGGCTCGCTTTTTTACCCATCGGCTAAAACCCCTTCTCTTTTTAGCTGGAGGAATTGGGGTCGTAGCTTCCTTGATTTCTGTAGCGCTTTCCAGACATTTCCTTTCTGTGTATAATGTACCTCTTGCCACATCAGGACTTGCCGCTACTGTTTTAGGGCTTTGTTTTGCATGTGGAGCCATCTATCGCTTAAGGAAAGTACGATGAAAAAGATTTCTATTTTAGGTAGTACTGGATCGATTGGAAAAAACACTTTAGAAGTGGCTGAGCATTTAGGATTTGAAGTTTCTGCCCTTTCTGCCCACTCAAACATAGACCTTCTTGAGCAACAGGCCTTAAAGTGGCGCCCAAAATGTGTTGCCGTTTTTGATAAATCAAAGGCTCTTGAGCTCCAAAAACGTCTACCCGAAACGGTTGTTTTAGCTGGAATGGAAGGATTGATAGAGGTCGCAACAGTTCCCGAAGTTGATTTAGTTGTCTCTTCAATCGTTGGGGCAAGGGGAATCCTCCCAACACTTAAGGCTATTGAGGCAGGTAAAACGATTGGACTGGCTAACAAGGAAGCCCTCATCGCTGCAGGGGAACTTATTATGAGCGCGGCAAGAAAACAGAGTGTTGATATCCTCCCCATTGATAGTGAACATAGTGCAATTTTCCAATGTTTACAGGGGGAGAGTCTCTCAGGAGTGAGACGGATTATTTTAACCGCCTCTGGAGGACCTTTTCGGACTCATTCTAAGGAAGAGTTTGAAACAATTACGCCCAGCTCTGCTCTCAAGCACCCGACTTGGAAAATGGGGAAAAAAGTGACCATTGACTCTTCAACCCTTATGAATAAGGGACTAGAGGTGATTGAGGCCAAGTTTCTCTTTGATACAGCCATAGAGAAAATTGATGTTGTTATTCATCCACAAAGTGTTATTCATAGCTTCGTTGAATTTATCGATGGATCCCTTCTTTCTCAAATGGGAGAACATGATATGAAGATCCCTATCCAATATGCTCTCACCTATCCAGAGCGAAAAAAAGGAATTGTTCCTTGTTTCGATTTCGAGAAGTATTCTAAACTAGAGTTTTTTAGCCCTGACTTAGAAAAATTCCCTTGTTTAAGGTTGGCCTATGAAGCAGCCAAGGGTGGAGGAACCCTCCCTTGCTTTATGAATGCGGCAAATGAAGTATTAGTCGACCAGTTTTTAGAAGGGAAAATTAGTTGGATAGAGATAGGAAAAAAATTAGAATCCCTAATGGGAGCGCACCAAGCTTTTCCCCAAGAGAGTTTAGAGACTCTTCTTGAGGTAGATCAAGAGGCGCGAAAAATGGCAACCATAACTTAGAGGCTACTTTGCAAAGCATTATATACATCGGACTCGCAATTCTCGGACTTAACTTTCTTGTTTTTATCCATGAGTTAGGGCACTATATTTTAGCGCGCCGTAATGGAATGAAAGTGGAGGTCTTTAGTATTGGTTTTGGAAAACCTCTCTTTAGCTGGATGCGCAATGGGGTAAAGTGGCAGGTCTGCCCGATCTTCTTTGGTGGCTATGTCCGTATTGCTGGAATGGAAAAAGAAGGTGACCTTGAGCCTTATGAAGTGCCCGATGGTTATTATTCTAAAAAACCTTGGGCTCGCATTAAAGTAGCTCTTGCAGGTCCTATTGTGAATCTTGTCTTTGCTCTTGTTGCCTTTTCTGCCATTTGGGCTCTTGGAGGGAGAGATAAGCCCTTTTCACAGTTTACTCAAGTGATAGGATATATCGATCCTCATTCAGAGCTCTATCAAAATGGGGTTCGTCCTGGAGATGTGTTATCCGAATATAATGAAAAACCTTTTGAAGGGTATCAAGACCTGATCTATGCAGCCTTAGCCAATGGTCATCCTGCAAACTTAGAAGGGGTAAAAATTGATTACTTTACTCAGGAAAAAACCCCTTATGATTACACCGTTACCCCTTATGAAAGTCCCTTAACCCCAAAAGGGATGAAGACTGTGGGGATTTTAGCCCCTGCGAGTTATCTTATCTACCACTCTTCGATGTATGACAACTTGCCCCTTGAAAAAAGTGGGATTGAGCCTCATGATCGGATTATATGGGTGAATGGAGAGATTCTTTTTTCTAATGAACAGCTCATGCAAATCCTTAATAGCGACAAAGCCCTCTTAACGATTGAAAGAGAAGGAAAGACCTTTCTTGGGAAAGTACCTCGTATCCCTCTCAATGACCTCCGTCTTTCTCATGATGAAATAGAAGAGATCGATGATTGGAAATATGCAGCAGGGTTTTATGAAAAAGAGGAATCCTATGATTTTATTCCCTATAACCTATCCTATGATCTCCGTGTTGAAAAAGGGCTCTATTATATCAATGATGAATCAAAAGTAGCTCGCGCTTCTTCTGCAGCTAAAACCTCTCCTCTTGACATAATGCTACATCCTGGGGATCGTATCCTTGCTGTGGATGGAGTTCCTGTTTCTAATTCTGTTGCTTTCTTGAAAGAGCTCCAAACACCCCATTTCCAAATCATTGTAAAGCGTGGGGGAGAGATGGAGAAAATTTCTTGGCAGGATGAGGATCAAGTATTTTTAACAGGAACCGATTGGGATAACCTCCTTCCTATTGCATCAACGATTGGAAAGGAAAATTCTATTCAAGAAAGTGGAGCCTTTCATCTGTTAAGTCCAGTAACCCCTATTCGTTTAAAAGATTTTCCGATGTCTGAAAAGCAGCGGACAGAGTTTGATAAGAAAATGGAAAAAGAGCTTGCAGAAGCTGAAAAAATTTCTGATCCCGAAGAAAGAGAGCAAGCTCTAAGTTATCTTGATACTTACTCAAACCGGTTGATGCTTGGTGTGGCACTGACTGATCGCACTGTTAACTACAATCCCAGTCCTCTGACTCTTTTTGGAAATGTCTTCAGTGAAATCACCCGGAACCTGACCGCCCTCTTCACAGGGTCTCTTTCTCCCAAGCAATTTGGGGGACCGCTCTTTATCATGCAAGTGATGCATCAAAGTTGGGGAATAGGAATTAAAGAAGCCCTCTTCTGGCTGGGAGCCATTAGTTTAAATCTAGGGATTTTAAATCTTCTTCCGATTCCAGTTTTGGATGGGGGACATATTTGCTTCTCTATCTTTGAAAAACTCCGCGGAAAACCTCTTAAGGCAAAGACCATGCAACGGCTCGTGATCCCCTTTGTTGCTCTCCTGATCTTCCTCTTTATTTACCTGACCTTTAATGATATCACGCGCATTTTTGGACGATTCTTCTAAACCACAGAGGCCGCAGAGAAATCTGTGGTGAATGATTCCAATAAAAGCTTAAGAATTTAAGCTTTTTACGATAGCTTTGACTTCTTGAGCATGGGCTTTATCGGCGACGAGAATCGCTTCGGGTGTGCAGACGACAATGAGATCTTTCACTCCAATCGTTGCTACAAGTTGCCCACTTTCAGAGGTAAGCAAACACCCTTCGCAATCTTTTAGGATCACATTTCCTCGGATCACATTATTCTTATCATCTGACTCTCCAGCATCGGCAACAGAGGCCCAGCATCCCAAGTCATTCCAAGGGAGGTTAAAGGGAATAACCGCAGCCTTATCGGTTTTTTCCATGACAGCATAGTCGATCGAATCACTCGGGCATTTTGCAAAAGTTTTTTCATCAATGCGTAAGAAATCCTCTTTCATTTCACTAGCATGGAAAGCATTTAAGGTTGTTTGGTAGATGGGGAATGAATTTTTTTTCAGTTCATCTAAGTAAGTCTTGGCATGAAAGAGGAAGATCCCACTATTCCAGTAGTAATTTTTCGCAGCAAGAAAAGATTCTGCCAACTTTTCATCAGGTTTTTCAATGAATTTTTCCACTTTATAACAGAAATTATTGAGTGGAGTAGCTGCTTGAATATAGCCATAGCCTGTCTTTGGAGATGAAGGAACAACCCCAAAAGTCATGAGGTGGTCTTCTTTTCCCCTTTCTGCTGCTGTTTGGATCACGTTAGAGAACTCTGATCCTCCACCGATCAAGTGGTCGGCAGGAAGAACAACCATTTTGGCATGGCTTCCAAATCTCTTGTGAATCGAGTGGGCCGCAAGAGCAATCGCAGGAGCTGTATTTCTACTACAGGGCTCAAGGATCATTTTGACATTCTCGGCTTCCACCTCCTTAATCTGATCTTGGCAGATAAAGTAGTGAGACTCATTAATCACGACGAGAATTTCTTTAACAGATGGAATCTCTTTCACTCTAAGCAGTGCTTCTTGAAAAAGGGAGTGATTACCTATGAGTTTTAAAAACTGTTTGGGGGAGCTTTTCTTCGAGAGAGGCCAGAGCCTAGTGCCAGATCCCCCCGCTAAGATAACGGGAATCATTTGCGTTTTCATCATATTGCCTTTTAGGCAATTATTCCCCGGCAGGGGTTAAAAATCTATAGTTATTGAGTTATTGAGTTCTTCCAGCTCGAATGTCTGCATTGGTTTGCCTGATTTCAAGAACTTGTCGTTCTAAGGCATTTTCTTCAAGAAGTTGGATAATCCCTTTAATGGCGATCACTTTTTCGAGGCCAGGATCAAGGGTTGCTGCAGCAATGGTTAGATCTGTTGGAGTTTCACTTAAGGTTTCAAGGTGTTCTAATAACGCTTTTTGCTTTTGAACTACGGCAAGGTCTCTTTCCATTTGGGTGCGGTGATCTCCAGCTAGTGCGCGGTTTTGTTTTCTGACTTGCTCATATTGAGCAACGATGTGGGTGGCAACTACCTCTTCCTCTTCTTGGACTAAAAGTCCTATTGCTTCTTTAAAATGGGGTTTGGGTTTCATCGGAACTAAAAGAGGTTTGGTGATTCCTTTGAGTTCAATCAGGCGATCTCTTGGACTTTCTGTTAAAAATCTTCCTATAAATTCGCAAAACTGTGGAGACAATTGGTCGTAAACCTTCTGAAGGTTTGTAAGGGAAGGCTCTTCCTCTGCGAGGTATTTATTGAAAAGTGCAATCAGACTCA
Source organism: Simkaniaceae bacterium (assembly GCA_018399075.1). Classification (GTDB taxonomy): domain Bacteria; phylum Chlamydiota; class Chlamydiia; order Chlamydiales; family Simkaniaceae; genus Neptunichlamydia. The sequence continues at coordinate 1,795,303 of CP073763.1, read as the reverse complement.
ACTCTCTTTCTTCGCCCCACTTTCCATGACTTGCCACTCCAATCTCTCTGTCCATATCAGTTCTTTTTTGAAGTGCTTCCATTTCACCTTGGATATCTTCGCATTCAACGCGTCTTGCAAAACCACCATAACACCCCTTTCCAGCCGCTAGAAAGTCTTGCTCTGAAAGCTCACGTTTTGAAGTATCGCTATATTCATAATATTTTCCATCAGATGTCCGAACATCAGCAACATAGTGGCCTCCGCCATACCCTCCACCTTGATTGACTAAAGCAATCCATTCATATTTTGCTCCTTTCCCATCGATAGAAAATTCAGGAGGAATAAAGAATGATTGAGTGAAAGCAACAGGGGTCGTATTTTTAGATCCTCTGAAAGTGCCTCCCTCACGAAATTGTTGAGAAGCGATAGAGTGTCTTTTAAAGTCGACAATAAGAAAGGGAGGAGGACTGATTTTTACATGCTTACGGACAAGATGAAGATTGACAGGCGTTTGACCAGATCCACGGAGAAACGCAACTCCACTGCTTGTTGGATCTTTGGGGACATCTTCATGAAGTGTATTTCGGATGAGCTCTTCCATTGTGGAAAAAGGAGAGGAGGATAATACAAGTTGAAGACTTGAATGGAGTCCCCTTCCTGCACCTGATATTCTTCCACCATCTTCTTCAAAATGTTCTGTGATTTGATCTTGATAGGTTTCATAGTCTTCGTAATAGCATCGCTCTTCAAAATTGAAAAACAGAAGATTCTTTTCAGGGTTTTTTAAAGGGGCTACAAGAACTCTGAGTAGAAATTCAAAGGCATCATGTTGTCCAAACCCTTCAAATTGTGGAACGATACTTCGAAGGGGAGTCGAAAGATTAGGATAAGAGCTAAAAGCACCACCTTCTTGAACTCTTTTATAGGTTTGGAAAAGCTCTCGAACAATTAAATGTTGCCCTTCAGCAAAGACAATATGTTGAATAAGTTCAGGAACGACAAAAACAGCTTGAAGAATCGTGTTAATAAAACAGGTATTTCCTCCATTCTTGAGTCCAAAAGAAGGGAGGACCCGAGAGTCAGATTCGACATGAGGAACGGTAGGATAATGGGGGAGAATTTCTGCTAGCCTTCTTGTTAGTCCAGCGGCTTTTGCAAGCTCTCGAGTAATCAGGGTATAATCATGTTCTCTATCTTCCCTAATCGCACTTTCTACTTCCACTTTCATCCTGTCTAGGACATCAACGATTCTTCCTGCATTCTTAGTGTTTCTTTGTTCTATTGCTCTTTCTGCAAGAGGAATTTGGGGGGTGAAATTTGTGGCGAGATAATCGGTGAGTGTTTCAGGGCTAATGGTTGTTGGAAGAGGGACAACAGCGGAAAGAGATTTGGGCTCTCCAAAAAATGAGCGGCTAATGGTATCAAAAATCGTTGCAAAAAAGGAAGTCCAACTATTCCAAGAAAACCATCCTTGTGGTGTAGCGATTGGCTGAAAACCTGTATCTGAAACTTTCCCTGACATTTCTTTATTCCCATCAATTTGCCGACGAGTATATCATATCACTTTTTTCATGAGGAGAAAAATGTATAAATTTTTTATTTTATATGTCCTGTCTTTTTCAACTCTATATGGAGAGTGGGCTGAAAAAACTCTTGAAACGCTGACGGTTCAAGAAAAAATTGGACAATTGTTTGTTGTCCCCGCGTGTCCGCGCTATGATAAAGAAATAATTGAACAGGTGATTGATCGGTATCATGTAGGTTCGGTCATTGTGAAGCAGGGGCATCCACTGCAGCAGATCCTTTTTTTAAATAGTCTTCAAAAGCGGTCAAAACATCCCCTTTTATGTACGGGTGATGCGGAATGGGGACTTGGCATGCGGATGGAAGATACTCTCTCCTTTCCGCGGAATGAAGTCATGGGAAAGGTGAAAAACAGGTTCCTCCTTTACTTAGCGGGGAAAGAAATTGGAGAGCAGTGCCGAATGGTGGGGATTCATCTTAACTTTGCTCCTGTTGTCGATGTGAATAATAACCCCGACAATATTATCATAGGGAGTCGCTCATTTGGCTCAGATCCAACACAAGTATCCAGCTGTGGCTATATGCTAATCCAAGGGATGAAGCAGGGAAGAGTTCTTTCTTGCATTAAGCATTTTCCAGGGCATGGAGATACCGCTATCGATTCCCATAAAGGACTCCCTGAAATTCCTCACAGTCGTTCTCATTTAGAGGAGGTTGAATTTGTTCCTTTTAAGTATTTGATTAAAACAGGAGTCGAAGCTGTTATGACAGGGCATCTCATGATGCCGGCCCTGGATGAAGAGTTTCCTGCCTCTTTATCCCAATCTATTGTCACCGATCTTCTGCAAAAAGAGTGGGGATTTAGAGGCCTCGTGATTACCGATGCATTGAATATGAAAGCGCTGACTGAAAATTATTCTGTAGAAGAGATTGCAGTTAAAGCCCTTCTTGCAGGACACGATCTTCTCCTTTATGGGGCTCATCGGTATGAAGACGTTGAGATGCTTCTTACAGAGATGATTCCCAAAGCTTATAGCGCGATTGAAAAAGCTGTCGAAAGGGGGGAAATCACTGAAGAACTCTTAAATGCTCATGTCTTGAAAGTCCTTCAGGTAAAAGAAGACCTTGGGCTTCATCAAGAGCGCTTGACCCCTCTTCAGGACGACCTTATGGAGCGCCTACATTCTGAACATGCCATCGACTTAATAGATAGAATAAAAAAGGGCGCCCTTTAGGCGCCCTTTTATTGATTACTCCTCGTCGTCGAGGATCTCTACTTCAGCCTCTTCAATATCGGGCTTCTTCTCCTCTTTATGAGGTTCCTGTCCTGGAGCACCACCCATATTTGGGCCGCCAGCACCCGGTTGACCACCAGGAGCCCCGCCTTGCTTTTGAATCTCTTCTCCAATCTTTTGGATATAGGTATTGAGTTCTTCAGCTGCTGCATTGATGGCAGAAATATCGGTTCCCTCTAGGGCTTTTTTCACTTTATCGATTCGATCCTGAATCTCTTTGCTAAGATGATCAGGGATCTTATCTTTGTAGTCCTTAAGGGCTTTTTCAGCTTGGAAGACGAGGCTATCGGCTTTATTCCGGTTTTCCACTTCTTCTTTTTTCTGCTTATCTTCTTCAGCATGCACTTCTGCATCCTTAACCATGCGGTTGATCTCGTCTTCAGCAAGTCCTGATTGGGCTTCGATCCGGATCTTTTGCTCTTTTCCTGAGCTGACGTCTTTTGCAGAAACGTGAAGGATTCCGTCAGCATCGATATCAAAAGCGACTTCGATTTGAGGGGTTCCTCGTGGCGCAGGAGGAATTTCTGTGAGGTCAAACCGACCAATCTCCTTATTATCCTTTGCCATTTTACGCTCCCCTTGAAGGACAACAATCGTCACAGCAGGTTGGTTATCCATTGCTGTAGAGAAGGTTTGTTTCTTCTGCGTAGGGATTGTAGTGTTTCTTTCAACAAGGGGAGTCAAAACGCCGCCGAGTGTTTCAATTCCAAGAGTAAGAGGAATCACATCGAGAAGGAGAACGTCTTTCACATCACCAGCAAGAACTCCCCCTTGAATTGCAGCACCCGTTGCTACGACTTCATCAGGGTTCACCCCTTTATGAGGATCTCTACCGAAGATTTCTTTTACTTTTTCTTGAACGGCAGGCATCCGGCTCATTCCACCCACTAGGAGAACGTCTTGGATTTGATCTTTGCTAAGGCCTGAGTCTTTAAGAGCATCGAGGCAGGGTTGGGCACAACGTTCAATCAGAGGAGAAACCAAGCTTTCAAACTTCGAGCGAGATAAAGTAAGCGCTAAATGCTTAGGGCCACTTGCATCCATCGTAATGAAGGGTTGATTAATCTCAGTTTGTTGCGTTCCAGAAAGCTCAATTTTTGCTTTTTCCGCAGCATCTTTAATCCGCTGAAGAGCCATTTTATCTTTTGATAGATCGATGCCATTTTCTTTCTTAAACTCATCGAGCATCCAATGGATAATCACGTTATCGAAGTCATCACCACCAAGGTGAGTATCTCCATTCGTAGAGAGAACTTCAAAGACACCATCACCAATCTCAAGGATCGAGATATCAAAGGTTCCTCCTCCAAGGTCAAAGACGGCGATTTTTTTATCAGCGCCCCCTTTATCGATTCCATAAGCAAGGGCAGCTGCCGTTGGTTCTGGGATGATCCGTTTAACATCAAGACCTGCAATTTTACCGGCATCTTTTGTTGACTGTCTTTGTGAATCGTTAAAGTAAGCAGGAACGGTAATCACTGCTTCTGTCACTTTTTCACCGAGATACTCTTCTGCAGTTTCTTTCATTTTTTTGAGGATTTGTGCAGCAACCTCTTCTGGGGTCAGCGTTTTTCCATCCACTTCGAAAACGGCGTCACCGTTCTTATTGGCCACGACTTTATAAGGGACCGTTTTGATTTCTGATTCGACTTCAGAAAATTTTCGTCCAATAAACCGCTTTGTAGAGTAAAGGGTTTTTTCGGGGTTCGTTACCGCTTGTCGTTTTGCAGGGATTCCGACGAGCCTTTCGCCATCTTTATAAGAGACGATCGATGGGGTGGTCCGTGTTCCTTCAGCATTCGCGATAACCTTAGCTGCTCCCCCTTCCATCACTGCGATGCAAGAGTTTGTGGTTCCGAGGTCAATTCCAATGACTTTACTTTTCTTAGCCATAATTAGTTATTCTCCCTGATTATTTTCAATTTGATCTGTTTCTTCGTCTTTTATCGGCGCTTTAGCAACTTTCACGCGGGCTGGACGGAGGATTCTTTCGCCACATTTATAACCTTTTAAGAACTCTTGGATGATTGTTCCATCTTGATGCTTTTCGGTTTCTTCGAGTTCTAGGACCTCATGAAGGTGAGGATCAAAAGTTTGTCCTTCAGAGGAAAATGGGGTCACTTTATGGCCGGATAGTATATCTTTAAATTGGGTGAGGATCATCTCAAATCCTTTCGCCCAATTTTGAGTTTCTTCAGAGGCTTGGTGGATAAAGCTTAAGGCGTTCTCAAAATTATCTAAAGGGGAAAGAAACTCTGAAATGACATTTTCCACAGCAAAGCGGGTCGTGTCATGCTTTTCTTTTTGCATTCTTTTTCGGGTGTTTTCCATATCAGCAAGAGAGCGCAAATATTTCTCTTGTTCCTCTTTAACTTGTTGTTTGAGGACCTCGGTTTCATCGATCTCTTCGACTACAGGTTCTTCTTTCATTTCTTCTTCGGTTTCTTTTGGCTCTTCGTCCACAGCTTTTTTGCTCCTAGATTTCATCGTCAAGCTACTCAATCAATTTTGGTGGCTCGGTTTTTAATTCAACTTGTTCTGCCGCTGGTTGACGGTAGGTGATTTTATACTTATAGAGATTACGTGTCAGCACTTCGCTTAAAATTAAGGAAAAACTCTTAAGGATTCCAAAAATTTTTGGATAGGGCATGCGGATGGGCCCCAAAAGGGCAATCGCACCGACAGCTTTTCCATGAATGAAGTAGGGGACAGCAATAATACTACTCTGCGCTGTTGATGCTGAAGGATGATTTAGGTCATCTCCAATCCACACCTTCAGTGTCGCATCTTTTGTACACTCGCCTAAAAGAGTGCGCATAAAGGTGGTGTTTTCAAAGATCGAAAGTCCTGTCGCAAGGACTGTGGCGTCCCGAAATTCGGGAAAGCGGATCAGTTTTGAAAACCCTGTTTTATAGATATCTTCGGCACTAAAGTTCGAATAGCCTACAATGTGGCGCATCATGAGCTCATTGTAAAAACTAGCACCAAGATCGTCTTCCTCATTATTGAGTTTTGGGCGATCGAGTCCTGTCAGGCGGAAGTTAAAATAGGCTTCGAGTCTCTTAATCGAAAAACTGCTGAGTTTCTTTGGTGTATAAAGGATCTCTGTGTGAACGAGCCCAAAGTCGGTTATAATCACAGCTAAACACCGTTTAGAATCGATTCCGACAACTTTGATATCAATGATTAAATCTTGATCGAAACGGGGAGAGGAAAGGAAGACAGCCCCTTGTGTCAAATTGCTTAAAAGTTCTGAGGCTGACTGCAGGTAGGCGGCAATCTCTCGGGTATCTTGATCAAGTTCTTTCTTCAAAAGATCGAACTCTTTGGGATCGGTATGATTGGAATCCATGTGGTGTGAGGCATAAAGTTTAAATGCAGCTGGCGTTGGAACTCTTCCAGCAGAGGAATGTTCCTGTTTCAATAAGCCTTCTTTTTCTAGCTTTGCAAAATAATTCCGAATTGTTGCAGAGCTAATATCATCGAATCCATTTTCCTTTAAGGTATTGGATCCAACAGGTTTTCCTGTTAGAAGATAGAGTTCAACAAGACCGAGCAAGACAGCTCGTTCTCTTTCAGCTCTTTGCTTTCTTTTTGGTGCCACGGGATAGCAATCTCCTTATTCTACTGCTAATATAGCAGAGAGATCCCCTCATGGCAATAAGAAATTAGCACTCTCCAGCAAAGAGTGCTTGTTTGTTAATGTAATATATTGATTACAAACAGGTTAATGAGTTCCTAAAATTTCAATCTTTCTAAGGAAGCCATTAGAATCTTTTGCAGTAGTTCAACATAGCTCATTCCTGCAAATTCAGCCATGTAATTAAACTTTCCATCCCAACACCAACCAGGATTGGGGTTTACTTCTAAAAGCTTGATTTGACCTTTTGAATCTTTTCTAAAATCAAAACGAGCATAATCCCTGCAACCCATTCGTTCAAATAATTGAATAGAATAATCTGAAATAGCGCGTTGTTCATCTTCAGTGAGTTCTGCTCCCTTGTAACGAAGGGTTTTCCAATAATCTGAGTCTGGAAGCCACTTTGATTCGTAAGGAAGCAGACGAGGGAGTTCTTTAGGAAGATGACTATAGTCAACCTCAAGGATAGGGAGAATTTGGAAATCTGAATCATTCCCAATGACACCAACGCTATATTCTTCACCACTTAGAAATTCTTGAATCAATACTGGAATATTAGGCAGGGTTGTTTTTAGCCAGTCAAAGTAATCAATGAGTTCCTCTGCATTATGAACAACGGCTTTTTGGGTAATCCCAATAGAGCTATCTCCTAATGCAGGTTTAAGAAGAGCTGGGAATTGATTAGGAAGTGCTGCGGAAGCATTGTTTGGATCTATCCAGATTTCATCCGGGACGGGAATTTCAAGAGACTGAGCAATCGCTCTTGTCAAAGCTTTATCATAACTAAATGCTAGACATGTAGGTCCAGCTCCAGTGTAGGGAATATTCAACATCTCAAGTAAAGCACAAATATGGAGTTCTTGTGTGGCTTTATTGTTAAAGCCTTCATCACAGAGATTGAAAACCAAATCTGGAGGAGATTTTATTAGTGACTTGATAAGTGCAGGATGATCATCCATATAAGTAAAGTGAAAGTCAGGAAGCTTGGAGAGAGCATTTTTCAATTTTTGGATGGTATTTAAATCTTCTTCGTTGAATTTCCCATCTTTTTTTACAGCATCTGGAATCGAAGGATCTCCTAACAAAACGGTGCAGGAGATTTTCTTAGAATTTTTTTTCTTTATAGAAACCGCCTTAATAGGGGCTAAAGCTTTAAGAATCATCCGATGGGCCATCATTCCCAAATCTTGTTCTCTAGTAGAAAGAGATTGGACATTTTCTAGATATTCAATAGTTTCAAATCCAGCTTTTTCAAGAAGCTGATGAAGATCGGCGTAAGAAAAAAGACGCTCAGCATAAAATTGGTCTGCAATTACCCCTTTTTCGACTTCGACAATCACTTCGCGACAGATCAGCCGTTTTTTATCTTCTGATAAATGTCTTTCACGACAGACAAAAAGAGACTGATCAATCCATTCCCAACTACGAGGTTGATAATTTTGTTTGACCCATTCACCATTTGTGACATCTAAATAAATCATCCCTTGCGAAGAAAGGGCTCGGTTTACTTCTTTTAAGACTTTTAAGTCGTCATCTTCATGTTCAAAATACCCAAAAGAATTCCCCATAATAGTAATCAGGTCAAGAGAATTAGAAGAAACACGGATTTTTCTTGCATCCCCTTCTGAAAACTTTGGGATCCGAGATAATCCCATACTATTTCCACGTTTACGTGCTAATCGAATTAGGTACCGAGATCGGTCGATCCCAGATACGTAGCTATAGCCTCTTTTTGCAAGCTCTAGGGTATGTCTTCCCTGACCACAACAGAGGTCTAAGATCTTTTGCGATGGGGTAATTCCTGTCGCTTTAATAAGCATGTCTATGTCATTTTTAGTATTTTCAGCATTTTCAATGACATCAGCATCTGTTTTTAAATAAAGAGAATTAAAAAGATCCCGCCACCACTCTCGTGGAAGGTGTTTTTCAAGGTCTGCAATAGGTCCAAGACAATTAAGTTTAGAATGGGCGCGCGCAGTTGAATTTGCATCTAGATGTTTGTTTTGTATTTTGTCTAGTGTTTTAGACATATAAAGGGCTCACTTTTGTAAAAATTTTTCACTCTTGTAAAAACGATTCGGAGTAAAAATAGTTTGAAAGCGCTTTTTGGTTTTGCAGACATTCTGACTCCTATCTGGGCTACAATTATGAAAGAAGTTTGAGTCTGTGTAAAGAGGTATTAAAAGAGCTTCATATTATTTTTTTTGCTATTGGAAGGGATCAGTTTTGAAGGGGGGATCTTCCTTTATAAAAGGGGGCGAATATCGTAGTTTTTAAGAGAAGGAGCAGTGATATTTGGGTCTGAGGCGATAAGAGGAAGGACGTCGACAATGGAAGGAGACCATTTAAGTCCTTTTCTGTAGATCAGCCGAGAAGCAAGGAAGCAGGCGATGATTGCCTTTTTATGAATTGTAGGGATATTTTCGATGACCTGCTCTCGGTACTTTTCAGCAATGAGAGGAGGACAGAAATTTAGAAGGGCTTTGACTAGGGGATCGTCGGGATGAGAAGCGAGAGGGAGCGATTCTAAATAATCAAGGAGTTCATAAGTATAGGTATTGATTTGCTCAGAGACTTTATCGGAAAGGTCAGTGAGGAACTCTCCCGAATCATCGCGAGATTTAAGAAGAAGCCTTGCTTCATCTCGGGCTTTTTCATCAATTATCGAGAGGATCTGAGGCATTAATGCATCTTTTTCTTTGAGAAATTCCTCTTCGGTAAGGGTAAGTCCTGTTAATATTTCCATAGAAGAGCAGATCACTCCTCCTTTATTTGCCGAGCTGTCTTTAATAATAAGGACACCTAGTTTTTCAAGTTCGCGGCGCGCTTTTGGGGTGAGGTAGAGATTCGCTCCTTCAACAATTGCTCGAGAAGTCGGCTTTCCTTTTGAAAGAAAATCTTGGTAATTTTCACTATTTAATGTTCGGGGGCGACCTCCTGCGGGGATAAAGATATCGGTTTCAACCTGATGGAGATTATGCCGATAGAGGTGATTCATATCGCTTCCAGAAAGCCATCGCTCAATAAGTTTTCCTTTATCTTTTTTCCAACAGAGAGTTTTTTGAGCAAAAGCACTTTGCTCCTTTTTTGTGTGGAGATCGAGAAGAAAGGCACCATCATTCAATTTTTTGGGAGGATAGTAGGCAACTGGCTTTCCCTCTTTAAAAAGATCAGCAAGAATCGAAAGATCGAGTCCTTTGGGATCAAGAACGGTTCCTGATCCATCGGTGATCGCTAAGAGTTTAGCAGTCATGGGATACTTTTTATAAAGGTTAAGGATTTCGTTTCCCGCCACATCTCCATCAGGTCCCCCTGAAATTTTTACTGTGAATGGGTCTTTTGCAGGATCGATGCCCATGTAAAGGAGGACTTCTTCCATGTAGGCATTGACTCCTAATGAGGTGACCCCATACTGTTTATGGTTAATCCCATAAGTTGGCTTACTTGAGATAAAGGCGACACCTGGTTTATAGCCCACCCGTTTACTGTAGTCTGCAATCCATTCGATCATGACATTATGCATATTTTCATCAGGACCAAGATAGAGGTATTCAGGTTTTGCTAAGTAATCAATTACATCCTTTGCTTTAAGAGTTCCATCCTCTTTGCAATTCACAAGGGTTGTGAGGCTATGAATATAGGCACGTTGCGTTTGATAAAGATATTCGATTTTCTCCTGCTTTTTAAATTGTTTGATTGTTTCTTCGATTTCGGTTTCTTCTAAGCCAGCAGTAATGAGCTCTTTTCGATAAATTTGAGCTTCTGTCAGGAGTTGTTCGTAAGGTTCTAAAAAGATCACCCCTTTTGCTCCTCCTTCAGGAATATCTTTGTTCTTTTTTTGTTGGGTGTAGGCAAGGTTATAACACTCTAAAAAGACATTATTTCTTTCGGCAATCATTTGTTCATAGCGCTGAGGAAAGACGGTGCGGAGTCCTCCTCTTGAGAGATCTTTAAAGCGAATGTGAAACCCAATAAAGTGCATGCCTTGAATAAAGAAAATCCCATAGGGAAGCTCAGGAAATATTTCTCTCCGATTGTAGGGAACATAATTAAGGTAAGTTGGATCAAGTCGGAAGCAATGAGCGCACTTATTGTTGCGATAGAAATTGTTTTTTAGGGTGTATTCGACAAAATGCATCGCTTGTTTTAAGATGTTTTTTCGCCTTGTATCATTGAGCTCATTTCCTGTATCGAGATGGTCGACGAGCATCATAAACTTTTCACGTTCTCTCTTATAGCTTTCTAAGTCGTTATTTTCAGGGTGAAACTTAAGCTCAAAGGCTTTACAGATCTGAACTGTCAGCTCCGGATGTCGACAGAGACCCTCGATCACATTGCTCAGCGTGTACAGGTTGAGGTCGGCGTGAACGAGTGTTTGATGAACGAAGCTGGCCACACTCCTTAAAAGATTCCCGGTGTTTCCTCTGAGTAGCCCCGGTTCGACGAAGACTTGTTCGACTTCGTCCTCGTCCGGAAAGTACTTTAGTGTCACCAGTTCTTGTAGAAAATCGTGTATGTCGGCTTCTTCCCATGCAGCTTTCCCCTTTATTCCATGGAGTCCTAAGGACATAATTAAGATGCTGTTTTTGCTGTACGGATCAGCATAAGAGGCTGTAACCCGTGTGACCTTTAATTTATGACGGTAAATGGTTTTAGCAAGGCGATAGAGAAATTTATGTTTTGGTGTATTGCGCCAAGCTAGAACGATTTGCATTGAAGGTGTATCTTTTTTCTTTTTCCAGTCTTCATTGTAGCGGACCTCGTATTGGCAGTAGTCGCGCGACCTTGCTCTAAAGTACATATGCAGTGAGAGGATGAGGCGCTCTGTCGAAAGAGAACGAAGAAAAAGAGGATCTATTTGATCAATAAGGGTTTCAAAATCGCTTTTAGAAAATTCGGGCTCTAAAGCTGCAAGCCCCTGATAGATCTCTTCCTTCATTTCTTTGCTGAGGATTTCTGCTGTTTTTGAGCTTTTAGCGACTTCATAAGAAGTAAAAAAGATCCGAGCAATGATAAGCCTTTGTTTTACCCCTGGAAAAGGAGGAGGTTTATCGGAAATGAAAGTATGGTAATTCTTAATCCCAAAGAGGTTAAACTTCTTCAAGATTTTCATATCGACATCAGGAGAATCAAGGATCAAGACAAAGGCTTCATTTTTCAGCTGAATCTGGCAATAATAATCGAGAAGAGAGAAACCCATCAAATAATGGGCGATGAGCATATACTGTTCAGGCTCAATCTCTTCGAAAAACCCATCAGGCATATGTTCTTGAAGCCAAACGTAGTACTCTTCGAATTGCTTACTTTCAAATTGAACTGCCTTTTCCTTTGACAGTTTATCCTTTTTATCGGGTCTCTTCATCCCATCCCATTAATAATGAATCGATTGTTGATAGAGCATCAGAATCCCCTCTGCCCCTCAGGTTCACCATACAAATAGAAAGATTTTTTTTAAATGAATTGGATAGGATTATTTTTGGAAAAATGAACTGTAGTATGTTAAAATTTCCTCAAAATAAACCAATTTTAAGGAAAAAATGGAATGGAATCGACTGGGATTAAATCAAAAATTTTCTTCACTCTAGGCCTAGGTGTTACAGCTTATGCTGTGGGATCCTCACGTAAATTTACCCCTTGGAATCAAACAGCAGCCAAATTGCAAACCGCTGCTTTTGTGATATCAAGTGCAGCGTTTCTTGCTTTTAAGGAATCAAAGACTACTTCAAGCTCATTTGATAAGCTTTATTATTTGACTTCTGCACTCCTTATCGGGTCAGCAGGATTTCTTTCAAAACTCGACTGGAAGATTAATACTCTTATGACGGCTCTATTTGTTTTCGGTCAGTATGGGATTAATCAGCCTTCCTCATCTGCTCCTCCCATGCCCTTTGCTGAGGGTCCTAAAAGAGAAGCTGCCAATCGGAAGACTCCTGCTGCACTAGGCACACCAGAAAGAAGAGAGGCTATAGAAAGCACTTCTGTTCAAGCCTCTGAGAATAAAGAAGTCATTAAAAAGCAGATCATTCAGACTCCAACTTATGTTGAGTCGTATCAAGATTATCATTCTACCTTGCCGTCACCTGAGTTTATTTCTCTATTTACTCACGTTCATCAAATTCTTCCGGGCCTCTACTTAGGTGATTACCGAGCGTTTTTAAGTGTTGATCCTGATTTTGTGGAGCGTTATCCAATGGCTGATGAAGTTAAGGAAATTGGTGCAGGATACAATAATGCTGCACTTATGAGAAATGTTATGCCTAAACTAGATATGAAAGGATGTTCTGAGCTTGGGATTGGTCTTGTTATGAGTGTCACAAAATTTAAGCCAGCACCAGCAGTTGAACAAGGGGATTGGTCACTATTCCAACCTAATCTTGGAGGTATTAAGCGGATCCAGGTTCTTGTTGATGACACAGAAAGCACTTGGGAACTCTTGGAGCCTGAACTTGATTCCATCTTTGAAGCGATTGATCAAGCTCGAGCAGAAAGTAAGCCCGTTCTTATTCATTGCGTAAAGGGAGCCTGTCGTAGTGCTGCTGTGATGATTGCTTATCTTATGAACCGTTATGATGTGACATATGATCAGGCTCATAATTTTGTCAAATCTATCCGCCATCAGGTCGATATGAAACCCTCTTGGGTTGGATCGACAGAAGAAAGAACTGGGCTATTAGGTTACCAAGCTAAGCTTTCTGCCGGTTAAGCTAAAGAAGGATGAAGAAGCCTAAGAGGGCGGATTGTTGCTAAGAAAGTTGCGCTAAGAGCGGTTTTTTGAGCTATCACTACCCCCTTTTTAGCCCTGCTTTCAGTATCTTTATATAGAGGAACTATCAGTAATTTACTTTCTTTTTATAAAAAAGAGGGAGAATAGAAAGGTCTTGGATCACGAGCTCTTCTAGGAAGTTGATTTTAGTTTTTCGCTGCTCAAGGTCGGTTTCTATTCTGACCTTGTCAAAAAGGCTCTGATAACCTGGGTGCTCCCAGCAAGTTCCATGGGGCTTGAGTTTGTCTGCTGCTCTTTTAAAGGCGTCTAGTAGGAAAAGGGGGGCTTTGGTGGAAGCTTTCCACTCCATAAAGGCGAGGTGCAATGTTTGATCTCCCCTTTTTGGAGGAAAAGAGACAAGCCGAGACTGGATTCCCAATTCTTTTTCCCATATTTCTTTAAGGGTCTTAAGAAGGGTAGCCGTTTCAAAGTTTTTTTTAGGAAAGATCAACGACAAAGGGGGAAGCTCTCCTATTTGTTTAAATCCTAACTCAAGAAGCGCTTGCTCTAAGTAGTCTTTAGCTTGATGAGGCTGAACTCTCATTAAGGCATCTTCTTGGGTGAAATCAAGCGGCGAAAGATTCTTTTCGTCTAGAGTATTGATTAAATGGAGGGGCTGTTCATACTGATTTGCGGCTGCGATGAGCGCCTTTTGCACAAAAAGATTGCAAAGAAGAGAGGGAGGAAGAAAGGCTCGATCGATCCCCATCCAAAAGAGCCTCGGAACAGAAAAAAGGACCCCACCAACAAAAAACTTTGTGAATCGTTGAGAATTTTTTCTTTGATGTGGTATGTTTTTCATAGTACTTTGCCTTTTTGTCGGTTTTAAGGAAGCCAAGTAAGAAAAAGAAAGCGCCTTCTCAGGATATGGAAGAAAAGCGAGAAGGCACTTTCATGACTCCCTTAAAACTTAAGACAAACACTTGCCAGCAAACCATCTGTTTTGACATCATGGTTGCTTAAGTAAGAAAAGCGTCTTTCTTTCTTGGGGCAAGAGAAGTGAATAAATTTGGGGAAACGAAAAAAAAGATTTTTTTCGAATCCAGGGAGTGATAGAGACAATTTTTCTCCTTGGGTTCGCGCCGGACTAGGAGCTACAACTCTTAGTAGGCACTGGGCCTTTTTCGAAAGGCCCTTTTTACTTTCAAGGATTCATTCTAAAACTCTTTTCAAGTTTTAATCAAATTCTTTTTTCATTATTTGCGGAGGAGGCGGAGGCTATTGAGTCCGACAAGAACGGTGCCTCCTTCATGAAGGACAACGGCAAGCCAAAGAGGAATGATTCCTAGAAGGGCGGGGGTTGTGGCAAGGACGATCACGGCGAGGGCGAGGGTGAGATTTTCGCGGACGATGACCATTGTTTTATTCGCTTTTTTATGAAGCCAGGAGATGAGGGTAATATCGTCTTGCAGTAGGACGATGTCTGAAGCGTCGATAGCTGTGGCACTTCCTATTTCTCCCATCGAAATACCGACACTTGCGCGCGTTAGGGCGGGGGCATCATTGATTCCATCTCCCACCATGGCGAGGTGCTTTTCTGCAGAGAGTTTTGAGATGATATCGAGTTTGTTTTCAGGGCGTAGATTAGCGTAGACTTTGTCGATGTTTAATTCTTTTGCTACGATGTTGGCACTTTCCTCATGATCACCTGTCAGCATGGTGACTTCCAGTCCTTTTTTCCTTAGAGAATCAAGGACCTCTTTTACCCCTTCGCGGAGGGAATCTTCAAAGCGGAAATCAAAAAGAGAGGTTCCAATTTGGAGGAAGGAGATCATCGACCCTTTTTTATTGAGGGGTTTATTGGGAGAGATAAAGGCTTCATTTCCAATTTTGACCTCGACCTCTTTTCCTTGCAGTTTTGTCTTTCCTTTGAGACCAAACCCTGGGACCGATTGGAAATCGGCAATCGTTGCAGGAGTGATCTTTTTTTGATCGGCAAACTGGCAGATCGCTTCGGCCATGGGGTGCGTGACATGCCGTTCGAGCGCTGAGGCAATACTCATTGCCTCTTCAATCGAATAGTCAGGGGTTCCAATTGGTTCGACTCCAACGCAAGAGAGTTTACCAGTGGTTAGTGTTCCCGTTTTGTCAAAAGCTATGGCATGACAATCGGCAAAGGCATCAAGGGTCACTCCGCCTTTAAGAAGGATTCCTTTGCGCGCGCAGGCGTTAATCGCGCTGAGGTAAGCGGTAGGTGTAGCAATAATCAGGGCGCAAGGAGAAGCGGCGATTAAGAATGTCAGGGCCCGGTAGATCGATCCTTCAATCCCAAAGTAGGGAATTGAAAAAATCCAGGGAAGGGTCAGGGCAAAGAGGAAAAAGAGAGAGATAATTGTAATGGCGTAACGTTTTCCAAATTTATCAAGAAACCGTTGGAGTTTTGGCTTCATTCCTTGCGCTTCATTGATCAATTTGATGATTTTTGAAAGGGTTGATTCGGCGCTAGTTTTTGTCACTTGAATGGTGAGCGTTCCATCAAGGTTGCGACTTCCAGCTTGGACCTCATCTCCTCCTGTTTTAGAAACGGGGACACTTTCTCCTGTGAGGTGGACTAAATTAACAAAAGAGCTTCCATCGACAACGGTTCCATCAAGAGGAACGACTTCCCCAGCACGGACTAAAAGGTGGGTACCGACATCAATTTCTCGGACAGATTTTTGGAAGAGAGTTCCATCTTTTTCAACGACCATTCCCACAGTAGGTGAGAGGTGATGGAGATTAATGAGAGCCCCCTTCGCTTTTTTTGAAACCGACTCCTCCATGGCCCCCGAGAAGGCAAAGAGAACGAGAAGAAGACCTCCTTCCATTTGACTTCCAATCATAAAAGAAAGAAACGCAGCCATTGTCATCAAGACGTCGATATTGATCTCTAAATTCTTAATATCTTCAAACGTTCGAAGAAGAGCAGGGGTCCCCGCTAAAAAATAGACAAGAAGCAAAAAGAAATAAGAAAGTTCTATCATGAAATGGGAGGTGATATAAGCGCACAAAAGGAAAAAACCTGCAGCTAGAGAACTTTTTAAACTGAGGTTATGGGCCCAATGCCTTGAATTTTTTTCAAGAAAAGGACTGATGCTTTCTTCTAAACCGGAGGTGAAAAATTCATCAAAGATATAAGGAGAATCAGAGGAAGACATGCTCAATCCATTTCGCGATAAGGTAAATGCTGACAGTTGATAAAACGCCAACAGCTAAATTCCAAACAAGCGATTTAATCAGTTCATTTCCTTCTCGTTTAATTGCTACAAGGGTGACTCCTCCGAAAAGAAGGGTAAGAACACTAACGATTCCTAAAAAGCCTCCAATAAATGCCCCTAGAAGTGTTCCAAGAAGAGCTATAATTACTCCAAGACCAGCCCCGGCTGATTGCTTTAAAGGGTGCTCATACGTCTCAAGGGTTAGTCCTAGTTCCTCTTCAAGCATCACACGTAGGAGCCGATTGTCATCGGCCATGAGGACTTCAACCACTTGCTCTAAAAGTTTCCCAGTTAGTCCCTTCTGCTTATACATGGCAGTGAGTTCTTCTTTTTCTTGAGCGCGGTGGTGCTCAATTTCCCATTGTTCCTGCTGAATCAGGCGATGGAGCCTTTCTAAGCGGGCCCAGCCTAATAGGCTACTTCGTCCCACTTTCCAAAAAAGCCAACCAATAGAAAAAAGACCTAGAACCCACAAGGTTTTTGTTGAAGAGAGGCCAAACTGAGAAAGAAGGATCCACATTCCAATTAAAAGAACTGAGGTTTCCCTTAGGCTGTCTGCAAAGGCAGAGAGATAGCCAGGCATTTCTGTTCCATGAACCTCAGCTGTGGCTTTGGCCCCTTTTGCCCGGGCGGCACGTAAATGCTCAGCCGCTTCTTTTCCTTCAAAATGTTTGTGATTCTCAGCCATCGCACTACTTTACCAAAGCGGCTATCAGCCTTCAAGGATTGATTTTAGAAGTTTGCAAAGATGGAGATGATCATTGATGGCAATCATCTCTCTTGCTGCATGCATAGAAAACTGTGCGAGGCCAATATCGACGGTTTGAATCCCAGTTCCTGCAGCGGTAATAGCGCCAACAGTACCGCCACAAGGGAGATTCGATTCAGAGGCAAAGGATTGATAAGGGATTTTTTTCTTTTGGCAAATTTTTACAATTTTTGCAGCACTCAGACCACTTGTTGCATACCGTTGATTCGCGTTATACTTTATAACAATCCCTTCGCCGATTTTAGGAGCATTGTCTTTATCATATTTATTCTTATACCCAGGGTGATAGGCATGGGCCATATCGATTGAAACAACGTAAGACCCTTGCTTCATCCGGAGGAAATCTTCCTCCTCTATTTTATAGCTTAAAGTAATCCGTTTCAGCATGTCGATAAAGAAAGGAGAGCTAGCCCCTTCATCACTTCCCGATCCTATCTCTTCATGATTCCAAAAAATCGCCATTTGAATGGTGTCTTTTGGATGTTTTTCTGCGGCAAGGAGAGCGAGTAGTGAAGCGTGAGCACTTCCTAAATTATCTAATCGATATGAGCCAAGCAGTTCTGAGTGAAGACCTAAAATGCGTGGGGGGTCAAGGGGGACTAAATAAAGATCGCTTCCTAAAATGGTGCTTCCTTTCCTCCCGATCAGCTCTTCGAAGAGTTTTTCAGGTTTTTTATCCTTCACTTCTATTCCAAGCAAGGGACATAGATGGTGCTGCTTATCGATTTTTTTAGGATTATCGTTGGTTTCTCGTTCAAGGTGGATGGCGAGGCCCGGGATCATCACAGGGGCATTTTCTAAAAAGAGGAGGTCTTGTTCAACATCATCACCCTCTTCAACTAAAACCCGTCCAGCAATCACAAGGTCTCTATTCATCCAGGTACTTAAGATGGGGCTTCCGTAGGTTTCAACTCGAAGGAATGGGAGATTGTCCTCAATAAAAACAGGGTGGGGTTTGAGCTTAAGAGCAGGACTATCCGTATGCGAGGCTAAGATGGTGGCTTTTTTCGGAGCTTCCTTGGGAAGAATAAAGGCGCAAATCGACCCTCCTCTTTCTACAAAATAGGCATTGCCGGGGGTAAGTTCCCACTTGTCTTGTTCATCAAGGGGTGTGTAATCTTGTTGTGCAAGCCGATTTCCAATTTCTTGAGTGGCATGCCAAGCTGTGGGGCTTCCTTTTAAAAAGGAAAGAAGGTCACTAAGTGCATCGAAGTTCATATTTTTAAATTGTACAGAAAAACTTTTCTTTTATCTAAAGAAAATTTAAACTTGCCTCGAAAAAATTTCCAACCAACGGAGAATAAATATGGAAAGTTCAGCACCAAAAGGACCACAAATCAGCTACATGCAAACCCTCATGGGTTGGGGAATGAAAGGTATTGCCTTTTTGACAACAACACCAGAAGCGCTTAAAAAGACGGGGGCAGAAGGGATCAACCTTTTAGAAGGCTTTAGCTATAGCGATGGATTTGTAACAGGTGAAGTCGAAGCGGCGAAAGTTCGAGACGTTGTTAAGCAAGCCATGGATCCCGTCAAGAGTTTTTATCGTGCAGGGGTTGTCATGACCTGCGCCCTTTTCTTTGCATCACGAGTTGTCTCGATTTTTCCTATTATTCCTAGTTTTTTACTTCTAGGAAGTGTGATTACAGGAATGATTACTTGGGATTTCCACTGCGCTTTGCGGGAAATGAATCATACCTATACCCATTTTAATCGGATCCACCTTCAGGGGATTAATTTCGTACCTGTTGAAGAGAGAGAAGTTCGTGCAAAAATGGGTGCTCCTACGGTCACATTTGATCAATTTGTTGGGGTTGTTGATAGCTATTCCCAGCAAATTCTTTCCAATACATGGCTCATTAGCGGATTTGATCCGATTGAAACATCATT
The DNA here is from genome assembly GCA_018399075.1 of Simkaniaceae bacterium. Classification (GTDB taxonomy): domain Bacteria; phylum Chlamydiota; class Chlamydiia; order Chlamydiales; family Simkaniaceae; genus Neptunichlamydia. The sequence goes on along the minus strand of CP073763.1, from coordinate 1,776,243 downwards.
GACAAGCTGGGGACCCCACCTCACAAATCAAGTCAAAAACCAAACAGAACGAAGTAAGGCTTCACCATGGGATATTGCAGCGGATTACCTCCCTATTCTTCCTCTGATTTGTCGTGTGGCCAATGCTGCTGATAGAGTCTATTAATAGACGGTTAGCAAGGGGTTAAACTTTTTAGCCCATCGAGGTATTTATGGAGGACGGTGGGGATCACCACGCTACCGTCCTCTTGTTGGTTGTTCTCTAAAAGAGCAACCATGAGGCGGGATGTTGCAAGGCCAGAACCATTCAGTGTGTGAACCAATTGGGGTTTCTCTTCCCCTTTCTTAAAACGAATTTTTGAGCGGCGCGCTTGGAAGTCAGTACAGTTAGAAACTGAGGAGACTTCGTAATACCTATCTTGACCGGGAAGCCAGACTTCTAAATCAATGGTCTTGGCTGCTGCAAAAGACATATCCCCTGTAACAAGGAGCATGCTCCGATAATGGATATTAAGAGCCTCAAGGATCTCTTCGGCGCTGGCAACCATTTGATTGTAGATTTCTTCCGATTGATCGGGGCGAGTGACACAAAACATCTCCACTTTATTAAATTGGTGGGTGCGGATGAGCCCTCGTTCTCCAGAACCTGCAGCTCCAGCTTCACGCCGAAAGCAAGGGGTGTAAGAGGTGTATTTTAAGGGGAGATCTTCTTCAGGAATGATTTCATCAAAGTGAATTCCATTCAGAACAGCTTCAGAAGTAGGGATAAGATAGAGTTGGTGATCCTTATCTTGGAGTTTAAAGAGCTGGTCTTCAAACTTTGGAAGATGCGCTGAGCCCATCATGATATCAGGGCGCCCCACGATGGGAAGCATCCACTGCTCAAAACCATTCGTCACATGCGTGTCTATCATGAAGTTGATGAGAGCCCACTCAAGGCGTGCGCCAAATCCTCGATAGGATGGCCACCCACTTCCTCCAATTTTTGCCCCTCGTTTAAAGTCGAACAGCTTGAGTGATTCGTTAAGCTCCATATGATTCTTTGGCTCAAATGAAAAGGTGGGTTTTTCTCCGAAGGTCTTGATGAGAACATTATCGGCAGGGTCTAAAGAAGTTTTGATGCCGTCGGCTGGGGTATTAGGAAGACATGCTAATTCAAATTTTAATGCTTCTTCAAATTCGCTTAACTTATGATCAAGGGCTGAAATTTTATCTTTAGCTCCTTCCATTGCTTGTAGTAGATCAGAAGCATCTTCTCCCTTTCTCTTGCGCACGCCAACTTCTTTGGCATTTTTATTTCTCTCACTCTTAAGCTCTTCCGCTTCCATTTTTAGAGAGCGAATCTCGTCATCTAGCGTAAGAACCTTTTGAAGGGAGGCGTCCTGCTCTTTGGTTTTAAGTTTTTTTTCGATTTCTTGGGGGTTTTCTCGGATCAGTTTGATATCAAGCATTGTTTTTACCTTTATCTTAGTAGATAAACAGTGTACAATAATTCCTACTTGAAAGATAGGAATTTTCTTGATACGATGACCCCATTCCTTTAGTAAAATTTTATTGAGCATACCACATGGCAAAACAAAAACTTCCAGTAGCACAAAACCCCTTAATCCTCCGTTTTCATCGTTTGATGGACGCTTTTGCAAAGTCCGATGATGAGCGTGATTTTTACCTCGATATGTTGGAGGGATTCATTGTTTTTGTCGATTTAGATCGAAGTTTAGAAGAGCTTGAATCCTTAGAAACAGAACTCGTTGCATGTTCTGAGAGATTTAAACTCATTCCAAAGATGACCTACTATGAAACAAAAAAATTCATGGAAGGATTCGTCAATGAAAAGGTCTATGATATCGATACCAAGGAAAAGCTCCTTGATATTATTGGTTCAAAAGAGGCGCGAGAAAACTTTCTTGAGTTTATCTATGACCACCTTACTGAGCTTGAAAAATGGCAGCAGTATTACCACGAACGATCACGGATTCGCATTATTGAATGGCTAAGAAATGAAGAAATTCACTTTGCTTTTGAAGAAGATCTCGATATCACAAAAAATGTCCTTGAGAAAGTAAAGCACAATCTTTTCGATGCAAAAGTTCCAAAGGATGTCCAAAATGCCCGCGATGCCATTGTTGCTAAATCGAAAACATATTATTCGAATGAAGCACTTAACCCTCGCCCTAAAAGAGGTCGTCCTCCAAAACAGGCAGCAAAAGTCGAACTAGAACCTCAGTATACAGTTGATATCTATAAGACTGTGCCCTCTGCTATTCGTCCTTTCCTATTTAATCCTGACTTTACAAGCACTTCAGTCACATTCTCTGCGAAATTTGATACCGAAGCGCAATTGATTGCAAGTCTTAGAGGAAGCTCTCGGGTTAAAATTGACTCTAAACTTGAAGCTCTTTCTCAACGACTGGAATCACTCCGTCACCTTTCAGACCGGTTAAAATCTTCACCTGGTCTAGGGATTGAAAAAGAAGAAAAAATTATTCAAGCTGTGAGTGACGGTGGAAAGGAAAAAGGAAAAATTTCTGATATTGCTAAAGGATTCCTCCCGAAGAAAAAAGGGAAGCAGCCTACAGATAAGGATGAAATCCAAGAGATGATGCAGAAAAAGCGTGAAGCTGGAATCAAGCAAGTGACTCCTATTAAAAGAGGGAAGAAGAAGGAAGACTAATGGTTACAGTCGCCCCATTGAAAGAGCTTTTAGAAACGGCTGAAAAGCAAAAGTGTCTAAAGACCCTTGAGGGGATCTATCGCGCCCGCTTTACCGATGAAAAAATGCAAAAGCTGGTGCGGCAGAATAAGGGGGGAACTTTTCATCTTTACACCCATGGACATGAACTGATTGGTATCATGTGTGGGCAGGCTTTAACAGCCGGTAAAGATTGGGGATTTCCCTATTACCGCGATCGCGCCTTTGCAATTGGCCTGGGGTGTGATCTAAGTGAAATTTTTGGCGCCTTTCTAGCCCGTGAAGTCCCTCACCATTCTGGTGGGCGGATGATGCCCGATCACTTTTCTCATAAAGAACTTCGCATCCCCTGTCAGTCGAGTGTTGTGGGTTCGCAGTTTCTTCAAGCAACAGGTGTTGCCAAAGCTGCCCGTTTAGCTGGAACCGACGAAGTTGTCTATGTTTCAGGAGGGGATGGCTCTACATCGCAAGGTGATTTTCATGAAGCTCTGAACTATGCTTGCCTCCATAAATTAGGGGTGATTTTTGTCATCCAAGATAATGGATGGGCGATTTCTGTTCCCGTTGAAGATCAAACGGCTGGAGGATCGATTGCTCACATGGCAAAAGGTTATGTTGGGCTGACTGTGCATGAAATTGATGGGTGCGACTATCTGCAGAATACCGAAGCCTTAAAAGCCGCCATTCAGAAAGGACGCAATCTCGAAGGCCCCACTCTGATTGTTGCGAAAGTGCCACGAATGGGAGCTCATAGTAGTAGTGATGATCCAAAGAAGTATAAAACCGACGATCACATAGAAGAAGATCAAACGCGCGATCCCATTCCTCGTTTTGAGAAATGGCTCCTTGAAATAGGGATTATGACTGAAGAGGAGCAAGAAGTCCTACGCGAAAAGGTTAAAGAAGAGATTGAGCAGGCAGCAGTTAAGGGAGAGGCTTTTCCTCTTCAAGAAACTGGCCATGTTCTCGACCATGTCTATAAAGAGGTTGAAACAACCTTTAACGAAACACCCGATGAAAGGGGAGAAAGCGTTGTGATTATGGATGCTCTTAACCATGCCATTGATGAAGAGATGGAAAGGGACTCTGGTGTCATTGTCTTTGGGCAAGATGTGGCGCGCGGTAAAGGGGGCGTTTTTGGAATTACCCGAGGTTTGACTGATAAGTATGGAGAAGAGAGATGTTTTAATACGCCTCTAGCTGAATCAACAATTGTTGCAACGGCCATTGGAATGTCTGTTCACAGCCACTTTAAGCCCGTTGCTGAAATCCAGTTTGCCGACTATCTATGGACCGGTTTTAATCAACTTTATAATGAACTTGCAAGCTTTCATTACCGTTCAAATGGTGAATGGAATTGTCCGATTGTTATCCGGATGCCCTCTGGAGGCTATATTCAGGGAGGGCCCTACCATTCTCAGAATATTGAAGCTTTTCTGACCCATTGCCCCGGCCTTAAAGTCGTTATTCCTAGCAATGCTGCCGATGCCAAGATGCTTCTAAAAAGTGCGATCCGCGACCCGAATCCTGTCGTCTTTCTTGAGCATAAGGCTCTCTATAGACAGCGCGTTTTCTCTGCACAACCTGAACCGACAAAAGACGAGCTAATTCCCCTTGGAAAAGCCAGTGTTGTTCGCTCAGGAACGGATCTAACACTCATTGCTTGGGGACTCATGGTTCATATGGCCTCTGAAGTCTCTCAAAAGCTTGAAGATGATGGGATCTCTGTTGAGATTATTGACCTTCGCACTCTCTCTCCTCTCGATATGGAAACAATTCTCACATCCATCGAGAAAACGAACAAAGCGCTGATTATTCATGAAGCCCCATTAACGAGTGGATTCGGCGCTGAAATTGCTGCTCAAATCTCTGAAAAAGCCTTTGAACATCTTGATTCGCCGATCAAACGCCTCGGTGGACTCAATACCTGCGTCCCTTACGCCAAACATCTTGAAGATGCTGTCCTTCCTCAAAAAAGGGATGTTGAAAAAGCAATCCGCGATCTCGCTAATTACTAAAAACTATCTATTGATTTTCAGTTACTTAAGAGTAAATTCTATGTAATTTCAAGATGTTAACTTGAAATTACATAGAATTTTCCCATTAGTGAAAATGTACCTTTTTCAGGAGGAATCATTGCGAGGCACTGGAATTATTGAGTTATTTTCAATTTTGACTTAGAACGTTTTGCACTAGGTTTTGGATAAGTGCTTTGAACCTGTTTTGCAAGTGTGGAAGAGAGTTCAGAGAAGATGGTCAGCTTATCGTAGATTGATCGCTCTGTTTTATTTTGAGACTTTTCTTTAAGGAAGCCATCGAGATGTAGAAGACGCGCTAGAAGACTCTCCTGCATTTTTTGGAGAGCATCCACCTCTGTTTGATAAAGGGGATTACTTGTGACCTCATTCAATGCAGCAGCATTTTTGATCAGTTGATCCAGTGTCGCATCGATTTCGTTTAATATTTCACGTCGTTCCATTTCATTCCTTGTTAGTATTCCACGTATAATTATTTACAATTAATAATGTCAATATTAGTTTAATAAGCCTTTTCTAAGGCGTTGATATTTTAGTAGAAAGAATTTTGTGTGGATGTTAAAAGCTTAGGCTTATGAAGAAGTTTTGTCCATTAGCATCCGGTTCTAAAGGAAATGCCATTTATGTCGAAGGGGAAGAGACGAAGATTCTCATTGATGTCGGTATTAGTTTTAAGGCTTTAACTGAAAAGTTAGGGGAAATTGATGTCGATATTGGAGAGATTGATGCGATCCTTGTCACCCATGAGCACGGCGATCACATTCGGGGCCTGGAAAAAACGGCCAACAAGTTAGATATCCCCATTTTTGCCAATAGTGAAACGGCCAAAGCAAGCTTAAGTGAGATGAGGGATCGTCCCCGCTTTAAGATCTTTTCAACAGGAGAGGCTTTTGAGTTTGGGGAAATGGAGATTCATCCCTTCAGCATCCAACATGATACCCTCGATCCCGTTGCCTTTACCATTCGGATGGGAGAGATCAAGATCGGTATCTGTGCTGATCTTGGGTTTGCAACGACTCTTGTCCGAGCGCATCTTTTAGAGTGCGACTATCTTTACATCGAAGCTAATCATGAACCTTCAATGGTCTATGCTTGTAATCGCCCCATGATCTATAAACAACGAGTCCTTGGGCGGCAAGGGCATCTCTCTAATGATGCCGCTGCAGAACTCATCCATGAGATCGATCACCCTGGTCTCAAGCATGTTTACCTGGCTCATCTTTCGAGCGAGTGTAATAACCCTGAACTTGCCATTAAGCGGGTCCAGGAAAAGGTCAAACGAGAGCTTTCTATTACCATTGCTTATCAAGAAAAGATAAGCCATCTTATAGAAATTAAATAGTCGTTCTATAGAAAGCTTTATTTAGCTATACTGTTCCAGGTTTTACAGTCTTAATTGGGAGATTTCTATGGAAGCAGTCGAAACTTTTGTTCATTTTCTTGGAGATTCTACTTTAGACAATTCAAACTTGGAAAGTAAGTGCGTTATAGGAGATAAAGATGAGTAGAATTTCTTCAGGTTTCAGCTTTCCTAGTTCCTACCCTAATATGAATCTAGGAAGAGGACTAGCCAATAAGAATATCAAACTAATAGCTGCTATTGCTTTTTCTGTATTTACGCTCCTTCTTCCAATCGTTTGTTACAAAATGCACACGTCTCTACTAGGTGACGAGACGAAAAGCATTCAAGATGAGCGCCATTACTTCCAGGTTGTTTATGATTGGAATATGGCAACCTTTCGAGAGATCCAATCTCGGGCATTCTCTTTTAAAGAAAGAGGATTAGATCGCTTGGGATTTAGAAAAGATTGCTATTTAGATCCGACTTCTAAAGAGCCCATTCAATGGAAAGAAAACAGTTCTTGTTTAATCCTCTTTGTTCATGGGTTAGATGGACACCCCAGTCATTTTGCTCAATATAAGAGTCTACTGGATGCTGAGAATCGTGATATCCATCTTTTGTATACCTTAAATAGGGGGCGTTGTTCTACAGAAGATGGAGCAAGCCCTATCCTTTCAATAATAGCAAATTATAGGGAAAAGCATAGTCAAAACCCTATTGTTTTGGTAGGGACCTCTAGAGGGGGGCCGTTAATGGCTCATATTGAGCTGGAGCTTCGAAAACATCAGAAATCCAGAGTATATGTAGGAACGGTTTCTGGAGCAAACAATGGATCTTACATGATGACTCTCGCTAAAGTTTTTAAGGTCGGTTTTCTCCTTTTTCCTCAGGAGCTTATTAGCGTGCTTGATTTTAACCATGAAGTTCCTCAATCCCTTATTCAAAAGCAAAAAAAGCCCCTTTCTAATCAGAGTGTTAGACAGTTTGATTATTGGGCAACAACAGGAGATCTGACCGTTGTTCCCTGTTCTTCAGGACTTCCAGATATTCCAGATGCTAGTCACTTTCTTGTCCATGGGCAAGGACATACAAGCATTGTAGATCATGTAGTAGAAGAGGTGACTTCTCGGGTTGAAACATTTTTATCAGAAAGTAGTTAAAGAATATCCTTATAAAGGGATCATAAGACCGTCATAGGCGATATCAACTTTGATATCGAGGTTGCATTCTTTGATGATATCGTTGTGAAGCTGAAGCTTCACTTGAAGATCGAGATCTTTATGATTGGGGTCGTGGTGAGTCACGAGCCACTCTTTACAACCGGTATATTTTAGAAGGACAGTTGCATTTGAAATCGAAGAGTGTCCCCACCCCGTTTTCCGATAGTATTCTTCGGGGAAGTATTGCGCTTCATGGACAACAAGATCGCAGTCTTTGAGGAAGTTGATGAGTCCAAGGTGGGGTTCGAGAAGGGGATGTTTGAGATGGATGGCATTCGGATGCCCGAGGTAGCCAAGGAGCACTTCGTTGTCAGTGATATAGCCAATCGTTTTCTTCGGTGATTTAATCTTAAAGCCCACCGTAGGTCCTGGATGATTGGTGAAGTGGCAGTCAATGATAAGATCTCCAATTGAAACAGGGCGGTCATCGCGCAGCTCTTTAAAGGTGACTTTTGCTTTCATCTCATCAAGACGGACAGGGAAATAAGCATAAGCGAGCATGCTGGTAAAAAGCTCTTTCGTACTCTTTTCAAATCCAACAGGTGCCCAGATCACCACATTACAATTCTTTTTATAGAGTGGGCCAAAGAAAGGAAATCCGGTGATGTGATCCCAGTGGGTATGGGAGACAAAAAGATGGATGGTCTGTTTATCCTCGATGCCTACTAAGTCTCCAAGTTGTCTGATCCCAGTCCCAGCATCAATGATCAGAAGATCATCCCCATGGCGTACTTCTAAACAGGAGGTATTCCCTCCATAGCGGACATATTCAGCTCCAGCAACAGGATTTGATCCCCTTGTTCCCCAAAAACGGATATAAGAGGAAAGTGTTGAAGGGATGGGGTGGTAGCAGTGGTTTTGGACAATCTCATGTCCACTCTTAAGCGAAAAGGGTCCTGGTTTCAAATCACCGGCGAAAAATCGCTCAACAAGCTTAAAGAAATCAGGGATATCAAAGGGTTTTGTGAGGAAGTAGTCGGCTCCCTCTTCGATGACAGCATGGTAGTTTTGGATCATGACATGGTAAGAAGAGACAATAATCCCCATCTCTCGATAACGGGCATTGGTTTTAATTGTTTTCATCACCTCAATCCCATGAATATGGGGCATAATGAGGTCAATCATCAAAAGGTCGGGTTCAAATTCTTGGATTTTCTTAAGAGCAGCCGGTCCTGTCTTTGCTGTTACAAATTCGTAATTAGAAGCTTCCTTGGACGTTAAGATTGCATCGATCAACGTCGTAGAAGGGTCGGCAATTAAGATTTTACGCTTCTTCTGGGGCATAGTGGAGTATACCACCTCCTAACCGCATCTTATCTCTATAAAGATTAAATGCTAGTCATTTTTAAGAAGAACGCGACGACGGCTGCCGTCTTGGGAACCGATCACCCCATTGGATTCCAGTTCATCCATAAGAGAAGCTGCGCGAGCATAGCCAATTTTAAGCTTTCGCTGGAGGAATGTTGTTGATGCTGTTCCTGTTTCTGTAATGATCTGATAGGCTTGAGAATAAAGATCATCCTTTCCACTAGCAGCACTATCTTTTGATAAGAAATCGGTTTGCGCCATCTGATCGAAAGATTTGATCAGATATTGAGGACCTGCTTGAGTTTCAATATGGTCGATCACGCGATTAATATCTTCATCTCGAACAAAAACCCCTTGGGCCCGCGTTAAATTGTGAGAACCCGGAGGGAGGAAAAGAAGATCCCCATTCCCTAAAAGGGTTTCTGCCCCATTTTCATCGAGAATAATCTGACTATTGACCCGACTTGCCACCTTGAAGGAAATACGGCTCGGGAAGTTCGCTTTAATGAGCCCAGTAATCACTTCCCTTGAGGGGCGCTGCGTTGCTAAAATGAGGTGAATCCCAACGGCGCGGGCCATCTGCGCAATCCGTGCAATCGGTGTTTCTAAATCAGAACTTGAGGCCATCATTAGGTCGGCAAACTCATCGATAATCGCGACAAAATAAGGCATCTTTCGCGGAATCTCCATTTCGAGCTCCGCTTCCTTTTCAGGATTATATTTCCGATGGTTAAACGCATTGATATTTCGAAGTTTTAGCCGTTTAAGCATCTCATAGCGCTCTCCCATCTCCTTCACTAGCCAGTTTAAGGCTGCATAAGCTCCATGCGCTTCAGTAATCACAGGGGCAATCATATGGGGAAGGTTGGCATAGGAGCTTAGTTCGACTTTTTTGGGATCAACCAGAAGGAGACGCACTTCATCAGGGCGGGCGGTCATCAAGATCGACATCACAATACTATTAATACAAACCGATTTACCCGAGCCAGTAGCACCGGCAATGATGCAGTGAGGCATCTTCGTGAGATCGCACACCACATTATCTCCCGATACTGTCTGTCCGAGCATGATAGGGATGTGAAGTTTCTTCGCTCCTTTCTGATACTCACTGAGCATTTCTTTAAACCCAACTTCTTGGGGATATAAAGAGGGAACCTCTACGCCTACCGCTGCTTTTCCAGGGATCGGCGCAATGATTCGGATCGATTTAGCCTGCAGGTTAAGGGCAATATCGTTTTCAAGAACCTTGATTTTTTGAACTTTTACACCTGTTGGTGGATGCACTTCAAAAGAGGTGATGGTCGGGCCGCAATTGATTTCACCGACTTTTCCCTCCACACCAAAGCTGAGAAGCGTATCTTCCAAAATTTTTGCCTGCCGCTCCAGATCTTTTTTGAGTGTTGGCTTATCGACTTTCTTAGCGTTCGTGAGTAGGTTGAGTGGAGGAAGACGAAAGCGTTTAAAAGCTCCCGAATAGGACTTTGTGTCCATATTCTTGACCTTTCCTACTTCTTTCCTCTTTTCTAAGTGGGTTGTAATCTTTAAATCTGAAGGCACCTCAAGCTCCTCTTGAATCGGCTGAACCCTTCGCACCTCAGGTTGATGATAGACCCTTTGCATGGGATGGGGAGTTGTTGGCATTTTCCGCTTGATTTTGATCGGCTTAAAATCCTTGATCACCTTCTTAAGAAATTCCCACATCATTTTTAAAAGGACTCGACTCTTTTTCAGGAGGGGAATAATTCGGGTATTCGTAAAGAGAATCAGCGACATCAGTCCTGTCAGTGAGAAGGTAATCATAACGCCGATATTACTCAGCAGGTGTTGCAGATTAAAAGTCGGAATGTCTCTCAGTAAGTAATAGAGAGGAACGCCTCCCAAATTAAACCGGACGACTCTATGGGGGAAAGGGTAGTTGCTTAAGTAAATTTCAGAGAAAAGACGGCGCTCAATAAAGCCATTGGCAAACCCACCCACTTCCGTGAGCAAATTCATAAGCATCGAAAGGGAAATAATTCCAATCCCAAAGTAGAGTGTTTTCATCTTCAGCTGAGGAGGAACCCCTCCCATGAGCATCTTCCAACCAATCCATCCCACATAGGCAGCAATTAAATAGGCTGATAGCCCAAACGTCCAAAGAGAGGCGAGGCCAATCCCATAGCCAACCACCCCAAACCAATTGGCTCTTGGGAAACCATGAACAAAACTTGCCATGCATAAAATGAAAAGGATACTCCCAATAAGAGTAAGTAGTCCCTTAATTTCTGGATGTGTTGTTTTCTTTTTCTCCATCTTAACCTTAGCTTAGCAAAAACTTTCCCAATAGAAAAGGCAATTTTTTTACCACAGAGCACCCAGAGAACACAAAGAGAGATCAATTGAGAAGGGGAATGGTTGGGCATTTAATAAAAAAGAGGAAACTAGGGGGAGCGAGGCAAAATTAGATTGGAGTGAACGACGAGGACAATAGCCAAGGGCTATTGTTGAGGAGAGAAATTCAATATAATGAAGCCACAGCCACACTTAGGTTTCGCTTTTTTACTAAATGCTCAACCAAAAGAAGGGCGATCGACGGGACTTGAACCCGCGACGTCTTGAACCACAATCAAGTGCTCTACCAACTGAGCTACGACCGCCATCTAAAGAAGGGACTATTTTTACCGTAAAGAGAGATTTTGGTCAATAGGGAGGAGGGTTCATAACAAATATTTTAATCTTGCTTTTATTAATAAAATCTTTATAATTTTTGCAAATTTAACCAACCTTAGGAGGTGTTATGGCAACGTTAAATGGAGTTTTTAAAGCGCTGGTACCAAAGGCGATCACTTCAGGAGAGACGCTTTATCAACAGTACTCAAGAGGGACAACCAAAGAAGATCTTTTTGCTCCTTTGGCAGCGAGGGTTTCACTTTATGTTTCACAAGCAATCGCTCCATACATAAAAAAGAATGTATTTGATAGTCAAGTTACTGAAATAGCGATTCCACTTTTATTACAGTTTGGGCTGTATCGTTATGGGGCCAGTAAAGGGTATAATGTGAGTTTCAGTGCTGAAACGATGGTACTTACGTTTTATCCTAGTATTCACTCTTTAATTACTCGCATGACAAAGCCTACAAAAAAGGAGCATTTCGATGGGGAAACTCGGACAGTTCTAGATCATGATGCAAGGACTGATAATCAGGAAAGAACTGGGGCCTTGTTAAATGCAGTTGCAGCTATTGCGACAACATGTATCCTGTATAAGCTTGAGTCCATTCGAAACCCTTCTCTTCCTCTTAAGCCTTACCTCTATTATGGAGCCGGAGTTGTCCTATTAACTCGCCTTAAAGCTCGTTATGCTGATCAAACGATTCATAGCAATTTAGGTAGTTTTGCAGGTAAAAACGAAGCTAGATTGATCAATGACCTTGGTTCTAAGTTCTTACTTGGCTCTCTTGTTGCTTATGGTGTGGGCCGCTATACAGGTGAGACGATCCTGGTCAATAGACAGTGGGAAGCCCTAAGTGTTGCAGGCATTTATTTAGCTGGCAAAATTCTTTAGGATAGAAGATTTTTAATGGTTTTTAGGGGCCCCAATTTGGGGCCTCCACGTTTAAGGAGAACACCTATGGCACTCAATCAAATTATGCTAAACTCTTTCCTTCAATATAGCGAGGTTATGAGTGAAAGGAGCATTAGCCCTTGAGCTGATCTCACTCCCGTCTATGTGGGAAAATTTTGCTATATAGGAAAATTAGCGCTTGATGAATATTTCCCTATCGATCAAAGGATTTTGGGTCTTGCTGCAATTGTGTTAACGACAGCGGTTTCAATGGAAAAGGGGATCACTGCTTTTAAATGGGTTCCTGAATTTCTCCGTCCAGTCGCTATCACTAAGGCTAATAAAATGATTCAGGACTATTACATGGAGGAAAGAGATGGTAAGAAACCGTTCAAAAGCCGTGAGGATTATAAAAAATGTATTCTTTATTTAACTTTAGCGAATACAGTTTCGCGGTGCTTTAATATCTATTTAAGAAGTACGCGTAACCCGAATCTTAGTTTGAAAGCTGCCATTCCTCATGCTATAGCAATGGGTGGTTATCAGGCTTTTTTCAATCTATGTGGTTCATTAGTTCATTCAGCTTCAACGAGTCTTTCTAAAAAGTATGCTTGGGAGATTACAGCCACTTTAAAGTCAGTCTTAGGATTATTGTTTTCTTATAGTGCTGCAAAAGGAATTGGAAAAGCTGTAGGTTCACCTGTCCTTGTCAATTGGAAATTTGTAATAATGAGTAGTTCTTTAACTTGCATGACTCATAGTCTTCTGTTTTCACCAAACTCTCCCTTTAAAGAAACTCAAGAATAATCTCCTAAAATTTTTTGGTTTATCTGGGATCCAAAACTTGATTTTGGATCCTTTTTTTATCCCTAGACAAAGGATAAATGGAAGGGCGAGCAGTAGGGTTTGTACTGGAGAAATGGAAAAAAGCAATTTTTTTGGGGCGTTTTCAACAAGGGTAATGAGAAAGGTGGCAAAGGGGGCGGTAAGAAAATCAAGATGGAGAAGAAAGAGAGCGAGGAGAATCGAAAAAAGAAGGGGAAAGAAGAGGTTGTAGAAGAGGGAAGCAAGGGGAAACGTTTGAAAATGGAAGAGAAGGAGGGGGAGAGTAAATGTGAGAACGGCGCCTTGGAGGGCTAAAACGGAGCGGAGGTAGGTGCAGAAAAGGTAGCCACATTGATCAAGGCGAGACATAGAAAGAAGTTGGAGGTAGGGACGTTTAGGAAAGAGTTTATGAAGGGAGATTTCAATCGGGCGGTAGAAAAGAAGGATCCCTAAAGTGGCACCGAAGCTGAGTTGAAACCCAATATGGAGAATAATCAGGGGGTCGAAGAGAAGGGCAACAAGAAGAGCGACGCCGAGGGCATTGAGGGGCGTTGGGCGATAGCGGAAAAGAAGGCCGATGAGATAGATCAACACGCCAATCCAGGCGCGACTGATAGAGGGGGCAGCTCCCATATAAAAGAAGTAAGTGGTCAGCAATAGGATGAGAGAAAGGGCAAGAAGCTTTTCTGGGAGAAAACGTTTCAAGAAAAAGGCTAAGAAGAAGGAAAGAAGGGCAAAGTGGAAACCTGAAATCGCTAGGAGATGTTGGAGGCCGACAGCGTTAAATTTATAGGCAAGATACCGATTTTCTAGATGACCTGTTGCAAGAGCTGAAAGCAATAGCGCGACTTTTTTGTCTTTGAAACGGGAGTCAATCCACTTTTTGACGCTTTGTTTTTTTTCGTAGCGCCACTCAGCGCGGCTTTTTGTTTTTTCAATGGGGATCCAAGACGTTTTTCTTGCAGGTTTTAAGATGTAAAGGCCCTTTGAAATCTCAGTAAGAGTTCCTGTTATGAGGTAGTCGATATTGGCTGGGAGATGCTTTTGATTCAGGGGAAGATAAAGACGCGCAGGAAGATGATAGTAGGTTCCCTTTTCCCCTTCAAAGGTTTTGATGGTTCCACTGTAGCAAAAAGTGGTTTTTACAGGGCCTGGATGCCTCTTGATTTCTTCGATATGAAAGTGGGCGCGGCCGAGATCTTCTTTTGGGAGGGAAGGATAGAGAAGTTTTACATACAGAAGAGTAAGAAGGGGAATGATCCAAAAGAGACGTTTTTTAAAGAAGAGTGTGAAACTGATGAGTGGAAGAAAAAAGGCGCTTGACACTCCAATAAGAACAAGAAGGGCAACATAAAGGGCGGGATATCGTTTCCAAATCAACATGGAAGAAATTGTGGGGAATTAGCACTTTTTTTGACAGAGCCAATAGTATTGATTGGTGAGATTCCGGTGTTTAATATAGGTTTCAATCATTCCTTCTTGAATAATCTCAAAGGTGGTTTTTGCTGCTGCTTCGTATTCAAAATGAAACCGATAAATCGCCATGTATTCTTCTCGTTCGTAGTTTCGCATGTCGCTGAAACAAGACTCCCGAAAAAAGAGATAGCCTCCAGGGGTTAACCACTTTTTCAGTTGGTCGAAAAAGTAGGGAAGTTGCTGATCGGTAAAATAGAGAAAGAGCCAATTGATAAAAATCAAATCGAATGAATCTTTGGGGTAATCGAGGTCGATGGCATCAATGCATTGGTAGTGGATGTTTGTGAAATTTTTATGGGTCTTTTGATTGGTTTCAAGAAAGTGGGAAGCATAATCAATCGATTCGACATGGGCACCTTTTTCTGCTAAGCTTCCTGTAAAGCGTCCAATTCCAGAGGCTAGCTCTAAAACCTTTTTTCCTTCGAAGTTAGGAAGATAACTCAGCACTTCTTCGCGCTCTTTACTGTCGTAGTTATCAATATCCTTATTCAGGACCATATTGTTGAGTGTGGGCGCTAAGTTTTTCCAAAACTTATGGACTTTTTCCTTCATTCTTTTTCTTATTCAGCTTTGGGAGTTCATCGTCAATATTTTTATGAATCAGACGGGCTCCACGAAGGCCTGTCATGTAGTGGAAAACCCAATCGAGCATGACAGCAAATTGACTCCGATAACTGACGAGGTAAAAGATATGAATAAAACCCCAAATCAACCAAGCAAAGATCCCTTTAAAGTGCATGCCGCGGAAGTAGCCGACCGCTTTATTTTTTCCGATGGTGGCAACGCCTCCTTTATCGAAGTATTTAAAGGGGCGCCGTTTTTCTTTAGGGACTTGGCGACGGATAATTTTTCCAACGTAGCGTCCTTGTTGGATGGCAGTCGGTGCAATGGCTGGAAGAGGTTTCCCATCTTTCCCCATGGCACAAGCAGCATCGCCAATGACAAAAATTTCTGAGTGTTCCGGGATAGAAAGATCGGGTTCCACCATGGCCCGACCTTGACGATCAAGGGGAATATCGAGTGTTTTTAGAAGAGGAGAGGCTTGGTTTCCTGCAGCCCAGATCACATTGCGTGCGGCAATAAAATCGTCACCTACTTGAGCGCCTTCTTCTGTAATATTTGTGACCATTTCTCCGGTAATGACGCGCACCCCCATTTTCTCGAGATCTTTTTTCGCTCTTGCTGAGAGCTTTTCTGGGAAAGGAGGGAGAACGCGAGGAGCCCCTTCCACAAGATAGATCTTTGATTTTTCAGTGTTGATCCGCCGGAAATTTTGAAACATCGTCTTATGGGCAATTTCAGCAATGGATCCTGCCATCTCAACTCCCGTCGGCCCTCCTCCAATGATGACGAAATTAAGATACATCTCAGCTTCATGGATGCTATCCATCCGTTCTGCTTTTTCGAAGGAGATCAAGATGCGCTCGCGAATTTTTAGAGCATCGGCAATGGTTTTAAGGCCTGGGGCTAACGGTTCCCACTGATCGTTTCCAAAGTAGGAATGGCGCGCGCCGGCTGCTATAACAAGGTAGTCGTAAGGGATATGATCTCCATTCACAAGAATCAGCTCACGCTTTTCTTTATCAACGCTTTCGACAGTTCCCATGATGACAGTTGTATTGACTTGAGATGCAAAGATTTCACGCAATGGTGTTGCAATATCAGCTGGTGAAAGGGCAGCGCTTGCCACTTGATAAAGAAGAGGTTGGAATAAATGGTGGTTTTTCTTATCGATCAAAAGGATATCTAAGTTGGCTTTACTGAGCGTCTGAGCACAGTTAAGGCCCCCAAACCCTCCACCAATAATAACAACACGTGTATAGATCATGTACTTTCCCCCTAACACCTCTTACCTTCTATCTACAACATCATTGCAAAAAAGTATAAATCCTTTTTACAATCGTTCCTGGAATAAAATTTGGTAGGGTATGCAAGAACGTATTGTCCAATACTTTGAAAAAGAAAAAATGATTTCACTGAGTGAATCTCCAATGCTTAAGTGGGAAGAAGCCAAACAAAAAGCGCCTCATCTTACTAAAGGGTGGTTTGAACTCAGTAAGCTTGAGCCTTCAATCCGTTTGGAATTCATTCGAGATTATTGGTTTAACGCTCTTCCCTATGTTCCAACTTTCCGTGCTTTTATCGATCGGTTTTTTTCAAAAGTTGATGAGATAGGGATGGTTTCCACAACACGAGGGGTATTCTTAACTTACAGTATGAAAGGAAGATCAGAGTTTTTCTTAGGGGGCCCCCCTCTTATTGATGATGAGATTGAAACATTAAAAGGACAAATCGATTTCCCCCTTCCTGAAGATTTTCTAAAGTTTTTCCGGATTCACAATGGCTTTTTTAAAGGAGGAGATACGGGAGTTTTTTCTTCAGGTGTTCTTGTAGAAGAAGCTCAAAGATTTAAGGAACTTTCTTTCCCCCTTAAACTTGGAAATGAACAGGTAGGGCCCGATCTTCTCCTTCCTTTTTATCGCTCTTTCGGATTAGATGTGTATCAGTGCTTTTATAAAGATTGGTATCCTGACGGAGCTGTAGGAAACGTCCTCTGCTCTTTAAGTGAAGGGACCATCTCTGATTATCGGACCCGTGAAAAGGGGAGAGACTACTTGGCATTTTCCTCCTATTTAGATTGGTTAACCTTTTACATGGAAGAGGTAAAATGAAGCTGAGTGTGAAGGATTTTTATTCCGCTTATGGCCTTACCCTTGGTCTCGAAGAGACAAATGAAGAAGAGGGGATGGAGCGAATGATAAAAGTCTCTCATATTCAACGTCCCGGACTCTCTCTTGCAGGGTATGTCAAAGGAAAAAGAAATAATCGAATTCTTGTTTTTGGGCGGATAGAGCTGAATTATCTACGCGACCTTAAACCTGAAATAAGAATTGAGCGTCTTCAAGGTGTAGTAACCGAAGATAACCCCCTAGTTATTGTTGCTAGAGGGCTGACGCCACCAAGAGAATTGATTAAGCTATGCAAAGAGCTAAGGGTTCCTCTTTTTAAGACAGAGATGCATTCAATGCCCCTGCTTACGAAACTAACAATGCTTCTCACAGATTATTTTTCCCTTATCGATTCAGTGCATGGAACGCTCGTTGAAGCTTATGGAATAGGAGTGTTAATTCAAGGGGATTCTTCTGTTGGAAAAAGTGAAGCAGCCCTTGGGCTTATTGAAAGGGGACATCGCCTTATTTCAGACGATGTTGTTAAGATCAGAACCCGCGAAGGGGTTGGTGTCATTGGATTTGGCCATGAACTGAACAAACATCTTTTGGAGCTTCGGGGGATTGGAATTGTGAATGTAGCTCACCTTTTTGGTGCAGTTTCAGTAAGAAGTGAGGTCCCTATTGATATAGTCATCCATTTAGAAGATTGGAACGAGACCCATTACTATGATCGAGTAGGTCTCGAAGAGCGTTTTACCGAGTTTTTAGGTGTTAAGGTCCCTCTTTATGTTCATCCTGTAAAACCAGGAAGAGATGCTGTCCTTCTCATTGAAACAACGCTTCTTAATCATCGGTTAAAAGAGATGGGGTATCATTCTGCAAAAGAGTTTAACCAAAAACTGTTAGAAGAAATAGCGAGAAAAAAAGAGCTTGAAAGAGAAAGTTGAGTCGCTTGCAAAGGTGAAGAATAAGTTAGGGCTTCATGTGCGTCCTGCAACAACAATTGCAAAACTTTTGCAGAAGAGAAAGGCAAAAGTTACATTGACTTATAAGGGTGAAACAGTCAATGCTCGTAGCATTATGAGTATCATGATTCTAGCTGCACCAAAAAATGCGAAACTCAAAATCGAAGTCGAGGGGATAGATGCAAAAGAAACACTCGATGATCTAATGCAAGCTTTTGAAAGTAAATTCGGAGAGGATGGATAGAAAGTGGACAAGGTTCTTGAAGAAATAACCCTAAAGGGTGCCCCTATAAGTGGTGGAATAGCCATTGGCAGCCTTTACTTTATTGAGGGGATTCAAGAGGAAATTGTTCCAGAGTTTTCAATTCCTAATGCAGAAGTTGAAAAAGAAATTGGAAGATATCGCCGCGCTATTCTCTCAAGTCGTGAAGACCTTCACGACCTCCAACGCTTTTTAGCAAAAGAAGGGTCAACAGAAGCTGTATCGATTATCGATACACATATTCAAATGCTTGAAGATCCCTTCATGACCACCTTTATGGAAAAGAAAATACGGCAACGGATGAAAAATACCGAAACCGTTTTCCGCTCGGTTATGACTGATTACGAAAAAGAATTTTCTAAAGTTAAAGATAGCTTCTTTAAACAGCGCCTTCTTGATGTAAAAGATCTTTCGCAACGGATTTTGCGTAATCTCCATCCACGCAAATCTTTTGAAAACGAAGAAATTCCAGAAAATTCGATTATTTTTACAAAGGAATTGATCCCATCTAGCACTGCACAAGCCTCGAAATGGCATGTGAAAGGGTTTATTACTGAAATTGGTGGAACGACCTCCCATGCTGCACTTATTGCTCGCTCAAAAGGGATCCCCTATGTTGCTAACATCTCCATTGATACCCTCTACACCTTAAAAGGGTCCCTAGCTATTATTGATGGGAAAACAGGAGTTGTGATTATCAATCCTAATGAAGCCAACCTTAAAAAATACCAACAAGAACTCAAAGATGCTGAGGCAAAGAAAGAGAAGAATGATCACACTGAGGATCATGGAACAGAGACTGCTGATGGGGTAAAGGTAGAAGTTCTAGCCAATATAGAAAACCTCTCTGATCTCGATCTATTGGTTCCTTATAATGCTGAAGGGATTGGTCTTTTCCGCTCTGAGTTTCTCTTTTTTGGAAAAGAGCTCCATACTTTTTCTGAAGAAGATCAATTTATTCTCTATCAGCAAGTGATGGAAAAAGCAAAAGGGATGCCTGTCATCTTCCGAACGTTTGATGTCGGTGGAGATAAGGGAAATATTAGCCACCACGATCCTGAACCAAATCCTGCCCTTGGATGTAGAGGGATCCGCTTCCTCTTGCGCAACCGCGATATCTTTGCTGAACAACTCCGTGCTCTACTGCGCGTCAGCCTTGATGGAGATCTTCGCATTCTTCTCCCGATGATTTCCGACCTAGAAGAGCTCAAGATTGCTAAAGAAATGATCCAAGAAGTTGCTCTTCAACTGCGCTCTGAAGGACATGAAATTGCGGATGAGATTCCTATTGGATGCATGATCGAGGTTCCTTCTGCTGCCTATATGGCTCATGCTATTGCTCGCGAGTGTGATTTCCTTTCAATTGGGACAAATGATCTGATTCAATATACTCTTGCCGCGGATCGAGCAACAGAAGAGGTGAACGCCTATTATCGGCCAACACATCCGAGCATTCTCCGAATGATTCTTCATGTGATTCAAGAAGCAAACGAACAAAATACTCCTGTAAGTTTATGTGGCGAGATGGCTTCTGATCCTCACCTTATCCCCCTCCTTCTTGGTCTAGGCGTTCGCGCCCTCTCTTGTTCTTCACGCTTCATCCCTGAAGTGAAAAAGCTTGTCTCAGAACTTTCTATAGAAAAATTAAAGAGCTTCACAGAGGAAGCTCTTGATTTAGAAACCTCTCGTGAGGTTGAAGAGTTTTTAGAAGAAACCTCTAAAAATATTTCAAAATGAAAAATTTAACATTTCCTGAACAAGAAGAGAAAGAAATAAGTTCTCCTTTTAGATTGATGATTCAAGCTAAAGAGGCTGTTAGGAAAGAGCTTTATTGTCTTTACCACGAACAGGAAGAAGGTTTTGATGAGAGTCTTCAAAGGGACCTTGATTTTTGGCTTTTAACATTTAGAAAGGAATTCTTTACCAGACGTTATCCTGAATACATAGCAAAAATAATTGTCCACTCAAATGAGTTAATTCGAACATTAGAATGGCAAATCTCTATAAATTCAAAGAAAAGGCACTTAACGCTTGTTGTTACTCCTTCCCTTATGATTTCACCGTTCTCCTCAAAAGCCATTATTGGATGCTTATTGGGAATTCAATTGGACTCAAGCAGTGAGATGATTTCTAGGAATGAAGTTCAAGAAGCTCTTGACGCTTGTTCTATGGGTTTTGAACTGCTCGATTCTTTCTACAAGCATAATCCTTATAGCTCTTCAATTCATATCTTTTACTTTGAGATGGGTTACCAAGAAAACGATGCAATAAACTCCATCAATCTTTCTCTTTTTGAAAAAATGTTCTTAAAACAGATTGAGACGCGCATTCAAGTTCTAGTTCCGCCTCTTTTTATGCAAAGAAATGAAGAAGAGGTGATGAGAAATCTTTTAATTCTTCGAAGAGAGACTTCTTCTATTCAAGATATTCCTCAAGTTATTATTTTCTATGATAATCACACCCATCAAGAAATTACGTTCACTATTCTTTTAGTTAGAGTTAAAAAAAGTGTTGATTCTTCTGTATTAGACTTATTAAGGTTAAGCAAAGAAAATGAAGAGTATATTGAAGGACAGGTCTACTTTTTAGGAAACTTTTCTGAAGAGAGTATCATCGATGGAAACGTTTTTCAAATCCGATTAAAGAATATTTCAAGGTTTCAGAGGAAAAACTCTTCTATTGATTATAACTTGTCGCGAAAAAAGATCACTGAGTATCTTCAAATTAGTCTAGGTGAAGTTCGTGACTATAATGGAGGGATGTTTTTAAAGCAGGATGAGCGACTTAAAGAGTTAAAGGAATCATTTCCTGAAGCAACAAATAACTATCCTGAAATCCTTGAGAATTTTTTCTATTCTATATGGCCTATAGAAAAACAGGCAACACTCCCGCTTGAGTTGTTTTCAGCTTTCTTTAAACTTTTTCATACTCTTTTCATAGAGGATCAAGTTGATTTTCTCATAGAGGGTTGCGATTTAAAACTCATCATTGCACTTAAATATGAGGACGAAAAAGAGCTTTCTAGAAATGAAGAACTATTCTTCAGCGATGAGGCTTCATATAAGAAAACGGTTTCTTCAAAATGGTCATATGGAGATTTTTTATTCAAAGGTTTTATTCTTAGCTTTCATACCATTAATGAATTACAGGAATATGAAAAAAGGATTCGAGAGAGATTGACTCAAACCTCTGACCGGAGTTTATCTCAAAAAAAAATCCTTCATATCAACAATGATTTTATTCAATTTGATTTCGATCCTAGAATTGGGGGAACAAATGAATCGATAGCGATCAATAAGCTTCTTTTTGATGGGTTAACTCGAATCAATAGTAAAGGAGAAAAGGTTTTATCATGTGCCAATTCCTATAACCTTTCCTCAGATAGAAAGACTTATACGTTTCAACTTAAAGAACTTTATTGGTCAAATGGACAGCTCTTGACAGCGGATGATTTTGAATATGCATGGAAGAAAATCTTATCCCCTGAGTTCGAAACCCGTTTTGCATATTTGTTTTATCTTATTCTGAATGCAAAAGAGGCTAAAGAAGGAAAGACATCTCTCGATGATGTTGGAATAAAGGTTCTAAGTAAAAAAATCCTTCAGGTTCAAATAAAACATCCTGCTCCATATTTTTTAGAACTTCTTGCTCACTCCTTGTTTTCTCCTGTTAACTCAGATATAGACAGAAATGATCCTAGCTGGAGTTCTGGGAGAAATGATAGTTTTGTTTGTAATGGACCTTTTAAGTTAAAAAAGTCACCTCGTCCTTTTTATGAATTTGAGCTTGAGCCAAACCCCTATTATTGGAATAGACAAGAGTTAGTATTAGATGGAATTTCAATCTCAAATGTTAACCCACAAAAAGCCCTGAAGATGTTTAAGAATCGAGAACTTGATTGGCTAGGGCCTCCTTTTGGAATTCCAAAACTAGAATTTTCTAAATTTGATGCAGAGCTTTGTATTCAATCAAAATCAAAAGTCTTTTGGTACTGTTTTAATGTCCATACTTTTCCTTTATCGAACATGAAAATCCGAGAAGCTCTTTTCTATTTAGTTGATCGCAACAAGATTATACAAGGAATTCAAGGGACGAATGAGCCCTCCTACTCTCCTCTTCCTAAAGAACATACATTTTTTCCTTCATCTAATTATTGTACTATAGAAAATCAAGAGAAAGCATTTCAATGCTTTCATGAGGGGATGAAGGAATTGGGGATTTCTCAAAAGTCGTTTCTTCCATTAAGAATTATTTATCCTGACAATGAAACCTTTTACAAAATTTCTAAGCATTTAAAAGATCAAATTGAGAACTGTCTTGGAATTCAGTGTCCTCTTGTGGGAGTGAATTATGGAGAGTTCTTTGAAAGAATGGTTACTGGAGACTTTGAAATAGGGGCGATGCGATGGGTATCGTGGGTGGATGATCCTATTTATACGCTCGAAATTTTCAAAAATAAGAATGAAAAAATGAATTTTGCAAATTGGGAAAATATAAATTACCAATCTCTTATAGATAAAGCGCAACATGAAGAAAATCAACAAGAAAGAAAAAAACTATTATTTCAAGCTGAAAAAATTCTCATAGATGATTTCGTGATTCTTTCTCTTTTTTATGGAGAAGATTATTTTCTAAAAAATCCTGATCTAATCGTTCCGGATACACGTTCTTTAGCGGTTATTGATTTATCTCTATTAGACTTTAAGTCTAGATGAATCAGTTTCACATATTCTATGCCTTTTTTGATCAGAATATATTCTGTTATAAAAAGACTTAAGCATTGCAATCATTTCTTTCTTTATTCAAAATTCCATTGGAATCTTAATTGGAGGTTATTATGACGTTACAATGTAATATCGAAATGGATGAATTTGAAAGTTATAAGTTTCTTGCAGAAAATAATTTGTACTCAAGTTTTTTGGGTGAGTATAGTCTGATTGAAATTGCTTCACAAGATAAGTGGTTTTTTTCTTATAAAAACTCTTCTGGAGTTGTTAAGCATCACTTGATTAGGTCTTTTTATCTTGGAAGAAATAAGGTTTATAAAAATGGAGGAATGGTTATGACTTCAAGCTTGGTATCCCTGATCAATGTTTTGACTAATGGTCTGATTCAAGTTCGAGGGATTCAGAAAAAGGCTGCGTAATTTATTAATCTTATGGAAACTTCTTGGGAAGAAGATCAAAGCTGGGAGTAATGGATGGAAAGCGACCGCGATCCAGAAATATTCGGGAGTCCATGACGATTTGTTATGTAAATAAAAGACGATAAAATAAATTAAAGGGCTTACAAGCATTTGGATAATCATATAAAACCAGGTGTCTTTTAGCGATGAAATCAGCGCAAAAGAGATGTAGTAAATACTGCTACAAACAAGTCCTGCCCATACCCAATAACAGGTATTCATTAAAATTCTTAACTCTTGAAGGTTAAGTTCTTTTAAGCAAAAGACTTTGATAAGAGTGCTTGAAAAGAGGATAAGAGGAATGGAAAGAATGATTGCATTGAATAAAAGACAAATTGCTACGGATCTAAATAGCTTTGAGAAGAGATTAAACTGTTTGGAACCGATTAAATAAGAACTTATTGTAATCACCGCAATTCCTATAGCATCATTGATAAGAGCGAAGTGAAGGGTGGATCCAAGAGAACATGACAGAAGGTCAGTTCCTCCCGCTCTAATAAGAATTTGTGCTGCAAAGTTCCAACAAAGAATAGCCATTCCCTGACCGATAGCCCTTGGAAAGGCTAACTTAATAGATCGAAAGAATCTTTTAGGGATCAATAAAGCCCTTTTCGTTTCAAATATCTTTAACTTTGAATTGAAGTAAAAATCATAAAAAAGAATGAGACAGGAAATTGTCTTTGCAATGAGTGTTCCTAGTGCTGCACCCAAAATTCCAAGAGGAGGAATGAAAGAGGGTATACCAAAAATAAGAACGATGCTTAATCCAATATTGAAAAGATGTGAGAGGAGATGCACTTTGAATATTTTTTTGGAATCACCGATTCCTGAAAAAAATCCACAGAGAGTTCCTTCTAAAGAAAAGAGAAAGATTCCAAAAATCATCCATTTAAAATAGGTCAATGCTTCCTGCTCAATGGGAGATCCTTTAAAGAAGTAGGTCCCAATCAATAGACCTAAGGGAACTGTAAGTAAAGGGGAAATAAGGGAGAACCAGATCATTTGCCAGGTATAGGATGAAGCTTTTTCATATGTTTTTGAACCATAAGCTTCTCCAACAAATGCTTGAACAGTCGAAACAAAACGCAGTGAGAGCATTTGGAAAAAAAAGTAGAGTCCTCCTGCAGCTGCACAGGCTTCAAAGGCAGAAAGTCCATAGCGAGAAAGTAAAAAGCGATCTGTAATGTTTAGCAAATAGGAAGAGAAAAGAGAAAGTGTTAGGGGTAGAGTAAGGCTTAGAAGATGCCTTAAGCTTGCAATAGGGTGCTGTGTGAAAGTTCTGCTACTCATCATGGCAAGTATCGTTTACCATTGCCGAGTTATTTTCAAGAAAGAGAATAGATTAAGCTTGTTTCCATTCACGGCAGAAGAGGTAGAAGTGTTCTTTTCCTGATGGAGGGGTAAATATCTTGCTGATATCGATGTAGAATGCTGGAGCTGGGTCCTCTTTGTCGATAATAGAAATCCTCTCTTCCAGTTCTTGGAGAGCAAGAGCAGTATCGCTTCGGAGTTTTTCAGCGAGCAAGGGGCCTTGCCGATCTTCCCAGACAATAGACCAAAGACGAAGGTTATTGAGGCGGAAGTATCCTTCGGGATCAATTTTTAAGGTATGTTGTTTGAGTTGCGAGACATCAAATTGTGTTCCAGAAGCCGTTTCAAGGATTCCTGGCTTTAAAGAGAGGTGCTCCTCGACCATTCTTTCAATGACTTCTGCTAGCTCTTGAGGAGTGCAGAACCGCTTAATGATCCGCTCTTTCTTTGCGTGATCATAAGCCCCTTCACGATAGATAACGATATTAACATCGCCAATCCGTTTTCCATCTTTTAAAGCGAGCTCGCAAAGATTTTTAATGTCAAAAGGAGTTCCTAGGCTTTGGCCAGGTTGCCCCAAATAAATGACATTTCCTTCGATTCTTCTATTAACAATATCTAAAGCATCCGAAAGGATACTTAAGGGATGACTTGAGTCATCGGAACTCTCTTTGCTTTCTGAAATGGCGCTAGTTGCCATTGCTTAGAGCCCAAAGGGGAGGCTACTCATATCAAGGCCACCCATCCCTGAAGAAGGGGAGTTTTCTTCAATTTTGCCTGCGGCATCATTGAATGCAACGATGATGAGGTCTTGAAGTCCTTCGATATCTTCTGGGTCGACGCACTCAGGATTAATAGTGAGTTTTTTAATCTCTTTTTCCCCAGAAAGGGTGATTTGAACGAGGCCATTTCCTGCAGAGCCTGTTACTTCGAGATTTTGCATATCTTCTTGCATTTTAGCCATTTGTTCTTGGAACATCTTGGCCTGTTTTTTCATTTTCGAGTAGCCGCTACCCATGGTGAACCTCAAGTTTAATTTATGGGGTTAGTTTAGCAAAGAAGGACTACTTTTTCAAGGAACCATTTAGCTCGATACTAGCAAAACGCATCACTTGCTCATGCTTAATCTTTTCTTGAATAGAAGAGGGTGGAAGCGCCGTTTTGGGGGCAATTGGTTCTTTTGGAGTAGGCTCAGGTGTTGGGGTCTCAGGAAAGATGGGAACTTCTTGAGCGATTGGAGCGGGGGTTTCTTCTTTAATAGGTACTGCAGGAGGGACCTTCTCTTGAATAGGAGGGGCGACTGGCTCAATTACTTCTGGTGGCGCATGGTCTAAAACAGGTTCTACGACTTTTTCATTCTTTGGTGGAGCGTTATTTTTTAATGCTTCGAGCCGTTCTACAAGGGAGTCTAGAGGGATTTTTTTCATACTACGAATGATATGGAGAAAAGTCACTTCAAGATGAATGCGTTTAAAAGGGGTGCGCTGTCCTTTTTCTAAAGCCTCAATGAGATAATCAAGGATATCTAAAACGTGATGTTTTGAATAGATCTTTGCAGACGTTGCATATTCGGGAAGGGGAGGGGATTCTCCCATTTGGGTCCGCGCAATAGCCCGAAAATGCTCAGCTAAACTTTCAAGAACATGTTGAAGGTGGGCCCCCTCTTTAAAAAGAGCTTCACTTAAGGAAAAAGCGGCGGCAAGGTCATACTTTGAAGCCGCTTGATCAAGCCGAAAGAAGAAGTCGGTTTGAATAAGGCCAAGCGCTTTGATCGCGTGTTCACGGGTGATCGGGGGCTCTTCAAAGCAGATCAGTTGATCGAGAAGAGACTCTGCGTCTCGCAAAGAGCCTTCAGCGTGGCTTGCCAAAACCTTTAAAGCTCCCTTATCAACTTCGATGTTTAACTCACTCGCGATAGAAAAGAGTTTAGCTTCGATTTTCTCTGGGGTGATCCTCTTGAGGTCGAATCGTTGACAGCGGGATAAGATAGTGGGAAGAACTTTGTGAGGTTCAGTTGTGGCAAAGAAGAAAACGACGTGGGAGGGAGGTTCTTCGAGTGTTTTAAGTAGGGCATTAAAGGCCTCTTTGGTAAGCATATGGACCTCATCGATGATGTAGATCTTATACTTTCCATTGGAAGCGGCATAGCCAACCGTTTCATTTAGGTTGCGGATATCATCGATTCCTCGATTTGAAGCGCCATCGATCTCGATCACATCTAAAGAATAGCCTGAGGTGATCTCAGTGCATGAGCTGCACTCATTGCAAGGTTCTCCATCTGACGTTAAGTTTTCGCAGTTAATCGCTTTTGCAAAGAGACGAGCAAGTGTTGTTTTTCCTGTGCCCCGCGTTCCACAAAAGAGATAGGCATGCCCAATTCTTTCTAGGCGGATCGCATTTTTTAATGTTTGAACTATCGCATCCTGCTCAAAAACTTCAGAAAATTTTTGAGGACGGAACCTTTTTGCGATGACTTCATATCCATTCATATTGTAACCTCTTCCCGTGATTGTGACGTGGTAGCCCATAAATTTCAAGTATGATAGATTGAAGTTAGAGATATATGCCTGAAGAATCGAAAGAAAAGCCCAAGTGGCAACGGTACTTGAAAGAAGGAAACCATGGAAAGCGGCTTCTTATAGGACTTGCTATCCTCCTTTCTCTCGCTATTTTCATTCACTTTAAGGAAGTGCGTGTCGATATGCTTGAGCTCGATAGCAATGCCAAAAATTACATTGTGGCTCAGGTGGATTTTGAGTTTCCAGATGATGAAGGGACCGTAATTCTCCGCCAAGAATCGGCTCGTGATATTGGGGCTATTTTTCGGATTGATCCCAAAGCGATTGAAAAGCGGCGCTACCAATTTGAGCAATTTTTGATTCATGATCAGAGGTGGCGGAGCTTCCTTCCTAAAAGTACATTTGAAGAGCTCTATCAAGGGGCAGATGATGTGAAGGAACTTTTGCAAAGCCTCCGCTTTACCGATATGAGAACCCTTCAAAGGCTTCAGTCTCTCGATCTATTAACTCCTGAATATTACCCTCTTCCCTCTTCTTTTGATGGGAAGTCTGCGACCTTTCCTGAAGGGTTTTGGGAAATCCTTCAAAAGCGCCTGGTGAAAAATAATCATCAAGGGCCCAACATCGCTTATATCTTAAGCTATTTTCAACAAGCAAATTGGCTCTTTGATAAAGATACCTCTGCTCAACGGAATCTGCGGAGGATGGTTGAGGCAACGGTTCCCGAACGTTTTAGTCAGATTAAAGCGGGAAATAGGATTGTTGATCAAGGGGAGCAAGTGACTCAAAGGCATATTGCAATGCTCCAGGCTATGAAAAAAGCATTAGCCGAAGATCAGAAAATTTGGGATCCACTCCCTCTTCTGAGTAGCTTAATTTTTGCGACGATTATTACCCTGATTGGAGGGTTCTATTTTAAGAATAATCATAAGGAGCTTGTTAAAAATATTTACAAGCTCTTTTTATATGCGACGATTATTATCCTTACCCTTCTTATTGCAAAAGTGACCGAGTTTTTCCTCCTTCAGGATATGGGAGGCCTTTTAGAAGTTGTCCGTTACCCTCTCTTTGTTCCTTTTGCGGCTATCCTTCTTTGCGTCCTTCTGAATGCTGAAGTTGCCCTATTCTCCACCTGCTTTTTAACAGTTATTTTGGGCCTTTCTTTAGCTGTTGATCATAGTCGTTTTATTGCGATTAACCTCATAACGGGGGTGATTGCCATTCTCGCCTCGCGTCATTTGAGAAAGAGAAAGGAAGTCTTTGTTGTTTGCGGTAAGGTTTGGCTTGCCTGCATCCCGATTTTCTTTGTTTATAACTTTTCCCAAAACATCTTCTGGAATATGTTCATCATCTCTGATTTGATGAGCACCTTTGCTTTCCTCATCCTCACCTCGATCTTAGTTGTGGGACTCCTTCCTATTTTAGAATCTATCTTCCGCGTGATGACAGATATTACTCTAATGGAATATATGGATCCCAATAGCGAACTCCTAAGGCGGCTGAGTGTTGAAGCTCCAGGAACCTACCAACACTCCCTTGTCGTTGGGAGTATCTCTGAAGCTGCGGCACAAGCGATTGGTGCCAATGGTCTTTTCTGTCGCGTTTCAACGCTCTATCATGACATCGGAAAGCTTTTTAACCCCCACTACTTCACTGAAAATCAAATGGGGGGCTTTAATATCCACCAACTTCTTACACCTCAGGAGTCGGCTCAGGTCATTATTGCCCATGTCGTTGAGGGTGAAGCCTTAGCCCGTAAGCACGGTCTTCCTCGCCATTTTATCGATATTATCCTTCAGCATCACGGAACAACCCTCGTCTACTACTTCTATTGCAAGCAAGTTGAGCAGATGGGAGGGGATGTGGATGCTGTGGATGAGGCTCTATTCAGGTATCCAGGTCCCAAGCCTAGGACCAAGGAATCTGCTATTATCATGATGGCCGATACAATCGAGGCAGCCTCACGCTCCCTTGAAGAGGTCAACGAGGAGACCATCACAGAGCTTGTGAACCGCCTGATTGGGGAGAAGCTCGAGGATGGGCAGTTTGATGAGTGCCAGCTCACGTTTGAGGAGTTTTGGACTGTTAAACGTACTATAATTAAGACTTTGGCAGTCGCTCGGCATCTTAGGATTAAATATCCAGCTAGGCAAGCCTAATAGAATCAGTTGCTTACCAGTTAGTTATATTAATTAATTAAATTTTATGTTATAATACTACTGTTAATAAAATAGTTAATAGGTGGTATAGTATGAGTTTTGCTGATGTATTATCAAGATCAGAGAGAAGCCCTCTCGTTGATTTTCGTCATAGTCAATATGGTGGAATGCACTCTGATCAGGTCGATCGTGTTGCTACAGGAGATTCAGGGCGGAGTATTCTCGATAGGCTTCCGGAAACTGGGAGATTGAGTGATTTTATCCCTCAGGGAAAAGCAATAACGGTAGCTGAATCTATTGATCTATCCCCAGAGCCTGTACAACAAGAGGCTTCAAAAGTCAGCTGGTATGCTAAAGTGAACTGGTTCATTGCAGTTCCCTTGTTATTTTTAGCTATTATTCCAGGCCTTATTTACATCTATTGTGTCACTCGCCCAGATGCAGAACCTGAGATAAGTCAAACAGGTGAAGTTCGAGCTCCTGCACGAGCGCCTGCTCAATCGACCAAAGCCGCTAACAAAAAGCCTGAACCTGCTTTTGAACCTAAAGAAACGGGTTTTTACTCGCCATTACATGCTACTTCAAGAGATGTTAGTCGATTTCAGGATAATAAAGGGGCATTAGAAGCGGAAGCTCAAAGTCTTGTACGCGTAAAAAATCAACTTCAAGAAGAGCAGAGAGGGCTTGAAGAGCTTATTCCTACTGTTAAAGCGATGAGCTTTATTGAACGGAAAAGAGCAGGCCATCCTCCTTCAAGTGAATTGCAAGCAAGGTCTGATCAAATTACAGAGGAGATTGCAGGTGTCAATCGTCGCGCAAGAGAGATTTCAAATGAATTGAGGACAGACTGTATGCAGCATCCTCAATTCAGAGAAGTTGCCCACTCTCATAAGGGATTCCCGTTCCGCATCTATTTTGGAGGAGAAGAGATTAGACAAGGTTTTAGTTATGATCGTTATGAGTTCCCTCGAAATGACCGTTCATTTCAGGTTAATATCAATAAAAAGCTTGCGTATTGGGATAGAGCAACGGACATCGATCCCTTTGGAACTAGCCCCGCAGCTCTTGCTCAAGGCGTTCTTGTACAACTTGCTAATCGCCCCGATGAGCCTCTTACGGGCCTATCTTGGAGTGAGAGGAGACTTAATCCTCAAACAATTGATCAAACACTTGAAGTCCGATTCGAATGTGATGGAACGATGCTCGTTAAGCGTCAGGTTGAAACAAGCGATGGGAAACGCTACCAGTGGAATGAAACGGTTCGTTTCGAAGATGGATCTGCGATTATCTCAAGAGATGTGAGAGAGATTCGAGGATAAGATTAAGGAGTTAGATAGTGCTCTTTAAGGAAATTCAAAGCGGCTTCTAGCCGCTTTTTTTCTTGGTGGCGAACGAGGCCATAGATCTTGATTTTAGGTTCTGTCCCGGAGGGGCGGATGATAAATTTTGAGTGATCTTCTAGACGAAAGAGGAGAACGTTCGATTGAGGGAGGGGGACGTGTGTTTTTCCTGTCAGGTAATCCTCGATATCGATCACTTTTTGTCCTTCGATTCCTTGTGGGGGATTGTCTCGCAGGTTTTTCATCAGAGTTTCCATCGTTTCCATCCCTTCTTTTCCTGCGCCAAATTTTGCTGAGAGTTGTCCTTCAAGGAAAGGACCATATTTTTTGTAGATCTCTGATAGGAGATCGACGAGGGTTTTGTTTTGGAGTTTGAGTTGAAGAGCCATTTCAGCGATGAGACAAGCAGCAATGGTGGCATCTTTATCGCGGGAGTGAGTTCCATAGAGAAATCCGAGCGATTCTTCGGCTCCAAAAAGGAAGGAAAACTCTTTTGATCCTTCCCACTGATGAATTTTTTCTCCGATATATTTAAAGCCGGTCAGGACTTCAAAGGGAGTCACTCCATACGATTCTGCAATGGTTTTGAAAAGCTCTGTGGTGACAATGGTGGTCACTGCGGCGCTATTAGCGGGAAGAGATTTTGTATTGCAGAGATAGAAGAGGCAGAGGGAGGCGATTTGATTTCCGTTGAGTATTACAGGATTTTCATTGTGGCGCACGACAACGCCGAGTCGATCGGCATCGGGATCGCTAGCAAGAAAAATATCCCCTTTTTCACTCATGAGTTGTTTGATTCCTAGATCGAGAGCTTGTTCTTGTTCGGGATTAGGGGAGTGGGCGGAAGGAAAATTTCCATCAGGAGTTTTTTGTGCTTCAACAAGTGAGAGGGTGGTGAAGCCCCATCTTTTGAGTCCTTCAGGGAGGGTGGTGATGCCGCAACCATGCAACGGAGAATAAATGATCTTCAGCTCTTTTCCATGCTTGTGATTGGCAATGGGATGATTTTGCAAGGGGATGAGCGCTTCATAGTAGGCCTCATCCTCTTCACTTTCCACTTCATGGATGAGGGCGTTTTTAAAATCTGCAAGTTTAACTTGGCTAGGATTTTTGATTTTTTTAACTTCAGCAATGATCCCTGTATCGTGAGGAGGAACGACTTGGGCTCCATCGGTCCAGTAAACTTTATAGCCATTATATTCTGGGGGATTATGTGAGGCTGTGATCATCACAGCAACTGTGCATCTGTGATGGCGACATCCAAAGGAAACAAAGGGGGTGGGTCTGAGCTCTTTGGTGATAAAGACCTCGATACCATTTCCTGCTAAAACGCGGGCAGTTTCTTCAGCAAAAAGTCTCGAGTTATTCCGCGAATCATAACTGATAAAAACCTTGGGAGTCTCAACTTTTTGAGAGAGGATATAGTTAGCGAGACCTTGAGTTGCCCCCTGGATGGTGTATTTGTTAAGGCGGTTGGTGCCCGGCCCCATCAGGCTGCGCATTCCCCCAGTGCCAAAAGCAATGGTGGTATAGAAGGCGTCGATTAAAGACGCTGGGTCCTTTTCTTGGAGGGCTCGCACCTTGTTTTGAGTTTCAGCATCGTAGGGCTCTTTGAGCCATGCGGCAACCCGCTCTTTAACCTCTGGAGGAAGTGTTTCACTTGTCATGCTTATTCTTTTACATCAGAAGAATGAAAAACCCTAGTAAAAATTTAGCCTCTATTTAGAGCACACGTCATACAATGGGCGGCTCCATAACCTCCAGTGAGATTTCTTAAGTTTAAAGGGCGAGGTTTAATCTCGCTTCGATAAATGGCTTTTTTATGAGGAAAAAATTCTCCGTCTTTAATCAAGTGATTATAATCTTTCTCTGCTTGAGCATAAAGAGCGGAATATTTTGTGGGGTTTTTGTTCTTTGCATCTTTAAGGGTTTTCAACACTTTTAATGTGATAGGCTCCACATCAACGGCTAAGATTTCCCGATCTTTAACGCAAAGAAAATTAGAAGCATAGGACATCTGTTCGAGTGTCGTGATATTGATAATTTCAAAGTCTTTATCAAGCATATATTGATGAAGGTTGATGTCTCTTGTCTCTTTTTCGAAGACTCCTTCTCCTTCGTTATGATAGATATCCATTTTTGCCTGTTTTAATAGGAGCTCTGATCCCACCACAACATTGCTTGCTGCAACATTAAAATAGGTATCAAGATGCATATTAATCATTGGATTTGGTTCAGAGGAAGGAATTAAAGGGTGAAGGGGTTGATGGACAACACCAATTTCTTTATAGTCAAGAGGGAGCGATAGGAGTTGATCAATGGCAGCTTGATTGGTTCGATCTCCAATCCCTACCAGAGCAAAGTCGCCCATGGGGAGAAATTCCCCCCCTTCAATGATTGCAGGATCGGTCATCTCATGAAGGATAGGAAGCCCTAAAACTTCTTCCCAAAGGAATTTTGTCACTTCTGTTTCTCTTCTTCGTGAAGGTTTTGCCATCCGACTGAGAACAATCCCTTTATCAGTGACAAACTGTTGGTCTCTCATGAAGTAAAGATTGGCCAAAGGTTGCCTTTGAACAATATCAAGGGCAATATTTCTTGAGCCCGGTTTTTTCTTTACCTGGATCATCGGATGCATGAGAAGAATATAGAAAAAATGTTGGACATCATAATATTTACAGTTTTGATCGAACTCTCTTGTAGCTTGGAGAATATACTCTTTGTCTCCAGAGTATTCGATTGCTTCTCGAGCTTTTTCAATCAACTTTTGTAGAACGCGAGGATTTTTTTTAGCCCCTTCAATGATCGCATCTTTTAGGTGAAGAACGGTGACATCGAACTCTTTTTCTAGGGTTCTTGATAAGATATCATGTTCGTAGCGCGCCCCATCGCGACTAAAAGCTCTTTCATACAAAGAACCATAGGGTTCTAAAAGACCTAAGAACATTTCAATTCCAGGTTTGTGAACCACGATCTTTTTTAACGGGTCCCATTCTGCTTTAATAATTCCGTCCATACCATTTACCTAACTAATCATTTCTTTCTTAATATTTACGCGATAGCTCCATATATAAATAACAATCGCAAAGAGAGCTAATGTCACTAAATCATAGGGCAATGTTAATAACCCTAAGGGAACCCAAGGGGTGAAGTTATCTATGACAAAATGGGAGTCTCCAATGAAAGAGATAAAGACAACCCCTATTAAATAGACAACCAGCCAAAGGTTCCGTTTGCATTCTAAATTTTTTGTTCGGACAAGAAGGAAAACAGGAAATCCGATCAGGATAAGAACTGTTCCTACAAGAGTCCAAGGCCATGAAGCCCAATAAATAAGCCATGTTGCAAAGATAAAACCAACAAGTGTGAAAGTCCGATGGATAGGCAATTTAAAGGGTCTTGGTGTATCTTTTTTTGTTTTTCTCAAAATGGGGAGAGAAAGAACGGCTGCAGAGTAAGCAACAATTGCTGTTATTGAGGCAATGAGAGAGACAGAGACAAAATGGGGGATGAGGATGAGGATGATGGAGGTTAAAACTGAGGTGAAAATCAGTGAAAACGCTGGAGTTCCATATTTGTTAATGGTACCGACGCGGGACCAGAAAAGACCTTCTTTAGCCATTGCATAAGGCATCCTTCCTTGAATCAAAACCCAAGTTCCTCCCGAACCACCTGTGGAAATAACGGCTCCAATAGCCATAATGATAGCGAGCCATCCCATCTTTAAGAAACTTGAGGAAAGAGCCACATTTGCAAGGGGGAAGTCCATTTCGCCGATCTTCTTCCAATTCATAGGGGTTGTTCCCATTCCTTGCCAGTCGATCATTCCTAGAAAGGCTGTTGAAACTAAAAGATAGGTGACGATTGTAATCACCATGGTTAAAATCATCGCAAGGGGGATATTTCTTCCAGGGTTGATTACCTCTTCTGAGGGGACAACAATTGCTTCAAAACCGGTATAGGACCAAAAGAAAAGGGTTGATGCTAGGGTGACCCCTGTCAATCCAAATGGCATAAAAGGGGTGAAATTGTGACCATCGATGACGACAAAACCCATAATACAAAAGAGGAGAAGGGGGATCAATTTCCCAATGGTAGTGATGAGGCTATAAAGCCCTCCCCATTTGACCCCAAAAATATTGATAAAAGTAAAAAGCCAAACAGCGATGAGGGCGACGCCAATTCCCATCGGTGTCAATGTGGCTCCCACTGAAAGTCCCGGAATATAAAACCCAAGATAGACGATAAAAATATCGATGATTCCAGCTGTTCCGACAAAGAGGTAAATGAAATAGCCCCAGCCGATGATAAAGCCACCTAAATCGCCCATGGCGAGTCGCGGAAGGGAAAAAGGGCCTCCCGTTATAGGAAAAGCAGCCCCTAATTCTGCATAGGCTAAAGCGAGAAATGTGGTGATGATTCCAGATAAAAGGATGGCAAGGAGGAGTCCTGGCCCTGCAATGGCTGCCATATTAGCGGGAAGGATAAAAATTCCTGATCCAATAATGCCGCCTACTCCAATGGAGAGAAGGGTCCACAGCCCGATTCCCTTTTTTAATTTAGCTTCTGAACTCATATAACCCTACTTTGAAATGAGTGTTCCCGTTGTACCTTTTAGCGCATCGCAAGCCTTTGCTAAGGAGGTGATCAACGCTTTCTTTCCACCTGATTCGATAAAGGAGCAAGCAGCTTCGACTTTAGGTCCCATACTTCCTGCGCCAAATTCTCCTTGCTTCAAGTAAGCTCTTGCTTCTTCAACTGTTAGATGGTCGAGGTTTTTTTGCTTTGCCTGTCCAAAATTGAGAGCGACCTGTTCGACGTCGGTTAAGATGAGGAGAATCTCTGCCCCTACCTTTTCTCCTAGAACCGCTGCGGTCTGATCCTTATCAATGACTGCCTCTACCCCTTTCAAATTTCCATTTCCTTCTTGAATCACGGGGATTCCGCCACCTCCACAAGCCACAACGATGACATCCTGATTAAGAAGCTCTTCGATAAGTTCTCCTTCAACAATATCAACAGGCATTGGAGAGGGGACAACTCGGCGAAAGCCTTTTCCAATTTGTTCAACGATATGCCACCCTTTTTCTTTTTGCAGCGCTTCAGCCTTCTCTTTTGTATAGAAAAGACCTATCGGTTTGGTGGGGGTTTGAAAGGCAGGGTCTTTATGATCGACTAAAGTTTGAGTGCAGAGAGTCACAACGCGGTCTTTTCGTCCTTTTGCCTGCAGGTGATTACGCAACTGTTGTTGAATCATATACCCAATCATTCCTTGGGTTTCTGCGCCACAAACATCAAGCGGCATCGGGGGGAGTTGATCTTCGCTGCGCTCATTTTTAAGAAGAATGCTTCCTACTTGAGGACCATTTCCATGAGTAATGAGAAGGGAATAGCCTCCTTCAAGAATTTCAATCAGATGGTCAGCGGTTTCTCTTACGTGGGCGAGCTGCTCATCGATCGTCCCTTTTTCACCACTTTGTTGGAGCGCATTTCCTCCAAGAGCCACTAAGACAATTTCTTTCTTCTTCATCTTATATCGTTGCCACCATCACTGCTTTTATCGAGTGGAGTCGATTTTCTGCTTCATCAAATACGATGGAATGCTTACTTCGGAAAACCTCATCGGTCACTTCCATTTCAGAAATCCCATGCTTTTCAGCAATCTCTTTACCAACAACTGTTTCTGTATCATGAAATGCTGGAAGGCAATGCATAAACTTGATATGGGGGTTACCTGATTTTTTAAGCATCTCCATGTTGACCTGATAGGGCTTAAGAAGCTTAATTCTTTCAGCAAATAGCGCTTCTTCTCCCATCGAAACCCAAACATCGGTATAAACAACGTCAGCATCCTTAACAGCTGCGCCGATATCTTCATGGAATTCAATTTTTGCTCCTGTTTCTTTTCCGATCTCTTCCATCTCTTTAACAAGCTTGGGATCAGGAAAAAGAGACTTCGGAGCGAGTCCTACGAAATGAGCCCCAAGCTTTGCACAGCCAATCATCAAGGAGTTTCCCATATTATTCCGCGTATCACCTACAAAGACGAGCTTTACCTTATGCAATGGCTTGTCTATGTGTTCTTTAATGGTCATGAAATCGGCTAAAATTTGTGTTGGGTGGTAAAGATCGGTCAGGCCATTCCAAACAGGAACGCCAGCATGTTTAGCGAGGATTTCGACGGTTTCTTGCTTAAACCCACGAAACTCAATTCCATCATAGAATCTTCCCAAAACTTTTGCTGAATCCTCGATCGATTCTTTTTTTCCTACTTGACTATTCGAAAGAAAGGTGACATTTGCCCCTTCATCAAAGGCGGCCACTTCAAAAGCACAACGTGTTCGAGTCGATGCTTTTTCAAAGAGTAAAACAATATTCTTTCCTTTTAATAGATTTCCGGGAACCCCAGAACGCTTTTTTTCT
Source organism: Simkaniaceae bacterium (assembly GCA_018399075.1). Lineage (GTDB taxonomy): Bacteria > Chlamydiota > Chlamydiia > Chlamydiales > Simkaniaceae > Neptunichlamydia. The sequence goes on along the minus strand of CP073763.1, from coordinate 1,738,985 downwards.
TTTAGATCTTGTGAAAGGTTGAGAAGATAATGTATTTCATGAGTTGTGAAGTGTTTTAGTGTGAGGAAATGTCTTCCTTTTAAATTGACCGGCATTTTTTGATCCCATTTTTATTTATCTTTATACCTCATTTAACATAAAATGATTTTGAGTCAAAACAAATGAGAACTTTATGAAGATTTAAGCTCTACCCATAAAGAGCGACTTTCTTTTTCAGAAAGGAGCTGCCGGGTATAAAAGAAGGTGCCTTCATAAGAATTGAGGGCATCGAGCGTTTTGATAAGGATCGGTGAACCATCGATATAGGGCTGGACATTGGTCGTTGCAGGGAAGTTTTGAAAGGTATTGGTTTCAGAGGCAAATATTTCTGGTTGGTAGAGGTAATTGAGAAAGGTGTAGACGAGGTCTGAGTTTTCTGACTCTTTCGGAATGCACATATTTTCAATCGAGATAAAGCAGTAATCTTTGGGAAGGACAAAGTCGATATGGGGATAGTTTGTGGCTGCGCGGAGGATGTACGAGCTAGGAATTACAGCGACAGAGGCATTTTTTGTAATGAGGAGATAGTCACCGCGAACACCAGCGTAGGCTTCAACAAGGGGTTTTTGCGCTTGGAGCTTGGAACGGATCAGGGCGATTTCTTGTAAGGAAAGAGCTTCTTGGCAATTAAAAAGATGGTGCGCCGTAATATCGATCGCTTCAATAGGATCGTTAATCATTGAGATTCTAGTATGGGGATTTGAAGGGGAGAAGATCTCTTTCCATGTCGGCTCAAAGGGTATTTCTTGATATTGCTGTGTATCAATTCCAAATCCGAGGATTTCCCAGATAAATGGGATCGAATAGGTATTTTCAGGATCAAAATCTTGATGGATGAGCTTAGGGTTTAGGTATTTTGTAAAATTGAGCTTATGATGGTCAATGGGTTGCAATAGCTCTTCGTCGATTAATTTAATCACAGCATAATCAGAAGGAATGATGAGGTCATACCCTTTTCCGTGAGTGGCTTTGAGTTTTATGAGGAGCTCTTCATTGCTTGTGTAGTAGTGGCGGACCACCTGAACCCCTGTTTCCTTCTCAAACTTTTCCACAATCTCTGGGTTTAAGATCTCAGGCCAACTAAAGATATTGAGGACCTGTTTATCTTGTTTTATGGGGCGAAGGTAATTAGTGGTTGTTAAGAAGGCAAAAAAGATCCCAATCCATAGGACAGTAATGATGAGGCGGAAAAGAATCTTCATTGCTTATTTCTCCAACTCATCTTTGATTTTAGAAAAGGGGATCAAAGGGGCCTCTTCATGATCAATTCCTTCACATTCACTTTTAGCCTTTTCCCATTCATCAATGCTCGTTAAATTTTGTGGCCACCATGGAAAGGTGCGACACTGTTTCGGGCGCGCCTTGTAAACTTCGCAAAACTTTTTATCTTTAAGGAAAATGCAATCATCTGAATTGGGATTATCGAGAAGAGCTAAATCAAAGCCGCAGTTGCGGGTATACTTTTTCATAAAAGCATTTTCTGAGAGATTAAAGTGTTTAGAAAGGGCTTGGATATCGTCTTCATCAAGCCAGACATAGCCTTTTTTCGTGCAACATTTTCCACATCCCGTGCATTTAAAGCGGAGGCCATTTTGATACCAAGGCTTCGACTTAAAGGAGAAGGTTTGATGGTCAATCGCTTTCCATTTTTCATCCCATTGATGGACCGTTAAATCAAGGGTGGTAGCATCAAGATGGAGTTCATTCCACGATCCTTGTCGGTGGCCTGTCGATCCACTATCTAGGATAAGGGGGAGGTTATTCGGGCGAAGATCAGCAATTGTTCGTCTATGTGTATGTCCATGTAAATAGAGTTGAATATTGGGATGGGAAGCAATGACCTCTTGAAGCTTTTCCCCACGGATCAAGCGGCGACGAGGAATATCGTGCTGGAAAAAAGGGAAGTGATTCACAAGAATGATATTTTCTTCTGGGTTGATCTTTGTCAGAAGGCTTTTTAAGTTTTGCTCAACGATAGGTGAAAAGAATCCATTCGAAGAAATAAGGGAAGAAGCATAGGTTGTATCCATTAAAACAAGGTGCCACTCTTCAGTTAAAGGAAGTGAGGTCACCCCATGAGCGCTGATTGAAAAAGGTTTCCTCCGTGGGGAGGGAAAGCTTTCATAAAAGATTTTGTTCTGATCCGCTTTTTTGGTGTAGTGATCGTGATTACCAGGGATCATGAAAACAGTCATCCCTGCCTCTTTAAGAGCCTCAACAAATTTTTCTGCAATCTTATATTCTTGCTTGCTAGAGGTTGTTGTCAGGTCTCCTGAGATGATCACATGGGTGATCCCTTTTTCTTTGAAGGTAGGAAGGAGTGAAAAGGGACGCTCATTTACATAGTCTTTAGCGCGGTTTAATAAGAGATTGAGATTTCCCAGCCATCGCTTTGAAAAAAACTGAGCAGGGCTCGGCGAAAACCTCGAAAAGTGAAGATCTGAAATGTGGGCAATCTTTATTTGATTCATGCCCACTAGTATATCAGGGCTATTTTTTCTTTTTTAGAAAATTTAATTTTTGAAGTTTTTTCCTCAGACGTCCTGCCTTATCAGTAGTTTGTTTTTGAATTGTCTTGATCCAGTGGGCTCCCTCTTTGTGGATGCTCTCAGGTTCTGTCTCCCAAGTCACTTCATCTGGAGAGGTCTTATGCGATTTCTTTTTTGAAGAGGCCTTTGCTTTTGCAATTTTATTTGTCCTCTTTGAGGTAACAGCCTTCTTTTTGGCTTCCTCTTTTATCACTTTTTCATCGGTTTTATACTCTTCTTTCTGCGCTTGGCGGATCGCCTTCTTTTGCTCGTGTTTCATGCGGTGGGGGGATTTTTTCATACAGGTCTCCTAACGTTGGTGGCCTCATCATAAAATGTCAAAAATAGTTTTGCAAGGTCGGACTTTGCGCTATTAGGACCTCAGGTATTTCAAAGCGTTGAGGTGTTCATCCTTGAATTCGTTAAAACTCTGAGTAAATGGTGTTGAAGGGGTTTCAATGTATCGGATAACACTGAATGCAAAGTTAAGTCCAGCATAACCTAAGAGTGAGTATCCAAGGGAAGCTGTGAGAGAAATAGTCGATTTTGTTAATGGAGATAGAAGGTGAGGAAGCGTAGCCCCTCCAATCAATGTGACAGTAAGAGCATATAGAAATTGTTTTTCCTCTTTAGAATCCGATTCTTCATGAACTACCCTTTCTTGGGTCATATTTCCTAAGATAAAGCAGGCTGTAGAAGAGATTCCAGCAAGGATTGCTCCTGAGTAGGAAGGTGTGATTTTAGAAACGGCGCGGACCCCTAGGTTTCCCATAAGGTTGAATGCAGTGGCTCCTGCTCCAAGAGTTGCTGCTCGAACGATTAATTGAGTCATAACTTTTCATCTCCTTGGTTTGAGAAGGAAGATGTTACAGAATCAAGAAGTTTTTATCTACAGAAACAAGCGGGAAAGGCCAATAAGAGAGAAGATGATCAGGATCAGAGCAGCATAACGATGAAACTGCTGGAGTGTTTTGGGAGAGATCATCTTATGGGTGCTTTTGATCGAGATGACATAGATAATCCACCATAGAAGGGAGCCGAGAGCGACTCCAATAGCAGGGGAGAAAAGGGTTGAGGTTGATTGTGGATGGATTTTCAGAGCGGTAAAAATAGCGGCATAACCAAGGACTCTAATGGGAACCGCTAACGCAATAAGAAAACCCGCAGCAAAGGCTTTAAGAGGATTTGAGCTTGTTTTGTCTTTTTGGTCATACTTTTCTCGACTCCGATAGATCTTAATTGCCATGATAAAAAGAACAGCTGAGCCGATGAGTGTATAAACAGGATTTTCCATGTCAACATTGGTCATGAAGCCATAGATGATCAAAGAGGCAATCAGGGAATAGATAAACTGAGCGACAACAATACCAAGGGATGCCACAAAGCCCACTTTTGCACTTTTTCCCATGATATAATGAGCCACAAGAATCATTCCTGAAATTGAAATGAAGGTATAGAAAAAGCCAGAGCAAAGCCCTTTAAACATTAAAAGTTCCATAAATGACACAATAATGAAACAAAATTAAAAGTGGAGGGAAAAATCAACTCTGACAATGTTGTGATGAATCCATTTTTTTTGGAGATCTTTATGGAAGCGCATCATGTAGGAAAGGTTAAGCTGTGTCCTCTGATGGTAGGGGATTTTTAGTCCTCCTTCAAGGCGGTTTTGGTCGATGCCACGCGTTTCTTGCCAGAAAAATTCATAGGCTAGGAAAGGAGCAATGTTTCTTTTGGTCAGGCGATAGGGGAAAACATACTCTGAACGGTTACGATAGAGCCACCGATTTTTTCCTCCAAGTTTTTCTCCGAGGATCCGGTATTGAATGCGATTCCGATTGGATAAAAAGAGGCCACGCCGATTGCCAGCTTGAAAGGTAAGGTCGAAGAGCGGGTCATATTCAGCAATCCATTTCCCTCTCACTCGATGATAGATATGGCGATAAGCAAAATAAAAAAGGACATGGGAAGAGCGGTATAAACGAAATCCTCCTTGATAGTGTTTATAATAGAGCTTTTTTCTATCATCGCCATAGCGGAATTCGGCATTTCCTGAAAAGTGGATCTTTTTGGAAAGGGGGATGTTTAGTCCATCGGAATTCCAAATCTGAAAGTCACCATTGCTATTGAGTCTAGCGAAAAGAGCACAAGGAAGGAGGAGTAATAAAAGCCATTTCATCATGATGTGTGCATTTTATGGAACGTCTTTAAGATACGGCGGGGCGAGATAAATGTCTGCCACTTTTTTTCACGGAGACGAAGGAGTTTGAAGTTGGGAATGTAAGAAGAAGGGGTTACAACTTGCCCCAGAAGAAATCCTGGGCGCCATAGAGCCATTTGTTTGGGGCATCCTGCAACAATAAGGGTGGGAATCACAAGATTGGAGGCGAGATGGCCTGTTCCTGACTCATTGCCTATGAGGAAATGGGACTCATAAATGTAGGCTGCTAGTTCACTAATTGTTGGAAATTCTGGAAGAGGAAAGCGATTGTGAAGGAGTGAAAGCCACCGCTCTCTTTCGGGAGGGCTGACAGAAAAGATGGGGCAAAAGCCCGCTTTTTCCAAATCTCGTGCAACGTTGATAAATTTTTCTGCATTCCAAGTCCGTTGGGGAGTGGTACTAGTGGGGTGGATGATCACTCGATTTTGATGTTTTCGATAGCTCAGCCCTTTAGGAATCGTGATCCCATTTTCCTGAATCGAATCAATTTTTCCTAAAAGGGAGGCGATCCCTTCTGCAATGTTGGTCACCATTGGCTGAGAACGATTAAAGAGATAGTCTTTCGAAATACGGGGCCTGTGCTTTCCTTCTTCATAACTGGCATAAAAGACATGGATTTTTTCGCGGTATCTATCAATAAGATTGAAAGAAAAGGGGGTGTTGTCATTTTGGAGGAGAATGAAGTCAAAGGAATCAAGATTTTCTATGGTCGAACGTTTGGCAAAGGCGTGACCAGGAAACCACTCGTTTAGCTGTCCAATCGTATCTTGGAAGGTGGTGACTTGATAGCCTTCAAGTTTAAGTCGGTGGGAGGCGACCATCATCATGAGGCCATCACCCATCCCTTTAGAACAAATGACTGCGGCTTTCATGAGCAAGCTCTATAAAGGTTTGATAGACACGATTAACAGGGATAAAGTTTTGCCAGAAGTTTTCTCTGACTCGCATGTTTATCCCTTTAAAGTTGGGGAGAGGAAAGGGAACCGTGATCACTTTCCCTAGAGCCCAGTCGGGACGCCAAAGACGTACCCTTTTGGGATTCCCTGAAATTGTGAGTGTGGGAATTCCTAGGTTTGAAGCGAGGTGACCCAGTCCCGAATCATTCCCAATAAGAAATCCTGATTCATAGATGTACGCTTTTACCTCTTTAAGACTGCTAAATTTAGGAAGTGAAACCCCTTTAATTCCATCCCATCCTTTACGCTCACTTGGACTGACACAAAAGGCAATAGAAAACCCTTTGCTTTCAAGTTTTTTAGCAAGGGATAAAAACTGTTTTTGCTTCCAGTTTCGTTTGGGATCATTGCTCGTAGGATGAATGATGATGCGCTTGGGATATTTTTTGTAGGTTTTGTCTTGAGGAAGGGTCAAGTCATTTTCTTTTGTGCTAGGTGTACCGAGTGTTTTTTGACAGGCAGCGGAGAGATTAGAAGCAACGGGGAGTTTAGGATCAAAGAGAAAATCTCCTTCTCTCCAGTTTTTTGATGGGGTGGGAAAAAAGAAAATGACGTGCTTGAGTTTTCCCTCTTCTCGGAGTTTAAAAAGATGCCATGCTCTTGCAGAGTTGTCATTCTCTACAATGACCCGTTCATACTTTTGGAGTTCGGCTTCAAGAGCCTCTAAAGGAACATGGGGGGTAAAGGTATGGGATTCGAATAAAAGAGAAAGGTCTTTAGCAGCATCATGAAAAATCTTAGGAGTGTAGCCTCCAAGTTTAAGATGATGGGCTCCAATCATCATGAGGAGCCCATCACCTATTCCTGACGCGCAAAGGAGTGCGGCCTCCTTCATGCCGATTCTTCCTCGTCTTCAGCTGCATCTGTAATGAGAGCTTCAGAAATGAGGATAATTCCTGCAACTGATGCCGCATATTTGAGGCAATTTTTTACGACCTTTGTAGGATCGATGACTTCGCCTTTAACGAGATCTTCGACTTTTTCAGTGAGTGCATTGAACCCAACAGTTTTGTCACTATTTAAGACTTCTTCTAAGTAGAGGGAACTATCTTTGCCGCAGTTATCAACGATTTGCTTGAAAGGAGCATAACAGGCGCGAAGGACAATCTCAGAGCCAATTTTTTCTTCATCATCGAGTTTTAACTCTTTAAGCTTTTGGCTAGCACGGAGTAGCGCAACGCCGCCGCCAGGTACAAAACCACTTTCTTGAGCAGCGCGCGTAGAGTTTAAGCTATCTTCGAAAACTTGTTTTTTTTGCTTCATTTCAGGCTCACTAGGTGCTCCTACACGGATAACAGCAACCCCACCATGGAGTTTTGCTCGTCTTTCTTCCAGCTTTTCTTTATCGTAATCACTTGAAGCATTTTCAAGCTGTCCATCGATCTGCTTAAGGCGGGCTTCAATATCTTCTTTTCGCCCCATTCCACCAATTATCGTGGTGTTATCTTTAGAAATTTCAATCTTTTCAGCAGAACCTAAGACCTCTACGCCAACATCTTTTAGATGCATCCCTTTTTCTTCAGAGACAACAATGCCTCCTGTTAAAGCTGCGATATCTTCAAGCATAGCTTTTCGTTTATCGCCAAAGCCTGGTGCTTTGACAGCAGCAACTTTTAGGGTTCCTCGAAGCTTATTAATAACAAGTGTTGAAAGAGCATCCCCATCAATGTCTTCAGCAATAATCAAGAGCCCTTTTCCTGTTGAAGCAAGCGGTTGAAGAAGAGGAAGGATCTCTTGGATCGAAGAGATTTTTTTATCGGTAATCAAAATGCCGACTTCATCCATTTCAACGAGCATACTTTCGGCATTGGTGCAGAAGTAGGGGCTGGTATATCCCCGATCAAATTGCATTCCTTCAACCATTTCAATCGTAGTTGTCGTTCCCTTTCCTTCTTCAATGGTAATGACTCCTGATTTCCCTACTTTGCTAATGGCATCGAAGATTGTTTTTCCAATCTCTTTATTTCCAGAAGCAGAAACAGTCGCAATATTCTCAATCTCTTCTGCTTTTTCAACCGGAATGGCAAGAGCATCAAGCTCATTAAGAACTGTTTCTACAGCCTTTTCCATTCCACGCTTTAAATTAATAGGGCTAATGCCAGAGGCAATATTCTTAATCCCATGTTTAACAAGAGCGCGGAGAAGGATAATACCTGTAGTGGTACCATCACCTGAATTTTCTTTGATCTTGTGTGCGACCTCTTTTCCCATTGAGACGCCCATATTTGCGTAAGGGTCTTTAAGTTCGATATCCTTGACAATGCTATTTCCATCATTGGTAATGGTGGGGGCTCCCCAGCTTGATTCGATTCCAATATTTTTTCCTTTAGGCCCTAGAGTGACACCGACAGTGTCAGCAAGTTTATCGATTCCCTCTTTGAGCTTGGCTCTGGCTTCTTCTTCGAAAATGATCTCTTTCGGCGTTGATGACATCGTTTAAGTTCTCCTAATTTCTAAGCTCATATCTATTGCATTCACTGAGTGAGTGAGAGCTCCAATAGAGATCCCATCCACACCCGTGTCAGCATATGAGCGGATGTTTTGTAGTTTGATATTACCTGAGGCTTCTAAATAAAGCCCTTCTAAATTTTGCATTACCGCTTTTGAAATCGTTTCCGGAGACATATTATCAAGGAGAATAGCATCAGGTTTATGCCCTAAAGCTTCCTCAAACATCTCAAGGTTCTCAACTTCGATCTGAATGCGTTTGTTCGGATAGCGCATGCGCGCTTTTTCAATCGCTTCTCCAACACTACTTGCGACCAAGTGGTTGTCTTTAATGAGGATTTGATCTGCTAAATGAAAACGGTGATTTCTTCCTCCACCCATACGGACAGCATACTTTTGGAGAAAGCGGTGTCCTGGCATTGTTTTCCGTGTATCAAGAATATCGCATAATCCATCAACTTCGCGAACATACTTCTCAGTTTTGCTTGCAATGCTTGTGATATGTTGGATGAAATTAATCAGGGTTCTTTCGGAAGCTAAAAGAGAGTGAATAGAGCCCTTCATTGTTGCAACAGGTCCTGATTCTAAGTAGGAACCTTCTTTAGAAAGTAGCTCGACCTCAACTTCAGGATCGATCGCTTGGACAATCAGAGAAAGAAAGGGAAGGCCTGCAATCACGCCTGCTTCTTTAAGAAGAAGAGTTGCCATACCCATTTTTTTTTCTAAGCAGGCTGTTGTTGTAATGTCAGAAAAGGCTTCATCTTCCTTTAATGCAATAGCGATATTTCTTTTAATTTCTTCTAAAAGTCTAGGATCCATATAGGGAAAATTTATCGAAAACTCCCGTTTTTTACAAGGGAAGTTTAAGTTTTAACAGCGCGCTTACGGGAGCGTTTTTTGGTCGGGATTTTAGCTTGTCGTCCAGAGACGACCTCATGGAGGTTTTCTATAGCCATGAAGGCGGAAGGATCTTCACGTAAAACGATATCTTTAAGGTCAGCAAGATCGAGACGCTCGACGATGACAAAGAGAATTTCGCGGGCATCGCCTGTATAGCCGCCTCTTCCATACATCACAGTGAGACCCAGCCCCATTTCGTGCATGACGAGCTGAGTGAGTTCTTTTGGTTTTGAAGAAATGATCATCACAGACTTGAGTTCATCAAGTCCAACGATGACGATATCCATCATTTTAAAGGCAACGACATAGGTCAAAAGAGAGCGAAGAGCAATATGCCAATCTCTAAAAATGAAGCCATAGGCTGCAAAGATAAAGATGTTGATAAAAAGAACGACTTGCCCAACCGTAAATCCTTTTTTTCGATTGATAATGATTGCTAAAATCTCTGTTCCGTCAAGACATCCACCATTTCGAATAATTAAACCAGCACCGATACCCAATATCGCACCACCAATCACAATGATTTCTAGAGGGTCTGATTCAAAGGGGGAGGAAAAGCGGTTTAAAATTGCAAGGGATAGAGAAAATAAGATCACCGCAATGATCATCTGAATAAAAAAGGTTCGCCTAATAAACTTGTAAGAAAGGTAAATAAAGGGAAGGGTTAAAATAATGAAGTAAATTGGAAAGACGGCCTTGGTGGTTAGGCGCGTTAAAATCATCGAGATACCGATGATACCACCATCAATCAAGTCATTAGGAAAGAGGAAAACCTTAATGGAAACGGCAGCAAGGAATGCTCCTACTGCAGTCCAAAAATAAGAGAGGATTAATTGTTTCTTAGTTCTGTGTGATATACTTCCAACGGCCATACTGCCAACTGTAACAGATTAGATTTTTTTTTCTAAGAGAAAATATAAACAAATAGAAATCTAATTGAGAGTCACGATCTATGTTCCTCAAAAATAAAGAGGGAAGGAAGGAGTTTTAGTCCGGTTTTTTACCCTGAAAATAGATAGATAAAAAAAAATTTAATAAAAGAAATTAATTATGCAGTTCATTATACTTTCGGCCATGGAAGTACTGAAAAGCACATTAATAGATTATATCCCTATGTTGAGGGTTTTGAGTGAGCCTTCGATTGTTCGAGAGGTAAATCATTTATTTAATTCGTCTACTGAGCCAATGCCTGCGGATACAAGAAGACTGAATGTTATCGGTGATATAGCCGTTCTTGTTTGGAGTCAACGCCCAGAATATGTGATTAAAATTAAGATTCCATCGAGTTTTACAACTCACACGTATTATTATACCAATGAGGGTAGAGCCCCTGTTGAGGAAAACTCGCTTGAGCTTCGCGTACGAGCTTCTCTTCAGATGAGGAAAATCATCGAGGCTGAGGATTTAGATCGTCTATATGTCCCAAAAAAATGGTCTTTCAGTCATGGGGTGATTGCTGAAAAGCTTGATCTTCTCTCCTGGGATGAGACGGGTAGAAGGATTGAAGCTATGACAATGGATGAGCAAAAAAATGTTGCGACTCAGATTTGGAAGCTTATTTATCTGACAGGAAATCAAGATCTTTCAAGGAATTTCCTTATGATGGATGATGGGCGTCTTGCGTTTTATGATACCGAGCCATATGGGACAACACTTGAAAAAGTGGAAAAACTGAGACCTCGGGCAACCGCCAACTTTCTTAGCGAAACTCTTTTCGATCGACAGTTAAAATTAGAAGTGATTCAAGATTTCTTTAAATAGAAATCGCGGGAGACGAGACTCGAACTCGCAACTTCCAGCGTGACAGGCTGGTGCTCTAACCAGTTGAACTACTCCCGCAACTGGATTTTGGGCGCAAAAGGACTCGAACCTATGACCGCCTGTGTGTAAGACAGGAGCTCTACCAACTGAGCTATACGCCCGTCATAAGTCCACTAATTCTAAATGAATGGAAGAATTCTTTCAAGTCTTGAATTGCGATTTAATGAAGAAATGAAAAAAAATGAGATTGAAAGAGGTTAGATAGCTTGCCATTTTAGGCAAGCTATCTAATAAAATTGACTAGAATCTGTATCCCACGCCTGCTCCGAATGAGAAGCCGCTTAGATCACCTTTATGATGAACCGTTCTTTTTCCGCCGTGATGAAAACTCATTCTGATGAAAGAGTAATCAGCAAAGAAGTCCAAGAAAACGTTTTCTGCAACGTAAGTCAGAAATCCTAGTTTTGTAAGGAATCCTCCTCCCCATCCATTTTGATGGCGAGTGACATGCTTGGATCCATTATGAATATATGAGTAGGCAAGAATGGGGCCAATACCGACATAAGGAGTCCAGTTCTCATATTTGAATAAGTAGCTCACTCCAACACTTAGAGGAACTAAGTGGATGTGAGTGTGATTTCCACGACTTGAATCTCCCCAGCCATAGAGGTAGCCTAAGCTAACCCAAGTGTAAAGATCTTTCCAAGTCTGGATATTTGTTTCGATTCGATAAAGCCCTGTGCCGCCGTAAACATCTCTAAATCTTTTGTTTGTAGAGATAAAGTAAGAGGCCTTTCCTTCAAGAAGAATTTCTCTTGATTGTGCTTGATTTGTTTGGTCTCTTTGAGCTTGGTAGCTTTGCATCTCATGCGCTTCAGCTTGAAAAGAGCTGAAAAGGATGATTCCAAAGAGGGAAGCCCCTAAAACCTTTGATAATAATTTAGTTAGCATAATTCCACCCTATAGTAATAGCTTTCTAACCTTCTTGTAATTATTTTGTAATTAATTTTCTATTAAATTTTTAAAAAAAACCCACCTATTTTATATAAGTGGGCTAAAAGAAAAGCTATTTAGTTATTTAAGACTTAGACTTTAATGTGATTTTACCGACAGCTCCAGATCCACCAGGGCCTTCAGCAATAATGGTATAAGAGTAGCTGCGCTTCCTCTTAAGATTATTGTCATTAAAGGTTAGTTGGTTGCCTGGAACTGAGCCCACTAGGACTGAGTCACGATAAATCAGATACCGATTGGCAGTAATATTATCGGGAGCAACCCATGTGAGCTTATTAAAAATATTAGTCTCTGTCATAAAAGAGTCTTTTTTTGCTGAGCCCGAAACACTAAAGGTTTCAGGAATCACAGCAACACCTATGGGTGTAGAACCAACAGCAATTGTTGAAAGGACGGTTTCACTAACAAGATCAACAATGGAAACTGTACCATCTGCAGCGTTAGGGACATAGGCAATTTCACCATTCTCGCTAATTGCGATTCCAGCGGCTCCATTTCCAAGGGTAATCGTATTAGTCACTGTATTGGATGCGACATCGATCACATTCAACCGGTCAAAAGGCCCAAACTGATCAGTAATATAGACGCGTGATCCATCAAGAGAGGTTGCAACACCTCTCGGAGCATTATTAAGAAAAACTAATGAAGTTGCTAAACTCGCAGTATCAATAACGCCAGCTTCACCATCACCTGAATTACCAACATAGAGTGTTTGGCCGTTTGGAGTCACATCAATCCCTACTGGATCACTTCCGATAGGAACGTTCGCTAAAACCGCTTTGCTTGCCGTATCGACAAATGCGACTGTTCCATCATTAATGATGGTGAAATAAGCGCGACTTCCATCAGGAGAAAAGACAACACTAAAAGGGGCATTTCCGATACCACCAAAAGTTTGTACAACTGTGTTTGTACTTACATCGATAACTGAAACATCCATAGATCCTTCATTTGCCACATAGACAAATAACCCATCGGGACTGACTGAAAGTCCTCTTGGAGTTGTTCCTACTACAATCGGAGCTCCCATAACAGCATTTGTACTGGTATCGATGATTGAAACTGTACTATCTCCACTATTTGCCACATAGGCATATTTGCCATCAGGGGTAACATCAATCCCAAATGGACCGGCTCCAACAGGTATGGGTGCTCCTACCACAGTATTGGTTGCTGTGCTTATTACTGAGACTGTGCCATCTCCGCTGTTGGTTACGTAGGCAAAGTTTCCTGAAAAAAGAGTGCTTCCTACTAAAAGAAGAACCGAGAAGAAAAAATGAAAAATTCTAGACATATAACCTCCCTTAAGAGTTGTTGATCTCAAAGAGAGTAGTCCTATTGTAGAATATTTTCAAATATCTTTTATCTAGCCTTGAAAACGATTTTCAAAGCGCTCTTTATGAGCTTGAAGATGGGAATGATCGGTCATTTCATTGATATGAATCGGAACAGCTGTGATAAATCCTGCCTTTAAGAGCGCGATATCACTGTCAGGGTGTTCATCATGATCCTGGAATGTTTCATCTAAATGAAACTCAAAGTGTCCTTCCGGATGCTCGACTTTTCTTGGGGTTTCATGCCAAAAATAGAGGCCTTGTCGGGCCATTTTAACCCCTTGGATGGTTTTTTTAGGAAAGTTTACATTGAGGAATGTCCCTTCGGGAAGGGGATGATTGATCACATGTTCAACTATGGGGAAAAGATAGGGTTTCACATGAGGAAACGTTTCTGTTTCAGCACAGGTGTAAGAAAAGGCAACGCCTGGAACTTTTAGAAGGGTTCCTTGGATAACACATCCAGCTGTTCCACTATGCAAAAGACCTCTTCCTGCATTTGAACCGTGATTGATTCCTGAAACAATCAAATCGGGTGTCCAATCAAGAAGACCTCCAAGAGCAAGCTTCACGCAGTCAGCCGGCGTTCCTTGCACTTTCCATGCAGGGGTATTTCCAAAGCCCAAAGCTTTTTCAACACGTATCGGACCATAAAAAGTGACGCTGACCCCTTTTCCTGACTGTTCTTTCATGGGGGCTACAATAGATAGGTCTGCAAAGTCTTTGAGTCCTTCCCAAAGAGTTTGGATTCCGCTGGCTTCAATGCCATCATCGTTTGTGAGAAGTATTTTAATTTTTTGCATGGTGGTAGTGTTTGTTTTTTGTGATCAATGATACCAGATAGATGGCTAAACTGCTAAATAAAAATCCAGGAACGAGTGTTGGGACATCAATAGAGAGGTATTGATTAATAAGGGGCCAAACAATTGAGATCGTTCCTCCAATAATAATTCCTGCCCATGCTCCATATTTATTGGCACTTTTCGAGTAGAGGGAGAAAACAAGGAGAGGGCCAAAGGCGGAACCAAGTCCTGACCAAGCGTAAAGAACAAGGGAATAAATGGAGCTGATTTTAAAAAAGGCGATGATAAAAGCAAAAGCCGTAACGGCTAAAACAAAAATACGTGAGACCCATAGGAGTTGTTTCGATGTCGCATTCTTATGAAAGATTCGCTTATAAAAATCCTCTGTTAAGCTTGAGGCAAGAACTAAGATCTGCGAGTCCATGGTAGAAATTGTTGCTCCTAAAACGCCACATAATATCAAGGCCATAATAAAGGGAGGAAAGGTCTCCTTAACCATTTCGACAAAGACTAATTCGGGGTTGTTTATCCCTTGCTTAAAGTAGGCAATAGCGATCAATCCAATGATTGTGGCACTTCCTAATGCAATGATTTGCCAAGACATTCCGACAAACATTGATTTCTTAATATGAGAGACTTTCTTTATCCCCATAAACTTTGTAATGATATGGGGTTGTCCAAAGTATCCTAATCCCCAACCACAAACTGAAAAGAGAATTCCCCAGAGAGTTTTTGGAGAGAAATTCGGAATCATCGAAAAAGAGCGTCCTTGAAGATCTAAAACCTGGTGGACCGCATCAAAGCCCCCAACTTTAGGGAGAAGGACTGTTGGAACTAAAACAATCACTAAAAGGAGGAACATTCCCTGAAATAGATCAATCCAGGCTAGAGTGGTATATCCCCCAATAAAGAGGTAAGGGATCACCACTAAAATGCCAACAGAAATGGCTATCGTATAGTTGATTCCAAACAGTGTATCGACCAGAATCCCTAAACCTACTATCCCTGCGGAAATATAAATCGTGTAAAAAACAAAGGAAAGAATGGCTGTGAAAATCCGAATCATTCCCGAAGTATCATGAAAACGACTCTCAAAAAAAGAGGAGAATGTCATGCTGTTATATTCTTCAGTTTTTATTCGTACTCTTGGTGCAATGAAAAGCCAGTTTAGAAGCATAAAAAGGGTAAGCCCCACAGCAAGCCATGCATTAAAAAGGCCTCCAATAAAGATAACTGCAGGAAATCCTAGAAAGAGCCACGAGCTCATATCGCTAGCATGGGCTGCCATGGCTGTGAGCCAATAATTCAAAGAGCGTGCGCCAATGATGAAGTCACTTGCGGTTTGGTGCTTCTGATAGGATAAAAATCCGATCAGAAACAAAATTGCAATATAGATGCAGATAGCAATTAAGGTCACTTTTCTAGTGCTTTGGTTGATCCATATTTTAAGGCCGCCTGTGCTAAATTTGTCGAAACATTAGGAAAAGAGGACTCGATTTCCTTAAGAAGTCTTTTGACCTCCATCCTCTTTGAATTTTGTCCGACAGGGCATTGGCAGGTAATCCGCGCAAAGCCCTGTAGCTTGGCAAATTCGTAGATGGCCTTTTCCGAAACATATAGCAAAGGGCGAATAATCGTCACCCCATAATCGTGCATCGGCACTTTTGGGAGGTTTGCAGCAAACTCACCCTTATGAAGGAGATTTAGAAGGAGGGTTTGAATGCTATCGTCTTCATGATGACCAAAAGCAACAAAGGGGGCATTGGCCTCTTTTGCCGCTTCAAAAATCAAACGCCGTCTTTCTCTTGAGCATCGGTAACATTCGAGAGTTTCCAACTTTTGCGTTGACTCTCGAATAACGAGAGGAACTTCAAGCTTATCACAAATGCCCCGAAGAAAACTTTCCTGAACAGAGGCCCCACAAGAGAACTCTCCACTCACATGAATCGCATGAAGAGGGAGGTCAGGGAATCCTCGTCCCAAAATCGCTTTGAGCATGAGAAGAAGGGTGATGCTATCCTTGCCCCCGCTTAGGGCAACAGAAACACCTTCAGCACCCTCTAAAAGGTGATGATCAAAGAGCGCTTTTCGTGTGGTACTCTCTATTTTTTTTCCAAGCTGTGTAAATGGGGGAAACATAGGGGAAAGGGTATCCTTTCCCCATTAAAAAGACAAATGCTTATGCAAGCTTCCAGTTGCATATTGTCCAGTAGTCAACTTTTAATGGTGTTGTTGGACGAGAATCCTGGATCTTTATATACTTATTCGTTAAAAATGAAAATTTACAGGTAGAATAATGAAAGAAGTCGGTCGAAACGATCCTTGCCCTTGCGGTTCTGGAAAAAAGTTTAAAAAGTGTTGTGCTCAAAAATCTAACATGGAAAGGCGCACATTTTCTGCTATCGATACGTCTTCTGTTCAATCAAGTCTTACTCGCATAACTGGCATGGTCTCTAAAACCCTTAGAGAAAACACTCCTGAAGAGGAGCCTGAAGGGTTAGAAAAAAAGGTTAATCAGAAAAAATCTTTGCCAAAAGAAAATAAAGAGACTTGATCCATATTCAGACTATTTGATATAAAGACCTCTCCAATTTGCTGGAGTAGCTCAATTGGTAGAGCGCCCGACTTGTAATCGGACGGTTGAGGGTTCAAGTCCTTTCTCCAGCAAACTTTTCTTACCCCTAGGGGGGTGTCGCATAGTGGCAATTGCAATGGACTGTAAATCCATCGACTTCGGTCTCCGCCAGTTCGAGTCTGGCCACCCCCATTCCTTCTATGAAAAACCTACCTTTAAATGTGCCAAAAATCTATCGCCAAAAGTTGTTCATGGCACATAATCTAATGACTAATCTTGATAATTTTTCATTTTTGGAAGTTTGAAAATTTATTGTAAAAAATTTTTGATGGGTTTAATTTCTAAACTTTAAATTGAATCAGCATGGAGGTAATGTTGGAAACAGAACTTTTTAAGTACCTTTTATATGTTTTTATTGCATTTCTTACCCCATACTTTCTTGCAAAGGGCTTGTGGGGTTTGATCCAAAATAAAGGGAAGTATACCTTTAAAATTCTTTGGTATAATTCCGCCCACTTATTTGGGGTGGTTATTTTGATTATTGCTTTTATAAGAGTGTTTTTCATGAGAGGGTGGTAAAATGAGGATATTTTTTTTATTATTGATATTGCCAGTTATTGGTTTCTGCAGCGTCGAGAAAGATGATATTCTGAAAGAATTTTCCTCAAACCTGGTGAGGGCAGATATCGATGGAGCCTTACTATCTATTGAGCAATGGAAGGATTTGTATCCTGATGATATTCATATGGCAGAAGTCTGCAGAGCATTTTTATTACTGCTAGATGGAAAGTTCAACCAGGCAAGATTTTTATTTGAGACTCATTTCCCTGAGGTTCCTATTCGAGATGATAAACTTGCTTCACAAAGTCAAATAGCAAGCCTTTTTTATCGAATCTTTGAAGCATATGAAACCCCATTAACTTTAGAGGCTTCAAACTCTGGGGCTAGGGTGTTTTTATGTAAAGAACGCTCCCGATTTTGGAAGGGCAAAGCTATTCTGGGAATGGTGATAATGGCAACAGGTGCGGTTGTTGCGGTTGTAAATCCTCCTGTTGGGTGGGGGATGATAGTTTCGTCAATACCAATGGTTGCGGAAGGAATAGAAGATTCAGAAGACTATCATGAAGAAATTGATAGGAGAAAATCTGAAAACAGGCGAATTGAAGCTGACTTAAACCGGACATCATATTTTTCTGAATATACGAATGACGGTTTAATTGTGGCTTGATTTTCGTAATCCATTAGAATGTATCAATTGTTTTTATCTCAGGTACGACTGTAGCAATAAAAAGTGACTTTTCAAATTTATATGCGCTAAACCTGGGGGAACTCCCATTTCACCTATTAAAAATTCCCATGAAATTTGTATCGCAAAAACGTTTCTAAAAAATTATTGGGGACGCTAGTGGGGCAGCAATTTGCAGTTTTTCTCAACATTTAGCTCATTTGTAGCCCTTATCCATAAATTTTTTTTGGGGTGTGCAATTTATATGATAGCTTTGCTTTTAGATATATCAGAAATATGCTACAATGGCTCTGCACTGCTCAAATACATGAGCTCCGCTGGTATAATTTTAGGATATATTGGTGGGTGTTTTTTAAATTTTTAAACAGAGAAAGAAATCCAAATGACAAAATCTAAAGGTAAAGTTAAATTTTTTAATTCTCAAAAAGGCTTCGGTTTCATCACTCCTGATTCAGGTGGGAAGGAATTGTTTGTTCATGTCAACAGCCTTGAAGGAGATACGCAATCTCTAAACGAAGGGCAAAATGTTGAATACAATGAAGAAGAAGGACGCAAAGGCCCAGAAGCTAAAAACGTTAAGGGTCTATAGTAACTAATTTTTAATATACGGTTTATGCCTCTGATGTTTTTTCAGAGGCTTACCTTCGTCGTAAATGCGGATACTTTCGTATACCGCCTTGTCGTGCTTTTTCAAATCTATCGACTCTAAACCAAGGGACAAGCCCCGCCATCCCATTGATTGGATAAAAATGAGAAATAATAAAGCCTAAAATGCGGTTCGACTCTCCGAATTAAGGAATGCTTTATGAAGAATTGTTAGCTAGGGGATGCTGTGCACACTATTAGTGAAAACAGTGTGCACGAGACGAGTCTTTTAAGAAACTTTAGAGAGAGCTTTCCACTCACGCACTACAGGAAGGGTAGCGGCTTGGCGGTCGTGGCAAGAGGGAGCTGCGAGGTAGATTTTAGAGAGGGCTTTTGTAAAGTATGGTCTACACTTATCATGAATATCATTTAAAAAGAGGATAGCTGCTGGATTATATCCAGCTTTAGAGACTAGAACAGCGCCTGCTTTATCTGCTTCATAAGTTTGTTGTCTTAAATAATAGAGGTAGACTAATGCGTTGAGAGTTTGAGCAGAACTTATTTTTGTAAATCCTGCAATTAAAGTTACTAGAGCGCTTACTTCAAACCAACGGCCACTATGGCTTAATTCTGAATGGGCCATTTCTGTAGCAATCATTGCTGCAATGACATCGTTTATCGAGAGGTTTTCATAGCTAATGAATTCCCCAGTTGCCTGATCTGTATATCCTTTTAGTCCTAAAGCTTCTTTGTTTTTAAGGTGGAAATCAATTTTTTCAAGCATTCCTGAGTTGACCTCTACACCACCTCCTTGATCGTAAGAAGAGGTCCAGGCACTGGATTCTCTCAAATCCAAACCATAAGAAAAGCCTCGCTCTGTCTGTTGAGCTAATTTTTGCATAATTTCATTCGCTTTATTAGAATAAAGAGAGTTGACTTCTGGGTGAGCATCTCCGGAAATGAAATATCGACCAACTGTTTATGAAAAAAAGTGTCCAAAACTTGAAAAAACATGGGTGACGCTTCCGATAAAAGTTTCCATACATTTAGGAAGGACATAACATCCTCGAGAAAGGATAACCGCTGAAACTTCTGAAGTTTTTGAGGAAGTTACTCCAATGGAGCTAGTTGATCCTCCTTGATTATTGTCTTCAAAAGCAACATCTTTTGAATTTTCATCTGGTGATACTCCACAAATTTCCATAGTTTTTCTCCTGCTTGGATTTTTTAAAAAAGAACATTTTCGCTTAGAAATTATAAAAGGGCAAGGTAATTTTTTTTGTCTAATGCTTATAAGTTAAAGTCGTTATGGGGGACTTTCTCGAGAGCTCTTTGGATTACTGATTCAGAAAGATTTGATAGGGGGTATGTTTTAAGCAATTTGCAATTAGCCACTTATGGTTTTTTGAAAAATAATTTGAATTGTGCTATAATTGACCTAGAGGGCCTCTGCGCCCATCCAAAATGGAAGTAAAATGGCAAA
This sequence comes from Simkaniaceae bacterium, assembly GCA_018399075.1. Taxonomy (GTDB): domain Bacteria; phylum Chlamydiota; class Chlamydiia; order Chlamydiales; family Simkaniaceae; genus Neptunichlamydia. The sequence goes on along the minus strand of CP073763.1, from coordinate 1,719,095 downwards.
CAAAGCAATATCACAGATTTTAGCTCTAGATCCTGTAAGGACCTCTTTGGCTAGTGAGGATCCTGAGGTGAATGCTTGGAATGCTGAGGTCCTGGATCAAGTTGTTCAGCGGGCTGTGAGAACATTCCCAATGAACCCTTCTAAGGAGGCTCTTCAGGAGTATCGTCACCTCGGTGAGCGAGCAAGTTTGCTTTCAAAACAGTTTGAAGAGAGAAGTCCGGAATACACGAGACTTGCAGGGCATATTGCTGAGTTAAGGGAGCTTATTGGTCCCTTTGAAATTGAGCGGTCTGACGCTGCAGAAGGATTATTTAATCATCCGCTGACTAAATTTATTATGGAGTTTGATGGAACTTTTGATGAAGGGATGGCGCCAAGACTTCGACTTCAATTGATTCAGTATATGAGAAAAAATCTCATTCCTGCGATTTTAGAATCTGATTCAAAAAGTGATCGAAAAAAACTTCATGCTCTTTTAATGCAGCTGACCCATCTTGGAAAAGCTCTTGATCATTTTGATCTTGATGGAACTTTTGAAGATGTTTTTCGTGATGGCTTAAAGCAGTTTCTTTTTAAGGGTGTAACATCGCATCATATTTATCAAAATCTTCTAAAATTTCCGAAGGGGTTTTCAGAGACTTCTAGCGAGGAAGAAAGAGGAAATGTTGCTAAGGGGATTGGTGAATTTATCCAGCATAAGTTGGCTCCCTTTCTTCGTGATTTAGATGTCCAGCCAAGTTATAGTGAGATTGAAATAATTGCTAAAAACCTACGTCTTCTAAATCATGATCTTTTAAAACCATCTATACAAATTTTGGAATCTTTCTTGTAATAATTCTTAACTTTCCTTAAGTGTTTAATTATGTCACTAAAAAGGAAAGTGGATCATATGTTTAAAAAGTATTTTGGGATTGAAACCCCTATCGTTTATCTAGAAGAGATCAAAGTTCAAAAGAAAATCGAAGATCGATTTAATCGATCTTGGAAACGGTTTTTTAACAAAGCTGAACCTATCATTTCAGATTTTAGAATTGAACGTTTTGATGCTTTTTTTCGCCAGCTTGAAAGAGATGGATCGGATGAGCGGTATAATAAACGAATAAGTATCCGCTTTATTAATCCAGTTGTTGGATATGGGGTTTTCGCAAAAGAGGATATTCCTCCTTATTCAACTCTTGTTCAGTATACGGGGCTTTTGATGCTTGATGATGAGATCAATGTTGATCATGATAGTACCTTTTCCTTTACAGATTATAAGACTTATTCAATTGATGCGGCTAAGCATGGAAATTGGGCGCGCTTTATGAATCACTGCGCTGAAGGTCAGAAGGGGAATAATGCGATTCCTTGGGAGCATTATACGGAGAAAGGGCCACGGATTGTTTTTACTTCAGGTTCTCATGGGATTAAAAAGGGTCAGCAGATCCTCTACTCCTACGGAGATGACTATTGGACTGAGAAGAAGTGTCTTAAGCTGTAATTACAATAATTATTATTACAGATTCTTTACATAAAGAGTTAAATCAGATAATTAAAAAACAAGAGGGTATTAACAATTGTTAATTGCCGCTGTCTTACTTTTATTAAGACGTCGTTGACTAGTAATTGTTGATACCCTCCCTAGCCAGATTAAACTGGCTATAGACTCAATAGACCTTGTGAAGGAGTACACAAATGAAAAGACTCGATACACTTGTATGCTTCCTACTCTGTCTTGGTGGTTTAAATTGGGGCTTAGTTGGATTATTTGAATTTAATCTAATTGAGTACTTTGTTGGCAGAAGCTGGTTAGATCGTTTGATTTACGTTCTTATCGGTGCTGCAGCCATTTACCAAGCAGTGGGTTGGAAAAGTATTAAAAAACGTTGGAAATAAGGAATCTGCTGGAGGATTATCCATTATGTTGAAAAAACTAGATGGCCTAGCTGTCCTTTTCTTAGTTCTAAGTGGAATTGTTTGGGGATTCGTGGGATTATACCGACTTAACTTAGTTGAGTATGTATTTAATCGCGAATGGCTTGTCCGCATCATTTACGTGGTGTTTGGTTTTGCCTTTATCTACCATACAATCACTTGGCGCATGGACAGCAAAAAGAAAAAGTCAAAGCGTTAGTATTTTTAAGGTGAGCTCGAGGTAAATTCGAGCTCATTTTTCTTGTATAGAAAATTTTTACTGATTATCACGAAAATATGCGTGGTATTGATGGAATGATCTATATCAATCTCGATCATCGGACAGATCGGAAAAAGCTTATGGAAAATGAGCTGGACCGTTTTGGGATTCCCCCTGAAAAAATTCACCGTCTCAGCGCCGTTTATAACCAGCTTAATGGAACAAAAGGGTGCTTGCTCAGCCATATAAAAGCTCTGACCCTTGCGATTGAAAATGGGTGGGAAAAGGTTTTGATTCTTGAAGACGATATTATCTTTAGCAAAAAGCTTGATGCTATTGAAAGCCAACTGGAAAGTTTCTTTCGCGATACGGATGAGCAGTGGGATGTCTTCTTTTTAGGCGGAGCCTACCGCGAAATGGTGGAGACTTCTTGGACTGGGGTGATTCAGATTCACAACTCATGGTGTGCTCATGCCTATATCGTCCATCGCCATTATCTTGAGAAACTTAGGGCTTGTTTTCTTTCTGCTTATGAGCTGATCAAAGATCATTTTTTTAATAATCAGTCCCTTATCTATTCTCTAGACCAGGTTTGGCGTGTTCTTCAAAGAAGTGATAGGTGGTATGCTGGGAAAGAGCAGTCTATTCTCCAGAGAGTTGGGACAAGCGATATCGATCCAGTTTATGAGCCATTGAACCGTTTCAAGCGGGTTGTTTATATCGATAATGGAAATGAAAAAAGACTTCTCAAGGAACTTGAAAGAGTTTCTTTGGACATGGGGAGGGTCTACCGAGCAGAGAGTCATTTAGGAGCCATCGAATGTGCTTTGAATATTGGGGGTCAAGATACTCTGATTATAGAAGATACCGTTCTATTTCCTGAGGATTTAAAGATTCTGGATCAGACTATTGTTCACTTCTTAAAGTGGAGAGGATATGATTGGGAACTTTTTCTTTTTGATGGGGCTGGATGTAAAGTCCAAAAGACAAGTCATCCTGATTTTCGCCAAGTCACAGAGTTGGCATCTTGCCCAATTTATGCAGTGTTTCATACCTATTATGAAGCCTTATACCACCATTTAAAAAGTGGAAAAAGCTTCAGCTCTCTTGCAATAAAACCTCAAAACTCAGTATTTTGCTCCCTATAATGAGCACACTACACTTTGATTCCAGGATTCTTTCTAATTGCAACGCCTCATATGGATCTCTTACCGAAAGAGATCTCCCCTTCGCCCATGTCTATTATGAAAAGAGTCATGTGAAAAGAGCTGTTCGTTCGTTTGATAAATTCCAACACTTTGTCTATGGGGTTCTCAATGGGATAGGAGAAAGTTTTCTTCTAACAGCACAATTGAATCATGAGATGTTTTCCGCTCAACAAGGACGAGTCCCCATTGTTATTTCTGAAACGATTCGTGCTACCGCAGAACAAAGAATAAAAGAATTAGAAGAGCGCTTAGTTAAAAGAGCTTCGGTGATTAATGATCTTATCCGTCATCGGATAGAATTAATTGTTGAGGGAAGAAAATTTTTGCTTTCTTATCTTGGAGACGAAATTGTTTTTAATGCCTCTGATAGTAAAGCTGATATTGAAGGTTGGAAGAGAAAGCATCTTGAGGGGATTTTTGGACTTCAGCTTCCTGATCGATTTCCAAATATTTATGAATTTCAACAGCTTGTGAAGCGAAAATTTTCTATGGAAGATGAGCAAAGATTAGCTTATTGGGAAGAGAGAGTTGTAAAAGGGGATTTTCGAATGGTGCAGTATCCAAATGTGGACGATGTTGTTTGCTATTTAGGATGGAGCCCACTCATTGAAGGGGTTGTTGATGAATCGGGAAAAATTAAAGTGAACCACGAGCTCCACACCCTTTTTGAGGAGGAGAAATATGGAAAAGAAGTTGTTTTTTTGAGGAAATATGCTCAGCGAACTTTTGAAAGTTTATCCGAAAGAAAAGATCATTGAAACTTTAGTTCCTTTTCTGACTAAGGAGAGGATTCAAACAATCGATGAAGTTTTAGCTAATCGAATGCGCTCGGTGCAGATTGCGATTGAGCGTCCTTATGATATACATAATGGTCTTGCTGTTGTTCGAACCGCTGAGGCTCTTGGAGCCTCACATGTTCATTTTATCAATGCTCAGATGAAAAAAGGGCAGGGAAAGGGGACAACAAAGGGAACAATGAAATGGGTCCATTTGCACCGCCACCCCTCATTGAAGGAGTTTCATGAAGCAAAAGGAGAAGTGCTTCTTGCAGGAGCTTCAGCTGACGGAGAATTGAGTCTAGAAAACCTTCCTTTAGAGCGCCCGATTTGCTTTCTTTTTGGAAATGAAAAAGAGGGAATATCAGAAGAAGCAAAAAAAAGGTGTGATCTCCTTTTTCGCGTTCCTATGTTTGGTATGGTTGAAAGCTATAATTTATCGGTTGCTGCAGCCATTACACTCTATGATTTTTTAAGAAAAAAAAGGAAAAAACTTCAAAGAAATGGAGACCTAGATACGCAAGAAATGATAGAAGAAAAAGCCCGTTTTTATGTACGGTCTTTAGGGATAGAGCAATCAAATGAAATCCTTAAGAGGTATTTATCATGAAAAAATGGATCTTAATTTTCCTTTTCCTTCCTTGTTTTCTCATAGCGAATGAGGTCTCTGAATTTTACATTGGAGAGATGAAATCCCAGTCTCCTGATGAAGAGGAAGCTGAGCACTATGGGTTTTTCTTTTTAAAACGGACATTTCTCCCTGACCAGAATCGTTTTGTTGATTCTTGTTTTTTAAACGCTCGTGATGGAGAAGTATTGGAGCTTCAGCAGATCTCTGATTTAAAAGGGGATCTTCATGAAATCGTTTTCAAAAATCCTACCGGGTTAATTACAGGAACTGGAGAACTTGTTGGCTTCCCATGGGAATGGACGGGTTTAAAAGAGCGGATGGTTGTCCATAGCGAAAGTCCGATAGAAATTGATGTGCAAAATACGCTTGATGGCGAAATGATTATTTCGATTGCATCTGTCTATACCATTGAAGAAGATGGTTCTAAGGAGTTTTTTGGAACCTTCAGCGCTAGGCTTTTTAAAATTGATCGGAAAGTAATCGAACACTTTTTTTCCAGATAGTGGTGGCAAATGACCGGTATTGAAAGAGTTCCAAAAATAAAGAGATGCACAAGAGGGGATCGAGGGGTTCATCCTAGATGCTGGAGAGAGCTTAAGCCCGAGGCGCCTACTCTTCTTTCAACGACCGATAAATCTCACGAAGATAATCGAGAATCTCATTTAGAACCTTATCAATCGGCTGATTGCATGAAACCTCTTTCAAGCTCTTCTCGTCTGAATAATATTGAATAAGGGGAGCGGTTTGTGTTTGATAAACCGTTAGCCTCTTTTGGATCACTTCTTCTTTATCGTCACCTCGCTGAATAAGGGATCCATTGCATTCATTGCAGACTCCCTCTTTCTTTGGAGGAGAAAAGGTGAGGTGATAAGGGGTGCTGCACTCTTTACAAATCATCCGTTTTGTCAAGCGATCAATGATCACTTCATTGCTAAGTGCTAAATTTAGAGTAATCGTTTTGGTCTCGCTTCCCAAACGTTGATGATAGGCTTTGGCTTGCGCGAGAGTCCGGGGGAAACCATCAAGAATATAGCCTCTATGGCAATCCTCTTGAGAAACGCGGGCAAATAACATAGCAAGAATTAGATCATCTGGAACAAGTTTTCCAAGCTCCATGTATCCTTTAGCTGTTTTCCCAAGTTCTGTCCCTCTCTTAATATTGCTGCGCAGCAGATCACCCGTTGAAATATGGGGGAGTTGAAGGGTGTCGGCGAGCATTCCAGCTTGAGTCCCTTTTCCAGCTCCTGGAGGGCCAAGGAGGATCAACACAATCGTTTGTTTTGATTGTTTTTGTGCTTCAAGGAGCGGCATAGCCATTGAGGCCATTGCTAAAATTGGAGTCAACATAAGCATACACAGATTTCTGATCATAAATTAAGCAGTATAGCAGATGATGATTTATTTATGGCCGGTTTTTGGTTGCTTTTTTGGGATTTTTTTTGGAATGGCTGAGGTTTCTTCTTCAAGCTCATGTTTGAGATCTTTTTCTTGCTCCTTCTCAATCGTTTGCTTAAGTTTTTTTTGTTGGATATCAGGATTGACGACTTTTCTTTTCATAGGGTACTCCAAAAAGTTTCTTGTCATGTTACAGAAAGTGGAGGATTTTAGCAACTAGCCTGAATATTTCATGAAATATCTTGACTATGACGATTCTTTACAGGGAGTTTGCTCAAGATCAGTAGCTTCTTGGCCATTCCAATCAATATCGAAGGTAAACATTGCAGGGAGGCGAGAGCGCAATTTAAAGCTTCTAAAGAGATAGACAAAGAAGAGGAGTGGTTGATGGAAAAATGGCTTGAGATCTTTTTTTGAAAAGATAACATCCTCGACCATAATAAACTTTTTGGCAAACTTTAATAGTTGCCCTGTTTTCCAGCCATAGAGGATCATTCCCCACGCGAGCTTTTTTGAATAGCCTAGCTCTGGTGTGACTAGCTTTTCCTGGACATCGAAAAAAGCAGCAGGAAAATTATCTTTTTCTTGGAAGAGGTTTATTCCACTTGTTCCTCGAGGATTACATTCAATGGCATAGAGCTTATCTTCGCTCGTCTCTATAAAGTCGAAAGCAATTTGTCCGGAAAAGTTTTCTTTTTCGACAAAGGATTTAATCCAAGATTGAATTTTGGGGTGATTAATTGCTTCAAAATTAAGGCAAGCATTTCCCTCGATAGAAAAGTCGACAGGATAGAGGGTGTGAGCTGAGAGTTTTCCATTATGAGCGATACTATAGGAACAGAACTTTTTCCCATGGAGCCACTCTTGGGCGACAAGGGGGTTTCGTGGATCAATTTTAACTTGAGGAGGGGGTTTTGAATTGACTTTTTGGATACAGAGGGCGGCTCTTGAATAACTAGGCTTCAAAATATAGGGGACTTTAAGTGGGAGGTTATTGAGTTCTTCCTGAGAATGGACCAGATAAGATTTTGGAGTATCGAATCCAAGGGTTTCGATCTTCTTATTAAAGCGCCATTTGTTATGAAGCTCGTCTAGGACTTCATAGGAAGAGCAAAGGACCTTAGTCTTCTTAGGAAAGCGATCGAGTCCTTTAGCAAGGCAAAAAATTTCTTCAAAAGTAGGGATGACTAGATCAATTTCTTCTTTTCTGCAAATATCGACAAGGGCATTAATGAAGCCCTCAGACTTAAAGCGGGGACTAGGAACGACAAAGTGTTTTTTAAAAGCATTGGAGTAGCGGCAGACATGATGGGAGGATGTTTCAGCAGCAAAAACCACGTATCCTTTTTCATGAAAACGTCTGGCTAAATCCAAAGTAAAAAGAGAACGAGCTCCTGTGAGTAATACCTTTTTATTAATGACGACCTCAATGATCAATATATCGCTAAATTTTTACTATACGGATTGGATGATTATTCGTAATGCCAAAAATTCAAAAAGAGGATAGAATCTTTCCATATGAAGATTTTAAGAGCACTTTTTTTTGTTTTTTTCACGTTCAACCTTTTTGGGTCAGAGATTGTTATGACCCATGCCTTTGATGGATTTCTAGAAGAAAAATTTTCTGAAATTGTCGAGGAGTTTAATCAAGACTCCAATCACAACAAGATAAAACTTAAGCAGGTAAAGGATTATAAGGTTGCCTATGAAGAGGGAATGAAAGAGCATCATGAGGGAAAGGGGCCTCACATTCTTCAAGTGTATGAAGTGGCAACCCTTTCAATGATGCTTGAGGAAGAAGCCTATGTTCCTGTTGGAGATCTTTTAAATAAATATCAGTCTCGATTTGATCCCGATGTTTATATTGATGTTGTGCGAAAATTCTATTCAGCTCCTAATGGAAAAATGCTTTCTCTTCCTTGGAATGCTTCAACAGGAGTCCTTTTTTACAATAAAACAGCGTTTAAAAAAGCAGGGCTGAATCCCGAAAAGCCGCCTGAAACATGGCCTGAACTAGAGAAGATGGGAGAAAAACTTCATAAAGCAGGATTCTATGGCTATACTACAGCTTGGCCTGCAGCGTACCACTTAGAGCATGTTTCCTGTTGGCACGATATCCCTTATGCAACGCATCGGAATGGGTTTGATGGGATACAAGCTCGTTTAGAATGCAATCATGACGGTCAAAAGTTTCATATTCAAAAGGTCGCAGAATGGAGCAAGAAAGGAGTTTTCTCCTATAGTGGGCGCTACACTGAAGAACCAGAGCGGCGGTTTGCTAAAGGGGAGTGTGCGATTCTCATGCAAGGAGCAAACCGGCTTCCCCTTCTTCAAAGGAACTGCGACTTTGAAATAGGGGTTGGGTTTATGCCCTATTGGCCCCATCTAACAGAAAAACCCCATAGTTTAAATATTGGGGGATCCTCTTTTTGGGTTCTAAAAGGGTTTAGTGATGAAGAGTATGAAACAATTGCAGCGTTTTTTACCCATCTTTCGTCTGTAAGTGTTCAAAAGAAGTGGCATCAATCAACAGGGTATCTTCCCCTCACAAATGAGGCCTATTTTGAATCGAAGAAAGAAGGGTTCTATGAAAACCATCGGGCTGCTGAAATTGCAGTCTTAGAGGTTCTCGGTAGTCAACCAACAGATCATACATGGGGCATCCGTCTTGGAAACTATATTGAGGTGCGCGATATTCTTATCGATTACTTAGAAAAAGCCTTTTCAGGAGAACTATCAGCTGAAAAGGCTCTCAATCAAGGTGTGGTTGAAGGTAATAAGCTTCTTGAAACTTTTGAGAAAGAATCTTCTACGGCTCACTTAAACAAGTAATCCAGTTATCCTTCTCAAGTATTGCCACTTCCTTTTTTGGAAAAGAACGATGATTCACTTGATAGAAAATGACTTCAGTTGGATTGAGACGATACCCTACAAAAGTAGCTGGCATAGGAATTTCTTTTGGAAGCTCTTTTTCTAAGGCTTCCTTCCTTTCTTTTAAAATATCATCAGACTCTAGACTGCCCGTATGATTAGAAGCTAAAAAAGAGAGCTTCATAAAGCGAGGCATTCGTTTCCATGATTTTTCAGCTTCAGTAGAGGAAATTTCTTCGACCCTTCCTTCTAGTGTCACTTGACGATGGGTTTTGGGGAGCCAAAGATTCAATGAAGCGTGAGGGTTAAATTGCAAATCAATGACTTTCCGTGTGCTTTTATGGGTAAAGAAAAGAGCGCCTTTATTTTTATCAAAATGGGAAACTTCAATCATTCTTGAATGAGGCATGCCACTTGAAGAGACAGTCGCGAGTGTTCCAAAGGTAAAATAGCTTCCTTCAGTCAAGGCTTTCTCTTCTTTGCACCACTCCTTAATTGTGATGATGGGGTGGGACTCATTTGCAAAGAGTGTAAATGTAGTTAAAAGGAAAAATAACAATTTCATTAATCCCATTCTGAAATTCATTCCTTTTTTTTTCAAGAAGTGATTTGATAAACTCAAGATGTGAACCTATAAAGGATGAATTTATGAAGACAGAGAAAAAAGAGTATGAACATAAAGAAGTAACGTTTGAAGCATTTATCGCTTTTGATGAAACAATTGAAAAAGCCCCTGCAATCTTGATTTTTCATGCATGGAAAGGGAGAGATGAGTTTGTTTTAGAAAAAGCTAAATGGGTCAGCTCTTTAGGCTATGTTGGCATTGCACTAGATATGTATGGGAAGGGAGTTTTAGGAAGCTCTCCTGAAGAGAATGGAAAACTCATGCAACCCCTTCTTGACGATCGAAATCTTCTCCTTAGTCGAATGGAAGCGGGTCTAAAAGTTGCTACGGATCATCCCAGAGTTGATAAGGAAAAGATGGGGGCTATGGGTTTTTGCTTTGGTGGTCTCTGTGCCCTTGATTTAGCAAGAAGTGGTGCCTCGATTCAAGGGGCGATTAGTTTGCATGGACTCCTTTCTCCTCCAAATTATCCTACGAACCCGAAGGGAAAAATCCTTGTTTTACATGGTCATGACGATCCAATGGTTCCTCCCGATCAAGTGATGGCTTTTGAAGAAGAGATGACAAAGGTTAAAGCTGATTGGCAAGTCCATGTTTACGGGCAAACGATGCATGCCTTCACAAACCCTATTGCTAATGATCCCAAAGCGGGGACAGTCTACAGCGAAATCGCTGAAAAAAGAGCTCTTCAATCTGTTGAAAACTTTTTTAGTGAGATCTACCAGGCGTAATACATTGTAAGAACGCCAGATATAAAGTCGCTAGAGTTTCTTCCTGTGATGGTAAACCAAACGCCTGCTAAAAAACCCAAATGATCAGAGGGGTTATATTCAAGGGCAGGAGCGCAGCTCAAATTGTCATTAGAAGGCCCCCCAACTGAGGCAATAGCTCCAGTAGGTGTTCTTCCCTTATGACCTGAGAAGGTGGTATGGTTAGCATAAGTATAGGCTAAGTCTATGGCCAGTACCCATTTTTGTGTGAAGCTTAATTCAATAGAGGTATCGACTGCGATGCCATTTCCAGGGCGGACATGACCATTGGTCCCGATTCCTCCTCCATAAGCGTTATAACGATTCACTTGAGCTGTTGTGGGGATGCTATAGTTCAAAGAGAGTCTCCAGGCAAAAGGGTGATCTAGGATCCACCAAATCACCTTTGAAACATTTAAAGAAAGAGTGGTGATATAGGCTCCTGAACCTGTTGCATCGATTCCATTTTTTGCGGGATTCAATTTTTCATATCTTCCAGTCGGAAAGCTTTCTCCAATCGATAGTCGAACAGCAGGGCGATAGGGCTCTTCTCTCATCAGTTGAATTCCCCAAGAAAGAGAAGTATCTCCCCAATAAAAAGAATCTTGATTTGATTGATTATTATAGAAGCCCTGGGCTGTCACTGTAAAGTCGAGTCTTGAAAACCATCCCATTTGAAATAGACAGAGAGGATTGACTGTCCAGATATCTTTAATATTGACTGATTTTCGGTTTCCATTGAATTGAGCAAAGGTATTCTTAATAAAAAGATAGGGTTGAACAACAAACTCTCCAGGAGGAACATTGTGGGCGCTAGGGGTTAGGAGAGGGCCTGCATACCAAGGGTTAAACATTTTGCGAGCAACATCGAAATCTTTTTGAGCTTGTTCTAGCTGTTTATCAACAGTCTTTATTGGTGGAGGGTGATCAGGAAGCTTTTGGTGTGGGAGAGGCTCAATGTCGTGAGCAAGAAGTGTACTTGTTATTATTAATAATCCAAATAGTAGCTTTTGCATCAAAATTCCCTTTGTAAGTGGATAAAAAAGATTCTATCGGTTAAAGAAAATAATAGGAAGAAAAAATTATAGGATTATAGATGTCAGATACAAGTGGAGTAGGGGGAGCAGGGCAACCTCAATATTCGCAAGAGCAGCTGCAGAAGTATCAAGAAGATTATCAAAAAGGATTTGACCTCTTTCAAAAAGCTTTTAGTGATTATAATCAGCCTCATGTTGAAGAACATAAGAAGGCGCAGCTACGAAAAGTGATGTCTGAGGCTTTGCAGGTGATGAATGAAACAGCTTGTGTGGCCCTTAAAAAAGGAAAGCTTGAAAATGAGCAGAAGCTTTCAACCGATTATTCAGAATTTTTGGAAAATCCGACTCCAGAAAATCAAAAAAAAATTTCAGACGATATCAACTCATTGAAATAATAACGTCATAGGGGTATCCTATCCCCTATGAGTTTGAAAATGTACCCCAATCAGCCCCCTACTAAGAAGGAAGTTGAGATCGCTCCACCGACCTTTCGACATGGAGGAAATAAGCTTCTCTTTATTAGCCTTGGCTGCCCAAGAAATCGGGTAGATACAGAGGTGATGCTTGGCATTCTTTTGAAAGCAGGCTATGAGCCAACAGATGCAATCGATGATGCCGATTATATCATTATTAATACATGTGGCTTTTTAGAAGCGGCTCGCGAGGAATCGCTAGCAACGATTGGAGAGATGTACGAAGAGAGAAAAGAGGGTGCCAAAATTATCGTTACAGGGTGCATGGTGCAAACCCATGATGGCGTGATTAAAAAGCACTTCCCTGATATCGACTATCTTCTAGGCTCAGGGGATGTTGAGGGGATTTTAACTGCCATTCAATCGAAAAAACAAGGGAGTGCAATTACTTCCGCAAGGAGCTATCTAGAAGCTGGAGAGGTTCCCCGTCAAATTTCAACGCCTCCTCACTATGCGTATTTAAAGATTGCTGAAGGATGCAAAAAACGCTGTGCTTATTGCATTATTCCTCAAATTAAAGGGCCTCTGAGAAGTAAATCTCTCGAGCAAATTGTGAAAGAATTTCGTGTTCTCCGAGAGCAAGGGGTTCACGAGATCATTTTGATCGCCCAAGATCTAGGAGATTGGGGGAAAGATCATGGTTATAAGCGATCTGATGGATTGATTAAGGTCTTAGAAACTCTTCTTCAAGAAGAAGGGGATTTTTGGCTCCGTCTTCTCTATCTTTATCCTGATGAAATTACCCATCCTCTTATTAAGTTAATGAAGAGTGATCCACGGATTTGCCCCTACCTTGATATGCCTATCCAACACGTGAATGATGAGATGTTAAAAGCTATGCATCGTGCGACTTCCAAAGAGGCTATAATCCGTTCTCTCGAATGGCTCCGTTTAGAAATTCCTGAGATTACTATACGAACAAGTCTTATTGTTGGGTTTCCAGGAGAAACAGAGAAGCAATTTGGAGAACTTGTAGAGTTTGTTGAAAACTATCCGATTGATAATGTGGGAATTTTTAAATATTCTAATGAAGAGGGAAGTCATGCAGCGAACTTACCCGGACATCTTTCTGAAGAGGTAAAGGCCAAACGGGAAAAGCGACTTGCAAAGGCCCAAAAGAAAGTGGTTCGAGCCCTCTTAAATAAAAAAATTGGGCAAACACTTGAAGTTGTCATTGAGGGATATCATCCTGAATCTCCTCTTCTGATGGTTGGGCGTACTCGTGGACAGTGTCCTGAAATCGATGGGATGGTTATCATCAATGATACCTCAGGAGTCGATGCTTTTGGGAAGCGGTATCCCGTTAAAATTACCGAGGCTCTTGACTATGATTTGATTGGCTCGGTTGCCAATAAATCATAAAAAAATGATAATGGATGCACACTTATTTTGGAGGTGTATATGGAAGTTATAGTTGAATCAACACCGGTTTTTTCGGAGAAAACCAAGTCACATGCTTGGACAGCCACTCAAGTTGTTTTAGGAAGCTTATTTCTTGCAGCTTTAGCACAAGTCAGTATTCCTCTTTATCCTATTCCAATGACCCTTCAAACGTTAGGGATTTTCTTACTTGCTATTGGCCAGGGCGGAAAGAAGGCTTCATACAGCTCTCTCCTTTATCTTGCTCTTGCCGCATTTGGATTACCAGTTCTAGCTGGAGGAGTGTCTAACTCTCTTTGGATTGCACTGCCATCAGCAGGGTATTTAATCGGATTTCCAATTGCTTCTTTTGTGATTGGGAAGATGGTTCGAATGAGAGAAAACCCTTCGGCTCTTTGGATGATGGGAAGTGTTTTGGTTGGACAGCTAATCATCTATACTTTAGGTGTTGCTGGTCTCACCCGTATTCTAAGCTTTGAGCAAAGTATGATGGTTGGCCTTGTTCCCTTCCTTCCACTAGCTGGAGTGAAGCTCCTTATGGCATCTTCAATTGGTGGCTTTTGGATCCGCTTCAAAAAGAGGTAGATCAACGTCCCCGAGTGGGGCTTGCTGCTGTTGCCATTTATGAAGGAAAAGTTCTTTTAGGAAAGCGGATCGGCAAGATCGGCGATGCAACATGGGCCCCCCCCGGGGGGCACCTAGAATATGGTGAGTCTGTTGAAGCTTGTGCTTCCCGCGAACTTCTTGAAGAAACAGGCCTTGTTGCAAAAACCTTGATCCCTGGCCCCTATACAAACAATCTTATTGCTCCCAAAAATCAACACTATGTGACTCTCTTTGTATTCATCCCTGAATTTAAAGGAATATTGCAGTGTTTAGAGCCTGAAAAATGCATAGGATGGGAGTGGTTTGATATCGACGATCTTCCCTCTCCTTTAATCACCTCATTTCAATCGTTCATCCAAAACGGGGGTAGGGAGAGTTTGAAGACCTTGTGCGAGTCGCACGCTGAGAAGAGCTAATGTTCCTAGTCCCATCAAATAAAGAGCAGGAGAACCTGCCCATCCGGTTTGTTTATAGAGCCAAAAACTTAAGGAACAAGCACTCGTTCCGAGGAGTTGCGATCCAATCGCATTTCCAAAAGCAATCAATGTAAAACGACTCTCTCTAGGGATCAAATCTTGATAATAGGGGGCTAGAACAACAGAAAATCCCACACCAATGACCACAAAGACTAGACGGATAAAGGTGGCTATCAAAAGGGTAGCTTCAGAAAGGGAAGAGTAGAGAGGAATGGCAAGGATCACCACTAAGGCCCCGAAAAAATAGAGAAGCTTTTCCTTTGAAAAGTGGAGGGTTAGAACCCCTCCAAGGGGGAGAATTAAGAAGTCGAATCCGAGGATAAGGGTATTGGCTTCCATAGCCTGAGATTTTGAGATCGTGCTGACTAGAGGAAGAAACCCATTTAAGAGGGAGGTTAGCATATAATAGTTGGCATAGGAAAAGCCTGAAGTAAGGGTAATCACAATAAATTGCATGCGATATTTCCAAAGGAGGGGAAAAATTGGGGAATGCGTTTTTGGGGCGATAGTGGTTTCTTCTGTATAAAAACGCATGAGAAGTCCTACTCCACCGGTGATCCCTCCAATCCAATAGAGAAGCCGCCAGGTGTTTTCAATAGATCCTTGCATGCTGAGTGTGGTCACACCAAAAGAGGCAAGAAGGATTCCAAGAATTGTAGAACACCCATATAGGCCATTAAAAAAACCCCGTTTTTTTTCAGGGCACGATTCTAAAATCAGAAGAGAGCCACCCGTTGTTTCTCCAGAGGCAAAAAAGTTTTGGAAAAGTCGTCCCAAAGCAAGAAGTGCTGGAGCTATCCATCCTATCTTTTCATAGGTGGGAATCGATCCCATTAAAGTTGTGGTGATAGCCATTCCAAAGAGAGTGATGATTAAGACCTGCTTTCTCCCTTTCCGATCACCGATCCTTCCAAAAATAATAGCACCTAGAGGCCGTGAAAAAAGACCTAGCGGCATAATGGCATAGGTAAGAATGAGGGCTGTAATGGGATTCGAGTTTTGAAAAAATAGGGGGGCTAGAAAAGGGGCTAGGAATGCAAAGAGGGCTTTATCGTAATGCTCGAATAAGTTACCAATACTGGCGGCTGAAAAATTCACCCAAAACTTTTTCATAACAAATAACTAAGAATGACGCTTACGAGATTTTTCCGCTCACCATCCGACTTTTTTAGTTTTTCAAAAGTCATGAGTATACATCCTTTTTCTTTTAGAGGTTTAGGACTGACCTCAAAGTGAACACCCGAAAGGATAACATTGCCTTTTCCTATCTTGCAATGAATAATTGCGGGTTGATCCTTTGCATCGAGATAATGAGCTAGGACCTTGATTCCTGGGTATTTATTGGCCTCTTTAAAGGTGCACCCTCCGTTGTAGTAGAGGTGAAGGGGTTTTCCTTCAAAGGAGATTTCTGAGGGGTGTGTACCCGCTTCAGATTCATAAGAAAAGGAGGCTCTTGGATAGAGAGTTCCAACAGCCGCTCCCGGAAAAAATTTTAGCTCCCGCTTTTCATGGACTTCAATAGGTGTCCCTTTTTCAAAGATAACTTCATCGGCACCAAAATAGGCCCCGGCACAGATTCCTAAAAAGCTTCCTCCTTCCTCAACGAACTTTCGGATCTTTGCTGTTCCTTTTCCTTTAAGGTTTCGGTCATAAGGAATATCGCGTCCCCCAGGAAAAACTAGGAGTTTTGTCTCTTTTTCCCACTCTTTTTCATTTAGAAAGCGGTGATCGACGACTTCGACATCTGCTGAAATATCTCGAAAGATTTTTAAGGTTTCGGATAGGGAAAAGGCGCTTACCCCTTCATCGCCATAGACCAAGATTTTCATTCAAAAATCCTTTGAAAATCCAACTTTTCCCCAGCAAGAACATAAGCAACATTCTTCATTTCCTTTGTTTTCCCCATCAGAGTTGAGAAGTAATTCCTATAGTTTGAAATAGGCTCATTATTCATGGGAGCACGAAGACCTAAAAAGGTTAGGTCGGCATCGGTTGAATAATCGGAGATGTGACTATAGAAGTCTGTTGCTTCATCGATGTAGGGTTTAAAGTTGAGGTTTTTAAAGCGGAGGACAGAATAGTATTTTTCAAAAAGCTTCGACATATGGATCCGAGCAGCTTCATTTTTCACTAAGGTTTTGATTGTAATTGTGGCCTCAGGCCACATTTTTCCCGACTGAAGAATATGGGAAAGAGCTAGGCAAAGCTCAAAGTTGGAGTGGTATTGGCCTCCCCACCATAGATCGATATGTTTATCTTTGCTTTCACTTGCAAGAGCAGAATTTAAGGGATCACTCTTAACAAGGATGAGATTTTTTTGAAGTTCATACGAAGCTTTAATTAACTCACAAAAATCTCCAATCTTTTCGGTTGGAGGCTTCAAAATAATCGTGTTGGGTTGGAGAGGACCTAACCCATAGTTTTGAACAATGTTATGGGTTCCTAGCGACGAAGTTTCATGTGCATTGATATGAAAAAAGCAAGAGATGTCTTTTTTATCGAAGTAGTCTTTAAATGTCGTTTGAGTGATTTCCAATTTTTCAGCATTGT
This sequence comes from Simkaniaceae bacterium, assembly GCA_018399075.1. GTDB lineage: Bacteria > Chlamydiota > Chlamydiia > Chlamydiales > Simkaniaceae > Neptunichlamydia. The sequence goes on along the minus strand of CP073763.1, from coordinate 1,702,205 downwards.
CTAGTGTTGCCCCATAGGTTAAAAACCCCTTTGATTGATTGAGTGCATGGGCAAAGTTGATAATTTGCGTATCTTTTAATTCGGGATCAATAATGGCTAAGATATTAGGGCGCCAGCTCCGTGGGTTTTTCTTAATATGGACAAGCTTATTTGTTGCTGTGGAGGCAAAGAACGAAAAGATGCTGTAGCGAATATCATCCCAATTCCCCTTAAGTTTTCGTTTTGTTGTCCAAAACCCTAAGGCGATCACCGATAGAAGGATGATAAACGCCCATCCAGAATTAATCATAAACATGCTCATCAGACAAGCAAGGGTTCCTCCTAAAGAGACCATCATCGGCGTTTTAAATAGAGGACGCCAACTGGGGTTTTGAATAAAGGATTCAAAAAAGGCAACGAAATTTAAAAGACCATAGGTCATCAAGCAAACCATCGATAGAATTGGAAGTAAATGATTCATATCGGTGAAAAGAGTCATGATGCAGGCCAAACAGATGATGAGGACTCCTGGTGCAAGGGGGCTTTTCGAGAAAAATGAGGGGAGGATCTTATCCTTTGCGAGTGAGTGCAGTGTGCGAGGAGCTGTGATCATACTTCCAAGCGCGCTTGAAAGGGTTCCACCCCACACTCCTAAAATAAAGAGAAGACTTACTTTGGAGACATAGTAAATAATCATAGGGTGAGATCTTAAGAGGTCTCCTGGCACCTGGAATGCAAGGAAAATCGAAAGGCTGGCATAGGCAATATAGGCAGTCAGTACCGCAGCCATGGTTCCGATTGCCAAAGAGCGGGAAGGGTTTTTTAAGTCCCCTGACATAGCCATTCCCGACTCAATTCCTGTTGTAGCAGGGAAAAAAAGGGCAAATGCCGCCCAAAAACTGATTGTTGTTGTCGAGGGTAATGGGGTGATTGTTTCAGGAATTTGAGCTCCACCACCGAAGAAAACAGAGACGATGGAAGTCACCACCACACAAAAAATAAGCCCTTGGGCTTTAAGAGCAAAATCTACGGGGAAAAGGGCCACAATCGCCAGTCCAGCAAGGGTACATACCTCCAAAAAAGTAAGCGAAAATTGGGGCAAGAGCTCTTGAAGGGAAAGAGCAAACCCTGAAATACAAACAGCAATGGTTGTGAGTTGAGAGAGCGTTAAAAGAATTCCAATGGCGCTGCCAAACTCAACGCCAAGAGATCTTGAAATAATATAGTAAGACCCCCCCGAACCCATTTTCATATTTGTCACAATCGAGGTCATTGAAAGGCCTGTTAAAAAAAGGATCGAAGATGCCATCAAAATAATCAGAGTCATCTTTGGAAGGCCTACATGCCCGGTAATCCAACCAAGACGCATAAAGAGAATGACGCCAAGCATCTGAAGAACACTCGGTAAATAGACTCCCGAGAATGTTCCCAGTCCTTCAGGTTTTCCTTCTCCCCTTGCCGGAAACCAGATGTTAAAGGGTCTTTTGATTGCTTGTAACAAACTCACTAACCTTTTTTTTATATCTTAACTTATAGTATATCAAAAAGTGTTGAATATGGAAAAGGCGACATTTGCTGCAGGCTGTTTTTGGGGGGTAGAGGAGGTCTTTGATGGAATCAAAGGAGTCCATTCAACCCGTGTGGGCTATACTGGGGGACAAAAACCCAATCCTACGTATAAAAATGTTTGCACAGGAGAGACCGGCCATGCTGAGGTGATTGAAATTCTTTTCGATCCTCAAAAAATTTCTTATGAAGAGCTCTTAACGATTTTTTGGAAGATCCATGATCCTACAACCATTAACCGTCAAGGTCCAGATGAGGGAACTCAGTACCGCTCAGCGATTTTCACTCATTCTTCAGAGCAAGAAAAAATAGCCAAAGCTTCTCGAGAAAAAATAAGGCACCAATTTGATAAACCGATTGCGACACAAATTACTCCTGCTGCTACTTTCTATGAAGCAGAGGAGTATCATCAAAAGTATTTCAAGAAGAAATAGGGATTAATAGGAGCTTAAGCGCTTACTCTTTCCATATTTATAATCGACACTGATCTTTCCAGGTCCTGAAAAGAAGAGCCAGAGAAACATTAATCCATAAAGAACTTCTGGAAGATAGAGGAAGTTTTCAAGGGCAATAATGCCCCCATGGTGGGTGACACTGGCTAATCGATCCGTGACAATTGCCGTGATCATAATGACAAAAAGGATAAAAGAAGCGAGCGTTGTCAAGAGTCCCACTAAAATAAGGACTCCACAGGCAAGCTCCATAAAGGGGACAAAGTAAGCATTGAATTCAGGAAGGGGAATATGAGCATCCTTTATCGTTTGGAGAAGAGTGGCATGTTGTTTTGCATCAAAGATCTTAAAAAATCCTGATAGGATAAAGAAAACTCCTAGAAAAATTCTGACAATCAGAATGGGGAACCATTCCGTTTGCCGTTTGTTATAGCCCATCTTTGCAAAAAACTGATACATGACAATAATCCTTTTTCTTTATCTCATAATAGTAGGAGAGATTTATGACAATAGTTTCCTTTTACGTAATAGAGATAAACACTTGAAGAAGAAGTTATCTATTATGTAAACTCTTTCTATTTTTTAACTTGATTGAGGATGAGATATGAAACTAGTGATTCAAGCGTTAACAAAGAATTATGCAAATTTTAAAGGGAGAGCCCGTCGGAAAGAATATTGGCTCTTTACTTTAGCAACATTATTATTTTCGATTAGCGCAACAATCGTTGATAGTGTTCTTCCCTTGAAAATTCTTTCTAGCATCCTCCAGCTTTTTATTATTATTCCAGGCCTTGCCGTTGCTGTTAGACGTCTTCACGACATAGGAAAGAGCGGGTGGTATTATCTAATCGCTTTAATTCCTTTTGTAGGTTGGATTATTATGATTGTTTGGTTTTGCAGAAAAGGGCAAGATGGTAACAACCGCTTTGGTCCAAACCCAATAGTGGATGACTTAGTTGTAGCATGATCCGTTTATGAAGCAGTTGCTTTGGTTGCTCTTTCTTCCTTATTCCCTTTCTGCAGGCTTTTTGAGTTGGTTTTATACATCTCCAAATCAAGTTACCCAATTTGAATGTCCATATCATTGTGGTGATTGGGGAACAGAAGGGGTTCGCCGAGTGGAGTGGAAAGCAATTCTTGCGATGTGGGAGCTTGATCGTTTTGGCCATGCCATTCAAGATAATCCTTTTCCTTATCACGAGATTCCAAAGTCAATGGATGACCCTTGGTTTCTTAAATTCAAGACAGCAGGAGTGTCTTTAGAAAACAGAATTGTTGCAAAAGCCATTTCTAATCCTGCAAACAATCGATTTTATTATAGGGATGAAGAAAAGTGGGATGGATGTATTGAAGATTGGGATTTTCTTCATTATCTTGATGAAGAGGAGAACAGTAAAGGAATTGAGCTGAAAAGAGATTTTAAATTGTATGAAGATAGTGAAAAATTTGATTCATATGAGGCTTCGTATCGATTTGATTCAATAAAAGAAATTCAGAGTTTTTGCTTTGATATTCAAACCACGCTCAAAGATAGAATATTAGACGACTGTAATGACTTTTGGTCCAATAATGATAAAGGAGCTATTGCCGTTATTGAAACCCATGAGCGTATCATCGGAAATATAAGTAAAAAGCTAGATGAGAACAAAAGGCTTATAGATAGATACACTGAATCTGGATATAGCACGACAAAATTAATTAATGAGAAAGAAGGCTTCATAAAAGCAGTTGAGAATAATAAAAGAAAAATTGAAGAGGCTAAAAAAGAAAGAGAAAGCTTTACCGCTACAATAGATAGAATCCGAGCTTCCATAGAAATCTATTATCCTCAAATAGATTCTCGTTTAAGAGAAATCAAAGAAGCTTATTGCGATATCCTGGATCATTGCATTGCTCATCATAATACTCCTGAAGCTTACTATCATCGTGCTCTTTATCATTACTCTGAGGGGCTCAATGTCAATTGTATTGAGGATATCAAAAAACTATTCGAGATGACCCCTCCAGAAATGCTCACCGATAAAATCCGTGCAAAGCTCGAGTTTCAAAAAGGAAAAGCGGAGTGTGAACTGGATCTTTTTGATGACGCTATCCTTACTCTGTCATCCTATATTAAAAATCATCCTCGTCATAAAGAGGCCTACCTGGAACGAGCCATTGCTCATTTTGAAACTGGGGATTTTCATCAAGCCCTTCAAGATTTTGCTGAATCCGGGTTCAAAACCAATCCGATTCTTCCCTCAATGATTGATGAACTTGAATTCTCAACAGGAGTCGTCAAGGGATTAACTTTAAGCGCTGGAGAGTCGATAGCTGATTTTGTTCCCTCGGCTATGTCAAGTCTAAGTGGGTTATCCCATGGGATTATTGGCTTTGCCCTTTCTCCCGAGGAAGTATCCCGTGATTTCTACCATGCTTGTCAAAATGTTATAGAAGTGATCAAAGAAAATGGTCTAACAGAGACGTTAAAGCCCTTTTTCCCCGAAATCCAAGAACTCAATAATAGCCACACCCTATCATACTCTCGTCAAGGAGAGTTGGTTGGCCATCTAGTTGGGAAGTTTGGTTTTGAGATTCTTTTGATAAGAACAGGAGTAAAAGGAGTGACGGCCTATCGGGATCTTCGTAAAGCCAATGCAGTTCTGACTCTCAAAAAAATATCGACTTCAGCTCAAGCAGAACAACTCATTACCATGCATGCTAAAGAATGGTGGAGTAAAACAGCTCCAATTATTAATGAGCTAAAAATGGCAAAAAGTGCCAAGCTAGACATCGAACTATTCAAAGTCTTTAGAAACCAATCATTATCAGAAGTTCAAGTTCGAAGAATCCTTCATCATGCAGGTTTTAAAACTTTCCCTCGGCCAAAAGGCATCCCAGAAAGTTGGAATGTTAGTCTTTCAAAAAAACATGGAGGCATGGTTTATAACCATCCCGGTAACCCCCATATAAAGATTAGAGTATCTCCGGGTATTCCTGAAAGCAGAAACCCAGTTCAAAGAAAGCCTTATGTTATTCATAAAACTGATAAAGGGCTATTTGATAAGAAAGGTAATATTTGTAAAAGAGACTCAGCTGAGACACATATTCCACTAAATGAATATGATTTTAGAAAATTTTCAATAAGAGAAACAATCGATGAATAGTCGGAAAATAACTAATAGTTTTAAAGTTTTTATAGAAGGTTATATAAGACCTCTTTCAGATAAGAAGTTTCAAGAAGATGTTTGGATCAATGGGCAGTGGGAAAAGTGGGCAACTTTCGATGAGATTTTTATGAATTTTTGTGATTACTGCGAACCAATTATTGATAATCCTCAAAAATACAATCTAGATACAACTCAAATACAAGCAATAAAAAAACTATATCAGCTTTTTGAAGCTTATGATGACAATAATTCAGAGGTGATTTCCTTAGAGGACTATAAGCGACTTTTAAAAGATCCTAAATGGAGAGAAATACAAGCACAAGCGAAAAAAATAAAGGAAATGTTTGTGCATTGATTAGAGGTAAAGAGATTGCATAGCCCTATGATTAAAGTTCCAGAAGAAGATAAGAGTTACTATTTTGCCTTTCTTGAGAGTTTAGACGATGTTGCTAATCCTGAATTTCCTAGAAAATCATGGACGGATTCGGAAGAAAGAAAACTGATGAGAAAATTTGTAAGGATCCTAAGTGGCATAAAGTTAGAGGGTATGCAAAGAGCGTTTATGATGAGTTAACAAAAAATTGACAAAAAGATTCTTGAAGAGAATAAATATTTAGCTCATATTCAACAACTTTAAATTGCTAGAGAGCAAGAAGTGAAATTACAGATTGTTGATGCTTTTGTGAATAATTATGCCAATTTTAAAGGACGGGCGAGCCGTAAGGAATGTTGGCTATTTTTTCTAGAACTAATGGTTATTAGCTTTCTTTCTTCCTTTGTCAAAGTGACTGTTTTGAAAATTATTTTCGGTTTGTTTTTTCTTTTTCTAATGATACCTTGGCTTGCTATATTTATTAGACGTCTTCATGATATTGGAAAAAGTGGTTGGTATTACTTTATCTCTTGGATTCCACTTGTTGGACCGATTATTATGCTAATTTGGATGTGTAAAAAGGGAGAGAAAGGGATTAATCGTTATGGTCCTAACCCCTTAACTGAAGAATCCGTTGCAGTTTAACATCATAATGAAATACTTTTTTTGGCTTCTCTTTCTTCCATTTTCGCTTTTTGCATCGCACGCGATTAATGATGCTGTTGTAAAGGTTTTTGCAACAGTGAAGGAATATGACTACTCCCGTCCTTGGGCTTCTCCAGCGACATTTCGGGCAACCGGTTCTGGTTTTGTCATTAGAGGGAATCAAATCATTACGAATGCTCATGTTGTGGCGAATGCAGCTTTTATTGAAGTTCATACAGGGCGGAATCGAAAGAAATTTGAAGCAAAAGTCAAGATGATTGGTCACGATTGTGACTTGGCTCTTTTAGAAGTAGAAGACCCCTCTTTTTTTGAGGGAAAGATACCACTTTACTTTTCTGAGGAGATTCTTCCTCGTGAAGAACCGGTGCAAGTTTATGGATTTCCAATAGGAGGGAATGAACTTTCGATTACGCGGGGGATTGTTTCACGGGTAGAACTCTGGAAATATGCTCATTCAGGAGAAAATCTTTTGATTTCTCAGATTGATGCTCCGATTAATCCTGGAAACAGTGGGGGACCTGTTATTGCTAATGGAAAAGTTGTGGGAATTGCCCATCAGGGACATAAGACAGGGCAAAATATTGGGTACATGATCCCCATTCCTATTATCCTTCACTTTTTAGATGAAAATCCTCAAAAGTACCTGGGGTTTCCATGTAGTTCTTTTTCTTACCAACAAATGGAAAATGAAGGACTTCGAAGCTATTATGGGCTTGAAAAAGAGGATGGAGGGCTTCTTATTACCGCTATCCCTGAAAATCATTTTTTTCATTCTCTTTTACAAAGAGGGGATATCCTTCTTGAAGTGGATCATTTTCCCATTGATTCTATGGGATCTGTTTTTTTTGAGGAGATTGATATAAAGCTTCCTTTCCAAATGACCATTTTGATGAAGAATTTTGGTGATCCTATCTCTCTAACAGTCCTTAGAGAAGGAGAAAGATTAGAGATTCATGGGACTGTCGATCATTCAAAAAAGGGGAAGCCATTAGTTCCGTATGATCTCTTTGAAAAGAAGCCGACCTATTATATCTATGGGGGATGCATTTTCCAACCTCTTATTGGAAACCTTATACGAGATTGCCTGCCACGGATTGACTTTTTGCACTATGCCTTAAGAGGAAAAGTGAATGAGGAAAGAAATGAAGTTGTTGTTTTAACCTCAATTTTAGATGATCATGTAAATGCAGGATATCAAGACTTAGAAAGTAAGGTCATTGATAGAGTCAATGGCAAAAAATTTATGAATTTACGAGACTTTATTAGTATGATTGAAGAGTCCCAAGCTCCCTTTATTGTGATGACTACAATTGATGATATTGAAATCATTCTTAATAGAGAACTTGTACAAGAAAGAGAAAAAGAGATTTTAAGACACTACTTTATCCCAAGTGATCGTTCGGAAGATTTAAGATGAAAGTTTTTTTAGGCCTATACCTTCTTTTCTGCCTCCCTAGTTTTGCTGGAGATCATTCCTTTGGAGGAACCTCAGATGAGAGGCATCAAGAGATGGAGGTGCACTTTGCCCTGGATAAATCGCAGCCTTCTTGGTGGGATCGACCTTATTTGACAGGAGATTGGTGGGGGGGTCGATCGAAACTAGCCCGTGATGGAGTGACAGTTGGGATGTCTTATGTCACCGATATGGCTGCCAATATTTATGGGGGCAGAGCGAAAGGGGTTGCCTATGCAGGATCTTTTGGTTTAGATGTTAATGTTGATATTGGGCGCTATACAACTTTAAAGGGGCTCTCATTTTATACCTCTGTTGTCTGGAGGACAGGAACGAGTTTAAGCGCTGACAAAATTGGGAACCAATATCCTGTTCAACAAGTGTATGGAGGGCAAAACATTCGCCTTAATGAGCTATACCTTAAGCAAGAGCTTTTTAATCAATATCTGATTTTTCAAGCAGGTCGATTGAATGCGGGGAATGAATTTCTTCAATCTGAGCTCTATTATAAGTTTATGAATAATGGGTTTGATGGAAACCCCATATCTGTTTTCTTCAATGGTCCCTTCACGGCTTATCCTAATGCGACTTGGGGCGCTTTAATGAAATTTCGCCCCTATTTTAAACGGGTTCTTGCAAAGGTGGCTGCTTATGTCGCTCAAGATGACGTGGCAGATAATAAGTACCACGGCTTTAATTGGTCTTTTAATGGATCCGATGGAACCCAATTGATTACCGAGTGGTCTTACCAGGTGAATCAATTGAAAGAAGATACTGGATATCCAGGAAATTATCGCGCCGGCTATTTTTACTATACCGGTAGTAAGGGAGAAAAGTATTTAGGGGGTAAATACCATGGAAATAGTGGCTATTACTTTTTGATCGACCAAATGATCTACCGCCATGGCGGTCCTGAAACCGACCGGGGACTCACGCCGTTCATTGCCCTTCTGTTCGCTCCAAAAGATCGAAATCTTTTTCCCTTCTTTATTACTTCGGGACTTGTCTATAAAGGGCTTTTTTCTTCCCGCCCAAAGGACTATACGAACCTTGGTTTTATCTATGGAAAGTATAGCACCGATATGCGCAAAGCGCAGGAAATGGCAAAACGGACTCATATGATGCCAACCTTTGGGAGCCAGCCTCAAAATTTTGAAGCCCTTATTGAGCTCAACCATTGGTTCCAGGTGAACCCTTGGCTAATCATTGTTCCTGATCTCCAATATGTTATTAAGCCAAGAGGTCTGGGGACGATTAAAAATGCTTGGGTTGTTGGAGCCCAAATCAGCATTACTCTCTAAATGTAGGGGTGTCGTCCTAGTTTGATTTAAAGCCAGACTGCTTAAGAAGTGGTTCAATGATAGGGGCACGTCCACGGAACATTTCAAAGACTTCCATAGGATGGCGGCTGCCTCCAAGCTCTAAGAAGGTTTCCTTAAATTTTGTTCCTACAGTTTTGAGAGAGTGCCAATCGTCTTGGACTTCCATAAAAGCTTGAAAAGCATCAGCGCTAAGAACTTCAGCCCATTTATAACTATAGTAACCTGCTGCGTAAGAATTTCCTCCGAAGATATGGTGGAAAGAGCAGAGAAACCGGTCTTCTTCTAGGCAAGGAAGATGAGAAGTTGTGAGACAGGTTTCGAACCAGACATCAAAAGGGGTTAACGCGCTAAAAGGGTCGTAGTCATGGTGAAGCGAAATATCGCAAAGAGAGTATTTGAGTTGCGAAAGCATATCGAATCCCGAATTATAGGTTCGCGCGGAGATCAGTTTATCCATCAGAACTTCTGGAAGGGGGTCTTCCGTTTGATAGTGAGAGGTGATTTGACGGAGAGTGGGCTTATGGTAACACCAATTTTCCATAAACTTACTGGCCATTTCGATCCCATCCCATTCAATTCCATTGGTTCCTGAAACGGTTCCAATATTTACCTTAGTGAGCATATGTTGTAGGGCATGACCAAACTCATGAAAAAGGGTTTCTAGTTCTCGAAAGGTTAAGAGTGGAGGGGCATCTCCAATAGGGGGAGTTGAGTTACAAACGATATAAGCAATGGGTAGTTGCAACCTGCCATCCACATAGGTTCGATTCAAACAAGTGTCTGTCCAAGCACCTCCCCGTTTTGATTGGGGTCGAGAAAATGGATCGAGGTAGAAAGAGGAGAGTTGTTCTCCAGATTCATCATAAATGAGGTAATAAGTCACATGGGGATCCCAAATAGGGGGTTGGATCTCAGGTTTTACAATTGTAATCCCAAAGATCTTATGACAAAGATCAAAGAGACCACGAAGAACTTTTGGGAGTTGGAAGTAAGGTTTAATCTCCTCTTCAGAAAGATGGTAGCGCTCTTCTTTTAGTCGCTCAGACCAGTAGCGAAAATCCCAAGGCATAAAGGGTTCTCGAAAGCCTGCTTTGGCTGCAAAAAGCTGAACTTCAAGAAGGTCTTCTCTTCCAGTAAGCCAGCTGGCATCTCGGAGTTTTTCAAGGAAAAGATTAACCGTTTCGACATTTGGAGCCATTTTGCTGGCAAGACTAAGCTCTGCAAAGGTATTGTAACCTAGAAGATTTGCTCGACTTTTCCTTATTTGGAGCTGCTCCTGAATATTTTTACAATTATCAGAGGCACCGCTCGAAGCCTTTTGAAATTGAGCGCGGAAAATAAGTTCTCGCATCTCTCTATTTTTACAATGACGAAGAATTGATAAATAAACAGGATTAGAGAGTGTTAATTTCCATGGCCCGCTTTTAGGAGTGGATAGAGGATCGTCCTCATTACGGGTCAGATTATAGGATTCTGATGTAAATTTTAAAACCGAAGAGGAAACGCCTTCGAGTTGTTTCTTGTCCATAACAATAAAAGAGTAGTTTTTTGTGGCATCCCTCATATTTGAAACATATTGACTTTGAAGCTCACTTCCGCGGTATATCAAGGTATTAAGAGCTTCAAGGCTTTCTTCAGTTAAATCTATTCCTGTGAGTTTTGCGTTTCTAAGTCGAAGTTCAATAGCCCTTTTTTGTGCAGGGGAAAAAATGGACCACTCTGCACTTTCTTGAAGCGCTTTAAAAGCAGAAAATAGAGGAGACGATTGTTTGATTCGAAGGTCAAGCTGGTTAATAAAAGGTTCAACGTGGCTCCATTCTTCCCGGAGTCTAGGGGAATCTTTAACGAGTTTTAGATGTCTAATGGGTCCCACAACGCGGTTGATTTTCTCTTCAATTTCCTCAAGAGGGATGGCAACTGTATCCCAAGAGGGGTCTTCAATCGATTCTATTATTTCTAGCTGAGGGAGAACTTCTTTTATTAAAGCTTGTATGGCAGGAAAAAAATGGTCGGGTTCAATTTTGTCAAAAGGGATCAATCTCTTATAGTGGAGAAGAGGGTTTCCGAGTTCTTCGTATATAGGTGTTTGATAAGTATCAATCATCATCAGTAAAGAATATTAAGAAGATTGGCGTTGATGTCAATTGACTTTTTCAAGTTTGATTGCTAACTTAAAAAATTATTATTTATTAAGGGCAAAGCAATGTCTCGGCAAGAAGAAATCGTTATTGAAAAGCACCATCATCATTGGAAGATGCGGCTAATGATTGCTATCATTATGCTGGGACTTTCTTTCATTGGGCTTGTTGTTTCAGACATTAGGCAAAATGGGGCATGGAATTACTGGAGAGTAATGGTCCCTATTTTTGCTATTTTATGTCTTTTTCTTTCATGGTATTTGCGTAAGAAGCAAAAAATCATGTCCGCGACAACAATTTGGCATGAACTCGTGCAATGGTTTGGGCTTGCCTTGGCTGTATATTTAGTCTCTATCTTTGTCAATATTGGACTCATTGGTCGTTTTGAGGCAGGGCTTGTTGTTTTAACGATGCTTGCTCTGAATACCTTTATTACGGGGATTTATGTTGAATCAACCTTTTTTGTCATAGGCATCCTTCTAGGTCTCTTTGCTGCAGCTGCAGCCCTCCTAGCAGCCTATATCTATTCCATTATGTTACCTTTAACCATTGGAGTTGCAGTATTGCTCATATGGCTTACGCGAAAACGCTTTTAGTACTTTTACTCTTCCTTGTTAGCTGTGGTCGTGTTCACGAACACACTTTTCGTGAAGGGGCACGCTCAAAGGCTGAAACAGCTAGTGTTCCTGGGAAAGCTGATGAAGTGGGGATTTGGGTTGACCGCCATGAACCAATCCGTTCTGTAATCATTGGAAATGATAAGGCCCCCATGGGTGCTCTTTATGTTTATGATCTCAGAGGGAATTTTGTTCATCGCTCTCCTTATCTCAACGAACCTGTTGGAGTGAGTGTGAGATATGATATTCCACTTTCCACAGGAAAGACCGTAGATGTTGTGGTATGTGGTCTTCGAAGTACGAATCAAATCAAGGTTTTTTCAATTGATCCCAAAACAAGAGAGCTTGCAGACATCACTACTGAAGGAGGGATCTCATCAGGTTTTGATAGAGATACTTATGGCATTTGTCTTTATAAGAGGGTTGGAGATGGTCAACTCTTTGCTTTTGTTTCACGAAAAGAGACTGATGATATTCATCAAGTCCTCCTTCAAGATGATGGAACGGGGAAGATAAAGGGAACATTGATCCGAAGATTTGGACATAAAGAGCAAAAAAGTTTTGTTGAAGGAATGGTTGCCGATGATGAGTATGGTTATTTATACTGCTCTGATGAACGGAATGCGATCTTAAAGTATCACGCAGACCCAACCATTAAGAAAGACCCATTCATTCAAGCTTTTGGGCTGGCTGATGGGATCCGCGGGGATCGCGAAGGGCTAGCGCTCTATAAAGTGGCTAAAGGGCAAGGGTATCTCGTTGTTTCTAGTCAAGGAGACTCAAGCTTTAAGATCTATCAAAGAGCAGGGAATAATAAATTTGTAAAAACAGTAGCCCTTCATGGAGTCTGGAAAACAGATGGAATTGCGATTACCTCACAAAGTATTCCTCCCTACTATCCAACGGGGGTTTTTGCAGCTCATAATGACAAGGAAAACAACTTTGCCCTTTTCGATTGGTATTCTTTTTCAAGAATTAAGAAATAGAAAGTCAAGTGTTGTTGAGCTTATTTTCGGTGATATTTCCATCTTCCATATGGATGATTCGATCGGCAAAATCAAAAATGCGGGAATCGTGGGTGACAACGATAAGAGCCCGATTTTCTTTATCAACAATCTCTCTCAGGTGATTTAACACGAGCATTCCATTTTCATGATCTAGAGCGCTCGTAGGTTCATCGCAGACGATTAATCGGGGGTTATGGATGACGGCGCGTGCAATAGCAACACGCTGCTGTTGCCCTCCGGAAAGTTGTTTTGGGTAGTTTCCAATTTTATCTTCTAATCCAAACTGAACTAAACGCTTTTCAGCTTGTTTAATGGCTTCATTGCGCTCCATATGATTGAGAAGAAGAGGAATCGCAACATTTTCTGCATTAGAAAGCATCGGAATCAGATTAAAAGCTTGGAAGACATACCCGATATTTTCTCCTCTAAACTTTGTCCTTTCAGCATCTGTAAGGGCATCGATATTTTGATCAAAGAGGAAGCATTCTCCTGCGTCGTGGCTAAGAATCCCTGCAAGAATTGAAATAAGGGTTGTTTTCCCCGATCCAGAAGGGCCGACGAGCATTAAAAGTTCACCAGACTTGACCTCTAAATCGATCCCATGAAGAACTTCAAAGCGGAGGCTTCCCTGTCCAAAAGATTTTCTGATTCCAGAACATTTAACTGCTATTTCCATTGCTACCCTTTAAATACTATTGCTGGGTCAAGGCGATACACTTTATAGAGGCCAATCCATGCGGAAAATCCTGTGATCGTAAACATTGTAATTCCAGAGATCGCATAAAGTTGCCAAAGGAGGAGAAAGGAGAGATCACTATTACGCGATAGGAAGCCAAAAAGAGCTGCTGCGCCAATCCCTAATCCCCACCCGATAAAACCAACCCAAACAGCTTGAAGTAGAACCATCTTTGTCAAGAGGCGATTGTTAGCTCCCATAGCTTTAAAGGTGCCAAGGTAACGGAGGTTATCAAGGATAAAGTTATAGAAAGTTTGCCCAGAGATTGCCATCCCGATAATAAAACCTAAGAGGACAGCGATTCCAAAATTAAGAGGGATCCCCGTGTTTTTCATATAATATTCGACGGTAAGTCGTTTAAACTGAGGCCCCGTGTAGGCGGTAAGTCCAGAAAGAGAATTGATTCGGTCGCAAAGCTTTTGTGGAGAAAGGCCCGGTTTTGCTTTCACAAGAATAAAGGTGAGAAGCTTCCTTTCATAAGGGGCAAAAGAGATGGCACGGGAGTAAGTCGTATAAATCACGGGTTGGGATTGAAAAGTGCGCATTGATTTGCAAACGCCAACAACTTGAGCTCTTCGATCATTGATTTCAACGGTTTCACCAACCCGAAGGGGAACGCCATCTTTTCCATTGGAAGAAAGTTTCCCCTCAGCCCCTATTTTGTTGACAATGATCCCATCCACTTTCCTTAAGTCGACGACATTGCCTTGAAGCATAATAGGTGGGCCTCCTATCAAAGAGGATTCATCGATTCCGATGACATTGCAGATTTGAAAATTTCCATTCTTTAACCGGGCTTTTAAAAGCCCCTTATAAAAGGGGACAGCCCACTCAACACCATCGATTCCGCGGACAAGATAAAGTTGGGTATCGCGCATGGGTTTGACATCATCGATAAACTGTACTTTTTCATCCATGACCCAAACATCGGGTTGGGGAGTATCGGAGATGAAACCGAAGGTTCGTGCCATGAGCCCAATAAAAATGGCGGCTTGTTGAACAATAATAAACGAGGCAAAACTTAGCCCCAAAACGATCCCGATAAACTTTGCTTTGTCGCCAATCAGGATTTTTAGGGAAAGGAGGAGCATTACCACTCACCTCCTAGTGATTTATAGAGGGCAACAAGGTTTATGCTAAGGGATTGTTGACTATCAACGAGGTTATTTTCTGCAAAGACAAGAGCACTATCAGCATCTAAAAGGATAGGAAAGTTGACAAGTCCGCTGAGATATTTATCGCGGGTCAGGTCGTATTTGCGGCGCGCGGCTTCAACTTGCTTTTCATACCGATGGGCCCGTTCTTCTTCTTTGTAGTAAGCTACAAGGCTATTTTCGACATCTTCAAGAGAAGTCAGAATTGTTTGCTCATAATTTAGGAGAGCTTGCTGTTGTTTCGCATTTTGGGCACGGATGTTAGCTCGGATTCTCCCGAAATAGATGATGGGCCAATCGATATTCGGTCCTAAAGACCAGCTGCGGCTCTTTGCTTTGAACCAGTTATTTGTCCGGTTACTCTCAAAACCAAAAGAGCCTAAAAGAGAAAAACGGGGGAAGAGGTCGGCAATGGCTTCACCTACATTTGCAGTCGCTGCAGCAAGCACTCTCTCCGCTTTTCTTATATCAGGGCGGCGACGGAGCAGATCGGAAGGGAGTCCTACAGGAATAGGATCATCGCTGATAGGAATAGCCCCTTGCTCCTCAAAATCTCCATGAAGACTCTCGGGCGTTTTTCCTAATAGAACGGCAAGGCGATGGAGGCTTTGGCGATAGCTTGTTTCTAAAGTAGGGAGAAGAGCTTGCGATTGCTCTAAATTCACCTCAATTTCCTGAGGGAGTATTTCGCTATCGAGACCTGCAATAAAGCGAACCTCAGCTAAACCAAGGAGCTCTTTTTGTATATAGATATCTCGTTTTGATAGGGCGACTTTTTGTTGAAGCCCTCGGATTTGAATGTAGGTTGCTGCAATTTCACTTAGCAATGAGATATAGACATCGCGCGCACTATTGACTTCAGCTTCATAAGCGTAGTAGGCCCCCTCTTTTGCTCGGCGCCTTTTACCAAAGATATCCACTTCCCAGCTTGCATCAAAACCTACTTTATAGAGACTTTGCAGGGGAGGGCCGAGAAAGCTAGAGTCAAAGAGGTTTTGACTGATTCGAGTTCGTCTTTGCTCAGCGGTCAGGTCAACTTTAGGATAGAGTTCGGCGGCTTCGATTTGATATTCAGCACGGACCTGGTGGATCTTTTCGACAGCAATCTTTAAATCGAAATTTTGGGAAAGAGCTTCATGAATCAGAACATTTAAAAGAGGATCATTAAAAGCTGTCCACCATTCCTTAAGCTCAGAAAGATCTATCTCTTCCTTATCGTGAGGTTCATAATAAGAAGAGGGGAGGGCGACTTCTGGGGTTTGATAATTAGGCCCTACCGCACAACCCGTCAGAAATATTAACAGAAGAGCTTTAAAACCTTTCATTTGCCGGGAGTCCTTTGATATAGATATCTAATAGTTGTCCGGGATAAATGGGAAGATTTTCACGGTCCATTTCATAGACAATCTGGAGAACACGGGTGTCAACGCGTTCCTGGTTATCTCCAGTAAGCGCTGTTTTAGGGATGATAAAGGGTTCAATGTAGAGAAACTTTAGGGCAGCGCTAATCGAACTATTTCCTCTAACAAACGCGACAGCAGGCGATCCTTTTTCAACACGCCAGGCATCATCTTCATCAATTTCAACGCGAATATGGAGAGGATCGGTTTGTCCAAAAAGCATATGGGCTTTATTATCAAAGGGGTTAATATCTGCTGTTTCACCAACACGAACATTAACCTGAAGGACTTGCCCATCAATTGGTGCCTTAATTGTTGAACGCTCGATTCTTGAAGCATTGACTTCCATCGTTGCTTCAAGCTCTTTAACTTGCCTGAGGGCTGACTCAGCCGCATAGTAGATCTGATTAAATTCATTTTCACTCACCGCCCGCTTATCCTTGAGACTTTGGTAGAGGGTGAGTTCTGTTTTTTTATCTTCATAATTTGTCAGGGCAACATCGCGCTTTTCTTTAGCTTCTTTGTACTCCGCTTTAAGGGTCCGGGTATCAAGCTCAAAAAGAGGAGTTCCTTTTTTGACCTCTTCGCCAACTTTGACAAAAACGGCTGTGACAATTTCGTTAAAGGGAGTTCCGATGTTGATATCTTCAGAAGCTGCTTCAACGATTCCAGCCCCTGCGACATAGTGTTTGTAAGGAGGTGTTGCAGGTGGAAATTCAATAGGAGGAGTAGGTGGTGTTCGCATTCCATAAAAAACCATAAAGAGTGCAAAAAAAAGACCGAATATAGCTAATGCAGGAAGAACATATTTTCGACTCATAATACCTCTTTTTCCTTCTAACTATCTAAGAATTCTTTTTCAACCTATGAGAGGAAATTATGAATATGAACCTATCCCAATAAAATTGATTTTCGGGATAGGTTCATCTCAGATAAAGTGTATCAAAGAGGTTTAATAAAAAGGTGGATTCTAAATGTGATTTAAAAAGAGGGTCTGTTGTGACCGGTTATTCTACCCGATGGGTTTTAACTAGATATCCATGTTGTTGGATGAGTTTCAAACCATCTTCATCTGATAGTTTGCGTTGAGAGCTATCATTATGTTCGATCCATCCATCTTCGGTTCTAACAAGTGTATAATAGTGGCCTGAGCTTGTTGTTCTACCTTCATGGCATAGGACTGTATCGACTTGATAGGTCGCACGACTTGTTACTTTTCCATTTTGGTCGCAAAAAGGAACAACTAGGGCTCTGTCAAATCCTGTTACAGGGGTTCTGATTTTTTGATTATCATTTGTAAATCGTTTTAGACTAAATTGAAAACTTGCCGGTGGGTTGCCTGTAAAATAAAGCCTTTTTTGCGTGTGATCTCGATGATCATGAAGAAGGTTATGCCCTTCAAGGGTTTCTGTTTTTAAGTAGGTGTTAAAACAAGTTTGAAGCGTTGGCCTTCCCCTAGGAATAGGGACCTTAACGGTTTCTCTAACTTCACCATTTTTTACTGAAGAGGAAGTTGTTGGATTGATGACGATGCTTGTTGTGGATACGGTAAAATCTGTTCTTATTGCTTCAAGCGCTAGATCAAGGAATTGTTGTGCATCTTCTTGTCGTATCCTCATCCCTAATCTCCCTAAAATAGGTGAGGCCCAAAGTTTTATCAAATGTCCTTCGATTTTTGCTCTATCTGGCTGTTCTTTATTATATTCGTTTTTTAGAGCTCTTAACTCTTGGCGGAATAGAAGTTTGTCTGCTGCTTTCTTTTCAACTTTTTGGAGTTCTGATTGCAGTCTTATTACTCCAGCTCTTGCATCACGTCCTTGTCTTCCTTCGAGAGCTGAGTTTATGCGGTATTCTTCTAATCTATCTTTGACGGCAATGACTTCAGGATCGTCTTGAACAGTCCCTTCTTGTGCTAAAATATCATCTATACCAGGAGTATGAAAGAGAAGTTGAAGCGTGGCATTTGCGAAACAGGTGTTACCTAAATTACGTAGCCCTCTTGGTGATACAGTATATTCTCCTGAAGTTGAAGGGATTGCCACGGCTTTGATAGAAACAGTTGAGTTAGGAGCCACAAGTGCCTTTTGTGTTAGAGTTTTGGTTGTAAAAATCTCTGACGCAACCCGGTGCACCTCGTTAGCGCCTAAATCGCCTGATTTAAGCGATTTATAAACTGTTTCACCTTTATTTTTTTCGATAAACTGCTTTTTTTCACTCGGTGTCCATCTAGAAATTTCACTTTCTCGAGCAACTCTTACCCCAATTTGATTGACTAGGGATTGCAATTCAGGATTACTTGTCCTTTTAGCAGCCGTCTGGAGGTCAGTAAAAGAGGAATTTCCATCCAAATAACTGTTAACTAATTGATCTGGAGAAGCTTGAGCTCTCTTGATGGGCATTTTTATACTCTTCTTAAATTGGTTGTTTTAATGCGTTTATATATATTTATTATAACAAATATGTAATTAATAATTTATTACTTATTACTATGCCTTAACTTGTTGTTAATAAAAGAGATGCGTGAAAGTTGCGTTAGGGTAGAAGAAAGGCTACTCTTTATGCTTCTGGTGCAAACAATATTCAATCAAGGTAGATGTAGGAAAACCCCTACTTGAGGTAAACTGAATAGTTTCATTCAGACTAAGAAGGGGGTAAAGAGATCAAGGACAATCCTTTTAATGGTCGGTTCGTTGGCACTGCCAGTTTAGTCTGACATATAGGGATCTTATCATGATGATGGAAGAGAGAGGTCTGGTCTCCGAGGCAAAGCTTCGTGTCTGATCAAATATCTTAATAATATCGTAGAGCAGGATCATCGGTTTTCTAAGAGGAGGATCATAGAGTGATTTGATCTGGTTGAATATTGTTTGCACCAGAATCCTAAATACGCCTCTTACTCTAAGTAGCAGAATTCCGGATCGTTAAATGAAGCGATTGCAATGCCACGGGGGACTTTCCCAACAGGAATTGTTGTAGTCACGCTGTTTGATCCAGTCTCTATTACACTCACTGTAGCATCGTGAGAATTTGCAACGTAAGCAAAGGCGCCATCTGGAGAGATCGCTACTCCAAAAGGTGAATATCCAACAGGGATTGTTGTAGTCACACTGTTGGAATCCGTTGCTATCACACTCACTGTAGCATCGTGAGAATTTGCAACGTAAGCAAAGGCGCCATCTGGAGAGATCGCTACTCCAAAAGGTGAATATCCAACAGGGATTGTTGTAGTCACGCTGTTCGATCCCGTCTCTATTACACTGACCGTGCCATCGTGAGAATTTGCAACATAGGCAAAGGCGCCATCTGGAGAAATCGCTACTCCAAAAGGTGAATATCCAACAGGGATTGTTGTAGTCACGCTGTTCGATCCCGTCTCTATTACACTGACCGTGCCATCGTGAGAATTTGCAACATAGGCAAAGGCCCCATCTGGAGTGATTGCAATCCCTTCAGGGCTTATCCCAACAGGGATTGTTGCAGTCACGCTGTTTGATCCCGTCTCTATTACACTAACCGTGCCATCTATTCTGTTTGCAACATAGACGATGGCCCCATTTGGAGAGATCGTTACTCCACAGGGGAAAACTCCAACAGGAATTATTCCAGTAATCATATTTGATCCCGTTGCTATTACGTTCACTGTATTACTGATATAATTTGTAATATAAGCAAAGGCGCCATTCGGGGTAATTGCAACTCCCATAGGACCTTTTCCAACAGGGATTGTTGTAATAACAGTGCTCGAATCCGTTTCGAGCACACTCACTGTATTATCAATAAAATTTGCAACATAGGCAAAATTGTTAGAAAAAATGGGAGCAAATTTTAAAATGAAGGTTAGTATAAGTGCGAATTGGTAACCGTTTTTGAACATTTCTTTTCCCCTTTTATTACGGATCTTGGTAGTCCATCAAACCTGTTAAAGGTTACAAGCTTTTTTTTAAATTTGTCAACCCAAAACCAAAATATGGAAGGGCAACGTGATAAGGTCGTAAACTTCGCCACACTAAAACTTGCGCTTTTCCCTGTGGCAAGCCACTGCGCTTATCAAACCCATTAACATATCGTCTTTCCACTGAAGTATAGGAAGGCGTTGTTGAATATTAGTTTTGAGGAAAAGATCTTAAGCATTACAGCTCATAATTTTAGGGGTATAATCCTTTTTGGTAGATAAGGCGTTTTTTCTTAAGAGATCGAAGGAGCTCTTTAGCTGTATCAACAGGTTGAAGAATTGCAATTCCAAAGGGGGCGTTTCCAACAGGAATTATTGTAGTCACACTGTTTGATCCTGTTTCTATTACACTCACTGTATTATCGGTTTGATTTGCAACATAGGCAAAGGCACCATTCGGGGTAATTGCAATCCCTTGGGGGGCCATCCCAACAGGGATTGTTGCAGTAACTGTATTTGATCCCGTTTCTATAACACTCACTGTATCATCGCCCTGATTTGTAACATAGGCAAAGCCGCCATTCGGGGTAATCGCCACACCCCTCGGCTGAGTTCCAACAGTAACTGTTACGGTAACTAGGTTCGACCCTGTCTCTATTACACTCACTGTATTATCGGTTTGATTTGCAACATAGGCAAAGGCACCATTCGGGGTAATTGCAATCCCTTGGGGGGCCATCCCAACAGGGATTGTTGCAGTAACTGTATTTGATCCTGTCTCTATAACACTCACTGTGCCATCGTCCTGATTTGTAACATAGGCAAAGGCACCATTCGGGGTAATCGCCACACCCCTCGGCTGAGTTCCAACAGTAACTGTTACGGTAACTAGGTTCGACCCTGTCTCTATCACACTCACTGTGCCATCGATAGAATTTGTAACATAGGCAAAGGCACTATTTGGAGTGATTGCAACTCCACTGGGGAAAACTCCAACAGGGATCGTTGTAATGACAGTATTTGATCTCGTATCTATCACATTCACTGTACCATCGCTACTATTTACAACATAAGCAAAGGCACCATTCGGGGTAATTGCAATTCCTTCAGGGACCTTTCCAACAGGGATTGTTGCAGTAACTGTATTTGATCCTGTCTCTATCACACTCACTGTGCTATCGATAGAATTTGTAACATAGGCAAAATTATTAGAAAAAATGGGAGCAAATTTTAAAATGAAGATTAATGTAAATATAAATCGGTAAACATTTTTGAACATCTTCTTCTCCTTTATTCATCTCATATAATGGATATGATAATCTATCAGATCAGCTAAATTTTACAAGTTTTTTTTTTAATTTTCATAGGATTGAAAAATTGAGAGTGATCACTTAAAGATAGAGAGAAATGTGCTTTGATATTCGGCAAAAGCCTTCTAATTGTCAGTATAAAATATGCAGTTATTTAGCTGCTTCTTTAGAAAGCCACCGGAAGATCAAAGAGTAAGAATGACCAAAGATTTTCCCTAGCATTCTAAATCATAATAAAATTTATTTTTGTAAATGCACATTCTCATCACTTTATATGTATTTGGCTATATTTCAAAATTTTTATCTATCTCCCCATTATTCTCAAAATTGGGGCCCAACAATTGCCTGCCCCTTATTGTAGACATGGTTGTACTGAACCTGGATCTTTTGGTGGAGTCTTCGATATTTATTGAGTTTTTCCTTAAACTCAAAAAGGAGTCTCGATAGTTTAATTCCCCAGATTACCATTCTTTCGGCTTACATGACTTATCACATGTATTTATAGGCCCTTAGGTATGCTACAACATTTAAAAGGGGCATTCATGGGGCACTGAGTCTGAAAAGTCTGTCGTAAGGAGTTAAAAAATGGGTTATTTGAAAAACAATTACGAATAAGCTAAATGTTGGAAAAGGCTGCAGTGTTCTGTTGCACCAGGTCACTTTTTATCCGTGTCCCCCTTTCCTTATAATTACCTTCTCCGTCGATATATATTGCATAGAGTCTTTTATTTTTTGCCGCTTCCATGCTCGTTGCTCCCTTACAAGACAAACAATTGTTCCAATCTACCCAAAAAATAGAATGAAGCCCGCAATCCCCATGGGAATATACTCTATCCATCTCATATTTTATTCATCCTTTTTCAACTTTTATCAATGATTAGGTTTTTTCATTTTTTTGTTACTTTGCTTATACACTGAATCCATTCACCCCAACATGCAGGGTCTCCAGTAGTCGATCCCCCTTCCCAAATATCAAAAGAAAGCTCTCCTAAAAGAGAACCCACATCATTAGATTTTGTTTCTTCATAATACTTTTCTAAGAAGCTCTGCATAGCCATAAAAGCTTCAAGATAAGTAAGTTTTTTTATTCAACTAGGGCCTTATTTTACCAATAAGACAGGAATTTTCTTCATGAGATTTAATGTTTATTCTGATCGTCTTCATCAAAGAGGTAAGAATAATATTTGCTGTCTTCAATATGATATAAAAGATGCCTGAATTCTTCCCCTATTTCATGTAGGATTTTTTCTATATCTTCTTGTTTATCAGTATTTTTGAGTTTTGGAAGTAATTTGTTATAGAAAGTTGAACATGATTTTTCTATTTCAGAAAGAGAATATGCTAGCCTCCACCCCCCTGGTTCATCTTCGGAATCAAATTGTGCTACTTTTTTGTTATCTTTCAAACTCTTATAGAGTAATTGTACTAGTTTAATTTCTTCTGAATTATCCATTTGCTTCTTCTAAAACTATATCGATTGCTTGTAACTCTTGCTGGAAGTTTTTAATTTCTCTTTCTACAGAACTAGTATACCCTCCTTCCTGTTTATATTTATCTAACTTTATTAAGTGCTCATCTAACCTTTTTTGAATTGATATTTTAGATTTATCGAGAGAAGATTTACCATCTATTTGCAGTTGTTTTCTAAATTTACTAAGTTGTTTTGATGTTGCTTCAACATCAAAACTTGAGTTTCCTAAAGAGGGTGATTGAGGAGAAGTAGGCTTTGAAAGAACGCTGGTAACTGCAGCCGTTCCTATAGCGCTCCCACTTTTTGCTGCAATCCCAATAGCTCTAGAGGCTGCAGTAGCAGCTCTTGAAACGGCACTAATTAAAGCTCCTGGAGGGGGCAACTCTCCGATTTGCATTTCGGGATAGTACCCCAGTTCTTCGATTATAGCTGCTTTATAAGCTGCCGCATACTCTTGAGACTCTAGACTGTAATCTGGACGGTAGGTTCCAAAAATCTCATCTATTTTTTCGTGTTGAGCAGCTACGAATTCTTTATATACCTGAGCGTCTTCTGGAGTAGAGTTTGTATGGATTTCATGCCAGGTTGTCCCTATTTTGGAAATGCTCTCAAAGACATCATGAACAATGTTAGATACGGTTATTTTTGTTACATCTTTAGCCTTTTCAATATATTTTTTTTCTGGAGCCTCTGCAATATTTTGAGTTTGCTCCGCAATTTCCAGCTTTGCGTTTTCTACCTTTTCAAAGGAAAGAGCATGGGCTTGTTCTAGTGGTGTTGGTTGACTTGAAGGGATAGGAATAGACTCTGTAGTAGGATGATAAGGAGGGGAAAGAGTGGGCTCTGAGCTTCCATCATCTACATAGACTTCCCCGGGTTTATTAATGTGCTTTGGACGGTCTTCTCCGCTATAGGTATCATTGATTAATGCCCCGCCTACAGCGACTGCAGAACTTCCTCCAACGCCGCCGGTTATTGCAGCAATTGCCACAACCCCTACTACAACAGCCCCGACAATCAATGGCTTCTTGTGTTTACTGCACCAATGGCCAAAGTGATGAGCCTTCCTTTGAACCCAATTCTTTTTGCACAAAAAAATCTCAGGAAAGGAATTCGCATAAAAAACAGCTGGAGCAAACTCAAAATCAAATCCATTGCTGCATAAAATCTTCCATTTTGGGTCTCCATAAAGATCGTCTAATAGTTCTTCGATGTCCTGATCCCATGCTTCTACAAGAGCCTCATCACTTTCAGGAGCACTTAAGCGTAGCATCGTAGTCATAAATTCTACGACCCTATCGAATTCTTCTTCGGAAAGTGTTTTTAAAAATGTCTCGTTAGAAGCCAAGTCAATAAAGGAAAAATATCTATCAATAGACAAGTTTTCTCCTCGAAGAAGAACCCAAGGATTAACACTTCCAAATTCATCGATAGGGACATCCCAAGCTGTTTCTTGAATGGAGGGAGCTGTTTGAAATGAAAAGGCAGGGATGGGGCTTAACAGAAAGGATGGAAGGCAAAGAATATAAAATACATTTGATAAAAACTTCATCCTTAAAAAACTAAATTATACTCTGCTTTTTTGCAAATAAAATGTTTACTATAAGGAACTTTTGATCTTTTTTTCAAACTTCCGAATCAAAGTTCGCTTTATTCCCTCCTTTTCATTATTAGTCCTTTTATAGAGGAATTTCCCTTGGGTTTAGGGAAATTCTTTAAGAGCACCATGGCTTGCTTTTTTCTTTAATAAAGAAGGTAAAGATAAATCCGATGATCAATGATATCGGGAAGATTATCATGGCAAATTTATACATTTCAATAGAGTAGAGGCGGGCATTGTTAAGCATGGTTCCTTTCCACATTGCATCAAGGATAAACCCAATAACCGTTTGAACAATAGAGCCTCCCACAAAGACAAGGAAGTTCGTAATTGCCAATGCAGCACCTTTTGTATCAGGAGTATTTAATTCAATTGCTAGGCAATAAGTTAAGAGCTGTCCAGCAAGGGCGCAGCCTAATAAAAACATGAGAGAAAAGATCCAAACAGGGGCTGTAACAGGAGTATAAACAATCAAACAAAAAATGAGGATGCTTAAGAGGGTAGAAGCAAGAATCCAAACTTTTCTGTTACAGGTCTTATCGGAGAAGTGGCCAATGATTGGTCCAGCAACAATCCATCCGATATAGATCATGGAAGCAGCAAAACTTGCTTTTTCATTTGAGTAGCCATGTGTTTGTTGCAAAAAGGGAATGGCCCAGAGTCCTCCAAAGGCAACTGTTGCTGTATAAAACATCATAGAAACAATACCATTAATCCAGGTCTGCTGATTTTTACAGACAAGTTTCATGCTCTTCAAAATAGATGAAGATTTTTTTGGCGCATGTTTTTCCATGGATTTGGGATCATTTCGGATCGTAAGGAAAATAATGAGTCCAAGGGCTAACCCAGCAACTCCAAATCCAATCATCGTTGGGCGCCAGGTAAAAACATGAATCATTTCTGAGAGTGGCCCCTCTCCAAAAACAGCGCCTAGCATTCCAATGGAATTCCCAACTCCAACAAGGAGAGCTAAAATTTTCCCGTGGAACCAGTGGGAGGTAATATAAATCATCCCAATAAAAGCAAAGGCAGACCCAGCTCCCATAATGATGCGTGCAAAGATCGTGACCCAAACTGCTGGAGCGATTCCAAAGAGAATAGAGGCTAAGCCGCAAGCAAGTGTCGCAAAGGTGAGAAGTTTTCGTGCTCCAAACCGATCCATAAGAACTCCAACAGGAAGTTGCATGGGAGCATAAGCATAGAGATAGGCGGCAGAAATGACCCCAACGATACCAGCACCAATATGGAAAGAGCGAAAGAGATCTTCAACCATGACACTTGGAGCAACACGGATAAAGTACTCATAAAAGTAGAAAGATACAGCCAGACCCCAAATGATCCAACGACGAATATGTAAATGTTTTGTCATACCCTTTTTCGTTACCATAAAAATCTAAAGGTGTACAAGAAAAAATTGACGCCGACACTTTTGCTTGGTAAGCTTAAACTATGATAATGAACATTAGCAGTCTTTTTCTTGGAGATAAATACTTAAAAAGAGTCAACGCTCATGTCTAATCCTGACGAAAAACGGCTACTCTTTGGTTTTGAAGTCCATGCCCCTTGGCCAGAGGCTCTTCCTGATATTAAAACCTTAAAAGCAAAGAATCGTCATCTGACCCTCCTTTTTTTTGGTGATACCTCATATAAAAAAATACATGAGCATATCCGTTACATGACCAAACCTTCTTTTAGAGTGGGACCTGTTGCCATTTCTGATTCGTGCCTCTGCCTCCCCAATCGTTCTCCTGATATCATCACATGGCATGTCGAATCTTTTGGAGACGATCCCATTGATGAGTATCAGAGAGTGATTCACGATTATTTCCTAGAAAAGGGGTACGATCTAGAACGGAAGAAATTTATCAAACACATCACATTAGGGAAAAGCATAGCCCTAAAAAAACAAATCAAAAAGGCTTTTTCTCCTTTGCCCCTCTATTTTACAAATCTGCATCTCTATGAAAGTCTTCATGGTGACCGGTATGAGCCTATCTGGACCTATGATCTCCTTCCACCTTTTGAAGAAAAAGAAGAAGGGCACTTTATCCTTTACGGCGAAAGTTTTCAGCAAGTTTTTCTCAATGCTCAAATTGCTTTAGCTTTTAAGTTTCCAGCTCTTGTTCCGTTTCTAGATCCTAATTATAAAGTGCGTAATCTCCATGATGGGGGGATTCGTCTGACAACCATCATCAATCAAGCCTTTAGAGAAGCTAAAGTTCCCATAGAAAAAGCCACTTTTCCTGATAGTGGGCAAGAAGAAAAAGGGCTCCTTACTTGGGACCTTATTGCTAAATATGAATGATTTTTCTTAAAACGTAAATTTCCAAGATTACAGTTTTTTTTGTTCTCGAAGGGCAAGGATCGAGCCGATGATGATCAGGACCATCCCAGCAAGGGCGATGAGGGGGAGTTCTTTTTTTCCAAGGAAGAAGTCGAAGAGATAGGCAAAAGCAACACTAGAATAGAGGAGAGACCCCACTTTAACCGCTTTTGCATGGCGGTAGGCGCGGGAAAGAAAGAGTTGGTAGGCCAGGGCAACCGCTCCAATCAAAACAAGAAAACCCCACCCCATGGGAGTCGGTGTTTCCCAGTTTCTTCCTAGAGGAACAAGGGCCAAGGGAAGAGAAAGGGCCATGTAATAAAAGGTGATGCGTTCTGAGGGTTCACTTTTAGTCAGGCGGCGGATCGTTGTGAAAGCAATGGCTCCGAAAAAGGCTGAAGCAATGGCCCCAAGTGATGCTAGATTAAATGTCATCAATCCCGGGCGAAGGATTAAGACAATTCCTAAAAAACCAATCAAAAGGCCTAGGTAAGTGTTTTTTGTCCATTTTGTTTGGAACCAGAGAAAGACAATGATGGGAATAAAGAGGGGGCGGGTGTAGGTCAGAAGGACAGCATCGGTTAAAGGAAGGTAGCGAAGGGCAAAGTAGAGGCAAAACATCGAAGAGAGAGAAGCAAAAGTGCGAAGGAGATGAAGGGGAAAGATCTTTGTTTTGAGTTTAGAGTAGCTTCCTAATTTAAGGGGAATAAGGGGAAGTAAAATAAGAAGCCCAAAAAGTTGGCGAAAGAAAATCAGAACAGAATTGGGTAGGATGTGTTCTGCCGTTTGAATAAGATAGGCAAGGAGGGCATAGGAGAAAGCGGCTAGAAGGGAGAATGTCACTGCTAAAGGTGTGCTTTCAGTTCTCATGGGAGGAGCTTAGAAGGCTTGCCAGATTTCCAATCTTTAGAGAATTCATCGAGTGTTTCAAAAGTGCCACTCTGATCTTCAGTTAGTGTTTCAAAAAGATCTTCTTTAAGGGTAACGGCATCGACACCCATATGAAAGCAGTCTTCAAGATCTTCTTGAGTCTTGAGGGAGGCAACAACCAGCTCAGTTTCAAAATCGTAACGATCAAGGGTTAGAAGGATTCCTTCAAGCGTGTCAAGAGAATCTCTTATGCGGGAATAATAGGGGGCGATATAGGTCGCACCAACATGGCAAGCAAGGAGCGCTTGAAATGGGGTGAAAATAGCAGTAGCCATCACAGGAAATTGAAGGTGGGAAAGAGATGCCATTGCTTTGAGCCCTTCTTGAGTCACAGGGATTTTAACAATGATCCTCTCGGAAAATTCGCGTAGGGTTTCAGCTTGTTCTATCATATTTGAATGATCAACAGCGGTGACTTGAGCAGTCACGGGACCACTTTGACACTTAAGAATTTCATCGAGATTTTCTTCTAAACTTTTCCCCGATTTCCCGATAAGAGAGGGGTTTGTTGTCACACCTTTAAGAATGCCGAGCTGACTCCCTAAAGTGATTGTTTTTATATCTGTTGTATCGAGCCAAATATCCATGAGCTTATATTAATGATTACTGAATTTCTCTACTACGGGTTTTTTCTGTTTCCTCAAAATCTTTTCGAAGTTGTTGGAAGTTGGAAATTAAAATTCCAAAGTCACTTTTTCGAAGGGCTAGGACATCCACTGGTGAAAGACACTTCACAGTTGCTAAGCGTGAGCGTTGATTGAGAAGAGCCATCTCTCCGAAGTATTCCCCTTTACTGAGTTTGGCAATCACATTTTTCTCTTTCCCTTTTTCTTGGTAGACCTCTACTTCACCATTTACAATAATATAGAGATAGTCACCTACATCTCCTTCGTGGAAGATGATCTCTTCTGTTTCAAAATGGAGTTGGGCAATCCCTTGCGAGGCAGCGGTTTTAATTTGCACCGCTTCGATCGGAATCATTGTATCGAGCATCCAAGTGAGAGCGACTTTAACTTTACGGCTCATCCCAGGAAGTTTAATCCAATAAATCATCCGCCACATCATCCAAGCTAGAAGTCCCGAAAACTTAAATTTTCCAAAGAGTTCTGCAACAGCAGATTGATGACCTAGAGCTCCCATCATTCCTAAAGCTTTGAAACGAAATTCTTTTTTTTCCCATCCTGAAATGGAGGCGGCAATATTATAAGCAAGGACCTTAGCTTCGCGAATCGCAAACTGAGCAGTAGGAGGGCAAATTCCTTTACCCGCTAAGTGTGGAATCGCTGCGCAATCTCCAATGGCCCAAATATTATCTCTCCCTTCTGCCTGCATTCCTGCATCGGCTACAATTTTCCCCCTTTCAAATTTTAAAGGGAGCCCTTCAATAAGAGGATTAGGAGAAGAGGGGACGGTTGAAATCACTGTTTTTGTGGGGATATGTTCCCCAGTATCTAAAATAGCTTCCTCAGGAGTTGCTGTTTTTAAGTGGGCTCCAAAACGGAATTCAACGCCTCGTTTTTTTAAGAGTTTTTCAGCATAACGCCCCAAAGATTCAGGCATTTCCTTGTCCATCAGTCGATCTTTACTATGAATAAGAATAACGCGCAGTTGGTTGTGATCGATTTCGGGATATTCCTTAGCAAGGTTATGGACGAGGTCATTTACTTCGGCCACCACTTCTGTCCCAGAAAACCCACCACCACCGACAACAAAGGTCAGGAGTTTATTTTTAAGGGCCTGGTCATGCGTTCTTGCAGCCGTTTCCAAAACATCGATCACCTGATTGCGGATGGCAATACTATCAGCAAGGTTTTTAAAGGGGAGAGCATGCTCATGGAGTCCAGCCATTCCACGGAAGTCGGTCACCGTTCCAAGAGCAAGCACCAAGTGGTCAAAAGGGACTTCTCTAGTTTTATGAGAAAACTTTGGGGTTAAGAAAATTTTTTGATTTTCAATATCGATCGAATCAATTTCTCGGAAAAAAAGAACTGTTTTTCTTAAGAGTTTTCGAAGGGGATTGATTGTATCCAAAATACCAAGAGATCCCCCGACAACTTCTGCAAGCATTGGTTGGAAAACAAAATAGTTTTCCCGATTAACAATCGTAATTTCAAAGGGTTCTTTTGTTTTCTTAAGATACTTCTCAAGGTGCATCGCCGTATAGGCGCCCCCAAATCCAGCCCCCAGAATCACTACTCGTTTAACCATTATAATTACCTCACTTTCCTTCTACCTTAATCCTTATTGGTGTGCAAGGGGGAAAAGATTTCGAGCTTAGCCTCTAGTATGTTCCGGTGGAGCTTGGGCTGAGAAGGGGATTTTGCTGAAAGGGGTTCGATGCAGACAAAGGTATCATCTTTAGGATGATAGACCTGACAGGAAATTTCCGTATCAGAAGCTGTATTATAATCAATATGTAGAGAGTATCCTTCTGTATCGAGAATGATATGGTAATCATGATCATTCGGCGTTTTTTTTGCGGGAAGGAATCCAAAGTCAGCGTCTTGGGGCAAAAGAAAATGAAGATGGTTTTCCTTTCCATTGGACCACTCTTTAGGAAGGGGTTTCCATTCGTCTTTTTTTCTGTATGTGGGTTGAACCGCTCCATGAATGGTTCCCTTTCCTGAAAAAGCATAATAGTAGTGAAGTCCTACAAGAGAAGGGTTTTCACTATCGACCCTATATTCAATGAAGAGGCCATCGGGAAGAAGGCGGGCTTCAAAAGTCATCGAAAAGTTTTGTCCTTCAAAGACCTTTAGAGGAACGCCTTTATAGAGGTCATCACCGCGAAGCCGTCCTTTAATCTGCGTATCACTTGCCACATATTTCCATGGAACATAGCGAGCTATGCCGTGAGAAAAGGGATCCTTTCTCCCTTTTGCTTTACCCTTGGCGATATGAGGAAAAAGTGATTCATCAAACCCTGTTGAAACGTCCCCACGCTCATGAAAGTGGGGGCCAATCAGCGCTCCTAGCCCCGCTCTTCTCTCCTCATAAAGAGGAAGAGTTTTCTGATCGATCACCTCGATAGAGCCTAGCTTGTAGCTACAGAGATTCATCCCTCCCTCAGGTAGAAACGTAGCGATTAAGGGGGCTCCAGTTGGGGAGATATTTTTAAGTTTAATTAAATCCATCATTTTACTTATACCATTCCTCCCAAGAAGGGAGGTATCATGAATCTTGTAAATATATATTTTCAATCTTACAATGAATCAACTGCAAAGAATGCCTTGTCAGCTGAAAAGCCACCTGCACCTATTTATACGGCTCCGATCAATATCACAGCCATCGTAAAAGCTTCTACTTTAGACGCCATTTTATATGGGTTTCCTCTAGGAGTAGTTTATAGTATTACAGCCTTTTGTATAAGGAAAATTTCAGGGAGTATGAATCCCCCTCCGCTATCAAATCATTCTTGGAAAGTGATGTTAGCTCTCGCATCTGTTTTTGCTTATCGACTCGTTCAAGTGATTGTTGGAGCTGTCGTTCATCCTGCAGCAACTCCTGGTGTCCGAAATCAATTTATCCGTGAGAAGTCTGAAGTCAGCCGGCAAAGGGTTTCTGATGAATATCAAGCCATGAGAATTTCTGCTTTATCCTCTACAAGGCATTTAGTGGATGGCGTTTTATTTAAGAAAAAAGATGTTGGTCTTAAAGGGCGTTGGATGATTGTGACTCCACCGAATGCAGCGTTTTATGAGCAACTTATGGACCCTAGCAGTTCAATCATGACTTTAGCATCGCGGTTAAATGCGAATATCCTCTTTTTTAACTATCCAGGTGCTGGGAGAAGCTCTGGCTGGTTTCCCAATCGCGATGCGATGGTTGCTTCTCATCAGGTGATGCTTTCACTTCTTGACGAAATGGGTGCGACTCAAATCGTTGATTTTGGATGGTCGATTGGAGGAGGCGTTAAATGGAGAGATCATTTAGAGAATCCTCGTTCTAAAGGAAAACACTATATTGTTGACTATCAAACCTTCCGTTCAACTTCGAATTTTGGAAGAGAAATGCTAGGGGAACTTGGAGCTCGAGCAGTAAAATTCTTGCAATGGGAATATGATTCAGAAAAGACGCTGAAAGAATCTCCTCATCCCCACACTGTTGTACAAGCTGGCTCGCAAGGTGAAATTGAAGGTGACGGTGTTGTCACAAAGGATAATGCTCTTGCTCAAGTAGCATGTAGAGATAATGTTGTCCTATCTTCAAAATGGCATGGCACACCTTTATTCGATCATGCAATTGATGCTATAGTAAGAAATGTTGAGAAATACTTTAAGGGAGAATAAAGCGTCCTTGCTTATCGCGGAATTTGCTGCAGACAATGATCACAAAGTCGATGATTTGCCAAATTCCAAAGCCGCCAAAAGTGATAATCATCAGGATTCCTGTTCCAATTTTACCGACGTAAAAGCGGTGAACTCCTAGAGTTCCAAGAAAGAAGCAGAGTAAAACAGCAGCAACAAAGCTTTTAGGACTTTTTTCCATCGATATTTTTCCTTTTAAAGATAAGCGGTAGTGTTAAAAGTAGCACGAGGGCAGGTATAATTTCTAGCCTTCCCACCCACATGAGAAATATAAAAATCCACTTCGCCATAGTGGGAAGTTCGGGAGTAATAATCCCCGAGGAAAGCCCGACATTACTCATGGCACTTGTCACTTCAAAAAGGGCGTCGAGAGCCCTTCCCTTTGGGACGTAGCGGAGCATAAGGAACCAGGCTAGAAATAGTGTTGTCGCCCAAAGTGAGAAGAGGACTTCAGATGTGACAAGGCGCTCACTTTTTTCTATGGAGGAAAGAGCCACTCCTGGAGGTTCATCGGTCACATTCTCCCTTTTTTTGGTGATCACTTTTTCTTTTTTTGTAGTAATCGAAAGAATCCGAAGAAAAATGCCTTTCGCGAGATAGAGTATCCTTTTGAGTTTTAATCCACCAGCTGTTGAGCCTGTCGCCCCACCGATAAACATACCCATAATAAGAAAGAGCTTAACCATGGGGCTAAAGAAGGAGAGGTCCATCGTCGAATAGCCACATGTTGTAAGGGCTGAGATCCATTCGAAAAAAGAGTGGACCCAATGGCCATAGGTTCCATTCCAGTAATTAAGGAGGAGAAGAAGAAATCCACCGCCAATAGCTAAGATATAGAGAAGACGGTGTTGCAAGCTTTTCCAGAGGATCCCAAAGTCTTTTTCCCGAATCACTCGAAAGTGGACAGCAAAACTAATAGCGCCAATGATCATCATAAACATTGCAATGATTTGAGTGGTCAGGCCGTATCCCTGAAAGTTATTTTTGCTCACGGTAAAGCCGCCGGTTGAAATGACCGTCATGGCGTGGTTAATCGCATCCCAAAGAGACATTCCAGAAACGTAGAAGAGGATAAAGCCGATAAAAGTAAAGATAAGATAGATTCCCCAAATCCAGTGGGCGGTGCTATGAATATTTTTCGTCATCTGTTCCGAGCGTGCTTCGGCATAGTAGAGCTCAAAGCTTTGTTTATTTAGATGAGTCAATGCCAAAACAAAGACCACAAGACCGAGTCCTCCAATCCACTCAAGAAAAGAACGCCACCATTGTAAGCAATAAGGGAAAGGGCCTTCTTGCTGCATCATCGTTAGCCCTGTACTTGTAAATCCTGAAAAAGCTTCAAAAAGAGCATTAACAGGCTCTGAAAAAACTTTTAATACTTCTGAATCAGTCCCAGCATTTAGACAGATATGGGAAATCCAGTAAAAAGGGATTGCTGCAAGGATCGAACAGAAAAGCCAACTGATTCCAGCAATCAACATGGCGTCCCAGAGGTGTGCTGCTTTTGCTTTTTGAGTAAGACGGTACATAAGTTGTCCTAAAACAAGAGAAAAAAGAGCTAAGAATCCAAAGGGGATGAGGGAAAACCATTCTGCATAAAATATGCCGATAATCAGGGTGAATGCAGCCATGGCTGCAGGAACATGAAGGAGGAGCCCTACCTGTCCAATAATTGCTAGCCAATTGATTTTCTGCCTGAAAAGATGCATGAGCCTACGTTAAAAACTTTTTTTCACGATGTCAATAAATGAATCTTTCTATTAGAATAGAGGAGATATACCTAAAGGATTTGAAAAAGATGTACAAACCAGAAAAGATTCGTAATATTGCTATTATTGCCCACATTGACCATGGGAAAACAACCCTCCTCGATTGCTTGCTTGGACAAGCTGAGATTTTTAGAGAAAATGAGGAGATTCCTGAGAGAGCGATGGATTCCAATGAGCTAGAAAAAGAAAGAGGAATCACCATTTTTGCAAAGCATACGAGTCTTTTTGTTGATGAGTACAAGATCAATGTGATTGATACCCCAGGTCATGCTGACTTCTCAGGAGAAGTTGAGCGCGTTCTCGGGATGGTTAACTGTGTTCTACTGATTGTCGATGCTGGGGAGGGGCCAATGCCTCAAACCCGTTTTGTTCTTTCTCAAGCGCTAAAAATGGGACTGAGCCCTATCGTGATCTTTAATAAAATCGATAAGCCTCATGCTGATCCTGAAAATGCTCTCAATAAAACATTTGATCTCTTTGTGGAGCTTGGCGCCAATGATGAGCAGCTCGATTTTGTTTATTGTTATGCTTCCGCAATTGGTGGTTATGCCTTCATGAACGAAGGAGATCCTAGAGAGAATATGCGCCCTATTTTTGATCTCATTATCAATAAAGTTCCCCATCCTCCTGGTAATATGGATGTTCCCTTTTTAATGCAAGCCAGCACCATTTCTCATAGCGATTTCTTAGGAAGGCAAGCAACGGGACGAATTCTAGAAGGACAAATTAAAAAAGGGGACTCGTTTACGCTCATTGAAAAAAGTGGTCACCCAACCAAGCATAAAGTTACCCGTATTGATGGGTATCATGGCCTTAAAAAAGTGGAGCTTGAAGAAGCGGGAGTCGGAGATATTGTTAGTATTTCAGGAGCCCCTGATGTGATGATTGGCGATACCCTTTGTGATCCGAATCATATCAATCAACTTCCCCTTATTGAGCTTGGTGAACCGACCCTTTCTGTGGAAATTTCAGTGAATTCGGGCCCTTTTGTCGGACGTGATGGAAAACATGTGACGATGAATAAAATCCGTGAACGTCTTTTGCACGAGAAAAAATCAAATATTTCCCTAAATGTCGAAGAAGTCGACGGGCGTGAGGATGCCATCCGTGTTGCTGGACGAGGAGAGCTCCATCTTTCGATCCTTATCGAAGCGATGAGACGCGAAGGATATGAGTTTTTAGTTTCAAAACCTCGCGTGATTTTCAAAGAAAATAAAGATGAGCCGATTGAACATACCCATATTGAAGTACCCGATGAATTTTCTGGAACGGTGATCGAAGAGCTCAACCGTCGAAAAGGGGAGATGCGCAATTTCCACACCAATGAGCATAATATTACAACCATTGAATTTTCTCTCCCAACAAGAGGGCTTATTGGTTACCGTAATGAGTTCCTTACGGTCACTCGTGGACTTGGAATTCTTACCTCTGTCTTTGACAGTTATGGCTCATACCGTGGCGAAATTGCAGGACGAAAAAATGGAGCTCTTATCTCGATGAACCAAGGGAAAGTTACAGGTTATGCTTGCTTCAACCTTCAAAGTCGAGGAACGATCTTTGTTAAACCTGGTGATGATGTTTACGAAGGGATGGTCATCGGTGTAAATAGTCGCGATAATGACTTAGTTGTTAATATCACGCGCGAAAAGCAGCTCACTAACGTTCGAGCCTCTGGTACCGATGAGAGTTTAATCTTAACGCCACCAACAGTGCTTACGTTGGAGCAAGCAATTGACTTTATCCAAGATGATGAGTTTGTTGAGGTCACTCCGCATAACATTCGGCTGAGGAAAAAGGTGCTTTCTGAAAGCCAAAGAAAATCCTCTCGTAAATAAAAAAGAGTTTCGTTACTTTAGCCCTAAAAAACTCTAGGTTAAATAATGATTCTAAAGCAGTTTGAAGAAAAAGGTCTTTCACACTATTCCTATGCAACAGGATGTAGTGAAATTGGGCAAATTGCCATTATTGATCCACGGTATGACGTTGATCTTTATCTAGAGTTTGCTGAAGAAAATAACCTTGTTATTTCTCATGTTTTTGAAACCCATATTCATGCAGATTATGCTTCAGGTGCGCGCTATTTAGCTGCTCGCTCTGGAGCAGAACACGTCCTTTCAGGATATGATAAGGAGGAAAAATATGAGGTATCTTTTCCACATAAAGAATGTTTTGATGGAGATCTTTTTAAGCTGGGAAAAGTCACTTTAAAAGTTCTACATACCCCGGGCCATACTCCAGAGCACGTTTCCTTTCTAATGCTTATTGATGAAGAGCCCAAAGCTCTTTTTTCTGGGGATTTTATCTTTGTTGGGTCTGTGGGAAGACCTGACCTCATTGGCAAAGAGGTAACAGAGTCTTTGGCTAAACAGCTTTATCATTCCGTTTCTGAAAAACTCAAAGATCTTCCCGATTCATTAGAGATCTATCCAGCACATGGATCAGGATCTTTTTGTGGAGGGGGAGTGGTCGATCGTCCCTATTCAACCCTTGGACAAGAGAGGTTAAGCAACCCTTTCTTAAACCCTTCGATCTCTGAAAGGGAATTCGTTGATTTAGTCCTTTCAAGGACCCCCCATCTTCCAGACTATTACTTTCGTATGAAGGTCTATAACTCTTGCAGTGAAAGAGAACAAATTAGAACCCCCATTCCTCTAGACCCTCTTGATTTTCAAAAACATATTGATAAAGGGGGTGTTGTTATTGATCTCCGAAATCAAACAGCTTTTAGTCGAGGTCACATTCCAGGAGCCATTTGTATTGGTGCAGGAGAAAAGCTTGGTTTTTGGGCCTCTTCCGCTGTCTCTTATGATTGTCCAATTCTCTTAGTGACTTCCACACCTTTGCAAGTCGAAGAAGCGATTCATTCTCTTGCTCGAATAGGGCTTAATCGTGTGGAGGGATATCTTGAAGGAGGGATGGAGGCTTGGAATAAAAAAGAGCTTCCTCTAGACGAAATTCCAGAGCTAACCCCCCAAGACCTATTTAAAGAAAAAGAAGTCCTTCATATTATTGATGTTCGTTCAGAAGGAGAGTGGGCAGGAGGGCATATTGCTGATGCAAAACACATTCCCTGCAGTGAACTGACAAAGCGAATCAAAGAGCTTCCAGATGGAAAGATTGCTTTTGTATGCGCTGGTGGGTACCGCTCGATTTTAGCTGCAAGTGTTGCTAAAAAATTAGGGAGGGAAATCGTTTTCCACCTCCCTGGGGGTGTTTTAGCTTGGCGTACGGCTGGGCTCCCCCTCACTATCTAGATCGACTAAGTGTCTTTCTTTCCATTTTCCTTGCCAAAAGCGGAAAAGAAGGAGACCCAAAGCCATAATCCCGTAAAAAATCCAGATGTAAAAGGTTGTTTCAATCGGAGCCTTTGGTCTTACGACAAAAAGATAAGTCGGAAGGAGCATGAAAACCCAAATGGAAAGAGCTCCTGCAATAAGGAGATAAAAAGTATCTCCCGCAGAAGTCAAAAGCCCACTTAAGAGCCAACGGATATTCTCAAAAGTCAAGTAAGCAACAAGCATAAACATCGCTGTACGAAGAGCCATCTTAACCTCAAGGAGCATCTCCGGAGAAACTCCAAAAGTAGAGCCACTAAGTGCCTCAGGATTTTTGAAGAATAGGTCTGTAAAAAGATCGGGGAAAAAGCCAAGAACAAGGGCTAAAACAGCTCCAAATATTAGAGAGAGCTTTACTCCTGATTTAAAGAGTCGATTTACTTCATCAAGTTTTTTTGCTCCAATCAAATTTCCAGAAACCGCTGCAGCGCCTTTCTCTAATCCTAAGCCAAAAAAGACAAAGAGAATCAGAACACTTTGCGTGACACTTGCCACCAAAATATGCTTTCCACTAATTCCTTCCATCATCTTGTAAAAAGCAGCCCAGCCAAGAAGCTCAAACATCACAAAAATAGCAGGGGAAGCGCCAACCTTCAAACACTTAAAAAAAGCGATCGGTTTAAATCGGTAGTCATTTGTTCCAAAAGTTTCTCGGTTTTTCTTTGCAAGGAACATCGATCCTAAAATAACAACTTGAACAATGATTCCTATCCCTGTTGCAATGGCGGCCCCTTTGATCCCCATTGAAGGGATGATTCCTTTGTAACCAAAGATAAAAAGGGGATCGAGGAGAACATTGACCCCATTTCCAATCACTCCTAACCATTTAATAATCCCAGTCTTTCCTTGCCCAATATAAAAAGCAGAAAGAGCTGTTAGAAGGGTGAGAAAGGGTGCAAAGTAGTTATTCCACCTAAAATACTCCACTTCGCTGCTATTCATGAAGCCAGATTTAAGAAAGAAACTACTACCAAAGCTTCCTAAAGAAACAAAAAAGATCAAGGAGAATCCTGAGAGCCAAATCATTTGCCAAACAGGCTCGCCCAGTTTTCCATACTGCTTTGAGCCATTGTATTGTGCAACAAAAACCTCTGCCATAGCAGCAAGGGTGACCCACATAAAGTTTCCTGCCCAAAAAAGGGTGCCCGAACTCGTGGCAGCGCTGAGCGCGTCTGTCGAATAATAGGATAAAAAGAGGCGGTCGACGAACATCATCGCCACCATTGATAGAAAAGAGACCATTAGCCCTGAGGAGACTTTCCAAAGTTGCCTAAGGGATCCATCATGGATTTCATTTGTAGACATGTGTGATAACCAATAAAAAAGTAATAAAAAAAACTATTAAAAGTTTCGCTTTAGTGACAAAGCGTTGTCGCTTCGAAGAGCGTTATGAGGGGGTCAACCCCAGGCGGCGCTAATAACTTTCATGATTCAAATTCCGTTATTAAAAAACCCATTATGCCTCAAGGGGGAAACCTTCGTCAACAAAATAAAAATGGAGAATTTTTTTTTAATTTATCAAAATTTTTGATCCTTTTTTCAGCAGGATGAGGATTTCTATTGGAAAATTATTGATAGATGAAGTATATTTCAGGACTTATTCCACTTATGTGGGGGCTTAGCTCAGTTGGTAGAGCGTCTGATTTGCATTCAGAAGGTCAGGAGTTCGACTCTCCTAGCCTCCACAATTCTGCGGTTATAGCTCAGTTGGTTAGAGCGCAACACTGATAATGTTGAGGTCCCAAGTTCAAGTCTTGGTAACCGCACACTTGCTTATCTCTTTGGGGAAATTATATGGTAGAAAGTATTCCAGAATCTAACTCTGATGGATGGGATGTCTTAACAGACTCAACGCTCTGGGACAAACAACCTGTCGATGAGACCCATTTTTCTGAGGATGTTTTAATTGGAACAGCAACAAGCGAATACCAATACTCTGGAAAAGCTGTTTGTCCGAATACTCAATGGGCAAAATGGGAAGATCGAAATCTTCCTAAAGAAAGTCTCTCGGGAAAAGCATGCGATTTCTGGAACCGGCCTGCTGAATTTGTCCAAATATTAAAAAATCTTAATATGACCTCTTTTCGCTTCTCTGTTGAATGGAGCAAAATCGAACCTGAAATGGGGAAGATTGATCAAGTCGCTCTGAAGCATTATATTGACTTTTGCAAAATGCTTAAAAGAGAGGGGATTGAACCAATGGTGACTCTCCACCACTTTACAAATCCTCTTTGGTTTGAGCAGCTTGGTGCTTTTGAAAAAGAAGAAAATATTAAACACTTTATTGAATTTTCAAAGGTTGTTTATAGCGCACTAAAAGAAGATGTTAATTTATGGTGCACTATTAATGAACCAACGATTGTAGCCTTTTCCTGTTATTTTCACGGTTCTTTCCCTCCCAATCGGTGGAGACCTGACATTGGAGCCCATGTTTTAAAGCACCTCTTAATGGCTCATTGTGCTGTTTATCGAACGCTCAAACAAATCGATGATAAGCCGCAAATTGGAATTGTTCATCAGGCTCTTAAATTCCTTCCTTACAGGACGTGGAATATTATTGAAGCGAGGCTTGCAAAAGGATTAACTGAGGTAACTCACGCTGCAGCGATGCGGTTTTTCGAGACGGGATCTTTTAGTCTACTTGGAGCATCCTTCGAGGAAAAAGAGATTCACCAGCTCAATGATTTTATTGGAGTGAATTGTTATTCCCGTCCTCTTATTTCTCAATTTTATGGTTCGACTCATTATCCCAATGAAGCGATGACCTTAATGCCACTTAGGGAAGATCCCGCAGCGATCTATGAAGCTTTAGTTGAAATGCATCAGAAAACAAGAAAGCCTCTCTTCGTGACAGAAGTGGGAATCTCTACCCACGATGATACTCAACTGGAGAGATTCATGGAGCGCGCTCTTTATGCGATCTATAAAGCCCAGCAAGATGGAGTAGATCTAAAAGGAATCTACTGGTGGTCTCTTATGAATAACTGGGAATGGGATCGCGCTTGGGATCATAACTTTGGAATTTGCAAAGATAATGGAACACCAAGAGAGGGGGCTAAGCCTCTACTTCGCCTCCTTCAGGAGCAGGACCTTTCCCGCGCTTCACAACACCTCTCCGCTTGAGCATCCTTTATTTCTAGTTTTTTGATTATTTTATAAACAATTAATTATTAGTCGCTTGAGGTTTTTGAACCTTAAAAAGTCCTTTTTTCTTCCTATTTTTTTCTTGTTTTAAACTTCGGGCTCAATTCAAACAATTAATAATAAGTAGTTTGTGTATCAATTCTGAGGGTTTAAAAAGTGATAATTAAATATTTGTTTATTATATAATTAATATAAGGATTTGGTGAGAAATTGAAGTAAGATAAAAAAGAAAGGAGGGAGGCGTTATGCCGTTTTTATCAGATGTTGCTCGGTTATTTAGGAGCATAAGTTTACCTGGTGTTTCAGGATCAAGAAACACCAGTGATCCAAGGATTAGACAGGCAAGTGAGCAGGGTATTTCCCAAGGAAATATTGCTTCACACTTTGACCCACATAGATCAATGGTGGGTGGCTATGAATCTTTCTCTGATCTCGAATTTAGCGATTCTTCTCCAAGTCGGAGTGCATCAGACTCAGAGGTGAGTTTTCAGCAGGTGAGAGATTCTAAACCTTTTGTAGATAAAGGGGTTGGTTTTGAAAGTGCTGAAACTCTTGGTTCTGAACGAAATGAAACCGATCGCTTGGAGCAAGCTTATAATCTTTCGTATACACGGTTAATTAATCGTCTTGATCCAAGGCATTATCGCACTACCACAGAATCAAATTACTCAGATCGGGCTATTAAAGGCCTTACTAGATTCCACTTTAATTCACATTTAAGGGAGGAACATTTTAAAACAACCCCTCCTAACAAAGCTGCAACTATCCAAATAATGATAGCAACTCTTAAAGAAGACCCGATTATTCCTGCAGAAAATAGAGAGACGGCAGCACGTTCAGATATAAAAAAATTGTCTCCAGAACAAGTATACAATATGGTGACAAGAGGAATGTCTCAGGAGCGCCAAGAAGTGTTTGATGTTTTTATGACAAAACATGCTGAGCCTAGTAATACGCCTCCATTGCACCTTCTAAGTGCATTTATCAATACTGGAAATGAACAGGTTGATAGGGAAGTGTTTATTAAACTAGCTGAGCATATAAGAGAGCAATCTTAAAACCCTGAACTAAGTTATCTAAGCCTCCAGGGACTCTACTTGATCGTTGGAGGCAGTCTTTTTCTCACGTTTTACAATATATCCCTGCTTAAGCTCGGCCTGATAGACAATAAAGAGTCCTAGAGAAACGACTGATGTTGAAAGGAGGATTTGCCATGAGGGAGATTCCCCTAAGATAATCCAGCTATTTATTGAGGCAAAGATCGGACTCAGAAGCCCCATAAATGAAAGGAAAGTAGCTGTATATTTCTTAAGCATAAACCCATAAAGGTTGTAGCAAAGGATATTTGAAACGAGAGTCATTAGGACGATCCCTTGAACGAAAGGAGCCATCTGCCCTGCTGCAACTGGAATAGGGTTCCAGTTATCAACAAAGAGAGAATGGACAAAGGCTATCGTTCCACCAAGGAGCATGCTGTACCCATTAGCATACATTGGAGAAAGGGTTTGCTTTTTGACAATGATGCGGAGGAGAACCCAGCCATATACTGAGAAAAGGGCTGCTCCCATAATCGCTAGTTCTGGCCATGAGAAAAAGCTAAAAGCTTTGAAAAGACCTTCGTCCTCTGTCTGCATTCTAAGGACAGGAATAAACCCTGCAAAACCAATCAGCATTCCGAAAAACTTTTTCTTATTCATCTTCTCGCCAAAGTGAATATAGGAGAAAATCGCTGCAAAAAAGGGTGAGAGGCTATAGATGAAACAAGTTTTAGCGGCCGTCAGATGTTGAAGCCCCCAAAACTCTAAAACATTGGTAAGGTAGATGCTAAAAACAGCAAGGGCTATGAGGGGAAGAACTTGTTTTTTTCCGATTTTTAGACTGCTGCGGTTCTTGATAAAGAGCCATCCTAAAAGGATTACCCCAGCAAAAAGCATGCGGATGCTGGTTAAAAAGATGGGGGGGCTACTTTCAAGGGCCAATTTGCCTAGAGAAAATATACTTGACCAGGCACCGTACATAAAAATAACTAGAAAAATAGACATATAGGGAATTTTCCAAAATTAGCATTTTTGGAAGATATTATCAGTTGGAGACAATTGCGTCAAAGAATCCGAAAGTTACGAGGGCGATATCTGTTATAGCACCAGTAACAGCGCCCTTAACAGATTTCATAATAGAAGTTTTTGGAAGGCAATCTCGAGGGTTTTTATCCCCGGCTTCATAGTGCATTTTCATTTTTTTAGGCTTAACAAGTCTTTGATCTTTAATTACATAGCTATCATGATCGAATTCCTCTTCAGGATGTGCTTTCTCAAGATAAGCAATTCTTTTAGCAGCGCTGTTTGGTGCAAAGAATTTCAAAACCGCTAAAGTTACGCGGATATTAAGAGGGCGCTTTCCTGCTTTTTTATAACGGTCAGGAACCATGCGCAGAGCAATCGCATTCTTAACAAGACCATTTTTTCCCCACTCATAACCTATAAGTTGAGAGAACTGTCTTACCCCTTGAACGATTCCTTCTGCTGAGCGAGAGTAGCGGCTAACCTGATGACCACTCATTGCATTTGAAGCAAAGAGCTCTTTATAGACAGGGTCAGAAAGAATTTCATGAGGGTTTTCAAGAGGAATATTCATGCCGCAATTCATCCACTGCTGTGTTGCCATCGAAATAGCTCCTGCAAGGATCGTTCGGTCCGTACTACTTTTACAGTGAATAACTTCTGGAAGGCCTAATATTTTACCAATCAGATCGCGGTAGAAAAACTCTTCTTCTGGAAGCAAATCTTTGCGGTTTTCTAGATGAGCAATTGCTGATTGTAAAAGAGGGTTTTCTGCTGATTGGGTCTTTGCAAATGCAAGGAATCCTTCATAAGCTATATCATTGATTTCTTTTTCTAGAGAGGAGACTCCAAAGTCATTGATAAAGTTAAACCCTTGGTTGAAATAAAACGGTGTAACATTGACCTTTTTTCCATCAATAGTGATTGTTCCGAGGTTTGCAAGAACTTCCATCTCTCTTAGGATTGAGGCTCTTTCATCGAACCCTGTAAGCCATGCAAGACCTACTGAGCCTGCTCCCATTGAAGACATTAAATTATTGACAACGTAGGTGAGGTTATATTCACCCGTTGCTTCATTATAAGTCAGACCTTTTCGAGCATCTTCAGCTTTACTCATTTCGTTGCGGAAGATAAATTCAACTTGTTCTCTGGCTTTTGATTCCGAATCAGGGCGTCCAGTGTAAAAAACAGACTCTCCAGTATGATCAGAATCGACGTGGCGCATCATGCAAATGCCATCATTTGTTCTGTCGTTGCTAGAAGCAACAGTATGATGAAGTGTTACGGCTTTTCCATCTTCCATAAATTGATAGGAAGGAAGACCATTTCTATGCCATGTGCTTGAGAAATTCAATTTACGATGCTCTGCTGCATAATCTCTCATTTCTAGGCGCTGCATCAGGGGGGCTCTAGGAATCATTTTTACTTGGAAGTTAGCAGCCGGTTTGGCGCTATAGTTTGCAAAAGCAAGCGTTCGTGCTTGACCAGCTAAATGAAGGTCATAGGCAGCAAGTCCTCTTTGAACTCCTAATCTTGTAATGATATAAAAGGCTCTTTTAGCAACCCCTTTCACTTTCGCCATTAAACCATCTTCATAGCCGCTGTATCTTTCAGATACTGGCAAATGAGCCCGCGCTTTCAGTCGAGAAAGAGACTCTTGATAAAGTGCTTCATCGCGCTTTTCAAAGCGGGGGGCAGGCAATGTCCGGTCAGGAGCATAAGCAACCCCACTCGATACAGTAGGCTGATAGACCATTTCAGTCGTAAAGTCTGGGTGTGGGTAGGTAGCAACTTGGCGGAAGATGCTTGAGCTTCTATCTTCAGGAAATACTGTAGACTGAGCCCCGAGACCTGAAAAATCAAATTCAGACCTCTCCGAGTATAATCTTGAATCTAATACACTGCCCATTTAATTTCCCCAAATTAACATTAATGTGTTAATTATAGCATAATTAAAGATATAAAAATATAATAAATTAAATTTTAATTACTTATACTTTATTAAGTAATATATTCTCTCTGAATGACTTCATGAGTTCTACCATGAAATGGAGATTATGAATAGAAGCCAAGGTCATAGACGTAAGTTCCTTAGCTTTAAAAAGATGATGAATATAAGCTCTTGAGTAGTTTTGGCAAGTATAGCAGATGCATCCCGCTTCAATTGGCTTGAATTCACCACTATGTCGCCCTCGCGTAATCTTCATTCCCCCTGTTGAGGTTAAAAGAGTTCCATGGCGGGCTGCTTTTGTCGGATAGGAGCTATCAAAGGTGTCGATTCCCAGGGGAACGCAGCCTTTAAGAGACTCTAAATCTGCGATTCCTAAAAGGTGGTTAGGAGCCTCTGTGGG
Source organism: Simkaniaceae bacterium (assembly GCA_018399075.1). Lineage (GTDB taxonomy): Bacteria > Chlamydiota > Chlamydiia > Chlamydiales > Simkaniaceae > Neptunichlamydia. The sequence goes on along the minus strand of CP073763.1, from coordinate 1,657,701 downwards.
AAGTTTAGGGAGGAGGGAAGAGAGCATCGAGACCATTTGATCCTTGGTCTTTCCCATGCTTCCTCCGATAGCATACCCATTAAAGGGAAGCTCTCGAAGAAAATTGCAGCTCTTTTCCCGAAGAGAGTCATCCACGCCCCCGTGAATCACAGCATACATCGCCTGTCCCCTGGGGTCCTTAAGGTGGGCTTCAAGGGAGCGTTTTTCCCAAGCGTGGGTTCGATCCAGGGATTTTCTAAGCTCACTATCGGTGATATGGTAGGGAGGAAGCTCATCAAAGGGGATAATAATATCCGCTCCGATTGCTTTTTGAGTTGCAACCGAAGTTTCGGGCGTAAGCAGTATCGATCGGCCATCTCGATAAGAGCGAAAATGAACACCATCTTCGGTAATCTTAATGACTGAACCCCCTTGTTTTTTTGTCCCTTTACTTTTGAGTTCATCCGCAACCGATCCATAAGCCAAGCTAAAAACTTGAAATCCACCTGAATCGGTAATGATCGGCATGTTTCGATTGATGAAGCTATGGATCCCTCCACCGTTTTCAATCACTTCGGGACCAGGCTGCAAAAGCAAGTGGTAGGTATTACAAAACATGAGTTGCAGTCCAATCGAGCTGACCATCTCATTATCGAGAGATTTCAAGGTTCCATTGGTTCCTACCGCTACAAAGTTTGGAGTGTCAATGATTCCATGAGGTGTATGAATACGCCCTACGCGTGCACGCGATTTTGTCGATGTATGAAGGACTTCAAACTTGAACAGGGTCATGACGAATCAACCGTTTTACAAGGATCGTGAAAGGGGCAATCGAAAAGATAACAGTCACTTTGACGAGATAGCTCATCATAATGATATCTTTCATACTATGAACTATTCCATAGAGGGCAATGAAGCTGAATAGAACTGTATCTAGAAATTGAGTGATTAGAGAGGCGCAGGCAAACGGGATAAAAAAGGGGAGTTTTGTGAACTTCCTTTTCAGGTATCCAAAAAGTTCCATATCGAGTTTTTGCATCGAAAAGGCGCAGAAAAAAGAGGTGATCATGATGCGTGGTGTATAGCCTAAAATGGCTGCAAAAGCGGGATGCATCGAATCGTATTTAGAGGGGAGATAACGGATTTGGAACTGCGACATAATGATGACAAAGAATAGAAGAAAAAAAACAATCCACAACGTTTTATTTGCCGCCTTTTTTCCGAAATAGGTTTGCAATAGATTAAGGGAAAAAATGGCTCCTACAGTATAAACTTCTGAACAGGTGATATCGAGGCTAAAGAGATTCATCTGTTTTGTTACAAAAAGATTGGCAAGAATGACTTGAACAACAATGACAGCAATGAGCGCCTCTCTCCCAATGCGGAGAGCAAGGATAATAAAGCTGATCATTGCAGCAATGTGAATGAAAAAGGTGAGCTCGTTCATTGCTTTAGGGAAACACCCTCAGGAATGTGGAGCGTTGTTGTAGGGAAGGCGCATTCCGCCCCATGCTTTTCGATAATCTGGATCGTTTTAAGGTAGATGTCTTGTTGGTAGAGCATATAATCAGCCCACTTTGTCGTCTTAGTAAAGCAGTAGATTAAAAAGTTAAGTGAGGAAGGGCCAAACTCATCAAATCTAACCATCATAAATTTATCGGTATCGATTTCTGGATGGGTGCGGATCATCTCTTCGACTTCCTTCACGATCACATCCATTTTTGGGGCATCATCATATCGAATCCCAACGCGGGTTTTTATTTGTCGATTAGACATCCGAGAGGGGTTAATAACTGAGATGTTTGAAAAGATCCCATTTGGGACGTAAATAGGTCGTTTTGCAAAGGTCCGGATTCGGGTGAGTCGCCACCCAATATTTTCAACATAACCCTCAATTTCTCTATCAGGGGATTGAATCCAATCGCCCACTGAAAAAGGGCGGTCTAAATAAATCATTAAACCCCCAAAAAAGTTTCCCAATAGATCTTTTGCTGCCAAACCAACAATTAAACCTCCGGCACCACCAAATGCAAGGACTGCAGAGAGGTTAACGTTCCGCGTTTGAAGAAAAACTAGGGCCGCAAGCATGATGGCTATAACTCTAGAGATTTGACAAACAGCTCGTACTGTTGTCTTGTCAAAGCGTTTCTTTTTTGATCGCTGGTCCCTTGAGTGTTCTATCTCCATATTTTTTATGAAACGAAGGGAGAACCAAAGCATTGTAAAGACAAATAATAGGTCACGAAGGGGTCTAAATAGATCGATAAAGTCTTCATGATCCATATGAAAGGCTAGGACTTGGATGGAAAAAGTAAGTCCTAAAATCCATATAAACACTTTCAGGGGGCGTATGAGAGATTTTAAAAGGGAAGAATCCCAAGCAAGATTAGTTCTTTCTAAGCGGGGATAAACCCTTTTGTAAAAACGACTGATAATAAAATGAACAAGGAGGGTAAGGGCAATAATGATCAAGACAGGAATCATCCATCCTCGATGAAGAAAAAGATTTGTTATCTCTGTTGCCTGATCATCCATTACTATTGATTTTCCGTTTGAATTGGCATTGCTGTAAAAGCATAATGGCAAGTATGACAAATTCTACTTGGAGACATATGAGCAAGTAGGAATGCTTTTTGCGTTAAAATTTGAGCTTGTGTGAGATATCCAGTTTTTGCTTCAAATGTAAGACGTAAAAGGGCGCTGCAACAATCTGTTCGATGTAATCTAGTTCTTTCTGTTTGTGGTGATCCTATAGGACGAATTAAAGCTTCGAGAGACATTATGACCTCTTTTTTAGGAGTGTTTCAAGTTTGCCTTCTTCGTGGAGTTGCAGGACGATATCGCAGCCTCCGATGAAATTTCCTTTGATATAAAGCTGGGGCAAGGTGGGCCAGTTCGAGAATTCTTTGATTCCTTGCCGCAATTCATCGTCCTTTAGGACATCACGCGTTTCGTATTCAATCCCATGTTGGTTAAGAACTTCGACAACGCGAGCAGAAAAACCGCAGTGGGGCATCAGTTTTGATCCTTTCATAAAAAGGATCACATGATATGTTTCAATGTCTTTTTTAATTGTTTCTTGGACGTCACTCATTGGTCTATTTTTTCCCACTCTTCAGGTGTATAGGTTTTTAAACTTAGGGCATGAAGCTTAGAGGCAAAGAGCTCTTTTAATGGAGCCATCACCATTTGGTGTTGTTCAACAAGACTTTTTCCCGAAAAATGGGAAGAGATCACAATTGCATCGAAATGGAGACCATCATTTCTAGGGTTCATCACCTGAATAGTGGCTCCATCAATAGCAACTAGGATCGCACTGATAATTTGACTCGCTTCAATCATGCTGTAGGATTATAGAGCAAAGAGCGGTTATTGAGAACCTTTTTTACCAATTTTTTTAAAACTAATACGTGCAGCGCGCCGTTTGTCAGCTTCATCGAAGCGTCTTTTTTCAACTGCTGTTTTCGGGGAGACAGGAGGAACCCCTGTAGGGCGTCCATAATCATCGAGAGCAACAAAGGTCAAATAAGCTGTAACAATATGTTTACGCTCCATGGTAGTCCGTTCTTCAGCCATCACTTTAACACCCACTTCCATCGACGTGTGCCAGGCCCTGTTAATTGAAGATTTAAATATCAAGTTGTCGCCATGTCCTGCTGGGGCGTGGAACTGAATAGAATCAACTGAAGCGGTTACACAGATCCGCCCGCTATGTCTTTCAGCAACAATATGAGCAAGGCGATCAGCTTCTGCCATGATGAGACCACCGAAAACGGTTCCTTGAGCATTGAGATCATTCGGAAAAATCCGGTAGGTATGATCATGAATAGCAGTTATTGAAGGGGTTTTAGGTTCCATGAATCTATCCAGCCTTAAAAGTTGATTTCTTCAATTTTTGAGTCATATATCTAATAAATAAAAGGAGTTTTAGTTGAAAACAACCGTTTTATGGTTGTTGATAATGACCCGCTGCTCAACATGCCACTTAACTGCCCGTGCAAGGACTTGGCATTCTACATCTTGCCCCATTCGGACAAGCTCTTTGGCCGATTGGTCATGGCGGACGCGCGCCGTTTCTTGATCGATAATAGGTCCTTCATCCAAATCAGCTGTGACATAGTGCGCTGTAGCACCAATGATTTTCACCCCGCGATCAAAGGCTTGATGGTAAGGTTTAGCTCCCTTAAAGCTAGGTAGGAAGGAGTGGTGAATATTGATGATGCGTCCTGACATTTTTTGGCAAAGGGTATCACTTAAAATTTGCATGTAGCGGGCCAGAACGACAAGATCGCCCCCTTCTTTTTCAACGAGCTGAAGGAGTTTCTCTTCTTGCTCTTTTTTAGTTTCAGGGGTGACAGGAAAATAGTGAAAGGGAACCTCATACCAAGAGGCCATTTTTTTCAAGTCTTCATGGTTAGAAACAACGGCAGCAATGTCAATAGGGAGATTGCCAGTTGACCATCTGTGAAGAAGATCGTTTAAACAGTGGCTATGCTTTGAAACCATTAAAATAACTTTTGGGCGGAATTCGGTGTCATGAAGATCCCAGCTCATCTTAAACTTTTCTGAAACAACGCCAAAGTTCTGAGTAATCGCATCTTCTGAAATTTCCTTCGTCGTCTCAAAATGGATCCGCATAAAGAATTTTTCAGTCGAAGGGTCGCTGAATTGAGAGAGCTCTAAAATAAAGAGTCCCATCTCAGCCATAGATCCTGTGACAGCCGCCACAATCCCAACCTGGTCATTGCAAGAAAGGTTTAAGATATATTCTTTTTTTTCCATGGCTCATAAAGATATCAGACTTAGAGATTTTTTGCACGAGAAACAAGTGCTAGGGAAAAATGTGAAAAAATACTATAATTTCCTTTATTTTAACGTATAGAAAGATCAAATGGCAGTTAATATTATTCAGGGTGGACTAGGTTATGGAGCTTTGGTTGGAGGAACATCCGCGGCTTTAGGATGGGTCCAAAACAAAACAGGAATCAATCAGTGGATTCAACATTTTGATTCTTCTTATACCCTTCCTCTGTTTAAAGAAGCGCTAGCTTTGGGAGCTCCTGCGCTAGTTGTAGAGCTCGGTGCGCGCACTGTTGAAGAAATCGATGGACACTCTACCAAACTTAGCAGTTCTTATCCGTTCGCTTTTAAAATGACAATGATTGCCTTAAGAACCTTTGCTTTTGTTAAGCTAGCTGAAGCTTTCTCCAATTGCTACATGCCGATGGATCAAAAGTTTATTTATCAAGCTGCAGCTCTTTATGCAATAGGGGTGAATGATCCAGGAAATGTTACTGTATTACCCATCATGGCAGGTGCTATCGGTTCCATGGTTGGTATATTAATAGGTTCAGGGGCTTGGTTTGGTAGAAATGTCTTTGGTGATCGTCTATATCAATGGTTTGATCCTACTTATATTTCCCCATCGTTTAAGGATGCTTTTACCTTTGGAGCTGTTGGTATAACTATTAGCTTATGTGCCACCACCATTCTGAAAAGCTTAGATAAACAATCTATTGAGATGGAACAAAAGCAGCCCAAAATCTGGACCATTATTGAGACAACTGTAGTTCTGTTATCTTTATGGGGGGTAGCAGAGGTGATGAAGCAAAATAACTACCAGATCCATCAAATCTTCACAAATCAGATGATGATTGGTACCTGTTCGAATATGCTTAAGGCTCTCTTTAGTTCCAACAATAATGATGAGCAATCTCCAGAATAAGAGGAAATGTTTCACTTGAAGGAATAGTCAATAAACCTTTTAATAGACTATTTCAAACAGGAGTGAAATATGGTCAAGCGAATAGCTGTAACAGGCGGCGGAGGGCAGATTGCTTATAGCCTCCTTTTTAGAATTGCAAGTGGTGAATTATTTGGAAAAAATGAGCCGATTGCTCTTCATATCTTAGAAGTTCCCCAAGGGGTAGAGGCCCTTAAAGGGGTCGTCATGGAGCTCGAAGATTGCGGCTTTCCTCATTTGAAAGAGATTAAGATCGGAAGTGATCCTGAAGAGGTTTTTGGCTCTGTTGATGTTGCCATTCTTGTGGGAGCAAAACCACGCGGTCCTGGAATGGAACGGAAAGATCTTCTGACTGAAAATGGAAAGATTTTCGTTGGTCAGGGAAAAGCTCTCAATAATGCAGCCTCTAAAGATGTGATGGTCTTTGTTGTGGGGAATCCGTGCAATACGAACTGTCTGATTACCATGCATAATGCTCCAAATATTCCCAGGGAAAATTTTCATGCCATGACTAGACTTGATCAAAACAGGGCGCAGTATCAACTCGCTAAAAAAGCAGACGTTGATATCGATACTGTTGAAAATGTCATTATTTGGGGTAATCATTCTGCAACTCAAGTTCCCGATTTTGTGAATACAAGGATTGGTGGAAAGAAAGCGACCGATGTGATCACTGATCGGGGTTGGCTTGAAGGAGAGTTTTTTGAAACCGTGCAAAAGAGGGGAGCTGCAGTTATTGCGGCGCGCGGAAAGTCTTCTGCAGCCTCTGCAGCCAATGCCATCTTAAGTGGGATTCATTCTCTGTATTATAAAGGTTCCACCTTCTCCTCATGCATTTGTTCTGATGGAAATCCCTATGGAATGAGTGAAGGGTTGATCTTTTCATTTCCTTGCAAAATGACAAGTCCTGGAAAGGTTGAGATTGTTCAAGGGTTTGAAATCGATCCTTTCCTTAAAGAAATGCTTGCAGCAACAGAAAAAGAACTGTTAGAAGAAAGAGATGCTGTTGCGCATCTATTAAAATAGGGATAAATCATGAGCGATGTTCTTTTTGAGATTACCAAAGACCAACTCGAGACAGGAATGCGAGGCTATCCTGTTGGCTATTGCACGACCTCTTCGGTAGACCCGATTAAAGGCCTTTTTTATCGTGGTCGGCCTATTTCTGAGCTCTATAAATGGGAGCCAGAGAGGGTTCTTTATCTGTTAATGCATGGAAAAGAGGGGAGTTCTCAAGAAATCACGACCTTTAGTACGGAGCTCAAAAACCGTGGGAACTGTTCTAGCGCTGTCATCAAGCATATCGAGTCCTTGCCAAGGCAAGGACACCCCATGAAGCTTTTCAATGCAGCCCTCCTTGTTTTGGGGATGCTTGAAGGTCAAGATGACTATAAGGAAGATTGTCTTAACCTGATCGCAAAACTTCCCCATTTAGTAGCGATTGTCATTAACTATCATGCAGGGTGGGGGGAAACCCCTCAGCCGGATCCTGAATTGGGGTATATGGAGAACTTTGCCCATATGGTCCAAGCGCCCGATGCTGATCCTAAGCAGCTCGCAGAAGTCTTCCGTCTTTTCAATCTTCTGCACTATGATCATGGTGGGGGAAATCTTTCAGCTTTTGTTGGAAAAGCCGTTGCTTCAGGATTGGAGGGAATGTACGGAGCGATCTGCGGAGCGATGTGCGCTTTAGCTGGTCCACGACATGGAAAGGCGAATCAAGATTGCCTAACCTTTGTTCATGGCATGCTTGATAAACTCGGCGATAATGCCTCAGAAAGTAATGTAGAAGCTCTCTTAAGAGAAAGAATTGAGAATAAGGAACTTGTGTTTGGTTTTGGCCATGCGGTTCTTAGAGCAGAAGATGCGCGGGCCACAATTTTTTATGATTACGCTGAGGAGCATTTCCCAGAAGATCCACTTGTTAAGATTGCGATGCATCTTAGGGCTATTGGTCCTAAGGTCCTAAAAGAGAACCCTAAAATCTCAAATCCTTATCCAAATGTCGATGCGATGTCAGGAACGATTCTGACGGCCGCTGGGTTTCCCTATCCCGAATACTATACGATCCTTTTTGGTCTAGCCCGCTCTGTGGGGATCGCCATTCAGATCGTTTATGAGCGCTTAGAGGCTCGCGGAGGAAAGGGGACGCCGATCATCCGTCCTAAATATCTCTATAAAGGAGCTTAATATTTCCTTTATATTAAGGAGATATTAAGGTTTTTAACCTATTTATTGTTAGTTGTTTATAAATTATTTAAACTAAATAGTTAACAAAAAAAGAGTCTAGTGCTATAATAAATCTTAAGGGATGCTGCCCTTATAATAAAATACTTCTAATAATACGTGGTTAATACCAAAAAAAGTGCAAAAGGTAACAAGGCAAGTTGACATCCATTAGGGTGCAGCGGTATTTTTTTTGATTGTTAACAAATGTGAATTAGGGGTTTTTAGGGGGCATTCACATGTCAATCTCGCATTTTTTGATGCGGAATTCCCAATTAATCCAGGTTCTAAAGACACTAATTTACATTTGCTGATAATCAAATGATTATCAACCAACCTTTTTGTACCTTCCCTTTTTTTGGTGTCAGTCCGGACCTTCGGGTCCGGCTGACTTTTTTTTTGGTTAGAGATAGTGAGATTTGCACGTCATCTCTACAATGCTCATTTCCCCTTATCTTTATCCTCTCATATAACTTGATGAATGTCATTCTGGTTTCTTCTATGTCTCGGAAGCTTTCCCATTGCCACCAACAAGTTTAGAAAGGCTCTAGAGGGCTTTGATTGCTTCTAAGGAAGAAAATAAGTGGGTTAAAAAAATGGTTAGTGATAGGATGTCCCGACAAGCACAGTGAGGATTGGATGAAAATGGCAGCAATGAAGGAGGATCTCCTTCACCAGTATGTTCTTGATCTTGAAAAGTTAGGGGATAAAGGTCTTAATAGACTTCTAGACGAAGGGGAGAAGTGGGATTTATCTCAAACGCTTCAGGATGGAGGATCTGCTGTCTTTCCTCATACCTTTTTAAGTGAATGCGGGCATCAGATTGCTCCAGTGGTACAGGCTTGCTTAGATAGTGGGACTGATCAGGTCCTTGTTTTGGGGGTTGTTCATACGCTTACAGATGAGATTAGAAATTCTCGGATAAAAGAGCGGCAAAGAGAAAGTATTAAGGACTCCCCTTATTGGGGAGTCTTTCAAGAGGTTGAAGGCGAATATTCCTTATTCCCTTTTAAGATCCTATGGGATGCCGAGATTAAGCGGCGAGGGATTAAGAGGCCAAGGCTCATTATGAGATATCCTTGTTTGGTCAATCGGGAGCCAGAGAAGTTATTAGGGATTGAGGAGCTAAAAAGGATCTCTAAGGATTCGGTAGTCGTTATGACAGGCGATTTAAATCATAATGGGGCGGCTTACAACTCTTCAAAGATGGTGGGGTTTGGTGAAGAGGGAGTATGCTTTGCTAGGGAAAATATTTTAAGAAGTTTTGAACTCTTAAAAGGGGGAAACTATTCAGACTATCTTGATCACTGTTATCAGTCGATTAATGATGCAAGAGATGTTGCCTCTGTTTTAAGATACCTTTGTGGTCCGATGTCCCCTTCAATTTTAGATCTACAACTGGTTGATACAGCTTTAAATTTTGAAGGAAATCCTACACCTAGCTGGGTTGCAACAGCACTTGTTGGTTTGAAATAATTCCTATTCTTTTGTTAGGATGGGGACATGACATTTCAAGAGATCGAATTTATCTTTAACCGTGCTCTTCGTTTTTCATTCACGAAGAAGAAGTTTCTTTTTATGTTTCCTATCCTTGTCATTTGTGGTTTGATGCTTGTTTTTTGCCGAGCCCTTGCTGTCAATGCTGGGGAATGGGTGGTTCTTAGTTTAACATTTCTTCCTGTCTTCTTATCTTCTGGACTGCTTCTTGCAGCAGGTGTTGTTTTAGCACGCGTTTACCACCATGAAGTAAAGATGGTTCCCTTGAGTTTTAAGAAGATTCTGCGTCAGTCTTGGGAACTTCTTATTGGTGTATCCTACTTAACTTTTCCCCTGCTCTTGGCTTATTTATTATTATGGATGATGATGGGGATCTTTTATCTTTTAAAAGAGATACCAGCACTTGGAGATGTACTAGGAGTTGTCCTAGCTTTTGGCCCCTTTTTACTTGTATTGGGATCTTTAATTTTATCTTTTTTCAATCTATTTCTCCTCTTTTTTGCAACGCCTCATATTGCGTTAAATTCACGGCTCAAATTAAAGCTTGCAGAAGAGGTTTACTTCCGTTTTAAAGAAAATCTATTCTCAAACTTAGCACTTTTTCTTTTAGGGTTGATTCCTCTTCTTTTAGGAGTGGGGATTCTTTCCTTAGCGGCTTTTCTTACTGGGATTAATTTTTTAGTTAAGGCTGAGACACTTACCATTGCTCTTCAATGGTTTTTCATCATGATCCCCTTCTGTGCGATGCTCACTCCTGGAATTCTTTTCTTTTTTAATTTTGCCGTTGAGAGTTATGCTTTAATGCAGAAGAAATATCACACGAAAGTTGCATGAAAAAAATTGCCATTGTAGGCGGAGGCTTTTCTGGTCTTGGTCTCACTTATCACCTCCTCAAGCGAGGGGGAAATGTCACCCTTTTTGATGGAAAGGGAATTGGAGGGGGCGCCTCTGGAATTGCATCTGGTCTTTTACATCCTTACCCTGGAGAAAGTGCCCGCCTTTCTTGGATGGGTGATGAGGGGATGGAGGAAACTAAAAATCTCCTTAAGCTCGTTGGAAAGGAGGTTTATAAAGAGAGTGGAATTCTAAAGATTGCAGTCACTCCAAAACAGGAAAATGCATTCCGCAAGCTTGAAAGAAGATACGAGGATATTGAATGGTGGGATGCAGAAAAATGCCACGCTTTTATGAAAGGAAGTCACTACCGTCCTGGTATCTTTATTAAGTCAGGGATTACAGTTCATGCTCCCCTTTACTTAAAGGGGCTTTGGAAGGTATGTGAAACCTTAGGGGCCCAGTTTGAAAATAGAAAGGTTTCCCTAAGTGATTTAGAAGGTTTTGATGTTGTGGTCTTAGCCGCAGGAGCAGGAATTAGGGGGTTTGCTGCAGGGGAGGGACTCGATCTTAGATTTAACAAGGGACAAATTTTGGTTTGCCAAAAACCCAGTTATTTTGAAAATGAAAGTAGCCTCATTGGAAAGGGGTATTTAGCTCTTAGTGAAGTGGATAATCGGTGCTATTTAGGGTCAACTTATGAACGGGACTATAGAACTGAAGCGCCTTGTATGGGAACAGCCACCGATTTAATTTTTAAACAGATTGGGCAATTTATCCCTTCGTATTCTTCATTTAAAGTTGAAAAGTGCCTTTCGGAAATGAGGGTCGTGAGTGGGTTAAGCTACCCCCGCCCTATTGCTAAGCAGCTAGGTGATCGCCTTTACATAATGACAGGAATGGGCTCTCGTGGCCTTCTCTATCATGCCTATCTTGGCAAACAGCTTGCTGAGGAGATGGTATGAAACTTCTCTTTTTAGGATCAGGAGGATCGATGGGGATCCCTGTGATTGGTTGCAAATGCGCTGTCTGCAGATCTACTTCTTCTTATAATAAAAGACTTCGTCCTTCTGTATTAATTACCAATGGAAATAAGCGCTATCTGATTGATATTGGCCCAGACTATCGAATGCAAGCGCTTAAATATGGAATCGATACTCTCGATGGACTTCTTCTTACCCACACCCACTACGATCATATTGCTGGGCTTGATGAGCTAAGGATTTATACCTTTGTTCAAAAAAAACCGGTCCCTTGCCTGCTCTCAAGAGAAACATTAGAAGAACTAAAAATTCGTTATCATTATTTTCTTCCTCCTCATGAAACCGATGATGTCCATGCTACAAAGCTTAAATTTCAGGTGCTTGAAGGTGACGAGGGAAAAACAAACTTTGAAGGGCTCCCTATGACCTATATTTCTTACGATCAACTCGGTATGAAAGTGAATGGTTTTTGTTTTGGATCGCTTGCTTATGTGACCGATATCCTCGATTTCAAGGAAGAAGTTTTTGATTATCTTAAGGGAATTGAAACACTTGTCATTAGCGGTAGGCGGTGGGAAAAATCTAAAGCGCATCTAAGTTTAGAGGATGCTATGAAATTTTCGAAAAAAACAGGTGCGAAAAAGACCTATTTCACTCATATTTCTCATGAAATAGCTCACGAAGAGACTAAAAAAGACTTACCGGAAGGATTTTTCCTCGCTTACGATGGACTAGAACTTACATTATGAAAGAAGACAAACTCTACGAAGACATTAAATATGACATTAGCGATCTCAAAACAGCAATGGTTGCTGGAGGGTATGATCGGGCTGCCGATCTTCCCCTCTGCAGCGAGCACCTAGATGAGCTTGCTGCCTTGGCCACAACCTATGGTTTTGAAGTGGTTACAAAAGAGCCGTGTTCGATTCGGACCATTGATGCTGCCCTTTATTTTGGGAAGGGAAAAGTTGAAGAACTTCGCCAAAAAGCCGAAGAGTTAAAAGCCGATGTCATCATCTTTGATGAAGAAATTTCTCCCAATCAACAGCGAAACTTGGAACGGATTTTTAAACGTCCCGTGATTGACCGGACTGAGCTAATTTTAGAGATTTTTTCTCAAAGGGCCCATACGAAGGAGGCGATGTTACAAGTAGAATTGGCAAAAAGTCATTATCAACTTCCCCGTCTTAAAAGGCTATGGACTCACCTTTCCCGTCAAACGGCAGGAGCTGGTGGTGCAACGAAAGGGGCAGGGGAGCGGCAGATTGAGATTGACCGTCGTCTTGTCCGGAAGCGGATCGCTCGTCTTAATAGAGAGATCAAAGAGGTCCGTCATCAAAGGGAAACTCAAAGGCAGGCCAGAATCCGTTCAGGAATTCCCACCTTTGCTATCATTGGATATACCAATGTGGGAAAATCAACACTCTTAAACGCCCTCACTGAAGCGGAAGTTTTAATCGAAGATAAACTTTTTGCTACTCTCGATACAACCACCCGAAAGTTTACCCTTCCTAACCATCAAGAAATCCTTCTTGTCGATACCGTTGGGTTTATTCGAAAGATTCCCCATACACTTGTTGCAGCTTTTAGAAGTACACTTGAAGAAGCGGTTTTTACTGATATTCTCCTTCATCTTATCGATGTTAATCATCCCTTAGCCGAAGAACATGCTGAAGCAACCTATGAAGTATTAAAAGAACTTAGTCCAGAAGAGAAGCCGATTATCACCGTTCTTAATAAAGTGGATGAATTAGAAAATAAGACATTGATTGCCCGATTTAAGTTAAAATACCCTAGGGTTGTCCCTATTTCAGCGCTTAATAAAGAAGGGTTTGATGATCTTCTGAAGATGATGATGGAGGTGATCAAAGACCTTCGAAAAGTTGTAAAGCTCCGAATTCCTCAAAAACACTATGCTTTAGTGAGCGAATTGATGGAAGAGGGGCGAGTCATCCACCAAGATTATGATGGAAATGACGTTCTCATTGAAGTTGAGATTCCAACTCACCTAGAACATAAGGTAAGAGAGTATTTAGAAGATGACAGCGCTTGCCCAAATTCCTAAAGAAGAGCGTCCTCGCGAAAGGTTGATGCAGTGTGGCTCAAATGCTCTTTCTCTCACAGAACTCTTGGCTATTTGCTTGGGAAGTGGCAGAAAAGGAACCTCAGTTCTTGCTTTAGCTGAAGAACTTCTTGGCCACTTTGGAGGGCTTTCTGAGCTCTTGGGTGCATCGGTTGAAGCCTTAACAGAAGTGAAAGGGATTGGGATAGCTAAGGCGATTCAACTTAAGGCGATCTTTGCTCTAGCAAAACGGAGCAATAGGCTTGGAGGTGCTGCAAAATTTCCAGTTTATGCGCCTCAAGATGTTTATACCTTTATTGCGCCGCATCTTGAAAAACAAAAAAGAGAACTTGCCTTCCTAATGATGCGGGATGTGAAAGGGGCAATTTTTCATTCAGAAATGATCGGAATGGGGACCCTTTCAGAAGTTTTGATTCACCCTCGTGAAGTGTTTCATGAAGCCCTAGAGAGGCGCGCTTATAGTGTGATCTTAGCGCATAATCACCCCAGTGGTGACCCCATCCCTTCAAAAGCTGATATCGAGCTAACAAAACTTCTTGTTTCTGGAGGGAAACTTTTAGGGATCTCTTTTGATGATCATCTCATTATTGGATGCCACTCCTACACGTCTATGTGGGAGCGAGGATATATCAAGAAGTCTAGATACTAATAAACCCAAGACTCAGGTTAGCACTGTGGGTTGTACTCAGATTGTACAATTTCTTGAAAGATACGTGCGTAAGCAAAAAATTCACAGCTTTCTTTTCCATAGGGTGATTCTGAAGGGCTTTCGTCTAAAAAAGTCACCCAATAGCTTTTAAAATACCCTTCATATTTTTTCATACGACTCATTAGCTCAGGGTTAAAAAAATCTTCTCCATTACGATTGAGGGCGTTTTCCAGCTCTTTTTCTGAAGCTTCTTGCATAACCGCAACTTCATAACTCAATTTCTGCGAGTCCATTTTCAAAAGGATGGAATGCATCCTAGCTAAAATAGAATATTGAGGATTTAAATGGGTTTGAAAGACGTAATGGTGAACGGTGCAAGCCAAATTTTTTGGAATCAAAGTTGTTGTTCCACCAAAACTGTATACATGAATGTCAATATTGTGTTGGAAGAGTTTTTTCAATGTCAACTCTGCAACCTTTATTCCTTCGCCATAAGTAAACACGAGAAAACGTTGGGGGTCCCCCTTAGCTCCTTTTCTTTTAGATAGGTCATGGAGTTCAAGAATATCCCTAGCCAATAGGGTTGTGGCTTGGGCTATTCTTTCATCTTCGGAAGAAAGAAATGGTGATGGACTATTTAAAAAGACTGAGGTGTTTCCAAAAGACTTCGAAACTAAACTGGAACACTCTAACTCTTGTTGGTAAGTCGTTTTCGAGTCACCGCAAAAAAAAACTCTTAATGTTTGTGCAGAAGTAGATGCTGTCATTTGAAACCTTTGCAAATAGTTGCCGTTTAAATTAACGGTGGTTCATGCTAGTCGAGATTTTATTATTCTACAATTTCTTTTTAAATTTTAAAAATATCGAACAAGAGAATCTATCAATGAGCTATTGAATAGGGGAGGCATTACAAATTGAAAGAAGTTTTTACAAGATCAATTGTTCCTGTAGCAAACATTTGCACGGCAATCAGAGCAACAATCATTCCCCCTAAACGCTCAAAAGCAATGAGCCCTTTTTCTCCAAGCCCATACTTGAAGAATGATGAAGAAAGAGCAATTAGGCAAGAAACAGCCATAGCTCCTGTAATAATTCCGGTCATGAGAAGAGGATCTCCTACACGAGAAGAAAAGAGCATGACAGCAGTAATCGATCCAGGCCCAGCAATCACTGGAGTGGCAAGAGGGACAATCATGGGTTCATGCTTAGGCCCTTTATCCACAGTATGGGAAGGAAAGATCATGGTAATTGAAATTAGGAGGAGGAGTATTCCTCCAGCCATTCCTAAAATGGGTTGAGTAATACCGAGGAATTCAAATATTTTTGCACCAAAATAATTAAAGGCTAGGAGAATCAATAGGGCGATAACAAATTCTCGAATCAGGATCGTTCTCTGTTTTTTCATGGAATATCTTCCAAGAAGTGCTAAGTAGAGGGGGATATTTCCTAGAGCGTTGATGACAAAAAATAATGAGATTGCCATTGAAATTGGGCTAGCAGGCATAAAAATTCTCCTTTAAAGTCAATTAGTGTATCCTATCTGTGAATTTTTTCGTAGGATTTTTCATTGGAGATGCTATACTACTTCTCTATGAAAAAATATAAAGTTGTCACATTAGGGTGCCGTACCAACCAATACGAATCTCAGGCTTTTGCAGATCAGCTAAAGAAAGAGGGCTACATAGAGGCAAAGGGAGGCGAAAGAGCTGATCTTTGCATCGTTAACACCTGCACTGTTACCGAATCGGCTGATAAAAGATCCCTTTATCAAATACGGAAAGTCGCCCGCGATTTTTCTCCAGAGAAACTCGTTGTGACAGGGTGTCTTGCAGAGCGTTCAAAAAAAGAACTTGAAAAACTTTCTGAAGTGACACACGTCGTCTCTAATCAACAAAAGGAAACGCTTCTTTCAGAGGTTTTTCCAGAAAAAGAATGGCCAGAATTTCAAATTGAGAGATTTGAAGCTCATACGCGCGCTTTTGTAAAAATTCAAGATGGGTGCAACTCCTACTGTAGTTATTGCGTTATCCCCTTTGTTAGAGGACGATCTCGATCCAAGAAGGTATTCGATATCCTCCGCGAAATTGAGGCTCTAGTTGAGAATGGATACAAAGAGGTTGTTTTAACAGGGATTAATATTGGAGATTTTGATGGGGATCAATCGCCACCAGTTCGCCTCTCTGATCTTATTAGGCAAGTTGATAAAATTCCTGGTCTTGAGAGGATCCGTGTCTCTTCGATTGATCCTGATGAGGTGGATGATGATCTCCTAGATGCGATCATTAATGGTGAAAAAACAGCTCCTTCGATGCACATTGTTTTGCAATCAGGATCAAACCTCACCTTGAAGCGGATGAGACGAAAGTACACAAAACAAGATTTTATTGATGCAACCTCGAGACTTCTTAAAGGGAATCCAAACTTTACTTTTACAACGGATATTATCGTGGGATTTCCAGGAGAGACTGAAGCGGAGTTCCAGGAAACACTCCAGTTGATGGAAGAGGTCCATTTTGCAAAAGTTCATATGTTTCCCTATAGCGATCGCCCTAAAACACGTGCTTCTCGAATGCCCAATAAAGTATCCCCGGAGGTGATCCAGGAGAGGAAAGCGCTTCTTTTAAAGCGAGCAGAAAAAAACTCCTATGAACTTAGGGAAACATTTATTGGAAGTGAGTTTTTGGTTCTTTTAGAAACCGAAGAAAAACCGGGATATATGATGGGACATACAGAAAACTTTTTACCCGTCTACGTTCCGAAACAAAACTTGAGATCTAATACCTTGATTAAGGTAAAATGCACAGGAAATAACCCCGAAGGATTGATTGGTGAAAATCAAGCTGACAGAAAAATACAAACCCTTTTCGCATGAAGTAGGAACGACGCTTCTCCTTCCTAAAAGTTCTTGGAAAGTGACCACATACCCTGCTAAGCTTACTTTGGAAAACTTGATCTCGATTGGTGGAAAAGAAACACTGACAATTCTTCCTCAAATTGAAGGGCCCATTGATGCCTTTACTGTGATGCAGGACCTAGAAAAAGGGTGGGTCCGCATTTTTGGCGCTGGAAAAAAAGGATTCTTTTCTTATCGACTTGTTGCTTCTGCTCATGAAATAATCCTTTTTGTCGAGAGGTGCCCGAATGAGGGGATTTCTTTTGATTTTGAAGGGGAAGTTAAAGCCCTAAAAAGAAAAGAAGAGCTCATTATTCCAACAACAACGGCTGCTTTTTTCTTAAAACCTTTAGAAAAAATGCATTTTGGCTGCTCTAAAAAACAAGACTGGCCCCTTGTAAGGCGAAGATTAAGTCTTGAAGAAATTCTCCCTATTTGGTTTGAGCTCGGGAAACATATCCCCAAACACCCTCTTCTCGATGTAGGAACCTCACGTTATTTAAAAATGTGCGTAACTCTTTATGCACAAAAAGATCGAGATCAAATTGGCCGCGCTTTTCTAGAGCTGTTTAAAGTGGGCTTTGAAGGGATTCTTACTCCTCGTCTTATCGATACTGATTATCAAGGACACACCTTAGATGAAGAGATTCCTAAAGAGGCTTCCCCTCTTCTCCTTTTAGGAGAAGGAGCTCGCCTGATTCGAAAGCTTCTCATCGAAAAACAAGAAGAAACGCTTGCTATCCTTCCTTGTCTCCCAAAAGAGATTCATGCGGGACGTTTTGTTGATGTTGATTGTGGTGATGCTCTTACAATAGACCTAGAGTGGTCTAAAAAGTTGATTCGTCGCCTAACCCTTCGCCCTAAAAAAGATCAAACAACTATTCTTTCCTTTCAAAAACCGATTGAATCCTTCCGTCTGCGGATGGGTCGCAAAGGAAGAGGAAAACTTATTCCAATCGGAACACCTCTAGAACTCAAAAAAGATACCCTTTATATCCTTGATCGCTTCCAGAAGTAATGAAAAAGCTACCCTGGAGTAACAATCTTTAAGGAAGAGGGGAGGATGCGGATATAGACATCACTATCGGCCTCCATCGGCTCGCCATCGATATGAAGAGCGTGGAGAGGTTTTTTAAGGATAACCTCTTGGCATCGATAGGACTCGGTATACTTGGAATCTTCAAGATTTTTCGTAAAGAGATCATGGACCAGTTTAGGGGCGGCATGGGGAGGAAACTCTTTCCAGATAATTACATCGAGATACCCATCATCAATTTTAGCATTAGGAGCAATAAAGGCATTATTTCCATATTGCTTGGAGTTTGCAAAGCAAATAAGGAAGGCCTTTTTATGGATCGGTTCGCCATCAATGACAAGATCATAGTCTTGGGGTTTATAAAGGGGAAGCTCAGAGAGGACAACAAAGAGATAAGAGGCAGGACCTCGAATATCGAGGTTTGAAAAGGCAAGGCTCACATCAGCATCAAACCCAATGCCAGCCACTCCAAGATAAGATTTTTGATTGATTTTAACGGTATCGATCCACTGTTCGTGCATTCCATTGATCACTTCAATGGCTTTTCTGGGATCCGTGGGGATATCAAAGTGTCGAGCAAAGCCATTTCCAGAGCCAGCAGGGATGATAGCAAGAGCACTTTTTGAGCCGATCATTCCTTGGGCCACCTCATTCACCGAGCCATCACCTCCAACAGCCACAATGATGTGAGACCCCTTGCTTGCTGCTTCTGTACTTAATTCTGTCGCATGATTAGGGCCCTTAGTATAAAGGATCTCATACTCGAACTCATTCCGATTAAGATGTCTTTTTATTGTTCTTTCAATCCCCTTCTGTTTCCCCATTCCTGAGATAGGGTTGACAATGAAGGTCACCTTTTTCTTTGCTTCTAAAGGGAGAGAACAGGCAAGAAAGATAAAAATTAACTTAATCATCCATTTCATATTGCATTGATTATATTCGAATAGAAAATAGTAGACAAGGTAGGTGGTGCATCATAAGATGATTTTTTATGGAAAGGACTAATCCTCATAGCACTTTGGGACTTCATGATGATGGGAAACGCGTTTCACTATATGCCCCTGGAAAGGAAGAGCTCTATCTAGAAGTTTTTGGAAAGAGTGTTCAAGCAAAATCTTTAGGAGGAGCCTTCTTTGAATACCGAGTCAATGATCCCATTACGGGAAAAGATTATCGTATTACTCATCCCAGCGGTCTGACTGCACATGATCCTTATGCTTTTATGCCAACATTTAGAGATGAAGATGCCCTTCTTTTCAATCAGGGAAAACATTGGAAGATCTCTGAAGTTATGGGAGGGAGGTTTTGCATTCATCAAGAGGTGCAAGGAGTTAAATTTTCTGTGTGGGCTCCCCATGCAAATTGGGTTTCATTAGTCGGAGATTTCAATAACTGGAACCATGAGAACAATCCCATGAGGCTGATAGGATCTTCAGGGGTTTGGGAACTATTCGTTCCAGGCTTAGAAGAAGGAGAGCGTTACAAGTTTGCAATTCATACTGATGAAGATCATGTTCGGTTAAAGGCTGATCCTTATGGATATCAGGGAGAGATGCGCCCCCATACAGCATCGGTGGTGACCCGCATCGATCTCCACAATTGGAAAGATCAAGAATGGATGGAGAAAAGAAAACGATGTCTCCATCAGCCCTTAAATATCTATAAGCTTCACATCGGCTGTTGGCAAACAAAAGGAGGGGAGTTTATGAATTATAGAGAGCTTGCTCCTCTTATTGTTGACTATGTCAAAAAGATGGGTTTTTCTCATGTAGAACTCCTCCCGGTTATGGGGCATCCTTTAGATGAATCATGGGGATATCAAGTCACAGGGTTTTATGCTATTTCAAGACGCTATGGGACTATTGAGGATTTTCAGTGGTTTGTCGACTACCTTCATCAAAATGAAGTGGGACTGATCTTTGATTGGGTTCCTGGTCACTTTCCAACCGATGACCATTCGATTGCTCAATTTGATGGGACCTATCTTTATGAACATAAAGACCCTCTTCTTGGGTATCATCCCAAATGGGATACCCTGATTTTTAATTATGGAAAGCCAGAAGTCTTGAATTTTCTGATTGGAAGCGCCCTTTTTTATCTTGAGAAAATGCACCTTGATGGTCTCCGTGTTGATGCTGTCTCATCGATTATTTACCTCGATTTTGAAAGAGAGGCTCACCAATGGAAACCCAATGCTCTTGGGGGAAATGAGAATATCGAGGGAATTTCCTTTTTGAAACAGCTCAATGAGAAGGTCCATGAATATTTTCCAACAGCCTTAATGATGGCAGAAGAATCCCACGCTTATCCCGGTGTGACAGATCCAAATCGATTAGGATTTGATCTAAGATGGGATTTAGGTTGGTCGATTGACACCTTGAAGTTTTTTGAAACAGAACAGCCCTACCGAAGGCATGTTTTCAAGCATTTAATTCATGAGATGAGCTATTTCTATACGGATAATCATCTCCTCCCTCTTTCCCATGATGATGTCACCCATGAAAGAAAGTCCCTCCTATCAAAAATGCCAGGAACAGAGTGGGAACAATTTGCCAACCTCCGTCTACTCCTTAGTTACATGATGACCCATCCTGGAAAAAAGCTCCTGTTTATGGGGGGAGAGCTGGGGCAAAAAGAAGAGTGGAATTGCAACGAAATGCTCCCTTGGAGTCTTTTAACCCTTCCCTATAATCAAGGGATTCAAGAGTGCGTTTCAGCTCTCAATCACTTTTATCTTTCTCATCCCGCTCTTTATGCCGAAGACTTCTCAAAGGAGGGATTTGAATGGATTGAGCCTTTCGATGAGGAAAATCTTGTTTTATCCTATCTGAGAAGAGGTGGGGGAGAAACACTCCTTTGTACCCACCATTTTTCAACAGAAGTGATAGAGGATTATTTTATTCCCTATGTCTCTTCTCCAAAAGAAATTTTTTCTACCGATTCAAAAGAATATCAAGGTTCTGGCATAATAAACTCTGAAATTAAAGCTGAAAAAGGGGGCATTAAACTAACCCTGCCTCCACTAGCAACCTTGATACTAAGCCTATGACAACTCTTGATGAATACTTAAAGCTCCTGAAGGAAATCAAAAAGCATAACGAGCTTTACTTCCAAAAATCTCAGCCTGAGATTTCCGATTATGAATATGACCTCCTTGTTAAACGGGTTGAAAAAATTGAAGATGAGCATCCCGAATGGGTTCCTGACGATACGCCCACACGCCATGTAGGAGAAGCCCCTACAAAAGGGTTCACCCAAGTTAAACATGAATATCCCATGCTTTCACTCAGTAATACCTATTCAAAGGAAGAGGTTGCTGAT
Source organism: Simkaniaceae bacterium (assembly GCA_018399075.1). Lineage (GTDB taxonomy): Bacteria > Chlamydiota > Chlamydiia > Chlamydiales > Simkaniaceae > Neptunichlamydia. Next base: position 1,636,457 of record CP073763.1, on the reverse strand, counting down.
TTTATTAAGCGGGTCGATAAACTTCTTGAAGGGCGCCCTGTTGAATATTGCGTTGAACTCAAAATGGATGGGATAGCGATGTCCCTCAAATATGAAGAGGGAAAGCTTGTTAGGGGTGTAACACGTGGTAATGGAAAGCGGGGTGATGATATTACCGCTAATGTGAAGACCATCCAAGTGATTCCCCATACCCTTAAGGAGAAAGTTTCGATCGAAGTGCGCGGAGAAGTCTTTATTCCTAAGAAAGATTTTATCGAAATGAATCGAGAAAGAGAAGAAGAGGGGGATGTTACTTGGGCAAACCCACGCAATGCAGCGGCAGGATCGTTAAAACTGTTAGATTCCTCAGAAGTGGCAAAACGGAAGCTTGATATTGTCGTTTATAATGCCATTGGATCTGGAGAAGAAAAGCAGTCTAAAATTCATCGTTATTTAAAAAAAATAGGTCTTCCTGTCGGCTCAGATAAACACTTTAAAGTTTGCAGAACGGTCGATGAAATTTTTGCTTTTGCTGATGAAATTGAAAAAATCCGGGGAGACCTCCCCTTTGAAATTGATGGGATTGTGATTAAAGTTGATCTTCTCCGCTATCACGACATGATGGGTGCGACTGCTAAAAGCCCCCGTTGGGCAGCGGCTTACAAATTTGCTCCTGAGCAAGCAGAAACGATGATTGAAGGGATCTCCGTTCAAGTTGGACGGACAGGAGTTTTAACCCCTGTTGCAGATTTAAAACCTGTTCCCCTGGCAGGGAGCATCATTGCCCGCGCTACTCTACACAATGAAGAAGAGGTTGCCAGAAAAGACATTCGAGAAGGGGATACAGTGATCATAGAAAAGGGGGGAGATGTCATTCCTAAAGTCGTCCATGTTGTTGCTGTAAAACGTCCTTCTCACTCAAAACCTTGGACCATGCCAGAAAAATGTCCTATTTGTGAAGCAGAGGTCGTTCGAAAAGTAGGAGAAGTTGCCGTTCGCTGTCCCAATCGAACAAAGTGTGGCGGGCAAAATCTCCGTCGCCTCTCCTTTTTTGCGAGTAAAAATGCAATGGATATCGATCATCTAGGGCCTGAAATTGTGAAGAAGTTGGTCGACTATGGTTTTGTTACCCATGTTTCAGATCTCTATCGTCTGACTGAAGAAGAACTTTCAGAGCTTGAAGGGTTCAAAGAAAAGTCGATTAAAAACCTCTTAAAAAGTATTAACACCTCTAAAAAAACAACCCTTGCTCGCTTTATCTTTGCCATAGGTATTCCTTATGTAGGTGAGGGGACTGCGCAGATCTTAGCCGATAGCGCTGGAAGCATTGAAAAGCTTTCGGAAATGACAGAAGAGGAACTTTGCGCTATCGATGGTGTTGGGGATAAAGTGGCCTCCTCAATCATAGACTTTTTAAGTGATCCTACGCATCAAAAAGAGATTGAGGACCTCCTTCACTTAGGAGTAACACCAACGACCCAACTCAAAAAAATCGAAGGCCACCCCTTTACTGGAAAATCCTTTGTTCTGACCGGAAGCCTTGAAGAGCTTACACGCAGCGAAGCAGGAGTGCTTATCAAAGAACGGGGAGGAAAAGTGAGTGGTTCTGTAAGCAAAAAAACAGACTTTGTTTTAGTCGGAGAAGATCCTGGTTCAAAATATGACAAAGCAAAAGATCTCGGTATCAAAATTCTTGATGAAGCTGCTTTCCAAAAAATGCTTTAAAGCGCTACGATAACTTTAAAACAATTTTGAGGTTATCATGTTTAGAATCATTGTTGGCGGAGTCCTTGGTGCTATCGTTGCTTTTGTTTGGTCTTTTGTCTCTTGGATGGTCCTTCCTTGGCACAACGTTTCTATGAATAAATTTACGAATCAAGAGTTTGTCAGTTGGGTTGTAAAGGAAAATGCTCCTAAAAGTGGAGTCTATGTCGCTCCCTATTACGACTCCAAAGAGGCAAACTTGACTCCAGAAGAGATAAAGCAGAGTTTTGATAAGGAAAAAGCTGCTTTTGAAAAAGGACCCTTTATCTTTGCACAAGTCAATCTGAAAGGGATGGATCCCTCAAATCCATGGACTTATGTTTTCTCCTTTCTGACTCAATTTGTTGGGGCAGCATTGATTAGTTGGCTCTTATTGCAAACCTCGTTTGGCTATGGGAAAAGGCTCATGTTTGTCACCGTTATTGGACTTCTTGTTGGAGTATTAGGTTTTGTTCCAGACTGGAACTGGTTCGGCGCCGGGTACAAATTTACCCTGGTAATGATCGCAGACCTCATCGCAACTTGGTTCTTAGCAGGAATTGTCCTCGCAGCCTACGTCAAGCCGCGAGGAGAGCATCAACGTGAACTTATGATGTAGTCTCTTCAGCTGTTTCTTGTGGTGCATAGCTCAAAGCAAATTCGATGAGACTCATCACAACGTAGAGGTATACCATTGATTTAACGAGTTGCTGAGCACCCCCCATTAATGAGCTAAGATCGGTGAGATAGTCAAAATTCGCATGTTTAATGATGTCTTTGAATAAAAAGACTGTTGGAAGCGAAATAAGAAGGGCAAACGCTGCCTTTTTACCGCTTGAGTTCCGTTTCATCAGATTCGCAGATTTTTGTGTTTTTGACCCATGTCCATGCTTTTTCAAGCTTTTCGCCGACTTTAGGGTTTTCAAAATTTAGGTTCATTTTTTGTATAATTTTATCGACCCCATCTCCGAGGAATCGTGCAGAAGTATCTATAGCATCATGAGAATAATCCCAAGCCTTGTGGGCCTGATTTGAAAAATTATTTACCGTAAACATAATCTTCTCCCTTAAACCAATCGGGAGTATAATAAAAAATAAATTAATTTAAAACTAAAATAAATATTATTATGTTTTAATAATATTAAAATAATCTTTATTTATTATGCTATTTAAAAAATGATTAGATTAAATCACAACCCGCTTGTTTTTAAAATGTTCTGAATAGGTAAAAAATCTTTGATTTTAGGTGTTTTAAGTTCTATTCCCCAATTTCAAACAGTTTTTTTGTTTGAGTTCAATTTAGTTTTTATTTAAAATTTCGCGTAAAAAGAAGGTAGTAGTTATGGAAACAGTAAAAAATCTTTATTAACTTGTGCGGTGTCTTCTGAAATCACGCGTTGGGATGATGCAGGAACGCGCTTCAAAAAACATTGGCTCAATCTTAGTGAACATATTTGGTCTATTCCAGGCCATTCGGCGTATAAACATAATTACAAAACATTGCATGAGGAAACTCCTGCCTTGGGCAAGATCCAGCAGGTCTTTGCTTGGGCTATTTTAGCGGTTGCTATGCGATATAGGCGCCCTCTTGGTTTTCTCCTAATCGCAGCGAGCTTAGCACCTAAGGTTATCCACCGAACGACTGATGTGTCTGTTAAAAGTCTTAAAATCTCTCCAGTTACACTATTTAAAGAGTTTGTTTCTTGCACCTATAATGGGGGGAAAGTTGGCATTAACATTTGTGATTGGGCCTATACGAGTATGAGCGGCTTTTCAATGCTTTTTGATGGAGTCGGACATAATGATCCGGTTATTGTGAAAGAGCAAGCCTTTTATGCGCAAATGGCACGGGCTTTTGAAACTTTTGTGGAACAGTTTAACTATAACCAAGAAGGTGTTGCAGACGTTTTCTTAAATGAAGCTGATCAACAGGTTAAAAACATCCATACGTGTATGCATGAGTATCAAGAGGCAAGATATCCTCAATTAGCTCTTAAGGGTACGGAAGAGTTAAATTCTCATAAACAAAGGATAAGAACGAATAGGAGCATTTCACGTGAACAGACTTTTGATCTTTTATGGATGTTAAGAAGGGACAAAGCTGAAGAATTCTTGCATACCCTTCAAAGTCTTTCTGAATCTGAAAAGAACGATGGTATTAATAACCTCATAGAGTGTTTTGAGCTACTATGTCACTTACTTGCAAAACGGGATGAAGAGGTTTCTCAAAGCGGAACATTAAAAGGAGCATATTTGACACTTTGTTCTTCGTTCTTTGATCATGCCGAGTTTGAGCAAGCGGTATCAAAGCTGATGAATAGTAGTGATGAACAAGCAAAAATAGACTTTTTTGCTCATCTTAAACACAAGCATGAATCCTTAGGGCGCGCTGGACCAGCGTTTGGTGTGGCTCATATCTTCAAAGATGAAAAAGATCAACGGTATCTTTATGTAAACCGCGTTGCTGATATTGGATTTGTTGTCATTAAACCAAAAGAGAGCGAAGAGAGCGTTGACCTCTCTGATTTCACTGCTGAGCAGTGTGAGTGGATTCATGAAAGTGGTAAAAGCTCAGGTCTTGGGGCAGAGAAGGAATATCAAGAAAAAGGACAATTAATTGCCCTTCCTAAGGGCTCTGTCGTTCTAGGTTTCACCGACGGGGTTGGAGAGTTTTTAACCCGAGAAGAAGTCATAGAGACAATACATCAATGGGGTAGCAATCCTGAGACACCTCTTACCGAACTCTTCGCGGGGCAAATCAGCAAGCATCCAAAGGGTGGCTTTGATGATAAATTAGATCCCAAACGAATAAAAGCCTGTGCCGATCACACTCAAGTTGGTGTTGAGGGCCGTCCACAAGAACGACTTTATTGCAAAAAATTTGATCCTACTGGAAATGATGCTGGTGGGATCGATGATATTGGAGTCACAGTCATGGTGGCGCGCTAGAAATTTGTTAGCGTATTGAGAAGGAATTAAAAAGACTTTCCAATTCGTGGGTGAGTATGGAGTCTATGGTTAGATGGGGCTCTTGTATGGTGAGTTTTTCATCGTTGCATCCTTCTTTGCGAAACTGTTGAATCACATAATGACGGACTCCTACTTGGTGGAGTTGTTGTGTGATTTTTTGAATATCCTCTATTGAGTGGAGTTTGGGGTGAACGGTTGTTCGACATTCATAGGGGATTTTCGCTTGAAGGAGCAGCTCAAGGCATTGCCACGCAGAGTCCCCACTCTTGGGGACTCCCGTGATTTTAGGGTATTTTTCTATTGGAGCTTTTATATCAAATCCAACCCAATCAAGATGGGGGAGGACTTTTTCAAAACGGGAGGGAGATGTCCCATTTGTATGGAGTCCAATTTTAAACCCTAATTTTTTAACGTCGCAAATCGCATGGATTAGGCAAGGTTGGAGGAGAGGTTCTCCCCCACTAAAAACAACAGCCTCGAGAAGGTTTTGTCGCGTTTTTAGAAAGTCTATTACTCTTGTCCACTCTAGTTTCGAGCCCTTTTTCGGCCGCGAAAAAGGTTGCAGCCCTGGATTGTGACAATACCGACATCTCCAGTGGCATCCTTGGCAAAAGATCACAGCTGAAAGATGCATGGGATAGTCTCCCATGCTAAAGGGAAGGAGTCCTCCAACGTTTATGGATTCTTTTCTAGAGAGCTGCGCGTTTTTCTTCAAAGAAAACTCTTTCATGGTGCTCTCCTTTTTTACCGATATTAAAACAAGAAACAGGTCGGTGATATCCCATCACACGTGTCCAAACTTCGCAAGGCTCTCTTTCTTCATCGGTAAGAGAAGCTTTTTCCTTCAAAAGGATTGAATCGCACTCAGGGCAAAATTGGTGTTCGCCGGGAAGATACCCATGATTTCGACAAATGGAAAAAGTGGGTGTAATTGTGATATAGGGAAGACGGTGATTTTCTAAAGAGGTTTTCACAAGCTTTTTGCATGCTTCAGCATCTGATATTTTTTCTGACATATAGAGATGTAGAACAGTTCCTCCCGTATATTTTGATTGGAGCTTTTCTTGAAGCCTCAGTGCTTCAAAGGGGTCGTCTGTAAATCCTACAGGGAGTTGAGAGGAATTGGTGTAATAGGGGAATTCCGCTGTTCCAGCCTGAAGAATTTCAGGGTATCTTTTTTTATCTTCTTTGGCGAAACGGTACGTTGTCCCTTCTGCAGGTGTGGCTTCTAGATTATACATGTGGCCCGTTTCTTCTTGAAATTCGGCGATTTTCATTCGAATATGATCGAGAAAATCAGAAGCAAATTCAAATCCATCAGGAGTTGTAATGTCTTCTTTGTCATTGGTGAAATTTCTAATCATTTCATTGATTCCGTTGACGCCAATGGTCGAGAAATGATTGCGGAGCGTTCCTAAGAAATGTTTTGTGAATGGGTAGAGGCCTTGATCCATAAATTTTTGGATAGTTTTTCTTTTAATTTCTAGGCTCTCTTTTGCAGTCATTAAAAGGTTATCGAGTCTTTCGTAGAGTTCTTCTTTGTTCCCTTTAAATAAGAAGCCCAAACGGGCGCAATTCAGGGTGACAACGCCTATCGATCCTGTTTGCTCTGCTGACCCGAATAATCCATTCCCTCTTTTTAGAAGCTCTCTAAGATCTAATTGGAGGCGACAGCACATTGAACGGATCATATTAGGTTGAAGCTCCGAGTTAATAAAGTTTTGGAAATAAGGAAGCCCATATTTTGCCGTCATTTCAAAAAGCAGCTGTGTGTTAGGGCTATCCCAAGGGAAATCTGAAGTAATATTGTAGGTAGGAATGGGAAAGGTAAAAATGCGTCCTTTAGCATCTCCAGCCATCATGACTTCAATGTAAGCTTGATTGATCATATCCATTTCTTTTTGAAGGTCGCCATAACGAAAGGAGAGGGTTTCTCCTCCAATGACTGGGGATTGTTCTCTCAGATCTTCAGGGCATACCCAGTCGAATGTTAAATTTGTAAAGGGAGTTTGTGTTCCCCATCTTGAAGGAACATTCAAATTGAAAATAAGTTCCTGCATTTTCTGTTTAACAGTTAGATAATCTAGGTTTTCTTTTCGCACATAGGGGGCCATATAAGTATCAAAAGAACTTAAGGCTTGAGCTCCTGCCCACTCATTTTGAAGAGTCCCAAGAAAATTGACAATTTGACCAATTGCGCTTGAGAAGTGCTTGGGGGCTTTAGCTTCAACTTTTCCAACCACCCCATTAAACCCCTCTGATAGCAGCGTTCTCAAAGACCACCCTGCGCAGTAGCCCGCCAATAAGTCAAGGTCATGAATATGGAAATCGCCTTCTCTATGAGCTGTCTCAATCTCTTTAGAGTAGACGTGCGAAAGCCAGTAATTTGCTGTCATTTTTCCTGATATATTTAGAATTAAGCCACCTAACGAAAATCCTTGATTAGCATTAGCGTTAATGCGCCAATCTTTTCTCTCTAAGTATTCATTCAGAGTCTGAATGGGATCCGCTGTTATTCTTGAAGCATTTTTTTTAGACAGTTCTTTTAAAGCTACTTTAGTTTGGTCCATATCAGCCTCCCGCTTTGGCACAACATATTGTGTTTATTAAATCAGTAAATACAAGATATTGGTTTTTTTTGTCTAAAAAATCAACAGAATTTAGATTGTTTTGTTGACAAAAGCTTGAGTAGGTAAGAGATAACGAAATAGTATTTTTATGGTTGGGTTCCGATGAGTGTTTGATGGTTATAGCTATGAATTTTCACCTTTTGGAGGGTTCCAATCATTGTATCCTCACCTGGGAAAATAACCTTTTTCCAGCAGCGGGTTCGCCCTTTAAGCTGACCATCTCTGTTTCTCCTCTCAACAAGAACCTCAAGCTCTTGCCCTAGCAGCCCCTGGCGCTCTTCAGTGGTGATCTCATCATGAAGGGCTATTAGGCGCTGCAGACGCTCCTCTTTCACCGCTTCAGAGATGTCATCTTTCCAGCGCATGGCTGGGGTCCCCTTGCGAGGGCTGTAGGTGTAGAGGAAGGCGACAGAATAACGGACCTGTCTAAAGACCTCGAGGGTCTCCTCAAATTCTTCCTCAGTTTCCGTAGGGAAGCCAACAATAATGTCAGTCCCCAGAGAGACATTAGGCACAATCTCTTTGAGTAGAGCTACTTTTTCAAAGTACTGTTCTTTAGTATAGATCCGGTGCATTTTTTTGAGGATACGGCTTGATCCTGCTTGAATGGGAAAATGGACAAATTCGCATAGAGAGGGGAGGTCTCGAATGGCTTCCATAAGCTCGCGAGTAATATCAATGGGGTGACTTGTCATAAAGCGAATCCGCTCGATCCCCTTTACTTTATCAAGGCGGTATAAGAGATCATGAAAAAGCTCTTTCCACTGAGGTTTGTCTTTTCCGTAACTATTGACATTTTGTCCAAGAAGAGTGAGTTCTTTGTACCCTTGGTCAGCAAGAAGTCTAGCCTCTTTTTCAATATCTTCAGGAGGGCGTGAGACCTCTTGTCCTCGAGTATAGGGGACAACACAGTAAGTGCAAAACTTATCGCACCCACGAATAATCGAAACATGGGCCTTATATTTATCGTCTCGCTTTGCAACAAGGTAATCGAGGTTTTCCTCAAATTGGTCATCGGTTTTGAGTTGTTTTTGCCCTGAATCGATCAGATTATCGAGGACCATTCCAAGGTCTGTGATATTATTGGTTCCGATGACAAAATCGACATTGGGGAGTTTTTTAAAAAGGCTTTCTTTTTTGGCCATTGCCATACAGCCTGTTACCCCAATGATTTGCTTTTTTTTGCTCCGGCCGAGCTGGCCAATTTTCCCCATGACCTTTCGCTCCGCTAAGTCGCGAATAGAGCAGGTATTAAAAAGGAGAACATCACCCTCTTTTTCGTTGTAGACTTGTCTAAGGCCTCTCTTCAAGAGTTGACCTACCATAAGCTCAGAGTCGAGCTCATTCATCTGACATCCATAAGTGCGGACAAAAAACGTCTTCGGCTTTTCCATAGCCAAGAAGTTTAAGACATTAAAGGAGAAGAATCAAGCGATAAACACAAAATTAAAGATAAAGTTTCAAAAATAAGTGTGTCCATAACCTCTTCTTGAAGGAGGGTCACAAGAGGAGTTGTGACCATGGGAAGATGTTGGTAACCCATGTAAATAACAGCCTCTTTTGCAAGGATTGTTACCGGGATAAAAAGAGCCAATGAGACAGCAACCCAAAAGATCTTTTCTATAAGGTCATCCATGGATTTAATCGGTTTTATTCCCATGTTTGACAGGAAAGAGGGTGTTTCCTCTTCCGCAGGTTTTTCTGGGAACATTCCTTTGCTGCTTTCTTCAACAAGATAATAAAGCGGTCTCGATAGTGCGGTTGAAGCAGCCATATAGGCAATGTGCCCCATTCGGTTTTGAGCGACAACCCACTCTAGTCCGAGTTGTTTTAATGCAAAATTTCCTGCTGCAGTTGCTGCCATTATTAATTTCCTTTTTCTAGACGTTCAAGTAAGCATCCAAGAAGGTGGGTTCCAATTGCCATCCCTCCTGCCCATGCAGATCCAGAAATAACATGGAGCTCCAATGACTGGTTGACCTCTTCTGTATCCTGAAACCCAAGTTCTCTAAGGAGTTCTTGAGTTAAAAGTGTTGCTGGGATGTAAAGAGCTGCTGCTATGGTAGTTGAGCATAGAACCCTCCGAAGCTCATCTGATGTTTGGATCTTTTTAGCCCCTGTTATAGCCTTTATGGAGTCAATCCACCCCTTTTTAGGCTTTTCAGCCCCATTGTCTGAGGAATAAATTTTTGAACAAGCCAGTTCGTTGATTTGGTTGAGGGGGCTCCAGAAAGCGGTTTGAGTCACATAGAAAAAGGTTTTCTCTAAACTGGAGCTCAAAGCATAGCTAGTCACCCCTGCTTTTGCGCACTCTATTGCTGTAGAATTGACTAAAAAAGTCATAAAAACCCCTTCAAAACGTTTTAATTTACGCATATTATATATTTAATTAATTAAATTAAAATAATAAAAATAAATTTAATTATAATTATAAAAAACCAATTAATTTTTATACTGAATATCAGCCAATGTGACACTAGAGAATAAGTTTTAGGAGAAATTTACCTTGATTCGTTCATAGGGGCTTGGCAAAAAAGAAAGAAATCTGTACCCTTTTACCTCAAACGCTAAATGGAAAGGAATACCTGAAATGGCTAAGCGAAAAGATACGACGATTCTTTTGACCAAAGAAGAAGCACACGGAGCTAGAGGGTGGGTTACACTCGATGCTAAAGGGAAGACCCTTGGACGTTTTGCTTCTGAAGTGGCGAAGATTCTCAGAGGAAAACACAAGACAACTTTTACACCACATGTTGATGCTGGAGATGGAGTGATTATTATCAATGCTGATCAGATTGTGGTCAGTGGGAATAAAGAAGCTCAGAAAATTTATCGACACTATACTGGACATATCGGAGGTCTTAGAGAGATCCCTTACCGCGTTATGAAAGAGCGGAAACCGACTTATATTATCCGTCATGCCGTACAAGGGATGATGCCCAAAACGAAATTAGGAAAAGCACAACTTAAAAAACTGCGCATTTTTGTCGGAGACAAACATAGCCAAGAAGCGCAAAAACCGGTAGCGGTAGAGGTATAGAAAGATTATGGCAGTGAAAAAGGAATCAATCGGAGTTGGAAGACGGAAGCGAGCCATTGCTGCAGTAAGGCTTAGACGTGGAAAAGGAAAAGTTGATGTGAATGGACGGAAACTTGAAGAGTACTTTACTTCTGAGATGCAAAGACAAACCATTCTATCTCCTATAGAGAAGCTTCAACTTGAAGGAAATTACGATATTATCATCCGCGCCAAAGGGGGCGGAATTGAAGGTCAAATGATCGCCGCAAGACTCGGCATTGCCCGTGCTCTCGTCAAAGAAGACGAAGAGAGACGGAGTACGCTTAAAGGGGAAGGGTTTCTGACTCGTGATCCTCGTAAGCGTGAGCGTAAGAAATACGGTCTTGCAGGTGCTAGGAAACGCTTCCAATTCTCTAAGCGTTAAAAAATCACCTCTCTTTTCTTTTTACGAATTCCCAAAAAGGCAACTTTTTGGGAATTTTTTTTACTCTATTTTTTACTATCTAAACCCAAAATTTTAGTTATTGGGAAAAGGTGTACTTCTTTGTCAGGTAATCAATATAAGGCTTGGGTGAGAGAGGGTGGCCTGTAGCCTTTTCGATGAGAGCAAGGGGAGGGAGCTCTCGGCCGAAGCGGTGAATCTTTTCCAAGAGAAAGTGGCGGATGAATGAGAGATCTCCAGCAGAGATCTTTTTCTCGAAATCAGGGTGGTCCTTTTTGAAGGTTTCGAAGAGCTGTCCAGCATAGAGGTTTCCAAGCGCATAGGTTGGGAAATAGCCGATAAGGCCGAAAGACCAATGGACATCTTGAAGACAGCCTTCGGCATCCGTTTCGGGAACGATTCCAAGTGAGTCTTTCATCTTTTCATTCCAAATCTTAGGGAGATCTTTGAGATCTATTGAGCCAGAAAGAAAATCTTTTTCGATTTCATAGCGGATAATGATATGAAGAATATAGGTCACTTCATCGGCAAAGACCCGAATAAGAGAGGGTTTGACTTGATTGAGAACGGAGGTGAATGGGTCAATGGTCAACTCTTTTAACTCACTAGGAAAGGCCTTTTGGAGTTTTGGAAGGAGATACTCGCAAAAAGAGCGACTTTGTCCGATAAAACACTCCCACCACCTCGATTGACTCTCATGAATTGCAATAGAGCAGTAAGATCCTAGAGGGGTGCCAAAATCTTCAGGAGGAAGGCCTAATTCATAAAGAGCGTGTCCTCCTTCATGCATTACAGCAGAGAGGTTGGTGAAAAAGGCTGTTGCAGAGGTGAAGGTCGTTAAGCGGACATCAGTAGGGTGAACCCCTAAACAAAAGGGGTGAACTGAGGTATCAAGGCGTGATTTTTGAGGGTCGACCCCCATTTCTTTAAGAATTTCTCTACAAAATTCCATCTGTTTTTCTATAGGGAAAAAAGTTGAAAGAAAAGCATTATCGTCTTGCTTGTTATTGGAAAGGTTCTTTGTCAGGTTGGTAAGAAAGGGTTTAAGCTCACCAAATAAGGTGTCGAGCTTTTTGGTTGTCATTCCTGGTTCATAGAGGTCTAATAGGGCATCATAAGGATGATCGTCATAACCTAGAAGTTCAGCCTTTTCTTTATTCAGTTCCACAATCGTTTCTAAGTTGGGAAGAAAGGATTCAAAGGTATTGCTATTCTTTGCTTTTTGCCAGGCATGAGTCCCTTCAGAGTTTGCTTTAGCAAGCTTTTTAACAAAGGAGCTTGGAAGTTTGGTGTCTTTGAGGAGTTCGGTTCGAAACTCTCTTAATGCCCCTTTTTTTCTCTCATCTAGTGAGTCAGACTTAATGCTTCCTGTTTTTAAATCGATGAGCTTTTCTAGGGCCTTTTTAAAAGAATCACTTGTTTTTTCTTTGTGAGTGAGTGAGGAGAGTAGCTCGATTTGGCTTGCCCGAAAAGAGGCTCCACCAATGGGCATCTTTGTTTCTTGATCCCATTCAAGAAGCATTAGCACGGAGGCAAGGGTGTAAATCTCTTTTCCTCGTTCTTTTAGCTTTTCATAGTCTTCTAAGGCTTTGCCCATTTTTCTTTTCTCCTAAATTTGTTAAGTCCCTTTTCAATTGATGTAATAACCCAATTTGCAAAAGGCGTTCCAAAGGCTAGACTTGTTGCAACAATTGCAATCGAAGCGCTTCCGATGAGATTATCTGTAAGCCAGTGTGCACCAGCAATAAGGCGAGGAAGGCAAAAGAAAATGGCGTAAAGAAGGGCTAAAAAACCTGCTCGTTTTCCCATGAGATGAAAAATAAGGCAGGCAAAGAGGGTAGCGGTTGTCGCATGATCTCCCGGAAAGCTTTTCCGGGAGTGATCTTTTACTTTAATCCAGTCAATGACGGTTCCTAAGCGGAAAGCTTCTCTGTCGACCATGGTGGGGCTTTTTCGAGGCATATGGATGAATTCAGGGAAAAGGATGCCATTGACCATGCAGATCACAAGGGCAATAAAGAGAAGAGAAAAAATGAGTTCAGCCACTTTTCTCATCTTAAGGCCTTCTGCAGCCCATTTAATACTAAAAAAGAAGAAGAGGAACATGAGGATATCATGGATCCAGTCCATGATTCGATGTCCTGTAAAAGCCCAAAAGTTTTGCCAAAAGGGGCTATGGTGGACCCAAGAATTCAAATAGGTAAAGGTCTTTGAGTCGAAAGCATCCCAATAAGGGCGAATAAGCGGATTGAGCCACGACACAATAATGGCTAGGACAATAAAAGGGGGAATGAGTAGTTTCTTGTTGTTCATATTGTTTTTATACACATTTTAATAAATCGGGGTCCAAAAATAGCAAAAAAAGCGATCGGCAATGTAAAGATCGCCCAGAAAGAAGGAAGAGCTTGGGTCTCTCCAAGAATAACACATCCATCCATCACAGTAAAGAAAGTGATGTAACCGAAAATTGTCACGGAAAAAATAAGAAAAGTTGGAAGAAAACGGACAGAAGGGACGCAGAATGGAACGACACCAATCAGAACTAAAACAGGAAGCCAGGGCATGAAAAGTTTAAAGTAGAGATGAGTATGAACGGTTGAGCGATTCTCATAAAAAAGAGGAGTTTTATTCAGGGTCATTGCAAGAAGGTCGCTGATTGAACGGTTTTCCATTGGGATACTCAAGTGATCTTGGAGATCAAAATTAAGATTTAAGTTTTTAAAGGGGAGGCTGGGGTAGGAAGCGACTTTTTTAATCTCTCCTTTTTCATTCCGGACCATATGGTCAACAAAGGCTCCAACGGGATCGGCACCGGTTACTTTAAGGGTTTTGATATGATAAAGCTCATCAATAGAAAGGATCCAAAAAAGATCAAAAAACTCTTTTTCTTCTGCATCGTATTTTTGATAAAGAAGGCGTGTTCCATCTTCTAAGGGAAGGGCATGAATCGCTGACTTTTTTACTTTTCGGGTGCTTTTTTTCTTTAGGTATTTCTTTTCAAAATGGTCGATATAATTCAAAGACTTTGGAGCGAGAACTTCAAAGTTGCAATAACTCAGACCCACACAAATAAGACCGACGAAGAAAAAAGGGCGAGTCAGTCGATGAACAGCAATGCCAGAGGTTTGAAGGGCTAAAAGCTCATTACGTCGATTTAAAGAGGTAAGGACCTTAACACTAGCAATGAGTAAGGAGAGAGGAAGGAGAAGGTCACACCGCTTGGAAAAAAGCATTCCATAATAGATCGCTAAATCTACAATTGAGATCCGCTTATTCTTCATGATTTCTTGCATATGCATCGAATAATCAATTAATGCATAGAGGATGAAAAAGCAAAGAAGGAAGAGGAAGAAAGTCTTAAGAATTTCAACGAGAAAATAGCGTTGCCAAATTTTGGTGAAAATCATTCGACACCACCCATAATTCGTCTTTGGTACCAGTAGGAGGCGAAAAATAAAATCGGAAGAGGAAGGGCATAAAAGAAGAGGACTTTATAGGGGACTAGTTGGAACGACTTTGCTGCAATAGAACAGATAAAAGTCATGCTCGAAAGGAGAATGGCGATATAGATCCCCCGTTTTTTTCGTCCTCGCCCAATTTGCATTCCAAGAGAAAAACCGAGGAGGGTAAAGGCAAAAGTAATCACTGGAAAAAAGATGCGGCGACAGAGTTCAAATTTGGCTCGCTTCACCGTTTTTATCTTTACATCAGGATCAGAAAAGGTTTGGAGGAGCGTTTTCATGGGGAGATGCTCCATTCCAATCCGTTGGGTTCTTTTTTGCATTAATGAAGAAAGAGCGGATGCAGAGGTTGACATTGTCTCTTGATTTTCAATCATTAGATTATCATAAAGTGTTCCCCCGGTAGCTACATTAGAGATGATAGAGACATTTTTCCCTGTCATTAGGTTTTCATCTACTGCAAACTTTTTTGCTGTCATCAGGCTAAGGCGTTCATTTGATTCGTTTTTTACAGCAAAAATAACCTCTTTTGCCTCTTTCCCAAGATGGGTCATCTTCATGTCTACATAAGAGTCTTGAAGCTTTAGCATTTTTGATTTTTTCATTAAAAAGAGAGGATTAATCATTGTCACGCTTTGAATCAAATTATGAGAGTAGTAACGGCAACGGGGAGTGACTTCTGTCACAATAGCAAAATTAATGACAGACAGAAGAAAAGCAGCCATAAGCAAGGGGGTTGCTAAGGTCTTTACCCCAATCCCCGAGGCTCTGAAAGCGGTGAGTTCCTGTGTATGAGAAAGGCGTTGAAACAAAAGAATGGCAGAAATGAGTCCTGAAATAGGGATAGCTATGGGCAAAATATAAGGGATTTGAAAGAGGGTAAAAAGACAAATTTTCCCAAAATGCGAATTGAGAGAGGCAAGCCGTGCAATCTCCTGAACACGTGTGACAAGGAGAATTGCAATGAATCCCCCTACGCAAAGGAGGAAGACTTGGAAGTAGCTTCGAAGAAGATAACGCCAAAGAAGGGGCATCGCATACCAATTTCACAAAAAAAATCCCTCTTATTGTATCTTAATTCCTTTTTTCTGGATAGATTCATGAAAAGCCGCATTATTAAAGATTTTCTCACCTTAAGACTAGAAAAAGGAGCAAAACTTCTTTTAGGGTTTTCGGGAGGTCCTGATTCGATGGCACTTCTCCATCTCCTTATAGAGGCTCAAGGGGAGCTTGATTTTTCACTGCACCTAGCTCACGTTGATCATGGATGGAGGGAGGAGAGTGAAAAAGAAGCAAAAGCCTTGGAAAGGGTTGCAAAACATTTAAATCTACCCTTTCATCTCCTCCGTTTGAAAAAAATGGAAGGCGGGGATCTTGAAAATAGAGCACGCGAAAAGCGACTTGCTTTTTTCTCAGAGCTTCATAAAAAGCATCGGTTTCAAGCTCTTCTTCTCGCCCATCATAAAGGGGACCAAGCAGAAACTGTTTTTAAAAGAATTGCTGAAGGCGCTGGAATTAAAGGGCTTGGAGGTCTTTATCCCGAAAGAAAGCAGGGCGATCTTCTGATTTGGAGACCTCTTCTTTCCTTTAAAAAAGAAGATCTTTACTTTTACCTAAAAAGAAAGCGACTGCACTTTTTTGAAGATTCTACAAATAAAGATACTGCCTATCTCCGTTCACGAATGCGAGTAGAGCTTTTCCCTGAACTAGAAAAAATTTTTGGAAAAAGGATGGAAGGGAACTTTGTGAGGCTTGGGAAAATGTACCAAGAGCTTTCCTTCTACTTTGATGAAAAAGGAGAAGCGATCAGAAAAGCATTAATACCCGGTCCCTTTGGCTTTTATCTCGATCTTAGTTTAGGCTTTCATCCACTTGAGCTAAAATATTTTTTAAAAGGAATGGCGCCGATCACCCATGATGCATTAGAGGTTTTAATGAAGCTCATTGAGCAGCGCCGCTCTTCCCGCATGATTCATGCACATCCTTATACTTTCCAACTAAGCCGCTCCCATCTCTTTATATATAAAGAAGCCTTTCCTGATTTTTTTCAAAAGCCTGAGGCTTGGAAACAAGAGAAGGTAGGAGATTGGAAATCTTTTTGGAAAGGAGAGATTAAAATTCCTGATGGAGAGTATGAAATCAAAAGGATTTTGGAATTGGAACCGATGATTCGAAAAAAGATTAAAAAATGGTATGGCTCAAACCAAGTCCCTTCATTTTTTTATGATAAAGCCCCTATTTTCATTAGAAATCAGGAGGTTATAGCTGAGTGCTTAACTGGAAGGTCCTTACTGAAAGCGACTTAAGTAAGTCTATTCAGAAATTAAACAATCCTATAAAATAAGTTAATTGCTAGGGCTTTAAGCCCGAAGAATTTGTTAACCGCATAAACTTTTTGGGTTGCTAAGGAAATTCCATGTCAGTAATAGAAAAAATTAAAGGGCCGAAGAAAGATTTACGGTCTCTCAAAAATAGATTTAAGAAGCGGATGGATCAACCTGATAAACAACAAGAGCCCAGGAAACGATTTCCTGGAGGGTTCTTACTTTTTCTTTTGGCCGCCATCTTAATCATTCTGACAGTTCAAAATCTGTCGAGTGAGAAAGGAGGAAAGGTATCGTTTAGCCACCAAGTGGAGCACTTGGTTAATCTCGATTTAATTCAAAAAGATGAAAGCCGGAAAATTGCTCAAAACGATAACCTTGTAACCTTTACAGGAAAATTCAAAGAGCGCCTTACAGACGAATCAAAAGGGCGTTACCGTTTCCTAGAGCTTTTGAATGAAAATCACGCCCTGACTGAGGGAAAAGAAGAGATAGCTAGTAGCCTCTCTTCCCTACAAGAAGGTGTTCGACAGTCAGCTGAGATGTTCCTAGTCCTTAGCGGCACCCCTATTCCAAAAGGGGGCTTCAGTGTCATTAGTCCTTATTATGATACTCAATTGCGGCAAAATAGTGTGGTGATCCACTCTCATCCTCCAAAAAGAGTTCTTAGTCTTACTGATTTGCAGAGTGAATACCGCTCCGTTTCTCAAAATCCCACTTCTCTTTCTGTCCAAGCCTTTGGAGAACATGTTGAAAAGCTCGTACAAGGTTATAGGTCACCTTCTCTTGGGATTGGGAATGAAGCGATGAAGCAAGAGCTGCGCGGTGCAGAAAGGAAAGTTTCGGAGACTTTGAAGTCAGACCTCTCTGCTGAAGAGGCTTTAGCGAGCTATCAATCAGGACTTATTACCCTTAATCAGATCACTCTTGAACTCCTTAAAACAGATAATCATACGAGCCTAAGCGATCTTCGAAGTGTTCGAAACTATCTTGTAAACCTCAATCAATATCAGCAGACAGTGACGGCTCTAGATGAAAATGAAGCACAGCTTGTAAAAGCACGTCAAGGTGTTGCTGATGTGACTTGGTTCTTTAATAATAAAGAGCTTTCGACAAAGGCCTTGGAAAAACAAAGTCCTGAGGAGTTTAGTCTCTGGTTTACACAAACTAAGAAAGAATGGGAAGCCTTTGCTACGAATAAAGGAACTCTCTATAAGGCACCTGATCAACCGCGCAACCTTGTTTTAGAAAAGACCTTTAAAAGCCAAGAGCCATCTCCCAACTATTTAAGTTATATCTTCCTAACGATCTTCCCAATTCTCATCGTCTTCCTTATCCTCTACTTTATCTTCTCAAGACAAATGAAGGGAATGGGATCAGGAGCAATGAGTTTTGGTAAATCTCCAGCAAAAATGCTGAATAAGAGCATGCACAAAGTCACTTTTAAAGATGTTGCTGGTGTTGTTGAAGCTAAAGAAGAACTCCAAGAAGTTGTTGACTTCTTAAAAGATCCTTCGAAATTTACAGCTCTTGGAGCGCGGATTCCAAAAGGAGTTCTCTTAATTGGTCCTCCAGGAACAGGAAAAACATTGATTGCAAAAGCTGTTGCTGGTGAAGCTGATCGTCCCTTTTTCTCAATTTCAGGATCTGATTTCGTTGAGATGTTTGTGGGTGTGGGTGCTAGCCGGATTCGAGACCTCTTTGGGCAAGCAAAGAAAAACGCTCCTTGTATCGTCTTTATTGATGAGATTGATGCTGTTGGTCGTCATCGTGGTGCTGGAATCGGTGGGGGACATGACGAAAGAGAGCAAACGCTTAACCAACTTCTAGTTGAGATGGATGGATTTGATACCAATGAAGGGGTCATCTTAATGGCCGCGACCAACCGTCCGGATGTTCTTGATAAAGCCCTATTAAGACCGGGCCGGTTCGACAGGAATGTTGTACTGGATCTTCCAGATATCAAAGGACGCTTTGACATTCTAAAAGTCCATGCAAGAAAAATTAAACTCGATCCTAGTGTTGATCTCATGGATGTAGCCAGGGCCACACCAGGTTCATCAGGGGCTGATCTGATGAATATCCTCAATGAAGCAGCACTTCTTGCCGCACGGAAAGGGCGCTCTGCAGTGACCCAATCTGATACTTTAGAAGCTTGCGATAAAGTGAAATATGGGAAAGAGCGAAGAAGTCTGCAGCTCGACGACAAAGAGAAAGAACATACCGCTTATCATGAATCAGGACACGCTATTGTTGGTCTTGTTGTTGAAAGGGGAGATCCTGTTGAAAAAGTAACGATTATACCAAGAGGGTTCTCTCTAGGAGCAACCCATTTTGTTCCTGAAAAGAATAAAACAAGTTATTGGCGTAAAGAGCTCATTGATCGTCTAGCTGTTCTCATGGGAGGACGAGTTGCTGAAGACCTTTTTGTCCACGATATCTCTAGTGGTGCGCAGATGGATATCTCGCAAGCAACCAAACTGGCTCGTAGCATGGTTTGCCAATGGGGAATGAATACATCCCTTGGCCCTGTTGCCTATGATGAACGTGCAGAAGAGTACGCCTACAGCCCACAGGCGAGTTCCAAGAACTATTCTGAAGAAACGGCTAAGCAAATCGATACAGAGGTGCGCAAGCTTCTTGAAGAAGCCAACTCCTATGCAAACAAAATTCTGACCGAGAAAAAAGATAATGTTGAACTTATGACGAAGATGCTCATGGAGTTTGAAACTCTCGATAAGGAAGATGTCCATGCCATTATGGATGGATCATGGGATGCTGAGAAAAAGCGTGAAAAGATCAAAGCAATCATTGAAGCACACCGCAAGGTTCCACCACCACCACCTTCTCAGAAAACACCTGAAGAAGATTCAAAAGGAAAAGATATCGGTCCTGCGCCCCAAGGAGCTTAAAGGGATTTATTTCAAGATACATTAAAAAAGCCCCAGATCTACTGGGGCTTTTTTTTGGTTAAAGAGCTTTGTAGAAATCGACCATTGTATCAGAGATGACTGAACCGGTCTGATTCGGATCATAACTATCAATGCCTTCGTCGGGCCACCAAAAAGGGCTGCCGAGTTGAGAAGGATAACCATCTGCTTGGAGTTTTACGCCTAGTTGCTGATAGACTTGTGCAGCTGCAGTTCCTCTATTAGTTGTTGTGATATGATAATGTTCTCCTGCAGAAGCACCAGGATTCTCATAAGGAACATGATCCTCAAACCCTATATGAATCATCGCCGCGCTTTCCTTGCCAATAATGTCCATCCACTGATCGATACCCCATGTGACGTTATTAGCATCGATGTAATATTCTGTTTGCGAATAGAGCATTAGATTAAGCCCATTGAAAAGATCTTTGAAGATCGGGTTACCAGCATTATCATAAAAGAGGGCATCTAAAACTTTTGCCCAAGATGTCGCTCCCTCGATTGTAAGAATGACACTTCGGCCTTTCGGTGCCAGCGCCTTTTGAAGCTCTTCAAAAAACTCCCGTTGCTCAGCATTGGTATTTTCTTTTGCAAAAGTGACTGCTCCGGTGTCTTCTAGGTCGAAATCAACCGAATCGAAACCATAGTTATCCATAAATTGAGCGAGTTTTTGTGCTTGTCCTGTAGCAGTTTCTCCTACTCCACAAATTTTTAATCCTGAAGCATCTTCACCACCAAAGGCGATATCGACGCAGATTCCTGCTTGATGTGCGGTATCGACAAAAAGCTTGAGCATGTCGACATATTTCCCATCAGGTCCTAAAAACTTTTCATTATTGAGGACCATAATAAAAGGGTCCTTAGAGGTGCTGTAATCTCCACTGAGAAGAACATCAATCGATGCAATTTGTGTAAAGCTAAGATTGATTTGGTTCATCCCTGCTTCTTTCATCCGATCAAAAACACTATTTAAGTACTTTTGATAGGCATCAACGTTAAGGGTTGCTTTCCATTGATGTTCTGCTGGATACTCAATAAACTTTTCTCCATCAAAAGAATCTGACCAAATGAAGCCATCGATTTTTGTATAGTCATAGTAGACTTGTTCAGAAAGCTCACCACTGTAACCCAAGGATGTTGCTATAACCAAAAGAGCAACGATCCGTTCAAAAATTTTCATCCTTATCTCCTTATTTGATAAAAGGAGGTAAAGACTATCATTTTAAATTTTAATTTTTCAAATAAAAAAGGCCCCCAATCGGGGGCCTTTTGGCTTAGTTATTAGCGGGGGCCTCTAGGGTGGCCTTCCGACTTAAGCGGATCTTACCATTCCGGTCGATCTCGAGGACTTTGACCTCGATCTCATCTCCTTCCTTGTAGTGGTCGTAGATGTTTTCGATCCGTTCGTGGGCGATTTCTGAGATATGGCAAAGGCCTTGAACATTAAGGAAAGCAACAAAAACACCAAAGTCTTTAATCGTTACAACCTTTCCTTGATAGGTTTTCCCAATCTCAGCTTCTGCTGTCAGATCATGGATGATTTGTCGTGCACGCTCCATCCCCTCTGATGAGGTAGAGGCGATGCTTACATATCCGTCATCATCGATGTTGATATCAACACCGGTCTCTTCAACAATCGCTCGGATTTGCTTTCCTCCGGGACCAATAATTGTACCAATTTGGCTTGGCTTAACTTTGATCGTCTCAATACGTGGAGCATATTGAGAAAGGTTGTCTTTAGACTTCGGACAAGCTTCAAGCATCTTCTGAAGAATATGTGTTCTTCCCTCTTTTGCTTGAGCTAAGGCCACTTTCATGATCTGTTTGTTAATTCCTTCCACTTTAATATCGAGTTGGAAAGCAGTAATTCCTTTGTCATCTCCAGCGATTTTGAAGTCCATATCGCCAAGAGCATCTTCCACTCCGAGAATGTCAGAGAGAATCGCGTAGTTGTCTTTTTCAAGAATCAGCCCCATCGCAATTCCAGCGATCGGTCGCTTAATAGGGACTCCAGCTTCCATCATAGAAAGGCAGCCACCACAAACCGATGCCATCGAGGATGACCCATTCGATTCTGTAATGTTTGCTTCTAGACGGATCGTATAAGGGAAGTTGTCTTTAGAAGGGATGATTGCACTTAAAGATCTTTCTGCAAGTTTGCCATGCCCCACTTCACGTCTTCCTGGAGGGCCCATCCGTCCGACTTCTCCAACTGAAAAAGGAGGAAATGAATATTGAAGATAGAAATTTCTCAGACCATCAGAGTTGTCGAGTGTTTCATATCGTTGTCCCATTGACTCTCCGCCTAGGGTACATACCGAAATCGCTTGAGTTTCGCCTCTTGTAAAGAGGGTACTTCCGTGTGTTCTTGGGAGAAGCCCCATTTCAATCCAAATCTGACGGACATCAGCAGTTTTCCGTCCATCACAACGCACTTTTTTATCTAAAATCATTTGGCGCATATGTTTGGCAGTGACCCTCTTCATTGCGATTTTCACTTCAAAGTCCTTGTATTTAGGATCTTCTTTTGGGAGAAGAGCTTCTTTTACATCTTCGTGAATGGCTGAAAGAGCATCTTCGCGGACTTGCTTTTCAGTAATCCGAATCGCATTTGCAAGAGGAGCCTTCATAATGTTATCGACAGTTTCTATCAACCCTTCTGGAAGGAAGCGGAGGTGGTCGCGGTTTTTCTCTTTTCCAACAATTTTTTGGAGGTCTGAAAGCGCTTGGCAAATAGCTTTAATCGCTTCATGTCCTGCTTCGATCGAGTCCATGATTTGATCTTCTGTTAAGAAGTCGCAGTACCCTTCAATCATAAGAATGGCATCTTCAGTTCCAGCTAGAATAAGATCAAGAACAGAAGATTCCATCTCTTCAAGTGTAGGATTGATAACAAAGTTTCCTTCAATCATTCCAACTCGAACAGCTCCAATAGGCTTAATAAAGGGGATTTCAGAAATGACAAGAGCCGCTGAGGCTGCGCAAATCGCTAGAGGTTCTGTTTGGTGAACACCATCATAAGAGAGGACAGAGGTGATGACTTGAGTGTCATTATAATAGCCATCTTCAAACATTGGGCGAATTGGGCGGTCTGTGAGACGGCATGTAAGAATTTCTTTTTCAGTAGGACGTCCTTCACGTTTGATGAAACCGCCGAGGGTTTTTCCAACAGAAGAAAATCTTTCCTGGTAATCGACTCGAAGAGGAAGAAAATCTACCTCATCAAGTGGAGCTCCCATACAAGCCGTTGAAAGGAGCATTGTATCTCCTGCACGGACCATGACAGATCCTCCCGCTTGGCGAGCGATTTTTCCTGATTCAAAGGTGATTTCTCTTCCACCGATTGAAACGGTGACAGATTTCGATTCAAGTTCTTTTTGTTTGAGTTCCATGTAACTCCTGGATTCTAAGGTTAACACCCCTGAATGCGACCTAAACACATTTAACCTAAACATCCTTAGGTCGGATTCAGAGGCAAAAAAGGAGAGTTTATCAGGGAGTTAGAATAGTTGCAAGAAGGGAAAATTTGAAAAAAAAGCCAGGGGGATTACCCCTGGCATTTAAAGAAACAACTTTACTTGCGGAGTTTTAACCGTGTAATCAGTGTTTGATAACGCTTAGTATCCGTTGAATTCAAGTAATCGAGAAGTTTACGTCTTTGGCCAACAAGCTTTAGTAGAGCCAGCCTAGAGGCATGGTCCTTAGGAGCAAGCTTTAAATGGTCAGTGAGTTCTGTGATTCTCTCTGTGAGAATGGCTATTTGGACGTCAGCTGAGCCAGTATCTTTCTCGTGCAGCTGAAACTTCTTAGTAATTTCTTCTTTAGTACCTTTATCTAAAGACATTTATTTATACTCCTTTAGACATTATTGTTAGACATGATTTAGACTTTATCTGTTCTTATGACAGGCTTGATTGTATCAAGGATCCAGATATAATTCAAGAAAGAGAGTGTTCAAATAATCTTTTGCCTTCTTTATCAATCTCTATCCAGTTATCATAGTAATGTATGAGTAAACAAATTTTTTCAAACTTTGATACTGAGATGATGGAAGAAGCTTTCCTTGAAGCAAAGAAATCTTTTGAAAAAGAGGAGGTTCCTGTTGGAGCTGTTTTGGTTCAAGATCAAAAGATTATTGCCCGAGCTCATAATCAGATGGAAGAGCTTAAAGATCCTTCAGCTCATGCTGAGGTTTTAGCCATCCGCTCTGGAGCTCAAGCCCTTGGAGATTGGCGTCTCCTTGAAACGACCCTCTATACAACCTTAGAGCCTTGTTTGATGTGTGCGGGAGCTCTCCTTCTCTCTAGGGTAGGGCGCGTTGTCTGGGGTGCCCCTGATCTTCGACATGGAGCCCATGGGAGCTATATTAATGTTTTTGAGTCCCGGCACCCCACTCACACCCTTCTAATTGAAGGAGGGCTCTTAAAAGAGAAATCGGCAACTCTTATGAAAGAGTTTTTCAAAATACAAAGGAAAAGAGATGAAAAAGTCATTGGAAGCCCTCTTTAATGAACTCATTGAGCAGCAGGAAAAAAAACTCCTGAAACATGCAAGTGCGATTATACCCAATGTTACGACAGATGACATTCTTCAGCCCAATGATTATCCAGAGCTCGAAAACCATCCGTTCTTTAGATATGAAGAGGGGCAACTAAAAGGACTTCATGCCGCAAAAATGGCAGTGATGGCTTGGGAAAAAGAAGTGTTGTAATTTAAGCTCTACCTAGGGTCCAGTCAACAGCTGTTGGCACATCATCATTCCCCATGTAGCTCATATAAGAATGAATTTCAGCAACGCGTCCTACGCTGGTTCTTAATGAGCCAGTTTCTGAGAGAATTTTTACAAGAACTGCTCTATCTAAAGGAGTGTCAGATGGGCTATGTTTTATACTATGTGCTTCAAGAGCGGCGAGTTGATCCTCTTCTGAAAGAGGAGGAAGGCTGATGGTTTTAAAGCGATCAGCAAAAGCTGGATCACTTTTTACGTAACGATAGTATTCATCAGGAGTTGTTGCTCCAATCACTCTAAGATTTGGGTTGGTAATATACTCTTTCATCATTTGCGCGATATCCATTGTGTCATTTCCCACAGACTTCCCATTTCCAATCGCTAAATGAATCTCATCGATGAAAATAATGACCTTCCCAAGTCCGGAACAGTAATCTAAAATCTTTTTTAATTTTCCTTGCCACATTCCTATATAGGTTGAATCAGACATAATTGAGGAAATCGAAAAATTAAAGACCCGATAATCTCTAAACTGCTCGATTGCACCTTGACGGATTTGAGAGGCAATATGACGCACCATTTGCGTTTTTCCGCATCCAGCCTCTCCAACTAAACAGACATTGTTTTTTCCATCGCGACTATGTAGAGTGATCAATACCTCCAAGATTTCGCGATCTCGATTCAAGCAAATTACTTCCTCAGGGGAAGCTGTCAGTTCAATCAAGTTCGGTGGGAGGAAACTCTTAGAGCGATGAGCAGTCTGTTGCGTAATAACCTCTAGGGCTACATCTTCAGTACATTCTCGTTGAGTCATGATCGAAGCTACTTGCCCTAATAGAGAAAGTTGTTCTCGGATAGTACACGGGCCCACAATCTTTAGAAGATTTTCCCTGGTATTCCCACTAAATTCTAGCGTTGGATATTTTTCAAGTTCCTTATCAAATAGCTTACTTTGTTCTTCTTGTGGTAGAGGGAGCATTTTATGGGGGAAAAAACCTTGGGCAAAAGCGGTTGAATCTCTTTGAAGAGTTGAGAACTGTTCAGGAGTTGTGGAAATAATCACTTTAATAGATAAAGCAAGGATCATCCTTAATAAGGGATGAGGAGCTTCCTCTCCACGAGGCCCAATGATAAACCCTGATTCAATCCCTGTAAGAAAAAGAATGGCATTAGGGCGAGATATAAAGTAGTCCAATAGCTTTTGTTGATGGGTTTTGTCAATTACACTTTGGAAATCAGCCTCAAAAAGTTTATACTCATTCAATGGAGGCTTAGCCTTTTTCAAAAGGTAAGCAATCGTTTGCATCAGGTATTCTTTTTCACCCTCTTCATCCGCAACAAGACAAACATTATGCATTCCATGTTTGTTTCCTATCACTTCAACGATTTGCTGGGCTTCCTCGCGCTGAATGTCATAAAGAATAGGGGAGGCATCCGCGGAAATTTCAGTTAATTCATCTGGAGGAAGGGAGTCTTCAGTTTCTTCCCTTGTTACTAGAGTAAGAGGGCTATTAAGGGGTTTTGTGTCCGACGAAACCCCAATAATCTGAACACCTGTGTAGTTCTCGCGAGTAGAAATGAACTGAAGAAAAGAAGAATCTATTTTCGATTTCAGATCAAGATCCATTGGGTTGATGATTAAGATAGTTTGTCCTTGAGTTTTTAGATAATCAAAGGTTTCATGAAGAAGGGAGGTCAGTCGGTCTCCCTGTCCTCTTAATCGACTGAGGGAGAGGGTGAAAATTTTATAGGGGCGTCTTCCATTTTTATCCATTGGGTTAAGAGCATGAATACGTTCAGATAACTCCTTATCAGTAAAGTCTTCTCTATCAAATACAAAGGGGCTCCACTTCTTTAGAAGGCTTTGAAGCTCCTCCATTGCCGGTTCTTCTGAGTCCTTAGGGGTGATCTCAGAGATGACCTGAAAAATGGGGTGAGACATTGCTATAGAAGCGAATAAGGGGGCATAGAGAATGAGAGGTCGGATTGGTTTCCATGAAGCTTCTTGATAGGCTTTAACGACTGAGTTAATGAAAAGGGCGCTAGTGCATTCATGGATGACTTGAACCTGACGCGTTGGCGCTCTAGAAGAAAAATAAAAGGCTTCATGCAATGCAAGGCTTGCTGCAATACCTACCTTACCTGCATTTAACCAAGAGAGTTGTCCTGAGGTCATCATGAAAAGAGGAAGAAGCGTTGATGAAGTAGGTTCAGCCTTGCTTAAAAGTTGAACAGTAGGTGAAAGAAGGAGTGAGCAGTGAATTTGTCCAATGGCCATAATAGATTTTCCAATATTTAAGTGAGAAAAGGATATTTTAAAAGAAAATTTAATTCAATCACAAAGAGTAAAGTTCTCTATGGAGATGAGGTGTGTTTTTTGCGGGAGATGCGCCACATGCGGAACCGTTCCCGAATGGTTAGAGAACTTTTCCCTCTTTGTGAGATTTTATCTAGGCAAGCATCCATAAAATCATCATCTTGAATGATCGCTTTACCCGTTTTAAAATCATAGACCTTTGAAACCTGCACTTCGATATCAACAACCCGTCGGAAGCGGTGGAACCACTTTCGTTTGAGGTAGATCATCTTTTTTTCTAAGGAATGAAGAGGGCGGAAAGGACCTAAACTTTCCCAAGCTAAAACCGAATAGAAGTAACCATAAAGCATCGCGCCACCAGTCACAAAAAAGGAGAGGAAATTTCCATTCGAAAAATCAAGGAAAAGATTCACACCAATGAGGCCAAAAACGAGCCATTTTGCGCGGACAGGAATAAGGAGGAAGAGCATGATCATGGCTTCAGGAAAGAGAAAAGCCCAACCGATGAGGAGGATATAGATCGAAGTTGTGGCTCCGGCAAAGGGAAGAGGGGAGCCAAAAAAGAGGAGAGATAAATAGGCAATGATCCCAACAAAAAGAGCACCGCCAAAATAAAGCCCAATAAAATGTTTTTTTCCTCGCGCTTGGACGATAGCTGATCCCATTGCCCACAAAAGGTAAATATCAAAAAAGACATGGAGGATAAGGGCCATTGATATGCCTCCAGTCGATAGAGGCTGAAGAAAAAGATAGGAGAGGAATTGCCAAATAAAAAATTTATGAACACCCCAAGTTGTCAGACTAAAAAGGTACTGAGGACTAGGAATATGAAAGACTTGTGTAAAAAGAGCATTTGAAATGAGTGCAAAGAAACTCACAATCAGTGTTGCGAGGATTGTCCACTTAACAATCTTTGGGGTAGACGTAGGGCCGAGTCTAAAGGTTTGCGATTGGTGCATCATGCCCACACTATAACAGATCCCAGAATAAAATTTTTCTAAAAAATGTCTTAGTAGTTGTTTTTTATCTTGAAAAGGGGTTTAATTTTCAGCAAAACGATATTGATTATCAAAGGAATATTCGATGAAGAAAGAAGGACATCCCCCTTACCAAGACATTTTATTTGTAGATACGGCAACTGGAACAAAGTTTGTATGCGGAAGCACACTGCAACCTAAGGAAACTGATACCTACGAAGGGAAAGAGTACCCTGTTTACAAAGTACCAATCTCGTCAGCATCTCACCCATTCTTTACTGGAAGTCAGCAGTTTGTTGACTCTGAAGGGCGTGTTGATAAATTCAAGAAGCGCTATGCTCAAAAAGCAGCACAAGCTAAAGAGCAAAAAGAAAAAGAAGAGCAAAAAAAGCCTGCGAAAAAAGTGGCTGCTAAAAAGACAGTAAAGAAAAAAGCGCCTCCCAAGGAGTAAGTCTTGAAAGCAAAGATTGAGGGGCTCCTCTCTCGCCTTGATGAGGTGGAAACGGCTTTAGGGAATCCTGAAGTTCATTCTGATAAGAAGAGGTATAAGGAGCTCTCTCAAGAACACTACTATCTATCCGAGCTTAGAGATGTCTTTCAGCAATTTCAAAAGGCTAAAAATGAGCTCCAAGATAATAGAGCCCTTCTCAAAGAGGAGAGTGATCCGGAGTTTACGGCTGTCATCCGCGATGATATCGAAAAGCTTGAGACCCAAGTCACCATTCTTAATGCAAAAATTGAAACCCTTCTAGTCCCTCCTGATCCGAATGACCATGCTAATGTCATTATGGAAATTCGTGCAGGTACAGGGGGCGATGAAGCGGCAATTTTTGTCGGTGATTGCGTTCGGATGTACCGCCTCTATTCTGACCAGATGGGGTGGAAAATGGAAACCCTTTCCCTCACCGATTCTGAGGCGGGTGGGTATAAAGAATATATCTTTTCAGTCACGGGTAAAAATGTTAACCGCTTTCTTCAATATGAAGCGGGAACACATCGCGTCCAAAGGGTCCCAGAAACAGAGACGCAAGGTCGGGTTCATACCTCTGCTATTACGGTAGCTGTTTTGATGGAGCCGCGAGAAGAAGAGAAAATAGAGATCGATGAAAAAGATCTAAAGATCGATACCTATCGCGCTTCTGGAGCAGGTGGGCAACATGTGAATACCACTGACTCTGCCGTACGCATTACCCATATGCCGACCGGTGTTGTTGTTTACTGCCAAGAAGAGCGTTCCCAACATAAAAACAAAGAAAAAGCTCTCCGCGTCCTTGTCGCAAAATTGGCTGAAGAAAAGCGGCGGAAAGAAGCAGAAGAAAGAGCGTCAGTTCGCTTGTCTCAAGTCGGCTCTGGAGATCGCAGTGAGCGGATCCGCACCTATAACTATTCGCAAAACCGGGTGACCGATCATCGGATTAACCTGACACTCTATAAACTTGATCAAATCATGGAAGGAGATCTTCGAGAAATCTCCGAAGCACTCATTAGCCATTTCCACCAAGAAAAGCTTAAATCAGTCGACTAGTTCTTAAGGTAGACTGTCCATTGAATACAAATAAAAAGACAAAACCCTCATCAACAATAAGTAAAGATGAGGGCTTTATGAGTAGAGAAAGACTCATCGATAATGATGAGTTTACTGGTTAGAGGCGTTAGTCTCTACGTCCAGTCCCTCTTTGGCTAACGGCTCTATTGTATCTATCAGATAAGCTTCCCATGATTGATTGAATCCAAGACCAAGGCTTTCCTGGATCGCCATTGTAAGGCTGCGAGAGTTGCGTAGACTTTGCCCAAAGAGTAGGAATAAGGACAGCCGTGCAGACAGTTTGCCAGTCAGCTTGTAGGGAAGGCTTAACCCAAGGAGCAATCTTTTTAAGTGCAATTGCAGTGACGGCTGCGGCAATAAACAGCTGAATATCCCGCCTTCCATCATTGTATGTGTATCGATAGTCTGTATGGTGGAAGATGCCACCAGCGATTTCGCGTACGCCTTTTATTGTAGACAGAGGTCCTATTAATCTTTCAGATAGGCCAGAAAGGGGCTTAACAAATAGAACGTGGAGAAGCCGAATGTTGCTATCATAGACTTCCTCTTGGTGTTGCATGGAAGTAACATATGGCGCTGGTGAATATGACTCTTCGTCAGATTCCTCCATGCGCTCAAGGAAGGAATTCGTATGCCCTGCAAGCTTCAGTATAGCATGCATGCTATTCACTCCTAGGGAGCCAAGAACGCTAATAGCCACAAAGTGGGCGGCGTTTGTTCTTGGCGATAGTTTAAAAATCGCTATATTAAGTAAAGATCCCATGAGGACAGTCCCTAAAAAGGGGTAGGGTCTTCTGTCTTGATATTGATGGTGGTGTTGAGGAAGGGCCCTAGTAAATTGTTCGGATTGGTGTGCCCAAGATCTTTCCATATTTTGTCTCCTTAAATTTCTGTTGAGTTAGCTTTTTCAAAAAGAGTAAAAGCTTTGTTTTAATGACGAAATATCATAGCTTTCATTGTGATTTTATGGAATAATTTTTCTAAAAAGTTGGCATTTTAAGAAAGAGGTTTTTCAAATGTATCCGATCCGAGAGCTTATCAAACGCTCTACCGAATATCTTGAAAAGCGGGGAGTTTCCCATGCCCGTCGTGAAGCTGAAGAGCTCCTTGCATCACTCCTTAACAGGAAACGGATGGAGCTCTACTTTGATTATGATGCTCCCTTAGAAGAAAAGGAAGTAGCAAAGTATCGCGAATGGATTAAGCGGAAAGGGAAGAAAGAACCCCTTGCTTATATTCTTGGAGAGGTGGACTTTCTAAGTCTTAAGCTTAAAGTGACTCCAGCAACACTTATTCCTCGCCATGAAACCGAAATTCTTGCTGATCTCATTGTGAAAAATCTTCCTGATACCCCTCTTGAAGTTTGGGATGTGTGTACGGGGACGGGGTGTTTGGGTCTTGCGATTAAAAGTCAGCGTCCTTCTGCTCAGGTCAGATTATCAGACATTTCTAAAGAGGCGCTAGAGATCGCGCGGAGCAATGCTGAGCTCAATCATTTGGAAGTCGAGTGTCTTGAAGGGGATTTATTGGCCCCTTTTACGGGGATGAAGGCAGATGTCATTGTTTGCAATCCTCCTTACATTACTCCTGACGAATATGAGGGTCTAGAAGAGGAGGTTCGCTCCTTTGAACCCAAAGGAGCTCTGGTGGGAGGTCTCGAGTTTTATCACCGTTTAGCAAGGGATCTTCCTCTCTTTTTAAACCCGGGTGCCAAGGTGTTTTTTGAAATTGGAGCAGGACAAGGGGAGCCGTTGATGGAGATCTTTTCTGAAAGTCATTGGGTCCAAAAGAAATGCGAAAAAGATTGGAGTGGTCATGACCGGTTCTTTTTCCTTGAATATGAGAAGAATTTTGAGTAAAATGACCCCTTCATAGGAGAGATAGATGTTTGGCGGTATCACAGAAAAATTTCAAAATGTTTTTACGGCGTTAGGTTCTAAAAAAAAGTTAACGGATGAAAACATTTCTGATGCGGTGCGAGAGGTTCGTTTGGCCCTCTTGGATGCTGATGTGAACTATACCGTTGCTAAAAACTTCATCAAAAAGGTTAAGGAAAAGTCTCTTGGAGAAGAGGTGACGAAGTCGGTGGCTGCCGGCGATCAATTCACCAAAATCATCCACGACGAGCTGAAAGCCTTGATGGGAGGCGATGAGGCCCCCCTCAACATTGGCCACCGCCCTTCAGTTATCCTTATGTGCGGTCTTCAAGGATCAGGAAAGACAACCCAGTCTGCAAAACTTGCTCTTCACTTAAAGAAACAAAATAAAAAAGTTCTGATTGCTGCCTGTGATTTGCAGCGTCCGGCGGCTATTGATCAACTTGAAACTCTCGGTGGACAAGTTGAAGTTCCTATCTATGCCGATCGCGACCAAAAAAATCCGGTGAAAGTCGCTAAAGGGGCTTTAGATAAAGCAAAGAAAGAGGCCTTTGACATTTTGATTATCGATACTGCGGGGCGACTCCATATCGATGATGATCTGATGAAAGAGCTTGGTAAAATTAAAGGGGCTGTTGATCCTCATGAAATTCTTTTCGTTGCTAATGCTGCAACGGGTCAAGATGCTGTGAAAACCGCTGCAGAATTTGATGGGCAAATTTCCATTACGGGAACAATCCTTACGATGCTCGATGGGAATACCCGTGCGGGTGCTGCTATTTCTATTCGCGAAATAACTGGCAAGCCTCTTAAGTTTGAAGGGGTCGGGGAAAAAGTGACCGATTTCCAGCTCTTCAATCCTCAGTCTATGGCTGATCGGATCTTGGGGATGGGAGATGTCATTAACCTCGTAAAAAAAGCCGAGGAACATGTTAATCAAGAAGATGCCGAAAAGCTTCAAAAGAAGCTTCTTAAAGCCTCGTTTACCTTCGATGACTTCCTTAAACAGATGCGTCAAATCAAGAAGATGGGATCGCTAAAAAGCCTCCTTTCAATGATGCCAGGTTTTTCAAATATGGGGGATTTCGAGGTCTCTGATAAGGAGATGGGGAAAATTGAAGCCATTATCCTCTCAATGACTCAAGATGAGAGGTTGGGTTTGGATGAGCTAACGCCTCCTCGTCGTCGCCGTATTGCGACTGGAAGTGGATCATCCATTGATGATGTTAACCGGATGATTAAAAACTTTAAGAGGATCAAGCAGATGATGAAAAAGATGCCTGGCATGAAGAAAAAATTCATGAACGATCCCAATCTTAAAAATCAACTTGGCTCTATGAGTGGTCTCAAGGGAAAACTTGGCAATTTTCTCTAAGCCTAGCTTTGCAAAGCAATTTCTTGCCTGACTCAAATCATTAGTCTTATATCGAGTGTCATTTTGTTATTTTAAATATTTTTTTTAGTGAGAGTCTAGAGAGAATTTTCATAGGGAAGAGTTTTTTAATACCATTTTTTTCTCTGATAGATTAACATGGGTGGTCTTACAAATTTGTGAATTGGAGTTTACACAGATGGTACTAAAGATTCGCCTAAGACAACAGGGCCGAACCAATCGATTGACTTACCGCTTAGTAGTTACTGACTCGCGCTCACCTCGTGATGGAAAATATGTCGAAAACTTAGGACATTATGATCCCCATGCTGATGGTGAAAAAGATGCTGCTTTAAAAGAAGATAGGATCCAACATTGGATCGATCTAGGAGCTGATCTTTCTGAGAAAGCGGAAGCTCTTGTTGCAAGAAAAGCACCTGGAGTGATGAAGAGCATTAGAGAAAGAGCTGCAGCAAAAGTGAAAAAGCGTAGCGAAAAACGGAAAGCAAAAAAGAAGTAAGCTTTGTGAACCGCTTTGATATCTTGTC
The DNA here is from genome assembly GCA_018399075.1 of Simkaniaceae bacterium. GTDB lineage: Bacteria > Chlamydiota > Chlamydiia > Chlamydiales > Simkaniaceae > Neptunichlamydia. The sequence goes on along the minus strand of CP073763.1, from coordinate 1,603,593 downwards.
CCTCTTTCCCGAATATTTTGAGGGCCCCTTTGATGTTAGTATGATTAAACGGGCTAGGGAAAATGGGCTTCTTGAGATCAATCTCGTTAATTTGCGAGAGTTTGCTTCAGGAAGATATCAACAGATTGATGATCGTCCGTATGGTGGCGGGCCGGGAATGGTCTTAATGGCAGATCCGGTCACAAAAGCTGTGCGGAGTGTAAAAAGTAAAAAGTCCCATGTGGTCTATTTGACCCCTCAAGGGAAGCCGCTGACAGCAAAAAGGTGCAGCGAACTGGCTGAAAAAGAGCATTTAATTATTCTTTGTGGCCACTATGAGGGGATCGATGAACGGGCTATTGAGTCTGAAGTCGACGAAGAGATTAGTATTGGGGATTTTGTCCTAACGAGTGGTGCCCCAGCGGCCATTGTTTTAGTCGATAGTGTCTCCCGCTTTATTCCGGGAGTTATTGGGAACGAAGAAGCGACAAAACAAGACTCGTTTGAGAATGGAATATTTGATGCGCCAGTGTTTACACGGCCACCTGTTTTTGAAGGAATGGAAGTTCCTGAGGTTCTCCGCCAAGGCAACCACGCTGAAATAGAGGCCTGGAGAGAGAAAACAGCACAAGAAAAAACAGAGAGGGTAAGACCCGATCTGATGATAAAGTTACAAAGTAATTAGGAGATAGGAAATCATGAGCCGCGAAGCGCTAATTGAGGAGATCGAAGCCGGTCAACTAAAGCAAGACATTCCCCATTTCAATGTCGGCGATACGATCAAAGTTCACATTCGAATTATAGAAGGGGAGAAAGAGAGAGTTCAGGTTTTTACTGGAACTGTCATTGGTCGAAAAGGATCAGGCCTTTCAGAAACCTTCTCTATGTACAGGATTGCCTATGGCACCCGAATGGAAAGGATCTTTTCTCTTCATAGTCCTCGAATTGCAAAGATTGAAGTCATGCGTTCTGGAAAAGTACGACGTGCAAAGCTGTATTATCTAAGAGGAACTGCAGGTAAGGCTGCGAAGGTTAAAGAGAAAATCGGAGTCAAGAAGCAAAAAGTTGCTGCTCTGATTCATGAAGATGCTCCACCTGAACCTGTAGAAGAAGCTCCAGCTCCTACTGACGAGGCAAAAGTCGAAGAAACTCCAAAGGCTGAAAAGAAGCCAAAAGCTGAGAAAAAGCCTAAAGAAGAAGCTCCTAAAAAAGAAGAAGAGAAAAAGAAGCCCGAAGACGAAACTCCTAAGTCGGAGTAAGAGTGAATCGGACCTTTTTTGAAGAGAGCGCTTACAAAGAAGGGTGCCGGCTTATCGCAGGTGTAGATGAAGCGGGGCGAGGACCTCTTGCGGGCCCTGTCGTTGCTGCAGCTTGCATTCTCCCTCGAGCTCTTCACATTGAAGGGATAGATGATAGCAAAAAGCTTACTGCCGGACAGAGAGAAGAGCTTTATCATATACTAACAACTCATCCTGAAATTTTCTATGGCATTGGCATTGTAGAAAATGCTCTCATTGATGAAATGAATATTTTAAGGGCGTCGCTACATGCGATGGCTCTTGCTGTCAAAGAGCTTTCGAAAGAACCTGATTATCTTTTAATTGATGGGAACCATCTCCCACCGACGCAGATTCTTTCAAAAGCCGTGATTAAAGGAGACAGTCGTTCGGTCAGTATCGGGGCAGCTTCGATTATTGCTAAGCACAAGAGGGACCTTTTGATGCTCGAGTATCATGAAAAATTCCCTCACTATGGTTTTGATAAACATAAAGGGTATGGGACAAAACTACATATTGAGGCCTTAAAAACTTATGGTCCTTGTCCGATCCATCGGAAGAGTTTTGAACCGGTGAAGTCCTTGACTTACCCAGATGATTCGGTTATAACCAAGGCTCAACAACCATGAGATTTCCCTATGGCACGTAGTATGACAGCCTATGGAAGAGCTCACGCAAAAACAGGCGTTGGACTCTTCTTGATTGAGGTACATTCTGTAAATCGTAAAAGTTTAGACATTAATACGAATCTCCCTAAGGAACTTCTAGTTTTGGACATGGGACTTAGAAGTCGTTTAGGGAATGTTGTGAAGCGTGGCTATATTACCGTTCGTATTACAAAAGAAGCAGGGAATGGATCTGTTTTTGAGATTCCTTCAGCGGATGCTCTAAAAAAGCTTCACTGTGGATGGGAAACCTGTGCAAAAGAGCTCGGCTATGACCCTAAGGAAGCTATCCCTTTTTCAATGATTATGCAGTTTGCTTTGGGAACAACGCCTCCTTCTAGCGCTCCTGATGAAACCTTAAAAAAGGAACTCCTTAAAGGTTTTGACGAAGCAATTGAGGCTTTCATGGAAATGAAGGAAGCTGAGGGGCATGCTCTGATTGCTGATATTCTCCCTCGGCTTAATGAGGTTGAAAGTAATATCGAAAAAGTGAAAGAGTTGGCTAAGCTTGCCCCTAAACGGTATCACGATCGGCTGACTAAAAAGCTTGAGGAATTAAAGATTAATCATGAGACAGATGAAGATCGCTTGACTCGTGAGATTGTCCTTTTTGCGGATAAGATTGATGTGACTGAAGAGATCACCCGTCTTGCTTCACATGTGAAGCAGTTTGAGGGGATTCTCAAAGAGGATAAAGCGCGTGTGGGTAGGGAGCTTGACTTCTTAACTCAAGAGATGAACCGTGAAGTGAATACGATTGCCGCAAAATCTCAAGAGCTTGAAATTACCCAGTCGATTTTATCGGTAAAAAGTGAGTTGGAAAAAATACGGGAGCAGTTAGCAAATATAGAATGAAAGGTCAGCTCATCATCATTAGTGCTCCTGCAGGAACGGGGAAAACTACCCTTGTCCATATGCTAAAAAATGCCTATCCCGATCAAGTGACTCAGAGCATTTCTTGCACAACAAGAAATCCGCGAAAGGGAGAAATTGATGGGAGAGACTATGTCTTTTTGACAAAAGAGGCCTTTGAAGAACGGATATCTAGAGGGGAGTTTTTAGAGCACGCTATTGTCTTTGGAGAGCGTTATGGGACTTTGAAGGAGATGGTTACGAATCAGCAAGAAAGTGGCATGGATGTTGTTTTGGTTATCGACACCCAAGGGGCCCTAGAGCTGAAGAAAAAAGTAAAAGCAACCTTTATATTTATTGCTCCTCCTTCAATGGAGGTTTTGGAAGAAAGACTTAAAAATAGAAAAACAGAATCGCCTGACACTCTAAAAAAACGGCTCAAATGGGCTAAACATGAAATGGAGCAGGCTAAAAATTATGATTATACGATTATCAATGATGATCTAGAGACAGCTTATGAAGCACTCAAGAGTATCGTTATTGCTCAAAAACATCGCGAAGGAGGAAACCATGGCGCATGATGAACTAACAAAAGAGAGTTATACCTGTCTTTTCAAAGACAACTTTCAATTAACGCACTATGCGATTGCTATCGCACAAAAGCAGATTCAAAGTGGAAATGAAGATCTAAATGTGACTCAACTTTTAAAAGAGATTCGGAAGAATCCTCCTAAGCTTGAGGAAGAAGAAATCGAAGAATGAAAGTTCTGATAACGGCAGCACTCCCTTACGCAAATGGTCCCCTTCACTTTGGGCACATTGCTGGAGCTTATCTCCCTGCGGATTGTTATGCCCGATTTCAGAGACTCATTGGAAATGACGTTCTCTATATCTGCGGTTCGGATGAACATGGGGTGGCAATCACCCTGAGTGCAGAGCTTGCGGGGCGTACACCAAAAGAGCATGTGGATCATTTCCATCAGGTCTTAAGCGACTTCTTTCAAAAGATGAATATCGGCTTCGACCATTACTCTCGTACTACGTGGGATGGGCATGTAGAACCCTCCCAAACCTACTTTAAACAACTCCTTAAAAATGGCTATATTAAAGAGAAGGTAACAGACCAGCTCTTCTCAGAAAAAGATAAGCGGTTCCTTGCTGATCGTTATGTTATGGGAATCTGTCCGAAATGTGGATTTGAAGAAGCGCGAGGAGATGAATGTCCCAAATGCGCGGCAAGCTATGAAGCAACCGATTTAAAAAAACCTAAGTCAAAGCTAACAGGGGCTCCCCTTATCTTAAAAGCGACGAAACACTGGTTTATCCGTTTTGACCTTTTCAAGGATGAACTCACTCACTGGATTAAAAAGAAGAACTGGAAGTCTAATGTTGTTAACTTTGCGCAAAACTACATCGATGATCTAAAACCCCGTGCGATTACCCGTGATTCTGAGTGGGGAATTCCTGTTCCTCTTGAGGGAGCGGAGGGAAAAGTTCTCTATGTTTGGTTTGATGCACCTATAGGTTATATCTCTGCAACAAAAGAGTGGGCCTTAAAAAAGGGGGATCCAGAGGCTTGGAAACGGTATTGGTGCGATGAAAAGACAAAGCTGGTGAACTTTATTGGAAAAGATAATATTCCCTTTCATGCTATTTTCTTTCCAGCCATGACGATGGGGCAAGATGAACCTTATAAAACTGTTGATGAGCTTCCTGCTAATGAGTTTTATAATTTAGAGGGAAAACAGTTCAGTAAGTCAGCGGGTTGGTACATTGATCTCGACGATTTTTTCAAAAACTTTTCAGCTGATCAGATCCGCTATGCTATTGCAGCGAATGCTCCTGAAACCCAAGATAGCGAGTTTTCATGGAAAGACTTTCAAATGCGCTGCAATAGTGAACTGTTAGGAAAATATGGAAACCTTATCAATCGAGTCCTAGTCTTTACCCAAAATAAATGCGATGGGGTCATGCCTCCTTATGGAGACCTTAAACATGAAGATGAATCCTTTTTAGAAAAAATCGATGCGCTGACTAAAGCAATCCATCAAGCCTATTCACATTTTCACCTCCGCAAAGCAACTCAACTAATTATGGAAATTGCGCAGGAAGGAAATGTTTACTTTGATGGAAAAAAACCATGGAAAGATGCGCAAGGAATGGGAACAACCATTGCCTGCTGTTTGAGGGCGCTTAATGCCTTAGCTCTGGTTTCTTTCCCCATTATTCCTGAGACAGCTGAAAAAGTGTGGAAACTTCTGGGCAATGAAACAAGCCTTAAAGATCAAAATTGGGAGGCTGTCCTAGAGGCAGGGATTCCCCAAAATCGCACCTTTCCAAAACCCGAAGTGCTCTTTCCTAAAGTGGAGGATAGCGTGATAGAAAAAAAGCTTGAGGCTTTAAAAGAAGCGGCAGGAAATCTAAAAGATCAAATCACATTCGATACTTTCCAAAAGCTCGATATCCGTGTAGCAGAAATTCTATCGGTTGAAGAGGTTCCTAAAAGTGATAAACTCTATAAAATTGAGGTCAATCTCGGTTTTGAGAAAAGGACAGTGGTCTCTGGAATCCGCAGGGCATATCCCGACTCTCAAGCTCTTATTGGAAAAAAGGTGGCATTTGTAGCTAACCTTAAACCTGCCAAGCTTATGGGCGTTGAAAGCCAGGGAATGATCCTAGCGGCAGGGAATGATGATTCCCTAGAAATAGTAGAAATACAAGAGGCCCCTCTTGGGAGCCCCATAGCTTAAATTCTTGTTAAATCCTTAAAGGATTCAATAGCTCGTTTAAACCGTGATTTCCGTTTAAATTTACGTAAAACCTTGCGTACTAGTTTTTTAGACTTTTTTTTCATGACTCTATCCTCATTTAGGGTTGTTTTTCTTCTACCCCTAATCATCCTTACTTAGATTCTAGCAACATTTTCTTTTAATTTCAAGTGTTTAGTGCTGGGACTTTACTCAGAAAATACTGGAGGCCCGAATAGCGGGTTTTAACGTTATCTGTTTTAACAGCAATGGCTAAGGCTTTTTTAGTGCCTAGGAGGATCACAAGCTTTTTTCCACGGGTGATTCCCGTATAGAGAAGGTTTCTGAAAAGGAGCTTAAAATGGGAGGTATGGACAGGGATAATAACGCAGGGGCACTCACTCCCTTGGTATTTATGGATCGAAACGGCATAGGCAAGCATGAGTTCATCGATATCTGAAAAGTCATAGGGAACCTCTTTCCCATCATAATTGACAACTAGTTCTTGGCTTTCCATGTCAAGAGAGGTGATCCGGCCAACATCGCCATTATAGACCTTTTTATCGTAGTTATTCCGAATTTGCATCACCTTATCATAGAGGTTAAAATGACGTCCCATCCGCTCGAGAGAAAGAGATTGAGGATTGAGTTTTTGCTGCAAGGCATGATTAAGGTTATCTGTTCCAATGATTCCTTTTTTCATCGGAGAAAGGACTTGAATATCATCAACAGGATGGAAGGGAAATTTTTCGGGGATATGATGCTCAATAAGATTAATGATTTTAGCAAGGATTTCTTCTGGTGTATCAACATTGAAAAAGACGAAATCACTGCCTTGTTCATGTTCGGTTTCAGGGAAATAGCCAGCGTTAATCCGGTGGGCATTTGCAACAATGCGAGATCCCTTTCCTTGACGGAAGATAAATTTTAGGCGGGTCATAGGAATGGTTTCTGAATAGATCATATCTTTGAGAACATTGCCAGCACCAACGCTAGGAAGTTGATCAATATCGCCTATAAAAATAACACGGGTTTCATCAGGGATTGCTTTGAGAAGGCTATACATTAAGAGAGTATCGATCATGCTGGCTTCATCAATGATCAGAAGACGTGCAGTTAGAGGGTTATCGCGGGTTCGTTTAAAACCTCCTTCGTTAAAATCAAACTCGAGAAGGCTATGGATGGTAAAAGCTTTTTTTCCGGTGATCTCTGTCATCCTCTTAGCGGCCCGTCCTGTAGGTGCTGCAAGGGTGATTTTATCGGTGACTCGCGATGCAATGGATAGGATTGCACGGGTAATCGTGCTTTTTCCCGTTCCCGGTCCTCCTGTAATGATATGAATCTTCTCTTCTAAACTCCTTGAGATTGCGACTTTCTGTTCTTTAGCAAAGCGGATCCGGTGTTTTTCTTGTGCCCATTCAATGGCTTTATCAATCAAGACAGGGCGGATATGACAGGGGGCATCATGGATCCGTTTTAGCTCTTGGGCCACTCCCCATTCGGCACTGTAAAGGGGGCGGACCCAAATATGAGCGATACCTTCTAGATTTTCAACCATGATGTGCCCTTCTAGCTCCAGAGCATTAATCTGATCTTCAATGAGCTTGCCTTCAACCTCTAGAATCTTTTCTGCTTCAGGAATAAACCCCTCTTTAGGAAAGCAGACATGGCCATCATTACTCAACTCCCAAAGGACATATTCAATTCCTGATTTGATTCGGATAGGGGAATCTTTGGCAATACCTAGGTTTTGAGCAAGTTCGTCAGCCGATTTGAAGCCAATTCCATAGATTTCTTTGGCAAGAGCATAAGGGTTTTCTTTGACCTTATCGATACTCTCTTCTCCATACCGCTTAAAAATCTTTTGAGCAAATGAAGGGCGAACTTTATGAGACTGCAAAAAGATCATCACATTGCGGATTCCTTTTTGCTCATTCCAGCAGGCTTCAATCTTTTCTACCCGTTTGGCTCCAAGCCCTGGAATCTCTGTCAAGCGATGGGGAGTCTTGTCAATGACCTCAAGGGTTTTGACTCCGAACTCTTGAACAATCTTCTCAGCATAGACAGGGCCAACACCCTTAACCATTCCAGATTCTAAATATCTTTGTATTCCTAATAGGTCGACAGGAGCTGTCAGCTCATAACTTTCTATTTCAAACTGCCGCCCATGGCGCGGATGGTGTTTCCAAGTTCCCTTGCAATGGAGAGTCTCGCCAGGATTGACACCGGGCAGAGAACCCACGATGGTGATATGATCCTGTTGCCGCGGCGTCTTAAGTTTTGCAACAGTAAACCCCGTTTCTTCACTAGCAAAAATAATGTGGTCGATAAATCCGCTGAGTTGATCCATAGCCTGCCATCTTACTCTAATCTCCTCCTCTTTGCACACAAATTTTTTTGTCATATATCAAATCAATTGAACTAAAATCTCTAGGTGATTATCATTGCGTACTTATTCCGGATTAGCTCAGCGGTAGAGCAGTAGACTGTTAATCTATTGGTCGCTGGTTCGAATCCAGCATCCGGAGATAGCCTCCCTTTTGGGAGGCTTTTTTTATGGCATTTATTTTTATCTAATGTTACTATTTCCTCTCGATTATTCGATTTAATTAGGAAAATGAAATGAAATTGATACGGAATTTGTGCTTGTTTTTGATAACGGGAAGTGCTTTTGCCAATCAGACTGTGATGGTCGACCCTCACTTTTCTCCTTATTCTGGCTCTGCCAACTTAATTTTTGCTCAAGAACTGATGATTCAAGGAGAGGATGCCCTCTTTAAAAAATCCAAGAAAGACTCTACGGCAAAGGTATGGGGAAGAACACTTGAGCAGTTTTTATTCTGGCATAATATCAATATGCTTGCTGATGTAACCCAGCATGAAGTTTTTGGACATGGATACCGCCTTCGAGAATTAGGATATACCCCCAAAAAATATCAGGTATCACCTTGGGGAGGTGCCACATATTTTAACGATAAAGAGTATTACTCTATGACTGTTGGAGAGATGCTTGCTGTGACTGTTGCAGGTCTTGAAGCTGAGCAAATTTTAGCGCGCGATCTTAAAATGCAGTGGATAGCTAAGGGAGAAATCGATGGACGTCTTTCGACGCTCTATAATCAAGCTCAGCAATCGATTTTTTGGTACACCTGGATTACTCATCTTGGAAAGCTTAAAGGAGATGGCCCTTCAGGAAATGATGTTAAAGGTTATATGTTTTTTCATAATCATTCCTACCCCGATGGAGAACTCACCCATGGGAAACTCCTCCGTTGGACCCTTTTTAACTGGCTTGATCCGATGACCTTTTATTCCTACTACTCCTTTTTCTACTATATGGCAGAAGGTAAATCTTGGAAGTTTCCCATGTTCTCATTAGGTGAAGATCTCCGTTACTTACCCAATGTTAAAATCGGCTATGCACCTTATGCTCCTGAAGCCTATTTAGAAAACTATTTTCTCTACAAAGGAAACCCTTTTTACTTCTACTTCAAAGGAGGAAAAAGGAGTTTCGGAGTTGGTTTTGCGTATGACCACCTTTATTCTGGAAGGAGAGGGTCTATAGGTTTCCGCTTTGATGGTTGGAACCAAGGCGTTTTTAATACACCCGTAACTGTTCAGGAGCTTTTAGATAGTGGGACGGCCTTTCGCCCTTCCCTTAATAAAAGGCGTTGGGGAACTGCTCTTTCATTCACAGGAAGGCTGAACCTCCTTTCAAAAGTGGCTCTTTTTGGAGAGCTTGGTGGAAAAACCTCTGGATACCTTCCTGGGTATGGGTTGGATAAAGAAATTGTGGCTCGTGTAGGGCTCACTTTTGGAGCCAATTCTCTTCGACAAAAATCGAGTGCTGAGGATAAGATGAATGATCAAAAATTGAGGAGTAACCATGAAGAAGATTAATCTATTATTAATTATTTCAACGATTGCATTATTTACTGGATGTGCATCCTACCAAGCAAACTCTCTTTCTGCTCTTGATCCTGAGTGCGTTAGAAGTTATTCTGAAGTGAATGGAATGGAGATTGGGTGCAAAGCATATACTGTTGAAGACTGCTATACCTACCTTGATCGCAATGTCATTGCTAAGGGATATCAGCCTGTCCAGCTTACATTTCAAAACAAAACAAGTAAACGTTATGTTTTCTCTACAAGAGATATTAGCCTTCCTTGCGCAAGTCCTGAGGAAGTAGCGCGTACCGTTCACACTTCTACAGCTGGACGAGTAACAGGTTATAGTGTTGGAGGGTTATTTATTTGGCCTCTCTTTATTCCTGCAGTGGTTGATGGGATTAAATCCTCAAATGCAAATACTTCTCTTGATAAAGATTTTGACGAGAAAGCAAAAGACCATTTTGTTCTTGCACCAAACTCTTTTTCAAAGACATTAATTTTTGTTCCGAAAGCGCACTTTTCTCCAGTATTTGACATCTCACTTCTTGATGAAGAGACTGGTAAACTTAATGTGATTGGCCTTTCAGCTATTAAGTAAGACCATTACAATTGGCCCTCAACTGAGGGCCTTTTTTAATAAGTTTTCAAAGAAAAAAGATGATTAATGAACGAGAGGGATTTCCCAATAGGGGTGGGAAAGGTCTTTTTCATACTCACCCGTTTCTTCGTTGTATAGACGAGGAGGATTGAGGTTAGGGCCATACTTATAGGTTAAAAAGCGGGCGGTTTGATTGGGAACGGGAACTTCAATTCCATCAAACTCTCCAACCTTTAGTGGAAAAATCACATCAAAGGGGATAGGGGATTTTTGGATCCTCTCCCTTTCTTTCCACCCTTCAGCCATAAAGTGACTATTTTCATGGGCAACGATATAGGTGATTGTTTTTTCATCGGGATCAATATCATTCATGTAGATATCGATATGATTCCGGTTTTTCTTCACATAGACCCGAATATAGGAGCCAGGGCGTGCTCGAGAAGACCAATCCTGCACAACAAACCTTTTCTTATCGAGCCTTCGGAGGATATTTAATACATTTTGAAAGTCATCGACGAGAACCGAAAGGTCGAGATCATTATCCCATGGGATCACTCCTCCATGGCGATAAGCTCCGATGCATGTTCCGCAATCAACCCAAAAGGGGATCTTTTCAGCATGGAGGATTTTTGCAATCTCCTTTAGGCACTCTTTATCTTCTTTAAGATTGTTTTCAGCACCAGGCTTTCTTTTATAGCCTTGAGAGATAAACCGTTCTCCCTTTTTCCAATCGTCAACTTCGATTCCGATGTCTAGGTAATGATCATTGTTTGATATCACGAGCTCCTGATGCATCTCAACCTTAAGCTTTTGATGCTTTACCTTAACGTTTGGAGAGAGAAAGGAAAGTCCTTTGCATACTGTTCCTAAAATGGTTGCAGGGGTAAAAAGGGTAAGGGCAGCAGGAGCAAAAAGCCGCTTGTGAGTTTCATACTCAAAGCGTTGGGTTATATCATAAGAATCCGTTTCCTCATCATAGCAAATGACCTTTCCTTCACATAGATACTGCGAGGGGATCAAAAAGAAATTGCCAATTTTTTCTATTCCATAGGCATCATTAAAGGCAGTGTTAAAAAAGGGGCTTTGGTAATAAATATGGTAAAAGGAAACAGGAACCATCCCAATTTTAAGAAAAAAAGAGGTCATCTTGGGAAAAAAGCTGCAGATTTTCGGGATTGCATCTATAATACTCATATCTAAGTACTTTAAACCAACACCTTTTTTTTGAAAATGGTCCTGAAGATTTTTGAAAGTGAGCCTAAGGGATTTATTCCACGAGTGACAGTTGTGGGGTGTTACTGTTTATATGAGGACAAAATCCTTCTCCTTAAAAGAAGTCCTAAAAGTTATTCAGGGGAGAAGTGGTGTCTACCTGGTGGTAAAAGAGAAGAAGGAGAGTCACGGCTCGAAGGGGCCAAAAGAGAGCTACATGAAGAGTGTGGAATAGACCTTCTTCCTAAAAACCTCTCTCTCTTAATGACTCTTTATATGGAGTTTCCCGACTATCAGTACGACTTTTCGATCTATAATTGTACGTTCAAAGTAGAGCCACCTCTTGATCTTGATCTTCGTGAACACACCGAAGCATTATGGCTTAGCCATCAAGAAGCACTTAAACTCCCTCTAATCCATGGGGGTGCTCGAATTTTAGAGTATTGCTTGCAAAAACATCGAGAATCTCCTATGTAAGAATCAAAGGAGATTCTTATGAAAGATTTACTCAAGGGCCAAAAAGCTCTTGTCACAGGTTCAAGTTCAGGAATTGGTCATGGTGTTGCAGTTGCCCTAGCGAAGGCTGGCGCTGATGTTGTCATTAACTACGCTGGATCTAAGGAAAAAGCTGAAGCTGTGGCTCATGAAGCAGCACAGTTTGGTGGAAAAGTTTTAGTTGCAAAAGCTGATGTTTCCAACGAAGAAGATGTCCAAGCGATGTTTCAGCTCATGTTTAAGGAATTTGGAACTATCGATATTCTCGTCAATAATGCTGGGCTACAACAAGACTCTCCTTTTGTAGACATGACCCTTGAAAAATGGAACAAAGTGATCGGAATCAATCTTACCGGACAATTTCTTTGCGCGCGGGAAGCGATCCGAGAATTTATCCGTCGAGGCGTTGTTAAAGAGGTCTCTTGTGCTGCTGGAAAAGTGATTTGTATGAGTTCTGTTCATGAGATGATCCCATGGGCTGGTCATGCCAACTATGCGACTTCTAAAGGGGGAATCATGATGCTCATGAAATCGATGGCTCAAGAACATGCTCCTAAAAAGATTCGAGTCAATAGCATCTGTCCAGGGGCGATTAAAACCCCTATCAATAAAGAGGCTTGGGATACCCCAGAAGCTCTCAAAGATCTTATGAATGTGATTCCTTATAAGAGAATCGGTCAAGTAGAGGATATTGGGAATGCAGCGGTTTGGCTTGCTTCAGACCTCTCGGACTATGTCAATGGAACGAGTCTTTTCGTTGACGGAGGGATGACCCTCTTTCCTGGATTTACGACTAATGGTTAGTTTTTAGTTTAATTTTCTTTAAATTAATTAGTAATATTTAACTAATAAGTCATTTTAATTATAATAATTCAATGTTTTTGAAAAAAATAATTAAGAGGTTAAAGTGGCATTTGTAACATTTTCTTTAAATATGCAACATTCACAAGTAAGGGTTAAACCTCTTAGTGATGAAGCTAGAGATGGTTTTCGCCAAACTGCAAATGAAATCGCTAGGACGGTTTTAGGAAGTGCAGCAGCATCTGAGCTCATGTGCAATGAAACATTAGATGAGACTCCTTTTACTCCAGTTGCTCCAAAATTAAGAAAAGAAGTTTCAGAGAGAGAGTTAGAGGGACTTGAGAGAAATACAAGTCATTATGGAGAGCTTTATGACTTTGTTCGCACGATGAAGAGTTTTATTACTTATGTTGAAGAAAGGCTTGATGAGGTTGATTTCTCAAATGGCTATGAAGAAGAGGTAAGAAATAGTGCAACCCTAAAGGGAATGGAAGCTTTATTCCGTACCTATTTGACCTTTCAACAATCATATGATCAAAAGTGTCGGTATCTTGAAGAGGATAGAAAGAACCCTGCAATCAAAGAAGCTCTTACGGCTTGGTTTGAAGCAGCCATGGGAAATCTTTCTCTTAAGCTTCTTAGAGAAGTAGCACAGAATAACCAAGAATCTAGGAGAGGACAGCTTACTGCCCTTCATTCTAGTAAAGGTACCTATACTGCTCATGATTATACCGGTCTTCGAAATTATATTTTAGGTCGAATTGGAGCCTTAGACCTTGAAGATAATCCTGATGGATGGGCTGACGCAGCACTATTTGATCTTGAGAAATTCTTTGCACTTCCTAACCGTTTTGAATTGCATAGTCTTTCTCCAAAGCAGCAACAGGTGGTAGGGATTCTTGAACAATCTCTTGCCGTGTTAAATCGCTATTCTCATTAAGAGACTAGAATGACTAAAGCCTCTCTTTTGAGAGGCTTTTCTTTAGAATCACAATCGATAGTCCTCATTCCGAAAAAGATCCAGGAAAGAGATATGTCTTTCATAGGTAGGGCTAGTGGAATCGTCTCTTTGGTAGCAGAAAAGAGAAACCTGAACACGTTCAGGGGTATGATAAGGGGGTTTAGGAATAATAAAATGCCCTTCTTCACTTGGTAAAAAATGAGCATTTTCAATCTGAGTTCCATCTATCGAATAAATGGCAACTGTAAGATCAAGTTGATGTCCTGTTTGATTGACTACTTTTGTTTCCTCCATCAATTGAATAGGCGTTGTCCATTCCAGTGGTGGCATATTTTGAACAGAAAGATTCATGAAATACCTGTCTTGTGTTTAAAAAACGACTAAGCTACTAAACTAAGTTCTTGATTTCAAGGACTATCTTGAAAGAGAAGGATTTTCGTGCGGTTTTTTTGTTGTATAAAGGACGAGAGTGGAATAAAGAACACTAAAGCTTATTGTTGAAAAGACCTGAATTAAAAAAAGGGTGCGAATTTCCCGTTTTTATCTTTTGCTAGTTCTAAATGCGTCATAGAAACGGCAACACTCCTTTGATAATATCAATGGGGGCCTCTATGATTGCCTTAAGCCCTTTTTCTAGGAAGATTGAATTCATCATTTTTTGAACAATAATCTCGGAGATCTCTTGGATAGGGATCCCTTTATCTGAATTGATATTATTAAACTCTAATCTGTTGATAGGGGAGAGGTGGTGCATACTGCCATCCGATAGGATCAGATCAACTTGAATATTAGTCAGGATCAACTTCTTAATGAGGGCAGAGCGCTCAATAGAGAGGGGGCTATTATGTTCCTCTGCCATATTATCCATAATCGTATGCCAGTTTCCCTTTGTTTGCGCTTTGTCGTAGATTTGGATGTTCACATAGACGTTATTAACAAGAATTTGATCAATAAGAATGGGATCTTCGAAGTACTGTCGGTATGGACTATCTATTTCGATTGATTCAACTTTAAGAGCAGTAGGAAGGCGCGCTTCCTTAGGGTTAGACATTTGAAGCTCTTGAATCGAAAAAGATTCCTTATAGAATTCAACTTTCTTGATTGTAACGGGAACTTGTGTCTTATGAGAGATAATCTGGGCTAGGATAAGAGAGGAATTTGCATAGGCGATATAGCCTCCCACGCCAAGAATAATGATAATTCCAAGAAGGATTCCGATAAGCTTCTTCATAATTTAAGGGATAACTCATCAGAGGATAAAAAAAAAGCGCTTCCCTTAGGAAGCGCTTTTTTCGTAGGAAAAAAGGAATTAATATTCCATTCCGCCACCTGCCATAGCAGGAGATTTTTCATCACTTTTCTCATCAGTGATGATTGCTTCAGTCGTGAGAAGAAGCGAAGCAATAGAGGCTGCAAGCTCTATTGTAAGGCGAACGACCTTTGTGGGATCGATCACTCCCATTTCAACGAGGTTGCCATACTCATCAGTCAGAGCATTCCACCCTTCATTGAGCTTCATTCCCATCACTTTTTGAACAACAATTGATCCCTCTTGGCCTGCATTTTCTGCAATTTGCCGAAGAGGGTAAGTGATGGCTTTCATGATGATTTCAGCACCCACTTTGGAACATCCAGAAAGCTCTTCTGACATTTTCCTCAGAACAGGAATACAATGGATGAAGGCACTTCCTCCACCAGGAAGGATTCCCTCTTCAACAGCAGCTTTTGTTGCTTGAAGAGCGTCATCAACACGGTCTTTTTTCTCTTTCATTTCGACTTCAGTCGCAGCTCCGACGCGAATGATTCCAACACCACCAGAAAGTTTCGCTAGACGCTCTTCGAGCTTCTCACGATCATAATCAGAGGTGCTTTCTTCGATTTGCCGTTTGATTAGAGCGATTTGCTTTTGAATCGCTTCCTTATTTCCAGCTCCTTCGACAAGAGTTGTATCGTCTTTCTTCACGACCACTTTTTTCACTTGTCCAAGCATTTCAGGAGTGACAGTTTCAAGTTTAATTCCTAACTCTTCGCTAATGAACTCAGCTCCAGTGAGGATGGCGATATCTTGAAGGATTGCTTTGCGGCGGTCTCCAAATCCTGGAGCCTTAACAGCACAAACCTTAAGACCTGCTCTTAGGCGGTTCACAACAAGTGTTGCAAGGGCTTCTCCCTCGATATCCTCAGCGATAATGAGAAGGGGACGGCCACTTTCAGCAACGGCTTGAAGAATAGGAAGGAAATCCTTCATCGAAGAAATCTTCTTGTCGTAAACAAGAACGAAAGCATTTTCATAAATGGCTTCTTGCGTTTCAGGGTTAGTCACGAAGTAAGCAGAAAGATAACCGCGATCGAAATTCATCCCTTCAACAACATCAAGGGTTGTTTCGAAACCTTTTCCTTCTTCAACAGTGACAGTTCCATCTTTACCGACACGCTCCATTGCTTTTGCAATGGTCTCGCCGATTTCAGGATCATTATTTGCAGAAATCGTTGCCACTTGGGCAATTTCCTTTCGGTCTTCGATTTTCTTGCTCATTTTTTTGAGTTCATCAGTAAGCGCTTTGACCGCTTTTTCGATCCCTTGCTTAATTTCCATCGGATTGGCTCCAGCGGCAACATTGCGGAGTCCTTCACTATAGATGGCTTCAGCAAGAACGGTTGCCGTTGTTGTTCCATCGCCTGCTTTGTCGTTTGTTTTATTAGCCACTTCCATGACCATCTGAGCGCCCATATTTTCGTGCTTATCTTCAAGCTCGATTTCCTTAGCGACAGTGACTCCATCTTTTGTGACGTGGGGTGCGCCATAAGGCTTATCAATCGCGACATTCCGCCCTTTAGGGCCAAGTGTCACTTTAACTGCTGCTGAGAGCGCCTTAACCCCTTTCAGGATTTTGTTACGCGCGTCTTCTTTAAATTTAATATCTTTAGGTGCCATTGATGTTTCTCCTTCTTAGCCTTCAATTGTTGCAATCACGTCATCGGCGCGAAGAACAATATATTCCTCATCATCGACAGTCACTTCTTGTCCAGAATACTTATCCATTAAGATAGTATCTCCAACCTTTACAGGCATCGGAAGGGGTTTCCCTTCATCTGTAGTTTTTCCTTTACCAACGGCAATTACTTTTGCCATTTCTTGTTTCTTTTTCGCTGTATCAGGAAGGATGATTCCTCCTTTGAGGGTTTCCTCTTGCTCTAATCTCTGAACAATGAGGCGATCCCCTAGAGGTCTTAATGAAACTTTCGTTTTTTGAGACATAGAACTTTCTCCTATTTCGATAAAAGTTTTCTATAGAGTTTAAAAGGGTGAGTTTAACAATAGAAGGATTTTTTTTCAACAAAAATTAGCAAAAGAGACCCCATACTGCTAAAAAATAATTTTTGATTGCACTAGAATCAAAAAAAAGCTAGATTTGGCTCTTACACATAGGAGAAAATATGGCAAAAGAACGCAGGGATATTGAGACTGATGATCAGTGGGATGTGGCTTCGCTCTATCCTAGTTTGGAGGCTTGGAAAAAAGACTTTTCAGAGCTAACAAAGGACAAATCAGAAAAGGAATGCTGGCCTCATATCGGAACGTATCAAGGAAAAATTGGAGAGGATTCTGCAAAGTTAACCTCTCTCCTTAATGATACGTTAGACATTGAGCGTCGTCTTTACAAACTATATACCTATGCTCACCTTCGCCATGATGAGGATGTTGCGAACGAAACCTATAAAGAAGCTTATGACAGGATCTCCCTTCTCTATTATGATTTTCAAAATGAAACATCATGGGTTCAGCCAGAAATTCTTCAACTTCCAGAGAAAATATTAGAGTCTTACTTAAAAGATGCAAAGTTAAGTGATCATCATATCTATTTAGAAAAGCTTTCGGCTTTAAAACCCCACACATTATCTGCTGATAAAGAGCACCTCCTCTCTCTTGCTGGAAAAGCTCTTCAAGCGCCTCAAAAGGCCTTTGGGGTTTTTAATAATGCTGATCTTAAGTTTGGGAAGATCGCTAATGAAAAAGGGGAAGAAATTGAGCTGACCCATGGCTCCTATGGTCTTTATCTTCAATCTAAAGATCGGACCCTAAGGAAAAATGCGGTTTTAGGACTTCATCGCCGATTTCAAGAGTTTGAAAATACAGTTTCAGAAATGCTCAATGGGCAAGTGCAACGAGATATTTTTGAATCGAAAGCACGTCATTATTCATCATCTCTCCATGCAGCTCTGACGCCTCATCAAATTGATACAGAGGTTTACCATAATCTCATCTCAACTGTTAGGAAAAATCTCCCTTCCTTGCATCGGTATGTTTCCTTAAGAAAGAAAATTTTAGGCTATGAAAAGCTCCATTTTTATGACCTTTATGTGTCCCTTATTCCCAAGTATGAGAAACACTACTCTTACCTTGAAGGTGTCGAACTTGTTCTCGATGCTGTCAGGACTCTTGGTGATGAGTATCATCAAGTTTTAGAAAAAGGACTTGGAGAAGAGAGATGGGTTGATCGCTATGAAAATGCGAGAAAACGTTCAGGTGCCTATTCAAGTGGTTGTTATGATAGCATTCCCTACATCCTTTTAAACTATCAAGGAACACTTCGTGATGTGATGACTCTTGCTCATGAAGCAGGTCATAGTGTTCACTCTTACTACAGCAATAAAAACCAACCCTTCCAATATTCAAATTACCCCATTTTTGTGGCTGAAGTTGCTTCAACGTTTAATGAGGAACTTCTCTTTAGACATCTCATGGATAAAGCTACAACAGCTGAAGAAAGGTGTTATCTTTTGAATCAAAAGATCGATGATATCCGTGCCACCCTCTTTAGACAAACTCAGTTTGCAGAATTTGAACTAACAATCCATACCTTAGCAGAAAAAGGGGTTCCACTTACTGCTGCGACCCTTAAAGAAGTTTACCGGAAGCTCAATGAAGACTATTACGGACCTGATTTAACCATTGATCCAGAAATTGAAGTCGAATTCCTTCGGATTCCCCATTTTTACACGAGTTTCTATGTCTATCAATATGCAACAGGGATTAGTGCTGCGAATGCCCTTGTAGAAAAACTCATGAAAGAAGGGGATAAGGCTCGAGTGGATTACCTAAAATTCCTTTCTTCTGGCTCTTCAAAATATCCTGTAGAACTTCTCAAAATCGCTGGTGTTAATATGAGAGAAAGCAGTCCGATTCAAACGTTAATCGACCGCTTTAATCAGCTCGTGAACCAGTTTGACAAAGAATTTTTATCTTGCCGATAAAATAGGAAGAAGAGTATGCCTTACGTTAAGGTTTATTTTCGCAAAGATTTATGGATTCGAAAAATAAGTTAAAAAAAACATTCGTGATACTCAATGATAAAGGGCTTCATACACGTCCTGCAACCGAGTTGGTTAAGTGCGCTAATGTCTATAAAGCGCAGATTTTCCTGATTTATCAAGGGCTTAATGTCAACGCAAAGTCCCTTCTAGGTATTCTTATGCTTGCTGCTACCCGAGGCGCTAAAATTGAGATTGAAGCAGAAGGAGCTGATGCTGAAGCTGCTATTGCAGCAATTATTGGTCTTGCGCGCAACAAATTCAACATACAGTATTAATCTTAGAAAGAGTGAAGTAAACCAAAACTCAAATGTTATTAGGTCTTGTTGCCAATTACTCTTCGATAGAAATTGTTTTATCAAAAACCTCTTTTGTGCAGTAGATAGGGATATCATTCTCAAGTGCCAATGTAAGACAATCGCTGGGGCGAGCATCGATTTCTAAGATGTTGCGCAACCCATCTGCCTCTTGCTCCACAAAAAGGCGAGCATAATAGAGGGTATCTTGGACATCCGTGATGACGACTTGAAGAAGGCTGATATTCAACCCATTAAAGACAGAGTTAATCAGGTCATAGGTATAGGGGCGAGGTTTCAATTGATCAGCAAGATGCATTTGGAGGTTATGTCCCACGTGGGGAGAAGTATAGATCGCAAATTGCTTTTCATCGGTGCCTAAAATGAAGACGGTATAATTTTGAGATTGTAAGATCTTATTGAACTGTATAGGAATAAGTTCAAAGTCCATGTTTCCCCCCGGATCCTTTTCTTCATTATAGACGATTTATGACCAGTGATCAACTGTCCCGTCTTCTTTTCCAATGATAACGCGCCCTGCTTGGTTGAAGAAAAACCCTGTTTCTAAGACACCTGGAATGCGGAGAATTTTTTCATGATCTTTTTCTGGATCTTCTCGAAGAGATTCAAAGTGAATATCATAGATCATATTCCCATTATCGGTAATAAAGGGCCCATCCTTATTGTGTTCTCTAAGAGTCCCATAGAATCCGAGCTTTCGAATTTTCTCGATGATGGCCTCGCGAGCAAAAGGGAGGATTTCAACGGCTAGTGGATGTTTGCCAAGCTTTTCCACAACCTTACTTTTATCGACAATAACCACCATTTCTCGACTAATATTAGCTAGGACCTTTTCTCTAAGAAGGGCCCCTCCGCCCCCTTTAATCATTTGCTTTTCCCCATTAATTTCATCAGCACCATCAACGGTTAGATCGACAGAGGTAATTGCATTGATATCGGCTAAGGAGATTCCACCCTCTTTTGCTTGGTTTTCAGATTGGATGGAACTGGAAACTGCCTGAATCGAAAGCCCTTCTTTTGTCCTTTCAATCAAGCGGTTGATAAAATAAAAAACAGTAGAACCCGTTCCTAGTCCTACTAGCATTCCATTTTCAATAAAATCTGCAGCGGCGTATCCTGCCGCTTTTTTCATTTCATCGCTCATAAAATTAATCTTCTCAGAGGCAAACTTTCAGAGCAAGATTTTTATACTTTTCTTTTGGTCTGAGTTATGCGATGCTGCAGTTGTTGTCTGAAAACGGAAGAGGTTTGTCTTTAAATGTCGCAAGGTAAAGGGCTCGCTGAAGAGAGCGAAAAAACAAAAAAAACGAGAGAAAAACTTCGAAAAAGACTTGAGGAGATGGATCAGGGGATCACTCCCCAGGCACTGAAACGAAAGTCATCAGAAATTCATCGGTGGATTGCTCGTCATGCCTCCGATCGAATCGCTCTTCGGTCAAAATCGATTTCGCTTTTTGATGAAAATCAAAATACTGCAGATTTAAGTCAAAAAGTTAACGCTGTCGTAGAGCGATTAAAAAGCATCTCTTCAAATGAAAATAAATAACTTATATAAGCCCAACCCGAGTTCCCTTTCAATAGGATGTTTTATAACCGGGTGGTTGGGAGCAAGGTGGTTTCAAGTTTTTGAAATCTCTCCGCCTAAAATACACCCTACAGCGGCCTTCCTTCATGGGGGAATGAGTGGAACCATTGGGCATGGGATTAGCTATGTCATCGAACAGGGCTACAAAAAACCAAGTGAGATGAATAGTCTTGAAAAGGTCTGCTATATTACTTTTGTTGCAATAGCTTCTATCCTAATAACCCGCTCTTTGGTCAATGAGCTTAATATGCGATGCCTAAAACTAGATAAGATCAATGAGAAAAAAATTCCCCTTTGTCCCATCACAATGCGTGATAGTCTATTGATGGAGTTTGTAGCAAGATTTGCTCTCTCCTTGAGATAAATCACTCTTGTAGCTTACACTTACTCCCATGAATAATGTGATAGATTTTTTAGAAAAACGGGGCTTCATCGATAATGTTACAAGCGATGAGCTTAAAAAAAGAGCGGATAAACCACTTAAAGCTTACATCGGTTTTGACCCCACTGCTGATAGCCTTCACCTAGGTAATCTGGTGGGGATTGTTGCCTTGGCTTGGCTCGAGAAGTTTGGTCATTCTCCTGTCGTGTTGCTTGGTGGCGCTACAGGAAAGATAGGCGATCCTTCAGGAAAAAGTACGGAACGCCCGCTTCTCACCCATGAAGTCCTTCAAAAAAATGTTGAAGGGATCAGGAAACAATTCAATAGATGTCTAAAAAACCCAACCATTTTAAATAATGATGATTGGTTAACGAATTATGGTCTTGTTGGTTTTTTACGTGATGTTGGAAAGCATTTCCGTGTCGGTCCCATGCTTGGAAAAGATAGTGTGAGAAGCCGCTTTCAATCTGAAGAAGGAATTAGTTTTACTGAATTTTCTTATCAGGTTCTGCAAGGATATGACTTTTATTATCTTTCTGAAAATGAAGATGTTATTTTGCAAATGGGGGGAAGCGATCAGTGGGGGAATATTACGGCTGGAATGGAGCTAACCCGTAAACTTTCAGGAAAAACGATTTATGGAATGACCTTTCCCTTATTAACCCGAAGTGATGGAGCAAAATTTGGAAAGAGTGAGCAGGGAGCGATTTGGCTCGATCCTGAAAGAACGTCTCCTTATCAATTTTATCAATATTTAGTCCGAGTGAGTGATGAAGATGTTATTAAATTAATGCGGATGCTCACATTTATGAACCTTGAAGAGATTGAGACTTTTGAAAAAGCTATTCAATCTGGAACGTTTACACCCAATGCTGCTCAAAAGAAACTTGCTGAAGAGGTGACCCGTTTTGTCCATGGGGAAGAAGGGCTTCAAATAGCACTAAAAGTGACCGAAGCTGCGGCACCTGGTTCTAAAGCGAGCCTTGAACCTGAAGTTCTCGAAGAAATTGCAAAAGATATGCCTCATACCTTGATGAAGATGGAGGATATCATTGATCAAACGTATGCAGATATTGCTGCAAAGTCGGGACTTTTAACAAGTAAAGCGGAAGGGAACCGGATGATCAAAAATGGGGGGGCTTATCTTAATAATGAAAAAATCGGTGATCAATCGTTTTTTATTCAATCCAACCATATCATTGGAGGAAAATATCTTCTTCTTGGTGCTGGTAAGAAAAAGAAAATTCTTATAAAAATTGAAAAAGAACTTGCTTGAAAATCAGTAAGATAGAACAATGAGTTTAAGGAATCAAAATCTTTTCTTGATCTTTTTCGTTGAAAGAAAACAGCAAGACATGAGAAGAGGAGATTAATCTCTTTTGTTAAAATTTAAGGAGCAGGGTGATATGGCAACGATTACAAAAAAGAAGCTGATCAGTGAAATTTCCCGTCGCCGCGGACTTCATCCAAATGAAGTTCGCTTAGTTGTACAATCGTTTTTAGATTGTATGACGGAATATCTTTCAGATGGCGATCGTCTAGAATTTCGTGATTTTGGTGTCTTTGAAGTCGTAAAAAGAAAACAAAAAATTGGAAGAAACCCAAAAAATGCTTCAGTACCTATTATCATCCCAGAAAGAAGGGCAGTGAAATTCACTCCTGGAAAGAAGATGAAAAGTCTAATAGAAACTGAAGAAAAACAAGGGGCTGCTTTTTAAGTAAGTCTCCTTTTTGGGGTGGAAGTTTATGAGTGGTCTCGTCACTTTTTTTGAGCGTAGCCAAGAGGATACTCTTGGCACCGATCCTTTAGGAAAAGCAGTTCATGCCTTTCTTAAAGGAGAAGAAAGTGGGGAGGCCCTTCTATTTCCTCTTGCAACCTATTGCGAGTCCTTTTCTATTGATACCCCCCAAGATTTAATCGAATATTACAGATCCTTTCTTTCTCTCCTTTTTCTTAGAAAGTTTTATGAAAAAAAAGATGAAAAACTTGATCAAGAGATTTGCACTCTTATTTTAAAGGGGAAGAAAAATGGATTTGGCAAGCATTTTTATCTTCAAAATGGATATGAAGCCTTAGCAAGTTATCTATTTGAAAATAAAAAAGGGGAATTAGAATTTAAGCAGCTTGAAAAGGGAGCGATTCTTCATAGAGACCTTCCTAATCCTATGCAGAATGGGGAGATAGGACTTATTGCGCTCTATCTTGGACTAGTATGGGATGATGAAGATCTTCTTCACAGAGGACTCAAGTGTGTCGAGTTTTCTCTTTCGCTTTGTGACCATAGGGGAAAACTTTTTCAAGGACTTTGGTTAAAAGAGTCCGAATATCAATCGATTGCTCATAACGATACCTTTGCCCTTCTTTTTGATATAGCCTCTTGTTTTTCACATAGCTCAAAACTGCAGATGGCTTCAGAAAACTTCTCTGATAAGAAATACTCTGATCCCTTTATTCTCCTGTTTAATCAGGCATTTGAGAAACGTCCCTTTCCAAGCTTGAGTCAAGGGCTCACTCTTCATGATATCGATCGGAGTTTAGGTTTCATCCGTTATCAGTATGGAGATACAAGTTTAGCTTCTTCGGCAGCTGGCGTGAACACAGGACTAGGATCTATTCATAAAAAAGGGATTCATATTGTTTCAATGGGACCCCATTACGCCCCTCTTGCAGATTCCGACTATTATGGAATTTTTCGTCTTTCAAATGGAAGCCAGGAAGGATTTAAAGACTTAAAGATTGAGTCTGGTGAAGAAATAGGGAAATTTCAAGGGTGGACCCGGATGGCATCACCTGATGAAGGAGAGCCAAGTGAAGAGTGGCTTTATTTTAATTTAGAGGCTGAAAGGGAAAAAATAGATTTAACAGTCCGAAAAAGTCATCATAATGAGTTGAATCCTCTATTTTATGTCTTTTTTATCTCAGCAGATAAAGGAACTATTGGAGAGGAAAAGGTTCTTTATCCTGGAATACTGGAAAGGTACCAAGGAAAAACCCATCAAGTTGTTTTTGAAAAAGGAGAGGAAAAGGTTGAAATTACTCCTCATTTTGATGGAGAAATGAAGCTCATCCCCCTTGCTGGAAAGGACCATTTTTGGTCTGCAGATTTTTTACTTGCTTTTTCTTTAAAGAAAAAGCTTTATCCCTATCACTGGACAGTGAATTAAAAAGTTTGATAACTTGCAAACAATTTGAAAATTCTTGATAATTTCCATCTCACGTAAGGAGAACGATGTCTATATCTAAAGCAATTTTTATTGGTTCATTATCCCTATTCGCTATCATTGGCGGATTAGCTCTTGTAAAGAAGAATAAGGATGGAGAGAAAACCTCTCCTGAGGTGGCAGTTATGAAAGTTGAAGCAGTATCTGAGGAGCCTGCTACTCCGCTCGAAGTGCGATCAGAGCAATACCTAAAGCCGGTTCAAGATGAAGTTGCTGATGAGGAAGAAGATCAAGTCTGGCGCTTATTTACAACTGGAAGGCAAAAACTCTCTATTGTAGAAACCCTCCGTTATAAAGCTCGAGTTCCATGGCTTCAGGGGCGCCCAGCATGGGTAACTGACTATGCTTCCCACTATTCAACGTCTCGTCATTTCATTGCACGAAGCTTAAATGGAAAAAAAGACTATTATACGCAAAAAGTGGCTTCGGGAGATCAATTTAATATCTTAAAGAAGGAAGTCAGTTTTTACTTAGTCGTCGACCTTTCAAGGTGTAAGATGTGGTTTTATGGAATTGATGAAGCAGCAAACGAAAGAATCCTTTTAAAAACCTATAAGGTTGGCCTTGGACGGTTTGATCAAGAGTCTTATTCAGGACTTCTGACCCCTAAGGGAAAATTTTCCCTTGGCGATAAAGTGGCCATTTACAAACCCGGAATGGAAGGATATTTCCAAGAGTCAGAAGTCGAGATGGTCCGTGTTTTTGGAACACGTTGGATCCCTTTTGCTGAAGAGATTGGTGGAGATGGGGATAACCCAAGAGGATTTGGTTTTCATGGAGCTCCTTGGATTTATGATCTTGAGACAGAAAGTTATAAAGAGGATCTTTCGACAATAGGAGGGTATGATAGCGATGGCTGCATTCGCCTTGCTCAGAATGACATTGAAGAAGTTTATTCTATTGTCATTACAAAACCAACGGTTGTGGAAATTGTAACAGATTTCCATGAGGCTGAAGTTCCTGGGGAATTAGTAGAAAAGTAAGGGGATAAAACATGTTAGATCATGAAAAACAAATCTTAGACCACGAAAAAACGATTGCTCAACTGAAAGAGCAAAACAAAGTTAATGGGATTTGGACGGATGAAGAGATTGTGAAGCTTGAAAAAAAGCTTGAGCAATTGAAAACACAAGTCTATTCCCAACTTTCCCCATGGGAAAGGGTAGGGATTTGTCGCCACCCTGAGCGACCCCGCTCGATTGATTACATCAAAAATATTTGTGAAAGCTTTACTGAGATTTTTGGTGATCGCCTCTTCCGTGATGACCGTGCGATTGTTGCAGGTCTTGGAGTGATTGGTGGGCAAAAGTTTGTCATCATTGCTCAAGAAAAAGGATGTGATACAGAGAGTCGTCTCTACCGAAACTTTGGGATGCCCCATCCGGAGGGATACCGAAAAGCTTTGCGAGTGATGAAGCTTGCTGAAAAATTTAACCTTCCTGTTCTTTCATTGCTTGATACACCAGGAGCTTTTCCTGGGCTAACTGCAGAGGAAAGAGGGCAAGGGTCTGCGATTGCAACGAATCTATTGGAAATGGCAAATCTCAAAACTCCTGTTATTGTTCTCCTTATTGGAGAAGGGTGCTCAGGTGGTGCTCTTGGGATGGGTGTTGGAGATACCGTTGGAATGTTAGAACATGCCTATTACTCCGTTATTTCACCTGAAGGGTGTGCTTCGATTCTTTGGCGCGATGCTACCAAGAATGAAGAGGCTGCAGAAATGCTCAAAATGCAATCTGAAGATCTTCTAGAGTTTGGAGTGATCGATGAAATCATTCCAGAGCCTCAAGGAGGAGCTCACCATGATCCTAAAATGGTTTATGAAGGCGTTAAAAAGTTCATTCTTAAGGAAACTAAAAAGCTTGCTGCTATTCCCTGTGAAGAACTCCTTGAAGAGCGGTACCAAAAATTCCGTAAACTAGGTGCATTCAGCGTAGAAGAAACTCTAGTAGAGTGACATTTATCCGATGGTTCTCTATAATTCATGGGTATGAAACTCCTTCTTAAAGCTGCTCTACGCGCACGTCGCCACCTATCCCTTTTCCTTGTAACATTTGGAACACTGATTGGACTCACTGTTGCCAGTCAAATGGAGATGTTTTCCATTGGTGTAATAGCTGATACAGGAACAGACTTTTTTGCTCTCTTTGCTTCTAAAGATGAAAAGGGGAGCCAGAAGGAGCATGTGACACTAGAGGATGTTCAGGAAAAGTGGAAGAAGATCGATCGTGAAGGGGAAGGGACCATTTCTAAAGACGATGTCCAAAGTTACATGATTAAAAGGACAGGGAATAATCCTCTTAAGCGTGTTATGTACCAGATTAAGCGTACTTTTCACTTCGAACATAATATGAAAGCTTTTATCACCCTTCTTCTTCTTGTTGCAGTGACAAAAGCCTTTTTCCTCTTTTTTAGTCGATATACGACCCAGATATTATCAATCCGGATTAGCCGTGATCTTCGACAGGAATACTTTGATCATATCCAACACCAACCGATGAGTTTTTTTCAAAAATATAATATTGGAACTCTCTCCTCAAGGGTTGCTGGGGATGCGAATCAGATCGCAGTTTCGATCAATTCATTTATGATTAACTATATTCAGGCTCCTTTTACAATTCTCTCGACGCTGATAGCCTGTTTTTGGATGTCGTGGCAACTTTCGATGGTCATTTTTTTGGGTCTTCCCATGGTGATTCTTCCCGTGATTTTTGTAACGCGGAAGGTGAAACAGATTACGCGCCAACTCCAGAAAAACCAAGAGAGGTTTACTTCCGTTCTGATTGACTTTTTATCTGGGATTCAAACGGTCAAGGTTTTCGCAATGGAATCCTTCTCCTTTAAAAAATACCAGCAGCAAAATGTTCAGATGGCCAAACTAGAGTCTAAGACTGCAAAGTATGACCTTCTGACTCGTCCGATTCTCCATATGATCACGACTTTTTGTATTGCAACCGTTTTGATTGTGGGTCTCTATATTTTAGAGATGAGGATTTCTGAGCTGATTGTCTTTCTTGGCCTTTTAAATCTCTTTTATGAGCCTGTTAAGAAGTTTGCTGAGGAAAATACCAACATCCAGAAAGGGGTGGTTGCTGCTGAAAGGATGAATGAAGTCCTAAGCTTAAAGCCACAGATTACTGATCTTCCTGGAGCGACTTCTCTTAAAGGATTCGATACCGCTCTTGAGTTTGAAAATGTTTGGTTTCGCTATGAAGATAAATGGATCTTAAGAGATTTGAGCTTCAAGGTAAAGAAAGGGGAGACCGTTGCTCT
This sequence comes from Simkaniaceae bacterium, assembly GCA_018399075.1. Classification (GTDB taxonomy): domain Bacteria; phylum Chlamydiota; class Chlamydiia; order Chlamydiales; family Simkaniaceae; genus Neptunichlamydia. Next base: position 1,576,023 of record CP073763.1, on the reverse strand, counting down.
TGTTGGAGGAACAGGTGTTGGTAAATCGACTATAGTCCAACTCATCCCACGTCTTTATGATATCCAGAAGGGAGCGATTCGTATCGATGGAAAAGAAATTCATTCTTATACCCAACAATCCCTCCGTGAACAGATTGCCTTTGTTCCTCAAAAACCGTTCCTTTTCTATGATACTGTTGGAGCAAATATTGCCTATGGGAAACCTTTTTCTCTGAAAGAGATCATCAAAGCAGCGAAAAAAGCCCATGCTCACGAATTTATCAAAGACCTTCCTGACAAATATGACACCATGCTTGCTGAAACAGGAAAGAACTTTTCTGGTGGGCAACAACAACGCCTTGCTATTGCCCGCGCCCTGGTAAAAAATGCCCCCATCCTTATCCTCGATGAAGCAACGTCCTCGCTTGATGCGGTGAGTGAAAATAAGATTAAAATGGCAATCAAGGAGCTGCATGGAGAAGTAACCCAAATTCTCATTGCTCATCGCCTATCTACCATTGAATATGCAGATCGGATTATCTATCTCGAAAATGGCCAAAAAGCGGCTGAAGGAACTAGGGAAGAATTGCTAGAAACGTGTCCTGCTTTCCGAACCCTTTGGGAGACTCATTTTCGCTCTCAGTTTGAATCAAATGTATTATCTCCATCTAATGTTTAACTTTATTTCAAATAATCTCTATATTTTATAATTTACTTAGTTATGTTATTATCTTTCACTAATATATTTATTTATTGGAGAAGGGAATGGAAGTTAGTCAACAAAGGATTTGTCAGGGGAGTTGTTTCCCAGGACTCATTCAAGCTAGAAAAATTTTCGAAACTGAAAGGCCGCTCCCTTTAGAAAAGATAACGATCTTATTTCAATGGGTTTGCCAAACGCAGGCCACTATTCGTTACAGCCCACCACTAAAAAACAAAGGGTTTTCCTGCATCCTTCCTGTAGATGTTAATCAAGGGTTATCAGTTGTGATTGGAGAGAATCATTTTTATGTCTTTGAGAAGTTTTTAGATGCAGGGACCTATTCGTGGGTTTACTTAGTTAAAGAGTATGCGACGAAGAAATTAGGGGCTCTCAAAAGACTGCCTCCACCCACTTTTCGAGCCATGAAGATCAGCCGCTATTCAGGAAATACCTATCAAGATGAAGAAACTGTTCTTAGAGGTGTTCCTCATTCACTTTATATTGATCGATTCATTCGGGTCTTTAAATTAGCGTATTCAGAGACTTCTGTTGCCATCTGCAACTTTTATCCGATGGCTTTAGATACGATGGGAGAAAAACTGATTAGAAATGCAGCGATTCTTAAAAAGCTTTTTTTCTGCATAGCTCAAGGGTTAGAAGTTCTCCATAAAAGTGGAAAGCTCCATACCGATATTAAGCCCGATAATATTTTAGTGGGCGATGGCTTAACTGCTGCTCTAACCGATTTTGGAGGACTAAGGGACTCTGCTGATCCAAAGCCCTATACTCCAACAACCCATTATGCCAATCTCTATCAATACCATTATCCCTACCCAGTAGAAGAAAGTTATCAAATAGTATTTATTCAGGGGTGTGCCTATTTCCAAGTGTTTTCTAGAATTGAGACCCAAGAAGGGGTATTAGTTCTATTAAGAAATGCTTGGAATCGAATCTCTTGGCCTCTTCCAACAAAGGAAAGTGATCTATTTGCTTTTGGAAGGACAATGGAAACAATTCTTAGAAGTTCATTGGGACTTCCTGATGTGATTGAAGCAAGCTTTAAAGGGGCATTTAGTGATGAAGAGCTCATGACCTTTTCGTATAGCTATCCAAATAGATGCCACTATGCAAAAGTTGACCAAGTTGACCAAGTTGACCAAGTTGACCAAGTTTATGTCCATCTTCCATTAGAAGAAAGGCGGCTGCAAATGCTTTCCAAAGTAAGCGGTCATCCTGAAGAAGCAACAATTTCCAGCCTTGTTGAAATTTGCTTGAGTCTTCAAGTGCCGCCACAAAAAAGCCCCACGATTGATCAGGTCATCTATGCTCTTTCATCAACGAAAGAGGTTACAATTGAAGATTCCATTCTAGCCACCGCTAACATTTAGGGTAAATCCTGTAGGATTCGCCCCATTTGGAATAAAGGTTGTAGCATTCGTGACAGCATTTTGCGAAGTGGTATAACTATTAATCGGTTGAAGAACTTTATATTTTAAGAAAACAAAGTACTGTGAAGTTCCATATGTGGGATTTGTGTATTCAATTTCAAGCGGTGTCGTGGTGTTTGAGTAAAGACCGTTATAAGTACTCCCAGAAGTTACATTGGTCCAAGCTCCTCCTCCTTGGCGAAAGCGAAGGCTATAGCCAGGGGCATTGGGGATGGTCATGGTGACATCATAGCTATTGGGGTCGTTAAAGGGGTCTGGGAAAGGAGTCGAGTCATGAAGTGTCACAAGGAGATAAGGAGCGACTGAAGCATCGGTCAAATTATTAGGGGTAATCGCGCTATCAAGACCGATTGCATCGCTATAAGGAGAGGCATAACAACGGTTATTGATCGCTTCCATGTGGAGAGCTTTGGCATAAAGGTTGTACCAAGGTCCTGTATTTGGAGGAAGGGTGGAGAGCGTCTCATTCCAGAAAATGCCTTGGTTTGCTTGAAAGTAAGCAGAGTCTAAGGTGCTTGCTCCCACCGTTGTATTTAGAAGAAAGCCCACGGTAAAGGCTGCGCTTAAGTAGTCTTCTAGTCTTAATCCATACTGGTCTAGACTTGCTGGCGGAGGAGTTGTTGGAAATAATGTTCCTGTAAAAAAGGGGGAACAATCACTTTGGAGGGCGGCATTATTAGCAATTTGAACATCTGGAGTCGTTGCAGGGGCTGCTTGCATGTATAGATTATTGGCTCCTGTTACTTGACCAGTATAAGTGACTGAAGGGGTAAGCTCTGTATCAATCACTAAATTACTTGTTGGGGCAGCTCCTCCATAAGCACTATAAAAGGCATTGATGTAATTTGTCGGTGTTGCTGTTGAAAGATAGGTCTTTGGAAAGGGTTGGTGGGTATTATAAAACGTGGGAACGGATGGGTCACTCACTAGGTCAAATCCCGAGTTTGGCGAGATAACTCTTAAGTAGGTAATGATCGGAGAAGCATTATCATAGGGGTTTTGATAGAAGGGAATAAAGAGGCGGTTCCAAAGAGGAAGGGTTCCAGGAGGTCCTGCATGGGTTGAAAAGGTGGATTGATAATTTGTGAAGAGCTGGGTTTTATTCCCGCTAAATCCTGAAGGACCGGCGTTAGTTTGAGGTGAAACAGAAGCTAGAGTTTGACCCGTTGGGTAGGAATAATATTCCATCTCAACAGGTCCTGAAAAGGTATCGACACTTGTAGTATTACAGGTAGCTGTCCAATTAATGGCCTGTGGATTTTGAGGAGGAGGAGGACTAGATAAAAATGTAATTTCAAAATCTTCATAAAAGACTTCATAATTGGGGTCCGTGAAGTTATTTTCAGCTGGCGCAGATATTGAAGTGCCTTCCGCTTTAAGAAAAAGAGGAGTTCCTACTGAGATATAGACTCGACCACTTCGAACATAGGGAACATAAATCAGAGTTGAGCCTGTTCCCTCAATCGAGGAACTAGGAAGATCGGATAAGAGTAGGGTGTATCTTTTTGAAGAGGTGATAGGAGCAAAGCTTCCGATTCCCATATCGTTAAACTCAATAAAACCCCATTGCTCTGAATTTTGTGGGTCTTTCCCATACATCACGAGGTAAACATCATCATCATTGGCCCCAGTACCATTTACGATAACAACAGGAAGGAAGCCATCTTTTGGGCTTGGAGGAAGGCCATGAGGTGGGACAAAAGGGTTGACATCACTTCTTGGTTCTCTGCAATAGTCTTCAGTCAGTCCAGCATGATGAAGTTTGTCTTCTTGCTGGCAATAGAATTCATCTCCTGTTTCTCTCAATCGATCTACTGAGAATGTTTCAGAATTTGCATGGAGCAAAGATGTGAATATTAGGAGAAAAAAATAACGTTTCATGTCAGGTATCCTCTACAAGAGTCAGTTTTTCATTGCCTAAATTTTATAACTTAAAGCAATATTAGCTATCTAGTTAAATTTTTAAAAGAAGATGCTATGAAGAAGATTTTCACACTGTTTTTATTCCACTTGATGACTTTGGGGCTCTTTGCACAGGAAACTCCCTGTCCGCCCGTGCACCATTTTATGATTGGTCCCAACTATGCAAGGGGCTATGTTAAACCAAGCGGATTTCCATCTTTTAAAGGAAACCTTGGGGGCATGCAAGGGGTCTATGAATATAAACCATTTGACTTTCTCTATGCAGGAGCAAGACTTGATTGGAGATATGGTAAACTTCATGCTGGGGACGGCAAAAGAACGCTTCTAGATGTTGATGTTCATGAAAGACTGGGTTACACATTTTCCTTTTTTAATAAGGACCTATCATTGACACTCTTTTCAGGATTTGGCTATCGCCACCTAAGCCATGATCTAAAGCTTAACCATCGCAAATCAATCGATCTTCGATACAATCATTTTTATGTCCCTGTTGGGGTAATGACAGATTACACTGTAAACTCTTGGTTTTCTATAGGGGCTAATGGAACCTGGATGGGACAAGTCTTTTCCAGTGTTGCGCTCTCACCGATTGGTGGCACCTATTGGAAAATAAAGAAAAAGTTTAAGAATTGTCTCATCGAAATGCCCTTAACATTTGTTGTTCAAGAAAGTCGGAATCTCAGCCTAGTCTTGACCCCATTTTTCGAGTTTTGGCAAGATGGATCAACAACAGGAAGGTCCCCATCTGGAACTTCTTTAGGGCTTCCTAAGAACACCTACATTTTTTGGGGTGGGGAGTTAAGTTTAAAAGCTTCTTTTTAACCCATTCACTTAGAAAGTGAGCGATCGAAAGATTGCCATGATGGCGTTTTAGTAGAGTCTTTAGGGTCTAAGTGAAAACTAATCACTCGCCCCTCTTCATCAAAAAAGATGGCAAGCAAATATTCTTTTAAATCAAACTCTGGAGAGAAGCCTTCATATTTTTCTGAGAAAGGGAGGTCATTTTTATTTCGATTTCTTTGATAATCGGTAATGAATTCAATCTTCTGTTTAGGGTGCTTAATCGCTGTTGGGATAGAAATTGCGAGATTATAGACCCACATCTCTCTTCCATTTGTATCAATTTCAGCGCTATAGCGAGAGCCAAAGGTCTTAAGAATTTCTTTTTGAGATGTTTTTCCTGCAACTATTTGCTGATCAATTTCGTATGTTTGGAGTTTGGTATGAACCGCGTTAGAGCGGATGGAATAGCATCCGGTGATAAGAGCTCCTAAAAGAGCCAATAGCAAAAAAGATTTCTTCAAGTTTTTCCCCTTCTTAATAAAAGAGGGAGTTTAAAGACCACCTCTTTGTTCATTTTCATTAGTTTGTTGATGGGTGGTACTGATGCCAGCGAGTGCTTTCATAGTCTTTCTGATGAAAGCGGTGGCGAACGACTTTCCCATTTTCATCAAAGAAAAGTGTGAGTTTGTAGTCCTTGTTATTTGTTCCACGATTGATTTCTCCATAAACTGGAATCCAATTGGAGGCTTTTGGTTTATAAGTTGAGAGCTCATAGGTCCATTTTTCTCGTCCATCAAAGTCATCTTCAACAGAGTATTGTGTTCCAAATTTTGCTACAATATCGTGCTTGTCAGTCTTTCCATCAATAATAAACTGATCAATTTCATAGTTGGACAAATTGGCAAGCTCTTTCGTCCCTTTCATAGAGGTACAGCCAACAACAAGCGCTGCAGCAAGTGATAGTAATACTAGGTTTTTTTTCTTCATGGGTTTCCTCAAATACAACGATATTTATGGAATTCTCTCATAAAATGGGGAAATATTTCAACTCTATTAGTTGGGGAGCATCCCTAAAGCTTCGAAAGCTTCTTTAAGTTCGGCGTTGTCAGGCTTATCGAGAGCGCCATTTTCATGGAGCCAGCGGACGTAGCCTGGAGGAACCTCTTTGATCGGGGTTCCGCGGTGTTTGCCGAAGGGCATATGGCGGAGCGTCTGCTTTTGATTCATAAGTTCAATGATCGTTTCCATAGAGAGATCATCGATCATTTGAGAAAAGACTTGGTGAAGAATAAGGACGTCGTCTAGAGCTCGGTGAGCATTGTTGGCTTCGAAGCCATGGTATTCACGGAGATGCTGCAATGAGTGACGGGGAAGGTCTGGGCGGTATTTTCGAGAAAACTTTAATGAATCGATATAAGGCCAGTTAGGGAGGATAACTTCATTTCTTTTATATTCGCATTCCAAAAAGGGTTTATCAAAAGAATCATTATTATGAGCAATGAGGACTACTTCCTCTGAGCAGAATTCAACAAACAGTTTTCCTACCTCAGCAAAAGTAGGTGCATCTTTAACCATTTCATCGGAGATATTATGAATGGCGCTTGCTTCTGGAGGAATCGGGCATCCGGGGTTAATCAAACTATGAAAGGTTCGATCTTGAACAGGGTCAAAAGCGGCGATTTCAATGATTCGATCCTTGTCCGGTCGAACTCCAGTCGTTTCAGTATCGTAATAAATGGGTCTCTTACTCATGTAAAGCATTCTAGCCAGGTTCATTATAAATTGTCAAAAAGACTTCTATTAGTTATGATCATTCCTTTGTATAACTTATGGAAAGGATCATGCGAATTACTTTAATGCTTATTGGGTTAGTGGTCTTGATGGTTGGCTGTTATCAAACAGATGATGAAGATGGCCTTCGTGCAATGCCTGTCACAAATAATCCTAACATCACGCCGCAGAGAGATTTGGGGCCAATGCAGGCAATGCCTTATTGACTTACCTCTTAAGGTGCAGTATGAAAAGCATTAAAGGGGATTAGGCGCATCTATGACGAAAAAAACTGTTCACCACGTCAAATATAACTTCTTCGAAGCCAAGGCTGAAGAGGCGAAAAGCGAGCTTGGAAAAGAGGGGCTGAAAGAAGTTCTGAAAGAAATGCTAATGATTCGTCATTTTGAAATGCGGGCCGAATCAGCATACCAACAGGGGAAAGTTGGTGGTTTTTTTCATGCCTATATGGGGCAAGAAGCGATCCAAACCGCAGCTGTTCATGCTATGGGGAGAGAAAACAACTGGTGGATCACCACTTACCGTTGTCATGCCCTTGCACTCCTTAATGGAGCCACACCGAATGAGATGATGGCAGAGCTCTATGGGAAAGTGACGGGTAATGCCCTAGGTCGAGGGGGATCGATGCACTTTTATGGAGAGAGGATGCTTGGAGGGTTTGGAATCGTCGGAGGACATCTCCCGATTGCCACAGGAGCTGCTTTTTCTCTTAAGTATCAAAAGCAAGATGGGGTGGCTGTTTGCTTTTTGGGGGATGGAGCGTTTGTTCAAGGAGCTGTCCATGAATCACTCAACTTAGCCTCTCTTTGGAACCTTCCCTGCATCTATGTGATTGAAAATAACCAGTGGGGAATGGGAACGGCAGTCAACCGAGCTCTTTGCGTACAACCGATTGCTGAGCATTTTGCTCCAGCTTACGGAATGAAAGCTTACACTCTAGATGGGATGGATTTCACAAAGTGCTATGGTGGGTTTAAGCATATATATGAAGAAGTCAGAAAAACAGGACGTCCAGTTCTTGTTGAAGCGGTTACCGAACGGTTCCGTGGCCACTCAATTTCAGACCCTGCTCTCTACCGCTCAAAAAAAGAACTCGAAGCCGCCAAAGGGCGCGATCCCATTCATCTCTTTGGCGAATACCTTAAAAAAGAAAAAATCTTAACTGATAAAGAGTTTGTAGCACTTGATAAAGAGCAAAAAGAAATTGTGATGGCTTCAATGAAATTTGCTGAAGAAAGTCCGAATCCCGCATCGACCACCCTTGAAGAGGATGTTTTTGCCCCATGAATGAAAAAATGCAAATAGTTGAGCTAAGAGAAGCTATTCGGCAAGCGATTGATGAAGAGATGGAGCGAGATAATAAGGTCTATCTCATGGGGGAAGAGGTTGCTGAATATAATGGAGCCTATAAAATTTCTAAGGGACTTCTTGATAAGTGGGGCCCCGACAGAATTATCGACACTCCTATTGCAGAAAATGGATTTTCAGGACTTAGCATTGGAGCTGCAATGACAGGTTTGCGCCCGATTGTAGAGTTTATGAGTTTTAACTTCTCCTTTGTTGCTTTTGATCAACTCGTTTCAAATGCTTGCAAAATGCACTACATGTCAGGAAATCGTTTTAGTGTTCCCATTGTTTTCCGAGGACCAAACGGAGCTGCGGCCCAAGTCTCTTGTCAACACTCCCACTGCGTTGAAGCTCTTTATGGAAATCTCCCTGGATTTATTATCCTAGCACCTAGCAATCCTTACGATGCTAAAGGGCTCTTAAAGGCAGCTATTCGGAATAATAACCCAGTGATCTATCTCGAAAATGAGCTCGATTATGGGATGAAAATGGAAATTCCTACAGAAGAGTATTTGGTCCCCATCGGAAAAGCAAAAATTCTTCGAGAAGGAAAACATCTGACGCTCATATCCCATAGTAGGATGCTCCATCATTGCATGATTGTAGCAGACATGTTTGCAAAGAAAGGGATTGAGATTGAAGTGATTGATCTTCGAACCATTAAACCTCTTGATATGGGAACGATTGCAGAGTCGGTTCGAAAGACCCATTTTGCCGTTCTTGTTGAAGAAGGACATATTTTTGCTGGAATTTCAGCTGAGATTGGGTTTCAGATCCAAGAACAGTGCTTTGACTTTTTAGATGCACCACTAAAGCGAGTGTGCCAACTTGAGACCCCTCTCCCTTACAATAAGGAACTTGAGCGGGAGTCCCAACCTAATCCTGAACGGATAGCAGAAGCTATTAATCAAACATTACATCTTAGGAGCTAACGACCATGCCCTTTACCCTCACCATGCCGAAACTCTCACCAACAATGGAAGGGGGAACCATTGTCAAGTGGCACAAAAAAGAAGGAGAGCAAGTCAAAAGTGGCGAACTTCTCTTTGAAGTTGCAACCGATAAGGCAACTGTTGAACACGAAGCGCTTGATGAAGGGTTTTTAAGAAAGATTCTAGTCCCTGAAGGGGGCGAAGCCATGGTGAATCAAGCTGTTGCTATCTTTACAGAATCAAAAGATGAAAGTATTGAAGGGTATCAACCTGAGGGGATATCCCAGGAAGAGGAGGCGCCACAGGAAGAAACTCCAGCAGAAGGAGAGAAAGCTAAGGTGCCTGCTGCAAAACCGGCAGCCACTGGAATGACTCAAGTCAATTTTCCTATCGAACCCCCTCTAGAAGACTATACCTTTGAGTTCGATACAGAAATGAAGGATCGTCTAGCAGCATCACCTCTTGCGAAGAAGCTTGCTAAAGAAAAAGGGATCGATATCACTTCTGTTAAAGGATCAGGCCCTGATGGTCGCGTTATGAGTCGCGACCTTGATATGGGGCAAGCAGCAACGGCAGCAAGCTTTGGAGCTGGACAAAAGCCGACAGAAAAGCCGGGAAGTTTTACTGAAGAGCCCCTGTCTCCCATGCGAAAAGCCATCGGATCAAAACTTCAGGCATCAAAAACCTTTGTTCCTCATTTCTATGTTCAACAAGATATCGATGTTGAGCCAATGATTACCCTGCGCAACCAACTCAAAGAAGGGGGCATTAAAGTCACCTTTAATGATTTTATTATGCGCGCGACTGCCTTAGCTCTAAAAGAACACCCCAATGTTAATAGTGGGTTTGATGCTGCGGGAAGTAAAATCGTCCATTTTAAGACGATTGATATCGCTGTCGCTGTGAGTATTCCTGAAGGGTTAATCACTCCGATTGTCCGTCATGTTGACTACAAAAACCTAGGTCAAATCTCTGCTGAGGTCAAACATCTTGCCGGCCTTGCAAAAGAAGGAAAGCTTCAACCTGAGCAATATCGGGGAGGCTCTTTCACCATCTCGAATCTCGGGATGTTTGGGATTCATGACTTTCAAGCCATCATCAACCCTCCTCAAGTGGCGATCCTCTCTGTGGGTGGAATGCGCGATTGTCCCGTTGTTAAAGACGGAGAAGTTGTTCCTGGTAAGCGGATGATGCTTTCCCTATCAAGTGACCATCGCGTTGTCGATGGAGCCGATGCGGCGAAATTTATCGTCACCGTACAAAAATATCTTGAAAATCCGCCGATTTTACTGATTTAAATTTACTTTTGCTTGTGCTACTCTTCTTTTTTTAAAGAAATGGGAGAAGTAGAAAATGTCACAAATTAATTTGAATCCAGCCGCTCATATAGCTCCTGAGGTCTTACCCGTTCCAGCGGCTTCTGGGATGTCCGCCGTTGCTAAGGTTGTTATTGGTGTTGCGGCTCTCTTTTTTGCCATCTTCGTTTATGTTGCCCTTTCTGGCTCAAAGACTAGTAGTGGATCTTCATATGCTCCTAGGGATGAAGCTGATGAAAAGCTGCAAAGTGAGATTGCTCGAATACAACAAAAACTCGGAACCTTTTTTGATATGGCTCCCTCTTCTGCCCATGCTGAAGAGTATAGTTGCATCTATGCCAAATTTACAAGTGACTGTCCCATTACTGCAGAAGATGTTGAAGCTGCTAACCGCTTAATTGCCGCTCTATCTGTAGCCACATCTGTCATAGCAGGAGTATCTGGAGATCCTTTAATAAGAGAACAAAATCGTGAGTTTGAAGAAGCACTTCGAATAGACAAACAAAGACAACTGGAAACAGAAGAAGAAAGAGCAGCATTACTGGTACAGCAAAGAAAAGAGCAAGAAGAAGCTTTTCTTCAGGAAAAACGTCGCACAGTAGATCCTGAACATAAGGCATTAATTCAAGAGTTTATAATGATGGATGGTTTTGATTGGTGGCGAACCTTATCTCCATTCGTTCAGCCTATTCGTGATTTTCAGAGAATTTCAAGGAACTATACCGAAGTTCAACTGAGAGAAAAGAATACAATTTTAGGAATCTTTAAAGCAAAAAAAGGCTTAAATAATCGTCCTTTGGATAGGGAAGTTAGAGATCGCGATGTTGAAATTGATCGACGGTTTAAAGTCGATGATTTTAATCGAACATATGATCTGGAAGAGTTTGCTGAGCAAAGAGCCTCTTTAGAAAAAGCTTACGGGCATTATAAAGAAAGGGTAATAGAAGCCTTGGGATGTTATCGAGTCTGGTTTGAACTATTTTATGAGTCTCAGCAGGATAGTCCAAACCTTGATGTGTTCTTAAAGTATGTCACTCCGAAGGCTTAAAGCCACTTCTTCCGTTGGAAGATAATAAGGGAAAAGATCGATAGGACGACGATAAAGATCAAGATGATCGAGAAGGCGTGCTTGAAATCTGCGATTGGAAGTCCAACGTTCATTCCATAAAGAGAAGCAATCATCGTTGGGATACTCAAAATAATCGTTAGAGCTGTTAAAAGCTTAATCGTTTTATTCAATTGATTCGTAAAAATAATCTGGTAGGAGTCTCTAAGACTCCGGATGCTCCGTAGGTTGATCGAGCAGAGATCTTCCGACTGCATGCTGGCGTTTAGAAGGTCTTCAAGGAGGTCCTGATCCTTTTCATAGAGGAGAGTGTAGCGCCCAGAGGTAATCGATTCGAGGACATTCCGGATGGGGACAAGGGAAGAGAGGTATTGATTGAGGATCTCTTCAATGGCTGTTAGATTGGTGATGTCTTTACTATCGACATAAGCCATCTTCTTTTCTTGTTTTAGGACGGTTGTCCGGATTTTCTTAATTTGCAGTGTATATTCTTGGGTAATCTTTAAAAGAATATAGATCAGGAATTTGGATTTCTGTGAGGGGGTAAGTTTGGGCTTTTGAGAGATGAAGTTTTGAACAATTTGGCTCTTCTGGGGGCAAATCGTGATAAAGTAATCTTTAGTTAGGATAATGGTAAAAGTCGTTGTATAGAGGCCTGCTTCAGGTTCAATAGGATGGCGAGTAAAGATAAGGACCGTTTCATCCACTCTTTCGACGCGAGGTATTTCATATCGATCAAGTGAATCATACATATCAGTATATTCAAGATCGATCAGTTTGCTGATCTGGTTGATATCGTTGGTGGTTGCATCTTCGACGTGAATCCAGCATCCCTCTTTAGGTTCGGGGATTTCAATGAACTCTTCATCATGCTCACCCTTATCGTAGATGGTTATCATGGGCCACTACCTCTAGGGAAATTTGCGTCTTGGTCATTTAAAATTTAGCAGAAAATATGAATAAAGACTATGTAAATTATTTTCTTTCTAATTTATCAACACGTTTCTTTAGATTTGCTAGATCTGAAACAAAAGTTGCAATTTTTCTAAGAAGAACTTGTCTTTTGTTAAACTCTGGCATAGGAGACACAGGGCCACCACCATAGATGCCGGCTTGGGTGATCGATTTGCTGACGCCACCACGGGTGGCAACTTTAACATTATCTGTGATAGAAATATGTCCAACAACACCTGCTTGCCCTCCTAAAAAGACATTATTTCCAAGTTTTGAGGAGCCAGCGATCCCTGTTTGGGAAACGATAATGTTATTCTCTCCGAGCTCAACATTATGGGCAACTTGAACGAGGTTATCAAGCTTGGTCCCTTTTCTGATCAGTGTTTGTTTAAAACGAGCCCGATCAATGGTTGTATTGGCGCCAATTTCAACATCATCTTCTAAAACAACATTTCCAAGCTGCTCAAGCTTGGTATGTCTTCCTGTTATAGTATCGGTGGTATATCCATAGCCACATGAGCCAATGACAGCTCCAGGCTGCAGGATGACTCGATTGCCAAGAATGCATCGCTCTCTAACAACGCTATTTGGGTAAAGGGCGCAGTTTTCGCCGAGCTTAACAGCAACGCCAATATAGACATTGGGATAAATTTGCGATCCATCTCCAATCACAGCATAAGCATCAATCACAGCATGAGGGCCAATTGTAACATCCTTTCCAATCGTTGCCGATTCATGAATAACAGCTGTGGGGTGAACTCCAGAAAAACCTGATCCTTGATGAGTCGAAGCGATAATTTTTTCAGCTATGAGCTGAAAGGTGCGCGAAGGATTGTCAGAGATCAGAAAGTTCTTTCCTTCAACAACCTCAGTCTTCCGGTCAATACAGATGACTCCTGCGCTCGATTGTTTCATTGCTTCGTTATACTTGGGATTTGCTAAAAAAGAGGCATCCTTTTCAGATGCCGATTCTAAATTATCAACGCTTGAGATTTCCAGATCAGGGTTACCAACAAGCTCTGTTTCGGTGAGCTCAGAGAGCTCACCCAGGGAAAAAGTTTTAGTCATTGAGAATTTCCTATTTTTTCGCTTGATCTACAGCTGGAGCTTCAGCCTTTGACTCTTTGGTATAGCTCTTGTCCATTTCATCAATGATAGATGAGGTGATATCAAACGAAGGGTTGTAGAAGAAACAGGCTTCTTCTCTAACAACCATAGGAAGTTTTCTTTTCTTAGCAATGACTTCAGAAGCCTTTGAGACATAATTATTCATTGTCTGCATGAGCTTCATATTTGCTTGTTGCATGACTTGCATGTATTGATTTTGGTACCGATTAAGCTCTTCATTTAATGTCTGAAAGCGAGATTTCATCTCTTGTTCAGCTTCAGGGGAAAGGCTATCAACGAATTCAGCATCTTGAAATTTTGTTGCAATTTCATTCAGTTGCTTTTCAATATCAGTCATTAGAGAGGTCATCTGTTCACGAAGTTTTTCAAAAGACTCTTGCTCTTGTTTACCGTATTTAGATTCGGTTACACAGTTTCCAAAGTTGACAATTCCATAAGGAATTTCTTCAGCAGCAAAACTATTGAGAGTGGATAGACAGAAGATAGTAGTAAGTAGAATGAAAATCTGTCGTTTTTTCATGAGTAGACTCCTTAAAACATTTTTTAACTTGTGTTTAATCATAGCAAAATTAGGAATTAATGGGACTAAAATTGTCCTCCCATCGAGATAAAGAAGGTTTTCTTATCTTCATTTTTCTTATAAATTTTTCTTGGTGAACCATCAGGATTCGTTTTAATTTTTGTTAAGCGTTCCTGAGGGTTAATAGGGAATCCGACTCCAAGCATGATAGGAACACGATTTCCGAGTTCAATACGTGCCCCAGCACCATAACTCAATCGGAGATCTGGAATATCAAAACGTTTAGAAGAAATCGAACCTCCATCAATGAAGGTGAAGAGATCTAGCATCCTAAAGATTGTTTGATTGTACTCGATAGATAGGAGGGTAGATGAGACACCTCCCTTAGGATCATCTTTCTCAGTTCCATTACTTTTTCTAAAGTGAGGGCCTAAGATGTAGGGTTTGTAACCTCTAACTGTTGTTTCACCACCAAGGAAGTACCGTTCGTTAAGGGGAAGAAGGCTGGGATTTCCGTTCCCAAAAGGGCAGGCAAATCTAAATTCCCATCGGAGCTTTAAGGTTCCTTTGCGCCACACTGGGTAGTAATAGTTATTGAGGTATCCCACTTTAAAGAAGGGGAATACTCTATTGTCATCATCGTGGCGTCGTACCCCAGCAAGTTCTACTTCAAAGACCGAGCGGAAGCCGCGGTGGGGTTTAAAGGCGTTATCTATCGAATCGAAAGAAAGGGAGCTACTAATTCCCGAGACAATTCCACTATTTTGACGCTCTTTTTGGGCCTCTTCATTTTCAACTCCGTGAATATGGGTATTTGAATTCCTTATTCGGAATTTCCATCCATAGGTCCAATAAGAGGTAAGGGGATAACTTCCAAAGAGTGATCCACCAAAGGAATTCACGTGGTAGTCATCAGCTTGGATTCCTGTTTTGGAATAGTTAAGGTCAACTCCAAAACGCCAGAGGGAGTCTCTAAAGTAGGGATCCATCCATGCGACAGTATAGCTTTGTTGCTTCTTGCCAATTTGAACGCGGGCGTGAGCATATTCACCAGCTCCTCGAAGGTTTGAGAGTCCTTTCCAGAAGTTTTTTAATCCGCGGTGATCAAAGTTATTTTCAGCTAAGTCCAGACCCCCAAAGAGATTTTCAATCGTACTGAATCCAAAGAAGAGGCTTAAACTTCCTGTTGTAGTTTCTTCCACTTCAATAATGACATCGCGATAGTTTTCGCCAAGCTCTTGGTCTTCCGGAGTTTTTACAGGGTAGACATTGACCGATTTAAAGTAGCCCATAGCTTCTAGACGCATCTGAGTGACTTTTAATCTTCTCGAATCAAAAACTTCTCCAGGAATAAGGAGGGATTCTCTTAGGATGACGTTTTTATTAGTTGATACGTTTCCAAGAACACGGATAAGACCTATCTTAAACTGCTCTCCTTCATTCACCTTAATATCAACATTATAGACGGGGACTGTTCGTGATAGGTGAAGGGAATAGTTAATATCTGTTTCGATGTATCCATCTTTTCCATAGAGATCTTTAACATTATCAATGCTATCTCGAAGTTTTTCAGGTGAAAAGGTTGATCCATCCTTAATAATCATGACTTTTTCGATTTGCTCATCTGTTAAGAGCTCATTTCCTGAGATCTTAATTTCTCCAAACTTATAGATTTCTCCCTTGTTAGCATTCAGGTAGATCTCAAGCCTTCCTTCTTTACTCTCTTTGACTTGGATGTTAACTTGTGCATCGGCGTAACCTTCATTTTGCAAATAGTTAACGATAACAAGTTTGTCATGTTCTAGGGCTTCATCGTGATAGTTGCCAGTTCCTGTGAGCCAGCTGGTGAAAAAGTTGTACTTTTTAGTTGTCATGAGATCAAGAATGGCAGACTCTTCTTTTTTACTAAATCCATTGAAACAGATCTTCTTAATATGTCCTGAGTTTCCTTCATGGACAGTGATTTCCACATCAACTTCATTGGTGTTAGGATGGGTGATAAGCTTGTATTCGAGTTGAGAGTCAAAATACCCCTTTTTCATGTAGTATTCTTTCACTTTTGTGAAAGCGCGGTTAAACTCTTCTCGACTGAAAACGGTATGTGCTTTAATACCGAGCTCTCTTTGCAGAGAACGGGTTTTTACTTTGGTATTTCCGCTCCAAGAGATTGCCCGAATCATTGGCTTTTGCCAGAGTTTAATCGTGATATTAACATCTCCTTGGCTTGTTTCCATGGTGGGAACAGCTCGATCATACTCTTCAGAAAGGGACTTTAAATCGTGGTCAAAAGTGAGTTGTGAAAAAGGATCTCCAGCTTTTGTTCGAAGTTTAGAAAGAACGCGTTCTTGGTTAAAGGTGGCGCCTCTTGGCAAGTTTTCCATAATAATGGTGATTTTCCCTACCCGTTTATTTTCATAAACTTCTGATGCAGGCAGGGCTGCAAAAATGGGTTTCATTGGTGCTACAATTAAGAGAAGAGGGGCTATCGCCACGAGAACTTTTTTATTCATGAACGCATGTTTTCCTATTATCAATAAGTTCGCCGATTATAGAAAACAGAGAAAAATAAATGCAACCTATTAACCAGAGTTTTGAATGAATTAGAACTTTTGTCTGCCAGAAAAAGCTTGTGAAAGTGTTCCTTCGTCGACAAAATCAAGAGAACTTCCAAGAGGAAGACCTAAAGCTAAACGTGAAACTTCGATGCCACTTTTTGCAAGCTGCTCTTTAAGAAAAAGAGAAGTTGCATCGCCTTCGAGAGTTGAATCAAGGGCTAAGATCACTTCTTGAATATCAAGCGCTTGGATTCTATTTTCTAGCTGAGAAAGGTTTAAACTTTCGGGGGTTTTCCCATCTAAAGGAGAGAGGAGGGCGCCAAGGACATGATACATGCCGCGAAAATCTCCTGTTTCTTCAATGGCATAAGCATCACGAGGGCTGGCAATAATACACATGATTGAGCAATCTCTTTTCTCTTGATCACAAAAGATGCACCGGACCCCATCCATTAAACAGCCACACTCAGCGCAAGATTGAACCCGCTCTTTTAAGGTGGCAAGCCCTTCAGCAAATTCATGAAGATCTTTTCCATCCCATTCTAAAAGATGGAAGGCGTAGCGCTCTGCCGTTTTCTTGCCAACGCCAGGAAGCTTCTTTAAATGAGCAATAAGTGTGAGGAGGTCTTTTGGATATCTTAACATGAGACTAAAGATAACAAGATAAAGAATTTCTGCCTACGAACAAAACGTAGGCAGAATCGACTGTCTTTAAGGATCTAGTTGTTTCCTGAAAAATAGCTCGTCACTTTGCCTCCAAATTGATAGTATCCCACGAGTGCTACAAGACCAATCAATAAATACCATGAAGGATGGGAGGGAAGCTTAAGTTGTGACTTTACCCATTGATAGCCTTGATAAGCTTGATCAGGAAAAAAAGTGATAACCCTTCCTACCCAATACTCTTGTTGCCGATATTCTTCATCAGGCTTACTTAAAAAAGTAACAAAGCTTCGGATGATAAATGCAATGGCGGCAACTTTTCTTGTTCCAGGAAAGAGATTTGCAGCAGCAAGACCAAAAAGGAATGTTCCACTCAGGTCTGCACTGAGGTCTTTTCGGGCTTGTGTTGTGTCTTCTTCACTTGTTTTTATAACGTTTAAATTCATGATAGTGCGGCATCCCATTTCAAAGGAAGCAACGGCGCAAAGGCCTAGAGAAGCCTTATTCAAAAGACTGCTATTATTTAAAAAATTTGATACTGTTGAAAACATGTTTAACCTATAGAGAGTTGATTGAAATGAACAAAAGGGTATCTTCAAAAGTTAATTATTAACAATACAAATTTTACCTTTACAGCGAGAGAGGGCCCCATGAAAAATTACTGTGAGTTGGGGTAGACAGATCGTTTGAGTCTCTCAAGTGGGTTATCACTTGGGTTTTAATGTTTTTTTAGGTATGATTCTTACTCTATATCTAAAGGAATCTTTTTACGATGAAGTGTAAAGCAAAAATTATTGGTCTAGGTGCCTACCTTCCTAAGCGGGTTCTTTCGAACCAAGATTTAGAGAAAATGGTCGAGACGTCTGATGAATGGATTATCTCCCGAACGGGAATGAAAGAGCGTCGTTTAGCTGCCGCTGATGAGTTTACCTCAGATATGGGGTATGAAGCAGCTAAAAAAGCGCTCGAAGATAGTGGCAAAAAGGCAGAGGAGATTGATCTTATTCTCTTTGCAACTTTGACCCCAGATTATGTTTTTCCTAGCACAGCCTGTTTGATTCAAAATCGCCTAGGTGCTGTGAATGCAGCGGCAATGGATATGCAAGCGGCCTGTACTGGTTATATTTATGCACTCTCAGCTGCAAAGGCTTATATTGAGTCAGGGATGTACAAGAATGTCTTGATTGTCGCCGCTGAAAAGCTCTCTTCGATTGTGAATTATGAAGACCGGAACACTTGCGTCCTTTTTGGAGATGGTGCTTCGGCGTGTGTCGTAAGTGATGCAAAGAAAGGCTTTGCTATTGAAAATGTTTCTCTTGGTTCAGATGGTCAACAGTCAGAGCTATTAATTCTCCCAGCAGGAGGGTCAAAGAGGCCGGCTTCGTTAGAAACTGTTCAGGCCGGAGAACACTTTCTTCGTATGGAAGGGAGAGAGGTTTTTAAACATGCTGTCCGTCGAATGGAAGGGGCTGTGAAAGAGTGTCTCGATGCTTCAGGACTAGAAGAACAGAGCATTAGTTGGATGGTTCCCCATCAAGCCAATATCCGGATTATCGAAGCTTTAGCCAAGCGTTTTAAAGTACCGAAAGAGCAAGTCTATTTAACGATTCATAAGTATGGAAATACTTCAGCTTCATCTGTAGGGATTGCCCTTGATGAACTTGTGAAAGAAAAGAATGTGAAGCTTGGAGAGAGAGTTGTTCTCTTTGCATTTGGAGCAGGATTGACTTGGGGCGCTGCATCGTTGACGTGTGAGGTTGATAATGGATAAAAAAGTGGCTTTTATTTTTCCTGGGCAAGGCGCTCAGTATGTTGGTATGGGAAAGGATTTTTATGAGGCTTTTTCGATTGTGCAAGAAACGTTTGAAGAGGCGAATGATCAGCTGGGATTTAATCTTTCAAAATTGGTTTTTGAAGGGCCTACAGATGAACTTACCCTAACAAAGAATAGTCAAATTGCGATTTATGTGATGAGTGTGGCTCTGTGGCGCGCTTTAAAGCAGGAACTCCCAGAAATTGAGCCATCTGTCGTTGCAGGACTGAGCTTAGGGGAATATACCGCGCTAACAGCATCAGGACGCCTTTCATTCAAAGAAGGGATTGATTTAGTTAGAGCCCGTGGCGAGTATATGTATGAAGCGGGAATTAAATCTCCTGGAACAATGGCTGTTGCTTTAGGAATGAAGCCTGAAGAAGTTAGTGCTGTTGTCGACCCGATAGAGGGGGTTTGGGTGGCGAATCTGAACTGTCCCGGTCAGGTAGTGATCTCAGGAACAATTCAAGGTATAGAGAAAGCGGGAGCTCTTTTAAAAGAGAAGGGAGCTAAGCGCGTTCTTCCTTTAGATGTCTCTGGCGCTTTTCATAGTGGCCTGATGGAAGAGGCAAAAGAAAGACTCAAAGCTAAGATTGATGAGGTGACTCTTAATAAATCCGCGATTGATCTTGTGATGAATGTCCCTGGAAATTTCGTTTCGGAAGGGGATATTAGCGGAAATATGATTAACCAAGTGGTTGCACCTGTCTACTGGGAGAAGGGAGTGCGCCAAATGGAAGAAAAGGGTGTAGAGCTCTTTATCGAAATTGGCCCAGGTAAAACACTTAGTGGTATGAATCGAAAGATCGGGGTGCAAGGAAAAACACTGACTATAGAAAAAATAGAAGATTTAGAAGCATTAAGCCAAGGAGCTATCAATGGCGTTACTTAAGGGAAAACGAGCACTCATTACTGGTGGAACGTCAGGTCTTGGAAAACAGATAGCACTGACATTTGCTGAAGAAGGGGCAGATGTTGCCATTATGGGAACGAATAAAGACCGTGCAGCGCTTGTCCTTGAAACATTAAAAGAATGCAAAGTTTCTGATGACCAAAAATTTTGGTCAGATATTGTTAATGTTGCAAGTAAAGAAGAAGTCAACCAATCGATCGATCGTCTCACAAAAGAATGGGGCAGTGTTGATATATTGGTTAACTGCGCAGGAATTACTCGCGATACACTCTTTATGAAGATGTCTGAAGATGATTGGGATCAAGTGATGAACACGAATCTCAAATCGGTCTATAATTTAAGTCATGCTTTAGTTCGCCCGATGATGAAGGCGCGAAAGGGAAAAATTATTAATGTGTCATCGGTGATTGGCTTGACAGGAAATCCCGGACAGGTTAATTATTCTGCTTCTAAACTCGGAATGGTTGGGTTTACGAGATCTCTTGCAAAAGAGCTTGGCCCACGCAATATTAATGTGAATTGTATTGCTCCGGGGTTCTTTGAAACCCCAATGACTAATGTTCTCACAGAAGAACAACGAGAAGGAATATTAAAGAAGGTTCCCATGGGACGCCTAGGGAACCCGAAAGAAATCGCCCACGCAGCGGTCTTTTTAGCGAGTCACATGTCTGACTATGTTACTGGACAGGTGCTTACCGTTGATGGGGGCATGATTGCTTAATTTTTATGAATATATTTTTAAACATGTTTGAAAAAAGGAAATTTGCTTTATGTCAGTAGAACAGGAAGTGATTGATATTATTGTGGAACAACTTGGCGTTGATCGTGAAGAGGTTAATGCAGAGAAATCTTTTGTTGAAGATCTTAATGCAGACTCTTTAGATCTTACCGAACTAATCATGACCTTCGAAGAGAAGTTTGGTTTTGAGATCTCTGAGGGAGAAGCTGAAAAGCTTCGCACTGTTGGAGATGTCATTAAGTTTGTCAACGAAAAGAAAGTTGCTGCAAACTAAGAGCTTCCATAGCTTCTTAGCAAAAAAGCCACCCGTTATGGGGTGGCTTTTTTTATGCGAAAATATTTCAGAAAAATCAAAATGAAGCTTAAGAAAAAGGATAAAGTTGCAAAATAGTAAAGGGAGGTGAGGTTGATTCCTGCAAGAAGCCCTCCAAGAAGTGTTGCGAGGATAAAACTCATTGATCGAAAGGATTGGCTGATTCCCATGACTTTTCCTTGGATGCTCCCAGGAGCATTGATTGAGATCAAATTCATGATATTGGGCCAAGAGAAAGCAGCAGGGATACAACTGATCGTAAAGAATATTGCAAAAGGGATAAAAGAACTCATCAATGACATGCCGAGAAGGCAAACAGTAATCAAAGCATTTGCTATAACTATAAGAGGAAGACCGCGCCACCGTTTAATGAGAAAATTATTCACGAAATATCCCCCAAACATCCATGTGATTCCCACAAGAAAAAGACTCCAGTTTACGGCGGTGGTACTAGAGTGAAATTTTTCAAGAACAAAAGGGTTATACCATTGAAGGGTGATTCCCCATCCTAGAATCCACAGCATATAGATGAGATATAGCAGGCGGAGTTTTTTAATTGTAAAGGTATCGATGACATCCTTAAAGCCTTGCAAAAGATTGATACGAAAGGGATCATTCGTTTTATGTGTTTCTTTAAAGAAATAGGCGATCGCTAAAAAAGTTAAGATGAAAAAAATGCCTGTGATGAAAAAAGGCAAGGCCAAATTAAAGTGCCCAGAAAGGTTAGGGTCGGAATAATACGCTCCTGAGAGGATCGCTAGCATCCAGCTGATCCCAGTAATGATGATGATGACTGAGAAGTTTCTAGCTCTTGTTTTTTCATCAGGAGAAAGGTCTGCAATCGAAGCAAGGCAGATGCTAAGATTTCCGGAAAAGAATCCTGTAACCAGGCGCGTTAGGATCAATGCTATATAACTGTGAATCATAATGCTAAAGCCTGAAAGAATAACGCCCGCCGTTCCCCCTAGAATTGTGATATAAAAGGCCTTTTTTCTTCCAAAGCGATCAGCAATATCTCCAAGTAGTGGGGCTCCAATCAACTGTCCTAGGGGGAAGGTGGCTAGCGCAACCCCAATCATGATGTTTATTGAACTCATACTCATCGCCTTTGAAATAAATCCATAGCTCGAGTCAACAAAGAGAGGACCAAAGATGGAAAAAGTTATTGCAAAGGCAAAATTATCAACGAATAGGACAAAATAAACAGGGAGTAACGAAGAATTAAAGTTCGTTTTCATGTAGAAGCCTTTTTCATGTGTATATGCTTTATTAGAATGAGGATAAAGCTAATTAAGACAAAAAAGGTTGCAAAGTAATAGATCGATTTAAGGCTAATCCCTGTAATGATACCCCCAAAAATCGTTGCAAAGATGAAGCCCAGGGATTGAAAGGATTGGCTGATTCCCATGATCTTCCCCTGGACATTCTCAGGAGCATTGATTGAAATCAGATTAAGCATATTGGGCCATGCAAAAGCAGAAGGAATACATCCAATTCCAAAGAAGATGGCAAAGGGATAGAAAGACTCAGAAAAAGCCATTCCTAGAACGCAAAGGGTTGTTAAAGCATTTCCAACAACAATAAGGGGACGGGCATGCCACCTTTTAATGAGGAAATTGTTCACTGTATAGCCCCCAAACATCCATGTGATTCCCACAATAAAGAGACCCCAGTTGACTGCTGTAGGAGAAGTATGGAATTTTTGAATCGCAACAGGGCTATACCATTGAAAAGCAATCCCCCATCCTAGAATCCAGAACATGTACATCAAGTAGAAGTGTTGGAGCTTCTTAATTTTAAAAGCATTGAACACATCTTTAACCCCTTCAAGAAGGTCGAGACGAAATTTTTCTGAGGTTTTGTGGGTTTCTTTAAAAAAGTAGACAATCGTTAAAAATGTAAGGACAAATAAAATAGCTGTGATGAAGAAAGGTAGAGCTGGATTGAAATGCTGAGAGAGGCCTTTATTCGAGAAGAGACTTCCCGATAAGATAGCGATCATCCAGCTAATTCCAGTGATAATGATGATAATTGAGAAGTTTTTGGCTCGGGTTTTTTCATCGGGAGAAAGATCTGCAATGGATGCGAGGCAGATACTCAGGTTTCCTGAAAAGAAACCAGTAATAAGGCGTGTTAGAATGAGAAGGGTAAAACTATGGATCATAATGCTAAAGCCTGAAAGAGCCATTCCAATAGCTGCACCAATAATAGTGATATAAAAAGCCTTTTTTCTTCCAAAGCGGTCAGCTATATCTCCAAGTAGAGGGGCTCCAATCAATTGTCCTAGGGGGAAAAGTGCTAGCGCTGTTCCTAGCATTAGATCTCTTGTGGCCATACTCGTTCCCGCAGAGACAAACTTAAAAGCAGGATCAATAAATAAAGGGCCAAAAATGGCAAAAATCACTGCAAAAGCAAAGTTGTCTATGAATAAGACAAAATAAACAGGTAATAAAGAAGCATTAGATTTTTGATTCATGTGGTTTCCTACTTTTTCGTGTCGCTAGAGATAAAACACCAATAGAAATTAATATTAATAGGGCTGCCATCGGGTAAACATAGGCAATGTCAACTCCGGCAATGCCCCCTGCAAGAAGAGGGGCAAAAAGAAGGGAAATCGATCCAAAGGATTGAGAGATTCCCATAACTTTTCCTTGTATATCCTCTGGTGCTTTTAGTGAGATTGTACTTAATGCATTTGTCCACGCTAGAGCTCCAAAAGCTGAGGCAAGAAGGGCGCAAACGGCAAAGGGGAGAAAACTTTTCATCAGAGCACAGAGGATAAAAATAATGAGGAGTCCAATGGACCCAATATAGGCGATTTCTTGAGAGTGGTAGCGCTTTAAAAGGATCTTATTAAGTACAGAGCTACCAAATGACCAGACAACTCCGGTTGAAGCTAATAGAATAAAGAGGGTTTGGTGGGAAATAGGATAGCGAGTCAATGTATAGGGGTTAAGCCAGAGGAGATTGATTCCCCATCCCATCATCATAAATAGATAGAAGAAATAAAGGCTTCCAAGTCTCTTAATCTTAAAACAAGAGGTGATATTCTTAATTCCTCTAAGTGGCTCAAAGATGAATGATTCTTTTTTTGAGATTGTCTCATGGAAAAAGAAAAGAACCACTCCTAAACTAAGACAAGAAAAAGCTGTTGTAATCCAAAAAGGGATAGCAGGATTAAGTGTACTTGAGAAAAAGCCTCCGACAAGCATCGAAACAATCCAGCTGAGCCCTCCAAGTGTTGCAATCACACCATAGGAATTTGAGCGAGATTTTTCATCGGGAGAAAGATCAGAAAGAGAAGCCATACAAATTGTTCGATTACTCGAAAAAATTCCTGTGAGAAAGCGGCTAATGATTAGAAGGGGAAAGTGATTGGAAAGGATAGCAAGCCCTGAGAGTAAGTAACCAAATGTTGCTCCAATATTCAAAGTCAAAAAGGTCTTTTTCCTTCCAAAGTGGTCGGCAAGATCCCCAAAAATAGGGGCAGAAATCAATTGCATCAATGGAAAAACAGCAAAGAGAGAAGCTAGAGCAAGGTTCCGCGTACGAACCGTTGTTTCAGGAGAAAACATCCCAAATTCAGGACTAAGCATCAAAGGGCCAAATACCCCAAATACAATGGCATAGCCAAAGTAATCGAGGAAGTAGGCAAAATAGATGGCAAAGAGGGTTTTAGTCCGTTTCTTCATCAAGAGCTAGGTCCCATTTTTACCCGTTATTTGCTCTTTTCAGATAAATATCAAGTCTTTTTTAAAGGATCCGGGAGCGAATTTTTGGAGAGAAGAAAAGCATCACTAGGAGGGCGCTCAAAAGAAGAAGAATGGTTGAAAGGGCATTAACAATGGGAGAAATCCCTGATCGAAGCATGGAAAGAAGATAAAGAGAGAGGGTTTGCACTGACGTTCCAGCGCAGAAATAGGAGAGGATAAAATCATCAAAGGAAAGGATGAATATGAGGAGTCCTGCAGCCATTAGGGTGGGTTTTAGAAGGGGGAGCGTGATTTTAATAAAGGTTTGGAAAGAAGAAGCACCAAGAGCCTCTGATGCCTCCGTGAGGCGATTGTCGAGCTGCAAGTAACGGGTATAAAGGATAGGAATGACAAAACCTAATCCTAAGACAGTATGAGCTACAATAAGGGTTGGCATTCCGAGTTCAATTTTAAAGAGGGTGAAATAACTAAGGAGGCTGATAGCTAGCATTGTCTCAGGAATAATTAGATTCCCGTAGAAAAGGGGTAGAGCTTTTTGGACCCGTCCACCTTGAGCTCGGAAGAAAATAAGAAAAATTCCCATAAGGAGACTGAGCGAAGTGGAAATACAGGCGACAATGAGAGAGTTAGAAAATGAACGCCAAAGAGCAGAAGAGTTAAAGAGTTCATGGTACCACTTAAAGGTAAATTGATCCCAAGGAGAAGGAAAGCTTTTCGTATTGAAGGAAAAAACAATCAAAATAAGGATAGGAAGATAGAGAAAAAGATAGGATGCCACGACGACAAATAACCCCCCCAAATTCCTCAGCAAACCCTTTCTCATTTCATCCCCCTTAAAAGTATTTTACCCATTTTTTTAAAGGCAAAATAGATAAACATAACAGTCACAACTAAAGAGATACAGCTGAGAACCATAAAGGCTGCTCCCATTCCCCCTGTTTCATCACCGAGAACATATTGTGAGACCACATTTCCAACAAAATACTTTTTGTCTCCTCCCATTAGCTCTGGGATAATAAACTCCCCAAAAGCTGGAATAAACACGAGAAAAAAACCCGCTCGGACTGCTGGAAGAGTTAAGGGAAGCATCACTTTTCGGAATGTCTCTTTCCATGAGGCTCCTAAATCATCTGAAGCCTCTAGAAGACGACGATCAAACCGCTCAAGTGTTGAAAAAATAGGGAGGACCATAAAGGGGAGGTAGCAATAGACCATCATTAGGATAACCGCAAAGAGGGAATTTAAAAAATGGATGGGCTCTTGGATCAATCCTAAACTTTTCAGGAGGGTATTTAAAAAACCTTCTCGTTCTAGGACAAAAAACCAGGCATAAACGTGAAGAAGGAAGTTAGTCCAAAAGGGAACGATAAGAAAAAAGAGCATAAGCGTTTTATACCGCCCCCCCTTAAAGGCAATAAAGTGGGCTAAGGGATAGGCAATCAAAAGGGAAAAAAGGGCGGTTGAAAAGGCAAGGGTGATTGAACTAAATATAACTGAAAGGTGTGTTTTTGAAAAAAGTGGAGCAAAATTCTTTAAAGTGAGACCTTCCAGTCCTCCTTCATCTGAAAGGATGAAGATACTACTAACCATCATCAATAGGAGAGGTAGATAGAAGAAAATGATCTGCCAAATCAGAGCTGGGGAGCCAATAGCAAAAGGACTATCAGCCTTTGTTCTTCTCTGAATTTTATGAAAAAGGGCATACATTTTTAGTTCTCCAAAAGTAGGGCATTTTTAACCTGCCAATAGAGAAACACTTCATCATCATAGTCGATATCTTCTTGGACAAAGTGCTCTTCGTTTTGTTCAAAGACTTGGAGTTTAAACTGATTATTAATGATAACATTATATTGTGTGGATCGACCATGGTAGACAATTTGAGACACAACGCCTTTCAGAGTATTTGCAAAATTTTCAACCGGTTTTTTTGAGATAAAGATTTTTTCAGGCCGGAGACTCATTGCAGCTTCGCATCCTTCGTACATCCATTCCTTTTTCTGGGGGATATAGACTTTAAACTGTCCCATGTGAGGGATATCAATTTCTGGATTGGAATCGATGTTAAGAAGGGTTCCATTTAAGATATTGGTTGTTCCCACAAACTTGGCAACAAAGCTCGAAACCGGAAACTCATAGATCTCCTTTGGTGTTCCGATCTGTTCGATTTCACCCTCATGATTCATGATTGCCATATGGTCAGCCACTGTTAGCGCTTCAAATTGATCATGGGTGACATAGACAAAGGTTGTTTTTAACTTTGCTTGGAGATCGATTAGCTCAATAAGCATCTTTTCCCTTAACTTAAAGTCAAGAGCTGCAAGAGGTTCATCAAGAAGGAGAACCTCTGGTTCGTTAATAATAGCTCTTGCAAGGGCGACCCGTTGTTGTTGTCCCCCTGAAAGTTGAGAGGGGAGTTTAAAGATATGATTTTCTAAGTGGAAGGCTTTTAAAATTTTAATCACACGTTGCTCGATCTCTTCTTTAGGAATCTTTTGAATCAAGAGACTATAAGCGACATTATTAAAGACGTTGAGGTGAGGGAATAAAGCATAATTTTGAAAGACGATATTAATCTTTCGCTTATTCACAGGGAGGCTGGTGATATCGGTATTACCCAGGTAGATAATTCCACCGTCAGGCTTCTCAAACCCTGCTATTAACCGGAGAAGGGTCGTTTTCCCGCATCCACTTGGGCCTAGAAGGGCAAAAAACTCTCCAGAGGGAATTGTCAAATTAATCTTGTTAAGGATGAGCCCCTCTCCCTGGGACTTAGTCATCTCTTTTAGCCGAATGCTCCTCAAAACCCACTCCTTGTGATCTGGGAATATTTTACGATTTTTTCCAATAAATGAGGAGAGTTATTGCATTAAAATCCAAATTTTGAAGAATAGATAGCCTATGGATCGTAAGAAATTAGTAATTATAGGATCGGGCCCTGCTGGGTTTACAGCAGCTATCTATGCCGCCCGTGCCAATTTGTCCCCCCTTATGTATGAAGGTTTTTTTAGCGGTCCCTCAGGAGGGCAGCTGATGACAACCACTGAGGTGGAAAATTTTCCAGGATTTCCAGATGGGATCACAGGACCTGAATTGATGGAAGCCATGAAAAAACAGGCTCTCCGCTTTGGAACTGAGATTTTGACTGAGGATGTCGAAGAAGTGGATTTAAATAAGCGTCCTTTCAAAGTGAAAGGGAGGAATACAACCGTTCTAGCCGATAGTCTCATCATTGCAACTGGTGCAACGGCAAAACGACTTGATATCCCAGGAACAAGGGATGGAGAGTTTTGGCAAAAAGGGGTCACAGCTTGTGCTGTTTGTGATGGGGCCATGCCGATTTTTAGAGATAATGAGCTTTATGTGATTGGTGGGGGCGATACTGCTGTTGAAGAAGCAATATTTCTCACAAAATATGGAAGTAAAGTTTTTATCGTTCATCGTAGAGATGAGCTCCGCGCTTCAAAAATTATGGCAAGACATGCGACGAAGCATCCAAAAATTGAAATTCTATGGGATAGTGTTCTCACAAAAGTTGAAGGAAGAGATGTTGTTGAAAGTGTTACCCTTCAAAATGTGAAGACAAAAGAGGAAAAGAAAAAGGATGCTGCTGGTGTCTTTTTTGCTATCGGCCATAATCCCAATACTGCTTTTCTAATGGGGCAGCTGAAAGCTGATGACCATGGTTATCTGCTTGTCAAAAGTGGTTCAACCTATACAGATGTCGATGGGGTCTTTGCTGCAGGAGATGTTCAGGATAAAATTTATCGGCAAGCCATTTCTGCTGCTGGTTCGGGGTGTATGGCAGCACTTGATGCCGAGCGATGGCTCACAGCAAACGGCCTTACATGAAGTGGCTTCTAACTCTTTTCTTTTTTCCGAGTCTTGCTTTTACCTTTGTGTTAGAGCCTTGGTATACGACTATTGGAGAGTTTCAATTTCGCTCAGCCTATAGTTATCAGTATTATCCATCTGTTAATCAAGGGAAGAATCCCTCTTCTTATCACTCCCATGATCATTTAATTGATCTCAATCTGGGGATTCAATTTTGGCCTAACTGGGAGTTTCAAGTAGAGAGTGATTTTTCAAATACGCGGAAGCTTAACTGGGGAACCCAGCGGTTTGGAATACAACTCCGCTATCTTCTCCTTGATGATGTTGCTGGTGATCCTGTTAGTCTGAGTTTGGGGCTTCAAAGCTATTATGTCCCATCGCGGAACTTGCGTGATGTCAGCTCTCCTTATCATGCTCAGGGGAATATTGAGCTTGGCGCCGCCATCGGAAAAGAAATTGACAAGACCTATAACTGGCTCTTCCGTTTTTGGGGGTTTCTGGGAGTAGGGACTGCCAATCGAGGGCTCCCATGGGTTCGTCCCCTTCTTGCCACTGAGATGAAATTTCAGCAACAGCATAAACTCAAAGTTTTCTCAGAAGGTTATGTTGGCTTTGGCCATCTACGCCGTATCAATATTAATCAGTTTAATGGCTACGCAAAAATCGCTCACCGCTCTATTGATCTTGGCCTTAATTATAGTTATCTATTCAAAATTTGGGGAACTCTTGGCTTTCAATATGCTTACCGACTCTATGCCCACAGCTTTCCAGAGCATGCCAGCACCTTCAAAGTTGAGTATCGTTTACCCTTTTCACTATTCTAGACTATATAACTCAGGCTAGCCAAAGAGCAACAGCACTTGCATATTCATTGCAATGGCTGATTGAAAGGATGATATGAGGGCTATTGAAGGTTTCATTAAAAGAATCTGAGAGTTCAACAAAGGGGCGCCCTAACTCATCATTGAGAATTTCAATATCAAGAAAGGAGATGGATGCCCCAAAACCGGTTCCCATTGCTTTTGCAATTGCTTCTTTTGCTGCAAAGCGTCCTGCTAGAAGGATGGCTGAATCTTTATGGGCAAGACAGTACTCTAGCTCCCGTTCATTGAAGAACTTTTTATAGAAATGGGGGCCATGTTTCTCGATCGTTTTACGTATCCGATCGATTTCTAGAATATCATTCCCAAGACCTTTGATCACTCTTCGTCTTCATCCTCATCAATATCGCCCTCTAGGAATTCATCACGTTTATCGTTGAGTTCTTCACCTTCTTCTAGGCCAGCTTCAAGGGCATTACAGAAGATCATTCTACCAGATGAGGTGTGTTTTACGGAAAGAACTTGTGCGTCAATCACATCTCCAATAAAGCTTCCACCACCATTGATAACGACCATTGTTCCGTCATCAAGGTAACCGACCCCCTGACGAGGCTCTTTTCCGTAACGTTGTACTTTAATTTTGATCATCTCTCCTGTTTCCATTAGGGGTTTAAGAGCATTGGATAGAGAGTGAAGGTTAATGATTTGAACCCCTTCAATCGATGCCATCTGAACGCGACTGATATCGGCTGTTAAAATATTTGCATCAATCAGGCGGGCCAGGCGGATAAATTTGCTTGTTGTGTCTTTAACTTCTGGGAAATCGGTATCGTTAAAGCGGAGTCCAAGGGTCCCTAGTTGCTCCATCTTTTTAATCACTTCTAAACAGCGTCGGGCTTTAGATTTTGTTGCATCGTCTCCCGTTTCTGTTTGGGAATAGAGTTCTTTAATAATGAAGCGAGGGATCACTAAGTGTTGGTCAATGATTCCTGTGGAGCAAACATCGATGATACGGGCATCAGAGAGAACTGAAGAGTCAATAAGTAAATCCCGTTTTTTCTGTGCTGTAGGAGCAAATTTCACAAAAGGAATACTAATATAGAGTTCATCAGAAGCCCTAAGCGTCATGATCGATCCAAGATATGTTCCAAAGAGGAAGAGGGCGATTTTAATCACTTCAAGAGCTTGTGGGGTAAGAACAAGAGAAATTGAACTTAAATCAAGGATAGCATCGAAAATCAAAACAAGAGCTTGTCCCATTAGATAACCGATAAACAGACCCACAACCGCAATATTAAAAGAACGGAGGCTAAATTTTCTAAATAAAGTATCGAAACCAATCAAAAGGAGGCTGAAAACAAAACCAATTAAGATCCCTATAAGGGCATTGGTTGCCATAAGACCTTCTGGGCGTGACATCATATATGTCGTCATAAAGAAAATCGATATGATGGTAAAAAAGATCCTGATAAAAGCTAAGGATATATTCATAAGACAAAATCTCCGTATAAATCCGTGATAGGATTTGTAAATTTTTATTAACTTATTTATTGTTATACCAAGACAAGATTTTTTTTAAAGGATTTTTATGAGACTTAAGTCGCAGAGTGCCATTCTTCTATCAGGAGCATTATGGATGGGGATTGGAATTCTTCTTCTCACAAAGGGAATTCGGTATCTCGTTGATGGTGGAAACGCTGTCATAAATGGAACACAACAAGGGTTTTCCCTAATAAAAAAGCTTACAGAGTATACAAAAAATCCTGAGCAGGCGGCACTCATCCTAATTTGCGTCGCCCTCCTTATTGGTTTTTTCAAAGGGCGCGTTGTCTTTAAGAAGACGGTCAATCGTGTTGTTGATAGAATTCGCTCACAACCCTCACCGGTTTCTCTAAATAAGATTTACTCTAAAGGGTATCTCTTCCTTATTGGGGGGATGATGTGTATGGGGATGGTCTTTAAATTTCTCCCTCTTCCATTAGATGTGAAGGGATTTATCGATTTTACCATTGGAGCAGCGCTTATTAATGGCTCGATGCTGTATTTTCGCGCAGCATTTAAAGAACCTAAGGTTTCATCTAATTAGGCTATTTATGGTATTCGGTTCCTTTTTCAATTTGAGTTGCCCGATAGATCTGTTCAAGAAGAATTAGGCGGGTATGTTGGTGGGTGAAGGTCAGAGAAGATAGGCTGATAAGTTGGCTGGCACTCCGTAGAATTTGTGGGGAGAGTCCAGTAGGGCCCCCAATCACAAAGGTGAGGCGGGATCCTTGTTTTTCCCACTCTTTGTAGAGAAATTTTGAAAAAGCAGGGGATGTGAAGGCTTTTCCTTCAGGATGAAGACAGAGGTAAGGAGAGGCAGGTTGGACCTCTTTCAGAATCCATTCAATGGAAACAGAGCCCGTTAGCCGCTTTTCATACTCCGAAAGAGCTTCTTCGAGCCACTGCTCTTTCATTTTCCCCGGGGTAATAATTTTTATTTTTAACATTTTTTTCCTGTTTTTGGTATTATAATAACGCGAACTTAGGATTAGATCGCTTCGATAAGAGCAATCTTTTTGGGATCTAATCCCAAATCCGCGTTATGATACGATAATTTAAGATGGAGAAGCAATGGTTGGTTACATTTTTTGGGACCCCAATCCAACAGCCTTTACGATTCCTTTTATTGATCGGCCGATCGCTTGGTATGGGATTATCTTTGCTCTTGGCTTCTTTATAGGGTTTTATCTTCTCATGGCTCTTTTTAAGAGATATGCTAGGCGCTGCACAGATTGGACTGAAGATGTCTTGAAGAAAAAGGCGCTCCTTTTTTCTGAAAGGCTGACCGTTTATGTCATCATTTCAACTGTTATAGGAGCACGCCTGGGTCACATCCTTTTCTATGAGAAATGGAGTCATTATCTATCCTACCCAATGGATATTGTTAAAACTTGGGAAGGAGGCCTTGCGAGTCATGGAGGAGTGATAGGGATTTTAATTGGGCTCACCCTCTTCTTTTATAGGAGTAGGAAGGACTTTCCCTTCCTTTCTTTTAAGAGGATTGTTGATCTGATGGTGGTTCCTTCCTTGCTTGTTGCGACTCTCATCCGGATAGGAAATTTTATCAATCAAGAGGTTCTTGGAATCCCTACAATAGTTCCATGGGCCATTATTTTTGGTCATCCAATCGACGGAAGCTATCCTGCAGCTCGCCATCCTGCACAACTTTATGAAGCACTTTTCTACTTCCTGTCGTTTGTTGTGTTTTGGAGGCTTTTTTCAAAGCTATTGAACCCTGTAGGACGTCTTTCTGGTCTTTTCTTTATCACAACCTTTTCTTTTCGCTTTTTCATCGAATTTGTGAAGGAAGAACAGAGCCATTTATTGGGTGAGAAGTTTTTGACAATGGGGCAGTGGCTATCGATTCCAATGGTTCTTTTTGGAGCATTTCTTATGATACGCTTTCGAAAGGAGCGAGAGGAATCAATTGATCTGAAAGCCTAGAGAGCGTTTCATTTAATTTTTCCTTGGACCATTCAGGATGACGATTTTTTAAAAGGATCTGGTGCCAAAGGAGAAAGCGCTCATATGTCGATGAAATTCCATCCGAAAGAGTGGTATACCAAAGGTATTTATAAAGGATCCATAGACGAGATTTAAGCTCTTCTTGAAAAGAGGAAAGAAGAGGAAAAGTTTCTAGAGCCTTTACTTCCATCTCATTAATGAAATGTTCATGATTAACCGTTTGTTCATCAAGATTTTGATCTTTCCATCCTTTTTCTATTAGCTTTAGAAGAGAAGTCTTTGGGTCGAAATGAATGGTACGGATGAGCATGTCATTTTGAGCGACCCAAGTCTCAACTTTGTCTTCAAGCCTTTCTTGATCCATAGGGGTATCTATAACCTTCTTAAAGAACTGAAGAGCATTACTAATGATCATTCGGAACGATTGCTTAGGATTATCAATTAAGACGTTTCCAAGTTCCACTTCAAGTAGGCGGTAGATATCGGGAGGAGTATGTGAAAGGAGGTTTCCCTCTTCTTCAATAATCTTCCAAATAAGGAGCTCAAATTGCTCCATTTGAGAAGAAGAAAGTTTGGGAAGGGCGCAAGCTTTTTCGTAAGCTTTAACAATCGCATTCTCACTCCCCTCTTCATAACACTTTTCCTCATCCATCAGATGAATTTCAGCATTGATAAAGACAAAAAGCCCCTGATCAAGGTTGGGTGATAAAGAGCAATTCTCTTCACTATTTAGTTCTTTCACATGAAGGATCGAAGCTCGTAAAGATTGTTCACTAATGTCTTTTGGGAGTTCGCCTGCAATTGTATAAAGAGCTAAGATTCTTTGGATAAGTTCTAAACGGTGTTCATCACTTGTTAATAGCTCATTAAACTGTCCCATTTCGATTTGATGACGAATAAAGGCTTCAATCGCCTGTTTTTCCTTTAATGAAAAATGGCATGTAACAAGAGAGCTTTGGTAGAGTTTTTCAGCAAGGATCATTGAAAGGGTAGAAGTCAGTTGACTCTCTTTAAGGAGAGTCTTTATCCCTAAAAAACCCTTTAATTTTTTGAGAACTTGCCTTTTGAGTGATAGAGGATCTAAATTTTCCCCTTTAGCGGTGATCTCAAGTTCTGTTTTTACGATCAGTTTATCGAGTTTGTCATACTCTTCAAAGGGGTTTTTTGCTTGGATGGCTGACAGGTCTTTTAAGAGGTGTTTTTGAACAGACCAGATGACTTTTGTTAGGTGATCAAGCTGCGGTTTTTCTCCCTCTAAACTAGCAATGCACTCTGAGAGTTTTGTTGCGATTTGTTGCGCCATTGTATAGGGAGGGAGATGGTAAGGAGCGATGCTATTTTTAAGGTTTTCACGGATCATGAACTTGAGGTTCAAGGCTCCATTTTCTTTTAGAGCGCCCTTTTGTCCTTGGATTTTTTCATAGTAATAAGCAACTTTTTCCCATACCTTTTTAAGCGCTGAAGTCCCAAGGCGGTATTTAGGGAACTTTTGTTTAAACTCAGGGAGAATTTTTGCTAAGAGGTTTGCTTCGATTTTCCCCGACCACTTTCCTGATGAACCTGATTCCTGAATTTCCTTCTTTATCTTTTTCGAAAGGAAAAGATTGAGATCGGAAAAAGGATCATAAAAATCTTCTGCTTCATCAATGGGATGCAAAAAAGATGATTCTTGATTGCTATTGATGTAAGGAGCTTCGTTGACTTCATCATTAGGGTGAGAAAGTTCTGACATGACTACACTTCTTATAAAATTACGTACTTGTTCTCCTCTATGACACTTGATGGTATTTTTGTCCAAAAAAAATTCTATTATTTTTATTGCAAAAATATTAGATTTTTTGGAAGGATCAGATTCCTAGTAACTAACAGGAGGCTTACAATGAAATTATTCTCCCTGATTTCATCTACCGCTATTATTACAGTGCTGCCCATAAGTAGTTTTTGCAACTCTAAAATGGCAGATCTTGAAGGGCGTGTTTCTGGCTTAGAAAAAACGCATACTAATTCGGTCGATAATCCTATTGAGCATCAACCAAATAGTAACAACTATAATGGAGGATACCAATCTTCCAAGCCATCGGATTCTAATGCCGAGTACACTGGAGCGGGAACAGATATGCACCCTAAAACCGTCCTAGATTCTGCTCGAGGTTGCCGCAATCGAAATATGCCTTACTTTGACTTAGAGCTGCTTTATCTTCGAGCAATCGAAGATAGCCTTAGCTATGCTTGGGATGTTCATGAATCTGGGGGGGATCGTGTGATTTACCCTAAAGATCAAGATTTCCAATTTAAACCAGGATTCCGCGTTGGACTAGGATATAACTTTGGTTATGATGATTGGGATCTTCGCTTTGGCTATACTTGGCACTACACCAAGGTTCACACCTCTGTGCAGGGAACGACTGTATTCAATAATGGAAGCACTAATGGAACAATCATTGGGACCCTTGCTATTCTTCCTTTAAATGATGGCTCGCCTGTTTTTGTTGCCTATGAAAGGGGAAAAAGCCACTGGCAAAATCAATTTAATGTTTGGGATTTAGATCTTGGAAGAAACTTTTATGTGGGCAAACACCTAGCCGTTAAACCAATTCTAGGTCTAAAGGGAGCCTTAATTCGACAGCACCTTCAAGCTTTTATGTATAATGCTGACCGAGGCGAAACAGGGCAGCAAGGGCAGGCTGATCTTCAGGTGCCCTTTGAAAATGCACTGACCCGTTTTAAAAGTCGTTTTTGGGGTATAGGCCCTAAACTTGGAGCTTCTGGTGAATGGGAACTTGGAGCAGGCTTTAGTTTATTTGGAAGCATCCACTCTGCGATGCTCTATGGGCAATTCAAGACAAAAAATTTCATTACAGCGCGTGTCGTTGCTGATCGTGTCGACCCTGATTCTGACCGCGTTGGAAACAATGAAGGAGGCCGGATCTTTGATGACTTTTATCGGTTGAGAACAATGGCGTATGCAAGTCTTGGAATCGAATGGAGCCGTTGCTTTTGGGATTGGATGAACTTCCAGATGCATATTGGCTGGGAAGGTCAATACTGGTGGCAACAAATGGAATTTTTAAACTTTAAAGATTTAACTCCTGATGGTGATTTAACGCTGACTGGAGTAAATGCGGGATTCCGCTTTGACTTCTAAAGTTTGAATCAACTTCCATGGAGAGAAAACCAAGGTAAAAATTTTTCTTGGTTTTTTATTGCTTAAAATCAACGACTTTTGAGATAGCTGAAAATAACTGTTTTTTAATTCTCTAATTGGAGGCTACAGATGAAAGTTATCTCCCTACTTTCGACAGCAGCATTGACGGTATGTCTAACTGCTAGTGGCTTCTGCGAAGAAGATAGTCCACAAGAGTTGGACCTACGCATAAGCCAAACTGAGAAACAACAGGTAGAAGCACTGATTGTTCATGATATGAACAATGGTTCTAGCTACCAAAATAATGGCCGCTCATCAGCAAATGATATGATGAGATCTAATGGCCAAACTCCCCAAACTCCCCAAGATCCCAATCGGGTGATGGATTCTGTCCACGGCTGCGTGGAAGAAGGATTTTCACTTGAAGCAGAGTTCCTCTGGTGGCGTGCTAGTCTAGATAATCTAGAGTATGCTGCAAAGGTAAATGGAAGTATAGACTTTAACACGGGAATTTTTAATTTAGGAGGAGATTTTAAACTCCCTGACTTTAAATTTGACCCAGGTGTAAGAGTCTCTGCTGGCTATGATTTTGGTCCCAAAAATTGGGATCTATTTGCTCGATGGACCTATCATTATACGGATCCAACAAGTAGCACGAGTCGTCCTACTAATAGTACAGATACATTTATCATTGCTCTTAAAGAGTTTTATGCAGCTGATAATTCGCAAATCGAAGTTGTTGTAGATTCTGCTAGAACTAAGTGGAAGAATCAACTGAATGTCCTTGATTTAGAAATGGGCTATGACTATTTCTTTAGCAATCGGTTTTCTTTTCGCCCAAATTTTGGGCTGAAGGCTGCTTGGCTTGATATGGATTATGATGTGAATTTTGGCAATGCAAATATTGGCACAAATTTTCTGCAACCACGATTCATAGATGTTCAGTTGCGCAATAAATCTGATTATTGGGGCGTTGGCCCACAAGTAGGATTAGATGGCAATCTCCACATGGGGTGGGGATTCTCTCTCTATTCTAGAGTCTCTGGAGCTCTTCTTTATGGAGCTTATAAGACGCGTCTGAGTCAATCTGACTCTGAGGGAAGCTCTTTTAGGCTTTCTAATAGTAGTGAATACAGACAACGAGCAATGGCTCAAATCGTTGCTGGAATTGAGTGGGCGAAGTGCTTTTCAAATGGCGTTCTCCTTGCCTTCAACCTTGGTTGGGAAGGGCAATATTGGTGGAACCAAAATGAAATGCGTATCATCGTTGATGCACAGCCGACTGGAGACTTGACCTTAACGGGTCTTGATGCAGGAATCCGCCTCGATTTCTAAGTCGAAGCAGATTTCCAAATAGTAGAGCCCAAGAGGAAACTCTTGGGCTTTTTTTATTGATGGGGTATAATGAGAATTTCATAGAAAACGAGGTACATTATATGAATCAGATGACAATCATGGGACATCTTGGGTCGGATCCAGAAGTCCGTTTCACATCTTCAGGGCAAAAAGTGACGACTCTTCGCGTGGCTGCGAATCAACGGCGCGGAGGAAAAGATGAAACGTTTTGGTGGCGTGTCACGATTTGGGGTGAAACTTTTGATAAAATTTTAAGTTACTTTAAGAAGGGAAGTGCCATCATTGTGAGTGGTGAGATGCTCAAGCCTGAGATCTACACGAATAAAGACGGCCAACCTCAAGTTTCTCTTAACTTAGTGGCCTATCACCTAGCCTTTCCTCCCTTTGGAAAAAGTGAGAGACAAGAGGGCGGACAACAACAAAATCAAACCTCTTATAGTCAAGGACAAAGCTCTTATGGTGGAGGAGGAGATGCTCCTTCTGGACAGCAACAAGGACAAGGACAACCACAGCACCAAGAATCGAATGCCTTTGCAGAGGATGAAATACCCTTTTAATGCAGTTTCAAGTTTGTCCAAGTGTTTCAAAACGCCCTAAAGCCGACCTCATTGTTGTACCCTTTTTCAAGTTGAAAAAGGGAGCCGATTTTGCTGCGAATCTTCCTGATCTTAAAGGGGTGATTCATCCCATTTTAAAAGCGGGGGATTTTAACGGGAAAGAAGGATCAACAATGCTTGCCTATCTTACGGGCAAGACAGAAAAGCGGCTACTACTTCTTGGTCTAGGAGAGGAAAAATCCTGCACAATGGAAGCTCTTAGACGTTCCTATAGTGCTGCAATGAAGCGGTGCCAAGGGAATGAGTGGATCAGTGTTAATTTTGTACTCCCTAAACTTGGAAAACTAGAGATCCATGAAGTGACCCGAGCTGTTTCGGAAGGGATTGCTCTTTCTTCCTATGTTTATGATCAATGGAAGTCAAAGGAAGGCAAAAAGCCCTTTCATGTCAAAAAAGCAACGTTGGTGGGAGCTAAAGATCTCAAGATTGCAAAGAAAACCTTAGGGATTTTAACGGGGGTGAACTTAGCCCGCGACTTGATTAATGGAAATGCTCTTGATGTGACTCCTGAGACATTGGCCTCAGAGGCTAAGAAGTTAGCGCGAAATTTCCCTTCCGTTAAAGCAACCATTCTGAATAAAAAGCAGCTTGAAAAAGAGAAGATGGGGCTTCTCCTTGCAGTGGGAAGTGGATCACGGATCGATCCAGCACTTGTGATGCTAGAGTATAAAGGGGCTCCCCTCTTAAAAGATCTAACGATGGTGGTTGGAAAGGGGATTACCTTTGACACAGGTGGCATCAATCTAAAGCCCACCAATTTTATTGAGGATATGCGAGCCGATATGGGAGGCGCTGCAGCAGCGATTGGTCTCATTCAAGCGGCAGCAAGCATTAAACTCAAAGCAAATATTGCTGTTGTTGTTCCAACAACCGAAAATGCTATGGATGCCCATAGCTATAAGCCCGGTGATGTTTACCGATCCTACTC
Organism: Simkaniaceae bacterium; assembly: GCA_018399075.1. Taxonomy (GTDB): domain Bacteria; phylum Chlamydiota; class Chlamydiia; order Chlamydiales; family Simkaniaceae; genus Neptunichlamydia. Next base: position 1,537,219 of record CP073763.1, on the reverse strand, counting down.
GGGGAAAACTGTAGAAATTACGAATACTGATGCAGAAGGGCGCCTTGTTCTAGCCGATGCCCTTTCTTATGGACAAAAGCGTTTTAATCCAGATCGTATTATCGATATGGCAACGTTGACGGGTGCGATTGTCATTGCGCTGGGTGATGTCCGTGCGGGACTTTTTTCAAATAATGAAAAACTTTCAAAGCTCTGCGAAAAAGCAGGTGATACTACAGGAGAAAAAGTGTGGAGGATGCCTCTTGATTCTGAATATATGGCATTGATGAAGTCTGACATTGCTGACATTCGCAATTCGGGTAAGAAAAGAGCGGCAGGATCAGTGACTGCAGCGATTTTCCTTCAGGAATTTATCAAGAAGAAAACACCATGGATTCATCTGGACATAGCAGGAACAGCCTTTTTAGATAGCCCTAAGGATTACCATCTTTCTCAAGCATCGGGTGCAGGAGTTCGCCTCCTTATTGAGCTCCTCGAATGTTTAGAATAAAAAAAGAAGAATCCCTTTTAAGTTTTTTAAAAGAGAAAACCACCCTTTCTGGGCGGGAAATTAAACGAGCTCTTGAAAATGGAGCTTGTCGCCTCAATGGTAAAATCGAACGCTTTGGTTCAGCTAAACTAAAGACAGGGGATAAAGTTACTTTTCACCCTCCTAAAAAAATGGCTGTCGGAACCCTTACAGTTCTCCATCAAGATTCTTCCCTTACTCTCTTCAATAAACCATCAGGCGTTGTGTCTGCTTCTGAAAAAGGACACCACCTGGTTCACCGCCTTGATAAAGGGACATCGGGGGTTCTTTTAATGGCGCGAACAATCCCCATCAAAAGGGCTCTAGAAACGCTCTTTAAAAAAAGGGAAGTAAAAAAGATTTATATCGCCATAGTGAAAGGAGCTTTACGGAAAGAAAAAGGGACGATTGAAAATAAATTGGGAAAAAAGGGAACCTTTCAAGGTCAAACCCTTTATGGAGCAACGCCAAATGGACAACTTGCTATCACTCATTATAAAGTTCTAAAAACAGTGAAAGGGCAATCTCTTGTTGAACTACATCCTGAAACAGGGCGAACCCATCAACTACGCGTTCATCTTTCAGAATTGGGTCATCCTATTCTTGGGGATTTACAATATGGGCGCGATGCAGTTTTTCCAAAAGAGATCTATCGACTCTGTTTGCATGCCTACCGTCTTACTTTTACCCATCCAAGAACAGGTAAAAAGATTCAAGCGACAGCGCCTCTTCCAAAACTTTTCAAAGACTTAGCGTTTTAAGACAGCTTGGCCCACTTTATAAATGGTAAAAACTGCTACTGCAGATCCAGCAGTAAGAATGCTGATTCCTTTCCAGTTATATTCTTTCGTCGTGCTAGTCTCTGCATCCGCTTCTTCTATAGCTTTCTTGGGCTCTTTATAAACCATTCCATAGAGAAAGTTAGTCACGGGATTTCCAGCTGAAGGGGGGCTTGCATTTTCCATTATTGTCTCCTTACAAGTAATTAATGTGGCGCATATTATCAAGTTTTTTTGAAAAGAGGACAAGGAAAAAGGCAGGAATAAAGGAAGTAATCACAAAGATATCAAAGAAAGAAGAGAGATTGATTGTTGCGATAAACCCTGCAAAGAATCCCCCAAGATAAAAACCAATCCCAATACACGCAAACCAAACACCTGTAAGGAGTCCACGGTAACGGTGAGGACTTAAGTTTGTTACAAGAGAGAGGCCGATCGGCGCCAAGAAAAGTTCTGCCAAGGCCATTAAGGCAAAGGCAAAGATAATATAAAAGGGACTCTCAAGCGCTTCCCCAGCTCCATGGGGGATGTGGGCAGCAGCTCTTTGCATCACTAAAAAACAGAGCCCCATAAAGAAGAGGCTGAGTGCCGTCTTCATTGGAGGGCTGGCACTCGATTTGATCCGTCTTAGAAATAGATAAAGATGGGCGAGTGGAAAGGCAAAGAGGATAAGGAAAAAGGTTTCAAAGGAAGTAAACCATGGCGTTGGAACTAAAAAACCTCCAACATGACGGTCGACGTACTTCAATGCAAAAAGAGTCATTGAAGAACCCATCTGGTTGTAAGCCATCCAGAAGACAATCGAGATAAAGGTCATGATTAATATAACAGTGATTCGATCCCACTCATGCTTCTTAAGAGGAAAATGATTAGGGTCATCTTTCTTCTTGATGAAATAGTGAGAGGGGATATCAAGGCGTTTCAAAGAAGCGATAGTGGAAAAATATGGAACCATACCAAAGAGTTGAACACACCCTGAAACGATAAAGACTAAGCGCCAATTGATTGTTTGCAAATAGCCCAGCACAATCATTGCAATAAAAACGCCAATAGTGACAACAGAATAATAGATAGAAAAGCCTCCTTCACGGATGTGGGGCTTCTTAGCATAAATACTTCCTAACAAGGAGTAAATTGCTGGAGTAAAGAGTCCACCACCTAATGCGATCAGACCAAGCGCGGGGAGGATTAGTGCTTCTGAAAGTGTTGCCATTAAGAAACAACCACAAGCAGTCAGCAGACTACCCAGTAAGATAGGACTTCGGTAGTTCCATTTATCTGCAATATAGCCCCCAAGGATGGGAAGGATAAAAGCAACGCCTGTGTAGGCTCCAAAAAGATGGGTTGCTCTGGGTGTGCTGTATGATAAAGATTTTATCAGATAAAGAACGAGGAGATTTCCGATTCCCCAGTATGCGAAACGTTGGCACATCTCCGTGAGTGCAAGCAAATACATTTCTTTAGGGTGTTTATTAGAAAATATGACATCTTGCCTTTTCATGAATCCTCATTTCACCATTTGGGATATGACTTTTTATTAAGCATTTTGTACAATATGTCTATATTTTTGGTACTAAATTATTTGATTTTTTCAAAAAATGCAGATCTTAATCGTTAAAACAACCTCTCTGGGTGATATCATCCAATCTCTTCCTGTGGTCACTTTTCTTCATCAGAAATTTCCTCAGGCTAAAATTGATTGGGTTGTTGAAAAACCTTTTATAGAGTTATTAGAGGCTCATCCCGGTATTCATCGCGTTATTCCGGTTGAAGTCAGGAAGTGGAAGAAAAACTTTTTTAAGCATCGTCTAGAGCTCAAGCAATCTCTAAAAATTCTTCGTCAGGAGAATTATGATCTCCTTATTGATCTTCAGGGGAATGTCAAATCTGGGATCATTACTAAGCTTGCTTATGCTAAAGAGAAGGTGGGGACAACTTTTTCCTCTGCTCCTGAGTGGCCAAATTCTTTATTTCTAACCCATCGCTATCCCCAAAATAAAAAAAAGCCGATCTCCCTTCAATATCTATCTCTTGCTCAAAATCATTTTTCTATCAAGCCTTACTCTATAGAACCGAATCTTTTGCTTAGAATCACTTCTGAAGATGAGGATTGGATTGTAGCGCAGCTTAAATCAACTAAAAAAGTTATGGTTTGTCCTGGATCTCATTGGGAAAATAAAAAGCTTTCCCTTCCAACCTGGATAGAGCTTCTGAAGAAGCTGATAGCTCAAGGACCATGTTATTTTTACTTTGTTTGGGGATCTGAAAAGGAAAAACAGGAAGGTGCAGCTCTCCATTCTCAGTTTCCAAAGTCGAGCACCCTTCTCCCTAAAATGTCTCTACCCGTATGGCAAAGGTTCATGTCGGAAATGGATCTTATCTATACCGTTGATTCAAGCGCGCTTCATTTAGCAGCGACAACAAAGACGCCCACTTATAGTTTTTTTGGTCCCTCTTCTTCAGCCATCTATAAGCCTCCAGGAGAGCAACATCATGTTCTTCAAGCACCCTGTCCTTATGGAAAGACCTTTACGAAACGGTGTCCCGCCCTTAGGACATGTAAAACGGGTGCTTGCTTAAAGAATTTAAGTGAAAAAAAACTTGAAATATGATTTAATTACCCCTTTATTTTCACTAAAATAGAGGTTTATAACGATGGATTCTGTTCAGCCAAAATATTTAATTCCTAGGCCCTTACGTGACAGTTTTGATATTAAAAGTCGAGGTTTTATAAAGGCTTCTATTCGTGCAGCTGTTCTTGCAGTCGCAATTTTTACTGCCTACAAAACAAAGCATCCAGGGCTAATAGCTTTAGGAACCGCAGTTATTTCTTTGCCTGCAACAATGGCAGGGGTGGGAGCTGTTTGTCTTTATAAAGGAATTCAAATGATTCGTGCCAATTGGGCAACAAAAGGTTTTCAAGAAATCGGAAATGGTTTCGCACTTGTTGCTGCCGGTTACTGCATCCTAGAAAATTATAAGCATTTTTCTATTAGCATAGAAGCAAATAACTCTTCATATTCTTCTAAACTTACAGGGAGAGGAGTTTTAGAAAGTTATTTATCTAGTTTACATGGTAACTGGGTATTTTTGGATTAGATAATAAATCTATGATCTTTCAGGAGATTTTCTAGCATGGTAAAACACCAATATATTCAGTTCAAAAAGATACCCTTTCAGAAAGTCAATGAGCAGGTAGAACGGAAGATGGCTGTTGGGGAAGAAGCCATGGTTTTAGAGCATCGCGTGAAAAAAGGGTTCGTCTCTCAAAAAAATGAAACCCACATTAACGAACAGTTCACTTATATTTTAGAGGGGAAATTGCAAGTAGAAACGGGTGGGGAAACCTTGGTTTTACAAGCGGGTGATATGATTGTCATCCCTCCAAATCAACCGCATACCTTAACTGTTTTGGAAGATGTTCGAATTTTAGATGTTTTTAGTCCTGTAAGAAAAGAGTGGTTGTAACAAAGCTTAAGGATAACACTCTCGGGTATAATCATACTCTATAGCAGCCAAATGGTCACAAAATAGCTCCATTGGCATATCTCTCCACTGAACAGGGAGCTCTTGGCGCCAACGCGCAACTTCTGCAGCAGCTTCCTCACCATCTGCTCCTTCCAAGCGTTGAATCACTTCTCCCAGCCCTATCATGTTTTTCCTTTCAGCTGCACCCTTATAAGCTTTAAGGGCCTTTTGATCTTCTCCTAGGTCTTCTAAATTATGGGCGCAATAGAATAGATCTTCAGTTGCTATAGCTTTCTGCCCAAGGAGATGTTCGAGCCATTTTAGGGCCTCATCCCTTTTCCCCAGGGATTTGTATTTTTCGACCAGTCGGATCATCGCCTCTGTGCTTCCTAACTCTGCTACTTCTTGGTAAATTTGGAGTGTTTTTTCTATATCGCTGGTTTCGAAGTGTTTACCATAGGTTAACATGTAATGGAAGCGTTTTTCTAAAGGTTTGGAGGTATCATTCCAAAGAATCGGCAGATGGTTTGGAGGCATTGTGACCTGTTCTCTTGTCATAAAAAGTTTAAACTCAGGAGAATCTTTTGAGGAAACAAGGACTTTCAAATCTCGAACTGGTTGCCTCGTAAGAGGATTTTTTATTACTTGATGATCACGGACGCAATTTTCTATAAACTGCGAAGCATCAAATAGATACGTTTTAGTATCATCTGCAATAATACAGACAAAGCAGTAAGCTCCCGCTTTAAATCGTTGACTTTGAAGCGTTTCAAACGACTCTTGTGTATAGATCTCTGTTTGTTCCAAATCTAAGTCTTTAAATACTAAAGGATCTTGATTTGTAATAAAATAATTTGAAATATTCATTTTTTTGTGTTATAATTATTACTTATAAAAAGGTTTGGTATGGAAAATATTACTATAGATTCTTTAAATAATCAAGATGAATTCAATGATGAAACTATTAAAGCTCCTCTAGTCGGCAGGGACTATGTGGGCCGAACGTATCAAAAGGAAGAACCTGACGATCATTCAGAGGTCAGCAATGGAGATCAAAGCAAAACTAAATCTACTTTTAGGGCCCGTTTTGGTTCGAAGTCAACGCATGAAGAAAAGTCAGATATTTTAGATAGGGGTATTGTTGCACGTACCATTCCGGAGAAATCTGCAAAAAAAGAATCCTTCGAAAGCGCAATGAAAAAAATCAACGAAGATGTTTCGTTAAAAGATAGAGATGTAGCTCTAGCCCAATTATTGAATAAATCTGTGAATCCAACAAAAATTCCTGATGGCCATTGTGCTAAATGTGCATTTAATACCCATCTTCATTTTATTGGAAGAGACCTTGAAGAAGCTGAAGGCGGGGAAACCGATGCTTTTGTAAAATTTAGTTACTGGTTTTATATGAATTTAAGCCCTGAAATAGTGAAATGTGTCGAGTCAGTTGAAGGAAGAGTTGGTGAGAGTTATCAGCAGTACAAAGACCGGATAGAGGAAAGAGTTCAAGCAAATACCAGTGCAGGGGAATCTGTCCTTATTTCAATTGGAGAAGGAGCTCACTGGTATAATGCTTATAATGATGGAGAGCGTATCTGGTTTGTCGATACTCAAACTGGAAAGGGATTTAATCTATATGGTACCGAGCCTTCGGATTTTAATGCTGAAACGGCATGGGTAGATATTGTAAAAGTTGCTCCTGAGCAAGTTGACGACTATGACACTCTATAGAGGCAATTAGCCATTCTTTTGAAGCGCACTAGAAAGTTTATCGAAGTCGATATGGGATTCGACAAGCTCGACAGCTTCAACAATTTTTTCTTTGTCTTCTTTTCGGATTTTTACAGTATAGGATGTGATCATTTCCATCGCTTTATAACTGCTGACAGGGGCATAGAGCATGGGGATATTCGCTTTTTTTAGGGCTTCAATGATTGTTTGACGGGGCGGGACATTTCCGGTAAGGATGATCCCCACGGAGAGGTCTTCATTAGGGTTCGCTATTTTCACATCCCAATGCTTGGTTAGTGTCGCAAGGATAATATCTTCTCGGTTGGCAGGAGTAATGATCAGTTGGTTTGGCAGGATCAATTCTCGGTAGTTTTTTAAGGAGGTGGCAACAAGGCGCATATGGCGGAAGTGACGCATATGGTGGTCTTCACCAGAGAGGAGAGTAGCTTTAAAAAGGAGCTCGAAGTCTTGCATGGTGGGGTTACTTAGGAAGGGGTCGTAGGGAATGCATCCAAGAATTGGGATATCAAGACTATTGAGGGCTCTCTTCATATAGGAAAGAACCATCTCTCTCTTATCGGCATGGACTCGGTTGAGGATAACGCCTGCAATCTTTACATTGTGGGCATCACAGAGGGCTTTATTCACAGCTAGAGCATCGAAGGAAGAGCCTAGACCTCCTGATGCAATAAGAATCATGTCAAGCCCAAGCATTGAGGCGACTTTAGCATTACTTAAGTTAACGATTGATCCGACACCGACATGACCTGTTCCTTCAACAACAACAGCATGACTTTTCTCATAAATTGTCTTAAAAGAAGTGAGGATTTTTTCGCTCAGTTCTTCTTCTGAGACTTTCCCATCAATAAAATCGCGAGTGAACCCTCTGGGGAAAAGGACAGGACTCATTGTTTCCTCTTTTTCCAGGAGGTTGAAATGATCTTTAAAAAGGACCACATCTTTATCGACGTGGATTCCGGTGTCAATTTCCACATGCTCTTGGCCAACAGGCTTGATAAAACCGACCTCTTTGTGACGCTTCATCAGACCCGATACAAGGCCTAAACATGTGGTTGTTTTTCCAACATGCTGACCTGTTGCTGCAACAAAAAAGGCTGGTTTACTCATTGGGTGACTCCTGTAGGAAGGAGGGTGCGGAGAACCTCTTTGGTTTCAACAAAAATCTCCTTATCATCTTTAAGTGCTTCAATCTCTTCAAGGGTAAACCACTGGATAGGATCTTCAGAAGTAGGAGAGGTTTTTCCAACAGGCTTTCCGAGATAAATAAAGTCCATATGTTGGTGTGCAGCTGTTCCTTTATGTTCAGGGATTTCTTCCATAAGACACATGTAGGGACGCTCAAAACTTGTGGCGTTCCACCGCTCCACCCAGATGTTTTCTTCATTGATAAAGATAAATTCGAGTCCTGTTTCTTCCAATACCTCTCGCCGCGCAGCCATCGGAGGGGATTCATTGGCTTCAATATGTCCTCCAGGAGGAAGCCACTTCTTTAGCTTAGGATGAAAGAGAAGGAGGACTTTTTCCTCGCGGAGTAGATAAACAGTGGTTGTAAAATGTCTTTCCATAAAATAAGGCTTTTATCCTTTTGTTGTGATGTAGGGGACCATCACACTCCGCACTAAATGTTGCACGAGGACAGGTTTTTTGGGAATAGCTGTTAAATTTTGTGCCAAAATCTCTACATACCGATTGAGCCCTTCATGGACGGGGCCCTTTGCATTCTCTTTAACAAAGGTAAAGAGTTTTTCCCAGCTTCCCACCGTTTGACCTAGTATGCCGCGGTGTCTTTCATCATGATTCCATGCTTCACTATCGCGGATAGCATTAAGTTTTGGGCGATTCTGCGTTGTGGCTTCTTTAAGAGCTCTTACGCAATCGACAACTCTTTGCTGGGTTCCCATAGCTTGAGGATCTTTAATGAATTGGGCTAATGCAATGGATAAATCTTTGAGGGGAACTGCAACGACTTGAAACACCTCTTTTTTCAAGAGAATTCCATTATAGCTTGGATTTTCATCAAGATCGGCTTGGTGTTCTCTAAGCTCCTTAATAAAGTGGCTAAAGTCCATATAAAGGTCTCTAAGCACTTCATTGGGATCTACTTCTTCCCTACCTAATTGCGCTAATCGAGCTTCTAAAAGAACCACGATATTCTCTGAATGGATTCCTCCGTCTAAGGTATGTTCATAGAGTGAGTTTTCAAGCCACCCGATACACTCACTGACCACTTGTCCGGGGAATTTTTTTGATTTATCGATTTTCCGATCGATTGTAGGGTAGGCAGCATTTTCTAGAATTTTTTTAAGCGTTCTTTGCATTTCTTGATTAAGCCCTTGATGAACGCGTCTGACTTTGTCGGCAATATCCTCATCTGTTACTTCGCGTCCTAGGGGTGCTATTTCGCGTCCCAATTCAGCTCTTTGAGCTTCATCGAGCTCAGAGGCTTCTTCTCTGAGCCCTTTATTTAAAAGGTCTAACCCTCGATATAGAGCCAAAAGCATCGACTCTTGATTAAGGAAAGACTCAATCGTGCTAATAAGCATCGGAACAACGAGCTGTTTGACTTGGTTTGTTGCAAAGGCCTCAAGTGTTAAAAGCCCTTCAATCCGTTCCCTTAGCTCTCTTGCTTCTTGAGGAGTATCACATTTGATTGTTTCAACGGTCTCTTTAATATGAGAGAGTAATGAGCGAATAGGCTCACTATTGACAGAAGAGGGGCCGCGATTTTCTCCCTTGGCGAGTTTTGCTTCTCTTTCTAAATCTTGCTCTAATTCTTTAAGTTTTTCTAAAAGAATTTTATCGAGACCTGTCGTATATTCTGAAGATTTTACTAAGGCATTGATAAAACGCATCAAAATTTCCGTTCCAGCTTGGGTATACCAAATGGCGAACTTTGCTACTTGCTGGAGGGAAAAATTAATCAATATTTCAGAAACTTTTAAGAGAGTATATTGTCCCCAAACATAGGTGTAAGGGATAATAGAAAGAAGACTTTTTAAGGCAAAGGCGACTGCATTAATCAGAGGGCTTTCATGACTTTTCTCAAATAGTCTATCGCGAATCATTGCAAATGACCCATCGATATTTTGACAGAGGTGGGCGACATGGAGATATTGATCGACAGCTATATAAAGCCCCCGCTGATCAATTTGTGTATGGGTCATTCTCCCAGGGTATGTTCTAGGAGCCTCAAGCATTTTGGCCATTGCAGCACTCTGGCCGCTGACTGGGACATCGTGTAGTGAGGAGTGCAAGCCTTCATCGACAACAGCATTCCGCTCAGTTACCCTTCCCCATTGGCGCATTTTTTCATTATACATCCCGAGTCCTTGATTGAGTCCATGGATGGGATGGAGATGGGTATCGGTCAATTGGCCATTGGATTCCAAAATAACATCTTCGGTAAATTTTGAAATCAGCGTTCTTGAAAAAGGATCGACAAAGAGCTTAATCGCCCATAAGATTAGAGGTAAAAATCCTCTAGCAATATGACTTTGGAGAGTATGATTGTCAGTATTAACTGTGATCAATACAGAAAGGAGGTTTTGGTAGGTGGTTTCATGAAGAGCCTCTTGTGCTTCATCGCTTTGAAGTCTACCTACAAAACGTCCTCTTACCCCTTCTATAGCTCCATAAACCCTTCCTATCATCTCTTGTCCTTCTTGAGACGCTAGATCATAGCCATGGCCCCCCACTAAAGCTCTAACCGCTCCCACAATACGACTGGGATCATAGTCTTGATTCTCTCCTACAATCGTATCAAGTGCTGTACGATAGTCTTGGAAACTTTGTCTAAGCCCTTCACTTCGCTGTTTTGGTCCCTTAAAAATGACTTCGAGAATTTTATATCCAGCAAGAACGAGTCCATTCGAAACCATGCGCGTTCTTTGAAGCTCGACTCCTTCAACAAGAACCTCTTTTGTGAGTGGGGTTTCAGCTCCTCTTCCAAGTGCCCCAAGAACTTCTCTTTTAAGAGGAGAAGGTTTTTGTGGGGGCTTTTCTTTGAGAAAGGTGCCAAAAGCTCGTTCTAAATTCTCAAGAGCAGTCCTATCCATCCCTTTTTCTAAGAGCTTTGTGGAAAGAGGACTTTTTTCAAGGACAATCTTTAACTTTTTGAAAGCTTCTAAATAAGCCCCCCTTTCAGTGAGTGCTTGTGCGGCGCGAATATCTCGATAGATCGGTTCAAATTGTAGGTCGACTTCTCCTTGCATTAATGTGCTATTTTGACCACTCCGCAAGAAGTTATGGGCGACAGTGACCCAATCAAGCGTTGGTTCTACAACCATTCTTGTCAGTTCTTGTGCACGCTCTGTTCCTAAGAGGTCCGGTTGCATCTCAAGAGCTTTTATAAGCAAGTTAATGCTATTAAGAATGGTTTCAATACTTTCTGTTGCTTTTTTCCTTTGAATTTCACCTCGAATATTATGGAGTTCTTCGAGTTGTTGATAATGGGCCGTTGCCATCCAAACGAGATCTACACATTTTACCCCGTCTGCGTTATCAGGATTAAAAAGGTGAACAAAACAACCTTTAACTTGCTCTTGTCCCCATTGCATGATCTCAGCTTTTTCTCGTGTATCTGGAGCTCTTGTATCTCTTCGTAAAACTCCATGAAAATGAACAAGTGTTACCACAAACTGATCATGAAGATCTTCTCTTATGGCAGCGATAAGAGGGTTTAAAGCCTCTTTATCACAGGGGAGTTCTCCATCGGTCACCTTTCTAGCCCATTCAATTTTCCAACTTGTTTCTGTATATTGATCAGGGACCCCAGCAACACCAGCTTCTAGGGCTTGGTTATAAAAATCTAAGAGATCAACGTTAATTTCATCAGGTGTTTTAATCATTCCCTTAAAACGATAGACCATGCGAACAAAATCGCGATGTTCAAGATAATCTCGAAGCCTAAGTTCTGCGGACACCCAACCAGCGATTGCATCTGGGCGATCAGTCTCTCTAGGTGCTGAACGAATCTCTAATTCTCTGGCTCTTACTGCAATACCTTGAAGGAGGCCTTCTCTTTCCCTTGCTGATTCTCGAAATTTTAAAACAATGCTAACGGCATCGTCTAGTTCTTGATTTTGTACCACCTCGGCAGTGTCTATATATTTTTCTGCCCATACAGCTTTTAAGTGTTTTTTGGCCCATTCAACCTTCTGTTCTAAAGAGAGCTCTAAAGGGACTGCTGAAGCCGCCTTTGCAAGGCGCTCTCGTGCTGTTGCAGCAGATGAAGGTGATCTGACTTTTTTTTCTGCCCATTCCATTTTTTCATGATCAGACTTATTCAGCGGGGGAACTCCGCGCGATTGTCTTCTTAATTTCTCTTCATAAACCTTCATGAGTTCCGCTTCATATTCAATCTGTGCGATGCAGACGCTTTTCGCAAGATCTGTTTGCTCATTAGAAACCTCTTCAATACCCCTTAACATCCAAGCGAGCTCCACCCGTTCAGGTGCGTAGAGGTGAGGAGCCTCTGCTAAACAATGCTTTCGAGCAACGGTATAGACATGGACCATAGCCTCTTGAAGATAATCATGAGGATTAACCTTAGGAATCCATTGGATCATTAAGAATTGATGGAGCGCTTGACGGAGGGCTCTAAAGTCATTAAAGGGAGGTTTAACGCGCGACTCGACATACTTTTGAACCCCTTTAAAACGGGGGTGGTATTGCTCAAGTCTTGGAAGAGCATCTTTGGCTCTTGCTTCAACAACAACGCCCGATCGAAAAGTCCGATCGGAAATTAAGGTAAGGAGCTCGACAAGGGGATGCTTTCCTGCAATTCCACAATTTTCATCCATTTGAACAGTTTTTGATTTAAAGACCGCTTGTCCAATTTCTTGAGCTGTTGTCACAAGTTTCTTGGAAACAAAGTTCAGAGCCTTTGCAACAAGTCCTTGCTGCTCATAGCTTGCTTTTTCGCAGAGATCAGCAAATCTAGTTAATGCCTGAATAACCTCAGCATCCTCTGGCCCTCTTCCAGGCTGTTGTTTTGGTAGCAAAAGCTTTAATAATGAAGTAGCCTGCCGCTGATATTGCTCTGCTTTTACACTTGCTTCTTCTTGCGCTTCTGCAATACGAGCTTCTTCCTCTCTACTTTGGCGTTCAAACGTTGATGAGGATCTTCTTGCATAGATTTGTGGGTAGAAAATTTTAATCGGGGCTTCTTCAGCCTCTATTTGTCTTAAAAAGGGAATGATTTGCCCAATTAAATCTCCATCTATTCTGCATGATGTATCAAATTCTTGAGTGAGAGTACGAATTGTCCGGACAAGATTTTCTAAAACAGTGTGGCCATCTTGATCGATATGATCTTTTTCATGGGTAAAAAAGGCGCCCAGATCAAAGAAATCTAAAACGCTCCATGGAAGAGCATGATAGAGTGTTCCATGCCGATGAGGGTCAGAGGCGACTTGTACTGCATTAAAAACTTCCATCTTGTCCATTCCTTTAGGTTTTTTGGGAAGGAGTATAGAATATTTTGTTGAAAAAGACAATGGGAAGTAGCCATTTAAGAAAAGGCGCTGTAAACTAGTACTTTGTTAAGTTAATTTGTATATCATTTTGTACAGAGATTTTTGCTGGATTTTACACTCCTAAAATCGATCCCCTTGTCCATATGACAAGGGGAGGTTTTTGGAGAGAGAAAGGCGGCAGAAAGATGGGTCAAAATGATATACAAATTAACTTAACAAAGTACGACTTCTCATGAAAGAATTTGATAGGCTCATTGAAATTGCTGATACGCTCCATGGTCCGAATGGGTGTCCTTGGGATAAAAAGCAAACCTTCCAGTCCCTTCGCCCCCACGTGCTGGAAGAAGTGTATGAACTTCTCGAAGCCATCGATGATGATGATGCTAAGGGAATGGTTGAAGAGCTTGGGGATATCCTTTTTCAAATCCTCTTCTTCGCAAAGCTCGGTGAAAAAAGTAAACGGTTTTCCCTGAAAGATATCGTTGAAGTTGTTTCCGAAAAACTTGTGCGGCGTCACCCCCACGTCTTTGGTGATATCAAAGTTGAAACATCAGAAGAAGTGATTCATCATTGGGAGCGGGTTAAAAAAGAGGAGAAAAAAGAGCGGAAAAGCGCTCTTGAAGGGATCCCCAAAACGCTCAACGGACTTGCCCGTGCTCAAAAGGTCGTTTCAAAGCTCCATCGGGAAAAAATTGCTCTTCCAGAAAAAGAGCATCATGATTCAGCTGAAGTTTCTCTTGGGGATCAATTCCTCGATCTTGTCATCCAAGCTCATGGGGAAGATGTCGATGCTGAAAGCGCCCTTCGCACCGCTCTCAAGAGGTACGAAAAGCTCCTTGCTTAGAGATCCTCATCGCTGGTGTTACCATCAACATGTAGTCCTGCCCCATCTCTATCCTGATCCTTTGCTTCATATGCGTCATGGATTACCATTCTTTCTGGTGATGAGCCGCGTCTTCTTTCTTCTGCTTCAATGACTTTTCTAGAGCGAGGATCAGCGACTTTTTCAACGAGTACTTGAAGGACTGAATCAGCAAGCCCTGTAGGATTGGTTGTAAAGGCTTCGAGCTTTTCTAGCGCCATTTCAGTAAGCTTTAGAGGCGTAACGCGTAGGTCCTCCTTGAAAGCAGTCTCTATGTAGCCCCAAATTGTATCGGGGGCCCACCTTGTTACTGCACGAGCTCCTGTTTTCATCCAAGCCCCTACACTAAGCCACCCACTAGCTTCTTGTTTTGTACTTGTTTCCATCAGTTCAACAAGTTGGTTAAGAAGTGTTCTCTGTTGCCCAGGTTGGATAAACTCAAGAATAGATGGTGTTTGAGAAGCGTGAGCTTCCTCTAAATCCAAGACTAAATCGGGTTCGACTCTTCTTGGGCTTGTCGCTTCTTCTAGCTCATCAAGGAGAAGATCGACAATGGTAAAGATCCAATGTTTTACCACTTCCTGATAAGAAAGAAGGGTGTAGGCTTCATGGATAACAGCAAGAATAATTTGTTTTAGACTGCCTCCCCCAGTGAAGGTCAATTTTTTTTCTAGGAAGCTATCGGCAACATAAATGACGAGGCCCTTAATTCTTTCAAATTGTTTGAGGTCTTTTTCTCTCTTGAGTTTGCTATAGGCTTCTTGAAGGGAAGCGATTTCTTCCTCATTTTCTGCTTTATTTTGTTTGAGCTGATCATAGGCGTGTGTAATCGCTTCAAGGGATTCAGCTAGGACAGCTTCCTCTCTCAGCATTCTTTCGATACTTGCATTTTGCTCCCGACTATTTCTCGGATGTGTTATAAGTTCTCTTCGACGCGTTTCTAATAGCGTTGGATCTGCAGGTTGAGCTTCGAGATGTTTAAGAACGAGCTTCTGCTCATCGGGGCTTAAGAAAGCGTAAGCTTGTTGCAAAAGGGGAAGATTCTCTTTCCATACTCTAGGATCCTTTGATTGGTCAATAAGCCCTTTAACTAAAGTTTTCCCAATCGTAGCACTTAAAAATCCTGTAGAAGTGAGGTCGTTGAGACCATCTTGGACAGCTTCACAGGCTTCTTCTTCGACAAAAGTTTGAATTCCCATCATGAGAATCTTTGCGATACTCTCCATTCCTGGAACGAGTTTCCAGAGTTTATGTTGCATGGAAAGAAGGGATCCAATCAGGCTTGTTCCACCACTACCATTTGGTTTGCTTTTGAGTAGGGTAGCCAGCCACTGCCCTTCCGGTTCTTGGGTATATTCAGCAGCTTTAACGCGAAGAAGTCCTTCTAAGCGTTCTTTCGTTGTGTGAATCCAGGTCCGTTCTTGAATATCAGATTGACTTAAGCGGACAGCCTTATGAGCACGGGATCCTAATTGTTCTATGATCGCTTTTCCTGTAACAGTTCTTGGAGGAGCTTGCAGAAACAGTCGATTAACATCTGCTGCTGCTGCTTCTGCATTTCCTTTTGTGAGTGCTTCCATCAAAGGAGTTGGCCTTCCATCTAAACTTGGAACCATAGAAAACTCTTCATCTACTGCTGGGGCTTCTTCTCTCACAGTTTGCATGGCTCGACAGCAACCCAAAAGATCAAGAGCATAATCAACCACTTTTGGGACAGTTGTCGCAAAGTTGATTTCAGAAAGGATTTTTGATGTTTTATGCAGCGTTCCAACAAGTAGAGGCTCTAATTGGAAAAGGAGACTTGCTGGAAGGGTTTTAATGGTGGCTTCTAATGACACTCCCTTAGCTTGCATAATCCGAATCGCTCGGAAAAAAGAGAGGTTGGATGTGAGCGCTGTTGAAAGGCCATAGCTTTCTGCTGCTTGAAGGAAGGTCTCTTCAGAAATCTCTCCATTTATGAAGCGATTCACTAAGGTATGGGCGGGAGACCTTTCTGCAACCTCTTCTCTTCCTAATCCTTCACCGATGGAATGTTCCCATTCAGCCCCTTGTTTTCCCCATAGTGGAAGGAGGTATTTTTCGCTGAGTTCACCTGAAAGGACAGCAGCGGTTTGTCTAACCATTCTTTGGAGTTTATTTTCCATTATAGAATGCAAAAGATCCTCTGGCATTTCTCTTGGAGGTTCAGCTCTATCATGCGGTGTAAGGCGAGGCGAGGGCGAAGAGATTTGTTGGACGACTGTCATCCACCCTTCAATAATAAGAGAGGTTTGGGAAAGAGAGATAGCCATTCCACTGTGCATCACAATAGCAAACTTTTGGCGGATCTTATCTGTTTCAGCTGCTTGCGTTCTTGGGTCTACAGGGGCCTGACTAATAATCACATTAAGTTGCAGGGAGATTGCCATAAGAGTCATTTGCTTTTCACGTGGCAATCCACTTCTTGTTACAGCCTCTTGGAATGACTGGACTCTCCCCTCTTCCTCGGATCGAATTAAACCAGTAAGTGTTTCAGTAAGAGGAGCCTCTAGTTGGGCTGTTTGAACTTGCAGTTCTAAAGATTTGAGGGTTGGAGGCTCAGGCGTTTCCATCTTCACAAATTTCGTTTCGAGTTGATCCCATTGAACGCCGAGTTGCCAAAGAGCAATTGATCGAAGCCAAGCTCTTAGTGCAGCAGGATCCTGAATCATTTCATTTAAGAAAGGATCGTCAGTTTGGCGTGCTTTTAAAAGAAGCTTTTCATTTTTAATGACCCAAGGATCGATCAGGTATTTATCGACAAGATTCAAAAACTTTAAAAGGGCTTCATTGCGCTCTTTTGCAGCGTTGGCCGGAAGGGGAGCTAAAATCACAGGTTTAAGAGCTTCTTCTGCTCTGTCTTGACGTGCCAGCTCTCTTGGAGAGGACGCAGTTGGGATCGCATGATGTCTTCGTTGCGTTCTTCTTTGTTGATCACGCGATTCTGGAACGATCGGCTTCACATTTCTATTTTCAAAATATCTAGCAAAGGAGCGAGCGCCTCTTCTGCATCGAATATAAACACCACTTAAAATGGTTGTCATCACAGCATAGGTGACGGCTCCTGTCGCAGCGGTAACGAAAAGGACGGGGAGTCCTATGGTTACCATGCGGATTTTTCCTCCCGTAAAGGGTGCTCTCCAAGCTGCACATGCGACTCCATAAGCGGCATTTCCTAATTGACTGCAAGCTGCGCTGAAAGTTAAGGGTGAACTCACGATAAATTCCTCAATTTTAAGATTTTTGCTCTTATTTAAGCCGCAATTTTAAAGGGATTTCAAGAAAAAAACAATAAAAATGTATAGAGTTTATTGTCTTTATAACAAGTTGGTTAGGGAAAGGTGGGTATGATTGTGAATGGTTAAAGATGATAGAAGCGTAAAGTTAAAATTAGAAATTGAACTGCATGCCGGCTGTCAGACCGTGATAGATGATATGACCCCCATGATCGAGAACTGATCCTGTGCCATGGAAAACAATATTTTGATCGGCTGTGGCAATGGCTCCGACATAAAGCATTCGGTAATTAATCGTGAAGAAGAAGTGCTTTGTGGGGCGAAGCTCAATGAAGGGATAGATTTCTGCCATATAGGAAAAGTTTGAACCACTTCTATCGATGTTGCGGATTTCAACAGTGTTATTGTCATCAAACATCTTGGTCTTTTGTTTGTCTCTGTTGAACATTCCACCGACTTTGACAACGAGTCCCCAGGTGAGAAAATAGTAAGGGTTGTACTCGATGTCCCCCCCAATCTGCAAACCAAAGGAATCATTCGCTGTTTTAACGCGATAGCGACTTGTTCGATGGTCTTTGTGAAAGTAGAGTTTAATTTTTTCATCGATGTCAAACATCCGGAGACCAGCAAGCCAGGAAACAGAAAAATAATCGGTATACCGGGGCGTTATGTGGCGCCAAAAGTTGAGTTCCCAGGTATACATATTCGAGTCATAAATCGCTTTAACGCGGCTTGCAAACTGATAGTCAAGGGTGTGATGACGAACCGTTCCATCGAGATCAAGATTTTCTAGACAATGACGAGACTTTGTTCCTGTCCAGGCAAGGCCGCCAAGATAACGGGCTTCCCAAGTTGTTTTCAAACTGGGGAAAATCTTTAGAGCGAGAGAAAATCCACTATCAAAATGCATGTCATGAATCAAGTCTTTTGACTCAATCAGAGGTTTTCCCGGCTCTTTAGCACATTCGGGAGGTTCAAGATGAAGAGGGAAATTGACCGGTCCCCCAGCTGCAGATACCAAATGTTTGTTATGAGAGTTTGCCCTTCTTAAGAGGACATAATCTCCTTCAATGGCAAAGTGGTTATTGTAAGTCCCGCGGATAGCACCAAAGGCTGCTGAAGCGACGCCCAATAAACAAACCACTCTTAGAAATAGTCTCAACACGATTATCCTACAATTAAAAATCGAAATGTACCAAAACGAGAAATCTCCCACAACCATAATTTCCCAATTCTACAAAAACAGGTAAAGAAGAGGTTTATGAATTGTCTTGATTAGAAAAATTAGGGCTTTAGATTTTTAGATTTGTGACGCAGGGAATAGTCAAATGCTATTTTCAAGGATCAAAGATGAAAAGAAGAGGTCCCAATTTTTTTCAGCAAGGCGATTAAATAAACCGAGACTTTACATAAAAAATGCCGGAGATGGCTCTTGGCATAAAGCGATGTCCTAAAGGCTGCTACATTCCTGTCCTGACCTGGTTCGGACTGCTTTATTCCAGGAGTTCCCCGGCAAAGGTAATTTTATCAGAATTAAAGGATTTTTGCTAGGTATTTTCCGGTTAAGGAGGAGGCGCTCTTTGAGAGCTCTTCTGGGGTCCCCGAAGCGATAATTTCCCCTCCCTGGGCGCCTGCGCCTGGCCCTAGGTCGATGAGGTGGTCGGCAGCTGCCAGGATATCGAGATTATGCTCAATAATGATGGCGGTGTTCCCTTTATCAACAAGGGCGTTAAAGATGGGAAGGAGCTTTGCAATATCATCGGAATGGAGCCCGATGGTGGGTTCATCAAAGAGGTAGAGTGTTTTTCCTGTTGAGCGTTTGGAGAGTTCGCGGGCGAGTCGAATCCGTCCCGCTTCGCCACCAGAGAGAGATTGGATTTCTTGACCCAGGGTTAGATAACCAAGACCCACAGAAATGAGAGTTTCAAGGATATTTTGAAGTTTGGGGATGGGAGGAAGAAAGGTTGTGGCTTCTTCTACAGTGAGTCTTAATAGTTGCCCCAAGTTTTTCCCTTTATAGGATACTTTTAAACTGAGAGGTTTGAGGCGATTTCCGTTGCATGCGTCGCACTTCACGCGAAGAGAGGGGAGGAACTGAAGGCGGATTGTTTTAAATCCAAGGCCCCAGCAACTCATACACATTCCCTTCAGATGGTTATAGCTAAAGTGTTTTGGTTTGAGACCTCGAGCCGCAGCTTCGGGAAGAGAGGCAAAGAAATGGCGCAAAGGAGCATTAATTTCAGTGTAGGTACTGACATCGGCGCGAATCGTTGTTCCAATGGGGTTTTGGTTGATGGCGATGAGTTTATTAAAAGCAGAAAGGCCTTTAATTGTTGCACCATCTAAGGCGAGTTCATCGGAATCGGAACGAGAAGCTAGATGGGACTGAACCCCTTTCTTTAAAAGGTCATCGATGAGGGTTGATTTTCCTGATCCTGAGACGCCAGAAATGCAGGTCAGGGTTTTTGTGGGGATTTTAACGGTAATATTTTTCAGGTTATGTTTTTTTGCTTTTTCTATGGTGAGAAAGGTTTTTGAAGTCCGCCTTTTTTCTGGGATGGGGAGTTTTTTCTTTCCACTGAGGTAAGCGCCAGTCAGGGAGTTTTTGTTTTTCTTGATTTGGGAGAGGGTTCCTTGCGCCATAAGTTCTCCTCCAAGACGCCCCGCTTTTGGTCCAAAGTCAAAGAGGTGGTCTGCGATTTGAAGGGTAAGAGGGTCATGCTCAACCATGAGAAGGGTATTTCCTAAATCCCGCAGGTGTTTAAGGGCTTCGTTGAGCCGTTCGTTATTATGAGGGTGGAGCCCAATTGTGGGTTCATCTAGAACATAAAGACACCCTGTGAGCCCGCTTCCGAGTTGTCTTGCTAAGTGAATCCGCTGCGTTTCCCCACCACTGAGTGTGGGTGCACTTCTAGAAAGGGAGAGATATTCGAGACCAATGTTATTTAAAAAGGTAAGACGGTTTGTCAACTGATCGATAATATCTTTGAGGTGCTTTTTTTGTGGGAGTTTTTTGACAAAGGCTAGGGCTTCTGAAAGGGGGAGGTTGCAAAGAGTGCCAATTGTTTTTCCTTGCAGTTTGACTCCCCGTGCTAAAGGGTTCAAACGGTCTCCTTGGCAGCTCATACAGGGAGAGGTTTCAAGAAGGTGTTGGATTGTTTCTCTCTGTTGTTTTTTTCCCGTTTTTGCAATTTTTGAAAAGGCTTGGTTTACTCCTATCCATGTCAATTCCATCCCATCATATTTAAAAGGGACTTTTGACCCATTGAGGATGAGTTGAAGCTCTTTAATGGGAAGCTTGTAAAGGGGAGTATCAGGATCAATCTCTTCCTTTTCTAAAAAAGTAAGGAAAATATCTTCGGCGGCTTCAGTTGCCTCTTCTTTCCACAGTTTAGAAATCAAGGTGTAAGGGGAAAGAGCCATGATTTTTTGGTGGTGAAGAACGTTGGCTCCCCATTGAAATCCGAGTCCTAAACAATCGGGGCACATTCCCTCTTCTGCGTTGAAAGAGAAAGTGTGTGGCGTTAGAGGGGGATAGGTTTTTCCCGTACTTGGAACAGCAAAAGCAAGGTTAAAGAGGAGGTCTTTTTCTTGAGTGGCAACGGTGAAGGGTTCTTTTGTGAGAAGGGTCGCTTGTTCGATCGCTTCAAAGAGTCGTTTTTCAACTCCAGGGCGAATAGCTAAACGGTCGACAACAAGAAAGAGGGTATTTTTACGGTTTGGATTGAAGGGGATTTCCTCATCAAACTCGTAGTATTCTCCATTGAGGCGGATGCGGACAAACCCTTGTTGGATGAGAACATCTTTGACCTCTTCAATCGATTGTCCTCGTCCGATTTTAATAGGCGTTAAAATATGGAGGCGCGTTTTTTCAGGGAGCTCCATCAAATGGTCCACGACATACTCTTTACTAATCGACTCGATTTTCTCGCCGGTTTCAGGGCAATAAGCAACACCACTATGGGCATAAAGGAGTCGGAGAAAATCATAGATCTCTGTCATCGTTCCAATGGTCGAGCGGGGGTTTCCTGCATGGTGTTTTTGTTCAATAGCAATAGCAGGAGAAAGACCATCGATCTCTTCGACTTTTGGTTTTGACATTTGCTTTACGAACTGCCGCGCGTAAGAGGAAAGGGATTCGATATAGCGGCGCTGCCCTTCAGCATAGATGGTGTCAAAAGCAAAAGAACTTTTTCCCGAACCTGAGGGACCCGTGCAGACAGAGATTTTCCCGCGGGGAATCTCGAGATCAATACCTTTTAAGTTATTTTGGGAGCATCCTTTGGCATGAATCGTGGTGAGAGGTTTTTTAGCAGGGGCATGAGGGCGGCTTTTGGGCTTATTACGGGGGCGAAGAGCAAGTCCTGTCGGAGTCTCTTTTTTCTCCATTTGCTTTGGAGTGCCGGCTCCTAGAATTTGACCTCCCCCCTTTCCACCTTCAGGGCCAAGGTCAATGATCCAATCGGTTGTTTTAATCAAATCTATATTGTGCTCAATGACAAGAACGGTATTTCCCGCATCGACGAGATGTTGAAGGATACCGATCAGTTTCCGGATATCGTGGAAATGAAGACCTGTTGTTGGCTCATCAAGGATATAGAGCGTTTTTCCAGTCGCGGGGCGGATGATTTCCCTCGCCAGTTTGATCCGTTGGGCTTCTCCACCGGATAATGTTGTTGAAGATTGTCCGAGGGTAATATAATCCATCCCCACCTGTTTTAGAAGGGAGAGTTTGTGATGAATTTGAGGAATTGCTTCGAAAAACTCGAGCGCTTTTTCAACGGTCATCTCAAGAACATCATGGATATTTTTCCCCTTATAGGTAATCGAAAGAGTTTTTGGATCAAACCGTTTTCCATCGCAAAGAGAGCAAGTAGTCCAGACATCATCCATAAAATCCATATCAAGGCGGATTTGCCCCATGCCGCCACATTCAGTGCATGATCCTTCCTTCACATTAAAACTGAAGCGGCCTGGCTTAAATCCGGCGGCTTGACTTTCGGGGAGTTTTGTAAAGAGATCGCGGATATCATCAAAGACCTTAATATAAGTGCTCGGGTTTGAACGGGGCGTTCTTCCGATAGGGGTTTGGTCAATTGCAATGACCTTATCAAGATGCTCAATCCCCATAATGGCTTTGTGTTTTCCAACGCGGTGTTCGGCGCGGTGGAGGTTATTTGCAAGAGCAGGGTAGAGAATATCGGTAATCAGAGAAGACTTTCCAGAGCCTGAGACACCAGTCACTGCAACAAAAAGGCCGAGGGGGATGTCAACCGTTACCTTCTTTAGATTATGATGCTGAGCTCCTTGAATGGTTAAGAGTTTATCACTTTTTTTTCGTGGTTTTTTAGGAATGGGGATTTTCTCTTTTCCACTAAGGTAAGCTCCCGTAATTGAGCGAGGGGCTTTTTCTAAGTCTTCGATGGTTCCCGCAGCAACCACCTCACCACCACGTGATCCTGCCTCAGGGCCGATATCAACAATATAGTCTGCGGCTTCCATTGTCTCTTCATCATGTTCAACAACGATGATTGTATTGCCGCGGTCGCGAAGATGTTCTAATGTGGTAATCAGCTTTGTATTATCGCGTGGATGGAGACCAATCGATGGTTCATCTAAAATATAGGTCGTTCCCACAAGGCCGCACCCGATTTGGGAGGCAAGGCGTACCCGTTGCGCTTCTCCTCCAGAAAGGGTGGGGGCTGTTCTGTCGATAGTGAGGTAATAAAGGCCGACATTGAGAAGAAACTCGAGGCGGGCTTTAATCTCTAAGATAAGGTCATGACCAATCATTTCTTCAAAGGGGGAGAGTTTCAACTTTTGGAAAAAATCTTGGAGTTCCTCAATGGTCATCAAGGTGACTTGATGAATCGTTTTATTCCCAATTTTAGTAGCAGAAGGATAAGGTTTAATGCGGGAGCCATGGCATTCGGGGCAGACCGTTTCGTGCATGAGCTTTTCCATTTTTGTCCGGTAGACATCACTCTTTGCCTCGTTATAGCGCTTCTTTGCTTCCGAGAGGACTCCTCGCCATTTGATATACTCGACCCAACCCCCTTTTTTATGAGGGTGGACAAAGGCCATCTTTGTCCATTTCTTTTTGTTTCCATAAAGAAACTGCTTCTTGGCACTCTCTGAAAGGTCTTTCCATGGAGTGTCGACATCAAAACCATAAAGATCAGCAACGTTGTTGTAGACATTTCCCCACTTGACTGTGCTGTAGGAGCTAGCAACTAAGCAGCAATCCTCACTAATGCTTTTCTCAGGATCAATAATTTTATCGAGATCATAATCTTGGGTGATTCCAAGCCCCTCACAAGTCGGACACATCCCTTTAGGGTGGTTAAATGAAAAGTCGTGAGGTTCAAGGGGGTTATAGGAGAGTTTCGATTTTTTGGCATAAGCATGTTGCGAAAAAAGAATCTCTTCTTTTGTTGTTTTATTGAGGACAGTCATTAACCCTTCACCGAGCTCTAAAGCTTGGGTGACTGCTTCAGTGATGCGCGTTTTTTCCTCATTTTTTAAGACAATCCGATCAATGACTAAGTCGATATCATGGGCGGTTGATTTATCCACTTCGATCTCATCTTCAAGATCGACAATCTCTCCATCAAGACGGATCCGCATAAAACCTTTCCGGACAAGGTCTTCGAAAAGCTCTTTAAACTCTCCTTTTTTTCCCTGCGTATGGGGGGCTAAAAAAATGAGCTGGGAATTTTCCTGAAAATTTTGGATGGTTGAAAGGATGCGCTCAGTACTTTGCGGTTCTACTTTCTCACCACTAACCGGACAGTGAGGTGTTCCCACCCTGGCAAAAAGGACTCTTAGATAATCATAAATCCCAGTAATTGTTCCCACTGTTGAGCGGGGATTCCTCCCTGCCGTTTTCTGTTCAATTGCAATGGTTGGAGAGATTCCCTCAATTAAATCAGCATCAGGCTTCGTGAGATTTCCCATATAACGGCGTGCATAATTCGATAACGATTCGATATAGCGTCGCTGACCTTCTACATAAATCGTATCAAAAGCCAAGGAAGATTTCCCAGAACCTGAGACTCCAGTGAAGACAATAAAAGTCCCGGGATCAAGCTTGAGATTGACCCCTTTTAAATTGTGAACACGAACATTTTTAAGATTGATGGATTGTTTTTCCATAGGAAAGAGTATATTATAAAAAGAGTTTCTGTATAAGAGGAAAGTATGAGAACGCGGACAAAAATTATTTGTACCCTGGGGCCTGCCACGAATAGCTATGAAAAAATCGTGCAGCTCATTGATGCTGGAATGAGTGTGGCGCGGATCAATATGAGCCATGGCTCCTATGATAAGCATAAACAGACGATCGATTTTTTGAAAAAAGCGCGGAAGGAAAAGGGGATTGCTCTTGCGATCATGCTTGATACAAAAGGGCCCGAAGTTCGAGTAGGAACCCTCGAGTCTGCCATTGTTTTAGAGAAAGGGGCAAAACTCACGATCACAAAATTTCCTAAAGACGGAGAGATTACAATTGAGCCTTTTGAGGTCATTCATGATGTGAAAGAAGGAGGACAGGTCCTCTTTGATGATGGTTATATTACCACTAAAGTGATCCAAAAGAAAAAAGATCATTTGGTTGTTGAAGTTCAAAACTCAGGAGTTCTCAAATCACAAAAAGGGGTTAATCTTCCTAATGCAGAACTTGATCTTCCTGCGGTGACCGAAAGGGATATTGCAGATATCGAGTTTGGTTGCAAAAATAATATTGATCTCTTAGCAGCCTCTTTTATTCGAAGTGCTGAGCATATCTATACGATCAAAGAAATCTTGAAAAAGAATCGTGCTAAGCATGTCCTTGTCATTGCCAAAATTGAAAGTGCCCTGGGTGTGAAAAATTTCGATAGCATCTTGCAAGCATCGGATGGGATTATGGTTGCAAGAGGGGATTTAGGGGTTGAGCTTCCTGTGACTCAGGTTCCTAAATTGCAAAAGGTGATGATTCGAAAATGTTATCAGTCCTTTAAGCCTGTTGTGACAGCAACACAGATGTTAGAATCGATGATTTCAAATCCTAGACCAACGCGAGCCGAAGTTTCTGATGTTGCCAATGCTATTTATGATAGTACCTCTGCTGTGATGCTTTCTGGAGAAACAGCTGTAGGGAAATATCCCATTGAAACGGTCAAGCTTATGAGAAGTACCATCATAGAAGCTGAGAAGGACTTTAATTATGAGGAGTTCTTTTATAAAGATGCCTCTGATCATGTCTTTCATGATATTTCATCCTCTGTTGCCTTAGCCGCGGTTAAGACCGCTTATAGTGCTCATGGAAAAGCGCTGATTGCTCTGACGACAAGTGGATTTACTGCAAAACTGATGGGGCGGTTTCGTCCAGAAATGCCAATTATCGCAGTCACACCTGATGAAAAAACCTACCATCAGCTTGCCTTTATTTGGGGAACTGTTCCCGTTCATGAGAAAGTCAAGAATGTCAAAGAGGGAGTGCAGAAAGCGAGTTGTTATATTCTGACCCATCAGCTTGTCCGTTATGGAGATCTTATTGTAATCACTTCAGGAACCCCCTTTGGAGTTTCAGGAACAACGAATATGATGGTTGTCGATAATATTGGAGACGTCCTTGTCAGGGGGTGTCCAGGAAAAGGAAAACGGACCTCTGGAAAAGTGGAATTTCTCCTGAGTTTTGATCCTGAAGCCTCCTACAATTTCAAAGAAAAAATTGTCGTTATGTCCCATTGTGCTGAGGATTATGAACCACACCTTAATGGGGCCTTGGCGCTCGTCTTGCAAAACCACCCTGATGACACTCGTTCTGAGGAACTTGTGAAAGAATTCGCTCATAATCTCAAAATCCCATTCCTAGTGAGAGCTGATGCAGCTTGCAGTATCCTCAAAAAGGACCAGCTCGTTACCCTGGACCCCGCAAAGGGGCTTATTTTCGAAGGGGTAATCGAATCAGAACAAGAAATGATAAATCAAGTTTGTCATATTTAATAAATAAAATTATTTTTATTATTTAATTTAATTATGAGTTTATTATAATTACGCTCAAATAAAACGGGGCATTATATGAACTTTTTGAAACCATCAACAGATTTTTTCGGACCTAAAGCATCAGAATATAGAGATTATAATGAAGCGAGTGTCGAGTTTCATTTGATTCCTCAGTGTGGAATAAGACTAGTTAAGGCGATTGATAATCTTGCATCTGTGATTGCTTCTTCTAAGAGTCATCCCTCATGGCAAAATCGAGATGGCTCCATTGACTTCGAAAAGCTTCCATGGGAGATAAAAGTTCAATTTGTAAGAGAGGACTTTGATGACAAAGGATATATCAATCTCGATCGAATCCACATTTATTCTGTTGATACTCTTCTTGAGCAGTCGGCAAACCAAAGGGCTAGTCGAAAGCCAAATTATTGTGTCCTTCCTGGAAAGGGATGTATGAGTAGCACTCATCCGATGCGTTATGTGACGACTTGTGCTGCTTTAGCTTATCGTTTGATTGAAGGAAGGAGTTTTGATGTGAGACGGCACACATATGGAAAAGTTCTTCAGCAAACTGTTGATTCTCGCATGGAACTCAAAGAATATAGCGAGTTATTCACATTAAAGTTTGCTCCGATTTGGTCTTATGCAAGAGAGCTAAAGGCTCAGAAAGAAAGTTCTTCTCTTTATTATATTTGTAGTGGGGTTGCAGCGCTCTTTTTTATACTTTTTAAAAGGCCTTCTTGCTTGCAAGGATAGAAAGGCCTGCAAGGGCTGCTGTCTCAGCGCGGAGGATATAGGGTCCAATGGAGACCCCTTCTCCTATCTTTGCTAAATCATTGATCTCTTCTTGAGTCAACCCTTTTTCAGGGCCAATAATCAGTGTTGCAGGAAGTTTTCCCACAGTGGAAAGGGGAAGAGCCTTTTCACTTAGATCTCCAAAATAGACATTTCCCTTTAACTTTGGAAACTCCCATTTGATCTCTGGAAGATCGAGGCGGCCACATTGTTTCATTGCGCCGATCAGGATAAGGCGGAGGCGCCTTTTTTGATTCTCTGTAAGCTCTTTTTTTTCACTGAGAGCCGAGTGGTAGAGGTAAAAGGTGGAAACACCAAGCTCGGTCCCTTTTTGGATGATCAGCTCAAGGTTTGGTAACTTAGGAAGGGCTTGAACAAGAGTTAAGGGGGGAAGGTGGGGCTCTTTTTCTTCAACGCTAAGAACGGATAGTTCGGCATGGTTTTTTTGAAGGGATTCAATGCGCGCTAAGGCAAGGACATTTCGTCCATTCACAAGTTCAATTTCTACGCCTTCTCGTTTACGCATTACGCGTGAAAGGTGATAAAATTCCTCTCCCTCAAGAGAAAGAGTATCCACTAAGGGAGCATCAATATAGAAGCGGTCATGAGGCATCTTTACTCCAGATTGTATTAGGGCGGGTGAGTGCTTTTTTAAGGAGCATGGAAAAGTCGTCTCCAGGGAGGAGATGCTCTTTTGCTACACCGGTTTTTAAGGCATCTAGATCGAGAACTTGAAAGGCACTTTGTTTCAGGAAATGGCGGCGGAGTTTCTTATTTCCTGAGAAGTTAAAAACGAGTTTGAAGCGGTAGTCGGTGATGAAGAGTTCTTCTTCTTTTTCATAGTAGAGGGTTTCAACGTCGGTGAGAGGGATAGGAGTTCCAAGCGGAGCCAGGATGGTCATAAAGGCTTTTGGATAGATCTCTCTAAAGGTATGAAGTGCTTTAAGATCAAAATCCTTTGGAAGAATGATCAAAATTGTGTCCCAACGATAACGGTAGTAGACATTATCGGGGGTTTCTTGTTTCCAACGATTGTGTTGCCATAGCCATTGCCCAGGATTTTTTCGAATGTCATCTTCTAAGATTAGAAGAGACTCCTTCATCATCCGATGAATTTCTTCTTCCATGGGGGCGTCAGGGTTGGGCCAAATAGGATCAGAATAGTGGATAAAGTACTTGCCTCTTTCTCTCTTAATGGTTGCAACCATTATTGGGCATCCTGTTCGATAGGAAAGAATGGCAGGGGCAGGTGTTGTCCACGCTCTTCTTCCAAAAAAATCAAAAGCATAGGGACTCTCAGGGAGTGCTTGATCCCCAACAATCCCTAAGAACTTTCCTTGCTTAAGAGCTCGAAGACCTTCTTTGATGGTTTCTTTTGGAGTGATGATGGTTCCCCCAAACTTTTCTCTAATAGAGATAATCCAGTGATAGAGAGCGGCATTTTTAATGGGCCTTCCAATTGCAACCCCAGGCATTCTCTGCGTTCCTTCTAGAAAAAGGAGTTCCCAATTAGCTTGATGCCCGCAAAAGAAGATCACTCCTGTTCCTTTATCGATGAGCTTTTTTGCAGGACCTGGATTTTCACAAGTGATGATATTTTTTGTGTTTTTGATCCGAGCAAATTTGGAGTACTCAAGGGTGGTTATGGCAAGATTTTGGAATGAGGCTTTAGCGGTTTTTTTGAGATCTTTTAGTTCAAGATTTTCAGCAAGTGAAAGATTGGAAAGAGTCCGTTTTCGGTACTTTGTCATTTTATAATAGGCAAGGGTTCCTATCCCTTTTCCGATGAGTTGAATCACTCTAAAAGGAAGAAAACTTAGTGGGAAGGTGAGGGTTCGAATGGCAAAATATGGAATATTCATCGTCTTTCAAGGGATATGTCGATATAGGAGGAAATCTGACTCGAGAAGTCGAGATGTTTCACGCTATCTCGGATGGTTTGTGAGCGTATCCAAGTTTTGGGGTGGGCCATTGCGAATTCAAGTGAGGCTCTAAGGGAATCAATACTTGAGAGATCTTCAATGATCGTTCCTGTTCCCTCTTTTAGGATTTCATGTCCCCCATTTGTTTTTGAGGAAACAACAAAAAGCCCCATCGCTAGGGCTTCGACTGTAACATTTGCAAACGGATCATAATGTGAGGGGATAACAAGGGTATCTGCAATTTGAAAGAAGGGAAGAATATCAGATAGAGGGCCAAAGAAGCTTACATGACTTTCGAGTCCAAGGGTTTGAGCGAGTTTTATAAAGGATTGTATATTTCGATCTTTTCCTATAACGGATAGGTGGAAATCTCTATTCGGTAGGGAGGAAAGAGCATACAAGAGAGAAGATAGCCCTTTTCTCTGATAACCATTGCCGATAAAAAGGAAATGATGGAGGGAGGGATCAAGATTGTAATCGGAGCATCCCTTTTGTTTTTTTTCAACCCAAGCATTAAAGTCCTTATCCATTTCTTTCCAAGGGGCCCCATTGTGGATGACTTCGATCTTATCAGGAGAGACTTTGTAGTGCTCAAGAATCTCATTTTTTACCATGTAGGAGTTTGTAAAAAGGACTTTTAACTCAGGATTTTCAAAAGCCTCTTTTTCAATTTTCAAAATCGTTTGATTGAGAGGATTAATTAAGCTCTTATAACGAGGATAGTTTTCAAAGGTTTCCCGTTGCTCCATATAGGCGGCATGCACTCCATTCCCAGTTCTAATATGGGTTTGGCGACGTGTTCGATCCATTCCAAATATGATGTCTGCCTCGTGGGTTTTATTCCACTTTTGCGCTAGACGATCAAATTGGTTCATTTTTTGGAAATTTAGCCACTTTGTAAGAGGTAGTGTGTGGTAGTGAATCAAAGGATGGAAAGGGGGGTTCTTCATTGTATCCGCAGTAAGAATATTGACGTAGACTCCTTTTCGGGTAAATCCTTCTGCGATGCGGTAGGCCCATTTCTCCAGTCCACCGCGCGCCAAAAAATGACGGGAGAGAATGTTAACCTTAAGAGATGGGGTGGGGCAAGCGTTACGATTCATCTTGTTTTTTTTCAGTCACTGTAATGGAGCTTCCCTGGAGCTTGGGATCAAGCTCAAAAACTTCATTTTCAGACTTATAGAGTTGGAATCTATTCATATAATTACGGAATCGATTTCTTAAATAATTGTCGCGAAGGTGAGGCTGAAGATCGCGGAACTCATCATCCGTAGCATCTGATTTGATGAAGCGAAGATACCGCTCTTCGAGAGCTCTGGCATTAATAAACTGTGTGCTCCACTCAAGTTTTCCGTCGTCATTGGGGTTCACAATGACAGCGATTTCAAGCATATCTTTGACCACATCTAAAAAGAGAGCGCTGACACCCTTTGCATAGAGGGTTTCTGTGATCATCTTAATTCCACTCCGGTTTTCTACAGTATTATTTGGAACAAGATTGACCTTTGAGGGGCTGATCGTTCCAACTGCATTGGGGGGAAAGTAAAGAGAAACGGGAATAGGGGAGCTTAATTTTAACATTTCGTAGCGAAGGAAGTCGATACGTAAGAATCTTGCGTCAGGGTCATTGATTTCAATAGGGGTTGGCGAAAGAGAAGGAATGGAGATTAGTTTCCAAGCGTTTGGAACATAGTAACTAACAACATCGGAATGCCCTTTTGTCGAGTTTGATCGGAGCTCATCCAGTTTTGTTCTTGTTATATCATTGAGGTTAAAAGTGAGATTGAGTCCACGGTTTTTTAATTTTTTTACGATATCTTCTGGGCCACTTACAGTAATATTGAGTTGATAGGGCCAAATATCAACAAACTGGTATCCTGAAGGAGCCTCACCAATTGGCGGAGTAATGATAATCGGAATCTTTTCAGAAACAAGCTTTGTGAGTTTAATAATAAAGTTTTGCTGCGAAACACGACTAATTCCTTGAGATATATTGATATTAGAACTATCGGCTCGAAGGTTTTTTCGCATGATTGTGGCGATCCACTCTCCTTCTTGCCCACTCGCATCAAAAACAACTTGGAGATCATTCGCATTAAGGTCATCAAGAATCCCTTTGTTCCCTGAAAGAGTGAGATTGACTCTTCTATTTAGGAGGCCGTTAGATTGGATTCCCTCTACAGTTTTTCCAGGAGGAATATTTTCAATTTTCACAGGGACATTGCTAATTGTTTTAGTTGTTGTGAGTGATTTATTCACCACAAACCAAATGATCATAGCTAAAATAATCGAAAGACACTTGCGGGGCCAGTTGTTAATAAAAAGACTTTTAAGGAGAGTTTTCATTTTCTTAGCCACTCCTTAAAGTTAAAACGGCTTTGTAAAGTCTTTTTTAATGGAGGATTAAACACACTGCGGATGACTCCTTTGAAGCGGTCAATTTTAATTCCTCTTGTCATAATCCCGTCTCTTGCAATAGAAACTTTTCCTGTTTCTTCAGAAACAACGATTAAAAGAGCATCGGTTAGTTGACTGACTCCAAGGCCAGCGCGATGGCGTGTTCCCATTCTACCAAACTGAGGGCTATCTTCCGAAAGGGGTAGAATGACAGAAGCAGCGACAATTTTAAGGTCGTGTAAGATGACAGCACCATCATGGAGAGGAGTTGTCGTTACGAAGATCGATTCTAAAAGTTCAGATGAAAAGTTTGCATTGAGCATCACGGCTTTCAAAGCAAATTCATCCAATGAGTCTTCATTTTCTAAAGCAATTAGAGCTCCCGTTTTCTTATCCGATAAACGGTAAACCGATGAGGCTAACTGATCTAAAAACTTGTCAAACTCAGTAATCTCCTTATAACGTTTTCCCTTTAAGCTAAGTTTTGAAAGGGCAACACGGAGCTCTGGTTGAAAAATAATTAAAACTGCAATCACAGCAACGCTTGAAATTTCGAGCATCAACTTATGAAGAACAGGTAGGTTGAAAACAGATGAGGCGGCAAAAATTAAGAGAAACGCAAGGAGTCCTAATATCAGATCCATTGATCGAGTGTTCCAGAAGAAGGATAAGATATAATTAATCATGATCGCAATGATCACAATTTCAATAATAGGACTGATCGAATAGTAAAATGCCATAATTTTAGCATTGTAAGGTTTCCTTGAGTTGCTTGCAAGTCCCTTTGAGAGACTAGATTTTTTTTTTATCATAGATTTTTTCTCGAAGATCCAATGTATTGACAAATAAAATTTGGAAGGAATACTTTGGTAGTAAATTATTTACAAGAGGGCTTTATGGATGTAGTTGTTCTATCTCGGATTCAGTTCGCTCTCACAGCGGGGTTTCACTATTTATTTCCTCCTCTGAGCATTGGACTGAGTTTAATGATTGTAATCATGGAAGGGATCTATATGAAAACAAAAGATCCTCGCCATCGCAAGTTAACGATTTTTTGGACGCGCATTTTTGCTTTAAGCTTTGCCCTTGGTGTAGCAACAGGGCTTGTTCAACTTTTTGCTTTTGGTAATAACTGGTCTTTTTATTCTCGCTTTGTCGGAAATGTTTTTGGAAGCGCCCTTGCGGCTGAGGGGGTTTTTGCCTTCTTTTTAGAAGCGGGATTTATCGGTTTAATGCTCTTTGGATGGAACCGGGTAAAACCCGGACTTCATTATTTTGCAACGATTTGCGTATCATTTGGCGCCCATTTTAGTGCGACTTGGATTGTGGCAGCAAACTCATGGATGCAAACTCCTACAGGATATGAAGTGGTTGGAACAGGGGATGAAGCCCGAGCTGTCCTTACCGATTTTTGGGGAATGATTTTTAACCCTTCTTTCCTTGATCGACTGACTCACGTTCTCATTGGATGTTGGCTCACGGGTGCTTTTATGGTCATTAGCGTCTCTGCCTACTATTTTTTAAAAAAACGTCACAGTGATTTTGCTCGAATAAGTATGAAAATTGGTTTGATTGTTGCTATTGTAATGGCTCTCTTGCAGCTTGTCTCAGCAGATAGTACAGCTCGTGGAGTTGCAGAGTATCAGCCGGCAAAACTAGCAGCAATGGAAGGAATCTTTCAAACGCAGCCAAATGCAGCAATGAACCTTGTTGGATGGGTTGATACAGCTAACCAGTCGGTTCATGCGATTCAAGTTCCAGGTCTTTTAAGCTTTTTGGTTTATAGAAATGCTGAGACCCCTGTATTAGGGCTTGATCACTTTTCAGAAAGCGATTGGCCGATGGTTAATTCAGTTTTCCAATTTTACCACCTGATGATCTATATGTGGGTGGGGATGTTTTTAGCAGCGCTTTTTGGATTTTTCCTTTGGAAGAGGAAGAAACTAGAAAAGAGCAAATGGGTAAACCGCTACCTTGTCCTCTCTGTTATTTTCCCTTTTATTGCAAATGAAGCAGGATGGTTTACGGCAGAAATGGGGAGGCAACCATGGGTTGTTTATAATGTTCTCCGCACAAGTGAGGGGGTTTCACGTTCTCTAGATGTTGGGCAGGTTATTGGTTCTCTCATTATGTTTACAGTTATCTATACTTTTCTCTTTTCCCTTTTTATTTTTCTTCTCAATCGAAAAATCAAAGCTGGACCTGAGGAAGAAAAGGAAGTAGGTGATGCAATTTATTCTGACCCCTATCAAATAGGAGCACATTAAGATGGAAGAAATTTTTCAAATCATATGGTATTTAATTATTGGTGTCAGCGTCGTGCTCTATACGGTTCTTGATGGCTTTGATTTAGGAGTGGGGTGTCTCCACCCCTTTGCAAAGGGCGATAATGAAAGACGTTTGATGCTCAATGCTATCGGTCCCGTTTGGGATGGAAATGAGGTTTGGCTCGTCATTGTCTTTGGAGGAATGTTTGTTGGATTCCCTCCCGTTTATGCAACGATCTGTTCAGCATTTTATGGCCTCATCATGATCCTCCTTGCCGGTCTCATGATTCGAGCCGTTTCTATCGAATTTCGCTCAAAGCAAGAATCGGTCAGGTGGCGCGCCTTTTGGGATTGGATGTTTTCCATCGGCTCTTATGTAATAGCTTTTATTATTGGGCTCATTCTTGGAAACTTGATTGTTGGAATTCCGATTGATCATCAAGGGGAGTTTCTAGGGTCCTTTTGGGGCTTTTTCACCCCCTATACGATTCTTGTGGGAGTCATGGGTGTATCTGTCTTTATGATGCATGGAGCGATCTATATGCTCATGAAAACAGAAGGGGAAATGCATGAGCGTGTTCGCAGGTGGGTTAATCCGACGATCATCATCTTTGTGGCTTTCTACCTGGTTACAACTTTTGTTACGTTAGTCTCCAAAACTCATATGATCGATCTGATGAAAAAATTTCCCTACCTCTTTGGGGTCGGACTTCTAACTATTGCAGCTATCGTATGCGTTCCTTTCTTCGTTCATCGTAAAAAAGATGGGACGGCATTTATCTTCTCTTCTTTGAGTATTGCCTTTTTAATTAGTCTTTTTGGGTTAGGGACTTACCCTTTTATGGTTCGCTCATCAACCAATGATGGCATCAATAGCCTAACCCTCTTTAATAGTGGAGCAACCATTGCGACCATGAAGGTGGTTCTTACTGTTGCAGCCATTGGGGTTCCATTAGTTCTTGCCTATGGGTATTGGATTTATCGAATCTTTAGAGGTAAAGTGACCATCGATGAAGCAAGTTATTGATCATTCGAAAATTCAGAACAATAAAAAAACCCAGGTCTTTCGAACTGGGTTTTTTTTTAAGCTATTTAGCTTTTATCGTTAGAAGTCGAGACGTGCTTCCGCAGTTATTCCATAGAACATCAAGTCTTTACTTCCAT
This sequence comes from Simkaniaceae bacterium, assembly GCA_018399075.1. Classification (GTDB taxonomy): domain Bacteria; phylum Chlamydiota; class Chlamydiia; order Chlamydiales; family Simkaniaceae; genus Neptunichlamydia. The sequence goes on along the minus strand of CP073763.1, from coordinate 1,502,593 downwards.
GGTCATTTTGGTGGCGTCCTCGAGTTACAGCCGAAATAGAAATGGGGTCAAGAGTCACACCGGTAATTGCTAAGGCATCTGCACGATCTCCTAAGTCACCCATTTGGTTCGCTCTCCAGTAATATTGGACTTCATATCCTGCTTTTAAGCGGATATGTTGTTTATTACCGTTAATAAACTTATTCCATTCAAGGCCCAATTGCATTTGAGCAAAGGGAACAAACTGATGGAAGTCATGTTTTAACGAGCGATTGGGGGCAGATAAACCAATATCGAGGAGTTGTTGAAGTTGCTGAGCAACATCTGGAGGAACAAGCCCTCCGATCACTGCATTAGGGATTGAGTCATGCTCGCTTGTTTTGAAGTGTCCATAAAGGATTGAAGCCGCAAAATCTCCAAAGAAATTTACATTATTTCCAATGTAATACTTGGTATCAGCTCCAATTCTCGGTCCAACGCCCCAGAAATTTGATTTTAGATTTGCTTTAAAATCAGGGCCTTCAAACTCAAAAAGAATACTTAAAAAGTCTGGGTTTCTTGTTTGAACATAGTGGACTTTTTGCTTTAGATCGATCCATGATCCCTTCAAACTTAGGTGCGGTTTTATCGCGAAATTTTTGCTAATGAAGTAACTTCTCGCTAGCTCTAAATCGACATTATTGTATCCAATATCAACGGTAGATTTCGCGTGATTTACAGCGCTAAAACCAGCGGAAAGCCCAGTAGACAATTTTAGAGGAATAATTGCTGCTGGAAAATCTTTACGCGACTGTTTTGTGCTATGAGACTGAAACCATGTGTATCGAGCAAGGACATCCCAGCTATCATGAGGAGTTTTATACCCCAGACCAACCTTTAGACCTAAATCCCAACCAAAATCATTTTCCTTATAGTCTCCGCCTGGTCTATGGGTCAAAGCTACAGGAGGAATGATAGGAGGTACGGCAAGAAAATCAGAAGGGTTATAAGTAATTGCAAATTCAGTTCCCCCCATTTTTGCATGCCAGTAGAGCAGGTCACCAAAGAGGAACCAATTATTTCCAACAGTATTGGGACGGGCTGTAGTGAAGCCTGCTCCAATAGTGCCTTGAGGATTTCGAGCCGAAATCTCTTGCATTCCTTTTTCAAGGGCATCTAAACGATCGTCGAGATCTTGATATGCAAAAGCAGACGTTACCAAAAACATCGAAGCTGCTCCCAGAGCAAGCTTTGAAAGATGGGTTTTCATAAAAACTCCAGATAAATTCATTTAAAGCTTAAGTGAACCAACACATGTTGAAAAAAATTCACTATTAATTTCTTTAAAGCTAAATTATTACTATAAGTCAAGCATTCATATTAAAAAATTTAAATTACTAAAAATTTATCTCAATGAAAAATGACAAATTAGAAGTCTAGCCTTACTTCTCCAGTTATCCCATAAAACATTAAATCTTCTGAGATGGGATCAAAGTAATGCCTTAATGCACGTTGATCTTCGGTGAAGGGAACAATAACTTGAGACTCTGTTTTCATCATCTGGTTAATACGCCAGAAATATTGCACTTCATAGCCCCCTTTTAAAGAAAGGTGCTGTCTATTGCTATTTAAGTAGGTGTCCCAGGTTAATCCTACAAACATTTGAACGAAGGGGATAAATCGGTGATGGTTATCCTTTATTGTGTATTGGGTTCCCCCGTACACAAAATCATCATCTGTAATGACAGGATGGGTTTCCTTATGACGAACTCTAAAGTAGCTATAGAGAATCGAGCCTGATAGATCCCCAAATAAGCTAACACCATTTCCTACATAGAGCTTTCCATCCACTCCAACCTGAGGACCAAAACCCCGCATTTTTGAAGAGTCTTTGATTTTCCGATCTAAATCTACGAGCTCAGGCCGAACACGAGGAAGGTCTGACCGATTATAGGTGATGTTTTGAGCTAAGCTTAGCCATGTTGTTTTGAGATCAAAATGGGGACGGATTGAAAGGCGCCGGCTTAGAAAAAAACTTCGAGCTAGCTGAAGTTCGATATTATTGTATTCAATATCGACATGAGATTTTGCCCATTTTGCTGCAGTTCCTTCAACAGATCGTAAGGTGAAAATGGCTGCTGGTGGTGTTTTAAAACAAGAGGAAGAGCTATTCGACTCAAACCAAGTATAGCGAGCATAAACATCCCAATCATCATGAGGGGTTTTATAACCGATTCCCGCCTTGAGGCCTAGGTCCCAGCTAAAGTCATTTTCTTTAATGGCGCCTTCATGTTGAAGAAAGTTAAAACGTTGCTGTCCACCTTGTGTTGTTATAAAGTCTGGATTCGTAGAAATAGCATATTCAGTTCCCCCTAATTTTGGATGCCAATAAAGGATATCAAGGGTGATAAACCAATTATTTCCAACAGTATCTGGGCGTGAAGTTACGAAACCCGCTCCTCTTGTTTCTTGAGGGTTTACTGCTGAGACTTCCTTCATCTCTCGCTCTAGGGTATCAAGACGATCATCCATATCAACGTAGGCAAAAGTTGCTGTGGTTAACATGATAAGAGGGAATAATTGTGTTAATTTCATCCTTTACAATCCTTGGTTAAAAATCGAGGCGAACCTCTCCTGTGATACCGTAGAACATAACATCTTCAGAAACCTTGTCAAAGAGGTGACGTGCTCCTGCAACGAAAGTCTGCTGATCTGGTGGTAAAACAGCATGGCTATCAAACTCTTCAGTCTGCATGAGTTGATTGATTCTCCAATAGTATTGGACTTCATAACCAACTTTGAAATCTAAATGTTGCTTATTGTTATTGAGATAAGTTCCCCACTCAAGGCCCATTTGCATTTGGACAAAGGGAATAAATCGATGGTAATGATCACGCACCGTAAAAAGTGTTCCACTTATAGCATCACTAACGCCAACAGGGAATTTTTCTTTAAGTCTTTCTCTAAAATGTCCATAAAGGATGGAACCAGATAGTTCTCCAAAGAGATTAAATCCATCCCCTATAAATAGCTTTCCATCAATTCCAGCTCGAGGGCCAACACCCCAGAACTTGGAACTACTGCTAATTTTTTCATCTAAGCCATCAAGACGACTCGAAAGAAACGCCCCGGCAAAAACATAAGTGATATTTTGTCTGATATTGAGCCATGTTGCTTTTAAATCAAAATGAGGGCGAATAGAGAAATGCTGACTAATAAAGTAACTTCTAGCAAGCTCTAGGTCGATATTATTATAATCCGTGTCTACATGAGATTTTGCTCTTTTGGCTAGGATAGGAAGAAAACTCCTCATTCCAATAATAACAGCTGGGGCATTTTTTTGAATTGACTTCGAGTCATTGGCAGTCAGCCAAGTATAACGAGCAAAAACGTCCCACTTATCATGGGGGGTTTTGTAGCCAATCCCTGCTTTTAGTCCGATATCCCAACCAAAATCATTCTCTTTTAAAACTCCACCTGGGTGAAAAGAAATTAGGCGTGGAAGAGGAATACCAGGGTCAAAGGCATTATTTGTAACAGCAAATTCAGTTCCACCAACCTTAGTATGCCAATAGATTACATCGAAGGTCAGAAATAAATTTGTTCCATCGATTTCTGGCCGTGCTCCAACAAAGCTAGCTCCCAAAGTTTCCTGAGGATTTCTTGCAGAAATTTCATTCATCTGGATTTCAAGTGTATCAAGCCGGTCATCCATATCCATAAAAGCGGATGCCGTTGTTGTTGCAAAAATTGCTCCCCCCATTAAAAGAGATAATTTCTTCATTGACGTTTTCTACCTTTTTTAAAAGTCGAGGCGAACCTCTCCTGTGATTCCATAAAACATTAAGTCTTCAGAAAGCTTTTGAGAATTTGTTCTAAAACCCCCGTTCTGAAACCCATTAGCACGAGTAATTGGGCTTGATGTCGAGTAACTTAGCGACTGGTCTACATTAGACATCTGATTCACTCTCCAATAATATTGGACCTCGTAGCCCGCTTTGAGTGAAAGGTGTTGCCGATCATTATTTAGGAAGCTATCCCATCCTAGGCCCATGAACATTTGAACAAAAGGGATGAATTGGTGGAATTTATCCTTAATACTATAATACTTTCCGCCAACAGTGACTGTTTCGCTACGCTGAAGAAGGGGCCAATTTTCTTTATGACGTGTCTTAAAGTATCCATATAGAATCGAACCTGCAATTTCTCCGTGCAGGCTAAAACCATTTCCGACAAAGACTTTTCCATCAATTCCAGCCCGTGGTCCAAGCCCCCAGATTTTGCAATCATGTTTGACTTTGAAGTCGAGCCCAGAAAATGAGGTGCTTCGATAGTCAGAAAAGGTATAAGTAATGTTTTGCTCAAGATCAAGCCAGGTCGCTTTCATATCAATGTGAGGGCGAATAGAGAACTTACTACTTAAAAAATAGGCTCTAGCAAGTTCAACTTCTATATTGTTATAGTCGATGTTGACATTGGATTTTACTCGACCTGCAATTAGTGCTGAGAGGCTCTTTAGAGCAATCATAATACTAGGAACATCTTTTCGGTTTGTTGCCGTATCTTCGGCATTAATCCATGTATAGCGTGCGAAGACATCCCAATTATCATGGGGAGTTTTATATCCAATTCCAGCTTTTAGTCCGACATCCCAACCAAAATCATTCGCTTTAACATCTCCATGAGGAGGGTTGGGTCTTTGAACGGTGAAAGTATTTGTTTGTTGATTAGGACCTCGGCTAACAGTGAAAACAATATTATCTAGGGTATTGGTATATGCATATTCAGTTCCCCCCATTTTTGGGTGCCAATAGATTATGCTGAGAGTAGAGAACCAATTATTTCCAACAGTTGTAGGGCGCGAAGTTGTGAAGCCTGCCCCTAAAGTATTTTGAGGATTTCGAGCAGAGATTTCTTGCATTTCATTTTCTAATGTTTCGAGACGATCATTCATATCAACATAGGCATAAGATGAGGCTGCTAGGAATATTGAAGCAGCGCCAAGAGATAGTCTTGAAAATAAGTGCTTCATAAATTGAGACTCCAAATAGTTAATAAAAGGTCCTTCTTTTATTCCTATAAGAGAGTTGAATACTTTATGCAATAAAAAATAATCATTAATTAATTATCTTAATTTTCCAGACCACCCTAACTTGTGTCGTAGGGTTGAAAAATAATCAATTCTTTTTAGGTTGACAAGCTTGAAAGTTTTAGAACTTTTTTTGAGAATAACATGATCTCCAGGTGACATTTCGAAATGCTGAAGACCATCTGTGACAAATTCAATCGGCTGATTTTTACTTACATATTCGATGCGGATATCTTGCTTTGGATTGATAACAATCGGGCGGTAAGAAATAGTATGTGGGCAAATAGGTGTTAAAACAAAAGCATCGATCTCGGGGCTTAAAATAGGGCCGCCGGCAGCTAAGGAATAGGCTGTCGATCCTGTTGAAGTTGCCAGGATGACCCCATCAGCTTCAAAATTATTAAGAAGAAGATCATCGACATAGATAGCAATTTCAACAAGGCTGGGATTTCGTGCGCGATGGAGAACGCAATCATTAATAGCAAAAAAACAATCACCTTGATTTGATTTTCCATCGATCATTGTCCGTTCTTGAATCGTATAACTTCCATTCAGTAAGTCTTCAAGACAGGGGATAATTTCTGAAATTTGGACGTCGGCCATAAATCCAAGATGGCCCAGGTTAATTCCCAAAATAGCTGCATTTAGATCAGAATATTGGTGAGCAATGCGGAGAATAGAACCATCACCCCCCATTGTGATAAGGATGTCTATGGATTGAGGATCAGTTGAAGAGAAGGAAGGCATTCCAAGCTCGCTTGCTTTATCATCTTCAACAACAACAGAAACCCCATTTTTTGAGAGAAATTCGATGACCTGCAAAGCTAACTTTTTTGACTCATCATTTTGAATTTTTGGGAAAAGGGCAATCTTCATGAGAGAACAAGTGGGGGTTTTATATGTCTATTGACCTGTTCTACAATTTTTTCAGGTGTTAATCCATATTTTTCTAAAAGGGCTTTATGACTTCCATGTTCTATAAGGGCGTCAGGAATTCCAAAGTTTTTTACATGGAGATGAGATAGTCCCTCTCGCATGATAAAGGAGTTAATAATTGAGCCCATTCCACCATTCAAAGCATGTTCTTCAATAGTCACAACCATTTGGGCTTTTGTAAAATGTTTCTTAAGGAGCTCTTTGTCGAGAGGCTTGAGGAAAATTGGGTCGATTACTGTTGCTTGAATCCCTTTTTCTTGAAGGAGTCTTTGGGCTTCAAGTGCTACTTGATCCATATGCCCAAGTGAGAGGATCACAACGTCCTTTCCTTCAACTAAAACTTCGCCTTTTCCAAGCTCTCGTTTTTGTATTGGCTTATCACCTTCATCTGTTGCAAGATTGGGGTAACGAATTGCTGTTGGCTTTTGCCAGTCAAAGGCGCTTTCTATTAGCTCTTTTAATAGCTGGCCATTTCGAGGTTGAGCAATGACCATTCCGGGCATGGCATTTAGATAAGCGATGTCATAAAGTCCTTGGGCTGTTACGCCATCACCGGTCGCTAGTCCTGCACGGTCAATTGCAATCACAACAGGGGAGTTTTGGACACAGATATCGTGATAAATATTATCAAAACCACGTTGAAGAAAGGATGAATAAACGCAGGCAACGACTTTGAGCTTTCCTCCATGTCCCATTCCACCCGCATAGGTTAAGCTATGGCCTTCAGCAATACCAACATCAATACACCGCATGGGCATCCGCTTCATAAAAGCATCTAGGCAAGAGCCGACAGGCATTGCAGGAGTAATGGCCACAATGCTTGGATCCTCTTCTGCCATTTTTAAAAGTTGTTTGCCGAAAACCTTGGGAAAAGATGTCGTACTCGTTTTTGGAGGGTGAAACTCACCTGTGATTCTGTTAAAGGGCTTTGCACCGTGATAGGGAGTTGGATTATTGATGGCATTTTTCATTCCTTGTCCTTTAACAGTGAGGACATGGATAAGTGTTGGATGATCAACATCTTTGAGGGCTTCAAAGGTGTCGATGAGCTTTTTGATATCATGTCCATCAATAGGCCCAACATAGGAAAATCCAAACTGCTCGAAAAAAGGAGCGGTGCTAATCAAATTCTTCATCGACTCTTTCATTTTGTTCCCTTGCAAAGCAAGCTGTTCCCCATACCCAGGGATCTTTGAAACGATTTCGGTGAGTTCCTCATAGATATTATTTGCTGTTGGGCTATTAAAAAATCGGCTTAAAATATTGGTGATAGCCCCAACATTTTTAGAGATTGACATGGCATTATCATTGAGAACAACGAGAAATTTGTTCAGCTTACGCGGAATATTGTTCATAGCTTCTAAAGTGAGCCCACAAGTCAGTGCTGCATCACCTAGGATGGGAATCACAAGATCATCTTTCCCTCTTAGGTCTCGATTTTTTGCAACACCTAAAGCTAGGGAGAGGGCATTTCCTGCATGGCCAGTAAAAAAGTGATCATGGGGAGATTCTGGAGGATAAACAAATCCAGAAAGACCGTCTGTTTGTCTGAGAGTAGGGAAACGAGGGTTTCTCCCTGTTAAAAGTTTATGGACGTAAGATTGGTGACCAACATCGAAGATAAATTTATCCTTAGGGGAATTAAAAACGCGGTGGAGGGCAATGGTCAGTTCTACGATTCCTAGATTCGAAGAGAGGTGTCCTCCTGTTTCCGATAGGACATCCATGATACGGACACGAATTTCCTGAGCTAGAGCCTTAAGCTCTTCTGGAGAGAGGTTTTTTAGCTCTTGAGGATGGGTTATGGTATCAAGAATAGCTGTCATTGGCAGGATCAAGGACCTTTTCAGATTCTGGGGTATAAGGAGTCGTTTGCAGTGTTCCTTCTCTATTTTTAATCAGCATTTCGATTTTTTGCTCAGCTTGATTAAGTTTAGAGGAACAAAGAGTGATTAACTTATTGGCTTCTTCATAGAGTTCAAGCGATTTTTCAAGAGGGGTTTCTCCTCCATTGAGTTCTGCAAGAATTTTCTCAAGTTTCTCATAAGAGGCTTCAAAGGAGAAGTTTGGCTTTTCATTATTCATTGTTTGGCTTGACCTCCAGAGCGCGGGTTTTGACCTTTCCATCGTGAAAGCGGAGGGAAATTTCCATTCCAACTTCAACGCTTGCTGACGACATCATAACCGAAGTCGTGTTTTCCTTAAAGGGGATGCAGTAACCTTTTTTTAAGATAGTTTCGGGGTTTATAGCTCCCAGCATTTCAGTTAGTTGTTTCAAATACCGCTTTTTTCGGTCCAATAGATGGCGCTGCACTGTATCGATTCCTAATTTTAAAGAAGAGAGTTTTTCTCGAAGGTGGGTTGTTTGTTTCGATGGAAGGGCTCCTTGAAGCTCTCTTTTAAGGGCGATAAGTCCAAGTTCATGACGGCTCATTTTATGTTTAATGGCGATATCAAAATGGGAGGAAAAATCATCGATTCGTTGGTAGTGTTCAGAGAGGATAGCATAGGGTGAGGCTAATAGAGGATGGCGGCCAGTTGAGCTAAGAAGTGATTTTAAATGGTGAATCTTTTGTTTTAAAAAGTGGTCAACCTGTCTTTCTGCTAGATTTAAGAAATCCATCTGCGTTGAGAGTTCTTTTACAGAAATTTCTGCGGCTGCTGAAGGTGTAGGGGCCCTTACATCTGCGACGCAATCGGCAAGGGTTACATCGGTTTCATGACCAACTGCTGAAATAATGGGGATTTTCGAATGAAAAATGGCTTTAGCCACACATTCTTCATTAAAAGGCCAAAGATCCTCCAAGCTTCCTCCACCTCTTCCGACAATGATCACATCGACATTCTCTTCCTGATTAAATTCTTGAATGGCACATGCAATTTCTGTGGCTGCTTCGTTTCCTTGAACCCTGACCGGGTTTAAAATAAGATGAAAATGGGGAAACCGTCTTTTTAAGACATGAATAATATCTTGAATAACAGAGCCTGTGGGACTAGTGACTACACCAATTTTTTTTGGATATTTAGGAAGAGGTTTCTTGTGCTCCGCAGAAAGCCACCCTCGGTTTTTTAGCTCTTCTTTGAGTTTATGGAGTTTTACCAGAAGTTCCCCAACCCCTGCATGATCGAGCTGTCTGACAATAATTTGATAATTTCCTCGAGGGGCATAAAGGCTTAATTCACCCTTGATGATGACCCGATCTCCAGCTTTCGGAAGCCGGGAAACATTGCGTGCATTTCCTTTAAAAAGGACAGCAGAAATTTGAGCCCCTTGATCTTTCAAACTAAAATAGTAATGGCCCGAGGATTGGGCACGAATATTGGTCACTTCTCCTTCAACTTCGAGGTGATTAAATCGTGGTTCAAGTTCCCTTTTAATGGCTAGAGTGAGTTCAGTGACTGTCAAAATTTTCATATCATTGAAGTGTAGATCATCCCCTTAGAAATTTCAAGGTTTGAATATTTCTAATAATTATGTTATCCTCAATGGAAAATATCAAAAGGTGATATGCGACAACGTTTTATTATTGGTAATTGGAAAATGCACATGGGGGCTGGTGAGACGGCTGCTTTTGTACAGAAGCTCCTTCCTAAAATAGGTGAGACAACAACCTTTGTAGGGATTGCACCACCATTCACTTCCATTGAAGCTGCAGTAGCTGAAGCTGAAAAGAGTTACTTAAATATTGGCGCACAAAATATGAGTGAATTTCCTAAAGGTGCTTACACAGGAGAAATTTCTTCCAGTATGCTCAAAGAGGGAGGAATCAGTTTTGTGATTCTTGGCCATTCGGAAAGACGGATTCACTTTCATGAAGATGACCAAATGATCCACCGTAAGGTGAAATGGGCTCTCCAAGAAGAGCTTCTTCCCATTTTATGTATTGGGGAGAGCCAGGAAGAGCGAGACCAGGAAATGACAGAAAAAGTCCTGACACGCCAGCTTGGAGAGGCTTTGAAAGACTTTTCAACGCAGGAACTTGAAAATCTAGTGATTGCCTATGAACCTGTTTGGGCGATTGGGACAGGGAAAACAGCAACGCCTGATATTGCTCAGGAGACCCACCACTTAATCCGTACCTTTATTAAAGGACAGTGGGGAGAGGCAGTTGGGGAGAGAATCCCTATTCTCTATGGAGGGTCTGTGAAGCCTGAAAATACAGCAATTCTTATGGCTGAGCCTGACATTGATGGGGCTCTCGTTGGAGGGGCTTCCCTAGAAGTGGAATCATTTGCTAACATTATTAAATTTGCTGAGGAATAGATAACCATGAGCGCACTTTTTTATATCGTATTATTTTTATTCATTGCACTGAGTGCACTTCTTTGCTTTATCATCTTGATTCAGGAGAGTAAAAGCTTAGGACTCGGCGCTTCCTTTGGGGGAGATAGTGGTGACTCTCTTTTTGGAACATCAACGGCATCAGTCCTGAAAAAATTTACCGCTTACTTAGCAGGGATTTTCTTAATTACATGTCTCATCCTATCACTTTGGACCTCCGCTATTGGCCGATCAAAACCCCATCTCAATGTCAATATTGAAGAGGTTTCTGGAGGTTAAATGATTAAGGATCTTCTCTATTATGGGAATCCAGGACTTCGAAAAAAGTGTGTTGAAGTCACAGAAATTACAGACGAAGTTAAGCAAATAGCTCAGGATTTAATTGAAACGGTACTTGAGAAAGATGGAGCAGGCTTAGCAGCTCCACAAATTGGCTATTTTGTCCGGATGTTTGTCTCCCGCTATGATAATGGAACGGATTCAGAAGGGTGGCCTATTCTATGCCCTCCGAAAATCTATATCAATCCTGTTCTTTCAAAGCCTAGCGAGAGAGTCGATACCCATGGTGAAGGGTGCCTATCAATTCCTGGGATCTATGAAGAGGTGACGCGTCCTTGGGAGATTCATGTCGATGCAATGGATCTTGAGGGAAACATCTTTACTGAAGTAACCACTGGCTGGCGCGCAAGGAATGTCATGCATGAAAACGATCATATCAATGGTGTTCTCTTCATTGATCGCATCGACCCTAAAAAACGGAAGAAAATCGATCCCGTTCTTCGCTCTATCAAGAAAAAATATAATTAGTAGTCAATAAAGTTTTTATTTGCTAGACTTTCCTTCTCAGAAATTGCAGGAGGTTAAAATGACAACATCGACTCAGGATATCATTTACAGAGGCGCTATTGCTGCAGCTTCTACAGCTCTTGTTATGGGAGTGGGTGCAGCTGGAATGAACTATATTGGTCTTGCCAAGAAAATTACGGGAAGAACTGCTCCAGCATTTATGGATGCTGCCAAATATGGATTAATGAGGGGTGTGGTTACCTTTGGGGTAACGGTTTTTGCTGGACATGTCAATAAACACTTTAAAAGTGATGCCAACTGGTCAAAACTGGCGATTAATGTCGGTGCTCTTGCCGTTTTCTATTTCACCGTTCCTCATGGAGCTCAATTTGCTAAAAAGCATTTAAATGTGAGTGTTCATGACCGCTTCCAGTACCTAGCCTTATTTGGTGAAGGGATCAACTTTTACTTCCTTAGGATGTAATAGAGGATCATTCCATGGCGAGTGCAACGCTTGTCCCTCCTATGCTAACGGGAGGGGTATTAGGACACTATTGGCATCGATTTTTAGATTCCCAGTCATCAACTTATGATGGAGCGCTCTTTGGAGCTTTGTGGGCAACAACAACGGTGATTATTTCTCATCGCTCTTGTCATCTCCAAGATGGGATCGACGAGGATAGAATTTGGGTCATTCGTACGCTCTCTATTAGTAGCTTTGTCTTAGCACTTATTTCAGGGTTTATTCTGAATACGTTTCTTATTGAAAAGGGTGGGCTTTCAATTCCAGTGCAGATGTCAGAAAGGATGGCTGCTGCAGCCATCCTAGGAAGTAAAAAGCTCATTCCTTTTTTTTCCCCCTACAGGCTTTGGTAAAAGGAAGCGTTTTATGGGAATGATCTTAAAGTCAACCTGGGAGGGAATGGGGACTTTAGGGCTATATTCCATTTGTGAAGCAAAGCGTTTTCCTCATCCTAAAATGTTAGATTCTTTTGTCTATGGCACAGCATTAAGCCTTACCTGTCGATTTATAGAACATCAGGGAAAAAGCTACTATGAGAAGAGAGGGAAGCTATGTGTGATAGTTGTCATATCATTGAAAATTTTATCTCCTTATCTTCTAAGAGAGTTCTTAGAGAAGGGGTTAGATATTGAAATCTCGACCCGCTACATCCAACTTGAAAATGGACTCTATTTTTTAGCCCTCCTAGATGGAGAGTTTGAGTATTTAGAGAAGCAGATGGATAGTGTGAGAAATAGGAAAGCACATCGTTGGCGCATTACTGCAAATTTGATTCATTTAATTGAAAGACGCTACCGCTCACTTTTTGACTAGCGAAAGGCCAAAGGTGAAACGGTCATTTTTCTTCCGAGGGGCAGGGGAATGGATGAAAATAAGGCGGAGACGCCAGCTTGTACTGATCATGGTGATGAGCTCCAACTTGGCTTCATTGTAATTGGGTTCACCACCTCTTCCCCATCCAATATGAGATTCTATCCGCGCGGTCCATTGAGGGGCTAGTTTCATCTGCAGCCGAGTTAAAAGAGTATTTCGCCCATCTGATAGGGGGGAATGGAGAAGGTCTGAAATATCGCGCGTGACTTCCATAATAAAGTTATCTGGGTCTCCCTTTCTCCAATCAAAACGACTCCGATGCCGAAACTCAGACTTGAAGGCAAAGTTCTCATTGATCGTCCAGGCTAGGCCAATATTTGCATAATCAAGGACTTGTTTTTCGATATTCCAACCTAAACGACTTGAAAAGCGCCAAGAGGGGAAATTCCAGATAAAATTCCCCTGCATCTTTGGAACCATTTTCTTAAACGTATCATCACTAAAGAAGCTATAGGTATAGAGATCAGCGATAATATTTGGCTCAAAGAGGGGAGTTTCTTTAAAATAAAAGAGGTTGCGGACTCCTGATTTAATCAAGTTAAGGCGATTATAACCATCATGGATGCTAAAGATATAAGGGGTATCAGGAGAAATTGTGGGAAGGGTTATCCCTTGGTAATAAATATAAGGCTTAAGAACATGGCGAAAGGTATGATAATTCCGTTTCATTGTGAGATCAGCAAGGAGTTGATAGTTTAATACTCCAAGGGCTGCTGGGCGCTCTTTTTGACTATCGCCATAAAAGACTCCATCAATACCGAGAATGGGAGTAAGTGAGAACCCGTGCGTATGAAACGGACGATAAAGAGAATTATGGGTCGATAGGCGTGCTGCACTAAAATCTGGGACATCGGGCTCAATATCTTTTGCTGAAACATAGTCAAGATAGGCGATCTTTGCTCGATTTTCAGAGATGATACCACTCCCTCCTAGCTCGAATGGTTTGGGAGTCCAAAAGGATTCAGGAAGTTCTTGCTTCATCCCTTGGAACCCATTGATGCGGAATTTTCCATCAATTCCAAAAATCATCCAATCCTGGTAGTTTCGAATGACCATCTTTGTTTGTTTTGCGGTATTGAGCTCAAAATCTTCACTTCCAAAATCGGTCTGCATATTTTTATCGCTGAGCCAATCATAAGTTGCAAAAAACTGTGCTTTTTCATTTTCACTTTTTGATTCATACCGCCCCTGCATGCGGTAGTGAGTCCGGGCTTTATCGGGATTTGTGTCGCGGTAAAAGGCATCGTGATCTAGATAACTTCGCGTTCTGAACTTTGTCCGTTTATCAAACGATTTATAATCCGTTTCTAAGGCTCCACCTATACCTTTTGAGGGACGGACATTCAGGCGAAAATAGAGGTCAAGGTTTTCCCAGGAATAGACCCGATAGCGCATGCTTATTTTTGGCCAGAGGCCTGTATCCCAATCGATTCGATACTTAACAGGGGATTCAGAAAAGGTTTTTAAATTACTCTTAAAAGCAGGAAGCCAAAGGATGGGGGTTTCAAAAAAACGAAAAGTCACATTCTTAGCGGAGAGGAGATTCTTTTTAGTGATTTCTACCTCTCTTGTATGAATCTTCCAGTCAGCATTCTTACTTTCTGAGGTGGTGACAAAAGAGTTATATAGGTAAAAGCTCCTGTCAGCATTGAGGCGGATTTTCTCCCCGCCTAAAAACCACAAATCAATTGCTGTGACTCCATCGTAGACAATTCCTGTTTTAGTGACGAAATCGTATTCAAGGCGGCGCCCTACGTAGGTATGTCCACCGCTATCGAGCATCAAATCCCCCTCAGCAATCACCCGATGAATCTCTTCCCCTTTATCGATCTTGTTAATATAGACAATATGACGGGCTTGAATTCTGAGCTCGGGAGAGGAAATGACCCCTCCATGGTGGGTTGATATCACCCCTCCTTGATATTCAGGGTCTTTTAGATTGACCGTAAATTCCTGTGGGGTCGACCAAAGGGAGAGAGAAGAAAAAAGGAATATCCAAAAAAGTCTGCGCATTACTTTAAGCAATTTTTAAATCGCTCAAAGTATACCTTATTGGATCGCCTTGAGCAAGAGTCCAGCGAGAACATACCGATTTTTTTTATGTCCCTTACCGATCGCTTGGACTAAAAGATCAATTCCCCGCATCTCATGACTCTCTGTTAAAGTCTCATATCCTTCTATAAGAAGACGTGATGTTTCCTTTGGCGTTAAAATATAATCGGTTTGACCTTCACTTCTTTCTGTCCAAGAAAGCATTTCCCGAAATTGAAAGAGCTCATGATCTTGTTCTTTTTCCATCCATTCATATAAAAAATCGGCATGGTCTTTTTCAGCTTTTAAACGATAGAGAGAAAGATGGCAGTATGTGCGGATAAAAGGGGCTCCAGCGCGCCTTGACTCTTCTTGAAGAAGGGAATGGGCTGAAGGAGTATTTAAGTTTTCTAGAAGGCTGGCTAAAAGTGGGATCAGTTCATTCTCTTTTTTTTCAAAAATCTCTCTAGCAATGGTCAAAAAATCTTCTTCAGGAAGTTCTAAAGCATCCATAAGGATTTGCTCTCTTAGAGCAAGGGTCATTGAGGGGATATCGACCTGATGCTTCTTTGAATAGGGTGTTGCCGAAGGAATCACCTTCCAAGCCATCAAGGCATGCCCTAAAGAATAGACAGGCTGAAATCCAAGGTCTTTTTCATCTTTAATGAGCATTTGAATCAATGTGGGAACGCAGCTAGGAGAACGCTTCTTTAAAAGAACAAGGGCTGCGTTCACTCGAATATGGAAATTATAATCTTTTAATAAAGAATTTAGTAAAGGCTCGGTGTTCGGCATTTCGATGAGCATAGGAATGGCAAGGGGGTTTTTTTGGAGGGCACTTTCAATAATGGGTTCACGAAAACTAAAATCCCCCAGTTTTGAAAGGGAGTGACAAGCAGCAAGTTTCACATTCAAGTGACTCGACTCAGAGAGATTTTTAAGGAGGGGGATGGAGTGAGAATCCTTTAAATAACCCAGGGCTGCAGCGCATGTTTCTTGTTCTGCCTGGTCCGAATGGGTCGCTCCTGCTCGAATATCTGCAAGAAAATCATCTCTTCCATACTTTGCTGCTGCTAAAATCGACGCAAGGCGAACAGACAAATGGGTATGACTCACCATCCGCTTTAAGACTCCCATCGCATCAGGCGTTCCAATCATTGCAAAGAGCTCAGGAAAATAGACATGAACGAAGGGGGGGAGTTTTTGCATGAGAGAATCGATCATCCCCGTCACTTTTTCTGAGCGGTGCATGGCCAAGGCGTAAGCTGCTTCCATTCTTACAGGTAGAAAGGGAGAGGAAAAAGCTTTGAAAAGGAGCTCTTCCACGCGATCATCTTGGAGGCGACTTAAGAACTGAATTGTTGCCATTTGGGTCATGGGATTGCGGCTTGTCATCCCCATTTCATACAGGTCCATTCCTTCTAGTGAGCCTGCAATCCCCAGTCCATACATGGATAGAAGAAGACTCTCTTCATCCTCTGATTTTGCCCCTAAATTTAATAGGAGGTGACCCATTTGTTCTAAAATCGCAAAATCGTGTTTTCCCACCTCTTTAACATAAGATTGGTAAAGCTCTATGCCTCGTTCGACCTCACCTGCTTGGATTAAATAGAGGACCTGATATTTTGAGATTCTGGGTTCATTTTCTGTCGGAAAAAGTGTCGAGAACAAAAAGAGGATTAAGAGGAGAGAGCGTCCCATAGATCAATTCCAAAAAGTTTCAATTTTTGATGGAGTAAATTTACTGGCAATCCTACCACATTATAAAAAGATCCTTCAATCCCTTTCACAAGAAGAGAGCCACATTCTTGGATCCCATAAGCTCCAGCCTTATCTCTTCCATGGGAAACTTTTAAGTAGGCATGAATCTCGCGATCTCCTACCTTATTAAATGTTACCGGTGTTCTTTCTACGCCGCTATCCATCTTTTCCCCTTTCCTGACAGCGACCCCGGAAACCACCTCATGGGTTTTCCCCGATAGCATTTTTAACATCTCAAAAGCTATAGCATCATCTTCAGGTTTTTGAAAGATTTTTCCTTCAAAATAGACCACAGTATCAGCGGTGATAATCACATCATCAGGAAACGCTTTTAATAAAGCCTTTCCTTTTTCTTGCGCAGAGACTTGAACAAAGGCTTCAACATTTCCATTAAAGTTAAGTGTTTTTTCATCAAAATCAGAGGGAGCCACAACAAAAGGGAGGGAAAAATATTCTAATATTTCTCGTCGTCTTGGAGATTGTGATCCTAAAATAACACGCATGACTTTTCCTTTTTTTTAAAGAGTGTCACGAAGGAGAAATAAAGAAAAGAATTCTCTTCTGAACCAGCTTTATGTGTGCCCCTTAGAGAAAGGAGGATTAAAAAATTTCCTTTTCCTTTGCTTAATATTTCCTTAATAAATAAAATACTTCCTTTACAAGACCAAAACCCTTGAAGGAGGTTCTATTATGGAAAGAATGTCGCCATCCCCTGAGATGAAAACTCAACAACCCTTACAGCTCCCTGAAGCAACTAAAGTGGATCAAGCATCTGTTATGACTTCACCCATGAGCATTGTATGGAATATGACAGCAGCAGCAAGAGCTTGGTGGTCAGGAAGCAATACGGTTTATACCGATGCCTTTACTTCGCGTTTTAATGGTATAGGACAATCGCCAGCTCAACAACTCGTTCATCTTTTTGATCATGCGAGCTTAGGTTGGAATTTAAAAGAGCCTGTTTCTGCTGGAGCATTGGCCTATTATGAAGGGCTTCTTGAAGACGGGGAATCCGGCGAATTAAAAAAAGAGTTCCTTCCCTTTTTTCAATTTATGCAACAAGCAGTGAAGATAAATACTTGGCAGGAGCTCATCCAAGCCCTTCATCAACCTTCAAAACCTGAGCATCAAAAAATTATCGGTGCTTTTAGTGATGCTCTTAGATTGGATCCAACATATCTCCAAGAGGTCACTGAAGGTCTTGTTGCTAGCACAAGGGTTTCTTTTGAAGAAAAAATGGTTCATCTTCATCTCTTTTTAAGCACCGAGGGCGTACTGGACGAAAATGCAGCAGCCGTTCTTGGAAAACTCCCAGAAGATCAGCAAGACAGACTGCGCCTAGAGGAAGAGTGGGAGACTGTTATTGGACAAAATGTTGCAATGCTCAGAGATCAAGTGGGTCAACTTAGAACCCATCTTGCCATGTGTCAAGTGATCCGAGGCTTCCAAGACCCCTCACAGAATTGGACAGTTTCAGCTCTTTACGGACAGCTTCCTGAGGAAGGTGGTAAGCGTGATATTCGAGCCTTCCAAGAACAGGTCATGAAAGAAATGGATATAATGGGAAGCCGCATTACAATTCCAGGTGCAAAAGTTCAAGGTTGGTTTGGAACTAGCCTTGGGGCGCAGACCTTTGATTATTTTGATCAAGATCCTTCAGGGGATATTGCAAAAGGTGCGATAGACAAAATGATTGCTCACCTGCAAGGATAGCAATAAATTCCTTTAATCCCGCTCCTCTCTATGGGGATGCGGGATTTTCTTTGTGTTCTATTCTTTTTTTCACTATAATTCTCCCAAAAGTTAAGGAATTATTGATGGAAATAGGCAGCGCCTTTTCAAAATATGCTTTATCCTTTTGGGGCTCATCAAATCCCTCTTCTCAAGTAGATCGGGGAGAATCGACTCCTGAAGCTGTCGGGAATTGGAGTGATATTGCTGCAGATGTTTGGAATGTTGTGAAATGGCTATTTGAAGCTTTCCGTGATAATTTTATTGTCTGCTATCTTTCAGCGCATATTAGTGAGGCGGATCGCTCAATTGAGGTCACGGTTCCTAGAATCCTTGATCGGTGGTTTAATGCCAGCGAAATTCCCTTTTCAAGCCGTATGAATCCGTTGGCTCTCATTGATGGACTTAAACAAGTAGAATCAGCTCCTATTATTTTGACATTTGATGGAGAACTTGAAGAGATTAGTGTTGAAGATTTTGTTAATCTTCATGTGATGTCGCTTGGCGATGGGATGACAAGAAAAGTGCCTAATGCAACGAAGTTTGCCTTTTGGCTTTCTACTCAAGATCTAAAAAGGGATCTTCAAACGCTTGATGTAAGCGTACAAAGGGATCTTATGAATAGAATGGGTGCAGCTGATTTTGAAATCGATGCATTTGTTGAGTATTGTAGAGATAAGATGGGAACCCTAAAAGCTCAGTTAGAGTTATTACTCCCATCTGAATGATCTTTTTTACAAAGGGAACACTCTTTTTTTTCAGGGGTTCCACATCTTTTACATCCCAGAGGATTTTTAGATTTTAAAAGACGCCCTATCCCTAAAAGAAGGGCGCAGAAAAGGATAAGAGCAACTGCAAGTAGGGCTGTTAGAATCATTTCTTTTTCTTTTCAGGAGCAGCTGGACCACCAAGATCGACCCAGATAGGAGAAGTCCAAGCAATGTGTCCATCTTCCTGCAAAACTCTCATGTAGTAATAGACGAATGGAGGAAGATCTCCTTTTGATTTTAGAACCGTTTTCTCTAGGGGCTCTTCATCATCATAGGCAAATTCAAAAGTATCGTCTTTGGGATTAAAGGTATGGAAGGGTTTTCCATTACGGATGATGAGAACTTCTTTGATAGGAGCCGTTCCCACAGCATAACCTGTAATATGCCTGTTGTAAGCGAGGCCTGGTTTTGCTTTGGTATTGAGTTCCGAGCCCATTGGCGCCCCAGCGATCCCAAGCCCTGCAATAATTCTTGGCCCAGTTGTGGCATAGCATGACTTTTTATTAAGAGCTTGAATGAGACCATCTCTGGAATGACCAGTAGAAAGGACAGCTGTTAGTCCTGGCGAGTATTGGATTTGGTCGGTATCAAATAGGTTTTCGAAGATACCGCGGTCATCGAGACCTCCTGCAACAAAACCAAAGCGGAGATTTTTATTGAGTGCTTTGCGGATGGAGCCTTCACTTTTTTCCTTCATTCCCTTCTTTGACTTAGAAGAGATAGGACGGGGGTTGCCTTCTGCTTTAGTACATTCTGATGATCCCCAAGCATTGTAGATTTCAACCACTTTTTCATATTCAGGGGTAAAGTTCTCGAAGTCATAGAAAGTTTCTGATCCCATCGTAAAGGTAGGGATTGAGATGAAATCTTTTGGGGTGTGACTATTGTAAATCTTTTTGAGGTGATTTGCCTTGCTCTCTTTTTTGCGGAGGATCGGCTTAGAGTCTTTTGTATAGATGATCTGTCTGAGCCCTTCGGTTCCTGGCGCGCCAGCCCATTGCATTCCTAAAAATGTGGTGAAACGATCATCTTCATTGAATTCAGCAATATGGGCACCAATTCCTTTCCATACATCAGCAGGCGTTTCCACTTCACTCTCAAAAGAGGAGGTGCTAAAGAATTGAAGGGCTTCTTCATCTCGGATATAGCGGAGACAAGATTCAATATTTTTTCCTGCATCATAGAGGATCGATTCTTTATGAAAATTTCCCCAATAGAGTTGACGATCAGTCTCTGAGAAGCACTTGATGGGAGAAGAGCTAAAGGTTTCATTGGTTGAAAGGTTCTTGAGCTGGATTTTATAGATTCCTGGCTCATTGAAGTAGAGGTTAGGAAGGTTGATAAACCCTGTTTCTGGAACAAAGAGCTTCCAATTAATATTTTCACGTAATCGTTCATAGGAAAACTCAATCAGTGTTCCTTCAGGAGCATTCCCTGTAAGGTTTCCAAACTGATCTTCAAAGCGGACGATGACATCAAACCGTTGGTTTTTATTGACGACAGAAGGAACAATAATTCGAATTGAGTGGAGTTCATTTCCCTTCACATCAATATGGAACGTTTCACTCTCTTTATACTCACCCTTTCCTTTGGCATCGATGTATAGTTCAAAAGGGCGCCTGCGGAAGGTATGGGATTGAGCCCGACTCCCTTTCTTTTCAACGCCAGTTTTATCAGGAGTACCTAGGAAAATAGCAATTTCTTCACCGGCTTTCACCTCTCCAGGGAGGGTGAATTCGTATTGGGGAAGATTGGTATCAGGAGTTGATACTTCAGTGGCGCTAATACCCTTTTTATTGGGGGTTTCAAGCCAGATTAAATTTTTCTTACTCTTTAAGTTAGTTTGAGGCAGTTCCCAATCAAAATTTCGTCCTTTAGAACCAAGATCAAATTTCAGACGGGCACCTTTAGGAAGGTCACCTGCAGGTGTATAAATAAACTTCCAGGTTTTGATTTGGCCAGCAAGGGCAACTTTTGGTTCTGTATAACTAATTGAACGGCGCATAGATCCCATAAGGTTAGATTTTTATGGCCACTATACCACAAAAATAATTGTTTTTCAAGATTTTGAAGGGATAATGAGAACTTTATCGATCACCCGTTCACTTGACTCGATCACTTCGAGATCAAAATTATCGTTATGAATCTTCCAACCCTTTGATGGAATGGTTCCAGCACGGTGGAAGATATAGCCCCCAATTGTATCATACTCTGGACTACTGGGGATAAGAATACCTGTCTCTTTTTCAATATCAAGGATCGTCATCTTACCATCAACAGTCCAACCTCCATCAGGGTGTGGTGCATGGTGTTTTTCTTCTTCAATGACATCAAACTCATCAGCGATTTCTCCGACAAGTTCTTCCAAAATATCTTCAATGGTGACAATTCCTTCTGTTCCTCCATACTCATCAACCACAATTGCGAGGTGAATTTGTTTACTGCGGAACTCTTGAAGGAGAACGGATATTTTTTTTGTTTCTGGAGTATAGAGGACAGGTTTAATGAGTTTTTCCAGAGGCGTTTCTAAAAGAGAACTATCCTTCTTATCAATACTATTGAGGTAGTACTCCATCACATCCTTATATAGGAGAACGCCGACGATGGCGTCGACATTTTCTTTGTAGACTGGGATCCTGCTATATCCTTCGGAAACAAACTTCAGTGCAGCTTCGTGGACAGTTTGATTGACAGAGAGGGTAAATATATCGATGCGGGGAACCATAATCTCCCTAGCAATCCGATCTCGTATAGAAGCAACAGCAGTAATAATTCTCTGATCAAATGGTTCTAAATAATGGGTAAGCTCTGATTCGTGGACAACTTCTAAGATTTTATCTTTGACACGTGCTCTAGAATATCCATGAGGACGCACTTTTTTTCCATGAAAAAGCCCCTTCTGAGCTTTCAATAGGAGAAAGGTAATAGGGGAGAAAAGAAAGAGAAAAAAGGTTGTTGCAGGAGTGACAACGCGAAGGAGAAGAGGAGGGTTAAAGTTAACGATAAAACGGAAAAAGAAATCAAAGAAAAGGCCTACAGCTGCAACGATGGCAATGCAAATAATAACTCGAGAAAAGGTGAAATAGAGAGGATCTCCACTGCTGAAAGTTGTACTGAGAAATAGAGAAAGTAAATAGAGAAAAAATGTGGTCGAGTAAAGGAGGCGTAGGAGATGTTTGGTAAAGCTGAGGAGGTAAAAAAGATTATCCCAGGGATCCATTGAAAAGAGTTTTTTAACGAAGTTATAAGCGAAGAAGTAATGGGGTTTTTTTTTAAACTCTTTCTTGCTTTGTATTCTTCCTAAAATCTGTAGGGCTTTTGTCAAAGCTGTGATGGAGCTTGCGCCTAAAAGAAAAATAAGAGGGGGAATAAGGGTTTCTAAATTCATTCTACTTCTATTCCATCGCTTTCTTAGGATTATTGAGAAGCGATTGGATTACTTTTACAGAGGTAAGATCGACAGCTCTTTTTCCCACTTTACATTTGGTTTTTGGGTTTGCCCCTGCCTTTAGAAGAAGCTTAATTGTTGAGTAGGTGTTTGGCGCATCAGGGTTCAAAACGGCAAAGTGTAGGGGAGTAAATCCTTCATAATCACCCCGATCAAGGATTGCGTTGATTCTTACCTGCTTGGTTTTTAAGAGATAATCTACGATTTCTGTTTGCGCTTGCATTGCAGCAAAGTGGAGAGGGGTAGCGCCAGAGTAAACATGATCATGTTGAGGAGCGTTGATGTCCGTACGGCGGTCATCGATCAGAAGTTTGGCTTCTTCGATTAGCCCCATCATCGCAGCAAAGTGGAGAGGGGTAGCGCCATCAGCTGTTCCAAAATTAGGGTTTGTTTCCGGATGATTTAAGAGAAGTTTGACAATGGGGATACACTCATTCATCACAGCAATATGAAGGACAGTAAATCCATTGATCAATTGATTAATCTTGATTCCCTTTGCCTTTAATAAAAGCTCAGTGGCTTCAAAATTCCCATTAGAAACAGCAATAAAAAGTGGGGTCGAGCCATGCTCATTCAGGGCATTGATATCGACACCATTCGAGATCAAAAAATCGACAAGCTCTTTTTTATTGCCACCTTTTTTAGAGCAACAAGCTAAGTGAAGGGGAGTGTTTTTATCTTTGTCACGAGAAAAGGTAAGTCTAAGGCCCTCTTTATTATAAAGTTCAATGGCTTTTTCCATATCACCATTTAGACAGGCGCGAAAAAAGTCACTTTCCGAGCCTCCAAAAAGAAAGACCGGTATAACTAAAATAAGAGCCGCAAATATTTTACGCATGGAGCAGTTCCTTATTTTCTTCTAAATATATCATAGCAGATTTTTCTTGCGCACGCATTATTGAGCGGCTTTGATCATCTTGGTCATCATAACCCAAAAGATGAAGAAGTCCATGAATAAGATAAAGAGAGGCTTCACGGTAAGGATCCCCACCCTCTTTTTTAACATATTCTATCGCAACTTCTGGGCAGACAAAAACTTCTCCCAAAATAGAGTAACCGTTCTGATCTTCATCAGGAGAGTCTATGGGAAAAGAGATGCAATCTGTAGGGGTGGGGTCTTGAAAATGTTCCTTATGGAGACGTGTAATCTCATCTTTGCTGACAAAGTGGATGGATATTTCATCACACTCAACACTTTTCCATTTCAAAAACGATGTGACTAAGCGCTCAACCTCCTTAGGGAGGATTTTAAGAGCGCTTTGACTATTGATCGTATGAACGTTCACTGCATAGTGGGCGTCTTAGGAAGCCCAGTAACCTTTTTACTTTCGCCATCTTTCCAGCGCCCAATCTTTCGAAGGACATCAATACGCTCAAAACGTTTTAGGACATTCCGCTTTTTGCCCCCTTTATTCGATTTACCATAACTTGGGTGTCTAGACATTGATACAGCTCCTATTTAACCTTTGGGATGAATACTGAGTGATTGCTCTCCCCAGTAAAAACGTTTGCGTGTTCTTTAAACCCTTTAGGTAAATTGTCCTTAAGAGGTCCTGTTTTTACCGATCCATAGCGAGGCTTGCGAGGGCATCTCTTTAATCGGTCTTTCTTACTAACTCTAGTCATAATTTTACTCCGTGTAAGGGGCAAGTATATCCAGAGAAAGAGATATTTTCAAGAGTTTAAATTGTGATAATTGCGCAGCCAGCATTTTTATAGGCTTTATACCGTTCTTGAGCCGAGTGATTTTTATGAGTTGAGGCTAAATCTTCTAATTCATAAATTTTTATAAATGAAAGATTTTGGTTGTCAACTAGGGTAGGGCAAAGATTTAAAACGCTCCGCGCTCCATTGGGATTTTTCCCCGATGATGTGAGGACAATAAAATCTTTGCTGGGCTCATCTTTAATGGTATGAGGAAGGAAGCTATCCCTAGGGGCGCGCCAAAGGAGTAGGTCAACATATTCAAGGGCTTTTTGGTGAGGAAGTTGAATGATAAGAGGCTCTTTTTTTTCAAAATATTCTTCGGCAAGGCGAATAATCTGCTCCCTCTTTTCTCCATCACTTTTGACCTGGAAAAAGGTCACCCGAATATCTCGACTCACTTTTTTTCTTCTCCAGGGTGATACATTCCACATGAAAGGAGGAATTTGAAGAGATCTTCCGTTTCAATAGTTGTTTTTTGAACCTCATTTTCTTCATACATCATTAAAAAGCCTGAAATCGGATGGGGAGAGGTAGGGACAAAGACTGTTTGAAGATTCTTTTTTTTCTCTCCAACCTCGTCTGGAGGACTTCCTGAAAGGAGTCCTAAAGCTTTAGCTTTTTCGTTGGGAAAGGGAACTGCTACTGTTCCTTTGAAGAGTGCCTTTTTTTTCTCTGAGAAGACACTATTACTAATTTCGCGCGTGATTTTATAGATCGTTTTAATGATGGGGATTTTGTAGAAGATTCGGTGGGTTAAGTTAATAAACCATGAGAAAAAGATTTTTCGCCCCAAAATACCAAGAATAAAGACAAGGACTAGAAAGAGAATAAGAACAATGATTCGACTAGCGAAAAGGAGGAGATATTTATGTTGTGCTGCAAGCTCAGTCGTTCCATGATGGGTAATGAGATCTTCAACAATTCCAACAAAAGGAGCTGTTAAGAAATCAACAATGAAAAGAATAACAAAGAAGGTGACTGCTATGGGGAGAAGTGTGGCAAGTCCTGCAAGAAAGGTTTTCTTCATGTTTCTTGGGCTGCTAATTTACTTTGATGTTCAGGGGTGATCACACCACATGAAACGATATACTTAATCGCATGCTCAGGTTTTAAATCGAGGAAGATCATGTCTTCTTTCTTATACATAAGGAGAAACCCTGTTGTTGGGTTTGGAGTTGTTGGAACAAGAACAGAAAAGAGTTCACTCCCTGCCTGATCTGAACAAATCTTTGGGGATTCTCTGGAAACAAGGCCCATCACATAGGTTCCTGGCTTTGGGAAAGGGACCATTACGACCTGTTTAAAGGCGCTTTTATCGGTCACAAAGATTGTTTTTATGATCTCTTGTGTTGTTTTATAAACCTTGTTGACTAAAGGAATCCTATGGAGGATTTTATCACTTAAATTTAGAAGGGCCTTAAAGAAGAACCATCGAGCAATCACACCAAGTAAGAGGGTGAAGAGAAAGAGGCAGATCAAAATAAGGAACTTGCTTCCATATAGGACAACCTGCTCCTGAGAAAGGAAGAAAAACCCTTTATTGAGGATGCCAAAGTCCTTTAAAAATCCTGAGACAATTCCAATGAAAGGCTTGGTCAAAAAGTTTACAATGAAAACAACGATAGCAATCGTTACAGCTAGTGGGAGAAGGATCACAAGTCCTGTGATAAAGTACTTTTTCATGCGTTATCCTTTTCGGCTTAGTTTAAGTCTTAGTTAGTTATTTAGCAATAAGGAAGCGGTAGGGAAGCATTCGGTCTTCTTCAGCATAGTCGATCCCTATCCGAGGGGTTGCAATGATTTGATTTTTGGGAATTGTTATTCCTCGATCTTCAAGCCATATTTCATTACTTGTTAGAGATAGGCCTGTATGACTTGTGTGGATACCAAGGGCTTGAGTTAGAGTTGCTGGACCATCGGTAAGGTTTTTCTTCTTTCGACGCTTGATCATGGTTTCGATCCCATGGGTTGGCTTTAGAGCGCGGATGAGGATGGCATGAGGGGTGTTTTCTTTATGGGTGACGATGTTGAAGAGATGGTGTATCCCATAGCAAAAGTAGACATATGCATGGCCTCCAGAAGCAAACATTGCCTCTGTTCGTTTGGTTCGTCGGTTTTTATAGGCATGGCATGCTTTGTCTTCAGCACCTTTGTAAGCTTCAACTTCAATGATCATCCCTCCCGTGAGGTTTCCATCAAAGGAGGTCAAGAGGTACTTACCTAAGAGCGCTTGCGCGATTTCGAGTGTTTCTTCTTTTTGGTAGAACGAAAGAGGGAGTTTTTCTTTTTTTTCTTCGGTTGATTTAATGCCCATTTGCTTTCCATTACGATGAGGTCAACCTCTTCAAGGAGAAGTTCTAAAGGAGATCCAACTTTATAACTTTTTCCAGTATTTTGGCCTACTAACGATTCATTATTATACTCAAAATAGTCGTCATGAAGAGCTGAGATATGAAGGAACCCTTCATATTGGATAGGAGCGACTTCAAAGAAAATTCCAAAAGGTTTGACTTTACTCACAACGCCGGAGTAAGTCCTTTGCGGCTCCTTTTTTTGGTAGAGCTCAAGGAGGCGGAGTTTTTTCATCATCACAACACTCATCTCGGCTTTGAAAGAAACTCGTTCTCTTTCAGAACAGGTTTTTGCGATTTTATCAAGATCTTCTTCCCCTTTGGTAAAGAGAAGGCGGTGGACAACAAGGTCGCTATAGCGACGAATAGGGCTGGTAAAATGGCAATAATTTTCTAATGAGAGCCCAAAATGGCCTACATTTTCTTTAGAGTAGATTGCAAGTTTCATACTTCGAATATAGGCTATTGAAAGTTGTTCGGCATAGGGAGTGTTTTTTGCGAGGTCAAAGACCTTTTGGATATCTGAGACTTCAACTTTATTCGGAAGGGGAAACCCCATACTCCGAGCAAGTGTATAAAAAGCAGTGAGATTATCCTCACCTGGAGGTTCATGGATTCTAAAGACGGCATTTTGTCCTCTCTTCATGAACTCTTCAGCAACAAGCTCATTGGCTTTTAACATAAACTCTTCAACAAGTTGATGGGTGATGTCATATTCGACAATTTCATAGCCTGTGGGTCTTCCCTTTTTATCGATCTTAATCACAACCTCAGATAACGCGAGGTCAACGGATCCCCTTTCAAACCGCTTTTTCTTTAAGAGAAGGCAGAGTTTTTCCATTCTCTTTAAGGTCTCGTAGTGGGGACTTTTTTTCGTTTGATCAAGGATTTCTTTCGCCTCATTATAGGTATACCGCTTTTGGCTATTGATAAATCCCCGAACAATCTTATAGTTTAAAACAGTTCCTTTGCTATCAAGTTCCATGATAACTGAAATAGTCAGGCGAATGACCTTTTCCTTAAGACTGCAAAGGTGATTAGAGAGCTCTTCAGGAAGCATGGGAACACACTCACCAGGAAAGTAGGTGGAATTGGATCGCTTTTTTGCTTCATCATCAAGAGGGGTTCCCTCCTCAACATAATGGGAAACATCAGCAATATGAACGGTTAGGTGAAAGTGTCCTTTTTTATCCTCTGTTAATGAGAGGGCATCATCGAAGTCGCGAGCTGTATCGGGGTCGATTGTGAAGGTTTCTAAATGGGTAAGGTCTTCTCTTCCTTTAAGGTCCCTTTTTTCTACTTCGCTTGAAAACTTTTTAACTTGGTTAATCACTCCCTTGGGGAACTCTTTTCTGATACCAAAATCTTTTATGGCTGCAGGAATATCGGTTTGAGGCTGATCAATGGTTCCTATTTTCTCGATGACTGAGCAAAGGGCAGGAACTTTCTCATCACCCCAATCGAGAACTTTAATAAGGAGGCGGTCTCCAATGTGGTATTTTGCTTTATCACTTCTTTTTACAAGGGCTGTTTTTGACTTTCCAAGGGATTGAATATAGAGAAGGTAATGTCCTTTAGGGTTAATGACCCAGACAATTCCTACCAGTTCTTCTTTTGCTCGTTCTAGGATGGATTTTACAAATCCTTCAGGCCCCTTATCAGGCTTCTTTTCAGGTGCAATAGAGACTTCAACACGATCACCATCGACAGCATTGCCTTTCAGGTGTTTTGGAATAAAGATATCTTCGGGGTATTTCTCACGATCATCAGGAGAGACAAAAGCAAAACCTTTAGGGTGAACGTGGATGACACCTTGTGTGATGTCATTTTCAGCGCTTGATCGAAATTTTCTGTTTAACTTATCCATTCTACTAACTATTATTATAACTGATACTATTGATAAGCGCAAATGATGAAGAAATTCAAATCCACACTTATTATTAACACGATAGGCCTACTGATTCTATTTGTGTGTCTATTTGGTTATCAAGGCTTTATGTCTTTTAGCCATTCGCTAAATCACAAATCAGTGGTTATAGATGAAGTCATTTTAAAGGAAAAACTCAAGAAATGCACGACAAAAAAACTTGAAGAGATGCTTGCCGCAGGCAAAGAAATTGAAGAGTGGAATGTTATGCTTGAAAAAACAGGGACCCATATTGTTGATAAAGTCTTAAGTGGTCAGGGGGTTTTTACGCAGATGGAACATTACCCACTTCAAGATACTTTTGATAATGGAACTTATTCTCAATATTATTACCATGCTCACCGTCCTGGAGAACATGGACACTTCCACCTTTTTCTCCGTCAAGGGGGGATGGAAGAAGGGATCCTTCCAATTATTTACGATGAGAGAAATGAGGGTCTCGATGATATCAATACTTTTGCCCATCTTGTTGCCATTTCTATGGATGATGAGGGATATCCTCTTGCCCTGTTTACAACCAATCGATGGGTGACTGGAGAGGACTGGTACTCATCAATCGATCTTAAGAAGATGGTTGAGCGGTTCAATGTCAACCATACCCATCCCTCCTATGTTGTCAATCGCTGGCTAAAGGCAATGTTGATTCTTTTTGAGCCTCAAATCCATACTCTTATTGATATGCGTGATAAGCATCTTATGAATTATCGCCATGGGATACCTCTCAAGGCAATTCTTGAGGATCAAGAGCTCGATGTCATTACAGAAGAAAAAATTTCTATCGATACTCAGATAAAAGTGATTAGAGAAGTTTTAGAAGAAAGAAAAGGGGAGTAAGCTTTTGCTTACCCCCAAATTTTTAGTAGCGCTTGCAAGGACCGGAATCAGGCTTGCACGGATGGCAGTCACCATTTTTTTTTGGTTGAGAAGGGGGAACAGGCTTGCATGGATGGCAGTCACCCATTTCCTTTGGATGACAAGGGGGAACAGGCTTGCATGGATGGCAGTCACCCATTTCCTTTGGATGACAAGGGGGAGTTTTTTTCTGGCAAGAGACCAAAAGCCCACCTGCTATCATCAATGTTCCTAGTAGTAGAAACGTTACTTTCTTCATGTTAACCTCCAAAAGGATTATGTATTATTTTTACCCATATAATGTTTTGAATTCGCAAGTCAAGAGAGAATTCCGCAGCGGATGAGATCATCCATAAGAAGTGAGGGTGTTCTAAAGTGATGTCCTTTGATTCCTAGAATTTCTGCTGCACGGATGTTTTCCAGACGATCATCGATGAAAAAACATTCGGAGGAGAGGCACTTTGCTTGTTTAATAGCTTCCTCATAGATTTTCTTTTCAGGTTTAGCATAGCCAAATTCATAGGAAAGGATCAAATGATCAAAGAGTGGAAGAAAGGAGTAGTTTTCAGCGATGTAATTAAAATGGGGTTCAAAGGTATTAGAGAGAAGAATCAGTCGATATCCTTTGTTTTTAAGCTTTTTGACAAGGGGTTCCATTTCAATACTAGGTGTAAAGATAGTTGAAGCAGCCTCGATAAGCTCACTTATTTCAAAAGTTATGGAGGCACGCTTTTGGATCAGCTGATAGATTTCTTCTGTTGAGATAAGCCCTCTTTCATATTGGAGGCCAGTTCTCTCTTCAAATAAAAGTTCATAGACACTTTCAGAAGGGATTCCTGTTAATGAAGCGACTTGATCAAACATTTTTTCATGGCTGAAGTTTACAAGAACATTGCCAAGGTCGAAAATGATTGTTTTATAACTCATAAGAAGTGATCCAAAATTCTACTTCTGGATACTCTTTTTTTATTTTTTTTGCAAAGGCATAAGCGCTTTCTAGAGAGCCACAAGCCATACAAGCTGTAGCTAAGGCATCAGCAAGGGCGCAAGTAGGGGCCAATACCGAGACTTTATGGACATGCCCGCTTTTTACCTCTAACATCTCAAGGGTATGGGGATTGATGATATGAGTATAGGTATGACTTCCAATATCCCAAAGTTGTTCTTGGCAACCGCTAGTTGCTAGAGCAGCATCTATCAAATCTAAAGGCTCATCATCAACTAAAACACGCCAGAATCTTCCTGTCGGATGATTTCCACAAATCCGTATATCGCCTCCCCATTCTACGTAGAGGTTTTGGTACCCTTTTTGGAAAAGTCTTTCTAAGATTAAATCAATGGTAAATCCTTTAAGCATCCCATCGAGATCATAGGTAACTGGCATTGATTTGGAAGGAAGATTTCCTGTTTCTTTGAAGGTCTTGATCGGTCCGCCAAGGGTTGGGTCATACCATCCTTCAGTCAGATCATAAAAAGAATGAGCAAGAGAAAGAATCGCTTCAACTTTTGGTGTTAATAAGGCTCTAGAAAGTTCTGAATCGGGATTCCAGTGATTATAGGTCTCATCGATTTCGAGAAAGACGTTATCGATTATCTTGGAGATTTCTTTTTTTTCTTTGTGAGAAAGAGGATGACCTACATGAATATGATAGGGGTGTTTATGAGCAACGCCACTTAAGTGAAGGGGCTGTTTTGCGCACCCCACTAACAGTAGGGATAAGAAAAGGGCTAGCCGCATTGTTTTTTATAACTTTCATAGGTATTGGAAAGGAGCATTGCAATGGTCATTGGACCAACTCCTCCAGGAACAGGAGTGATGGCTCCCGCTTTTTCTTTGACTTGATCAAAATCAACATCACCTACGAGTCCTTGGTCTGTTCTATTGATCCCTACGTCGATGACAACAGCTCCCTTTTTTACCATATTTTCTTTGATAAAATGGGGTTTCCCAATAGCTGCAATCAGTATATCGGCAGTTTGACAAACCTCTTGAAGGTTTTTTGTGCAACTATGAGTCATTGTAACGGTGCTGTCTTTCCCTTTTTGGACGAGAAGAGCCGCTAAAGGTTTACCCACAATATTGCTTCGACCTACAATAACAGCGTGTTGCCCCTTTGTTTCAATGCCGCTTTTTTCTAAGAGTTTAATTACAGCAAGGGGGGTGCAAGCAGCAAAACCATCTTTTTCTCCAAGAAGGAGTTTTCCGATATTTGTCGGATGGAATCCATCAACATCTTTTGCAGGGTTGGTTGCTTCAACAACGGCTGTTGTAGAAACTTGTTTGGGGAGAGGTTGTTGGACAAGGATTCCATCGATGTTAGGGTCGTTATTAAGCCGGGTAATTTCACTCAGAAGATCGCCTTGAGAAATAGTAGCAGGCAGTTCAATTGTTTCAGAGTGGATTCCAACTTCTAAGCAACCCTTTTTCTTCATTCGAACATAGGCCTGTGAAGCTGGGTCTTCTCCAATCAAAATAAAGGCAAGACCTGGTTTACGCCCTTTGATTTTTTCGATTTGAGTTTTAAGTTCTTGTCGAATTTCTTGTGCTATTTTTTTTCCATCAATCAGCTGCATGATCCATCGTCGCCTTAATTTTTTTGACCATTTGGTCGTGGAGTATCCCATTTGAGGCGATGATGGGGCCCTCTGATAAAGAGGAATAGGGAGTTCCTTCAAAGTCTGTGAAAGTGCCGCCAGCTTCTTCTATCAAAAGCTTTCCAGCTGCATAATCCCAAGGTTGAAGGGAGACTTCCCAAAATGAGTCAAATCGACCAGCTGCAATATAGCTTAAGTCGAGAGCTGCTGAACCCATTCGCCGAAGTGGGACACCCATTTTAGCAAAAGTATTAAAATGGTCCAAGCAACAAAGTGGATTTTCATGAACATTATAGGGAAAACCTGTTGCAGAGATGGCACTATCAAGGACAGCGGTTTCAGTCACTTTGAGCCTTTCTCCATTGAGATAGGCTCCATTTCCCTTTTCGGCAATAAAGAGTTCTTCTACAAGAGGGTTATAGACAACACCTGCTAAAATTTCTGATTGAAAAACGGCCGCAATACTGACAGAGAATAGTGGAATCTTATGGGCAAAATTAACGGTTCCATCAAGGGGGTCAATAATCCATTGAATGCCCTCACTTTTTTCTCCGGATTCTCCACTTTCTTCCGCGAGAAAGCTATGGCCTGGGAAATGGGATTTAATAGAATCAATAATAACAGCTTCAGATTTGTTATCCCATTCGGTTACAAGATTATGACGCCCTTCTTTATTTTCAAAGTGCATAGCAGTTCCAAAACCTTTACGGAGAATTTCACCTGCTTTTAGGGCAGAGAGGGTGGCCACCATTGTGAGGCGGGAGCGAAGGAGATGGGGAAGATCCATTTCATTGGTCATAGGCTTTTCGGTTATGGTAATTCCTCTTCCTTCTTATTAGTTTCTTTTTTCAAAAAAAGGAAGTGAAAGTAAAGCTTTCGAAGCAACCGATAGAGAATCAAGGGGCAAGAGAAAAAGAGAAAGGCGTAGAGTGCATCTATAAAAGGCATAAAGATGAAGTCAGTCACAAGCCCTTTAAATGTAAAAGGAAGTCCCGCGTCGTAAAAGATTAAAGAGAAACGGGAAAAGATGGTTAAGGCTAGGGAAATGAGGGCAGTATAGGAGGCAAGACCGATGGGTTTATTAATGAAATAGATACGCATACGATACAAAGAGACCGTTACCAAAAGCATTTGCAGGGCATGAAGGCCAAAAGGCGAGGCTCCAAGAAGATCAAGAATAAGTCCACATAGCACTGAAATCCAGAGAGCTTTAAGCCACTCGCTCTGTCTATAAAGGATAGCTAAATAGGGGGAAAAAGGGAGAACGGGAAAAAGGGAGGTTAGAGCAAAAAAAAGGGCGATTAAAAAAAAAGGCCATGTTTTTTGCCGCGTCATAAGATTAGCTCTACTTGCTCCTGATGCCAATTCCATGCTGTTTCAATCATTGTAGAAAGGTCATATTGGGGTTTCCAGCCAAGAGTTTTCATGGCCTTGTCTCCATTTGCTACAAGGATAGGAGGATCACCTGCAAAGCTTCCACCTACTGTAATAGGTATTTTTGTTTTTCCTTTCTTCTCAACATGAGAGATGACCTCTCTGACAGAGTAACCAATTCCTGTCCCTAAGTTTAAGGTTATGCTTTCCTTTTTCTCGATTAATTTTTCAAGAGCGAGGATGTGGGCTAGGGCTAAATCAGTGACATGGATAAAATCCCTGATGGGGGTTCCATCTTCTGTTCTATGACCCTCTCCATTAAGGGTAAAGGTTTCCCTTTTCCCCATCGCTGTTTGGATCAGAAGGGGAATTAAGTGGGTTTCGGGATCATGTGATTCACCAATTTCACCCTCGACATCAGCCCCTGCAGCATTAAAATAGCGTAATAGAGCGCAGTTAAGTTCAGGGATTGCCTGAAGGATCTTTTCAACGATCAGCTTTGACTCGCCATAAGGGTTAATGGGATTTTTAGGATGACTTTCATCAATCGGGACTTTTTGGGGCATTCCATAGACTGCGCAGGTACTAGAAAAAACAAAAGGGACAACTTTCATTTCAAGGAGGACCTCAAGGAGGCTTAAGGTTGCGCCCACGTTGTTTTGATAATATTTCAGTGGAGCTTGGTGTGATTCTCGGACATTTGAGTATGCAGCTAGGTGGATGACTCCATAGACTGGATATTTCTCGAGGATGGTTTTTACAAGTTTTTTATCGCCAATATCCCCCTCATAAAGGGGCCCCCATCTCACTGCAGAGCGGTTTCCAGTAGAAAGGTTATCGATCGTTATCGGTTCGTAGCCTTTTTTAGCGAGTGCTTTGCAGATATGACTCCCAATATATCCTGCCCCACCAGTGATAAGAATGGCTTTCATACAGCTCCGCGGGAAATCAAAACAAGAGGAATCGTTTTTAAGACAACATAGAGATCATAGAAGAATGATTGTTTTGTGTAGTAGAGGCTATCGAGTTCTACCCGGTCTTCATAAGAGAGATGACTTCGTCCAGAAATTTGCCATAGACCAGTGATTCCAGGTTTAACGGAAAGAACAAGGTGGGCATATTTTTTTAAGGGACTATTCTCTTTTTCTTCGAGTTCATAGATATAATGGGGTCTGGGCCCGACTACACTTAAATCTCCTTTAAGAACATTAAAAAACTGTGGAAATTCATCAAGAGAAGTTTTCCGCAGGAATCTTCCGATAGTTGTGCAGCGAGGATCATTTTGGAGTTTTTGATAAACATTCCATTCTTCCTCCATTGTAGGGTTTTTTTTAAGCATTTCTTCAAGACGCTCTTCGGCATCGATGTACATTGTTCGAAACTTATAAATTTTGATATGTTTTTTCTCTTTTCCCAGCCGTTTTCCAACATAGAAAATAGGGCCTCTGGAGTCGAGCTTTATCAAGAGGGCTATGACGAGGTAAACGGGGGCAAAGATTATGATGAAGGATAAACTAAATAAGAGATCAAAAAGGCGTTTAAAAAAGGGGTAAAGAGGGTGTGTCTGTTTTTCTAAACTTAATTCCATGGGCGGCATTTTCTCACGTCTCTTAATATTTTTCAAATAAGGAGAAATTCATGGGTTTGGTGAGCTCTTTCTGGAAGTGCATTAAGGGCTTTTTCATGAAAGGAAGCAGCAAGTTCATTAGCTTTTTCTAGCCCAAACAGAGTCAGGCAGTTTGATTTTTTATTTTTCGCATCTGAAAAAATGGGTTTTCCTAAAGACTTTTCATCTGAAGTCACATCAAGGACATCATCACGAATTTGGTAGGCTATCCCAAAGTACTTTCCTGCATTTCTAAAGGCTGCTTGTTCTGAATAAGAAGCGCCGCTGATCACGGCCCCACATTCTAAGGCAGCAGAGAAAAGGGCTGCGGTTTTACCTAGATACATAAAGAGAAGGGTATCCCAGTCACTCTCTTTACCTTCAGTAAGAAGGTCGACAACTTGTCCTCCAATCATTCCTTCTCCTCCTGCAGCACTTGAAATGATCGTGATGATTTCAGAGGGTAGCCCACTTTTAGCTAAAACTTCAAAAGCGTAAGTCAGGAGAAAATCTCCAGCAAGAACCGCTTGCCCTTCCCCATAAATCTTATGGTGAGTCGGTTTTCCTCGTCGAAGATCATCATCATCCATACATGGCAGATCATCATGAATCAAAGAGTAGGTATGGATCATTTCAAGAGCCGCCGCCGCATCAAGTCCCTTTTCAATGGGAACTTCATAGTCCTGGAGAACCTTTAGTAGGAGAAGTGGGCGGAGCCTTTTTCCGGGGAGAAGGAGAGAATAACGAGCGCCTTCATAGAGAAGAGAGTGAGGACCTTCCTTAAGGGGAATCAGTTGCTGAAGATGTTCATTAATTAATGAGTGTAGAGTCGGTGTCAAACATGCTTGTGCCATATCTAAGTTCCTTCTTCCTATGAGTGGAACGGAGTTCTCTTAAAAGGTCGGTTGAAGTTTTTGGTATTCCTACCCCAACATAATGAAAACCTTTTGTTGCCATTTCTTTAGGATGGTATTGATTCCTTCCATCAAAAAAGGCATTCCCTCGCATTTTAGTTAAAACAGTCTTTAAATTCACAAATCTAAATTGTTTCCATTCAGTCATGAGAACGATAGCATCTGCATTTAATGCAGCTTGATACTCATTTAAGCAGAATCTAATCTGATCCTTTCCCTTCAGCTCTTTCTTAGCTTTTTCCATGGCAATAGGGTCATAAAGGCGGAGATTTGCCCCTTTTCTGAGAAGAGAGTGAATCAGTGTTAGTGAGGGAGCTTCACGCATATCATCGGTATTAGGCTTAAACGATAAGCCCCAAATAGCAATCGTCTTTCCTTTTACCCCTCCTTTTTTTGAAAAATATTCAGAGATCCGTTTTGAGAGGTGTTTTTTTTGCCTTTCATTCACAGTATCGACTGCTTCGAGAAGGGGAGTTTCATAACTTAAGTTTTCTGCCATTGCGCATAGTGCTCGGATATCTTTGGGAAAACAAGAGCCCCCATATCC
This sequence comes from Simkaniaceae bacterium, assembly GCA_018399075.1. Taxonomy (GTDB): domain Bacteria; phylum Chlamydiota; class Chlamydiia; order Chlamydiales; family Simkaniaceae; genus Neptunichlamydia. The sequence goes on along the minus strand of CP073763.1, from coordinate 1,466,532 downwards.
TGCTCCGGCATAGAGAAAGTGATACCCAATCCGATGATCGCCACTCATTCCGAGGCGGACCTGATTAATATTGGCTCCCACCTTTTCGCAAATCCCTGATAACTCATTCATAAAAGAGATGCGGGTAGCAAGCATGGCGTTAGAGGCATATTTAGTGAGCTCTGCAGACTCAATATCCATAATCAAGACCCGATCATGGTTAAGGGTGAAAGAAGAATACAGACGCTTTAAAATTCGAGTGGCTTTTTCACTATCACTTCCAATGATAATCCGGTCAGGTTTCATGCAATCATCAATTGCAGAGCCTTCTTTTAAGAATTCAGGACAAGAGATCACATCGAAAGGACTTTCAACCTCTCTTTCGGCTAAAGAATCGCGAATAATCTGCTTGAGATTTCTCGTTGTTCCAACCGGAACGGTTGATTTGTTTACAATAACGGTATAGTCAGTGATCTGCTCAGAAATAGAGCGTGCTGCAGCTTCCACATAAGAGAGATCTGCGGAGCCATCCTTTTTAGGGGGAGTTCCGACAGCAATGAAGATCACCTCTGCCTTTTTAGCTAACGTGTAATCTGTAGTAAAGCTCAGCCGCTTTGCCTTATAACTGCGGGTGACGAGTTCTTTTAATCCTGGTTCATAAAAGGGGACTTCTCCCTTTTTTAGGCGGTCGATTTTCCCTTTATCGATGTCTAAGCAAGTGACATGATGTCCCATCTCTGCAAAGCAAGTGCCGGTGACTAACCCGACATACCCTACTCCAATCACAAGAATTTCCATTACGATTTCTCCAGGTGTCCGTCATGCAAAGTATAGATAACATCACACTGTTTGGCAAGTTCGTGATTATGGGTGACAACAATAAGCCCTTTATTCAATGTTTTAGCTGAAGAAATTAAAAGTTCATGGATCCTATCAGAGTTTGCATCATCAAGATTGCCTGTTGGCTCATCAGCTAGGATCAAATCGGGATTATTGCATAAAGCTCGAGCAATGGCTGCCCGCTGTTTTTCTCCACCAGAAAGTTGTTTTGCTAAGTGGTTCATATGGTCAGAAAGGCCAACCTTTTCAAGAAGTTTTTTTGCCACCTCTTCTTTGCCACTGACACGTGCAATTTTTGTAGGCATTAAGACATTGTCGAAAACTGAATACTCATCGAGAAGATTGTAGTTTTGGAAGATAAACCCAATATGCTCATTTCTAAGAGTTGCCGCGATATCTCCAAGAGCATTCTTCCCACTGATTTCAAGAGTTCCACAGGTTGGAGTATCGAGTGTTCCTAAGATATGAAGAAGGGTGCTTTTTCCCACTCCGGACGGTCCCATAATGGCTATTGTTTCACCAGCGTGAACAGTGAGGGAAATCCCTTTTAGGATTTCACATTTCCCAGGATTGGTAAATGTCTTTGTTAAATTTTCTGCTTTGAGGATTATTGACATTATTCAGACCTCAAAATTTGTGATGGATGAAGTTTTGTAGCCTTGAGGGCAGGAACAAGGCCTGCTAAGAGGGATATAATCGGTGTCGCAATCAAAATAAAGATCAGAGCATGGTTACTCAATTGGTTCGGGAGAGATTTTCCATAGAATACCGTGTTAAAGGCTTCATGACCCTGCAAGAAACTTAGGAAACTAACCACTACATCAATATTATGGAGAGTGAGCATAGCTGCTACCGTTCCAATAAGGGTGCTTAGCGTTCCCATAATTCCTCCACATAGGGTGAATATCATGGCGATACTCTTCTTTGAGGCTCCCATAGCACTGAGTATGGCAATTTCCTTCCTCTTGTCATTCACTAAGATCACAAGAAGTGAAATGATATTGCTACAAGCAACAAGAAGAACAATGACTCCGATTAATGTGAAAAGGTATTTATCGCTTTGAAATTGTTGCAAGAGGTCCTTTGCAAAATCGTACTCGTGAAAGGTTGTCACCTTCCAATAAGGGGCGAGGCCGCTGGCTTCAAAAGCCGTTTCAATCTTTTCCTTCATTTCTTTTGCTGCCCCTAGATCTCCAAGGTATACTTGAATTCCATTCACCATATTGGGATCGATCATTGATTGAGAAGCTGCATTAATTGCATGGGGGAGTTCAGGACCGGTTAAGATGACTTTTGCACCTATGGCCATGACTCCAGGGTCATAAAAGGCGCAAACAGTGACTGGGAGGCGTTGCTCTTGAACTGAACTACTTGTTGCAGCGCCATAAGAAAAATAGCCAACATCTCCTAACTGTACGCCACTATTTTGAAAATGCTTTGGGAGAACAACAGCGGGAGCTTCAGTTTTAGGTAGAAAGGCTTCACTTTCTACAAAATAGGGCCATAAAGGTGAGACTTCTGGTTCTTTTTCAAAGTGTGTAGCGACGCTCGCTTTTTTAATCTCTAGGCCATTCCAAGGAACCAGACCCCCTATGGAAATTCCCTGAAGCGTTGTTTTTACTTCAAAGCGAAGATCGCTCAATGTGCGAACTTGGTCAAGATCTGCTTTGCAAAGCTCTGCATCCATAGACATACGTCCCTCGATAAAGAGAGGAACAGAGAGGCTCACAACATGGCTACTTCCATCTCGACCCATAAAGTGAAAATGCCCCTGTTTTTTGATCACTTTTCCGCTGCACTCTTTTTTATCAATAGGAAGGACGACTTGTGAAATCATTCCGTTTTTCACTGGAGCATACGCATCGAACTCGATTCCATCAGGAAGGAGCATTCCAAGCCCTTGCCATCTATGAGAGGTTGTATTCATCTCTTCAATCGTGATGTGTGTGAGGAGCTTTTTAAGGCGTTTTTGGAAATCCTGCACCGAGACATCTAGTAGATCATCAGGTGTATCTTCACTCACTCCACTTGAAGAAACATCTGCAAGGAAAAAGAGGTGATTCAAATCTTCTATGCGGGGAGGCTCAATTAAATTGGGGAGTTCAGGGCTTTTTCCACTAAATGTTGAGATATATGAAACTTGAGTTAGATAGCCTTGCCCTTTCTCTTGGTTACTTGAAAAAGGGATTCCTTGGGGACGGACCATTCTAAGTTTTAACACCGCTCCCGATACTTCATAATCTTGTGCTGTTAAGTTAAGCCCTTGCAGCGTTCCAAAGGTCTCCTTCACAAGATCTTTTGGTGACCCATCGTTGTTACAGAGCTTTTCTGGCCAACGTCTAGGGATCTCCTGATCAAACTCAGGAGAATAAGGGTCGGTTAAAAGAGCCGAAGCCTTTTCGCCAATACTCTTATAGGTATAGTCTGATTCACTACTGATAGCGTCAACTTGATAGTAGTAAGAATGGTAATACTCATCTGTTGGGGTGATTCTGATTGGGGCATTTAAAGAGGTGAGTTTTTTAAGCCAAGTCTTTTCGATCCCATCTGTTACCGATAGGAAGACGAGAACGAGCCAGACTACTAATGAAATAACCCCGACTGACATCAGGGCTATGAGCGACATCGATAGCTGCCTTTTCCTCGGAATGAGGTATTTGCGGGCAATCGAAAATTCAAAAATCACTTGGCTTCTTTAAACGTAACGTGTTTTCTAAGTTTTTTGTCGAACTTCTTAAGTTCTAGCCGTTCAGGGCTATTCCGTTTGTTTTTAAATGTCCAATAGGTTTCTGCACTTTCGGTGCTCTTCAGTCGAATTTTTTCTCGTGCGCCTTTCTTTGCCATATTACAATTCCTTGTTTACCGACCATTTTAGTAAAAGCTACTAAAAATGTCTAGGAAAGGCTTGCACATCACTAGAAAAATCTTTTCTTTGATAAAGATGATATCCGAGCCCGGCAATCATCGCAGCATTATCAAGCCCGAGTCCTTTCGGAGGCCAATAGACAGGATAAGGAGCCCTTTCAAAATATTCTCGCAGCTTTCCATTTTGAGTGACCCCACCTCCCAAATAAATTGCTTGGCAGTCAAAGGTTTTTGCAGCTTTTAGGGCTTTGTTTAAAATGTCTTCTAAAGCCGCTTTTTGAAAACTTGCAGCAATATGTTTTTTTTCCCCTTCATCAATAATTGTAGGCCCTTTTCGGTTGCAATTAGCCCCTTTTACCTTATAAAGAACATTTGTCTTAAGACCACTAAAAGAAAAATCTAGGGGACGCTCTTTCACTTTCCCGCCCTTAAAGGGATATTTTGAAGGATCGCCCTCTCGAGCAAGGCGCTCAATTTCGGGCCCTCCTGGATAAGGGTAGCCTAAAAGAGCTGCGACCTTATCAAAGGCTTCGCCTACAGCATCATCAACAGTGGTTCCCAAGATTTCGTAGTCACAAATTCCGGTCATCTTTGCTAAAAAGGTATGTCCACCTGAAATGACAATTCCCAACGCAGGAAATAGGGGCTCTACCTCCATCATTGCTGCATATAGATGGGCTTCGACATGATTAACCCCTACAAGAGGTTTATTCCACCCATAGGCAAGTGTTTTTGCTGTGGTTACTCCCATTAGCAGCGCTCCCATCAGGCCTGGCCCATTTGCAACGGCAATGAGATCGATCTCATAATTTTTTGTTGCTTCTTCTATAAGGGGAAGGAGCCGGTCAATATGAGCGCGCGAAGCCATTTCTGGAAAAACCCCTCCAAAGGGCCGATGAACCTCAACTTGAGAGGCAACCAAATTGATTAAAATATTTTTACCGTCTTCAACGATGCTCACGGCTGTTTCATCGCAAGAGGTTTCAATCCCTAAAACTTCCATAGCTGCATAGTTTATCAAATCCTCCCTTTTTTTAGGGAATACTAAATTATTGACTTTAAGTGTTTTTTAGAACAAAATCTTATGCAATATTTTTATATTCAAGGGAAAGAGAAGATCAATGGAAGTTACGTTAATTAGAGATCCTAGATATATCCTTAATTTCGCAAAATTTTTGCCGGAAGGGAAAAAAGATGTTCATCTGAGGACTGATCAAAGAGTTTATCGTGTTGCAGTAGCGGTCATCCAATTTTTTGGGGTGGTCATTTCATCAACGTTTCAGGCAGGTTATCTAACTTTGCGCTATGCGATTTCTTCTTTTGGACGACTTGTTCTTGATTCCTTTAGAATTACTGACTTTTATTTTGGTGCTTTTAAAATTGCCTACTGGGTCTTTAGTTTGGGTTTTACCTTTCTAGCAACAGCAACACGTCTTGTCATCGATGCTTATTCTTCATCGAATGAACTTTTTTTAGCACACTTTGCAAGTAGTGGCCTCGACCTTCGCCACATTCAAACTAAAGGAATTCAATTAGACTCAAGCGAAGTTCCTGATACAGTAAAAGTCGCTGGCCTGCTAACCCTTCTTGACCAGATCAACTTTACTCAAGTAGATGCTCCAGGTTATATGCCCCCAACGACACGTCAAGAGGATAAAACAATCTATTCTGTAGAGGATCTCAGGGCATCCTTAGGAAAGTTTATAGAAAATGTGGATGGGAGAGTTGCTTTCTTAGGAACGCCTCCTGCTCATGATAATGTCAGGCTCAATGCGTTTTATCAACAAATTGAAGATGCGGTTCGCTTATCTCTGCATAAAGTGACTCAGGACTTAGAAACATTTAATCGGCTGCACCCAGATCCTTCATCTGAAGGAGAAGAGGTCATTAGGCAACACAAAAATCTATTGGAAGATCAAGCCCGTTTGGTTCTTGATCTGGCCATTGCAGGGAAACATTGTGGAGCCCGCTATATGGGAGAAGCAATGTCGAGCTACTTTGGTCTTTATGGAGAAACTGAACCGTCAGGAACGCTTGAAGATACTTTGATTGAACTTTTGGCTGCAAAAAGAAATGAGGTGGCGCAAGGAGAAATTCAAAGGCATTTTGGAGCAAGCACACATGGGTTTAGTCAATACATGCAACATATGGGTGGACTCTTAGCAATTCCTGGAACCGAAAATGTGATTGAACACCTGTCTGGAACCTTTGATTATACCCTCTATTTAAGATCATTTTTTAGTGTGTATACAGAAGACTTCATTATCGATGCGATCCAGGAGAAAATTAGAAAATCTCAACCCTTTAGGGAGCAGATTATTGATTGGTTAAAAGAACAAGTCGGGACAGAGTGGCTTCCTACGGATTTACCTGATCAAGTTGATGTTATACGAAGGGTTAATGAAATTATACGTGAGCCTGTGGATGAGGCTGACCCTGTGGATGAGATCCAGTTTTTAGTCGAGCTGCTTGAACTCAGAAGTAGGGATGTTCACTCAGTTGGTAAAGTCGTTTCATTTCCTGATCTTTCAGAAGGGTGGTCAGATTTTATCGCGCAGCTTTTTGCGTTAGATGAGGTTAAAGCGAACTTTAAGGAAAGGAATAAAGGTCTAGGTCTAATGGTTCTAATGCGAAAACGCCAAGCACTTATCCAAAGATTAAGCAGTGGACCCCTTGGTCAAGCATTAGAATCTCAATATAGTGAAACAGGGGAAATAGTCCTAGGACCCTTAAATGAGCTGCTATCTCAATTAGAGATAGCAAAAAGAATGAAGGCCATTCTTCCTGTCGAAACTGAAACCCTCCTGCGCGTTCTTAGGGGGGAGGCTGCACTTGATGAGGTTGTTAAAGGGTATCTTCAAGGACCTCTACAATCTAAGTTTCTTTATGCATTAAATATTGAGGAGATGGAAAGGGATGGTCTTTCCCCCGTCATGATGGAGTGGCTCCTTGATGCCCACTCTGTCTTTGTTCCAAAGGATTTAGAGATGGTTAAACATGAGGGTCTAGAGATAGAGCAAACTCGTGCGGCATCATTTAGGGGAGTTATAGACCCTGAAGGAAATGTCCACCAAATGCAAACGGGTAGGCAAGATCTTGTTCAAGAGGCTCTCATTCCTATGCTAAAGGATGAGTTTGATTCAAGTGGAGGAAAACGGTATATCTTTGGTGCAGAAACCGATATTCAAGAGGTTTGCCTTCGGATTTTTGAAGAAGCCTTCAACAAGCGGACAGATGAAGTCATTCTGGCTGCAGAAGCTTTATTTCCAGGGAATGGCCCCCTCTATCCTAGATGGAAAGAGGTCGTCTATATTAAAACCCCTGAAATCGGAGCAGCAATCTTTGGAAATCCCATTCTAAAAACCGTTGTCTCTGCCTTTATTATCTTTAAATTGGTTAAGCTAACTCGAGAAGCCTATGAGCAATCGGGTATTTGGGCAAACCAGATTCATCGCTATCTAACCAAAGAAGTCCCCCCGCAGGTGACCGAAGCTTATCGGAATGCCCATAAACTTCATCGATGGATTGAAGAAAATAAATGGAGGATTTTTATTTATGGATATATGGCTCAATATGTCCTTTCAAAGATTCCCCATCCATTAGCAAAAAGAGCCGCAAAGGTTGTTAGTCCAGGGGTGTTTTTGGGCTCAGGAGGGAGTTACTTAGGGATTCTTTGGAGTGTCGTTTTGAATCCAATCACATTTGGATGGAAGACTTCGAGCAAAATCAGTTCCACACTTGAGTATACCGCTGAGCGCTCAAAACAAGAGCGTGAAAGTACTTATAAAAAGCACTGTTATACGCTTTGGAATAGAGTCATCGAGGTGCGTTGACTTTTATGAAATGCTATGCAAGACTTTTTTCTGATTTTATTTAAAACATGAGGAAAAGTTATGTCAGGAATTGATTTTTCAATCGGCAATAGTCCAAACGATGCAACAGCTGATTACGAATATAGCGAAGCTAATGTTCTTGAGGTGATTCGTGAGGAAAGAGAACCTTCTTTTGAGGAGTCCCAAAGGATTCAAAATAGAAATCTTTCTGAGCGTGTTTCTAAAGTAGAGCATGGGATCTATACCTACCATACAATCGATAAGGTTGTAAGGGTTAAAACCCTCTCTAATCAAATTATTCAGCAAAAAGTCGATTTCTGGAATGAACGTAGAGTGAGTAGCAGAAACCGCGCTTTGTTAGGTGCAGTTGGAGCGGTTGTTGGTTTATTCTTTGGTTTTAGTGCTACGTCTCCTTTTGGTTTTGTTGTTGGAGTTTGTGGTCTTGGCTATGCCGCTTATGAATCAATACATATGACCAAAGCATCAAAAGAAATTGATGCTTGGAAACAGGATCCGGTAAAAGAGATTGCAGATCAAAGATTGGAAGCCTTTAAAAATGGGCTTGTTTATATTTATAGGCAAGATACTGGAGGGCATTCCCGTCCCCAAGAATATCAGAAAATCCTCAGCAAAAATGAGCTGCAAGGGCTTTACAACCAATATTTTCATCAATTTAGAGATCATTTAGCTAGTGCCCATGATGATAAGAACAAGCTCGCTCTACTAAGTGAAGCAGCCCGCTACAGCCCTCTAGCTTCCCATATTTATCGCTATGCCCTTCTCCCTCAAGAAAAGATCGATCAAATGGAAGAGATCCGGATGCGCTATAATAATTTCCTTAAGGCCTATAATTCTGTTGATGATCGGATTAGAGTTGAGATCAATCGAGTTAACGAGAGCTTTAAAATGCCAATTGAAATGATTCAAAAAGAAAAAGAAGAGCTTCTAAAGCCTGTTGATGCAAGATATGCTGCTACAAAAAAAGAGCTTCTTAACTTGAAAACAGCAAAACTTGAGGGGCATCCTCCAACAGGAGTTGAAATTCCTGATTATCATAGGCAGGTTGAAAGAGAATTTGCTGAGAGATACAAAGCTGCAGAAGAAACTTATATTAGTGATAAGAAAGAGGTTTTAAAGAGTCCCAATGAAAGGATTAAGGAACTAGAAGCTAAAAAGAAAGAAATCCTTAGTCGGATCCATAGTGATCGAAATGCTCAACTTCTCCCTCTTTTCCCTTACGCTCTAGCTCTCCATCAAGAAGCTTTCAAGCTCTATAAAGGGGAGTCATTTAACCTCATGCATATTCACCATGATCCTGAGACAGTATTCCCCTCTTATTCTAATCGGCATGGTCCTATGCCACGCCCTTCAGCTCCTCCAATGAGCCCAGATGAATGGCAAAATTATGCACGTTATTATGACCCGCAGAGGGGCAGGCATTAAGAGGGTTTATTTTTTGAAGTAAGAAGGGGAACAGCGGCCTCTGAATCAAGGACCCATAGAGCTTTGTTGCCTGCACGTCCAATGAGAGCAACAGGAAAGGGTGGCTCATGCATTTCTAAAAAGACTTGTTTTACCATATCAGCTTTAGAGGCTCCAAGGACATAAAGAACGATGTTTTTGGCATGGTTGATACAAGGATAGGTTAAGGTCATGCGCCACGTCTTTTTTTGGGGAACTTCATTCGCCACAGCAAGAGCTGTTTTTTCGTCGAGCGCTTTTGTTCCAGGAAAAAGGGATGCAGTATGACCATCTTCTCCCATCCCTAGCATAATAAGATCAAAGGGACGAGGACCAAGGGCTTCATTAATTTTCTCTTCATAAGCGCGTGCATTTTCTTCGATGTTCTCTTCAGCTTCCATACGAAAAATATGCTCAGAGGGTATTGAAAGTGTTTTTAGACCAGCATCCATTGCCATTCGAAAGTTACTTTCAGGGTCAGTAGGAGGTACAGATCGCTCATCCCCCCAAAAAAGGAGGATTTTAGTCCAGTCCAGCTCGCCAGCGTAATCTGTTGAAGAAAGCTTTTCAAAGAGGGCTTTAGGAGTCGAACCGCCGGAAAGGGCAACAATAAAAAAACCATGGGCCTTAATTGCTTCTTTTCCGCAGTTGATAAAGTGTTCAACAGCAAAGGTCAGTGTTGCCTCTTTATCACCTGGATGGGCAATGTCGCGCCGCTCATCCCATGAAAAAAAATGATGCTCTTTATTCATTGCTAAGATACTCGTTTTTCATTCCAGAGAGAAGTTCAAGCATTTTTGTATAATGGGTGCTGGTTCCTTTATGGCAGATTTCTTTGACTAGGGATTGTCCTGAAACATCTTTATCAAGAACATAACTGGTGGGGAGAGAGCAGAGTTCGGGACTTGATTTTTCAATCATTACGTGGTGATGGCACTTCCTGTTTCTTTTAAAACTATAGTTAACCTCTCGGTCGGTTTCGATCTCTATAGAAAGGATTCTTCCGGGAGAAACATCTTCCATTTTATCGGGAAAAAGCTCCACTTCTATACTTCCAAATTCACTCTCATATTGAAAGTTTAATCCTTTTATCGCTTTTTTTAAGGTCCACCCTAATTGAACAGCAAGCCATCCTTGAAGATAGATCGATTGAACATTGGTATGACAGAGATAATCGGTTTCAAGAGAGTTATAACGAATTTGAATTCGCTTTGCGTGCCTGATGTCCTCAAGACATTCTCGCCCTTTAAAGACGCTAGCAAAGAGTTGCCTCCAACCTTCAGTCCGTGCCCAGTTCAGATCAGCGACATCAGCATGGCACCGCTCGTTATGACTTAGGACTGCTTTTGCATAGGCAGGAAGATCACATGCCGCTTCTGAATCAAAAATAATCCGATGGGCTAAGTGCTCCAACTTTTCTGCAACAGGGTTCTCATTGGTTGGATCATCTGCATGAACAAGATAGATTGGCAGATCGGGAAGGATATGGGGAAGAATCACAAAGGGAACGCGAGGATGATCTTTATTGCATACTTCGACTTCGATAAGGTCGCAAGCAATCTCATACTCTCCTTCGTCAGCCGTGAGAACCGAGACCGCTGTTTTTAGCTCATGACTAGAGCAGGTTTCATCATAGGTGATAAAAATGATACGGCAGGGAAATTTCTCGATAATTTTTTGGGCCATTTCATTAAGGTAGCCTATCCGCTGTGATTTCTTTGCATAGATGATAAGGTTGAAAAGACAAGCGCGCATCTTGTTCGTTCCCTGAAGGGAATCCCAAATCTTTTCGAGCTCTGATTCAATATCTGCTGGATGAATTGTATTTACCATAATGGGGTCTATTTTACCGGTTTAAACCTCTCAAATCAAGCGCCATTTCCGACCATCGCGTGCAAGCATTTCATCAGAGGTTTTTGGTCCCCAGCTCCCAGAGGCATAGTTAGGAAAATCTTTAGGGTCAGTATTTGCCCAGTGATCAAGTAGGGGAGTAAAAAATTGCCATGAGTGGAAAACTTCATCCTGGCGGGCAAAGAGGGTGCCATCGCCGGCAATGCAATCGCATATGAGGCGCTCGTAAGCATCAGGGGGAGTTAGACCAAAAAAGGCGCCGTAACGAAAATCCATTTTAACGGGTTGGATGGGGCTACTAGGTCCTGGTACTTTACAATTAATCTTTAGGGCTATTCCTTCATTGGGCTGTATTCGAATGGCAAGAACGTTGGGTTCATGCTTCTGCCCTTGCTCTTGAAAGAGGACTCCAGGTGGATGTTTGAAAGTGACAGCAATTTCGGTGGCCCTTTTTGGGAGGCGTTTAGCTCCACGTAAGTAAAAGGGAACTCCATCCCACCGCCAATTATCGATAAAGAGGCGGACAGCTCCGTAGGTTTCTACTTTTGACTTAGGATCGACATTTTCTTCTTCCCGATAGCCTTTTACCTCTTCGCCACCAATAAATCCTTTATCATACTGCCCACGGACAGCTGAGGTTTCAAAATCTTTGCTCGTGAAAGGACGAAGAGCTTCCAGGACTTTGACCTTTTCATCATGAATAGCATCAGCACTTAGGTTAACAGGAGGCTCCATAGCAATAAGGGAAAAGAGCTGCATCATGTGGTTTTGCATGATATCGCGAACGAGCCCTTGCTCTTCGTAAAAACGCCCTCGCGTTCCAATTCCGATGTCTTCTGCAACTGTAAACTGGACATGATCGATATAACGATGATTCCAAAGGTTTTCAAAGATCGAATTTCCAAAACGGAAAACAAGGAGATTTTGGGCGGTTTCTTTTCCTAGATAGTGATCTATTCTATAGAGCTGCTTTTCAGAAAGATGGGCCATGAGGTTTTTTTGAAGTTCTAAGGCTGAGGAAAGGTCGTGCCCAAAGGGTTTTTCAATAATGACGCGTGACCATTTCTCTTTTTCCTCAGAATGATCATAAAGGAGCTTATGTTTTTTAAGTTTTTCAACAATGGTGGTGAAAAAGCTTGGCTGGGTAGAAAGATAATAGATTCGATTTCCCCCCGTTCCCATCTGAGTGTCGATATCTGCAAGGTGTTTTGCAAACTTTTCATAACCCGCATCATCATCAAACTCCGATTGGTGATAGAAAATCTGTGGTTCAAAGGTTGACCATACTGTCTCTTCTATAGGTTTGACTCGAGAATGCTGGCTAATGGCCTTTTTCATCTCATCACGAAAAATCTCATTCGTTTTTTCTCGCCGCGCAAAGCCGCAGCAAGCAAAATTAGCGGGGAGTTGCCCTTCCCTTTTTAAGTTATAAAGAGCAGGCATAAGCTTGCGCGCGGTTAGGTCGCCAGTTGCACCAAATATGACTACAATGCAAGGGTCTAAACTACGCAGTGTTTGCCCTGGCTCCTCGAAGGGGTGTATATTATCTTCAGACATAGCCCAAAGGTAAGTGAGAAAGAATTTTTTAGCTAGAAAAAATCATCCCCTCTAGAAAAGAGGGGATGTATAAGGACAGATTACATTCTATTTAAGTAATCAAGAACAAAATTTTTATTTCTGCTTTCGATTAAAGCAGGGCCAGACCCATGACCGATTTGATAAGCACGGGTTTTTCTAGATTTAGTGATAACAACAACATTACGCGCTCCGTCCCATCGAATAGTTCTTGTTCTTCTTGGGATATGTTGATCAACAAGTGCGGTATCCATTTTTCGGACTTCTCCTCGAGTGATTTTTCTCAGAGCTAGAGGAGGAAGGGGAGCTTTTTGTGGAGCTTCAACAGTAGGCTTTTCAGGAGCTGCTTCTTTGGTGACTTCAGTCTTTTGAATCACTTCTTGAACAGCTTCTTCAGCTTCTACTTCATTAGCTTGAGGAGTCTCATCAGGAGTGATTTCAGTCTTTTGAATCACTTTTTGAGAGACCTCATCAGCTTTTACTACGTCTGTTTTAGGAGCCGTTTCTTGAGCGATTTTAGCCTTTACCACTTCCTGTGCAATTTCTTGAGTCTTCTCTGCAATATCTTTCTGAGCGGTAACTGCTTTTTCAGCAGGCTTCTCCTCTTCAGAACCTATCATTGCTTCAGCATATTGGTCGTATAGGTCACTGATTGTAGCACCATCTATACTTTTAACGTCTGACATAAGCTTCTTCCTTCTTTAGTTAAAATTAAACATTCATTTATTCATCTCATTGGGGTTTAAAGCCGGAATTCCTCTTGCTCCAAATTCAGGCATAGGGATTTGTTTAAAACCATCAAAGTTTTTTGAGAATAAACATCCTCAATGAGTTAATTGCGGAAATTATATCAATGAGCGTTATTATTATAAATAATAACAATAACTATAATTAATCGTGATATTTATATCGATAACAGCTGTTTAGGTCTCAATATTATAAGAAATATTTGAAAAAAAACGTCTCTAAACAAGCGAAAGTTATGAATTATTGTAATTAAACATATTGTTAATACATGAAAGAGCCCCTCTTTGATCTTCAGGGTCAATAGAAATTATTTGAGAAGGAAGGGTGTTTTTTAGGGCATTGCGGATGAGTTCTAGGCTATTGGACTTCATATACCGGCACATCATACAGGATCCGACAAGATTGAGCCCGGGGTTTTCAACTTGGAGGCGTGAGGTGATGCCACACTCTGTAAGGATCAGGAACGGGTTGGGCTCAGCTTTATGCTCTTTGACATAGTTAACGATTTGGCTGGTTGAACCAACGACATCGGCTTCTTTAATCACTGATTGGGTACATTCGGGGTGAGCAAGAACAGAAAGATTTGGATGGGACTGTCGTAAAAGGTGGACTTCATCTGCGGTAAACTCTTCATGGACATAGCAACTCCCATCATAGAGCTTAATATCTTTTATACTTCCAAGGGCATTTTGGACATTTTCACCCATGAGTTTATCGGGGAGGAAGTAAATCTTGTTATTGGGGATGTTTTCGATGATTTTATAGACATTAGAGGAAGTTACGCAAACATCACAAGCTGCTTTGACTGCAGCTGTCGTATTGATATAGCAGACAAAGGTATGGTCGGGATATTTTTCCCTTAAGGCGTAAACATCATCAGCCGTAATACTATCAGCAAGCGAGCAGCCACCATTTGGGTTGGGATCGATCACCATCTTTTTCGGGTTAAGAATTTTTGCTGTTTCAGCCATAAATCGAACAGCTGGAAAAACAATCACCTTTTCAGTGGCTTCTTTTGCTTTAAGGGCGAGACCATAAGAGTCACCCACATGGTCTGCAACGGTATAGAGAATATCGGGATGGACGTATGAGTGGGCAAGAACAAGGGCATTTTTTTCTTGTTTAAGCGCTTCAATCTCTTCAACAAGTGGAATAAGCCTCTCACATCGCTCGAGTGTATAGTTGCATAAAGGGTTATCGACTTTAATATTTTTTAGTTTGTCGTATAGGCTTTCAGCTAACATGGAAGTTTCCGTCGAGATAGTTTTGCAAAATAAGGGTGGCACTCATTGTATCTACGTGAGCAGAGCGCTTCTTCCGTGAGACATTTCCCTCTATCATGAGTTTTTCGACTTGCTTAGAAGTGAGGCGTTCGTCCCAAAGGATGAGGGGAAGACCACTTTTCTTCTCCAAGATTTCAGCAAACTTTCGAACGGTTGTGGTGGTGTCACTATCCTTGCCTGATAAAAGAAGGGGAAGACCAAGAACTATCGTTTCAACACCTTCAAGTTCTTGGATAATGAGATCAGCAGTCTCTTCAAGATTTTTTCCAGCAATCACCGTTTTGAGGGGAGAGGCAATCATTTTCATCGGATCGGAACGGGCAAGGCCAATCCTTTTCATTCCGAAGTCTATTCCGAGGACTCTACCCATTGATCATAGCTCCGATAAATGCTTTGAAGAGAGGGTGGGGAGCAGTAGGCTTTGACTTGAATTCAGGGTGGAATTGGACGCCGACCATCCAAGGGTGGTCTTTTATTTCCGCAATTTCACAAAGTCCCTCATAAGTCCCTGCAATCACAAGTCCTTTTTCCTCGCATTGCTTTTTATAGGCGTTATTAAATTCAAAACGGTGGCGATGCCTTTCTTCGATTTTCTTTGCACCATAGGCATCATAAGATTTGGTATTGGAAGAGAGACTGCAAGAATAGGCGCCAAGGCGCATGGTTCCTCCAAAATCTTTGACTCCCTCTTGTTCAGATAGGAGAGAGATGATGGGATCAGGGGTATCGGGGCTCATTTCAGTAGAATTGGCATTGGGGAGATTAAGAAGTGAACGGGCAAAATCGACAACAAGGACTTGCATCCCTAAGCAAATGCCAAAGTAAGGGACTTTCTTTTCGCGGCAATATTTAGCTACGGCAACTTTTCCTTCAAAACCTCTTTCTCCAAAACCACCAGGAACCAAATATCCATCACAGCCGTCAACATTTTTTGCTGTTTCAGCGTCAAATCCTATGACTTCAACTTTAACATTATGAGCGATGCCCCCATGATAGAGAGCTTCAACAACTGACTTATAGGCATCTTGGTGATTGATGTATTTTCCCACAAGCCCAACCTTTATAGTCTTCTTTGGATTTAGGTAGGTCTTCACCATTTTTCCCCAAGCAGAAATATTGGTTTTCTTGCATTTCAGATTGAGAAGGGAACATAGCTGAGTATCAAGTTTTTGTTCAATCATCGTTAAGGGAAGCTCATAGATAGAATGGTCAACATCCACTTGTTCAATTACAGATTCTTTGGAAACACTACAAAAGAGAGCGATTTTATCCTTTACCTCTTTTTCTAAAGGGCTTTCCGAGCGACAGAGAATCAGATCGGGGAAAATGCCAAGGCTTTGCAATTGATGAACAGAGTGCTGAGTCGGTTTAGTTTTGACTTCCCCTGCGGCTTTTAGGTAGGGGACATAGGTCATGTGGATATTAATGCACTCGGTTGAATGATCAAGGCGAAATTGACGGATAGCTTCTAAAAAAGGTTGCGATTCAATATCACCTACGGTCCCCCCAATTTCAATGAGGAGAACATCGATCCCTTTTTCTTGATCGGCTGCAAGCATAATCCGCTTCTTAATTTCATCAGTAACGTGAGGAATCACTTGAACGGTATTTCCAAGATAATCTCCATGACGTTCTTGCTTAATCACAGTTTCGTAAACTTGCCCAGAAGTTGCATTACTTGCTTTGGAAAGAGGGCTATTGGTAAAGCGGTAATAGTGACCTAAATCGAGATCTGTTTCAGCGCCATCGTCTGTGACATAGACCTCACCATGTTGAAAGGGATTCATGGTTCCGGGATCGACATTGAGATAAGGATCGAGTTTGAGCATTGCGATCTTTAACCCATGCGATTCTAAAATCATTCCAATCGATGCTGATGCTAACCCTTTTCCAAGTGATGAGACCACTCCTCCAGTCATGAAAATATATTTTTTTGCCATTTGAATACCACTTATTGTATAGATATATTGTATAGGGAATAAGGAATTATGATCCAGAATTTAAAGCGCCCCCAAAAACGTTTAGCACTCGGTCTTTCTCTTATGGTACTTGCATCGATTGCTCTTGCTATTCAAGCCATGTTTGTTAAGCTAGCTTCAGACTACCTCAGCACAAATTTTCTAACCTTTGCGCGCTCCTTTGTAAATTTAGTCTTGCTCCTGATATGGGTCGTTTTATCTCCCTCTGCTCCAAAAATTTCTGAGCTCTATAAAACAAAAAATTATAAGCATCATGCAGTACGGTCGATTTTTGGGGTGGCAGCCCTCTATTGTTTTTATTTTAGTATTAGCAACTTTTCCTTAGCGACAGGGACGCTGATTTTTTACTCATTTCCTCTATTTGTTCCTCTTGTTTCACGCATTTGGCTTCGGGTCAGTTTTGTTCATCGGTTGTGGTGGGGCCTTAGCGTTGCTTTTGTTGGTCTTCTTTTTGTCCTCCGCCCTGGAGAGCACCTTTTCAACCCCTTATCGATTGTTCCATTAATAGGAGCGATGTTTGCTGCAACAGCTTTTGTGGCAGTGAGAACCTTAAGTTATACAGAACCTTGGGAACGGATTACGGCCTACTTTTTTACCCTTGCTGTCATTGTTACAGCCATTGTTCTTCACCTCTTTCCAGACGGGAGAGAAGTTTACTCTTTTAAGAGTCTTGGCTTTGCGTTTTTAGCAGGACTATTTGCAGCAGCCTTTCAAGTTCTTATGACGATTAGCGCAAAATTTGCTCCAATGAGGCTAATCAGTCCTCTTGTTTATCTGAGTTTTGTTTTTGGGGCAATTATCCAATATTTTATTTGGGGAGAGGGAATTCCTCATGGTGTAATTCTAGGTTTTTGTTTGATCGTTGTTGGAACCATCCTCCTGATTTTCCTTTATCCCAAAGATGATCTGAATTTTGTCAAAGGGAAAGAAAAGGCGAAAAAGATGCCTCCCAAAAAGAAGTAGATATCCAAAAAATATGGATCTTTTTTTCTCCATGAACTATTGTGATTTCCATGACACCCTTGCAGAAACACCGTATTAAATATCAACCTACCCTTCCAAAAGCCCTAGGAAAAAATCTAGTCTTTAAAGGGAACGGCTCAACAAGCTCTCTAGGAAATAAGAAGGAAATAAAGGAGAAGTTTCCCAAAACCTTTGGACGTCCTCTCCTTCATCCAAGCGAGGGAGAGCCGCAGCTTTTAAAAGCGTTAAAAGTAGGTGTTGTTTTTTCTGGGGGGCAAGCCGCAGGGGGACATAATGTCATTTCAGGGCTTTTTGATGCTCTTAAATCTCTTCATCGTGAGTGCCAGCTTATTGGATTTCTAGGGGGACCTTCGGGAATCATTGATGGAAAAACGCTAGAACTTTCTGAAGATCTCTTAGCAAAATACCGGAATCAAGGGGGCTTTGACCTCATTGGATCGGGGAGGACTAAAATTGAAACTGAAGAGCAACTTGAAAAATCAATCGAGGTTTTTAAAAAACTTCTCCTTGATGGAGTGGTGATTATTGGGGGAGATGACTCTAATACCAATGCTGCAGTTCTTGCTGAATATGCTTTAAGTAAAGGGTGCAAAACGAAAGTGATCGGTGTTCCTAAAACGATCGATGGTGATTTAAAGAATGACTTTGTTGATATTTCCTTTGGGTTTCATACAGCTTGCAACACGTACGCTGAGATGATTGGAAATATTGCTCGCGATAGCTCTTCTGCAAAGAAATACACCCATTTTATCAAGCTTATGGGACGTTCTGCATCTCATATAGCCCTTGAATGCGCTCTTCTTACCCAGCCTAATATGACGCTCATCGGAGAAGAGATTGCAGAGAAAAAGATGACCTTAAAAGACGTCGCAACCTCTCTTTCTGACCTGATTGAAAAGAGAGGGAATCAAGGAAAAAACTATGGAGTCATTCTCATACCTGAAGGAATGATAGAGTTTATCCCTGAGATGAAAACCCTTATCGGTGAACTCAATACCCTTCTATCTGAGGGAAAAGATGAAAAGGCGCTGAGCCTAGATGCAAAAAAGACCTTTGAATTTCTTCCCAAAGACATTGCTCAGCAACTCCTTTTAGATCGTGACCCTCATGGAAATGTTCAAGTCTCTCATATTCAAACTGAAATGCTCCTTAGCACTCTTGTTAAAGAAGAGCTCAAAAAGCGCTCTGGCTTTAAGGGGAAGTTTAATCCCCTTCATCACTTTTTTGGCTATGAAGGGCGAGCAGCCCTTCCAACCAACTTTGATGCAACCTATTGTTATAGTCTTGGTCATATTGCAGCGCACCTTATTCAAGGGGGACATACGGGTTATATGAGTGCAGTTTGCCATCTTTCAAAACCTCCCTCTGAATGGGAGATCTGCGCGATCCCCATCACCTCTCTTATGAACCTTGAAACCCGAAAAGGAAAAGAAAAGCCCGTTATTCGTAAAGCGCTCGTTGATCTCAAGGGGGCTCCCTACAAGTTTTTCGAAAGAAATCGAATAAAATGGATGGAAGAGGATAATTATCTATTTCCGGGACCCATTCAGTTTGAAGGAGATTCTTCCTTAACAGATACTCCTCCAAAATCATTACTTATTTAGTTTCAACTATATAGTCTCATATTTCTTATGTTCAATTAGTTGTATTTATTTTCAAAAATCCTTTCTGAAAATTTCCTCTTTTAGTTATTTAAAGAATTAACGGGGGAAAAGAGATGAAGAAGGGGTACCATAAGAAGGGAAAGCGCTTTGCTAATCCACATATCGACTCGGCAAAGCGGTCATTAATCGATATTGCTCTTTGGCAATTAGGCTTTTATGATGATAAAGATGCTATCAAAGAGCGCCCAGATAAATTTCGATATCCTAACTCGAAACGCAAGTTAAAAGTTCATGCTCCTAAAGTGACTTGGATCAACCACTGCACTTTTTTAGTGAATGTGGGAGATCTTCATGTACTCACAGATCCAATCTGGAGCGACCGCTGTTCTCCATTTTCTTTTCTGGGGCCAAAGCGCAGGCATGAGACTCCATTGGCCCTAGAAAATCTTCCAAGAATTGATCTAGTCCTTTTAAGTCATGACCATTACGACCATTTTGATAAAAAGACTCTTCTAAAGCTTCAGGAGTTAAATACTGGGATTACGTGGGTTGTTCCCCTTGGTGTCAAAAAACGTCTTCATAAGCTTGGTGTGCGCCATATCGTAGAAATGAAATGGTGGGAAGAGACCCATATCGGTCTTCAAGGGCAAGAGGTTGTGATTACAGCTGTTCCAACCCAACACTTTTCAGGAAGAGGAATTTTTGATAAGAACCGAACCCTTTGGACAGGGTTTGTTGTCGACTTTCTCCAAGAAAGGAAACAAGAAAAGCGTCTCTATTTTGTAGGAGATACAGGATACAATAAAAAAGATTTCAAGAAAATTGGTGAAGAGTTTGGAGAAATGGATCTTAGTTTGATCCCCATTGGAACCTATGTCCCAGGAGCCTTTATGGATCCTGTTCACATCAGCCCACATCGGGCTGCTGCTATTCATGAAGAAGTGGGTTCTCTTCTAAGCGTCGGAATGCATTGGAAGACCTTCCGCCTTTCAAGCGAAGACTTAGAGCAACCACCCTATGATCTTTACCGCGCTCTAGAAAAACGGGGAATTGATCCAAAAACTTTTCGTGTCCTCGAACCAGGCCAAACGATCAACTGGTAACAAATTCGAGAATCATGCAAAATAAGTTTTATGAAGACTTTTTACAACATGATTAAGTACACGCTGATCGATCGAAGGCTTCAAAAAGAGGTCAAGAAATGTTACTATCACGATCATACCTTTTCCCATCTTGATCGCTCACTTCTCACTGCTTATATCTTTAAAAACCCCTATACCATTAGCAAAAACTATCTAAAAAAGAGAAATGAAAAAGAAGTCCATACCTATGGTGAAACTCCATTGATGACTTATGAGAAAATGGCTAAGGAAGTAGGTCTTGAGCCTACCGATACTTTCCTTGAGCTAGGATCAGGAAGGGGGCGGGGCGCCCTTTTTATCCATCACTTTTTCAAATGCCAGGTTATTGGGGTCGAGAGAATCCCACAGTTTGTAAAACTCTCTCGTCATTTAGCTCACAAATACCACCAAGATCGAGTCTCCTTCATTTGCAGCGACATGCTTAAAGGAGAGCTCCCTGAGGCAACAGTGATCTATCTTTATGGAACGGCGTTAACCGATTTAGAAATTGCTCCTTTAGTTCAAAAGTTAAAAAAGTACCCTAAGGGAACAAAAATTATTTCTATTAGTTATCCCCTAACCGACTACGATGAAAATGCTTTCCATATTGAAAAGAGTTTTACAGTCTCTTTTCCATGGGGAGAAACAGAAGCCTATATTCAAACGGTAGAAAAACCATGAACGAGCTCGTTAAGAAAAAATGTACACCTTGCGTTGTTGGAACGACCACTTTAAAAGGGGAATCGCTTATCCCTCTTTATATGCAACTAGGTGAGGAATGGAAAATTGTTGAAGAGCACCACCTAGAAAAAATTTATTCCTTTAAAAACTTCAAGGAAGCTCTTACCTTTACGAATATCATCGGCCACATCGCTGAAGAAGAAGGACATCATCCTAATATTTTTCTAACATGGGGGAAGGTCTCTCTCCAAATCTGGACCCATAAAGTCGATGGACTCACCGAAAGCGACTTTATTCTTGCTGCTAAAATTGAAGCCGAATACATCTCTCATCAAGGGTAGATTTCTATTTAAGATCTATAGATAATCGTTCCTTTAAAAAAAGGAGCCATACAATGGATGCTTTGAACACTCGAACTTCAACGAAACAATATATTGGTGTGTGCACTCTTACTGGAGTGGCTTTCTATACGATCATGAGAAGTCAACTTTCTGGAACGACCTTAAAAGTCCAAATGATTGCATTTGGAGGAGCGAGTTTTTCTCAATTCTTACTGAATAAAAATGGAGCAAAAAAACAGTATCAACTTCTCATAATTGCTACTTTGGGAGTGGGAAGTTATTTTGGAAAAGTTCCTTTAAAAGTAGCCATAATTTCAACCACCCTTCTAGGTGGAAGCTGCATTGCCCTTGGAAACTATTTTCTTATCAACGGCTTTCTAAAGGAGCTTGAGACTTTTAGTGAAAAACTTAATGATGAGAAGACTGTTATTACCCCATCTATTGTTGAAGAATGCACAGCTTTTTTAGAAGATCCAAGGCTAGATAATAGATGGAATCTAGAATATGATTTTGGGCGCGCAATGCTTAAGAATTCATTAGAGGTAACAGAAAATGAAATTAATGAGAATTTTTTACGTTCATGGCAAGACTATTCAAAATGCTATGTAATGGTGGGTTTTGATCGAACGTGTTCAAATGCCTCGTTTCAAAAGGCTGTTTATGATTCACGCCTGTCTGTTAGGAGAAGTTCTTTTACTGTAGAGCTTATTTTTCTTGAGTACCTGCTTAAGAGTAAAAGTTATCAGATTGATTTAGATGTTCAAAACTGTCTCCTTAGATATAAAAAGCGGGACGAGGATACAGAGCGCACCCCCTTAAGAGATGTGGCTAGAGTTGCCTGCCGAGTTTCTGAAGCATTTGCACGCGAGAACTTTCTTCCTGAAGTGAGTGATAGTGAATATTATTCCATCCTTACGGCAATCTTAGATAGTGTTGATCGAAAACCTGAGGTAGATCCCTTTATCGCTATTGAGAGTCATGAAGTGAAGGATGATTGTCTTCTTACGACTCTTGAACAGATCCGATCCGATCATCTTGTTGAGTATGTCGGAACCCTTCTCGATAAGTTCAGTTCTCCCTATCATCTACGTCTGGCTATTGATGGGTTATCCGAAAGATATGGTCATTCACACCCCACCTATGTGGCTGCATAGAGTCAAAAGAAAGTCGGAGGTTTTATTTCTTAGTTACGAATGATTTAGTAAAAGTTTTCTTATGCAATCATTGTAAGAATATTAATAATCATTTATGGAGAATAACTATTAAGCCTTATTGATTGATAGGAGAAAACCTGGTGCTGACATTCGTAAAAAAACATCTCAAAATCGAAATCATCTTTGCGCTACTCCTTTGTAGCTCGCTTTATGGAGAAACCATAGGAATTATTGGAGGAAAGGATCTAACAGGAACTCAACCAGCTTATGCAGCACTTCTTTCAGCGGACGGAACCCTCTCAGATCTTTCAGGAGGAGGTTTTCCTTTGATAATAGGGCAAATAAGTGGTGTTGCTATTAATAACTCAGGAAATGGACTCATTGGTGGAAAAGATCAAACGGGAAGTGGTCCAGCCTATGCCGCACTCATCGCCCCTAATGGAACTTTAACTAGCCTTTCTGGTGGAAGCTTTCCTTCAACATCTGGAATTATTGGTTCCACTGCAATCAATAACTTTGGAAATGGAATCATTGGTGGGCAAAATACTACAGGAGCTTCTACCGCTTATGCCGCACTCGTCGCCTCAAATGGAACCCTTACCAACCTTTCTGGAGGAGGGTTTCCATCAACCTCTGGAAGCATTTCAAGTGTTGCCATTAATAATACAGGAGCTGGGATTATTGGTGGGCAAGATACTACAGGAACTTCTCCGGCTTACGCCGCACTCGTCGCCCCCAATGGAACCCTTACCGATCTTTCAGGAGGAGGTTTTCCATCAACATCTGGAAACATTTCGAGTGTTGCCATTAATAATACAGGAGCTGGGATTATTGGTGGGCAAGATACTACAGGAACTTCTCCGGCTTACGCCGCACTCGTCGCCCCCAATGGAACTCTTACCGATCTTTCAGGAGGAGGTTTTCCATCAACATCTGGCTTTATCCTTAGTGTTGCGATTAATAATGCAGGAATGGGGATTATTGGTGGGCAAGATATTACAGGAACTTCTCCGGCTTACGCTGCACTCGTCGCCCCCAATGGAACCCTTACCAACCTTTCGGGTGGGAGCTTTCCATCTACATCTGGAATAATTAGAAGTGTTGCGATTAATAGTACTGGAGCAGGAATCATTGGTGGAAGCGATTTTATAGGAAGTTTGCCAGTCTATGCTGCGCTAGTGGCGCCCAATGGAACTCTTACCGATCTCTCTGGGGGAAGCTTTTCCTCAGTAATTGGTGATATCTATAGTGTTGCGATTAATGAAGAAGGGATTGGGCTTATTGGTGGGCAAGATTTTGCAGGAGGTTTTCCAGCCTATGCTGCGATAGTGGCACCTAATGGAACTGTCACAGATCTTATAGGAGGCAATTTCCCCTCTACAACTGGAAGTATTCTATCCGTTGCCCTTAATAGTGAAGAAATTTTAGATGGCGTTGTCCCAAAATCTTACGGGCCAGGCAGTAGCTACGTAAATTCGGTCTTTTCATTAACCACTCAGGTTCTTCCAAACCATGCGATGTATCATCATAAAGAGCCCTACAATAGAGGCCGTAGAGAAGCTAATCCAGAAATCAGTCTTCTTGCGGATGCGACAGATCAGATTAGAACGAATACCCCTTGTCTTGAAGATCCCGACTATGATTTATGGCTAACGGGTTTTGGAGCGTATGCTCTCCACAAGAAAGAGTCAAACTTTGTCGCACTTAACAACTGGATTGGGGGAGCGATGCTTGGGTTTGATTATAAGGGGATCGACAATGCAGTGATTGGAGCTGGTTTTGCCTATGCCTATAATCATGTTCATTATTCTGAGGGAGCAGGAAAAGCACGCTTCCACCAAGAGTTTTTAACGCTCTATGGTTCGTGGAATCAAAAACATCTCTTCATCAATGCGGCTCTTTGGGGTGGGCTTTATCAACTCCGCAATGAACGGACAACCTTTGAAAAAATGACTTCTAAAGCCAACATTGATGGATGGCTTCTTGTGCCTCACCTTGAGATCGGAACCCCTTTCCATGCGATGGGTGAGTGGTTTGTGATTGAACCGTTTGTCATGGTTGACTGGGCCAATAACTGGCAAGGAAAAGTCCGAGAGCATGGGGCATCCGGGCTAAACCTAAAATTCGGCAGTACCTATACCTCTCTTCTTCGAACAGAAGCGGGACTCCGCTTCTTTGAGTCGATCCACTACCAGTGGGGAGACTGGATCCTTGAAGAAAAAGCGAGTTATGCGAATAAGCTCCCATTCAATACAAATCGACAAAGCACTGCTTTTGTGGCATCTGCTTCATCATTTGCAGTCGAGGTTTTTAGCAACAAGACACAAAACTTGGGAGTGGTTCAACTGAGTTCCCACTTTATCCCTTGCAGTAACAAGTATCCATACGGGGCTTTGAACTACCAAGGAGAGTTTGGTTCAGCATTCCAATCTCATTTGGTTTCGATTGAAATCGGCAAGTACTTTTAGTAGCTGCCGACTAGAGAGAAGTGGAAGCGGAAGCCACGTGAGTCTAGCTTTTTCAGCTGGAAACCAAGATCACCACGGAAGGTCAGGTAGGGAGCAATCTCGTAGCGGACACCCGGACCTGTACCTAAAAGGTAGTGGGTTTTAGGTGTGTGGTTTTCTGTTCGGACATCGCGACCGATTGCATAATCCAGAAAGACAAGAAACTGCAACATATCTTTGAAAGCTTTTCTTCCTATGAAGGTGAGGGGAGTCGAGCGGATTTCTGCAGAGGCCAAAAAGGCATTATCGACATTCACTTCTCGTTCTTTATACCCGCGGACACTGTCATATCCTCCAAGTCCTGCTTGTTCACTTGGAAGGAGGTTTTGTGAAGAGACTTGTCCACGGAATGTCATCGCAAAGGAAAAATCTTTAGGGAGGTGGATAATCGGGACAAAGGTCATCCGTCCATAGAAATAAGAGCTCTTTGCTTGAAAGCGGACATCGCGATAATCAGAATCACTTTGTTCACCAAGCCAGGGACCAGGGGAATAAAAGAGCTCAGCGGTAAGTGAAGCGCTGAAATCTTGACAGATATAAGCTCCATTATAACCCGCAACAAGCTGCGTTAAGTTCACGCTATGTCGATAGACTGATTCTCCACCAAATTCGAGGTTATTATCGGTACGTTTATAATCAAAACCAAAAATGGCATCGTGAAGATAGCCTAGGCGGGGAGTGAGGATCCAGCTGTAGCGGGTACTTGCTTGCGCCGAGTAACCTGAATTATCAAGACCTGGATGGTCGGTTTGCATATCACCATGAACGTGGGAGTAACCTCCATAAAAGGTCCAAATATCGCGCCAAGGAAGGGGAATAGTGTATTGTCCGGTAATGGCCCAAAAGCGATCGATTTTGGGCGCTGAGGTCAGCTGAATGGACAGGATATGATCAAGTCCAAAAGCATTGCCCCAGTTAGCACCCACAAAAATGCGTGTATTTTCAGTTTCATCATAGCCCGTATTATCTACTCCAGCATAGAAACGGTAAGGGCGGCGGTCTTGCGTTAAAAGACGAATATTAGTCGTTCCTGCAAGTTCTCCTGGTTCATAGATGATATCGACTTGTCTAAAAGGGTTGCGGTTGATCCAAGAAAGATCGGTCACAAGGATGTTCGAATCTATAGCTCCCCGTTCTTCAAGGCGGATGTAATCGATGAGTGTTTGATCTTTAAAGTACTTGTTTCCCTCAACGGTAACCTTGCCGAGTTTTCCTTCAATAACGAGTATTTCTAAAACACCGTTGGTGACCTTTTGCTCAGGGATTTCAACAGAAACAACAGGACGTCCCCATCGGCGGTAATACTGGATCACTTCTTGCTTTAGATCGACAAGCTTTTGCTTGGTAAGGGGGCGGGCTAAAAAGTTGTTTTTTAGCATCGCATCAAAATGCTTAATTGTTCCTGGAACTTGAATATTAATCGCTTCGGCTCCACCAATCGCACGTGCTGTTTCTTCCTCAGTGAGATGCCGTCTTTTATCTGTGAGAACAACCCCTTTTAATTCGGGAAGAATGAGAGCGTTTCCATTTGTCACTTGATGTGAATCTTCTGTGGAAGGATAGGTGATTCCTTGCTCCCCTTGAAATTCAGTCGGTTCTTTGGGCTTAACCCGCTCAAAATCTTGAGCGAATAGAGTCGTTGTAAGTAGCGAAAGTGTCAATAGTCTTTTCATAGTGCCTTAGGGAATGTGATAAAGTTTTCGTTTTTAGGATTATTAAATGAGACATTTCTCATGCGAAGAAAGTATAGCTGATCATTTTCCTTGTCTGCAACTTGAAATCGCTCAAACCATCCAAGATATTCACTCATTGAATGGAAGGCGGTTAGCATTCCACTGACAAGGAGTTGACTCCGTTCAATATTGCGATAAGCAAGATCTCCATCTTTATAGAAGATTGTTCGGGGAACTTTTGGGGGCAAGATAATTTTAATCTCTTCATCGGAAATTAAGTTGTAAGAAGAAAAACCATTCAGCTCGTGATTCGTTTTACTTGTAAGATAGAGAGTGACATTTGCCCCTTCTAATGTTGCTCCTTTCTCCATTGTTAATTTTCCAACTGGCTGATGGTCTTGGTAGCTAACAGATAGAGAGAGTGGATTACCAGATAGGTTTGCAATCGAGCTTTGAGGGCTCATATAAACATCACTCAGGGCTGCAACTGCTAGAGGCCCTTTTTTATTTTCAATCCAAGCTTTATTTCTTAGAGAAAGAGTCTTATTTGCTGTTACTGAAAGAGGACCTTGCCCTTGAATATAGGCAGTTCCACCTCTTCCATCTAGGACAAAGTCATTTGCGCTGACATGGATTGATGCTCTGCCAGAACAGTCCCCAACATGGTTGGCAATAACAGCATTTGATCGGCTGCCACCTTGCATAAGAAGTGTCTCATTGGCATTGACTGATAGGTTTGCAATTGCAGGGCCATTAATACCAGTGATTCCAATCGTACTATTGCTCATGCCTTGCGGGTCAGCATTAGCAATCAAGAAAAGGTCTTTTCCAGCTGAAACTTCAAGGTTTTTAAGCTTGCAGTCCATCACTCCAGGGGTATTTCCAGTGTATGCACCAATAAAAGCAGGGTTGGTCCCATAACCTGCATTGAGGTAGATTCCTTCTTCTGCTTTTACAGAGATATGATCGGAGTGAAAGGTATGAGTGGCTGATCCATCAAAATCTTGGGCAAACCCTATCCCTGCAAAGTTATTCGCTGCGTTAACTTCACCACTAAAGATCCTGATGTCTTTAGCAGCGTGAACAACAAAATTTCCAGTGTAAGAATCGTCATGGCTACGTTGACGTCCTCCATGACCAATTAAAGCATAAGATCCACTCTGCTCTTTTCCTGCAGCAAGTTTGACAGTTCCACTGACAAGGGGAATGTCAATATTTCCAACTGCTGTGACGTGATTTGTATAAGAATGGGTGTCAACTTGATGGGGTGCATGTCCAATTTGAGCAAATTGGTGTGATCCATCTCCAGCAAGGAGAATGAGATTTCTTCCAAGTTTATCGATTGTGATATTTCCACGGAAATCCATTCCTGAAGAGGTTGGGGCTGTATTGGTGTGACCAATCAATGTAAAGTTGCCGAGTGATTGAAGAATGAGATCGCTTCCAATTCTTAATATAATATTGCTATCAATAAGTCCGTTATCAAAACCAATCTGAGCTTGTCCCTTGGCTCCACCTAAAAGAAGGAGGTTTCTTCCAACTTCGATCTCAGTATTTCCAAGTTGCGACCCCACGCGGGCTATACGATCAGTTCCATCAAGGCGAAGGTCTCTTCTTGCATTAAAGACAATATCTCCCTTTCCACTATTTTGGATGTTACCTTTAATGTGGATATCGCGATCTGCTATGAAGGTAAGTTTATTAGAGGTTCCATAACCACCACCAGAAGAAGTGCTATCTAAATCGGTGTCAATAATGATGTCACCCTCTCCATCAAATGTTGAACTTGTTGTGATAGTGACAGGACCTGAGTTAAGCTGAGCCAGGAGTGTTGTTTCATCAAGGATACTGGCTCCTTTTGTTGGGTAGTAGGTTCCATAAATGTAGGAAGTATCAGCGGAACGAGGCCCTTTTCTTATGATGATAGTACTAGGATCGGTGAGAAGTTCTCCGGGAGTTCCTTTCGGAGCAGTTCGGTCGGTTGTCCCAGTCATCTCGAGCTTCTTTTTACTAGAAATTTCAACAAGGCCTCCGTTTCCTCCTTCTTCTCCTCCTCGAGCAATAATGATTCCATGAAAAGATGTTAGTTGATCAGACCAAACAATCGCTTTTCCTGCATCTCCATTCAAATTGGCACTAACATTAATTTTTGCATCTTTATGGACATAGCTATACTGAGAATTAAGGATTTTTGGATTAAGGCCTCTAAATGATCCGCCGAAGAAAATTTCCCCTCCACCCTGGTCACTAGAGATGTTAAGAATTCCATTTTCATGAAGGGCTACTTTTTCTCCAAGAATATGAATTTTCCCTCCAGGGGCATTGATCTCACCATTGATTTCAACAGCCCCCTTTTCAGCAACAAGGAAAATTTCTCCATTTTTCTCATTTGCATTTAAAGCATCGAGTTTTCCTTTATGCTTGATAGCAAGTTTATAGGGATTTCCATCAGCTAAAAGACGGATCTTTAAAGCTTCGATATCTCCCTTTTGAATGATGCCTGTCCCTTTTTGCGTTGGGTTTTGGCTAAGAGCGCAAATATGGACCCGCTCTTCTTTATCTGAATCTAAACTTAGGAGAATCTCTTTTCCAACAGCAATAGAAGTTATTCCATTAAGGGCTGTAATTTTTCCGTGATTTTCAACATAGCGGCCGATGAGTGTAATATCCCCTCCCTGAGCACGGATTGTTCCAAAGTTAACAATACTGTTTTCAGAATTGCCACGGAAGCGGATATCCTTTCCTTGCATAAACTCACTGTCTAGGATATCCAGAGTCGATGCGATAAAAGAGTTGGTATCGATGAGGGCCCCATTTCCTATGAAAATCCCTTTTGAGTTAATGAGGAAGATTTTTCCATTTGCTTCTAAGGTTCCTAAGAGCTTGCTTGGCTCGTTAGAAGTGACCCGGTTCAAAACTGCTGAATGCTCACTAGGCTGGAGAAATGTTGTGACCTCATCTTTGTCTATAGAAAAACTATCCCAATTGATAATGGTTTGGTCGCTCACCCGAATGTGCATGTTTTCTTTTCCAGGATGAGAAAAGGTTGCCGTTCCTTGAACAACTTCAGGTCCTGTGGGCTTAGCAATAATAGATAAAGGGATAAGCAATAGAGAAAGAAAAAGCCGTTTGTCCATGAGTCCTCAAAAAATTTTCCAATAGACCTACTCTTATAAATTAAATTAGTTATTAAATTCAAACTTTTTTAATGAGAATAGCTTATGGTTGCCATTTTTGAAGCAGCTTGTTAATCTTTTTTCGGAAAAAATAAATAAGGATCCTAAAATGGCTATTCCAATTGTTGAAAGACCTATTCTGGCGAGTTCATCAGAAACCCCTTACTTATCAAAGTTATTGAATTTTCCAGAGAGCGAAATTCTCTCTGTATGGGAAAGTCTTCCTAATGATCCAAACTGTTATAAACTTGAACCAGAGTTTCGGCTAAGAAGTCGATGTCTTGCGGGCTTAACGAACTTTCCTAATATCGGAGGAAATCATGAAACACGTCCAAAGCTTGAGTCTGCAGGAAAAGAAGTTTTTGTTGAAGCGAACTGGATCACTGATGAGCTTATTGCTACAGGCTATCCAAAAGCTGGAAAAATAAGAAATCATTATTGGTATATGGTTCATTCTTTACTAAAAGAAAATAGGGCTGTTTTTTTGGTTAACTTTATGCATGGTGGGGATATTTCTCCGTATGGAGGATGGTTTTTCCCAACGGAAGAAGAACCTGAGATTGAAATAGAAGTTAAGTCTTTCGATGGAAGTGTTTCATTAGTGTTCCAAGAAGACCGTGAAGAATGGCATAAATATGCCTATAATATGAATGGCATTCCTCTTTCACTATTCCACTATCCTACCTGGAAAGATCATGGGGAAGGGGAAGAAAAAATTGTGATAGATCTTATTAAAGAGCTTTATATCTCTATAAAAGGGGCTATAAATCCTGCAATTGTCTTAAACTGTCGAGCAGGAGTTGGAAGAACAGGGACTTTTGCCATTCTTTATTATTTTTATTCACTCACTCAAGAAAAAACAACTTTATATAAAGAAGACTTTAACCTTGATGCAATCCAAAAAAAATTATTGAATATCGTATTGCAAGGGGGGATGTTCAGTTCGTTCAGACTAAACAACAATTTATGATGCTCTGTCGTATTATTGAAAAACTCTATAATGAAGCAATCAGTTGACATGGAAGGGGAAAACCCCTTAAAATTTAGCCCTTATGAAGTATTCAGAAGCAGTCTATCAGACAAAAAGGTGGAAAACTCGCGAGGTTAAGGTTGGGACCGTTGGTGTGGGTGGAGATAATCCCATACGGCTCCAGTCGATGACCAACTCAAATACACGGGATGTTGAAGAGACCGTCAATCAGATCATTCGTCTTGCTGATCATGGGTGTGAAATTGCCCGGGTTACCGTTCAAGGGAAAAAAGAAGCTGAGGCATGCGAAGGAATTAAAAACACCCTGATCCAGAAGGGGTATACAATTCCGGTTGTTGCTGATATTCACTTTTATCCTCCTGCAGCCATGCTTGTTGCTGAGTTTGTTGATAAGGTGCGAGTCAACCCTGGAAACTTTGTCGATCGCCGCGCTACCTTTAAGACGATTGAATATGATGATGCTTCCTATGCTACAGAGCTCGAGCGCATTCGCGAAACCTTTGGACCATTAGTTGAAAAATGTAAAACCTTTGGGCGTGCAATGAGGATCGGAACCAATCATGGCTCTCTTTCAGATCGGATCATGAACCGTTATGGGGATACCCCCTTTGGGATGGTTGAATCAGCCTTGGAATTTGCTCGTGTTTGCCGCGAGATGAATTACCACGACTTTATGTTTTCGATGAAAGCAAGCAATCCACTAGTTATGATTCAAGCTTATCGCCTACTTGTTGCAGAAATGATGAAACTGGGGTGGGATTATCCTCTCCATTTAGGTGTGACTGAAGCGGGTGATGGAGAAGATGGACGGGTAAAATCAGCGATAGGAATAGGCTCACTTCTTCTCGATGGTCTTGGGGATACCATTCGCGTATCGCTGACCGAAGATCCCTGGCTTGAAATTGATCCATGCAAAAGACTAAAAGCTTTTGCTGAAAGCTACCATGGAAAGAGAACTGTCTCCTTTATAGAACGAGAACGTAATGTTGCAGAGATTAAAAGACGGTATGTACGGCAAGTCAGACCCCTACACCGCGATGGCTCTGTTTTGATTTGGGGTCCGCCAGAAGACGGAATTAACGGAGACGCCTTTTTTAACGGGAAAGAGGTGATTTATGAAGATGGAAAAATCCCTGTTATTCCTATTGAAGAATTTGAAGGGAATGCTGTTGCTTATATAAAAGATGGAGATCCTTCGTCTTGGAAAAAGCTCCTTGAGTATCCTGCTTACTTTGTTATGCTTGAAATGACAGAATCGGTCCTCCACCAGGGGCGGTACTTTTTCGAATGGATTCGAGAAAGTAAGCTCGATCTTCCTGTTGTTTTGATTGGGAATTATCCAATCTCCGATGAGGATACTGTGATTCATGCTTCTGCAGAGATGGGAGCTCTTTTAGCTGATGGACTTGGTGAAGGAATTCTATTAAGGACAAACCTCACTCGAAAAAAGGAAAGCTCCCTTGCCTTCAATCTTCTTCAAGGTTGCCGGATGCGAGCAACAAAAACCGAGTTTATTGCTTGCCCGAGTTGTGGTCGCACCCTCTTTGACTTGCAAGAGGTCACACAAAAGGTCCGTTCGAAAACAGCCCATCTTCCAGGGGTAAAAATCGCAATCATGGGTTGTATTGTTAATGGTCCGGGTGAAATGGCTGATGCTGACTTTGGCTATGTGGGTTCTGGAAGAGAAAAAATAGATCTTTATGTTGGAAAAGAGTGCGTTGAAA
Source organism: Simkaniaceae bacterium (assembly GCA_018399075.1). Taxonomy (GTDB): domain Bacteria; phylum Chlamydiota; class Chlamydiia; order Chlamydiales; family Simkaniaceae; genus Neptunichlamydia. The sequence goes on along the minus strand of CP073763.1, from coordinate 1,434,163 downwards.
GAGGGATTTATTACAGAGAAGCAGTAGAGCGCCTCATTGAATTGATTAAAAAACATGATCGCTGGATCGAACCCAAGCAACTTATGGAGAGTGCAAAATGAAAAAATTTATCCTTCTTCTTGTAGCCTTATGTGGAACTTTAGCAGCTGGAGACTTTAGGAGAGAGTTTCTCGATGAAGTGATGAAATTTTCTGAGATGAATCCTCCTGAGATTGCGAAGCAACAACAAAGCTTTATTCAAGGTTTTTTTGATAACCCCCATCAGCAGATGACGGGAAAAGATGCAGAAGTGCGTCCTTTATTTGTAACGGCGCAAGGAGATTTTGAGCGAACCTTAGCTCTTTTCCTAAAAGAGAAAAAAGTAAAGTTTATTGGAGGCGTTATTCATACGCCCACACCAACAACAGCCCTTTGTACAAAAGGTGAAATTAGTGAAAACCTCGTTAATGAAAGCATAATGAGAGATCAAAGACGTCTTTATACTGTCATGAAGCGTCCAGGGATTATCCGAGAGTTTCTAAAAAATGGAGGAAGATTGATTGTTGCTTATCCTGAAAAGGGAAGAGAAAAGAGAACGCCTGAGCAACTTGCACTATTTGAAGAAGCAAAAGCGACCTATCGAGGTATAAAGGATTCCCCTCTTCCTATCGATGAATTGGATCCAGAGATGATTGGAGCAACGTATTACATTAGAACCAACGATAATGAAGACTTTGCTTTTGCAATTATGGCGCGTCAGGCAAATGCTCCAGAAGATGATCAGACATGGGCTCTTTGGTTTGGATCTAGAGACGATTTAGAAGTGACAGAGCGGATGACTGCTTTTAACCTTTTTATTAAGCCTTTTTTAAGTGTTCGCCGACCCGCAAAGAGTTCGCTATAATCGTTAGTCCCGGATTCACCCCTGATACTGAGGGAAAGAATGATCCATCCACAACATAGAGATTTTCTAGGTCATGGGCTTTGCAATTGGTATCAAGAACAGACGTTTTGGGATCTGTTCCAAATCGGCAGGTTCCTACCTGATGAGCAACTGCTGCTAGGGGGATTTTTTTTGCTAAGTAGACACTACTTGGAAAAATATGGAGATATTTACCGAATGAATTGAGCATCTCCTTCAGTTTTTTAAGAAGACGTTCATGAGCTTCCATATTATTTTGAGTATAGCGAAGAATGATTTGACCTGCTTCAGTGACTTCTACTCGGTTTTCAGGATCAGGAAGATCTTCAGAAGTGATCCACCAACCAATAGCATGATCTGCGAGTTCTTCTAGGGCAAGCTCAGGAGTCAGTTTCGGGGCATCTCCTTCAAGCATTTCTTTTTTAACTTTTCCTAAGAGTTGGATATGGCCAAGAGGATACTCAGAATCATCGGCGCCGTAATAATAATCATTCACAGCGAGAGTTTTCTGGAAATGAGTAGGGTTTTTCTTTGTTGAAATTGCTACAATTGCTGAGTTGTTATGGCACATATAATTACGTCCCACTAGGCCGGAACTATTCGCAAGACCATTTGGGTGCTTATCACTCTTTGATTTGAGAAGAAGTGCAGAAGAGTTGATCGCTCCACAGGAAAGAACGACAAGATCACCTTTGAAAGTCACTTTCTTCCCTTCTTCTTCTCCTTCGATCTCTGTGACCCGTTTCCCGGAATCATCAGTGATCAAACGATTCACTTTGACATTTCTTTTAAGGGTAACATTTTTCTGTTCGAGGGCTTTGCGGATACAAGTCGTATGAGCATCGGCCTTTGCATCAACCATACAGGGGAATCCATCACAGGTATCGCACCGGATACACTCACTCCGCTCTCTATTTTGTTCATTGAGACGGATCCCAACAGGAAGAGGAAAAGGGGAGAGGCCACTCTCTTTGATTTGATCAAAAATTTCTTGGATCCTGGGTTCATGAGAAAGAGGGGGACAAGGATAAGGCGCTTTTTCTTGTGGTTCTGTAGGATCTTTTCCTCTCTCTCCATGAACGGAATAGAGAGTTTCAGCTTTTAGATAATAGGGTTGAAAATCTTTATACTTAAGAGGCCAGGCTGGAGAAACCCCACCATAATGCTTTACCTCTTCGAAATCCTTTTCTCTTAAGCGGAGAAGCGCCGCGCCATAAAATTTCGTATTTCCACCGACGTAATAATGGGTACCCGGTTTAAAAGCATTTCCTTCTTTATCGAGCCACTCTTCATTGGGATTATAGCGCTCTGCAATAAAAAGTGCATGAGGGTCCCAGTTTTCCTTTTCTCTTGGGAGATAATCTCCACGCTCAAGAATAAGAATTTTCTTTCCCGTTTCAGCAAGAGTATAGGCAAGTGTCCCACCTCCCGCTCCAGAACCAATAATGATGATATCGTAATTTTCCATTTCCTTTTTGTAAATGTCATCTAATTTTATCGCAACATATTTTTATTCTTCTTTCATTAAATAAAGATAATGATTATTTGTTAAATTAAATGGTAAAATGGTGCAATTAATGACAATTAGGCAAATTATCCGATTCAATCGTATTTTCTTTTTGGCAAATTTAGCATTATTTATTGGAATCATTGCCTTTTTTGCAGTCGGTGCCCCCTTTCTGATTCATTCAGGCGGGAGCATTGAAGCAAATCGAATTATCCTAAAAGGGGAGAGTGGAATGCCAAATATGATCCTTCAAGGGGATGATGAAAACACACTCATGACATTCAATGATTCAAGAGGCAATATTCGCCTTCAGTTACAAGGGGGAGTTTTTCCAGCGCTCATTATGAAGAATGACTCGCAGGAAATTGTCGGCACATTTTTTCCTCTTAAGGATGGGGGAGCAGCGGTCGGGTTAGGAGATCGGGAAGGAAATATGGCAACATTCATTCGCGGAGGGTCTGCTCCAATGATGAATTTTTACCATGAATCAAATCAGCCTAATATTGCAATGGGGATTGCTAACGAGCTTCCCCATTTTGTCATGATTCCTAAAGAGGGTCATGAAGGTGTTTTGATTCATGGAAATGCGCCAGCAAGTCTCTTATTTATCGATGAAAATGGGGAAATACCTGTTTCTCTTTCTCGCTATGGGCTTCATCAGCCCTCGGAAAGTAAAGAAGAAACCCCCTCTGATGAAAAAGTCTTTTCCTCTGATATTCAAAGTTTTTTAAAAGGTGTAGAATGAGTGAGTCTTTATTTTTTCCAGACAAACCTACTCAAGCGGTCAATCCTGAAGAATACGAAAGGCAGATCAATCAAGAAGTTAACAAAATGTATGCCTATCTTCATTCTCATGTCAGTGATGGTGAGGTCAAGACAAAGCTTCATGATCAGCTCATCTGGCTCCAGTATCAGATAAACTATTTTCATCGTTTTAAAGACCTTAGCCTATTTGAAGAAAATTTCAATTGGGTTGTCTCAAATTTTAATCATGATCTCTCTGTTCCTGAAGATCAAACCTTTGTATCCATGTAAAAAAAGTCTCTATAAAAAATAGTCAGACTCATGCTAAATTAAAGGTAGGGCCGTTTAAGGGTTCTAACGTAGGAGTCAGCAATTTTATTGCGACAGAAACACCCTAGATCATTCTAGGGGAAACATTTACAGGGGGCTTGCGAGTCTGAGGGAGACGGTGTTCTCACAGATCGCTTGAAGCGGTCAGTTCTCAGACAACTCTAGATATCATGTCTCTTATAGAGGCGAAAGGTCAGATTTGAGGCATTGCCTCTCGACCTCGACTTAGCTAGAGGATCAAGACAAGCAACTGGACCTCCAATGCGACTTGGTGATTGGTTGGATCGTAAGATCTGACTGATCCTTTGGAGCTTGGAGGTTTTTTTATGCTTTATTATCTATGCTATCACTCACCATAAAGTACATAGTTAGCAATGATTGTGCAACAAATGGGTGAGAAGGAGTGGACTAAGGTTTTTGAAGATAAAATGGGGAGATTTAAGAAATGGCTGCAGGCAATAGCAATAATGGGGTTAGTAAAAAGATATGAAATTCCTCTGTATTTACCCACATTAGGGATCTGATGCTCAATATAATGACAGACATCAGAGCCGACACTGTCGATCCTAGTCCTACCAAGAGTGCATGCTTTTGACTGCCTCCTAAAATCTTTGCTGCTAAAGCATTGATTCCTGCAGTCAAAAGAAGGCGCAATCCAATTTCCTTATAGGTATCCATACTGGTAAATATTTCTCTAGTCGATTTACTGGGATCAAAAATGCAGAGGCTCATGGTTGGCTCCTTGGTTGTTGTGGTAAATTTGTGGTGATTTTTGCAACGATAAGAGAGACAATGCCCCATCGATAGGAAATGGCGTAAGGGGTGTTTTGATAGGCACGAATCGCTATTAGAGCAATCAGAATAATTAACGCTTGTCGTTGCTTATGACTTTTAGGTTTATGTGCTGCTTTGTCGGAAGTTTTGGTGTGGTGGTCCATTATGGTAAAAGTATAATAGGAGAGGGGAATAACGACTCCAAGTAGGAGGGGAACGCGCCTAGGATTTTGAAAGTATTTTGCAGCAAGAAGTTGTATGGCTACAAAAGTAGTCGTCACAGCAAAACACTCAACAAAGCTATTTCTAATAGATTGATCGATCTTTCCAGAGGATGGACAACCTGACATTGAATTTCCTAATTTTAGGAAAAATTATAGGGGGAAAGCGATTAGTAATCAAGGCGGAAACGAGCCACAAACCCGGAAAGGGTAAGATCTCCTTCTGCAGAAGGTTGCTGATAATTTGTATTATGTGGGCGAGACTGTCCACCAGTAATAAGTTTATTGAAATCATGGAGGTAATGGAATTCATATCCCCCATCGATTTGGAGGCGAATAGAATCATTAAAGGTTGTTTCAAAGCGAAGGCCAGCACTTAGATCTATAATGGGTTGTATATCGTAGAAATTATCTGTGAGCCTGTTTTGAATTTGGGCGACAATTTGATCGGTATGATCAACTTCAAGGAAAAACATCTTTTTTCGCTCGGCTACCTTGCCATAGGTTAATGCTGCGCTTCCATTCCCAAAAATGGACCAATTTTTCGATAAGTACCAGGCAGTATTCAGTCCTGTTAGAATTCCAACTCCCCATCGTTTCTGACGGTTTTGGGTATTTTCTTGCAAGAAGGTAATATTTGAGCCTACAGGACGATTTCCTTTGACATAGTAATTCATTGTTGTCCAAAAGCCACGGAGGCCAAAAAAAGGTCTGGCAGCTAAAAACTTTCCAAGCCAAAAAGCTCGCCCCAACTCTAAGTCAATTTGGTTAAAGAGAAGTGTAAGTTTGGCATGGATATAATTGTAATGTTCACCATCTGGATCAAGAAACCAAGGAGAAGAAAGAGTCTTACTTCCAAGTGAATTTACATTAATATTATTGAAGCTTTCATCAAAAAATGGATCCACTGTCTTGGAGTTATTTCCAGAGGTAAATAAATAGGTCCACGTCGAATAGAGATCCCATCCGTCGTAGTTGGTCGTGATTCCAAGGCCTATCCGCGAGCCACAGTCCCAAGACCAGTCAAGCTCTTCTTTCCGCTTAGAAATAAGAAAGCCTTGCTGAGGAGTCACATCGTTATTTGTCGAAACAAATTCTTTTTCAATGGCATAATACGTCTCAGAAACGTTGGAATGCCAATAGAGAAATTCAGCATCTACAACAATATCAATAGTATTCGATGGTTGAGGCCCTAGTGGAGGGGTAGCACTCTTTTCAGGAAGAGCTCCAAATGTAAGGGCAGGAATAAACAGGGCAATCAATAGGTTCTTTTTCATATTCATTTAAAACTCCACACGTCCCCGTATCACAAGTCCTGTCATACTTAAGTTTCCTCTTTGAGAGGGTAGATCAGTAAAACCCTCCTCCCTAGATGTACTTTTGAAGAATTGGTTGAACTTAAGGATAGTGTGATACTCCCATCCAGCATCGAGGATCAGTCGAAGGGTCTTGTCAAAGTCGTGATTATAACGAAGCCCAATACCTAAATCACAAAAGGGGTGAATTTGATAAAAGCTATCTTTAGTTCTTCCAGTCACATTACGATCAATTTGGGTCGAAGCGTTATTTTCTTCAAAAAATGTTCTTTTTAAGTGGACACGAGTTCTACCGTACGCTAAGGCAAAATCAAACTCTCCAAAAAGGCTAAACCCACAGCCCAAGTGCCAATCAGTATTTAGGCCACTTAGAAGGCCAACAGCCCAAGAGTTTTGCTTTGCCCGCGCCATAGCATCTGCAGCACCAATGTCACTTCCAATAGAGCGGCTTCCATTTAAATGGAAATAGAGTCTAGTCCAATAGCCCCGAACTCCCATGAAAGGTCTAATGGATAAGTAATCACTTATCCAGAAATTCCGGCCTTGATTTAAATCGATTTGATTAAAGAGGATACTTGCCTTTGCTTTAAGTTTATTGAAGCGTGTTTGGTCATTAAAGACAAACCAGCTAGAAGAAAAGACTTCAGTTCCGATGGGATTATTATTTACATTGCCAAAGTCATTAGAATGAAAAGGCTCAACCGTTTTACTTGTTGTTTCACTTGTATAAAAGTAAGTCCAGCTCGATAGAAAGTCCCAGCCATCATAGTCGGAAATCACTCCAAGTTTAGCTCGAACACCTGGATCCCAACCCCAATTAAATTCTTCTTTTTTCTTATCGACAAGGCCTGTTTGATTAGGATTCACTGAGCTATTGCGGCTTTGAACAGCACTTTTTAATCCATAGCTTAAGTTACCGACATCTGCTGTCCAGAATAAGAATTCACCTTGGGTAACGATACTAGGACGATCTGAAGTTCGATACCCGACAGAGGGAGTAATGTTGCCTTCTGGATCCATTGTATCTGGATGAGAAAAAAGTGAAGACATTATGACGAGGGTTAAAAGGGTGCAAGCGGTTTTTTTCATTAGAAGTCAATCCTCCCACGTAAAACTAATCCTGAGAGGACCAGGTTTCCATTGATTCCTGGATAGTCATAGTAAACATTCGGCCAATGAAGCCGATGGTAATCAATCTTTAACTGAGTTTCCCAAGCTGCATCAAATTTCAAACGGATAGCTTTTTGATAATAAGTGTCTTCCCAACTAAGTCCTATAGCGCAATCGATAAAGGTTTGCACTCCATAGGTATTATCAGGGGTTTTAGAGTGACTTTCAACGGCAATATTCCCTGAGTTGTCAAAGAGACCAATGCTGTCTAGTCTAGTAGTCACTTGATACTTGCCGTAGGTTAAAGAGACTGCACCACTCGTAATGATGCTCCAATTTGTATGAAAATGCCAATTTGCGTCTGTTCCAGCTAAAAGCCCGACACCATAAAGTTTTTGTTTAGCTTGAGTGGATTGTCTAAAGTCCGTAACTGTTGCAGTGTTATGGTCTGGCCTTGTTCCCTTAAGACGAAAAAATAGCTGAGAATAAAAGCCTCTTAAGCCCATATAGGGATGGAGTCCTAAAGCCGTACTGATCCAAAATTTTCTTCCGAGAGTGAGGTCAAATTGATTATAGAGGAGTTGAAGATGAGCACTAAGTTTCGAGAAAGTAATATCATTGGGACCTGGCAGCCATGAGGAGGTGTAGACCTCTGTTCCAACAGATTGTAAAGTCCCTCCTGATAAAGGAGCCACAGACTTTGAAGTGCTTTCATGGGAGTGATAGTAGGTCCAGTTTGAATAAAGATCCCACCCATCTTGAAATCCAGCGATTCCAAAGCCAATACGGAATGCAGGGTTCCACTTTCGATTAAACTCTTGTTTTTTTGTTGCAGCAAGCATTGTTGAATTTTGAGCAACCTGACTTTCAATTGGGATCACATTCCTCTTGGTACCATATGAAAGATTTGTGACATTTGAGTACCACCAGAGAAATTCTACATCAACGATGATATCAACGCTGTTGTTTGCAAGAGGAGAGTAAGTCGCCGTAATTTCACACAAGTTTTTATCTATTTGAGAAGGGGTTTCAATTGCTTGAATCGTAGAAGGGGGGGGAGTAGGTTCAATGGGAGTATAGTGCCCAATGACATCGCTGATATTAGCAAAGGCGGCAAATGGAAGTAAGGCGATGATAAGTTTTTTCATTGTTTTCACATTAACTACTAATAGTGCCATCTTAAAGAAATTAAAATTTTTACTGCAACTTTTTTTCCCTTAAGTTTTTGAAAAAGATCAGCCGTTTTTCCATCTCTCTCTCAAAACCTCGCAGCACAGGTTTATAAAAGGAGGGGCGCTTCATTTCGTCCGGAAAATAGTTTTGTCCTGAAAAAGCATGGGGAAGATCGTGGTCATATTGATAATTCTTGCCATAGCCTTCTTGCTTCATCAGTTTAGTGGGGGCATTAAGAATCGTTTTCGGAGGATTAAGATGAGAGGTTTCCTCAGCAGATTTTTGTGCTTTTTTAAGAGCAGAATAAGCAGCATTACTCTTCGGAGCGAGTGCTAAATAAAGGGTGGCTTGTGCTAAGGCGAGTTCACCTTCTGGCGGCCCTAATCGCTCGTAAGTTTGCCATGCAGTCAGGGTGACTTGAAGAGCTTCTGGATCTGCTAAGCCGATATCTTCGACGGCCATTCTTACAAGGCGACGAGCTAAATAATTAGGATCTTCTCCACCTTCGAGCATACGAGCAAAGTAGTAGAGGGCTGCATCTGGATCGGAACCCCTAACCGATTTATGGAGAGCTGAGATGAGGATATAATGGTAGTCGTCATGTCGATCGTAACCTGCAGGTTTTTTTAATGTGAGGGTGCAAAGGGTTTCTAGATCGATTTCTCCTTCCTGGAGGGTTTGGAGATTTTCGAGAGCATTAAGAAGATGGCGACCATCTCCATGAGAAAATCCAATAAGAGCATTTTTTGCATCAGTTGTCAGGTTGATCTTTCCTGAACTCTTTTCAAAGCGTGCAATGATTTTTAAGAGAGCATCGGGAGAAAGATTGTCTAATGTAAGGACCCTGAGTCTTGAAAGGAGGGCGTTATTAATGGTGAAAGAGGGGTTTTCCGTTGTCGCTCCTATCAAAACAATTGACCCATCTTCAATGCTTGGAAGAAAAATATCTTGCTGCGCTTTATTAAAGCGGTGGATCTCATCAATAAAGAGGATAGGATTGCCGCTGATTAAGGGGCGGGACTTTGCTTCTTGGATTGCTTTTCTGATATCTCCAATCCCATTCATGACTCCCGTAAAGGGAATAAAAGGACGGTCAAAAGCTTTTGCATAGAGGCGAGCAATCGTTGTTTTGCCACAGCCAGGAGGCCCCCATAGAAGAATCGAAAGAGGCTTTCTCTTTTCAATAATTTTAGAAAGGAGTCCTTTTTTTCCAACAAGAGAATCTTGACCAACGACTTCATCAAAAGATTGGGGCCTAAGTTGTTCTGCTAGAGGAGTCATCACTCTTCGTCAGGTTTAATCACCCAAGAGGGTTTTTTGAATTGGTAGATAATAAGAGGGATGGCAATCATCACAAGAAGCCCAAAGAATAATAAAGCGTGGTAAACAAGGCGGCTTCCTGTTGCGAGTTGGGTCGGTGGAACAAATCCGATGATAATTGCAAAAATAGAGGCAAGCATCCCTAAACTTGCAACAAACCAGATCCCCTTATGTGGATGAGGAATCTTATAGACTCTAGGGACATGGGCATGGGTGTATCTCAAACGAATGGCTGAGATAAACATAAAGATATACATAATTAGGTATATCTGAGCAGAAATTGCCGTGAGTATCCAGTAGGATGTACTTATTGTTGGCATATAGAGGATAATAAATGAAACAATGGTGACAATGATCGCTTGCAAAAGAAGAAGGTGAGTCGGCATCCCATGTTTGTTAAGGTTTTGGAAAAAAGGTGGGAGGTTTCCATGGATTGAAGTTGTATATAGTGCTTTGACAGGCCCCATAATCCAAGAGTTTACCTCAGCAATTGCTCCAATAACAAGGAGGATGGCTAATCCTGGAAGGACCCAAGAAAGACCATATTGAGAAAGATAGAGTTTCAAGGCTTCCATCAACCCTGAAACAAGGCTAATGTCGCCTTTTGGAATTACTACAGCAATAGATAAAGCTCCAAGCATGAAAAGAAAAAGGGTAATCCCAGCAGCAATCATGATAGCTCTTGGGAAATTTTTCTGTGGATTTTTTACCTCACCAGCATAACCTGCAGAGACTTCAAGTCCTGAAAAAGCAAGAAAGAGCCCTGCTAAGAAAACAATATTTCCCCACTTATCAAAGTCGGGAATTAAAGATCCCGGAGTAAATTGAATTTGTGTTGGATTTCCCACTATAAACCAAGTGACTCCAAGGCCAATAATAAAAAGGCCTGGGATAATGGTTCCAGCAATCACCCCAATAGTACTCACGAGGGCCGATGTCTCAATCCCAAAATAGTTAATGAGGGTCATTCCCCAAAATACGATGAGAACAACACTCTGAATAAAGACTTTATTGTGAGCAAGATCAGGATTAATGATATAAGCAAGTGTGGCAGCCACAAAGGCGAGGATAGCGGGATACCAGGTGACATTATGGACCCATTGCATCCAAATCGCAAAAAATCCCCATCGATCCCCAAGGGCTTCTCTGACCCAGACGTATATTCCACCCGATTTTGTCCAACCTGTTGCAAGTTCAGCTGAAACAAGGGCACAAGGAATAAGAAAGGTCAACCCAACAACGGCAAAGAAAAAGATCATCTGGTAGCCGAGCTCTGCCACTAAGGGGAGGTTTCTCAAGCTTGCCATAATCGAAACATTGAGCATGGCTAAGACAAAAATAGAAATAACTCTTTTGGAATTAGAGCGGGCAATCATTCTAAAATATCCTTTTTCTCTTCTAACCAACCGATGATATCTGCTGACTCATAGAGAGGTTTTCCATCGATAAATAGGCAAGGGGTTTGAGATTTCCCCCCCAAATGGAGAAGTTCATCTTTGGCCTTGAGATCATTCTCTACATTTTTTAAAGGGATCTCTTTTCCGATTTTTTCTAAAAAACTTAACACTTTTTTAGAGTAGGGACAATGAGGACTGTAGTACAATACAAGGATGGGTTCTTGCTCTTCTTCCATTTAAGCCTAAACTTTGTTGATGCGATCTAAAACCTTAAGACATATACTTATTAGTACTATAAAGTAAAGGAAATTCAGTGTTTTCAACTGACAAACTCACCATGATTTATGGGGATCGGGTCCTATTTCAAGGAGTCTCTCTCCATTTTAATTCTCGTAGGCGCTACGGTCTAGTAGGAGCGAATGGAGCAGGTAAGACCACATTCTTAAAGATATTGAAAGGTCTTCAAGAGCCAACAGCTGGTATTGTCCAGATTCCCAAAGATGCAAAGGTTGGGATTTTGGATCAAGACTACTTTCGCTTTGGGGAAAAAGAGATTCTTGATCTTGTACTTATGGGAGATAAAGAACTTTGGGAAGCTTTAGGAAAAAAAGAAAAGCTTCTAAAGCAAGGAGAGATGATAACTCAGGAAATAGAGTCTTTAAGTGAAATTGAGGAGCTCATTACTCGAAAAGGTGGATATCAAGCTAGATCTTTGGCGGCACAGCTCCTTAGTGGACTGGGAATAGAGCCAAAACGACATAGCCATAAACTGAGCACTCTTTCAGGGGGGTATAAGCTTAGAGTTCTCCTTGCTCAAGTTCTCTTTGTACAGCCGGAGATTCTCCTCCTAGATGAACCGACCAATTATCTTGATATATTCTCTATTCGATGGCTTGAGCGATACCTCATTGATTATCCAGGCACCCTTATTTTGAGTTCTCATGATCGATTTTTCCTTAATAAGGTTTGTCAGGAGATTATCGATATTGATTATGGAGAAATGCGGCGCTATGTTGGGGATTTTGATCATTTTCTAGAAGAGAAGAAAAAAGGGGCAGTTGCTAAAGAAGCTCAATTAGAATCATTGGCCAAAAGAAAGAAGGATATGCAACGCTTTATCGACCGTTTCAAAGCTAAGGCGTCTAAAGCAAGGCAGGCAAGCTCTCGAGAACGGATGATTGAGAAACTCGAAGATGAAGAAAAGGAATATCAGCTTTTTCCTAGTTCTCGGCAGTACCCACACTTTCATTTCCCCATTAATCGTCCCTCTGGGCGGCAGGTTTTGACTCTTAAAGATGTCGATAAAGCTTTTGGAGATCACCCTGTACTTAAAGGGATTTCTTTTGAAGCTCTAAAACAAGAAAAAATTGCTATTGTAGGACCTAATGGAATGGGAAAATCGACCCTTCTTGAAATCTTAACCGAACATATTGGAGCTGATAAGGGGAGATTTAAGTGGGGCCCACATACAAAGTGGAGCTACTTTCCACAGAACTTCCATAGAGTTCTTTCCGAAGAGTTAACACTATATGACTGGCTTTCAAGTGTCTCCAAGGAAAACCCTGAACAAAAAATTAGACAAACACTTGGAAAAATGCTTTTTGACGAGCACTCTGTCCATAAAAAGATTCATGCGTTAAGTGGAGGAGAAGCTGCCCGCCTTGTTTTTGCAGAGATGATACTTTCAAATCAAAATGTTCTTATTTTAGATGAACCAACTAATCATCTTGATATGGAGAGTGTGGATGCTCTTATTCAAGGGCTCAAAGAATATGATGGGACATTGATTATTGTGAGTCATAATCGTTACTTTATTGCTGAAGTAGCCAACAGAATCATTGAAATTCTTCCTAAAGGAATCAATGATTTTCAAGGGGGATATGAGGAATTTGTCGAGAAACATGAGAAGGATTATCTCGATCAAGTTTCAATAAAATCGCATGAGGGAAAGAAACTCTACTCAGAGAGAAAGGGGGAACGAAAAGAGAGAAACCGACTCAAAAGGGATATTGAAAAGCTCGAAAAAGAAATTGAGCAAAGAGAAGTGGAAATTGAGAAGATTAATTTGAGACTTGCAGCGCCTAATTTTTATGAGAAAACCCCGCCATCGAAGCTCCAAGATATTTTAAATCAAAAAGATAGGCTTGAAAATGAGCGCGAAGAAATACTAAACCTATGGGAAGATAAGCAAGAAGAGTTTGATAAAAAGTATTGACTCTAAGTTGTTTGTAAAAATGTGTTTTTTTTTATTGTTCATACAAATATACAAGAATTACTGACCAAAAAAAGAAAAATGAGATCAAATGACTAAAAAGAAAAACATCAAACCTACTATGAAAAACCCCTTACTCGATAAATTAAAAGCAAAGAGGTCTCGCTATTTTACAAATGTAAGACGTCATTCTGTTAGACCTGCAATTTCACTGACACTTTCTAAAACTTCATAAACCATTCTGGTTAAAACTTTTCTATTTTAGCTATTTTCTTAAGTTTTTAATATTAAATTAATTATAGTTTAATGTTGTTTTTTTTAGAAAATTGCTAGTTTTTTCATTTTTTTTTAGAAAATTGCTAGTTTTTTCATTTTTTTTTATTTTTTTTTCATTTATTAAAATCACCTTCAGAATATCGTGTGAAGTATTATTTAATAATCCAAGGTTAATTGAATTAGTTAATTATTAAAAATAATTTTTATTTTTTATTATAAAAATTGTATATTAAAGTTTGTAGGACATATTAAGGTTTTAAAGCATATTTTAAATATCGAGCTTTGAACCATGAGTTTTAAAGGAATTCCAACTAAGGAGCACAAAACATGCCTGCTAAAAAACGAAGAAGAAAAAAAGCAGCTTCTTCTGCAAAGAAGACCACTCGCAAAAGAAAGACTGCTAGAAAAACTACTAAGCGTAAAGCAGCTAAGAGAACTACTCGACGCAAAAAAACTACTAAAAAAGCTGCTAAGAAGACCACTCGTAAGAGAAAGCGTAAGACTACAGCTAAAAAAGCAGCTAAGAAGACAACTCGTAAGAGAAAACGTAAGACGACTGCTAAAAAAACTGCAAAGAAGACCACTCGCAAGAGAAAGCGTAAGACGACTGCTAAAAAAACTGCTAAGAAGACCACTCGACGCAGAAAACGCAAGACTACTGCTACAAAAGCTGTCAAAAAGCCTGTTCGCAGAAAAAGACGCAGAAAAGCTGCTAAGTAGTTAATAACTACGTTAGTATCCTTCATAAGCTGGGCAGGATTCCTGCCCAGCTTTTTTATTGATATTTTCCTTCCATAATAATTTCGCTTAAAGGCTTACGAACTGATGGGGATTCTTTTTTTTGCGCTTCAACAGAAAGGTCTTCTTTTTTTCCAGCTTTTCCAATTGCAACCATTGCTTCGACTTGAAAGTCATCGGGGATGTTGCAGATTATTTTAGCTTTTTCATAATCAAATCCTTGCATTCCATGAATGACAAGTCCACGTGCAAAACCTTCTAAGGCAAGGTTCTCCCATGCAGCCCCAGCATCAAAACTATGTGTTGCTGAAGGGTTTCCATTATGCTCAAAAACCTTGTGTGAGATGATTAAGACTAAAGCAGCAGCAGCAGTGGCCCAAGATTGGTTAAATTCGACGAGGAGGTCAAATAAAGGCTTCCAGTGCGATGTTTCCCTCTTTGCAAAGATGAAACGCCAAGGTTGGGCATTAAACGAAGAGGGGGCCCATCTGGCCGCTTCAAAAAGGGGCATAAGTTCTTCATCAGTTAATGATTCTCCCGACATGGCTCGAGGAGACCATCGATTCAGGATCAATGGTTCAATAGGATGCTCAGGTTGTCTCATAGTGAATCCTCCTTGTCATAATATGGACAATAGTAGCAATGGTCATCCCAATAGCAGCTGTTGCAATTACATCGCTAAAATAGTGGTCAAGAAGGAGGGGACGACTTAAGGAAAAGAGTGTGGCTAATGAATAAAAAAGAATGCGGAATTTCGGGAAGAGGAGAGAAAGTGAAGTTGCAAGGGTAAAGGCTGTGAGCGTATGACCCGAAGGAAATGAATGATAGTGGTGATTCCATTCAAAACCATGAAATCCATAGGCTCCCTTTTTTAGGAAAATATCTGGGCGTGCTCGCCCAAAAAGAATTTTAAAAATTCGCGCAAAGGCAATAGAGAGGCATTGGCTAACAGCAATCTCAAATAGGGGAAGGGTCCAATGGCTTCGTTTAAGACGAGCAATGAGAAAGGCTCCTACCCAGATGACTAGGTGAAGGGGAGGGAAAATCAAAAAGGAGAATGCTTTTAACAGGGGCTTGTAGTTTTTCCCGATTAAAGGGAGGAGCTCTCTATCTAAAAAAAAATAAGAAAGTCCTGAGAGAAGAATTAAAAAAAAGGCTTTCCGAAAAGGGTGTCCAATATTAAGGTTATCCATAGAACATTGAAATTTAACAAGACGGATCATTCAAAGCAAGGAATTGAGATGAAAGTAGGGATTATCGGTTTAGGAGTGATGGGCACTGCTATGGCTCGTATTATAAAAGAAAACCATGAGCTAGCTCTTTTTAGTCGGAGTCAGGACAAGCTTGTTTCTTTCGCAAAAGAAGTTGGGGGGAAAACCTGTAAAAGTCTAGAAGAATTGACTGATTTTTCTGAAGTGATTGTTCTTGCTGTCAAACCTAAGCATCTTGAAACTGTTGCAGAAGATCTTGATCCGCTGATGAATAAAGAGACTCTTCTACTCAGCATTTTAGGAGGGGTTTCATTGGAGATACTCCGAGAGAACTTTTCTAATGGGACTCTTTTTCGTGTGATGCCTAATCTCCCTCTTTTATCTCGGAAAGGGATGATTGGAGTTGCTGATGAAGCCACCATTTCTCAGGAAATAAAAAATAAGGTAGATGAGCTCTTAAAAGGAATGGGGACAACGACATGGATTGATGAGCCCCAGATGAATGCTTTTACCGCACTCACGGGATCAAATCCTGCTGTGATCTATCTTATCATTGAAGCAATGGTAGAGGCGGGAATTAGTATGGGGATTAAAGCAGATGTGGCCCAGGAATTTGTCCTTAAAACAATCGAAGGGTCAATCGATCTTCTCCGTATGGAGGGAAATACAACTCAATCCTTGCGCTATCAAATTTGTTCTCCAGGGGGAACAACAATTGCTGGAATTGAAGAGCTTGAAAAGCGTGGGGTTCGGTATGGAATTATGCAAGGAATTAAACATATATGCGCTGCGTCAGAGGGACATGGCTAAGAGTTTTCGGTTGAGACTCAAAACCTCTTTTTTGAAGGTCTAACTGCTGCTTATGCATTTGCTCGATCCATTCACGATAGCTTTCAGGCATTAAGCTTTTCTGGTATTGGTGTGAAATTTTTGGAGCCGAACCAGGGTCGGAAAATATTTTCTTTCTTATCGACAGAGGGAGGATTTTTTTAGGTTCAAAAGTCCATCCTCTTGATTCAAGCATTCCTGAGAAGACTCCAGCTCGAGCAAGGGCAAATGTCATAGCAACTCCAGCAAGGATATAGGGAATCGAGGCTGGACAAACAACTGCCAAAGCAATTAAAGATGCAGCAGCAAAAACAAGGGCTATGATACCAAGAATATGTGCAACTTTCTTTTTCTTTGACTGGACATGCATATCATCAATAAGGCGTAGCCCCTCTTTGATAGCTTCAGGTTCATCATTGGTAATTCCACGTAGGAGAGGAGTAACTGTTTCGTTTGCTTCTTCAACCATCCATGGGCGGATACGACGTGCCAATTGTTTCTTCTTAATCGTCGATGCGATTTGAAGTTCCTTTTTTTGAAGAGCTTGAAGCTCATCTATTCCTAATTCAGGGTTTTTTACTCGAACGCTTTCTTCGATATGCTCTTTTTCATGCTCAGTTACTAAGAGATAGTCATGTCTAATTCTCATCAAGTTTGCAACAAGGAGATGTTTTGAAACTTCTTGAAGGGCTGGCCTATAGTGATTAACAATAGTTGGCAATAACTCTGGATGTTCTTCAACCTTCCTGTGAATTTCATTAAGAAGGTTTTGTATGATTGTAGCCTGCTCATTGTCTAGAAGCTCTTTGAAAGTAGAAGAGTCCTCATTAATAAGTTTTGTAATCCCTTTAATGGCATCTATTGTTTTAGTAGGTTCAATATCGGCGGCCATGTAACGTAGATGAGAGAGGAGTTCAAAATCAAAGTTTTTCTCGAAGTAATTTTGGCGGACCAAAGAGACGATGTCGACAAGTCCCTCAACAATACAAAGAACGAGTCCTGCAATGATTGTGATTGGGGTTAGGTACCAAGGAAGGTGAGCAACAACTCCAAAGGCTTTTCCGTAACTCGCAATCGTTCCTCCAGTGCTGATGATATTTGCTGGGATACCAAAAAGGCGGGTTGAAGCATCTATGATTTCCTCATTATCACCATGTTGAATTGATTCAATCAGAGCTCTTCCGGTGTAATAAATATCTGTGGGAATGTAAAAGAGATTCGAACCTCCGGGGTAGTTGGAGACCGCCCCTCCTTCATATGGATCGAATTCCTCCTCTTCACTGTTTTCCCAATGCTCAGGGCAGTAATTTGGCAAAATAAACTGAAATGAGGATGACAAGCAATCTCTCGAGGCTTGGAAACAAGCGTCCATTGTAATCCCTTTTACGTTCTTATTATCATTAATATATTCTAATAGTATAACAAAAATAATGATTATTATAAATATCTTAATTTTAATAACATAATAATAAAAACTTTAATATATAATCAATAATATACATTAAAATTTTATCTATGAAAAAAAAATATTTTAAATTATAGTAAAGAAATGAAAAAATATTTTTATATAGTATTCATTTTTTTAATGAGTGGACTCATTGCAGGTCCCTATCAAGTCAAAGATTATTCCGACCTTTTAGGTCGACTCCAGGGGATTAGCGATCCTCTTCTCAAGATGCATTTTACTCTGTATCAAGGATATGTAAAAAACACCAACCTTCTTGAGGACTCCCTAGCAGAGATGCGAAAAGGGGGAGAGGATAAAACGATTGCCTATGGTGCTCTCAAGCGGCGGTTTGGCTGGGAGTATGATGGGATGGTTCTTCATGAGCTCTATTTTCAAAATCTGGGAAGAGAAAAGGATCTTTCATCAAAGAGTTTACTCTATCAAAAAATCGTTAAAGATTTTGGTTCATTTGAAAATTGGCGTAAGGACTTTTTGGCAACGGGGATGATACGTGGCATTGGTTGGGTGATCCTCTATCAAGATTCAACAAATGGAATTCTTCATAATGTTTGGGTCGATGAACACAATATTAACCATCTTGCTGGTGGTAACCCCCTCCTTGTCATGGATGTTTGGGAGCATGCCTACATCACAGAGTATGGTTTAAATAGGGGAGCGTATCTTGACTCCTTCTATAACAATATCAATTGGGATATTGTTCAGCAGCGATTAGTTCACTGATGTTATTTCTACTCTAAGAGTTTCAAATTCCCTCGATCCTTCAGCAACTATAGCAATAGGAAGGGGGGTAAGGGCTAGCATAAGAATGGCTGTTTCAATTGATCGATTTAGAGGGAAATAGTGGTGTTGCCCTATCGCTAGACTCACTGTTACTGTAAGAATTGCAAGGGAAACGAATAAAATTTTATTCAATTGGTCAAGATTAGATTTTCCTCCATAAAGGTTGGGGTTTTCTATAATGTCTCTACAGAGCTGGTTTGTATCTCTTGGTACATGAAAATTTATTAAGCCCGGACTACACATATATTCTCCTTTAGTTGGGGGAGAACCATATAAAAACAGTTAATTTTTTGCTAAATGTTTTAACTTGCGAAGCTGAAAAATTTGGATGACAACGACTAGGGTTGTTAATAAAAGCATTGCTCCTGCAGGGAAGAATTTTTGGGTTGTAAGGAAGCGATATGAAAAAAAAGAATCAAGGATCAAAAGAAGAATAAAGGTGGTAACAAGGCCCCACCGATGAAAGGCCATCGTTTTAATACTTGAGTAAAGAAGTGAGAGCCCGAAGAATGAGCCTGCTACAAGTGAGGGGATACTATTTTTCATTGCAAATCCCATCACTCCTCCAGAAAAAACAAGAAGAGAAAAAATAAATGTAATCAAACCAATGGTTTTTAGAGTCTTTTTTTCCATGTCATTATTTTACGCTATTTCCATTGAATAGCAAGAAATTTTTTTTTAGATCCTTTTCTATTGTTATAAAATCGAATAATGGTAATAATGCTTTGACTATATTGTATATAAAGGGAATGCATGTACACTGAATACTTTGGCCCCATTAATCGGGAAGAATTAAAAGGTTTAGAATCTCCATCTCGAAAGCTGCAGCAAGGAGGGCTTATTGCTTTTCCAACTGAAACAGTCTACGGTCTTGGTGCACCAATTCTAAATGTGCAGGCCCTGAAACGCTTATACCAGGTAAAAAGCAGAAGTCATGAACATTCCCTTCCTGTTCATGTGGCTAATATGGATCAGCTCAAATTTGTTGCTTCAGACATTCCCACTGAGGCAAAAGTTTTAGCAAACCAATTTCTTCCAGGTCCCCTTTGTTTGATTCTGAAGAAAAATCCTAATCTTTCTGATGTTGTTACTGGTGGAAAACCTACGGTTGCTGTAAGAATTTCCTCTGATCCGATTGCTAGAAGACTTGTTGAATTAACAGGGTGTCCTCTTGCTGTTCCTTCAGCAAATCTAACGGGGAAACCAAGTCCGACTAAGGCTAGCCATGTGCTTGAGGATTTCAACGGACAGATTGAAGGAATTGTTGATGGTGGTGAGGTCGAGTATGGAATGGAAACAACACTCCTTTCCTTAGAAGATCCTATGCGTCCTACTATCCTTAGATTTGGCGTCATTTCTCAAAAGGAGATTGAGGATGTTCTCAATCGAAAGGTTCTCGTTCACCCCTTAGCTCTAACGCTTAATGGAAACTCTACATTTGATAAACTTCGTTCGGCGGTTCGCCTCTTCTCATCTTGGGATGAAATGAAGATCTACCTAAAGCTTAGTTCTACAAGCAAACGGATGATTATGAGCTGTGAGGGTTCTCAAATTCAAGGTGATCATTTTCATCTTGATCGGAAAAATTTCTACGAAGGGCTCCGCATTGCGGACCGTGAAGGTTACGCTGAAGTTCTCGTCCTATGTTCACCAGAGATAAAGAGAAATACCCTTCTGCTCAATAAACTCAAGCAAATTGCACGGACCTAAGTGTTCTTATTCTAGTTCTTCAGAAATTTCATCTAGGACATCAAAAAGGGGGACTTTTTTGCGGTGACCATATTTCAAGAAGTCTGAAAGAAGATGCATTAATGCCGACTCGGAATGATCTGTTTTATAATTTTTTGCAGCTTCTAAGAGGGTTGTTTCCCCAATAAAAGGAGCTCCCCATGGCGTTGAAAGGGCAAAGTGAACAACATTGGCTTGCTCTTTAAGCTTAGAAACTTCAAGAGCTTGGGTCGCATCATTATCGAGCTTTTTAATATCAGCAGCAATTTTTTCTAGAAAGCTTGAATCTTTGAGCATTTCATCTTGTTTTAAAAGTATTTCCCAATCGTCATGCAAAGCATGGAGGTCAGCTCTAAGATGAGAAGCAAGGTCTGAGGGGTTTTGGTTTTTCATGGGCTAATCCGCAAATTAAATATTCGAATTTTTAGACTATCATTTGAGATGAGAAATGTCATTCCAAAGTTTTACTGCCCGCATTTTTTTTTCATAGCCTAGGGTGGAAAGAGCCGCTGTATATAAGGGAAACCGGGTTCCATTCTCAACAGGGATGCCTAACCAGCGCATAGTTAGGACCCGAGAAAAATGCCCGCTTGAAAAGACAGCTATCTCTCCTTCAAGTCCTTCGGTTTTTTTTATGAAGCGATCGGCTCGTTTTATGACAGCTTCTACAGATTCTCCTGCAGGAGCCCCATGAGTAAAGATGTTCCAATCAGGCAATGTTTTAAGGATCTCATCGGATGTCATCCCTTCGTAGGCACCATAATCCCACTCAGCAAGGTCTTTATCGATTACTCCATCAAAGCCACAAATTGTGCAAGTTTCTTTTGCTCGCTTAAGGGGACTTGAAAAAATATGGGAAAACTTGATCCGCTCTATTCTCCTTCCTAAGGAAGCAGCTTGAATTTCGCCTTTTTCGGTGAGGGGAATATCAGTGAGCCCTGTATGTTTTCCATCACGAGCCCACTCTGTTTCACCATGTCGGATGATATAGATTTCTCTCACTGCGCTTCTTCAAATTCCTCTTGTTCCCAATAATCCCAGTCATTATCGAGTAAAATTAGGTCAGAGAAAAGTCCCTTTAGAGTATTCATCACACCGCCACCTGAATCGCTGGGATTGAGAACACCCTCTAGCATGTTTTGGAGACCTTCTTTGCTAAAGATATTTCGGAGAGTTTCCTGCATGACAATATTCATGATTTGTGCCGTAGGAATTCCACCTTCACTACTAATATTGGTCAGTTCAATCCGATCGATGGGACGGAGCTTTTTATTTGCTTTTCCACCAGTTGTATAGGCTAGCTCAATCTGTAAATCGGTAATCACAAGGCGTTTAATAAGAACAGTCGTTGTTTCACCTTTTGCTTTTGCTTTTTCACTTTCTTCTTTGCTTGACTGACTCATATTGTTCATAATGGTGGTCCAATTCCCTTTTTTACTATTAGGAGAATCGAATTCAAGTCCTATATAAACATCATCCATTGTCATTTCATCAATAACGATGTTCTTATCAAAAAACCGTGTTAATGGAACGCTCACTTTCATATCATCAACGGATAAAGCGCGAGGTGTTTTTGAATACCCAGATGGATTTCCAACCCTAATCCCATCGACTTTGAGAGTATCTAGGGAAGCGCGGATATCGGAAATGGTCACAGATACACCTGCTTGTTTAGAGAGCTTATGAGATATAATTGTGGGGAACATATTCCAAAGAAGAATTCCTGCTAAGCACAAGATAACAATTAATCCGAAAATAATAATGAGCATTTTTTTCATTGCAACACCATATAATTAGTCTTTAATCGGACTATTTAAAATATTGTATTATTTGTCTAGTTTATCTTGAATTTAGATCAAAGGAGAGTTTTTATTTAGGGGGTAATGAAGAGACAAAGTCGATAGCTCTTTGAACCCAAGCGTTGAGTTGATTTCTATTTTTCAAAATATTTTGTGGAATAAGAAGATACTCTCGCATCTTTCGATCCATTGGTTCGAAAGGGAGTCCTCCTTTTTCTGAAAGTTCTAAGCGGTCCTCTTCTGAAAGGCGAAGAATCCAATTCTCTTCATGGAGTCCCGTTAACATGTTCCCATTAAGAAAAGTGCAGGGATACCCAAACATTTTTCGCATTTCAATGTCATCAAATGATTCCATTGTCTCATAAAAATGATCGATAAGTTCTTGAGATGACTTTTTCCATTTTCCCATAGAATGTTCCCTTTTGTTCATGAGAATATTCTACAAGAAGTGTCATTTATTTAGAAGTTGAAGGTTCCGCGTGCTGAAAGTCCTTGAAGTGCAATCATACTGGAGTTAATCCAGGTTTCCTTAGAATCACTTGCTGATGAACTTGATGAACGGTAGACTTCATGTAGATTTGTCCAGATCGTCATCTCATAACCAATAAATAACTCCATTCGCCAGTCCGGGAAGCTCTTTTGATAGGAAGGTCCTAAGGATAATTGAGAGGTGAAAGCTACTCGATAATCCTTATAGCGAAGATCGCGTACAGGGATGCTAGAACTATCGCCTGTTTGCTGTATGGTATTGGTCTCTTGCTTTCCATGATTATGGTAGTGTCCTGAAACAAGACCTGTAATAGCACGTCCTGTCACATAAAAATCATTTCCCCAAAACCAATCAAAACCCAGGCCAGCTTTAAAACCAAATCCCCAGTAGCGCCACATATTATTAACTAGAGTTTGATTGTGTTGATTATCAAAATAGCGAACTTTCCAGCCTTGATTAAGCCAAACACCCGTGAGTCCACCTGTAAGACGGAGGCGAAGGTGGGGATTATCAAAGGGATGGAAGACACGATTGACTATTAGATCGATCATCTGATAGTAAAGGTGAATTGTACTTGTGGCTTTTTGAATTGGGTTTGTAAAAATTTGAGGCCAGGTTCCTGTCATGAAACGACCTTCTTCTGCAGGGGGACGGCTATGGTGATTTTTTCCTCCCACATGGATATAAGTCCACTGGAAATCTGCTTCCCAAAAATTGGGAGCTCGGTAGTAACCTAGAGAAAAACGATACCCGGGATCCCAGCTAAACTCAGCTCTTTCCATATCTCCTTGCGCATAAGAATCACTTGGTCCCCAAGAAGGGGTTTTCATTCGTATGGCAAAGTCAAGCCCACCTTCATTCACTGTCCAATAAAGGAATTCGCCATTGATCAGAAATGCCGCATCATCTTTATTAAAGAGATCATTATTCTGCACTGGCTGAGCGAAGAGAAGAAGGGGAGAAAGGAGAAAAATTAAGCTCTTTTTAAGCATTACTGTTTTCCTGGGTATAGATTATAGGTTAATGCTTAAGCTTCAAAATCGCGATCCATCACTGTTTTTCTTCCCTCTGCTTTTGCAGCATTGACCGCTTTCTCGCACTCTCTTTCGACAACGCGCGTTAGAGCTTCCATTGCTGAAGCTGAAGTGTTCATCCCAGACATTTCTTTGATTTTTTTCTTCACTTTGCTGACAACAACAAGTATTTCCATAGGGGCACCTTTTGGTTAAAATATAAAATAACGTTTTATAGCTAAGATATCATTTATAATCAAATCAATCTTGATATATGATAGCTGTATGAATAGTGAAGATTTGATTGGAAAATGGAAGATCACTCGTTTAATGACCTATCCTGATGGATCTCCAAAAGGAACCATGCAGGGGATGGGGCAATTTGATCTTTATGAAGGGAATCAACTCCTTTATCAAGAGCAACTCTGGCATGAAACTGAAAAAGAGAATATTCTCTTTGCCACCAAGTTTTATCGCTATCATTTTTTAGAGGATTCGATTGCAATCTATTTTTATCAAGAGGAAAATAACCGCCTCTTTATGACTCTTCCCAAAGATGATCTTAGGGGGCAATCTTTTTGTAAAGAAGATAGTTATACTCTAATTTGGGATTGGGTTAATGAAGACCGTTTCTTGACCCGTTACAAAACTGTTGGCCCGAAGAAGAACTATGTTATAGAAAGTGAGTTTTCGCGATGAGATGGATCATGGGAAAGCATGCCTTAGAAGAGACGCTCAAGCAAAATCCTAAACGATTCATTGAAGTCCATACCTATAAAAAAGATGATCCTCTTACCCAAGAGTTCAAGAATATAGGGGTTAAAGTCCTCTTTTCTCCTAAACAAAAGATTGCTTCACTTGTGCAATCTGATTCGCACCAGGGATTTATTGCTAAAGTCCAGGAAAGGGAATTTCTTACTCCCAAAGAGTTTTTAAAAGTCGCTCCAGAAAAAAGCCTTACCCTCATGTGTGATGCCATTCAAGACCCCCAAAATTTTGGCTCGATCCTTCGGGCTGCTGAGTGTTTTGGTGTTGATGCTGTGATTTATTCGACTAACCGAAATGTTTCTCTGACTCCCGTTGTCAGTAAGGCAAGTGTTGGTGCTTCCGAAATTATTCCCCTGATCCCAGTTTCTAATCTCGCTGATACCCTTAAAAAATTTCAAGATGCGGGCTACTTCTCCGTTGCAACGGAGATCTCTGACAAGGCCCAATCTCTCGATACTTTTGAATTCCCACAGCAAACCCTTCTTATGATCGGCTCTGAAGGGTCTGGCATCCAACCTCTTCTCTCTAAAAAATCAGATTTTCACCTCTATATTCCTATGAAGGGATCTATAGACTCTCTCAATGTTTCCCAAGCAACCGCCGTCCTTCTTTCCCACTGGAAATAAACAAAATTTCAATCAAATTATATCCCTTGTATAAGTCCTCCATCAGAAGCAATGGCTTGCCCCGTAATATAGGCTGCAGATTCTGAGGCGAGAAAGGTAGCAAGAGCCGCAAACTCTTCAGGCTTCCCCAGTCTTTTTGCAGGAATCTGCTTTGCAAGCTCTTCAACTGATTCTTTAAAGTCCTCCATACGCCGGGTAAGGGTGGAGCCGGGCATGATAGCATTGACGGTGATCCCCTCAGCTGCGACTTCTTGAGCGACTGTTTTCATCACCCCAAGGAGACCGGAACGGTAGGCGTTAGAAATGGCCAGTTCAGGGATGGGTTGTCTTGAAGAGGTTGAGGTTGAGAGGATAATCCGCCCCCATTTTTGTTTCTTCATGTGGGGAAGAACTCCTTGGATAGCTTGAATGGCTGACATCCAAAGGCCGTGGTATCCCGCTTTCCAATCTTCCGCTGATAGATCGAGAAAATTTCCCTTGCCAGGACCACCGGCATTGGTGACGAGGATATCAATAGGTCCAACTGCATCGATAATTTTTTTCCCAGCATCTTCAGCCAGAAGATCGCAAGCATAAGGCGTTACATTTTGTAATTGCCGCGCCGCTTCTTCCGCTCGCTTAAGTTCGCGGGATGTGATTGCAACCTCTACTCCTTCTTCAGATAAAGCTTTGCTGATGGCAAAGCCTAGTCCTGAAGAGGAAGCAAGAACAAGAGCTTTTTTTCCTTTAATATTTAGATCCATTAATTAACTCCATTAGGGCTATAGCCACGCCATTGGTCCATCCAAAACCTTGTTGCGGGGCATATTCTCCGCGGGCAACATTAGCTGTACAATCGCGGACGTTATATTTTTCTAGGAGAGTTCCTTTTACAGCAAAGAGCTTTTCGTTAAGAGCAAGCCAGCGCCGAGCTCCTTCAAGAGCAAGGTCAGTATGGCCATAGTTAAGAAGACCTCGAATCGTGATCCATTGTAGGGGGGCCCAGCCATTGGGCATATCCCATTGATGCTCTCCTTCAGTCAGCGAGGTAACGAAACCTCCAGGAAGAAGAAAGGATTTTTCAAGTTTTTTAGCAATGCAATCGGCTTGTTTTTGAGTTGCCGCGCCGACGAAAAGAGGAGTGGCAGCAGCAAGCGTTTTTGAAGGGGTAGGTTCTTTATTAGAAAGGTGAATATCATGAAAAAAACCCTCTTTCCAAAAGTGAGTTTGTAGAGCTTCTTTTCGCCTATCGGCTGCAATTTTGTAGTCGTTATTACCGGAGAAAAGATAGAGAGTTTCTTCAAGATGATAGAGGAGAGAGTTAAGGTCAACGGGGAGGAGATCGAGAGTTTGAATGGTAGCAAAGGATTTTTGATCAGCAAGCCAGCGAGAGCTAAAATCCCAGCCAGAAGCGCAAGCAGCTCGCAGCGATTGAAAAAATTGAGGATGGTCAGTGGTTCTAGCGAGCTCTGTTTCCCTCTTATAGGCTTCGGGACGAGGAATATTGAGTTTGTCATGGTAACTGTTGAGAGGAATTTGGTGATTAGTCCAATAGAGATATTCTTTTTCTAAATGAGAAAGAAAGCTCTTGGCATAGTCTTCTTCTCCTCGATCATAGAGAAGTTTGAGAAGAAAGGAGAAATAGGGGGGTTGAGAACGAGAAGCAAAATAGACCCTGTTTCCATTAGGGATAAACCCAAGGAGATCGATAAGATGAGCAAAGTTTTGGACTATTTCTTTAATATAAGGAAGGGGCAACCCAAGGGCGGTAAAATAACTATCCCAATAAAAGCACTCGCGGAAGCGGCCACCAGGAACAATATGAGGGTGAGGGAGGGAGATTAGTGTGCTCCACTTAGAAGGGGCTTTCATTTTTCTATGGAGAATAGGCCACATCTTCTCGATATACTCCTTCATTGAGGAGGCGTGAGGACTTTTATCTTTAATTTGAGGAGGAAGGGTAAAGTGGGATTCTATAAAGGCTTTAAGGTTGAAAATGGGGTTATCCCTTTCCAGTTCAAAAGCTTTGAGAATTTCTTGCGGGTCAGAATTAGGCGTACTATCTACAAAAGTCTTTCCATCTGAGTAGATTGCGCTTATCTGCACAGCTTCAAAAAGGGGGCCGGAAAGTTGAATGAATTCTTTGAGGTTCATACTGTTTAAGATAGGAGTTTTTGAATAAAAAGCAATTGACAACCGTTAATCTTTTTGTCAGAAGAAGGACATAGGCTAACAACGTTCGGGGTAATCAATGGAAGGGGGAAAGTCTTCCAACTCTTTTTGGCATCGCGCTTTACTTATTAATCCTTATTATTTTGCATTGCTGCTTTTAGGGATGTTTGCGATGAATATCTATCATGTTGTTTCCCTTGAGCAATCATGGACGTTATCTCCAATCTATTTCTTAGGTTATGCTCTGCTGCAGAGTCTCCTAGAGGTTCTAATCTTGGTCTTTATTGGAAATGTGATCAAGACCTACCTTCATAAATCTATTTATTATGGATTTATCAGCATGTGCTTTCTCTTTTTTACGCTCCATTATGTCGACCTTGTCCTAACGCGCTACATGGATATTTCGGTCTATTACGGACTCCATTGGGTTTATGATGAGAGCTTTGATAATTTTATCGAGCTTCTCCATTTAACAGGGATCAGTATTAGTACTTGGATCTTTATCCTGACAGCCACGTTTTTTTTGATCCCACTTTTTGCCATTATTCTCTATGGATTAACAGAAAAACTTGCCGCAAAAAAACCAGTGAAACTAACGCACAAAGGACTTGTTAAGACGTTATGTTGCTTACCGATAGGACTTATCGCCTTAGATGTGATGGTAACACCTCAGGTCGATAGGCAGCAATATCACTATTATCAAAGAATTCTTCCCTGGAAATCAACATTACTTTCTCAGGATGAGCTTCTTATTAAAATGAGCACCCGAATAAAAAAACTGCCGAACGAAGAGGAAACCTTAAAGAAAGTTCACTCGGTTCCCTTAAGTGTAGAGAAAAAGCCAAATATCTATCTCTTTATTGTTGAGAGCTTAAGGCAAGATTTTTTAACAGAAAAAACAGCAAAGAACATCACAGCTTTTAGGAATGAAAACATTACTTTTAAGAAAACCTTTTCTAGTGGTAATGCAACACAAATTTCATGGTTTTCTATTCTGCACTCAAATTACCCTCTTCATTGGGCAGAGGCTAAAAAGAAGTGGAAATCGGGAAGTGTTCCTCTTCAAGTACTAAAAAAAATGGGATATAAGGTCCATGTTTACTCTGCGGCGCAGCTAAAATATTATGGACTCTCGGATGTGATGTTTGGAAAAAAGCACTATCTCGCCGATTCATATCATGTTTTTCCTCACTATTTTCCCACGCAGGCTTGGGAGTCTGATGAGAAGGCTGTGAATACATTTATTAATAATATGGATAAAAAAGGCTCTAAAGAGGGTAATGTATATGTCTTCTTCTTGGAATCAACGCATTTTAACTATAGTTGGCCAGAGAAATACCCCGTAAACTTTCGTCCGATTAGTGAAGAAAAAACCCACTTAAGAGTTTCTAATTCTCTTAAGAATATTGAATTGATTAAGAATCGATACCGAAATTCTATCCATTATATGGATTCATTATTTGGAAAAGTCATGGGAACGTTAAAGGAAAAAGGACTTTATAAAGACTCTGTGGTTATATTTACTGGGGACCATGGAGAGGAGTTCTTTGAGGAAGGGCAACTCTTTCATGCCTCTCACTTAAGCTCGATGCAGACCGAACCCCCAATCTATATGAAACTGGGAAACAATCAGCGTGCAAAGGAATGCGAAGTTGAAGATATTGTCACTTCACATGTCGATATTTTCCCAACGGTTCTTGATTATGTTTTGGGAAGGCAACCCTTTGAAGTTTTCGATGGAGAGTCAATCTTTAAAAAAAAGCGGAATGGATATGTTTTATCAGGGCGTTTCAATGGCCCACGCGCTCCAAATGAGTTTCTTATTTCGAATGGGGAAGAGCAATGCATTTTAAGATTATCAGGGAAGAAGACGCTACAGGTTCGAAGCTTTAAGGGATCTGAAGGTAAAGAAGTCGAGGTCAATAGCTCAGCAATTAAGCGTCAGTTTAGTCCAATCATACAAAGTCTATTTAATTAATAGTTAGCGCTTTAATGTAATGTCGTTGACAATTATTCTGTACTGTTGTAGCATTACAGATATATGGATAAAGATGGTTGGCGAAAGTTTCTTGATTTAATGGTAGAGATGGAAGATCCCAAGGAGCTCGATGAGCTCACTCGACTTCTGTTCACTCCTGAAGAGAGGGATGCAATTTCTAAGCGTATTCGAATCATTGAAGAATTGATGAAGGAGAAGAAGACGCAAAGAGAAATGGCTGCTGACTATAACCTCAGTATAGCAAAAATTACACGGGGATCTAATGCCTTAAAAGATGTTTCACTAAAGATGAAGCGATTTTTAAAAAAGAAGCTGAAATGATATGAGAAAAATATGTTTGAAAAACTAAGTTACGATGAATTCCATGAACTTTCTCTTGCTCATGATAGGGTAGCTGTTTATCAAGAATTTTCAGCAGACCTTCTCACTCCGATGGGAGCCCTTCATGCTCTTCAAAAAGAGCATCAAGAGGTGATCCTTCTTGAATCTGGAATTGTTCAAACCCATATGGGGCGTTATTCTCATATTGGTTTTGACCCTATTGCAGAGGTTTCGGCTTATGGTTTTGAAATTCAAGTTAAAACGAGCGATGAACAACAGGTTCATGATGGCGATCCTTTCAAAATTCTTCGAAAACTTCGTCTTAAATATGAGTGCGGATCTCATAAACGTCTCCTAGGCTTTTGTGGAGGGGCAGCGGGTTATCTTTCCTATGATGCCATTCGTTATATTGAAGATATTCCCGACAAAAATAAGAAGACCCAGGAATTTCCAGACCTTTTCTTTCAGTTTTTTGATCAGGGAATCACCTTTGACCATGAGAAAAATACTGTTTTAATCGTTCGAATCATGGAGGTTAAGGGGAATGCTGAAAAAGCTTATAAAGAGGGACTACATGAAATTGAGCAAATCTATAAGTTGATCTCAACAACATCAAACTTTATGAAGGTAGAGCCCAAAAATTTTGATCTCACTAAAAATGTCAAAGTCACTCCTGATGACGAGTCTTTCCGAAAAATTATTGCAAAAGCAAAAGAATATATCGATGCAGGGGATGTATTTCAGGTTGTTCCCTCGCGTCGCTTTGAAGTTGATTGTACCATTTCCCCTTTTGAACTTTATCGCTCATTGCGCCATGTTTCCCCTTCTCCTTACATGTTCTATATCTCTCATGGAAAGTTCTCAATTTTGGGGGCTTCTCCAGAAAAACTCGTCAGTGTTCATGGGCGCAACCTCGAAACGATTCCTTTAGCAGGAACACGCCCACGGGGGAAAACTCCTGAAGAAGATCTGTCCCTTGCTAATGAACTTCAAAATGATCCTAAAGAGACAGCAGAGCACATGATGCTAGTTGATTTAGGGAGGAATGATCTTGGAGCTGTTTCAAAACCAGGAACAGTCAAGGTAGAAAAGCTTAAAACAGTCCAAAATTTCTCTCATGTAATGCATCTGGCTAGTTTTATTACGGGTGAGCTGCGTGAAGAACTCGATGCCTTTGATGCTCTCAAGGCAACATTTCCGGCAGGAACCTTGAGTGGAGCTCCAAAAATCCGGGCTATGGAAATTATTGATGAACTCGAAGATACGCGCCGAGGCCCCTATGGTGGGGCGATCTGTTTTATTGATCATGAGGGTAATCTTGAATCTTGTATTGGAATCCGGATGGCAACGATTAAAGAAGGAAAAGCTGTCTGTCAAACAGGAATGGGGATTGTGATCGATTCTGATCCTGAAATGGAACTTGCTGAATCTCGATATAAGGCTAGAGGGGTGTTGAGCTCGATCCAAGCAGCGCTGGAGGGAACGGTATGATTATTCTTATCGATAACTACGATAGTTTTACCTACAACCTATATCAAATGCTTGCCATCCACACTCCTGTTAAGGTTATTCGCAATGATGAACTCACTTTAGATGAAATTGCTTCTCTAAAACCTAAAGGGATCATCATTTCGCCAGGACCCAAAACACCTAAAGATGCAGGCATTTGCTTAGATCTAATTAAAAAATTCCATAAAAATATTCCGATTCTTGGTGTCTGTTTAGGGCATCAATCTCTTGCCGAAAGTTTTGGAGGAAAAGTGGTTCATGCTGGAAATATTGTTCATGGTAAACCCGCATCAATTTTCCATAGCCGGAAAGATCTTTTTGAAAAGATGCCTCTACCATTTGAAGCAGGGCGCTATCACTCTCTTATTGTTGATCGGGACTCCCTGCCTAACTGTTTCCTTATCGAAGCGGAAACGGAAGAAGGGGTAATTATGGGAATGAAGCATGTGGAATATCCTCTTTATGGCGTTCAGTTTCATCCTGAGTCAATCCTTACCCCAGAAGGGAAAATTCTGATCGAAGCGTTCTTAAAAGTCTGTGGAGCTTTGTAATGTATCTTCAAAAGGTGATTGAGCAATTATCTTCTAATCAGGTTGTATCTGAAAAGGAATACGAACAAGCTTTCCGCGAAATGGCTGAAGGAGAGAGTCCTGATGCTGCGGCTAATTTTCTTAAGCTTTTGAGTGAAAAAGGAGAAACAGCAAGTGAGTTTGAAGGGCTTGCCCGCGTTATGCAGGAAAAAATGATCGAAATCTCTGCCGGCAATGGACTCTTGGATATTGTGGGGACTGGAGGGGATGGATCGAACTCTGTTAATATTTCAACAGGAGCTGCGATTTTAGCTGCAGCATGTGGCGTTAAAGTTGCTAAGCATGGAAGCCGTGCTTCTTCATCAAAATGTGGATCTGCAGACTTTCTAGAGGCCATAGGGGTCTCATTGGATGGTGATCCTATTGAGTTACTTGAAAGGATCGGAATTTGTTTTCTCTATGCATTAAACTATCACCCAGCCATGAAAGTAGTGGCTCCTATCCGAAAAAAATTGGGGA
This sequence comes from Simkaniaceae bacterium, assembly GCA_018399075.1. Classification (GTDB taxonomy): domain Bacteria; phylum Chlamydiota; class Chlamydiia; order Chlamydiales; family Simkaniaceae; genus Neptunichlamydia. The sequence continues at coordinate 1,402,404 of CP073763.1, read as the reverse complement.
TTCGAACGATTTTTAACTTAGCAGGACCTCTGGTGAACCCTGCGAAGCCTGATTATCTTCTACTGGGAGTTGCTCGCGAAAACCTTTTGGATCTTTTTGCTGAAGTTGTTCAAAAGCTTGGGATTAAACGGGCCTTTATTGTCCATGGAAATGGAATGGATGAGCTCACTCCGATAGGTCCATGTAAAATTATTGAAGTGACCTCGACCGAAATGAAAAAAATGACTATTGATCCTGAAAAGCTAGGATTTAAGAAGTGCTCCTCTTCCGACCTAGCCGGAGGGGATCAAGAAACGAATAAAAAACTCCTTCTTGCTGCTTTTAATGGGGTTCTTGGTCCCATTGCTGACACTCTTGTCTTAAATGCAGGGGTTGGTCTTTATATTGCTGAAAAAGTCAAGACGATTGAAGAAGGGGTAAATCTTGCACGAAAAGCATTGGAAGAAGGAAAAGCGATTGAGCTCATAGAAAAATGGAGGAAAGGATGACCTTTCTCGATCAAATTATTGAAAGGAAAAAAGAAGAGGTCGAACGCCTTAAAGATGAGGTGGGGAGTGATCCCTATCACCCATTGCATGGAGAAATCAAGCGAAATAATCTAAAGAGGTTTCAGAATGCTCTTCGAAGGAAAGGGGTGATTGCAGAAATCAAACGGAAATCTCCTTCTAAAGGGGATATCAATCCTTCTCTTGACCCGATAAAACTGGCTAAGGAATACGAAGAAGGGGGAGCTATAGCTCTTTCAGTTTTAACTGATGAAGTGGGTTTTGGAGGAACAATGAAAGACTTAATAGAGGTGAAAAAAGGGGTGAGAATCCCGGTGCTTCAAAAGGATTTTATTATTGATCCTCTCCAGATTAAAGAGGCTATTTATGCTGGAGCTGATGGCGTTTTACTTATTGTTGCTGTTTTAAAAGATCAGACCGGAGAGTTTTTGCGTATTGCTGAGGAACTGGGAATTGATGCTTTAGTTGAAGTGCATACTGAAAAAGAACTTAAGCTGGCAATCGAGGTGGGAGCAAAGATTATTGGAATCAACAACCGTGATCTAAAAACATTTGGTGTAGATCTTTCTCATTCATTAAATTTTCTAAAACTTCTTCCGAAAGAATGTATAAAAGTTGCAGAATCCGGGATTAAATCTATTGATGATGCAAGGGTTCTTTTTGATGGGGGGTTTGATGCACTACTGATTGGAGAAACTCTTGTAAGGGCTGAAAATCCTAAAAAAATGATTGGAGAGATGAATGACGCTCGTTAAGATTTGTGGAGTGACCGATCCCGAAACAGCTTACTTTGCAGCAGTTAGTGGTGCCTCATTTGTTGGCATTGTTTTTGCTAAAGATTCGCAGCGCTGCATCAATTCTGATCGCGCGATTGCAATTGCAAAAGGGGCTAAAAAAGGAGGAGCAAAAGTTGTGGGCGTCTTTGTGGAGCAAGATGCCGAAGCGATGCAAAAGATTATTGACCATGTCGGCCTTGATGCGGTGCAGCTGCACGGTCCAGAGGCAAGAAGAAATCATGTTGAGCTTAGTGAAAATGTGATCCGCTTCTATGTTTGCCCTGTTTCCCCCGATGGATTTGTTCAAGAAGAAAAGCATCATGGATTTGAAGCCCTTAAAAGGGAGAGGGACTATCTTCTCTATGATGGACTAGTTCCTGGAAGTGGCGAAACATTTAAGTGGGATGCTTTAGAGCCCCGGCGCGATTTTAATTTCATTTTAGCAGGGGGGTTAAACCCAGAAAATGTTGCTCTTGCGATTAAGAAGAAGCAACCAGATGTTGTTGATGTAGCAAGTGGGGTGGAAAATCCAAAATATAAAAAAGATCGTATGCTCATTCAAGCCTTTATTCAGGAGGTATTATGACTCGGAGGTATGGAGCCTATGGTGGGGCTTTTATCCCTGAAGTCTTAGCGCAGCCGATCAAAGAGCTCGAAGAAATGTGGAACTCACTGAAAGAGCATCAAGCGTTTCTAAGTGAGTTTCATGCTATCTTGAAAAATTATGCAGGGCGGCCAACACCCCTGACTCCCGTACCCTCATTTTCTAAAGCGATTGATGGTCCCAAAATTTACCTGAAAAGAGAAGATCTTCTCCATACTGGGGCTCATAAACTCAACAATACTTTAGGGCAATGCCTTATAGCAAAACGGATGGGAAAAAAACGGGTGATTGCAGAAACAGGAGCCGGTCAGCATGGCGTAGCAACAGCTACAGCATGCGCTTTTATGGGTCTTGAATGTGTTGTTTACATGGGGAAAAAAGATGCGTTGCGCCAAGAACCCAATGTGAAACGGATGAAACTTCTCGGTGCTGAAGTCATTGCAGTTGATAAAGGGGCTAAAACTTTAAAAGATGCCATCAATGAAGCGATGCGCGACTGGTCAAAAAATTATGAAGGGAGTCACTACTGTTTAGGCTCTGCTTTAGGGCCTCATCCCTATCCTGAAATGGTTGCTTTTTTTCAAAAAGTGATTGGTGAAGAGGTTGCTGAGGAGATGACTCCTGATGTTGTGATTGCCTGTATAGGAGGAGGATCCAATGCCATTGGAATTTTTTCTTCTTTCATTGGAAAAGCCAAACTTATCGGAGTTGAAGGGGGAGGAAAGTCAAGCAAATTGGGAGAGAATGCCGCTCGTTTTTCAGGGGGCAAACCTGGAATTCTTCATGGAACCTATACCTATCTTCTTCAAGATAATGAGGGGCAAATTGTTGAGACCTCTTCCATCTCAGCAGGACTCGATTATCCTGCTATTGGACCGATGCATGCTGATCTTCACGATCAGGGGCAAGTTGAGTACACTTCAGCAACAGATAAGGAAGTCTTAGAGGCTTTTAAACTACTATCAAAGAGTGAAGGGATTATTCCTGCTCTTGAATCGGCTCATGCCCTTGCATATCTTGTTCGTGAAGCAAAAAAATTTCCTAAGGAAACGGCAATAGTGGTTAACCTCTCTGGAAGAGGTGATAAAGATCTTCCTGAACTTTTTGCAAAGGGGCTCATTACGTGAACCGTATTGCAGAGTGTTTTAAAAAATCAAGGCCCTATATTGGCTATATCACAGCTGGAGATGGGGGGATGGGGCGAACTCTTGAAGTAGCTCTTGCCCTTGTCAAAGGAGGGGTAGATCTTTTAGAAGTTGGGATCCCTTTCTCTGATCCTATTGCAGATGGGCCAGTAATTCAAGAGGCGATGGACCGTTCTCTTGAAGGGGGAACGACCCCTCACGATGTCCTCTCTTTTGTTGAGAAATTTCGGAAAGAAAGTGATGTACCTATTGTCCTTTTTACCTATTACAATCCTCTTTTTATCGGGGGGCAGTCTCTCCTCGATCAGGCTGCAAAAGTAGGTGTCGATGGTCTTTTAGTTGTTGATCTTCCCCTTGAAGAAGGAGAGGAGTATCAGAGAGGAGCCAAGGATGCAGGTCTCGACACAGTTTTCCTTATTGCCCCATCTACCCCTAAAGAGAAGATTAAAAAGATTGCTGCGGCATCCTCAGGATTTCTCTATTATGTTTGTCGGAAAGGGACAACGGGAACACAAGAAGGATTCCCTGAAGATCTTGAAAGCCGAGTGAAAGAGATCAAAGAGGTTTCCTCACTACCTGTCGTGGTGGGATTTGGAATTTCAAATAAGGAAATGGCTACAAAGGTCCTAGAATTAGCGGATGGATTTGTTGTGGGCTCACTTTTTGTCGATGCGATTGGAAAGGGAAAATCCGCAGAAGAATTAACCACTTTGACAAAGAGTTTAAAGCCATGATCCTTACAATAATGAAAAATGCCAGTAGAGAAGATTTAGAACGACTCCTTGAGAAGCTGCAGTGGATGGGATTTGAAGCACGTCTTTCGGGAGAGGTGGGAAGCTATACGATTGCCCTGATCAAGGGGGTTGATGAGTTAACAGATATCCAGCAGTTCAAGCGTCTTCCTCTTATTGAAGAAGTCTCTGAATTTAAACACCCCTTTAAGCTTGCAGCCAAAGAATTTCAGCCTAAAAAAACAGTGATCAAAGTCAAAGACATCACCATTGGTGGAGATACTTTAGCTGTGATGGCAGGGCCATGTTCCATAGAGTCAAAAGAACAGATTATGGAAAGCGCGAGAATTGTGGCAAAAGAAGGGTGCAAAATTCTTCGTGGTGGTGCTTTTAAACCCCGTACTTCTCCCTATTCCTTTCAAGGGCTTGAAGAAAAGGGACTTCAGTATATGAAAGAGGCGGCGGATAAATATGGTCTTGTGACAATCACTGAAGTAATGGATGGAGACCAAATTGATTTAGTGGCCGAATATGTTGATATTTTGCAGATCGGTGCTCGGAATATGCAAAACTTCACCCTTTTAAAAAAGTTAGGAACCTGCAACCGAGCTATATTTCTTAAGAGAGGGCTTTCGGCTACCTATAAAGATCTTCTTATGTCAGCTGAGTATATCCTTGATAAGGGAAATCCTAATGTGATGCTGTGCGAAAGGGGGATTCGGACCTTTGAAACCTATAGTCGGAATACCCTCGATTTAGCTGCTGTTCCCATTCTTCAAGACCTTACGCATCTTCCCATTATTGTCGATCCTGCCCATGGGGTAGGAATTCGAAAAATGGTTCCCCCAATGGCTCGTGCCGGGGTCGCTGCTGGCGCAGATGGGATCATGGTTGAGATGCATCCTGAGCCTGAAAAAGCACTTTCGGACAAACAGCAAACGATCAGCCCTGAAGAATTTCATCTGATGATGGAAGATCTTCGAAAGATGGCTCCAATCCTTAATCTAAAGATTTAGATTTGACGGTATCTAGTAGAATATTTTTTATTTTTTTCAATTCTTGAATCTGGTATTTTTTATGCAGAAAAAAGGTTTAAGATTTGGCAGGAATAACATTAGCTCCCCGTAGAGATGTCTTTAGAGAGTGTTCAGAAAGGATTGGGGCTTATCTTCTGGAGACAAAACGATTGTGCGAAAATCTAACGCTTCAAGAGAAAGAACTTCGCATCATTGATCCCGCTTTAGTCAATGAACCTCGCTTCTATTCTGATGACTATCGCCTTGTTCAGCTCATTAAGACAATCTACTATGTTATACGATCGTATTTCGCCCATGAAAAGGTTAGACGTCTCCAGGAAAGGTTTAGAACAGTGCAACAAGAGATATCCCCTAGAGAGGAGGTAGAGCGAAGGATTGTTTTAGCCTTTAATCATGCCTTTAATAGTGCTGAGGGGGTTGAAAGTGCGATACAGGTAAAAGAGCAGTTTGATACTTTTGCACGTTTCCATGAAAGGGTCAATTTTTCAGGGGAAACCAATGCCTTTCTTAAGAGAGAGGAACTGAATGGAACACCCTTGGCTATGTTAACAGAGCGGTGTCTGCCACCCATGATTTATTCTCCTGATTCTGTAGAATCCAGCTCTTCAGATGAAGAGAATGTTGTTTGGTATGATTGTGATTCTGGAGATTCTGGATCTTCTGCAATAGAAGAGAGTCTTCAACAGGAAGCTTCTCTTCCTATTAAGCAAGCGGAAATAACAATCGAGACTCTATTTACTAATCCAAAACTCTATGAGATTGCTGGTCACTTTCTTCCCCTATCCATGGTGAAATCGATTGAAGAAGTTGATGAGGCAACTTACTGTTTGACATTCGATGGGCACCTAGTCGGGCGAATAGAAAAGTTAGAAGAAGGGTTTGCTGAAAAACTGGAAGGGATTATTAAAAGGCGCCTTCGTGAAGGAGCGGATCTCCTAGTCAACCTTCGCAAGGACTATCCTTCTGTTGGGACCTTCTTAGATGCTATTGGAGTGAAAAACCTAGAGGATATTGGAGGAGTGGTTTATTGGAATGGGCTCTTAGGGGCTTGGAGCTCTGCGGAGGGGAGTTATTGCCATCTTCCAGAAGCGGTAACAATAAAAGTTGGGGAAACCAAGATTGAGATTTTAGAAGGGGCTTTTCGAGCGGGAGTTCATATCACCGATTACCATTCTATTAAGGGGAATTTACTCAATAGGGTATTTCAGGGAGCTCTTTATACCTGCTTAAAAACATTAGGACTTGTCACATGGGGTGGTTCAACAAAAAAACCTCTTCATGCAACGTTTTCTATCAATGCCCTTAAGCGATTAGAAGGGGAAGAAGGGATTTTTCTTCACGTTGTTGGAGAGGAAGAAAGAGGACTTGCTTTTGACTATGATCCATCTTGGCAAGAACCTCAAAATTTCCCTGAAAAAGATATTCAAGCTCTTGCAAAAAACCCTTGGAAGCAAATTAATGAAGAGGAACTCGTCCTTATTCAGATGCACCTTGAGTGGAAGGTAGTTGAACGGCAATAAAGCTCTTTAAGAAAAGGAGAAAAAGCTTTCCATCATAGTGGGAAGGTAGGCGAGAAGAGTCAGTTTGACTAAGAATTCTCTCCATAATAGCAAAAGCTCCATCTCTTTGTTCTTCTCTGTTTAAATCGACATAGGAGAGAATATAGGTCATGGCATGATGGGTGGCATTGGCTAAATTTTTCCAGCTCATGCCTTCATCAAAATGCTCAGATAATTGTTTTGCATACTCGCTGAGCACTGTTTCTGTAAGAGGTTCAGAGCGTGAAGGGTTAATGAGTGTTCGATCATTGGGGAAGCTAAGCGCAAGATGGAAAAAAGGGGGGATGAGCTGCTCAAAAAAAGCTTCTGTGGCTTTCTCAGGAAGATAAAGAGAGTCCATACTGACTAAAAGATAGTGGATTGTTTCAATGGCAGAGAGCCGCTTTTCTTTGAGTGACATTTCAGGGTTAGGGCCAATAAATGAAACCACCTCATTCATGATGGAGGGAAGTTCATTCCAGGTAAATCCCTTTGAATATTTTGCTCTCAAGAAGTGGGCTAGGGTATAGAGATCTTTTTCCTCAAGCTTGGTTTGAGGGGGAGTAGGGCGCTCAAGAACTTCAAAGGTCACACCATCCTGTGTGATTTTATTATCTTGTTCTCCTACTTCTATGGGAAGAATGACTTCACCATCTGGTGGTTGTTGTGGTAAATCGTACATTGGGAAAAATCATAATACTTTGCCGAATTTTTCCCAACTAGATTCATTGAAGGATTTGGTCGAGAACCTTTTGATAGGTGGGGTGAAAGCGAAGATGATTATGTTTTCCATTCTCTATGGAAATGAGAGAAGCGTTCCGCTTTTCTTTGATAAGTTTAAGAAGGCGCGTACTGGAATCAAAGGGGACTAGTTCATCTTCGGTTCCATGAAAGATATGGATGGGAGAATCAACGCGAACGATCCATTGATCCGTACGAAAATGATATTTAAGGAGCATAGGAATAAGGAAGCGTGGAAGATAAGGGAGCTGACGAGGTGTAAGATCAAGGATGCTAAAATAAGGAGATTCAAGGATGAGGTTTTTTGGATCGTTATGAGAAGCGACGTATGTCGCAATCCCCGTACCTAGAGAGCGACCATAAATGACGATTTGATTTTCGGGATAGCGTGTTGAGATATAGTTATAACAATAGTCTGCATCATGGCAAAGTGCTCTTTCGCTCAACTTTCCTCTACTTTTTCCAAAACCGCGGTAATCCATGATAAATAGATCATAACCTCTTGAGGTAAATTCTTTTGAGACTCGCCCCCAGTTTCCGGAGAGATTCCCCCCTCTTCCATGGAAATAGATAACGGCTCCTTTAGGTTTTTCTGCTGTAAAGTATAGAGCATTAATTCGAGCACCCGCTTCGGTTTCAAAAAAAAGTTCCTCAAAGGGTTCCTCAAACGAGAAGGCATAATTATCGGGAAGGGCAGCCTTTCGAAAGAGCATATCTTCTTGGTGGTAGTAGACATGGCCGACACCTAAGAGGAGAAAAATAAACAGAGCTGAAAAGACAATAATAATCTTTTTTTTCATGGACTTACTATAGCATAAATCCTATTTTACGAGGTGGAAAACATTCCGAATCAGGCTCCAGCGGGGCTCACTTTTAGTAGGGGACTGACCATTGACCCAATAGTCGTATTGTTCTTTTTTGAAACCGATGTGATCTTGGATTTCAAGCCATCGATTCAAAAAGAATATAAAGGCAAAAGCATCATTTTTTACTGGGTAGGCGAGATAGGATGATCCTGCTTGTTCTCCATAATCAATAACGATATATTCTGGATGGGAACGGCAATAATCCATTGCAAGTTCTTTTGTCCAAAATAAGGCATCAAACTTTCCCTGAGTCATATAGTTGTCAATGTGATCGATGTAATCCACTTGGACGGTCTGCGCCATGGGAAGGATTCGATTTAAAATTTCTGCATAAAAGCCCATTACTCCTATTACAAGATAAGGGTTTTTTTGGAGTTTTTTAAAATTTCGAAATTCATCTTTTCGTGACCGTGGAACAACCATTACATTTGGTGTCATCAAGTAGTAATGAGGGAAATTCATATTTCTGACTGTTGCTTCGGAAAGGAGAATGGGACCCATTGCGATATCAAAATGATTTGTTCCAAGGCTTGGTCCTAGATTTTCAAAGAGAAATGGGACAAAGATTAGCTGAACATTCATATCATGTGCGAGTTTATGAGCGTAGGTGATGTTATATCCAACAAGATCGCCTTGATCATTAAAATAGCTAAAAGGGGGAAGGTTGGGATGATAACCAACATAAAGTGTTTGAGTGGTATAGATCCGCTCAAAGGTATCTTGAATCGCTATTCTGCGGCTTATGTCAGGAAATTTTTGCCCAAATTTATAGACTTTTGCACTTTTCGAGATAATATAGTCCGTTTGAATAGCCATCTTTTTTGAACGATTTTCATAGGGGGCATATTCTTGAATCAGATTTTTTGCTCCAATGACAGTTATAATAAGAAGAAAGAAAAAGAGAAAAAAATGACGGAAGAAATAGGTGGGGCGAAAAGTCAGCCGTTTATAGTAGGCAAGGAGAAGAAGGATTACGAAGGTGACCATCGATGCCACACTGATCAAGATCTGGAAATTTTGAGTGATGATTGAGGCATTATCGTAAATTTCCATCGCTGAAGAGGGAAATCCTAAAGTTTGTGTCAAAAAGTTGATCGAGTTATTGGCAATCTCAGGTCCTCCAAATGACATGAGAACTGTCATGCAGCCAACAAGACCCTCCTCAAATCCAGCCAGCTGATGGCGAAAAAAATAAGAGAGATACATGATGAAGAAGAGGATAAAGAGGTTTCCGACTTGAGTAAAGGTATAGGCTATGGGAACAATCACTTGTGCTGTGTTATGGAGCTCCTTATCTTTGATCTCATGCCTCTCACCGTACCGCTTCACCGCCCGATATAAAAAAGGGATAGCAATGCTAGGGGAGCCTATAATGAATGCAAGAAAACATGAAGAGCGGATATCTGAGAGCACTTCTTTATATTCGAGAGAGGTACAGCTTACAACAAGAGAGGGAAGAACCCAGAAGGTAAGAAGAAGGGCTATGATGATCATTGGAATGATATAAAAATTTAAGGCCCATAAATCAATTAAGCGGACATTTCCTATAAAAGTAGCAAAGATCGCAAGAACGCCTATCGGAGAGATAATCATAATCCCTTTCAAAACTTGCTCCATGATATTATTGATCCTCTCTAAGAAAGAAATGAGAGGTTCTTTGTGAGTGAGATGCATGAGAGCAACTCCAATGATGATCGCAAAAATGGCAATGGCAGGGATGATGTTATTGACAATATCATAAAGGGGGTTTTCTGGAACAAGGTAGTTTAGGAAGTTCATTTCAAAGGAAGAATGGTCTTGAGTTCCAGGAATTAAGATATTAAATCTTGGGAATAAGAAGCTAAGGAGATAAACAGAGCTGAGAACAAGGATCCAAATAAAGAAAAGAAAGATCCACCCTTTTTTAAAAAGAGTCCGAGCCACTGTTGGTCTTGATGATCCAAGCCCATGGATGATTGAGCAAGGAATATACAGAAGAACAACCATCTGGATGAACATTATATAGGCTTTTCCGACCGGTTCAAAGACCGAGCAAAGGGGGCCAAGGAGTATTCCTAAAAAGGAGCCAATAAAGATAGCAAGGATTATCTGCTTGGTTAGACTAATTTTAAGCATCTACAAAACAATGTACCCGATCTGCTTCATGACTCCCAGTTCATTCCATACTTCATTCAGGTGGGTGATTTTCCCTCCTTCAATGGTGAAGACGGCAAAAACTTTGATTACAACAGGCTTATCGGTTGGTTCAATACCAAGAAATGGGCCGCGCTGTACCCCTTGAATCTGAACCCGAGCAAGCACTTTATTTCCATCTGACATCATCTCAATAATTTGGAGCTTGAATTCTGGAAGAGCTTTGTGGAGGGCACTTACGCGAACACTAAGATTTTTGCTGAATGCATCATACTTACTATATGAGGAATCAAAGACGACTGTAGAGTCTTGAACGCCATATTTTGCAGCCAGAAGATCATTCATGGTTCGAGGATCATTCTTACTGAATGCATCGTAAAACTCTTTAACTAGAGCTTTATTTTCTGACTCAGGATCAGTTCCCCCCCTAGGGGTAATGATATGTGAGAGTTCTCCTCCCGAAGTCGCAAAGACTGAAGCCATTAAGGCTAAGAAACAAATAAGCTTTTTCATAGGGCCTTCCTCTTTTCTTTTTTTTCCCATAAAAAGCTTTTTTTATCGAGAAGATTATTCAGAGCTTAAAGAAGGAGATAACCTTTTTTCATGATTTCAGTGCGGGCAACAGTGTCTAGAAGAACTGAAAGGGGATTGTTATTCCCACCTTTGGGCCCAATAATCTCTATAGAGAACTCCTCAGGAAGAACCATGCGGAGGATTTGATATTGGTAGTTGAGGTAGGGTTGGCAAGAAACCACAAGGCACTTTCCTGATGAAGGCTTTTGAGAGAGCCAGGTTTGGATAGTCATGAGGGTGTTAGGCCTTTTTCGAAAGGGATGGGGTTTTGCATCAATCACAACAAGAGGAATAGCGCTGAGCTCATCAGGCATTTGTGCATTTTTCCATGTCCAAACCATCATTTCAGTTTCAGTTTCAAGCCCATCAAAGGGTTCTTTCTCTGGATGAAGTTTTCGTTGACCAGTTAAAAAGACGACAGAATCAAAGCGAACCCCTCTTTCCCATTCTTCAATAAGAAAAGCAATTCGCCTCTTTACAGAAGCATGGAGAGATCCAAGGACGATTCCATATTGATAGGAAGGGTCTTTAGCTCTTTTTTCATCAAAATATCCAAGTTGATCTATGATGGGGAGAATTATTTCTCTTTTATCTTCCATCCAATCCTGAAAGGTCCATCGCTCTCCTTGTTGGATCCATCCCATAAAGGGACATTCTGTTATCTCTTCAAGGGTTTGTACAGGAGAATGGTGGATTTCTCCACAGATGGCAGATGATAGGAAAAGGAGTAGAAAGACAATGCGCTTCATCATATAGAAGGGATTTTACTTTGAGAGAAGGTTTTTCTCAAGGTGAAATTTGGTAGTTTTTGGCAAGGGCTTTGAAACTTTCAACTTGGGCAACCTCCCACTCTTTTGATTGGCCCAGTTCTTTTGCCATAAGAGAGGCAACTTGGGGTGCCACTTCAACGGCAAGATTTGCATCAAGAAGAAGGGCGCGAGTGCGGCGAGAAAGAAAGTCTTCAATAGTACGTGCCATTTCATAGCGAACGGAGTAGATGACTTCCCCTTTTAAGTAGGGGAGTTGAGGGTCGAGAAATTGATCTAGCGATTCATCTTCATGAATGATTTTTTTGACCAGTTTCCCATCAGTACCATAGGTACTCCAAGGATCAAGAGGGTCGGCATTTTCCATCCATCCGTGAAGTTTAAGTTCCTGCGTTTTACAAGGAGAATCTTCAAACCCACCGATGAGAAGGGCTTTGCCAATCACGTCTTCAGCCATTTTTCGGTAAGTTGTCCATTTTCCGCCTGCAATGGTGATAAGTCCTGAATTAGAGACGAGGATGGAATGTTCTCGGGAAAGAGCTGCAGTTTTTTGATTTCCTTCTTCAGCAATGAGAGGGCGGAGTCCTGCAAAAACGCTGAGGATATCGTTCCGTGTAGGGTGACGTGAAAGGTATTTTCCGGTCTCTTTTAATATGAAGTCAATCTCTTCATCGAGAGGAATAGGTTCGAGAGTTGGATTTTTAACGGGTGTATCTGTTGTTCCCATTAGGACTCGATTGTGCCAGGGAACCATAAAGAGGACCCTTCCATCAGCAGTATGGGGAATGAGGATGGCTGTTTCACTCTCGAGAAAGCTTTGATCAAGAACAACATGAACACCTTGGCTTGGTTGAACAATTTTTTGAGTTTTGGGATTATCAAGAGAGCGAATTTCATCGGTGAAAATCCCTGTAGCATTGATCACTACTTTTCCTTTTACCTGATGAGTCTTTCCAGTTTCACGATCTTCGATTTGGACGCCTGTAACAACATTCTTCTCTTTTAAGAGTCCTGTAACTTTCATGTAATTAATCACAGACCCACCATGATCAACAGCGGTTTGAGCAAGTGTTAAAGCAAGGCGTGAGTCATCAAATTGTCCATCATAATAAATAGTCCCACCACGGAGGTCTTTCTGTTCCAATGTTGGAAGAATACTAATCGTTTCATCTTTTGAAAGGTGCTTTGAAGGCTCAAGCCCGAGCTTTCCAGCTAGCATATCATAAATTTTCAGCCCTATTCCATAAAATGGACCTTCCCACCAATGGTAACTTGGGACAAAAAAGGCGCGGTGATAGATGAGATGAGGGGCATTGCGGCAGAGGCGTCCCCGTTCTCTCAATGCTTCTAATACAAGGGTGATGTTTCCTTTTTGGAGGTAACGCAGTCCGCCATGAATGAGTTTTGTACTTCGACTCGATGTTGCCTTTGCAAAATCATGCTGCTCAACGAGGAGGGTTTTAAGGCCTCGAGAGGCACTATCAACCGCAGCACCAAGTCCTGTTGCGCCCCCACCAATAATAATGATGTCCCACTGTTGATCAAGCGTTTTGATCATTTCTTCTCTATTCATCATAGTCTCCCCACATTTTAGCGCACTTTATCGCATGGTGCCACAGGGCTATTTCACGAGCTCTTTTCTTTTCATCGAGTTTAGGTTCAAACCGCTGTTCTTCCTTCCAAAGTGTTTTTAGTTCTTCTTGATCCTTCCAATACCCGACACTTAATCCTGCAAGAAAAGCAGCGCCAATAGCGGTAAGTTCATTCCATTTTGGACGGATAACTGGGAGGTTTGCGAGATTGACTTGAGCTTGCATCAATAGATCATCTTTTACAGCTCCACCATCGACGCGAATTTCATTGATCGGGATGATTTCTTGAATAACACTTAGGATATCGGTTACTTGAAGGCAGATTCCCTTCAGTGCTGCACGTGCAATATGACCCGCTTTTGTTCCACGCGTGAGTCCTACAATAATGCCGCGAGCATTCGGATCCCAATGAGGAGCGCCTAATCCGGTAAAGGCGGGGACAAAGACTACCCCTTCTGAACTGGGAACGCTGCTAGCTAGATCTTCGACTTCATCAAAGGACTTGATGATTCCCAAAGAATCTCTAAGCCATTGAACAACAGCTCCACCAATAAAAACGCTCCCTTCAATCGCATAATGAGTCTCTCCATTGAGATCATAAGCAATGGTTGTTAGAAGGTGATTACTTGGTTTTGGAGGTGTTTTCCCCGTATTCATCAAAATAAAGCACCCTGTTCCGTAGGTGATTTTCCCCATTCCCTTTTCAAAGCAAGTCTGACCAAAAAGTGCTGCTTGCTGATCTCCAGCAATGCCTCCAATGGGGATTAAGGTTGAACAGACATCTTCACTACAATCGCCATAAACCTCACTGGAGCTCTTGACTTCTGGAAGCATTTCTTGGGGGATATCTAAGATTTTTAAAAGCTCATTATCCCATTTTTTTTCATGAATATTATAGAGGAGGGTTCTCGATGCATTTGTTGCATCAGTAATATGTTGCCTCCCTTCTGTCATTTTCCAAACAAGCCAGCTATCGACGGTTCCAAACGCAAGTTCTCCTTTTTCAGCTTTAGCTCTAGCTCCATCAACATTGTCGAGGATCCATCGGATCTTTGTTCCTGAAAAGTAGGGATCGAGAAGGAGACCAGTCTTTTGCTGAAAAAGAGGTTCTAGCCCATCCTTTTTAAGTTTTTTGCAGAGATCGGTTGTCCTTCGATCTTGCCAAACAATGGCATTATAAACAGGTCGAGAGGTTTTTCTATCCCAAATAATCGTTGTTTCTCGTTGATTGGTAATTCCAATTCCTGCCATATCCCGCAAGTTAAGACGGGCATGAGCCATTGCCTCTGTCATCACAGAAGCTTGTGTTGCCCAAATATCCATTGGGTTATGCTCAACCCATCCTGGCTTAGGAAAGATCTGCCGGAACTCTTTTTGAGCCTTCCCAACGATTGTTCCCTCGTGATTCACAATAAGAGCACGTGAGCTTGTTGTTCCCTGGTCTAACGCGAGTATATATTTCATTTTGCCACCTACTTGTACCTTTCAACGGGTTATGCTATATGTCAACAGAAATCTTGAAAGGATAATAGATATGAATATCTTTTGGGGAGAACTTATTGGAACGCTACTTCTTGTTTTACTAGGAGATGGAGCTGTGGCCAATGTTCTTTTAAAGCGATCAAAAGGGGAAAAAGGGGGATGGATTGTTATTAGCACTGGATGGGGATTTGCTGTTTCCATTGCTGTTTACACCTGTGGATGGGCAACCGGTGGACATATTAATCCAGCTGTTACCTTTGGCCTTGCTGTTGCTGGAAAAACTCCCTGGAACCTTGTTCCTACCTATTTTATGGCTCAATTGATCGGTGCCTTTATCGGTGCTATTCTTGTTTGGGCGACCTATTACCTTCATTTTGGGAAGAGTGAAAATAAAACTCACAAGCTTCTCATCTTTTGTACGCAACCTGCAATCCGCCATAAAACATGGAATTTTGTAACCGAGCTTATAGCAACGGCTGTTCTATTGATCGGTGTTTTAGGGATTTTCAATATTCATAATGGAATTGGAAGTGGTATAGGCCCCTTTGCTGTAGGACTCCTTGTCTTTAGCATCGGACTTTCTTTAGGAGGACCAACAGGCTATGCGATTAATCCTGCTAGGGATTTAGGACCTCGCACTGTCCACGCTCTTTTCCCTATTCAAGGGAAAGGAGGGTCTGATTGGGATTATGCATGGATTCCTATTGTAGGTCCGATGCTAGGAGCAGGAGTCGGTGCCTTTATCTATCAAAACTTTATCAGCCAATTATTGCCCCTATGACAACTAACGATATCGCTCTTTACTCCTTTTTCTTTTTGATTCTCAGTTGGGGCTCCAAGCGCCTCCCATTTATCCCTCTTCTTTGTCTATTACTTGGGATTGTTTGGGGTTTTTTAGGAGCACGTCCTCATATTTCAACCCTTCAATTTACCACTAAAATTGCGCTGATCTTTTTTCTTTTTGTGGATGGTGCTAAACTCCATATTCCAAAAATTCTCCGCTACCAATCAATACGTCTTCCAACGATAGGTCTTCTTGTGACCCTTCTTTTAGGCATGGGGTTGATTAAAGCTCTTTTCCCCCTTTCAATGATGGAAGCCTTTGTTGTGATGCTACCTCTTTTGGCTATTGATGGAAGAGTGGTAGACCCAGCTTTTTCCTCTCACATTCCTTCTCGTATTTCACAAATGCTCAATGTCGAAGGAGCCTTTACGGGGATTTTTGCCTTTTTTGTCCTTTCTCTTGTTCATTTGCCTCATCCCCTCCATTTTTTTATTGGAATTTTCTTTCCTTTGATAGCAGGAAGTATTCTAGGTTACATCTGTGGCCTTGTAGGCAAAACGGCTTTAGAATGTGGATGGGCTCAAAATAACCTTTTCCGCGGCGCTTTTTTCCTTATTCCTTTTGCGATTTTTGCCTTTTGTGATCTCTTTAATGCCAACGGTTTTATTGGTGTTATCGCTGCAGGGATTACATTTGGACATACCGCACGATTTCTTTGTGATTCACTCTTTGATCTTTCAAGAAGACAGGCTCCCTATCTCTTTTATCTTCTCCTCATCTTTTTCGGAATCTTCTCTCTCCATATTCTTTCATCGGCCATGACTTTTACCCTCATATTTTTTGCGGTAGTCTTTCTTATTGTCATCCGGTTTTTAGCAGTCCTCATCAGTTTACAAAAAAGTCATTTTCAATGGAAAACCCTTGGATACTTTACCTTCTTTTCTCCAAAAGGGTTGATCTCCATTGCTATAGCCCTCCTCTTTACTGAATATCTCTCCTTTCCAAATGCATCTCTTATGCTCGCTATTATCCTTACAACGACCCTCTTTTCTCTTCTTATCCACCCACTTTTTGCCTATCCTGTTGCGATGTCTTATGCCGATGGGATCCACAGCTATCCTCGTGCTCCCGAACACTTCCCGACTGTTTCCCTTCCTCATTAGGTTGTAGCCCCTTTCAATAGGTATCTCATGATAAAACTAGGAGCTGTTTTTATAATCGCCATTTTCCCCAAGCAGCAGGGGCTCTTGTTGAGTCATATCTAAAGAAATATCTCCCAAAAGAGAACTGACATCAGCTGAATGTGTTTGTTCGTAGTATTTTTCTAAGGAGCACGGCATAGATTTAAATGCTTCTAAATAGGAAAGCTTACCTTCCAATATGAACGACTATTTTCGTGTTTTTTTATAATTAAAAGCTTTTAAGACGTCTTTAGCCATAAGGGTGATTTCTTCCCATTCGGGAGTGTCTATGAATTCTTCCGGCATATTATTTCTATTAGAAAAAATTCTGAATATATCGCTAAAATGTTTTAGGAGTTCATATTGATAATCTGTAATCCAAAAATCTTTGTAATTTTCTAAAATAGATTCACATTCGATAAAAAAATCTGAAACGGTATCGTCAAAATCGTCGACTTCCGGACCTTTCCCATCGATCCATATACGTTTTTGATACTCTTTGCTTGAAATTCGAGTAAAAATATCAATAAAACCAGTCATTATGGTTTTTTTATCTTTGTCCGATAACTTCATAAGCCATCCTTTAGAGCAAACTCTTTTAGAGGAATATGAGCCTCTGGAGCTGCAGCATCAACAATTTTTCCATATTTATCAAATACATTACCGTTTTTTCTAAAAATTATATAAGGTTTTTGCTGGTGGGGAAGGGGGCTATGAGGTTTTCCAGGCATTACGCGAATAGAGGTATGACTATGCTCTGGATGAACATAGACTATCCCAGCACCTTTGTTGCTAATTCTAACTCTAAAATTTTCAGGAATTCCTTTTGGTCTGGGGAAAGTGGTAATATTCGTGCTATGGATCAGCTCTCTAGCTTTTGCTTCAGGTAAGTACTTTCCCTGGTAGGGTTCGAGCTTTATTCCAGCGTTTTTAAAAAGTTCGATCGATTTCTCACATGGGAGTGAAAGATGATGGGGAGTTTTAGAGAGCTCATTTTTAAGGGGAGTAGATTTAGAACCTTTTGGGGTTTTACCTATTGTCCCAGGAGGAGGCAAAACTCCTGTAATAATTTCTCCTTTTGCAGCTTTTGTTTCATCGGAATAAAGGAGAGCATAGTCTGTGTGAAGGACTCCATCTATTTTTTCATGCCCTTGAGCGACATGCTCTTTGAATGATTCATGAGTATTGGTGATTGCAACCTTTTCTCCTAGTTCTGGAGAGACAGTTGTGATGAGATTTTGGGTAGCATCATGGACTTCAACGATCGGTTCGAGTTGTTCATAAATGAAGTCATAAACATCATGGCACCCCTGAGAGATGAGAGTTCTGCCAGTTTCAGAGGGTTTTTCCCAGAAAGAGGATTCTTCAGAAGGGGGGATATTTAAAGGCTCATCAGGAAGTTCATGGTAGAGTTCTTCTTTCATTTCATTGGCACGATTGATGATGATGGGAGTCATTTCTTCTTTGGGAAAGGCGGGCTCGATTTTTGAAGGAGATTTTTGTTCTTCATGGGAGGTTTCATCGTTAAGGGTTTCATTGACGAGGGCACCACCGACAGCAACAGCAGAGCTTCCACCGATTCCTCCTGTGACAACAGCGACAGTGATCACTCCGACAATAACAGCTCCAGCAATCAAAGGCTTTTTATGTTTTTTGCACCAATGACCGAAATGATGAGCCTTATTTTTAAACCAATTTTTGCAGAGAAGGTAGTCAGGGTTTTGATGGGAGATTGCAGGTATATATTCAAACTCGAAAGAGTCATTAAAAGTCCACTTGGGCTCTCCATAAAGATCTTCTAGAAGTTCATCGATTTCTAATCGATAGAGCTCTTTAAGGTCTTCAAAAGAATCAGGGACACTCGCTTCTACCATATGGGTCACGAAGTTGACAACAAGGTCAAATTCTTCTTCGGTAAGAGAGTTTAAGAAGGTTTCATTATCGGTAAGATCGATGAAAGAAAAATAGCGATCGAGAGAGAGGTTTTCAGGTTGGAGTAAAATCCAGGGATTCACTCGACCCAGAGCATCTCTTGGGAGATCGAATTCTAATGTAGAGTGTTGAGATTCTGAGTGAAAAGCAACGGAAGGGATGGGACTTAAAAGAAAAGCAGGAAGATAAAGGAGAAAAAGGAGGCGGGATAAAATCTTCATGCTGAAAAGGTAAAGGATGATTTGCTTTTCTGACAAGTGTATTAAACCAACATAGTTATTCATGGCAAAATAAGTATTCTTCATGCATCTTAAGAGTGTGGAAAAAACATTAAAGTTAGGAAAGTATTTTGGATCGGGACTTCGCCGATTCTTTTCAGGAATGATGCTCAGCCGCGTAAGTGGTTTGGGAAGGGATCTTTCAATGGCCTATGCTTTTGGCGACCATCCGATGGTGGCGGCCTTTATTGTTGCTTTCCGCTTTGCAAATGTTCTTAGACGTTTTTTTGGTGAAGGACCATTACAGTCCGCTTTTATTCCCCAATTTGAGGGACTTAGAAACCGAGATTCTGAGGAAGCCTACGCCTTTTTTCGCAAGCTTACGATGATCATTGGAGGGATTGTTCTTTTAGTGATTGGAGTGGGAGAAGTGGGAATTCGAGCGACCTTAAGTTTATGGTCAGAGGGGAATCAGGAAATCTTAATATTGACGAAATGGATGCTTCCAAGCCTCTTTTTTATCTCTCTTTATGGTCTTAATGTTTCCTTTCTGCAGTGTCATAACCGCTTTTTTGTCTCAAGTATGGCCCCCTTTCTATGCAATATCATGTGGATTGCAGGAGCACTCACATTGAAAAATCTTCCAATGGAACGAGCGATGCTTGGTCTAGCTAAATTTGTGCTGGTCGGCTTTATTATTCAATGGATGGCAACAGCCTTTCAGATGCTCAGTCAAATGGGAAGTAGAATGTGGCTGACAAAGAATCTATTCCATCCTGAAGTCAAAACCCTTGCCAAGGCGTTTAGTTTGGGGGCTTTTGGTGTTGGTGCGATGCAGATTAATTCCTTTTTAGATGCGATTTTTGCGCGGTGTGCTCATATCAGTGGTCCTGTTTATCTGTGGTATGCCAATCGATTCCAGCAGCTTGCGTTAGCTATTTTTGGTATTGCAGCTGTCAATACCCTTGTTCCCATATTATCACGAGCGATTAAAGGAGGGGAGACTGAGAAAGCGAAGGGAATCTTTTCATTTGGATGTCGCCGGGTGATCTTAATCATGGTTCCAATGACCTTTGCGATTTGTATTCTTGGCTTTTCTGCTATTAACCTGGTCTTTGGGCGGGGGAGTTTTTCCCTTTATGCTGTGAATGAAACGACAGGATGTTTAGCAGCTTATTCTTTAGGACTTCTTCCCTCGACCCTTGTGATGTATTACTCAGCAGTTTTATTTGCGAAGGGGAACTTTAAAACATCAGCCCTTTTTTCAGTGATGACAGTAGGGATTAACATCGGTTTAAATTCTCTTTTTGTTTTTGGTCTTGGCTTAGGGCCGATCTCTACCGCTTTAGCAACAAGTATTGGTGCCTGGTGCAATTTTATCGCTTTGCGCGCTGTCTTAAAGCAAAAGGGGTGGATAATAGGCTATCGGTGGAAAGAATTTTCTCTTCTTTTAGGAGGGGTTTTGATGGCGAGTGCTTTAACGTATAGAGTGGGAGCCTTATTTTCCGATAAGATTTATAGCTTTGTGATTCCAGGAGCTGTTTTTGTGGGATTTCTTGGCCTTTATGGTCTAGCTTTTAGAAAGCGCCTCTTCGATGATCGCTCCTCCGAGACAAGTCTTTCCCCTGTAAAAAACCACTGATTGGCGAGGAGTAATCGCCCGTTGCGCCTTGTCAAAATAAACGATAAGCTTTTCTCCCTTTTTTTCAACAGTGCAGGACTCTTCTACTTGGCGGTAGCGGATCTTTGCTTTGCACTTTAAGGGAAAAGAGGGAACTTCATTGACCCAAGTGATTTCCGTTGCTGTTAGGGCTGGAGCAAGAAGGGCTGGATGGTCCTCTCCTTGAGCGACAATAAGTTTCCGATTTTCTTTATCTTTTCCTGCTACAAACCAAGGTTCTCCTGGTCCCCCAATACCCATCCCTTTCCGTTGCCCGATCGTATAGTAGTAAATCCCATCATGGGTTCCTACCTTTTTTCCCTCTACTGTTTCGATATCGCCTGGTTCATGGGGAATATACTTTTCTAGAAATTCTCTAAAATTTCGTTTTCCTATAAAGCAAATACCAGTGCTATCTTTTTTATTAAAAACAGGAAGCTTTGCCTCTTCAGCGATTTTCCGAACTTCTGATTTTTCCAGATGTCCAATAGGGAATAGGACCTGGTCAAGAATCTCTTTCTTCACCGTATAAAGGAAGTAACTTTGATCTTTCCCACTGTCATTTCCTTTAAGGAGATTTCCCTCTTTTGTTTGGCAGTAGTGACCGGTAGCTAAAAAATCCGCCCCTAGAGCTTTTGCTTTTTCAAAGAGGACTTTAAACTTGATCTCACGATTACAAAGAATGTCTGGATTGGGTGTATGCCCATGCTCAAGCTCTTTCAGAAAGTGGATAAAGACATTCTCCCAATATTCCTTGGCAAAATTAACGCTATAAAAGGGGACACCCAAAAGGTCGCAGACAGCGCGGGCATCTTCGGCATCCTTTTCAGCTATGCAAGCGCCACTTTCATCTTCTTCTTCCCAATTTTTCATGAAAAGACCAAAAACATCATGTCCCGCTTGCTTCAAGAGATAAAGTGAGGTCGCAGAATCGACCCCTCCTGAGAGGGCAATAGCAATTTTCATCCAGCCATTTTACATCTTTCCAGGATTAGTTCAAATGTGTATAGAAATAATTATGACACGTGATCAAAAAATTCTTGGAATTTTTATCTATACTCTAGCGGCCCTTTTTCTCCTTTATGAGATGGGGCTTCAAGTTTCTCCTAGTATTATGACCCGCAATCTAATGTATGAGTTCAAGGTTGGAGCGGCCTCTTTAGGAGTGATGGCCTCTTTTTATTTTTATAGTTATACCTTGATGCAGATCCCTGTAGGGCTTTTATTCGACCGTTTTAATGCAAGGGGACTCATTACCGGGGCTGTCCTTCTGTGCTCGATAGGGACTTTTTTCTTTGCCTTTACTCATAGCATTGCTTGGGCTTCTTTTGGCCGCTTTTTGATGGGTATTGGTTCAGCCTTTGCTTTTGTAGGCGTTTTAGTTATGGCTGCCCGTTGGTTTTCAGCAAAGTATTTTGCCTTTTTGGTAGGAACCGCGCAATTTTTAGCGGCACTTGGTGCCCTTGGAGGAGAGCTTCCTCTTTCTGCAATGCTCGAGCATTGGCGGTGGCGTGTTGTCATGATTTTTCTCGGATCGATAGGGATATTTTTAACACTTTTTTGCTTTATGATCATTCGAGATAACCCCTATCAAGATCGGCATATTCCAAAGAAACATGATCTCTTTAGAGAGCTAAAAGAGATTGTAAAATCGGCTCAGACCTGGTGGGTTGCACTCTATGCTTTTTGTGGTTGGGGACCCGTTGCCGTTTTTGCTGCCCTTTGGGGCGTTCCCTATCTAAGAGTTCGGTTTCAAGTTCCAACAACTTATGCGGCCCTGGCAATGGCACTTCTTTGGATTGGAATAGGGTTAACCAGCCCATTTATAGGGTGGCTTTCCAATAAAATAGGGAAAAGGCGCCCTCTTATTATTATTTGCGCTGTTATTGGGCTTATCTGTTCTTTGATTCTCTTTTATCTTCCTGGGATTACTTTTGGCCTATCCTTTATCTTCCTTTTTGGGATGGGGGTTGCAGCGGGTGGTCAAATCCTATCTTTTGCCCTCGTTAAAGACAATAACCGCCCTTCAATCGTAGGGACGGCCTTTGGTCTCAATAATATGGCTGTTGTCGCAGGAGGAGCCCTTTTCCAACCTTTTGTTGGGTTTCTTCTCCAGGTTTTATGGGATGGATCAAAAGATGGATGGGGCGTTCCCGTTTATTCCATTGTGAATTATCATCTCGGACTCATTGTTGTTCCGGCTTGTTTTCTTTTGGGGGTAATCAGTAGCGTATTTTTCATCAAGGAAACCTATTGTCGTCCTAAATACGGGGATGCTTTTTAAATTTTTTAATAACCACAGAGCACACAAAGAACTCAGAGGAATATAATTGCGTATTTTATTTCTCCGTGTGCTCTGTGGTAAAAATAATAAAATAATGGTATGCTCATACCTATGAAAAAAATTTTACTATTCCTTTTTCCTTTTTCTCTTTGGGCCCAGACCCTTTTTGTCCTCTTTGATGCAGGAGAAACGGTTGCCTTGTCTCCAGTTGCAAATGAGCTTAAAGAGCGAGGAGAAGAGGTGACGATTCTTAAATTTGATCCTAAAACGCGGGATCGTTATCAGCCCCTTTTGCAAGAAGACATTGAAGGGTATGCTCCAGATGTCTTAGTTGTAGGGGACGCCTCATACTTGCAGCTTCAATTTGTAAAGGCCTATAAGGGAAATGCAAAAACAGTGTGTTATTATGATAATCCTCTTGAAATTGAAAGGATCCCTTATGTCGATCTTATTCGGGAGTTTGAAAAAGAGGTCGATCTCTTTTTAGTGCCGAGTGGCCTTGCTGCCAGTTCTTCTCATGCTCCAAAATGTCTCATTGTTGGAAACCCTGATCTTGATTTTTTTGAAAATGAAATCCAATCGATTTCCGTTTCTCCTGGAAGAATAACCTATTTTGGAGGGTACGACTGTGATTATGAGGAGGCATTTAAAGCCTTTGTAGCGGTTTATAAAGACTATCAAGGTGAAGTTATTGTTCGCCCCCATCCTAAAACCGATGGTGACCTTGAGAAAAAGTGGACTCAAGGAACTTCAATAATAGTCGGGGAGTCTCTTTCAACAATTGAAGCCATCGGCTGTTCAGAACGTATTATTATTCACCGTTCATCTATTGGAACAAAAGCTGCCATTGCGGGCAAAAAGGTTTTTTCTATCGAATCTGATGGAACAATAGAGGAGGTTCGCCATTCAAGACAAAGCCTTAATCTCCCTTCTAAGGCGACGCTAAGGATTGCTGATCTTCTTTTATAAAAAAGCTCAGAATAAGGGCGATCAGTAGAGAAATAGGAAGGACTGATAAAGCGATAGTATAATCATGGTTGGTATAGATTTTTAGGCGGTTGATTGGCTCGCACTCTGTCGACCATTTAAGAAGAAAGCCAATGAGGGGTTGGAAAATAGGCGCTCCAAAAGCAATACAAAGCATATTGGTAAAGCCCATTGCGACTCCTTTGTTTTTATGGCTTACATAAGTGTCTGCAAGGGCAAAGCAGAGAGCATAGCTGCTAGAAAAGAAGCCAAAAAGAAGCATCAAGACAAACATCATTGGAAGGGGAATATGGGGAACATAGATAATTGAAAGAGAAAGAACAAAAGCAATGAGTGTTCCCCAAATCATGATAGGACGCCGTTTTGTGATGTAGACCGACATCCACCCAAGGGTTAGGGTTCCAATACAACCTCCGATAAAAAAAGTTGAGGCAACAAGGGCTGATAAATCGACAGAAATTTTGTACCGATTCTCGAAATAGGGGATGCCCCAAAGAGCGGCAAAAGCAGGGAAAATTGCAAAGACAAATCCTGCATAAATGCCATTGAGCCAAAGGGGTTTGATTGAAAGGATTTTGATAAAGCTCTTTCTCGTTGCTTTCATTGCTTCCTTGAATGAGGTCCCATCATGAAGGGGTTGATCGTGGTCGGGAAAGTCATGGATGATAAAAAGGGAAAGGAAGGTCAAAAGAAGACCAGCTACAGCAACCCCTAACATTGTTTCACGCCAGCCAAAGGTAACAACAGCTTTTGCGAGCCCCCCTTCACCGATCACTCCACCCGATAAAGCTAGGAACTCGGTCAAAGCAACAATTAGAGTAAAAAGAGCAGGCTTAAACCACCTAGATCCTAAACAAAAAGCGCAAATAATAGCAGGAGAAGTCGTTATTCCCATGACCATTCGACTCACTTGCCCTTCCCAGAAATAATGAGAAAAGGCAAACCACCCTACTGTTATAGAGCAGAGAAGGAAGCTAACTTTAAGAATCCGACGGGGTCCCCAAAGGTCTACAAGGATTCCTGCAGGAATCTGCATAATGATGTAGGTATAAAAAAAACTCGAGGTAAGAACCCCGATTTTAATGACATCGATTTGATAGGTTTTCATGAGCTGAGGGATCATTACGCTGGGCGAGCCCTGCAGCAAAAAGGTGTAGAGAGCAAATATGGATCCTAATCCCCATACAAGCCAAGGTCTAATTTTAAGAGTATGAAAAAAATCCATCAACTTCATGGCGTAATTCTAGAGAAGTTGATGGATTTTATCCTAGTACAATTTACTAGTACATTGGGGTAGAAAAATCTGCCCAATGAGGCATACTCATTTCACTAGCTGTTTCTTGGCCTGTAACCGTTGTGGTTGGATGAACGTAAGAAGGGCTCATTTCACTACGATATTCTTCCTCGTCAACCATATCCCATCCCTTTTGAAGTCTTAAATAGACGTTTTCAGCAACGGTCTCTTCATGACTATGTGAATCTGGAGAGGGTTGATATTCTAAGTACGATCGAAAGACGGCTTGATCGACCATCGCTTTAAAGGCGGCGCGCGACTTATAGATGGCGACACTCTCTTCTGCCAAGGGGGTAATCCATCGATTAAGGAAAGTCCGAACAGCCGGAGTTGCAGCTTCAGCCCCTTTTCGACCCACTGAGTAAGCTGTTTCAGTCGCTCTTTCAGAGGTAGAAAGGTTTTCCCAACTCAATGTCATTTGGATGCCCATAAGCTCTCCCTCGAGCCCTTGCATTTGTTTCTCTAGAGCAATAAGATGGCGATGAGCTTTTACAAAATCATCTGCTATTAGAGCCTGATTAACCTTTTCAAGAGTGACAACAAGGCGATTTGTTGCTTTATAAAGTCGCTTGATTTGAAGATTTGCCTTAGAAGGGTCTTCACTCTCTTTTGATTTTAACAGACTGAGTTGATTCTTAAGCTGGATCAAGAGCTTTTTATGGCGGGTATCAATATGTTCCCTTACTTCCTTCCTAACAGCTCCATCACGTTTTTGAGAATGGGCAGCGCGGCAAAGTTCTTTCATTTCCTCAGTATAAGCTCGCTTCTTTTCAAGGTGAGCGCGATGAGGATCAAACTGCAGATGGAGCCACTCAAGATGTTCAAGAATAGCCTCTCGAGGAGTCTTTAAGTGCGTTTGAACTTGAGTCACGACAACATTCTTGATTGTTTCATTCAAGATACGGCCGATAGCATCATGAAGCTCTTCCTCAATTTTACCATACTTTGCTTGGAGGGCCGCTTCACACTCTTGTCGGGTCACAGCACCGATGATCCGGTCTGGGCGATATTCGGCTTCAAACATTCCAACAAGGGCCTCTTCAGGGATTGAATCAATACCTGGTTTATCACTATATAATTCTCGAAGCAGGCTGGCTGTACTTGGCCTTAAAGCCCGGTTTGCATGTCTTAAGACATCCAGAAGTGTTTGATTCATCCGCTCTTTTTCTTTGAGCTGTTCAAAACCAAAAATGAGGAGGTCTCGGACAACGCCTTTGATAATGGTATCTGTTTGTTCTCCCATAGCGCCGGAGAGTCGTTCTAAGATGGATTCCTCATGTCTTCTTAAAGCACCAGGAGTCATCTCTCCTCTTTCTCGAAGAAGGGTAAAGAGGTTTTCAACAAGCTGGCTAACAAGGCGTTTCCCATTATCTCCCTCTCTAATCACTAATTCTCCAGACTCTTCACCAAGAATTTTCTCAAATTCTTGAATTTGCTTTAGGAGAAGGGCATCGACGTTATAGTTAATATGTTTGTCAGAGTAAATTGCATCACTCATCGTTTCTAAAACGGTATTAGCCAAGTTCATTCGGTTAACAATGACTCGAGCAGCACCTTTTACAAAGAAGGTAGCAATCCCATTAAGGACACGGTTATTGCTAAAGGTTCCAATGGGGAACTCATTCAGAGCTTTATCCACAACCTGCTTAATCAATTGCTGCTGGGAGCCACCATTAAGGCCTTCGAGGATTTGAATCATTTTGAGTTCTTTTTCATTAATTCCATGTTCACCCGTTCCATCTTGCTTCCAAATGCGTTCTGCAAAGAGGAGCGCTAGGATTCCATTATTAATCCCTCGTACAACACCATGGTGCCCCTTAAGAGGTTGATTGCTAGGGTTAAGCATGGCATTTTGAGTGCTTTGAACAAGGGATTTACTAAATTCACTTGTAAAATGCTTCACTAGTTTGAAAACTATCCAGGTAAGGAAACCAAAATTGAAGCGGCTATTTTCATCCACCATTTTATCGAGTTCATCTTTAAAGATTTTCTCGCGCTCTCTCTTGTTTTTTAATTGTTCAGGAGAACCATCATAAGGAATTTCTTCAATTTTTCCGAGAATGCGCTCAAATAACTGCTCACTTGTTTTTGGATCAAGTCCACAATGGCTACTCATCACTTTGAATGTCGAAAACATCGAGAGGTTGTGCGCTAGAATGCGCTCTTCTCGTTGAATCTCATCCTGTGAGACTGCAGGTGTTAATGTTCCTTGGGTGTGGGCTTTTTCAGCCTCGAAATCAGCTGCTAGCTTTGCGACAGCAGAAGCAGGAGACTCTTCACGTTCAACCTTACCGACGACTTGCAAAAAAGGACCTTTATCAAAAAGGGCTTTTAAGATTTTAAGGGCTCCAGCAGGGTTACCTGCTCTAACTAAGGCTTGTGCTTTATCAATCTCTGCATCGACCATTGCTTCATCACTTGCGCTCAGATCGCTAGAGAACTCTGCTGCAATATTGAGATAAGACTGCACTTGAGCATGAACCAGAGATAATAGTTCGCCAACGCCATCAATATGGGGGCTTTTTTCAAGGATGCTGAGGGCAACATCTACATTGCGTGAAAGCTCTTCTGGAGTTGCTTCTTCTCTTAATTCTAAACTTCTAACAGCGCGCTCAAGGTTTTCAACTTTAAGAACAAGTTCAACCGCTTCCCAAAGGATGGTAGCGCGGATCTCTCCTGTTTCATAGAGGGAGCGTCCCCACGCAACTTGCTCTGATTTGCTGAGTCCATGTTCCGCTTCTTTCAAAAGTCCTCGCGCTTCTGAGGCTTTATAGAGGGCCTGAAAAAAAGTAGATGAGTGCTTTATAATTAAATTGCGAAGAGGGGAGTTCTCGGCCCCAATTTGTTCCAAAATAAACCGACTCACAAGAGGTTCCATGACTTCAATATAAGGAGCGCGCCCTCTATTTCTTCTAACAAATTCTGTGATTCCATGAAGTTCGAGGTAGGCAACTTCTAGACCTCTGAGGTCCTTATCGAGTGCCTTTTGGATCGTCGCTTCGCTGCGATCTGCTCTTTCAGCTGTAAATGTTTGGAGATTTCTTTCTAAACTCATTAGAGGAGGAAGGGTCTCTTCATCACCAGAGGAGCCCATTAAACTTCCGACTTGCGTGTCAACCATTCTTGCAACACTCTCAACAGGTCCCATGATCGCTTCAGGAAGGGGGATTCCATATTGGCCTGCTTGAGTCCTTAGAGCCTCTAGTCCCTGCCCAATCACTGAAGTTTCTCTAGAGCGTACTTGAGAAGGCTCAGCAAGAACCTTTCTTAAAATAAGAAGGGCCTTTGGAAAGTTATTTCCATGGTTGGCTCTATGAGCCTCTTGAAAGCCTTCAAGAGAAGACTTGTCTAATCGGTAGCCAGCTTTAATATAACTCCCAATGAGTTCTTTGATTTGAGGACCAAATTCTGGGTGCATCATAATTGCTGGGTGCTCTTCTATTAAGGTGATGACCTTTTCCACTTTTACTAAGAGGGTCTTTGAAGAGTCATGACGTGTAGGCACATGTCTTTCAAGCTCACTAAAATGTCCCATTTCTAGGATGTATGCAACAGCAGAAAATAACGTTCCTTTTTCTTTTGGACTCTCAATTCTTTCTTGGAGACACTCTCTTCCCCACTGAGCCTGTCTTTCACGGTCCTCAGTAATCCAGCTTTCACGCACATGCTTTAATTTTAGTCCTGCTTGATAATAAGCTAAATGAAGATCAGGCCCATCAATTTCTGGAACAACTCGCTCGCGAATAAACGCAACGAGGAATGTATCTAAATGCTCTGCTAAAGTTCCAGCTTCTTCCCGTTCAAGTCGCTCTAAAACGTACCGTTCGACCCCTTTAAAGTACGGGTGATAACGCTCCAACGCTTTTAAATCAGCTAACAGAGTTTGAGAGACGTATTCAGGTAAATAATCTCTGGGATTTGTACGGAACTTTCGAACATCATAAACAAGGGTTTGCAAAGGGGAGAGCTTGGGTTCAATCCTTAAGGCTTGATCTGAAGTCCCTAAAATACCGCCAAACTCTTGTCGTACAACCTTTTTTGCTTCTTGAGCAATAGTTGTGAAGGCTTTGTTGAGGAGTCCAGCATGGGCTTTGATCTCACCATTCATGAAGGCAACAGCTCCTTTAAGAGGGCCTTCTAAACGGGAACTATCGTAGCCATCGATTCCACGTGTTCTAAAGTGTTCAAGTTCTAGTTTAAGGTCAGTTAATGGCTTTAAGTATGGGTCCCAATTTCGTGGGTTCCAAACCATACTCGCCATACTATACCCTTTAAAATTTTCTCTTGATGGTTCGGTTGTAAGGGAATCGATTTTCTGCTCAACGTTTTCAGCAGCGGCTCGGAAGGCTTCATAGTCATTGGCTTCGGCAGCGGCATAGAGTTCGACTAATGCTACTTGAAGATCTTTAATGGGCGGAGGAGCTGTTCCTGTGAGATGGCGCAACTCGCCAATCCATGGAGCAACATTGATTAAAGCAACTCCACCATTCACAATACCAGCCCAAGGGCCGAAAAATCCATTAACGAGCGCAGTCACTCCTGGAGCATATGCTATATTAGCCATTGCATTACCTTTTTATATAATTATTTAATGTAATAATTATAACACATTTTATAATAAAAATAATGTTAAAGTATTTACTATTATATAATTAAATATAATTAAATTTTTAATATTATTTTTAAAATTTTTGTTATAAAAAACAAGGTATGGAAAGAGACAAGAAATTTATTGAATTTACGGAAGAAGAGTTGCGTCTTCTGCAGACCGGAGGGGATGTTGATCCTTGGCAGAAATGGGGCCCCTATGTCTCTGAGCGCTCCTGGGGGACAGTTCGGGAAGACTACAGCGCCGATGGGAATGCCTGGGAGCATTTCCCCTATGAGATGGCCCCTTATCGAGCCTATAGGTGGGGCGAGGACGGGATCGCAGGGATTTCGGATCGCTATCAGGTCATGGCTCTGACTCAGGCCTTTTGGAACGGAAGAGACCCCATTTTAAAAGAAAGACTCTACGGTCTAGGAACCCATAAGGCTAATCATGGAGAGGATGTTAAGGAGTACTATTACTACCTCGATTGCCTCCCCACTCATGCTTATATGCGTTATCTCTATAAATACCCTTGCGGCGAGTACCCTTACGAAGAGCTTGCTAAGGAAAACCAAAAGCGGAATGTAGAGGATCGAGAATATGAACTGATTGATACAGGGATCTTTGATGGCAATCGCTACTTCGATATCACAATTGAGTATGCCAAAGAAGGGAAGGATGATCTCTGTATCAAGATTGATATCCATAACCATTCGGATAAGGAGGAGTCAATCCATGTAATTCCGCAACTCCTTTTCAGGAATACCTGGAGCTGGGGGGATGAGAAATTTCCTGAGCCTCTATTAAAGCGGAGCGATCACGAGCCAATCAATGCTCACTGCATTGAGTCTGACGATTCGATGATGGAGCCGCCGCCTCGGCTTAGTTTCGATTACCATGTTGGAAAGCGCTATTTTTATGCTGATGAAAGAGCCGAGGTCCTCTTTACGAATAACGAAACAAATCGTGAACATCTTTATGGAGAAAAAGGAGGAAATCCTTACACAAAAGATGCTTTTCATCGCTATATCATTCTCGAGGAAAAGGAGAAGGTCAATCCTGAACAGAAAGGGACCAAGGCCTGTTTTTACTACCGCGACCTTAAGGTTCCTCCTGGAAAGTCTAAGGCACTCTATCTCCGCTTTACCAATGCAGAGCTCGATCATCCTCTTACCGGTGTTGAAGAAATCATTCATAAGCGGAAGGTTCAAGCCGATCAGTTTTATGAAAAGATCCACCCCAAAGGAGCAACCGAAGAGGAAAAACTCATTCAACGGCAAGCAATCTCTGGAATGCTTTGGAGTAAGCAGATTTACCTTTACGATGTAAATCAATGGCTCAAAGGGGATAATCCTGAGGTTCCGCCTCCAAAATCGAGGCAAGATATTCGGAATACTCACTGGAAACATCTCATCTCGAAAAGGATTCTTTCGATGCCTGATAAATGGGAATATCCTTGGTTTGCGGCATGGGATTTAGCTTTTCATTGCATTTCTCTATCTCTAGTCGATATGAAATTTGCTAAAGAACAGCTTTGGTATCTCCTTTTTGATCAGTTTCAACATCCTAATGGACAAGTTCCCGCTTATGAGTGGGAGTTTTCTGATTTAAACCCTCCTGTTCAAGGGTGGGCGGCTCTCCGTCTTTTTTACATGGAAGAGAAAAAGACAGGTAAAAGGGACTATAAATTCCTTAAAAAGTGTTTTCATAAGCTTCTCCTTAATTTTGTTTGGTGGGTGAATAAGGTCGATGCTAAAGGGAATAATGTCTTTGAAGGAGGATTCTTAGGGATGGATAACATTACCGTTATTGATCGGAGTCGAGCGATCCCTGGTGGAGGCAAATTAGAGCAGTCCGATGGAACAGGATGGATGGGCTTTTTCTGCATTAACCTCATGCGCATGGCCCTTGAATTGGCTAGACAAGATCCTGTCTATGAAGGGATGGCTGTTAAATTTTATGAACATTTTGTCTATATCGCCAATGCCTTAGTGAATGCTGAAAACCGAAAGGTTCAAAATTGGGATGAAGAGGATGGCTTTTTCTACGACGTATTGACAACAACTGAAGTGGATAAACACATGCGGATCAAAGTCCGCTCCCTTGTGGGACTCATTCCGCTTTTTGCCGTCGATTGTATTACGCATGAAGACCTCGAGCAGTTCAAAGAATTTGCCAGTAGCTTCCATTGGTTTACCAAAAATCGTCCTGATATCTGCAAACGGTGCGTCACTCCTATCAAAGAAGAGGGGAAAACCAAATATCTTTTAACCTTGATGGAACCTGATAAAGTAGAACGGATTTTAAAAAGAGCTTGGGACTCAGAAGAATTTCGCTCTGACTATGGACTGCGGAGTCTTTCGAAATTTCACGAGAAAAACCCTTACGAGCTTCTCGATAATCGAATCAAATATGAGCCAGGGGAAGCTGAGTCGATCCTCATGGGAGGAAATTCCAATTGGCGGGGGCCTATCTGGTTTCCAACCTCATTTCTCTTTATCGAAGCGCTTAAAAATCTTGATCAACATGGGAGCTCTTTGATTAATGTTGATGGAACCTCTCTTGAAGAGATGGCCCGCTACTTTGCCAATGCGATGATTAACCTTTTTAAACAAGATCAGTCAGGAAGGCGGCCAATTTATGGGGACTATGAAAAGCTTCAAACCGATCCCCATTTCCGCGACCACATCCTTTTTTATGAGCATTACCATGGCGATACTGGGCGGGGGCTTGGCGCCTCTCACCAAACAGGATGGAGTGGTTTGGTGGCTAATCTGCTCGATGAGTGGCGCTAATTAGCGCCTAATACTTTTGCAGCTTCCGTTACATATTGATTATACTTCCTATCCAAATCAGGGTTTCTGTCAGTATGCGTTAGGAAAACAAGAATTCTATAGTTATTTCGAATGCCTTCACGTGACCAAGTTGGATCAGAATTCAAAACAAAATGGGCAGCGCGAATGTCATCATCTGAACGAATAGAGGCATTTAATTCAAACTTTCCTAAGTGATTGATGCGACTCATTAATGGATTTAATGCTTTTGTTTTATCAATGATTTCAGGTTCATGATGTATAGCGGGAAGTGGGGGTCTTGGATCGCTACTGTCTACCAATACAGCGAGGATCGAAAGTACAGGAATTCCTATAAGCGTCAGATTATTCATAATATGCAAGGGGGTTTTTCTACTTACTGAATACCAGGGGTCCGGAGAAGGGAAATGAAAACTTTCAATGACATTTCCCACTTTACTCCCTAGAAGAAAGAGATAAAGAGAGGCTGAAATAATGGGAATTGCATTTTCTGATGTTGCTTCATCTATAGCACTTATCGCACCACAATAGAGAGTTATAATAGTCGCAGTTGAAAACGTGTAAAAAAGGGAGGACCAATAAGCAGCTAGTGCTGATAGGGCAAAAGATGCAGCTAGAGTCACCTTTATTTCTTGGGGACTCTGAAGAGAATTGGAGTAGTTAAGAAGTGTTTTTCCAGGGATGAGAAGGGCATTTTTTAAGGAATTCGCGTCTACAATATCTTTTAAGTGAAATGGAAAAATTACATACACAAGGGCATTATTGATGATGTGAAAAGGTGTTTTCCAAGTGGCTGAATACCAAGGCCAAGGAGCTTCAATGGGATAGGACTCTCTAAGTTTTTGACCAATTTCCCCTCCCACAATCACTGTAAGACTAATTGAAAAGATTCTATCGTAAAGAGGGTCTGACATTTTGCGCACCTCTCTCTTTACTGCATTGAATTGTCCTGCATAAAGGATAAAAGCTGAAATATGAGAAAAGGTATAACTGAGAGGAATATAATAAGAGGTTATTGCTGAAAAAGTAGCAAGGGCAAGGGCAATAACGGTTAGCTCATTCTTTGTTTGTGCCTTTTTCACTTGAGTATAGACACATTGCCCTGGAAAATTGAGTAGATTTGTGATCATTGTCATCCAAAAATTAAAAGAAATTATGCACGTTTTCGCTCTTTTTTAGAAGAAAAAAATGTTAGATCAAGGAGAATCCACCTAGAAAAAGTTGATACTGCATAAAATATTTTATGCTCGAAAATAGATGAAGGGACTCTATTAAAAGAGCCCCACGTTTTTTATGAAAATGTTCTAATAGAAAGCATTCCACCAAACCCATACAAGAGACTTTCTTGCATTGTAATCTTAGGGTATTTGAAATATGTTGAAATAATAGGGGTTAATGAAACTGTCAAAAGAAAAGGAACTGCATACTTATAGACTTTTTGGATTATTGGATTTTTTGAAACAGATTCATTTGTTGCAAAAGTGATTGCGCCTGATAATCCAATAATTCCCGCTGAGATAGGGACTCCAGCTTGAGAAGAAAAGGAACCCTTCCCTCTCTTTGAAGCTATGTCAACTCCTAGAGCAATTGTACCATTGATCATGGTTGTTCCAAGCCCTAAGTAGGCTCCTCCTATTAAGAATGCCATCTTTAATAACTCCTGATTTAAATTTTTTTTTGCATAAATCATCAATATTATAGACTTGTTAATAGTTAATCTCAATTTAATGTCTTTGGTGGTATAGTAATTTTTTGTAATTTAACATTGAACCGAGAATACCCGATATAAAAATAAGAGGAATCCCCCAGAGTGCCCAGTGCCAGGTATAGAGCCCTTCTTCACCAAAATAGAGGTAGGAAAATAGCCCCCAAGAAAGCCCTGTAAGAATGCTGAGTAGAGCCCCAAAAGCAGTGGCTCTCTCCCAGTAAAACCCTGCAAGAAGGGCGAAAGAAAGGGCGGCAATAGGAATGTTTGCAAGGATCAGTTTATCGAGTATTTTATCGATGAGGGTATTTCCGAGAAGATAGGAAAGTAATGCAAAAAAGAGGGTTAAAATCATCCCTCGTTTATAGGTTCTAGTTGAACTCCAAAAATCAGCAATCACCATTGAACTCATAGCGCTCCAGACTCCCGCAAGGGTGGTAGCTGTAATCATAAAGAGGGTGGCATAGGCAATCCCTCTTAACCCTAAAGGAAAGTAAGTATTGATGATTGTGGGAATCGCCATTTCAGGAGATTCAATTTCAATGCCTGAGGCTTTTAAGTAGGCTGTTGAAAGGATTCCTATTCCATATAAGATAAAGACAAGAATGGCAGCAAGGATAACAGCAGAGGTTGCGATTTTCTTATTTTTTGCTGAGAAGATCTTTTGTCCATACCAAGGAGCAAGGATGTAGGTGAACATGGTGAGGAGGATGAGGGAAATAACAAACCGAGTCGGCAAAAGATGAGGGAGGTCAGGAAGGGGAGTCGTTGCATGATTTTTTGTGAAGATGAGGAAAAGGGGAAAGATTAAGCAGACGAAAAGAAAGCTAATCATGTCTGTTCTGATAATGGCAATAAGCCCTCCTCGAAGCGTCATGATTAAGACAAGTAAGCAAAGATACGCACTAAGGATCCATTCATTCCAGGTAGGAAAAATAGGGGTAAAGATCGCAGTGACCGATTTTACATAGGTCGCAGTAAATCCCATCATGGCAAGAAGAAGAGAAAGGGAGGCGATTTTTGCAAGAGGGGCTCCATACCGCTCTTTAAAAAGGGCAACGACTGAGGAAGCATTGAGCTCTTTATACTTTTTTGCAACGGTAAGGGCATAAAAAAGGAGTCCGATTAAGAAGGTAAGGGGAAGGAGAAGGGCTTTTAAACCGACCATGTAACCCAAGCCCGCAAAACCAAGGAGGGTAGAGGTATTGAGTTCTGTCATGACGAGGGTGCAGGTAAGTCCCCAAAGACCACACTTTCTTTCAGCAAAAAGGTAGCTTTCTTGAGTTTGAACTTTTCGATTTTTAAACAGACCTACAAGGGCGAGGAGAATCAAAACACCGAGAAAAGCTCCGGTGTCGCCGTTCATTCAACAGTCACCGATTTGGCTAAGTTGCGAGGTTGGTCGATATCTGTGCCCCGAAGTTTAGCGATATAATAGGCAAAAAGTTGTCCAGCAACTGAATAAAGAATCGAGGCAACCATGTCTGGAGCTTTAGGAATCCAGAGGACATCCTTGGTAATCGTAAGAACCTCTTCCTTTCCTTTGGGGGCAAAGGCAAGGATTTCACCTCCCCGCGCTTTAATTTCCATCAGATTGCTCATCATCTTGTCAAAGGTTTGGAGATTACCGCAGAGACCGATCACGGCAAGGTTTGGATTAACAAGAGCAATCGGTCCATGTTTCATCTCTCCTGCAGGGTAGCCATTGGCATTGAGGTAGCTAATCTCTTTGAGTTTTAATGCCGCTTCCAAGCTAGTGGGATACATATAGCGTCGTCCCATAAAGAAGAAGTGTTCAAAGCGTGCATACTTTTCGGCAAAGGCCTCGATTTGAGAGCCTTGAGCAAGAACCTGGGTAATCTTTGTCGGAAGGTGTTTCAGCTCTTTTAAGAACTGTTGCCCTTCTTCCTTACTTAGATGGCGCAATCGAGCCATATAAAGGGTAAAGAGGGCAAGGACGGTCAATTGACTGGTAAAGGCTTTGGTTGAGCAAACGCTGATCTCAGGACCCGCTCTTAAAAAAAGAGAAGAGTCTGCCTCGCGAACAAGAGTGGAGTGATCAACATTGCATATGGCAATCACTTTTGCCCCTTTAGCTTTAGCTTCGCGGACTGCAGCGATTGTGTCAGCCGTTTCTCCAGATTGGCTAATCGCTAAAACCAATGTATCTTCAGAGATAATAGGATTGGTATAACGGAATTCTGAGGCAATTTCGACTTCGGTAGGGATCCGCGCTAAGTGTTCAATCATTGAAGCTGCAATAGATCCAGCATGCCAGGAAGTTCCGCAAGCTAAGATTAAAATTCGATTGATCGATTGGAGGTGCTGTGGTGAAAGAGTGAGCTCCTCAAATTCGGCAGTGCCAAACTCCTCCTTAAAACGACCGAGCATGGCTTGCTGAAGGGTTTGAGGCTGCTCGAAAATTTCTTTAAGCATATAGTGATCAAATCCATTTTTAGAAATCTCGCGATCTTGAAATTCGATTGTCTTGAGCTTTTTTTCAATTTTTTTCCCATGGGAGTTATAGATCGTAAAGGCATCGTGCTTAAGAACAATGATCTCATCATCTTTTAGATAGAGGATATCAAGAATTTTCCCATTGAAAGAGTTGGCGTCGGATGAAAGATATGCTTCGCCATTTTTACGGTCAATTCCAACAACAAGAGGGCTTTCTCTAGAGGCCCCGATAATTTCATTGGGATGATTTTTATGGATCAGGGCTATTGCAAAAGAGCCATGAAGCTCGCGCAGAGCTTTTTGAACGGCAGCTTTGAGATTTCCACTATAATAATAAGAGATAAGCCCCGCAATCACTTCGGTGTCAGTATCAGAGTGAAATTTAACCCCTTTTTCAATCAACTTCTCACGGATGGCATTATGGTTTTCAATAATTCCATTATGGACAACAGCAAGGGATTCCTCCTCATCAAGGTGGGGATGGGCATTTTCCTGATTGGGGATGCCATGGGTTGCCCAACGGGTATGGGCAATGGCGGTATCGAGATGGAGGTTTTCACTAGAGACTGCTTCTTGAAGGGCCCCAATTTTTCCAGCCCGTTTACAGGCCCGAATTTTTCCATCAATCATCCCAGCGATTCCAGAAGAGTCATAGCCGCGATACTCCAAAAGCTTAAGCCCATTGATGCAAACATCAACAGGGTTCATTTTATCTTTTAGCTCTGCTTGAGAGCGAATGTAAGCGAATATTCCACACATAAGACCAATCTTATCGAATTGTTCCTTCGATCGCAAGAAAAAGGGGGAATTCCTCCCGAGCACGATTTTCCATTTTTGCCCATTTTCCCGTGCTGGATTTATGAGAGCGCCATTCTTCTAGTTTAGTCAAAGAAAAACCCCCTTTGACCATCCATTCCACATAGGTTGAAATAGGGTGATGATAAGTGAATGTTTTTTCAGACCTCTCCTTTTGGCTCGGGTGCATTTGAATAGGGATTTCCATCGGGGTACAATACCGATCGATTCGGCGGTACTGCATTTTTTTTCCTTCATCAACACCCCAACTGGATTGTCTGGGGATGCGATAGCAAGGGTGATTCAAAATAAGGACAAGTTTCCCCCCCTTTCGGAGATGCTTTGCTCCATTGAGAATAGCCTTTTCTCCCTCTTGCATATTTTGGAGAGCTAAGATAATAAACACGTGACTAAAATCTTTTCTTTCGACTTCAAGAGGTTTTGTCACATCACCGATAAAGAATGGATGCTTTGAATACCCTTTAGCTTTTTGAATCAAAGGCTTTGCAGCATCGATTCCGCAATAGTCAACTCCTTTTGGAAGTTCTCTTGCTAAGATTCCCTGACCACATCCCAAGTCTAAAACGGCGTCACTTTCTTTAAACGTATACCATTTTTTGAGCTCAGGAAAGATCACTTCTTTGTGGTAGGTATGACCATCCTTTGAGACGATTTCATCATACCATCTGCCGACCTGTTTCCATGATGTATCTTTTTTCATAAGGGCCTATGATAGTCTATTGACATTTATCGGAAAAGGAGTAAGGTGATAGAGACTTTATTTGAGTCGTATATCCTTAGGTTTTATTGCATTTTCTAGAAAAATTTTTCTACGGAGAATGCAAATAATTTTGAGCAGAAGTATTAATCGGAAAAGGTCTCTTAAATGACAGAAAAAGATTTAACACGTCCCCTTCGCGATTTCATCGCCCCTGTTCGAACGACGATACATGTCGAGCATACTATTGAAGAAGCCCTTCGCTACCTTAGGGACAAACATATCACCGATGAAATTATCTATATCTATGTTGTTGATGAAGAGAGGAAGTTAATTGGCGTTGTTCCTACGCGTCGACTTCTTCTTGCTGAGCCGCAAACCCGCATTACCGATATCATGAGCTCACGTCTCATTAGTTTAAAAGGGGACCAAACTCTTCAAGATGCTATGGAATTTCTGGAGACACATCACCTCCTTGCCCTTCCTGTTGTTGATGATAAAAACCATCTTCTTGGAGTTATCGATGTGGGGCTTTACTTAGAAGAAAAAGTTGATGTTGCGACTTCGCGTCGCCGCTCCGATATCTTTCAAATGATTGGTATGTATATCGAAGAGGGAAAGAAGCCAAGCCCTTGGAAAGGGTATCGTTCGCGGATGCCTTGGATTTTCTGCAATATGTTTGGAGGGTTTGCTTGCGCCATTATCTCACGCGTTTTCGAAATCGTCCTAGCAAAAGTCCTCCTTCTTGCGATGTTTATCCCTCTTGTTTTGACTCTCTCAGAGTCCATCTCTATGCAGTCGATGACTCAAAGCATGCAGCTTCTCAAAAATCATAACAGAACATGGAGATACACTCTAGGCTCCCTTTTCCGAGAATGGCATGTTGTGGCTCTTCTTGCAATTACTTCTGGAATTATTGTAGGAACCGTTTCCCTACTTTGGGGTGACGGGATTCTTCCAGGGTTTGTAATCATGTTTGGAATTATGATTTCAGTCTATGTTACGGCAACCATTGGCTCGGTGGTTCCCTTGATCGTTCATGCAAGGAAATGGGATCCACGCGTGGCCGCAGGTCCTGTCGTTCTCATGTTTGCCGATGTTCTCACGACTCTTTTTTATCTCTCGCTCGGAACTTGGTGGCTCCTTTAAAGAAGGGGATAAAAAAAAAGGATTCTCCATATTGGAGAATCCCTTTATTATATTTTTACTAAAAGTTTTTAATTATCCAGCTTTGATTGCACTTCTTAATTTTGCCGTAATAACATCATTACGACCGATATATGCGTTTTCAAGAAATAATTTTGAATATTGGGGGCGAGTTTTAAAGTAACCCTCTGCAAACTGTTTACATGAAAGCGTTACCATTTGTCCTTTGTGTTCAACAGGGTTATGATAAGATCCCAAAAAAACAGCCTTTGCCGAACCTTTAACTGTTTCAA
Organism: Simkaniaceae bacterium; assembly: GCA_018399075.1. Classification (GTDB taxonomy): domain Bacteria; phylum Chlamydiota; class Chlamydiia; order Chlamydiales; family Simkaniaceae; genus Neptunichlamydia. The sequence continues at coordinate 1,363,055 of CP073763.1, read as the reverse complement.
AGAATGAGAGGTATTGCTTTGGAGGAGCAGCGATGACCCCAATTGCAGAGCTTCCAATTTTATCTAATAGTTTTACCCATACAATACCATCTTTTCCAACACCACTAAATGTCCAGCTATCGAGCTTATGAGTATTAAAAGCCCATGCCGCAAAGGATACAGCCGGAGAACAAACGGCTTTGAAAGAAACTTTAACTGTTTGAAGACCTAATGCAATAAGATAAATTGGAATACGAGCAAGCATTGAGATTCTTCCTATAGTATGTCTCCAAGGGCGACTTGTTGTGACATCATTATAGGTTTGAGAGGCCTGAGCCCAAAAATCTTTATTTGGATTAACAGTAGAAGCCATGATAATTTCCCCTTCCCTAAGGTTTTTATAATAAAATTATATCATATTAAACAATTTAATTGATATAAAATTTATTTTAATATAATTAATTAATAATTAAATGGTTACGAATGAATAATCAGCAGTCGATTGGGGGAAAGCATAACTAGCTTATAATAAGACATCTATAAGTATTTAAGGCTTAATCGAATATAAGTAAAAGGGTATTTAGTCCTCATCTTGGAAGGCGATTGGTTCATTCCAGCTGGGCTTTTTAAAGAGAAGAATGATGAAGGGCATAGCGCAGAAAATGATCATCCCACCGAAGAGGAAAAGCTCAAAGAAAAGAAGGCTTCCCGTATCGACTTGATCTGGAGGAAAAAACCCCACAACAACGGCAAAAATAGACCCTAGAATCCCAACGCCTGAAACAAGCCACATTCCAAAATTTCCACCGGGGATTTTATAAGCTCGAGGCACATCGGGTTTTTTGTATCTAAGGATAATTCCTGCAATAAACATCATGATGTACATGACAAGATAGAGCTGTGAGGCAAGGACTAGGAGAATCCAGAAGGAGCTATTCACGTTTGGCATAAAAAGGAAAACAGCTGAGATGATCGTTACAATAATCCCTTGAAAAATCAGCATCGCAATAGGCATGTTGTTCTTATTGATCTTATGGAGAATAGGTGGGAAATCCCCATCTTGAGCAGCGGCTAAAAGCCCTTTGCTCGGTCCAGCAGCCCAGGTGCTAACGCCTCCCATTGCACCAAAGGCAACCATGAAAGCAATAATCGGAACAGTCCATCCTAGATTATAAGATTGGAGGAAGAACGAAATTGCTTCAATTCCCCCTGAAACAAGGTTGATTTCTTCCTGGGGGATAACAATGGCAATCGCCAGGGTTCCTAATAGAGATAGAACGACGATGACAACAGCAGAAAATAGGATCGCTCGGGGATAGTTCCGTTGAGGGTTTTTAACATCACGCGCATGAACAGCCGACATCTCCATTCCAGCAAAGCCTAAGAGAACGCCAGTCAGAAGGGCAAGCTGTTTGGGGCTACTAAGGTTGGGGATAAAGGAGTCCCAGGTAAAGTCGATATGGGAGTGTTTTCCACTAATCATCCATAGAATGCCAAGAGCAATGATAAGAACTCCAGGGATAATCGTTCCAATAATAACGCCAAGAGAGCTAATCCAGCCCGATGTTTTCATTCCAAGAAGATTAACAAGAGTCGCAAGCCAAAATGTCCCGAGGATCATGCAAAAGAGGTAAAAAGTATTGCTAGCCAAAGCAGGGTTAAAGCAAAAGGCAATGGTTCCGGCAATAAAAGAAAGAATGGTTGGATACCAAACAACATTTTCAATCCAGAGGAGCCAGGCGGCTAAAAAACCTAAGCGGTGACCCATGGCAGCTTTGACCCAGGCATATACACCTCCCCGCTCTGGCCACCCTGTTGCTAGCTCTGCAGAAACAAGGGAGACTGGTATAAAGAAAAGGGCTATTGAAACAATAAAATAAAAAAGTGAAGAAAACCCATATTCAGCAGTAATTGGCCAGTTTTTGATGCTGCAAATCGCTGCGACATTGATCATAGCAAGTAAGAAAATGTTAAGTGTACGCTTTGAGGTCATGATAATTTTTTGTTTAATACTATTCGAATGTGAACTATAACACATGGCATATGATCTTGAAAATGAAAACCCTTATTTTGACTCTATTTTTTCTTCCCTCCTTATATATTTTTGCTGAGGAGCAGGGGATTCAAAAGCATATTGAAGAACTCACTCAAACCTTTGTAGAGGATCATTCAATTAAGAGTATTGCGGTGATGGCCATTGGTAGGGAAAACCATGAGAAGTTCGAACAGATTGTTTCAAAAGGGAACCTTTCTATTAAATCGCCGATTCCTGTAAATGATCATTCTGAATTTCGGATTGGACCGATTACCCAAATTTTTACTGCTGCAGCTCTATCCTACTTTGTCCAGGAGGGACAGGTGAGTTTAAATGATCCTGTTTCAAAATTTGTTCCCAAATCGATGAAACTTCCTTCCTACAAAGGAAAAGAGATAACTTTGGGAGATTTAGCAACGCATACTTCAGGGCTCCCTGATATGCCTTATTCCCTTTCAAGCCGCTCTTCCTTTAGCGTAAGTCAAATGTACCGCTTCCTTTCAAAATATGAACTTACGCGAGAGCCTGGAACGAAGTATGAGTATTCAAACTTCGGATATGCTTTTTTAGCAAATCTTCTCTCGCGTCTCTCAAAAAGGACCTTACCCGATCTACTCAATCAGATGATTTTTCAACCTTTAAGCTTAAAGGATACGACTTTCACTCTGACTCAGGAACAAAAGTCCCGTCTTGTAACTGGCTATGAGATTGGAAAGGGGGTCTCTCCTTTACTGAATGAGAAGATCTACTCGGTTTTTATTGGTTCTGGGGGACTCTATTCAACGCCTAAAGATATGCTTACGTTTCTTTCATTTAATATGCGAAAAGAGCGAACGAGTTTGAATGCTATCCTCCCTATCATGCAAGCCCCTTACCATTCCTTTAAGAATTTTAAGATGGGGCTTGGTTGGAAGATCACCTCTTTTGAAACACTTCAAGAAAAACTCTATTCCATTGAAGGAAATCTCTTTGGTTTTGGAATGTATATGGGGATGATTCCTGAAACAGATACTGGAGTTGTTATCCTCTACAACCATGGGGAGTTTAGTCCAACGTTTCTTGCTGATGAGATTTTAAAAACAATGAATCGATTATGAAAGTCTATATCACACGCAAACTTCCAGATGTGGCCGAGAAATTGCTCAGAGAACATTTTGATGTGGATATCCATCCTGAAAATACCGTTCTCCCATCAGGTAAATTGATCGAAGTCGTGAAAACTTATGACGGCATTTTGTCGACAATGCCTGATAAACTTAATCGTGAGGTTTTATCACATGCAGGTTCTCTAAAAGTGATCGCCAACTATGCAGCAGGTCTTGACAATATTGATCTTGACTGTGTCAAAGAGAAAGGGATTCAGGTCTTTAATCTTCCCGATGATGGAACGAATAGTACTGCTGATATGACCTGGGCATTATTCCTTTCATTTATTCGCCGGATTCCTCAAGGAGACCGTTTTGTTCGAGAGGGAAAATGGGGCTCATGGGATCCCGATCTTTGTATGGGAGAAGAGCTTGCAGGGAAAACCTATGGGGTAGTGGGCTATGGGAGGATTGGAAGGGCCGTAGCAAGACGGGCACTGGGCTTTGATCTAAATGTGGTGATTTATCACCGTTCTCCAAAGGAATTGGAAGATCCACGTATGAGACAACTTCCATGGGATGAGTTTTTAGCATCCGTTGATTATTTTTCTCTTCATACTCCTCTTACTCCCAAAACGAAAGGGCTCATTAATTCAGAAACAATTCAGAGGATGAAGAAAAGACCACTCCTTATCAATATGGCGCGTGGATCTGTGGTGAAAACCGATGATCTTGTTGAGGCATTAACAAATGGGCAGCTCCGTGGAGCTGCCCTTGATGTGACCGATCCTGAGCCTCTGCCCGGTGATCATCCACTTTGCTTTTTGGAAAACTGTCTTCTGGCTCCTCATGTAGGAACGGCGACAATTGAATGCAGAGAAAACTCTGCAAAAACAGCAGCCCAAAATCTTATCCTTGGTCTTAAGGGTAAAGACCTTTTTGATAAATAAGCCGTTTTTTCCCAAGCGCTTGAAGTAGACTTGTTACAGGGTTGACTGATGAGATTGTTTTAGAAGATTTAACAAACTCACTACCTACAACGCCACCAGTCCAGATTGTCCAGCCTGTGCCATCGCTACCGATACAAGCATCGCTAAGAGTTGCATTTGAATCAATCATAGTAGTGGAGGGCTCAAAGGCAGTTCCTTCTCCTACTAAGGCATAAATTTGGCCGTTATGTGTCCACCCCAAAAGGGTATCTCCATTTCCACTCACCGAAAGATTTAAATAATTTGGTGTTCCACTGTCGATGGGGGAAGGGAAAGTTGTCCAGGGTCCAGAAAAAGGGGCTGTGGCTGCATAAATCTCTGTTGAGGGCCCAGTGACTTCAAACCAAGCACCAGTGACAACATTGCTATCTGAAATACCGACCTTTCCTTGCTTTGATGTATGGGTGTCTACAGTAACCGGTGCTCCCCAAGATCCTCCTGTTAAAAAGGCGCTATTAACCACAGGGGATACAGTGCTTGTGGCTAATACCACTCCATTTCCTAAGCTGTTCATAGCAAAATCAAACTCTTCTGGAGTTGCTGTGAAGTTTAGACGTGTTGTTGAAGTGACTGCTGACCAAGTGCCTCCTGGCAAAGTGGTACTAGAAATGTAGATATCTTGGGCGCCAGCAACTGTTGTGATGAGCGTAAGATCAGCATTCCCTGTTGGGCGCATTTGAACAATAGGGGTTGAGGATGAAGTAATACTAGCAATTCCAGGAACTGTTAAGACGGCTCCCCAAGTTGCTCCAGAGCGATAGGAGCTACTGACAGTATTACTTGAACTATTACTCCAAACAGCAATGGCTTGAGTTCCGCTGCTGATACAGGAAACAGAGATGGAAGCAGTTGCGTTTGCATTGCCACCAGCTCCAAAATTTGGAGTCACGACCCATGTGCCAGATCCATATGCTCGGTATACAGGGGTGACTGTATCTCCAGCACCGGAGTGTGCAATGGCAACTACGGTAACATTTCCTGCTTGATCCGTACAGATGTCTAGGATATCTCCTTTTGCAAACCCTGGATTAGAGGGAGCTTCCCAAAGTCCGCCAGATGAGCGATAAGATACATAAAGGTTTCCTCCCTCAATCCATGCTGCGGCCGCATTTCCCATGTGATCACAAGAGATTTTTGATTGAGTAGAAGCAACGTTAGTATTTTGTATCGTTAGAGGTGGTTCCCAGGTTGCTGCATTTGCACCTAGAGTTCCCATAAAAAAAATCGCTACAATGGCCTTAAATAGCCTGTTTTTTGTTTTCATTTATTTACTCCTTTTTGACTGTTATGGGTAAAGCCCTTTTTGATAAATTAATCGTTTCTTTCCTAATGCTTTAAGAAGATTTTCTGCAGCATTAATGGGCGTGATTATTTTAGACGACTTAACAAATCCATTACCCATTTTTAGTCGACACAAGATTGTCCAACCGATTCCATCGTTTCCAGTGCAGACATCATCAAGATGTATGCTTGAATCAATTGAATCAGGGGGGATTTTCATAAGGGCATTCCTTGATCTGCTGGATTTAAGGAATTATTTTAATGAATAAAATTATTTTTTACAAAATGATTTGCAAAAAAAAAAATATATCGTATGAGGTGAGTTAATGATTAAGTTACACCCATATAGGTAACAAAAATGAAGAAAATGGTGACTCAAATTCTTTTCGCTACGATACTTAGTGTTTCTCTATTTGCAGAAAGCATGAGTGAGCGGGTTGAAAAATTAGAACAAGAGATGAAGTCTGTCTATTCTGAGACTCCCATCGGAACAGCTGGGGCTAAGTTTGGAAATGCTTGTCCGGAACCCTATGATACAACTTGGTTCTTTAATGCTGAACTCCTGTATTGGCATGCAAAAGAAGGTGGAACAGAGTATGCAATCGCTTTTGATTCTGCTTCCTTACCGATGTCAGGAACAATGAAAGATAGCGATTTCGGATGGGATCTAGGTTTCCGATTTGGTATTGGAAGATTTATTGGCGAAAGAAAATGGGATGTCAGTTTGACATACACCCATTTTTATACCTCTGATACAGAATCAACTAATGAGCCGAATGATAGTGTTATCTATGTTGATGAAACTGTTGGAACATCTGGTGGAATTTCCCATGCGAAATTTGACGCTCGTGTCGATTACGATTCATTAGATTTAATGATTGGAAAAGGGTTTTTTATTAGTAAAAAGATCTCAGTACATCCTAAGATTGGATTTAAAGCAGCATGGATTGACCAACAATTTAAACTTCATGCAACCGATAGACTGAATAATGCTCAAACGCCATTTATTGTTTCTGGATCAGTCTATCATCGCCTTCATTCAAGTTCTGATTTCTTAGGTCTAGGACCAAGATTTGGAACAGATATGACTTGGTTTTTAGCAGATGGATTCCGACTTTTTGCGGATCTTTCGGCATCCCTTTTCTACTCAAGTAATGATGCACGTTTTAGCAACAGGGTTGTCATTCATCCTGATGGTTCAGATGAAACTGTTGCAGCTGTCAAGCTTAAGGGAGACAAGCATCACTTTTCTCCACATGTTGCGTTTTTTGGAGGCCTTCTTTGGGGAACAGATTTCCATATTAAAAATCGTGATCAATACTTAGAGTTTGGATTCGGTTACGAAGTCCAATATTTTTGGCGTGTCAATCAAACGATTAATATATCAGATGTACAGCCCCCTCTAACTGCTGTTGGACCTATACGGATAGACTATAAAAGAACCTCGGAAGACCTGAGTTTTTACGGACTCACTTTTAAGGCTCGCCTAGATTTCTAATGGGGTAATTTTCTCTATGGAATGACTAAAGAGTGTCTCAATGAGGCGCTCTTTTTTTTTATCCAAAAAGTGAGGTTGTCCAATCACAAATGACTTTCCATTCTAAAGGGTGTTTTTGAATATGTCTTTCTGTTTCCTCTATTAATGAGGGGATTTTAGAAACATCATCGAGATGTATAGACTTTGAAAGCCGAAGGTTAAGACGTTGATACCGCTCTTTTAACAGCAAAGTACAGAGTTGTCCTGGTAGCTGATCTTGGACATCAAATAGCATTGTTAAAAGGGGGGTTTTGCTCGCTTTGCTATTAGGGCTCAGATCTAGAATCCAACTAAACTCGCCCCAGTCTTCTCCTTTAGGTATGTCATAGGATGTGTAACCTGTCCCAAATGAGAGAAGAGCTTCAGCTCCATCACTTATAGCATAAGCAACTAGGGAAGGATCATTTGCTGCCATTCCACCATCAATATGATCCTTATAGGACGGGAAAAATGTGGGAGCAGCTGTTGACTCCATCATGGCATCGATAAGGGAAATTTCAGAATCATTTGTTAATATGTTTGTCCGCCACCGTTTAAGATTTTTATTATCAAGGCTAACTGTTGGTATGACAACTTGCTTTGGTAGTTTATTTAGAGGCATATGGGGGAAGAAAATGCTTGTAGAAGGGCTTGATGGAGATTTTGACTAGAGTATTTTGCCTTTAATGACAAAAAATGATCGATGCTATCGCTTTTTTTGAAAATTTCATTGCTCATTGTCGTATAAAAACCCAGAATTTCCTCTGGAGTCATTCCGATACCTAGAGCAACAGCAATGATAGAGCCCGTTGAAGTTCCCGCTAAGAGATCTGCATTTTGACTGATAGGAATTCCTGTGTCTTTTTCAAGGGTTTTAAGAAAAGCTAGGGAGATAACACCTCTGATTCCCCCGCCATCAAAGGAAAGGATTTTCTTATTCATGTGAGGTTCCTTTTTACTTATCTTTGCTTATAACAGAAGGAATCTCTTCCCAACAAGTGGTATAGTTAGGAGAACGTTTTTCAGCGTTGCTTTTCCATTTTTTATCAATTCCTTCAGCTGCAAATGAGAGAGTTTTTGAACCAAAATGGGTGTTCACTTGGTCTAAAGCCTGAATTACTTGACTCTTTTTTGAAGCCTGCTTGTCTTTGGAAAAGAGATCGAGTTGAGACTCTTTTTCTGATACGAGCTCACTGAGCATCACGCCCCCTTTTTTGTAAGTGACCCCATTTTGATACATTCCTTCAAGAAGGAGATGAGCCGCTTCGATTAAGTCAGGAGTGTAAGACGTTGCTAAGGGAAGGTGAATCGTTGCTGTTTCTGATTTGAATCGCTTTTCATGAATAAAAATGAGGAGGAAGTGGGTTTTGAGAGATTCTTTTCTGAGTTTTAGAGCCGCTGTTGCGGTAAAGGTTCCAATAGCCTCTTTTAGCTCATTAAGGGTCGTTACAGCCCTTCCAAAGGAGCGAGAAGAGATAATGGACTTCCTGTCGGGCCCAACCTCTAAATGTTCGATACAGGGCGTTTCTCGCAGTTCCATCACAGTTCTGAGTCCCGTTACTGATAAATGCTTCTTAATCCATATATCATTTGCCCGAATCAATTCATCAGCATATCGAATCCTGTATCCATGAAGACGCTTTTTTAAGCGCCTTCCAATCCCCCAGATTTCTTCAACTGGGAGGTCTTTAAGAAGGTCAGGATTATATTTAACAATACCGTTTCTTTTTTTAGCTTTTTGGTTGGCAACTTTTGCGAGGGTTTTTGTTGGGGCAATCCCTATTGAAACAGTAATGCCTGTCCATTGAAGCACTCTATCTCTGACCTCTTTCGCAAGTTTTACCCCTCCTTTTTCAGGAAAAACCAAAAAGACTTCATCGACCGAATAGATCTCAATGGGAAGATCGAAGGTTTTAATTGTTTCAATCACCCGATAAGACATATCTCCGTAAAGGGCAAAGTTTGAAGAGAGAGCTATGACATTGTGTTGTAAAAAGAGACTTTTATGTTCAAATGCCGGAGTTCCCATGGGAATGCCAAGCTTTTTGGCTTCTTTTGAACGGGCAACAATACATCCATCATTGCTTGAAAGGACAACAAGAGGTTTACCTCGATATGAGGGGTTAAAGACTTGCTCACACGAAGCATAAAAGTTATTACAGTCTACGAGTGCATACATGAGTGTATTGTATAGGTTACAACCCCCCAAACCTGAAAATCGACCTCTTCTGTGATTTCCATAAAGGGGAATTCAGGGTTTTCGGGAATAAGAAAAAGGCGCTTCCCTTGTTTTTTTATCCGTTTAACAGTGAATTCTCCATTGAGAATTGCAAGGATAATTTGCCCATTTTGAGGGGTAATAGCTCGGTCAACGATGAGGATATCTCCATCCGAAATCCCTCCATTTTTCATGGAATCTCCGTCGACACGAACAAAAAAGGTGGCAGCTGGGTGCTTAATCAAAAATTGATTGAGATCAAGCTTTTGCTCAATATGATCTTCTGCTGGAGAAGGGAAGCCCGCTCTTACTTTATTTGAAAAAAGAGGGAGCTTTATCTCTTTTAAGTTATCTGACTTACATATGGTTAATTTAAAATTTTTATTCATCATTATTGAAGCCTTTTTTAAATTAAAATAACACAAGTTCTTTTATTAAAAAACTTTGACACTTTTCCTCTATGGAAGTATCCTTAATACATGGTCACTGTATGGACGTTTTTACTCCTTATTACCCTCCCAGCTTTTTGTGTCAGGTTTGGCATTTTACACCGTCACTTAGCTGTCCGACCGTCTCTTTTTATTTCCTATCTAACAGGTGTTTGTCAAGACCTGTTCATCGCTTTTGAACAGCTTTTTTTACTCGTTCTAATTCAAACAATTTTTCCCTTTACAAAGAGCTATTTATTTTGGATTTTTGTCTTAGGTTCTACCCTGATTCAAGTTCACCTGATTGTCGATGCGATTTTGCATAGGAGAACAGCGATCAGAATGGAGGTTTCGTTTTTCTCTCTTCTTAATGATGCCCGTTGTTTTTGGGACTCAGCCAAAGAGAAGAAAATCTTGCGGTTTTTACCGATTGCTCTTGTCTTCTTAGGGCTTCCTATCTTTACCTATTGGAACTGCTGGGAAGGGCTTCAAGAGCTTCGATTTCATAATGATTGGCTGTGGATGGGGGTTTTCTTAGGAATAATAGGTACTTTGGGCCACTTTGTGCTTCCCAAGAAACTCTCCTATGCTACTGATCAAATCGTTTTTCAACACACATTGTGGTATATTCGAAAGCTTTTTCGATTCATTAAAAGGAAAAATGATCGGACTGATATGGGATATTTAGTAAGGGCCCGCTTCCAAAGTCAGAATGAAAAGAAGTCGACCCCTTCATCAGAATATCCTCTATTTAAGTATACACAAGGTTTTACAGGGGAAAAATCCTTCAATATTCAGATTAAAGAGGATGAGACCCCCCATGTCATATTCCTCTTCATGGAATCTTTTAGAGCGCGGAATGTTGGCGTTTTGGGAGCTGAAAGGGGGGTGACCCCACACTTTGACCGTCTTTCCAAAGAGGGGGTTCTCTTTACTGATTTTTATGCTAACTCTGTGCGGACATCTCGCTCAGTTGTTTCCTCCCTTTTCGGAATTCCTTCAGATGTCGATGCCTCTGAAATGGCAGCAAAAGCAAAAGCCCCCTTTATTGGGATCCCTCAACTGATGCAAGAGGGGGGATATCAAACAAGTTATCTTCATAATGGTCCTATAGAATTCGAAAACCAAGACGCTTTTTTCAACCTCCACGGCTATGATGTTGTTCATGGGAAGGACAGAATAGCTAAAGATTTTCCAAGAATACAATCTTCAAGTTGGGGGTTGCCTGATGAATGTCTCATGCATTATGCAGCGAATTTCTTAGAAAAGAAAAAGAAGAGTCCACAGTTTCTGACTCTCTTTACGATTAGTAATCACCACCCATGGAACCTTCCGACTCATTATCAACCTCCCGCATTTCCTCCTGAAATTTCTAGGATTTATCGAAAATATCTTAATACCTTCCATTATAGCGATGCTTGCTTAGGGCTCCTTGTTGAACTTCTTAGAGAAAAAAATCTTCTTCAAAACACCCTTCTTTTTATCATGGGTGACCATGGATATCCGATGGGGGAGCATAATAACTTTGTTGAGCAGCGCTATCTCTATGAGGAAAATATTCGAGTTCCACTCATGATTTATGGCGATGGAAGAATTTTGGAGCCAAAGAGGATCACAACTCCAGGAAGTCAACTAGACCTAGTTCCGACTCTAATGGATATTTTGGGCCTCCATGGGTTCAACCTATCAATAGGAAGCTCTCTTATGAGGAAAATGGAAGAGCGGCAAATCTTTTTTCATAATCCTTATGTCTTTAAAAACTTTGGGTGTCGCGAAGGGAAACATAAATTTATCTATACCCATATTTCTCAAGAAGTAGAACTTTATGATCTGGAAAAAGATCCCGATGAGAAGCATAATATTGCTCCAGAGAACCCCCAACTTTCACAGGAGCTTCTTCATAGCGTAAAAGATTACGAACGTCTCTTCCATAACCTGTATGCAGATAAGCGTATTGTTCCTGAGGAAGAAGAGGCAATTTCTCCTAGCACTTTTAGTTTAGCTGAGCTAGACTAAAAGTTTATATAGGAGGTAATTTTCGCTAAGCCAAATCGTGAACAATGGAAATCCCGTTTCGGGTTTATTTGGGCAGCTGTCGGTTCAGCAATTGGACTGGGAAGCATCTGGCGATTTCCCTATGTAGTAGGTGAAAATGGTGGGGCAACGTTTGTCCTTCTCTATTTGATCTGCCTTCTTCTTGTTGGTTTTCCCGTTTTAATTTCTGAAATCTTAATTGGTCGCAAAGCTCAACTGAATCCCTCGGGCTCATTTAAGGAGATCGGGCGTCATAAAGGATGGCAAGGGGCTGGGAAGATGACCATCTTAACCGGTTTTCTTGTAAGCTCTTTTTATGCCGTGATTGCTGGTTGGACTCTAGGCTATTTTATGCAGGCTATTTTTGGCGAAATTACCCATTTTGATTCGACCAAAGAAGCGGTTTCACACTTTAAAGCATTTAGTGCTTCTCCCCTTTGGGGAATTGGCTCTCTAGTAGGGTTTCTATTTCTCTCTCTTTTTGTTCTCTATACTGGAGTTCAAAAGGGGATTGAAGCGGGAAATAAAATCATGATGCCTCTTCTCCTATTTGTCCTTTTATTCCTAGCTATTAAAGGGCTCATGATGCCCGGAGGTGAGGAAGGGCTTGCTTTCGTTTTTAAGCCAGACTGGTCAGAGATCACTCCTACAGCTATTCTCCTTGCTTTGGGACAAGCATTTTTTTCCCTGAGCCTTGGACAAGGGACAATGGTAACTTACGGTAGTTATTTAGGGAAAAAAGAAAATGTTCCTGGAACGTGCGTTCCGATCACACTTTTTGGAATTTGCGTTTCACTTCTAGCAGGTATTGCGATTTTTACAATTGTTTTTTCTGCGGGGCTACCTCCCTCATCAGGAGAGAGCTTAATGTTTCAAACCCTTCCGATTGTTTTCTCTCAAATTCCGGGAGGTTATTTTATATGCCTTCTTTTTTTCCTCCTTCTTGTTTTAGCCGCACTTACCTCGCAGATTTCAGCAATGGAACCCCTTATTGCCTACTTTATCGATGCTTGGAAATGGAAAAGGCATCAGGCTGTCCTGACGACAGGCATTGCTGTTTTTATCGTAGCCCTTCCTTGCGTTCTTTCCTTTGGACCCTGGAGAGACTTTACCCTTTTTGGAAAGAACTTCTTCAACCTCCTCCTCTTTTTATGTCTTAATATCTTGATCCCTCTTGGAGGATTAGCAGCTGTGATTCTTGTAGGATGGCGCTGGACCTTCAAAAAAGCTTTTCCCCACCTCAGAGAGGGGGCTGAAGGGCTTTTTAAAACCTATCCCTTTCTAAAATGGTATTTTGAAATTAGTGTGAAATACCTAGCCCCATTAATCATTGTTATTGTGATGTTGGATGCTCTAGGAGTATTCTAAATGCATAGCGCACTGGGGCTAATAGGATTTGCTCTTCCCGCTTGGATTGCCCGGCTCTACTTCCGCAGAGACTTTTCCCTTTTAGGGCTATTTCAAGATCTTTTTGCAGGAGCACAACTTGGCGTTTTATCCCATATTTCTCCTTGGCTTATCCCTCCATTTCAGCTCCTTATTCTTTACGATGGTTGGGTAGATAAAAAGCTTAATTTTAGACTCGATGGAAGTTGTTTACCGCTCTTAAAGCAAATTGGAGATTTTAAAGACTCAGCAAAAGAGTTGAATTTATTTAAGATTTTCCCCTTATTTCTCCCCTTTGCCTTTCTTCCGTCTGTCCTTCAACCTCTTTCTCCATGGCTTTTACTACTAGGACTTCCTTTTCTCTATATCAAGACAGAGCTTGGAAAAGACGCCCTTTTAATTCTTTGGGAAAAGCAAGTATTCATGATTCTTTCTAAACCGTTTAGAAAAAATAAGAAAAACTTCCTCTCCTTTGCTAAAAGGGAAATTCTTTCTTCTCAGGAAATCTACACATCTAAAGATTCTAGTTATCCTCTATTCAGGTATACCCATGGATTTAAAGGGAAAAAAGAATTGGAAATAGAAATAAATCCAGATGAAAAACCTCATGTTATGTTTCTATTTGTTGAATCTCTTCGCTCAAAAGATGTGGGATGTTTAGGGGGAAAACATGAAGTCACAAGTCATCTCGATGCCTTAGCTAAAGAATCCTATGTTTACTCAAACTTTTATGCGAACTCCTTCCCGACATTTCGCGCATTTTATACCTCTTTATTCGGTCTTCCTTATTCCCTTGAAATGAAGACAACCCTTTCGAAAAATATTCCGACATACGGTCTTCCAGATCATCTAAAAGAGCTAGGTTACGAAACAAATTTCTTTACAGGAGCTCATTGGGGGATCGGTGGGATCGGACCATTTTTAAAGCAGATTCAAGCAGATCGTGTTTTTGATAAAAAAGAAATCGAAAAATTTAATCCTGCATCTACAGGCGGGTCTTGGGGAATCGATGATGAGTACCTACTTGAAATGACCCTTAATCACTTTGAAAAACATCAAAATACTCCACAATTCTATTCGATCTTAACGATTACCTCTCACCATCCGTGGGTGCTCCCTAAAGGATATGTCTCTCCTGAATTTCCTGATCTAGAAGAGGGATATTATCAAAACTACTTAAAAACCCTTCACTATGCAGATCATCAGGTGGGGAATTTTATTCGAAAACTCAAAGAGAAGAAGTTAACTAAAAACCTTCTTCTTTTTGTTACAGGGGATCACGGTCTCTATTTTGGTGAGAAGAATGAATCCTTAGAGTTTCATCGGGGTAATCATAAGGACAATTTTCACGTTCCCCTTATGATTTATGCTGATGGAAGGATCAAAGAGCCTAAGGTGATTGAGAGCTTAGCTTCTCAATGTGACCTACTGCCGACAATGATGGATCTTTTAAGTATGAAAGGGTATCAACACTCCATTGGAAGATCGCTCATTAGAAAGGAAAAGAACCCACGCATTTTCTACCATAATTCTGCTAATTTTAAAGGATCAGTCAGCTGCCGCGAGGGGGACACAACTGTTCTATATGGACAACAAGGCGATGCATTAGAGGAAAAAGGTCTCTATCCCATTTTAGCAAATTTTAAGGAGATGCTTTCATCCATTTATGAAAACAATTTGACGGTTCCACCAAAGATAAAAAAAGGGATAAAATCGTTAAGTATTGAACCCTATCAGCCGCCTCTTGAAGTCTCTTCAGAAAAATTAGCCGAAATAATCCATCAGAATAGCCCAATGACAGCGCTTATTTTGGATCAAAATAATCATGTAAATCAAGAGCTTCTTTCCAAAATAGCTAAATGGAATCCCGATTTGGACTTATTGAGTATTAAGGAATCCTATTCAATTACCGATCAAGGACTAGCGGAACTCCTAAAAAAATGTGATCACATTCATGATTTAAATATATCAGACTGTCCTCTTTTGACCGAAAAGTGTTTAAAGTTTCTCCCTAAAACATTGATGAGACTTAGCTTGCAAAGGCTTGATTTTGTTAACGATAACGCCTTTGTTGAGAAGATGAGGCATTTAGAGGTTTTAGATATTAGAGAAACCCCGATAACAGATAGAGGGTTTTCCAGATTTCCAGAACTTTTTCCTACATTAAGCTACCTTATCTTTTCTTATATTCATATCTCTATGGATTCTGCTGAAAAAGTGATAGAGTCCCTTCCACTCTATCGTTTGCAGATTTATGACGGAGAAATGTTAACAGATAAAGAGGCATCCCTTCTTTTTAAACCTCATCCCACCCTTCGCTTTCTTAACCTAGAAGGATGTCTAAATCTTACAGATGAACTGTTCACTCAAATTAAAGAATGCAAGCTAAGACAGGTTCACCTTTCAGGGATTCCTAACTTGACGGATCACGGACTAGAAGCCTTACTAAAGCTCCCTCTTGATGCCCTTCATATCACAGGTGCCCCAAGCTTAAGTCCCGACGCTTTTAAACTTATTGATCGGTATCAGCAAAATTTCGTTGATCTTTCGATTGAAGTGATCAATCTTTAATAAGAAATCACAGCTGAAATGACTCCACTAGCGAATTGGGTAGAGTTTTTTCCAGCTAAGGTAAACCATGTTCCCGCAATAATCCCAAAATTAGCGCTGTAATTGTATTCAATAGCTGGCGCAAAACTTATCTGATGAGAAGTAGGACCTCCTACTCTGTCAGTATCACCTTGTCGACCAGAGAAACGGTCTTTTATAGCATAGACATATTCAGTATCAAAGGCAAAGACCCAATTGTGAGTGATTGTATATTCCCCAGATAGATAGAAGGTATAGACTCTTCCGGGATAGACTTTCCCCCTTGTATCAGGAGAGCCGCCGTAGGAGCTGATTCCCTGAATATGCGCGACCGACAAGTATAAAATGGAGTTGATAGACCAGCGGAGGCGAAAATAATGCTCAGGGGCTAGATTAAATGTTTTTTGAAAGTCAAAGTTGATTCCTGTTTGGTAGGACCCCTTCCCTGTAAGATCTGTTTGATGTTTCTTTGGATTCCCTTTATCATATTGTCCAAAAGGGAAAATCGTTTGAAGGGAGATCCTGAGATCTGGAATCCAAGAATTTTCTTTTTCTCTTAGCGCTTGGATCCCTAGATAAAGTGGGGTATCGTTCATCCGAATTGAAGAAGATCCTTTGCGAGTCTGGTAGGAAAAAGCAGGGGTGACTTCTAGGTCCATAAAAGACGAAATCCCATAGGTGATATCGAGAAGAGGCTGAACAATCCACATGTTAGGAATGTTCTGCCGTTTCCAATGACGGTCATAAACGCCAAAATTACAGGTCACAAAAAGATAGGGCTGCCAGGTTACTTGTTTGAGTTCATTCACCGTTGGGCTAGGAGCTAGAAGGGGCCCCGTAAACCAAGGGTTTTGCCAGGCCTTCTGTTTTGGAGGGCTCGCAAAAAGCAAAAAAGGAATAAGTAAAAAGGGTAGCTTTCGAAACATATGATATAAGCCATAACATAAAGTGGATTTTTTATGAATTGATACTAGCGTGAAAAACTCCTTATCTTTAACATGTAAAATAACCCATTATTCATAGGTCATAAGATGCTGCGGTGGATGCTTTCTTTTTTAATTTTTTTATCAATTGGTGCTTTTGCTCAGCAAAAGAGCGATGAAATTCGCATCTTGAATCTCCTCCCTTATATTGTCCAACCCCCACTTGTTAATCCTTGGCTACCTCAAGATTTTGTCCTTGGACAGCGAGAGGAAGACCCCTATTTTAGCACTGGATATTACTGGGGATCGATGGGGAGTCTCTCAGATTATTTTGATGATCCTACAGCTTTAAAAGGGTGTCTGATTCGTTCTCAGTTGGCGACTACGGTTATACAAGAAGGGTTTGATCGCTTTTCAAATGATGGAAAAGTGAATGATTTAACGGCTGCAGGGTTTACAGAAATTAAAGTCAGTCGCGGAAAATGGGGGATTTTCCCCTATAGAGAGCTCGTTGCTAAGGGGCCAAGAGGAAGAAAGTATTATCAAATGTGGGTAGGGCTTAATGCTCAAGAAGGGGCAACTCTTTGCTTTCAGTTTCTCTATCCAGAATATCTTAATGAACCGACGCAACATCAGAAACAAATCTGGGAAAACTTTGTTAATCGGACAACACTTCTTAATATGAGCGATTTACTTGTTGTTCGTGAGATGCAGATGGATCCTAAATTTAACGAGAGACACCAGTTAAGTAAGAAGATCCGTCTAATCACTCAAAAACGTCGTTTTGATCAAAAATTTTTTATTCGTGTAGAACCTATTACTTCCATTGATTCCAAGGTTGAAATTCTTGGAGTTGAAGAGATCTCATTTTTCAATGAAATGACCCCCGGAAAACCCTGTATTGAAATTCATGCTCTCATGGAAAAAGGAGAGGTTATTTCTGAAAAAATTCACACCTCTTATGAGGTTGTTGATCAATTTTCTTTTTCTCCAAAAATGCTTTCGTTGAATCGCTTTGTCGAAAATAAAGATTATCTCCTTTTCCAATAATATCTATATAGCTATGATGTCCCTCCTTTTAGAAAGATAACATTAGGAGAATAAGATGTCAGTTGAAGCAATTGGCGGCGGAGAAGAGTCCTTTTCCACACCACAAACTGAAGACTATGAGGTGAAGCCCTCAGAAAAGTTTTTTTCTAAAGAGTTTACAATTTTAGAGAAAGACTGGCCAAAAGCAGTCATTTCAACGAATAAACTCTGGTATGGTTTTAATCCTCTTGATTGGCGCGCTCATTATGAGCTAAGAGATGCCAATACAGGAAAATTAATTGCAGAAGCGGTTAAAAACTATGGGATCCTCTCTTTAAAGGGGATTTGGAGCGGCTCATTTTTAGGAATATTTAGATCAGCAACTCTATCTGATTTCGATGTCTATAATTCGAATGGCGAAAACATCGGGTTTATTGATGGAAAAGTTCTTGATCTCAGTAAAGCTCGCTTTGATTTTCAAGATAAAGAAGGGAATGTTAAAGCTTATGCTCGTGAAGAAAAAACTCAGATCTATATACGCGATTACCAAACAAATGGTGTTGTTGGCTATATGAAACGGATTTTTGACACAGGAACAGAAGATTCTTGGAAATTTAAAGCTACAAATGCCGTCGACCGGCGTCTAGGCCTTATTTTTGCAGCATATGTTGTTCAGAACCAATCACATTTCTTAAAAGATATTTAGAGGAGGAAAACTATGGTAGAACCAATTGGTGAGGCTTGCTCTGAAAATTGTTATTGTGAACCAGTTGAAGAAACACAGCAAAGTATTAGAGAGGTTAAAGGGGGAGTATCGAGTAAACGCATGGTCCTTTCCCAGTCGCTCAGGAAAAGCCAAAGGGTGAGACAAGGTACTGGGGATATCACCTGATACTCGATTGCAGGAGCTGCGATATAGCTAAGATTACCAGTCGGGATAATTTAGCGGCTTTTGCTACAGAAATGGTAAAGCGGATTGGAATGCAGGCTTATGGAGAGCCTCAGCTGAATCATTTTGCAACCCACGAACCAGAAGCTGCGGGATATACGCTAACGCAGCTTATTGAAACAAGTCTCATTAGTGGGCACTTTGTAGATAAAAATGGGGACTGCTATCTCGATATCTTTTCGTGCAAACAATTTTCAATTCAGGATGCCAAGAATGTCGTCAACGAATTCTTAAATCCTACAAATATCAATATGTATTTTCTTACGCGACAGGCGTAGGTTCAGCTGCAGAGGAGGGCTCCTCTTTTGCAGCTTCTTCTGTTTCGAGAAGAGCTTTTTCCTTTTTGTCTAACTCCTTAGAAAGGTAGCGAACAGAATAGCTCCAATAGAAGGCAACACCAAGAACGATGGGGATAAGATACGGGGTGATAGCTAAGACGGATCCTGTACCCGCAAGAGCCATCATCGAAACTTGGAGCCATGATGAGCTTGATTTTCCTAAGCGAGAGCCGACCATATCAATGGCAGCTTTCCCCTTAACTTTAGATTCTTGATCAAGGGGAATGTAGGCCATTTCTTTGGTTGAGTCAAAGAAGGAATATTTGACCACCTTGCTAGCGATACTTTGGAAGGCCCCTAAGAGTACGAGAAACATAAGAGGGGTTGCTCCAAAGAGTGTGGCGAGGGGACCTAAAGAGTCTCTAAAGTAGGAAAAAGCAAAAAAAATGGCGCCTGTTGCGCCAATAACAATAGGGGATATTTGAGCGCTAAAGCGCCATCCGAACCGCCTGAGGAAATTTCCACCTAGCAGTAAAACAGTAAATAGGGCCACAACTCCAACAATCGTGGTGACCTTAGAATTGAAAGCAAGATAGTCAGCAGTTGTTGGATACAGCTCTTTTAAATGGGCCTTCCAGGTCACTTCAACCATATTAATGGTGAGGGCACATCCGATCACCAGAACTGCAATGCTGAGCAGATACTTTGATGAGAAGATGTGTTTAACACTCTTACCGAGGGTAAGCTTTGTCTTTTCATTGAGGGTATGTTTTATAACTAAAGGGTCAAAATAACGCTTATCAGAGAGAACATAGCGGTTCATCCACCAGTAAGTTACGAGGATCAATGATCCTGCAACGAGGACATAAGAGATTAGAGTCTGCAGCGTTCCTGTAAAATCTCCACCTGTGAACTTTGAGACATAGTGGAGTACAAGAGGGCCTGAGACAACTGTTGCTAAATCACCTGCAGCAATGAAGAGGGTGTAGGTTCTTTTTGCCTCCTTTACCTGGCAAATATGATTAGCAAATCCCCAATAAAGGATAAAGATTACGACCTGAGCCCAAAGTTCTGCTGTAATAAAGAAGAGAGAATGAATCCAGTTTCGGTATACAGAGATCCAGTGGGTAAATTTTGCTCCTAATTTAGCTGTTAGTGCATTAGCGCTAGTATGGGGGCTTAAAATGTCAACATTCGGGTATAGAACAAAGCCATAAAGGAAAATAACTAACAGAAAGAAGGAGACAATCATGTAAAAGAGAGTAGAGCGTTTAAAGACATTACTGAGTTTTGAGTAGCCGATCGCACAAAGAAGAGATAAAGGAAATACAACCCATCCCTTTAAAACAGGTATAACCTCAGCACCTGAATGATCTGCCGTTACAATAAGGCTATCTTTCATACAGGTAAGGGTGGCGTAGACGATTGAAGCTAGAAATTTAAGAAATAAGAGAGGTATGACCTTTTTAAGTTCATATTTTTGAACCGGCCAAATTTTTTTAATCCAAGAATTTGTTTCGGCTGAGTCCTGCGTTTCCATATTTGCCATTTTAGCGGCATATTGTAGCAGATGCGTCAGAAAATGCAAGAAAAAAACCTCAGAAGTCTACCTTCTGAGGTGAATCTTTTTTTAAGAAGGTAACTTTTAAGCTTCTTTGTTATCCATTTCAAGTAGCGTTTGATTTTCTGCTCGGTCATCCTGTGTGAGGTCTTTAATAATGTTTTCTTGAAGAGCAAGCCGTTTTGCTTCTCCAGTAAACCTATTTTTGAAGTCTTCAAGTTGATTGATATGATCATCACGATCATCTTTAAGTGAAATACTCTTTTGTGACATCATTTCACTTAAGATATAATTTGCTTTTGCTAGACGCATTCTCTTATTCTTAGAGTTTTCATATTCGATTGTTCCAAATTTTTCAGGGTGCTTTAGATAGAGAACTCGTAGGTAAGCTTCGGCGCGTTTTGCGATTCTTTTTTCAGCCCAAATCCTAAAAGCACTTACTTTTGACTCTAGCATTTTATTCTCAAAGTTTTCGTTTAAACCATAGGGCTTAAGTAGTTTACCAAGCTCTAGCATCATACCAACATCGCTAAGATCAAAAACGATCATCTTACGATTAACATTTTTATACCGGATTTCTTCGTCTCGACGTTCAGAAGACTGAACAGTAACAAACTCAACTTTTTTTGCTAGCGCATCTGAAGCAAAGATCTTTTCATCTAATAACATTTGTTTTATCCCTTTATAATTAATCTTTTCTTAACTTAATTATTACATCAATCTATATAAAAGTCTAATTATATCTTTATAATTAACACTTAAATCATTTGTATTCAGTTATATAATAAAGTTTTGGTAGTGCTAAAAGTTGAAGAAACAGGTCGTTAACTGCTTATAATAAGTTATTTGCAATCTAGCAAAGGATAAAAGAAAGGCGGTGGTAAAGGATTCCACCGCCATTGAAGTTATTTAGGCATCTAGGCCGATAAGGCGTTCTTGCCCTTCATCTTCGAAGGTTAACTCTTTAATAGCATCTTCTTGCATGCGGAGCTTCGCTTCTTCTTCCTTGTATTTTTTTCTAAATGACTCAAGCTCAGATTGATAAGACTCGCCATCGTCTTTGAGAGAGATCGTTTTTTGATTAGCAACTTCACTAATAATAAAAACGCCGCGGACCATTTTCATTCGTGGGCTAGTTGCATTGGCTAAATCAACACCAGCAAACTTTTCAGGGTGCTTGATATATAGAGCCTTTAGGAAGCTCATAGCACGCTTAGCTAGTCTTTTTTCTCCGTAGAGACGGAAAATATCGATATTTGACTCAGCCATTTTATTTTCGATAAACTGCTTTAAACCGTAAGGTCTAAGAAGCTCTCCTAGAGCAATCATTGTACTTAAGTCGCTAAGATCAAATCGGATCTGCTTTCTATTGATATTCTTATATCTAACTTCTTCATCTCTCTGTTCGCTAGATTGAATGGTAATAAATTCAATTTTCTTCGCAAGCTTCTGAGACTTAATTACTTTTTCTTCGAATCCCACAATTGTATCCTTCTTTTTATTTTTAATATTTTGTTCGTTAATAGCTAATATTATAACAAAACACGCTTTAAAAAGTAATAAAAATTATTTTGCAATAATTGAGGGAGACTGCTAATATCTTGTTCAAATCTAACACAATTCTATCTCATTTTTAGCACTTGAGTACCGAATTTAGCACTTGAGCGTTATTTTAGAGACAGGCAAGCTAGGCTCATGAAAACGAAACTAGGGCCAAATTCAGAGCTTTTAGACGATCTCCTCTTTGAAGCCTCAGAAGCGACAGAACAACCTTTAGCTCCAAAAGGGGGCATTCCTAAGCAGTGGGTCCCTTTTTGGCTTCGTCTGCCTGCTAAATGCCTTGCTTTACCTTTTGTCTTAATCGATTATTCAATGCAGAAAGTTGCTAAAAAGATCATTCGCCCTCCTTTTAAACGGGAAGGGGAATGTAAAAGACGTGGCAACTGTTGCCATTATGTTCTGATAGCTTATTCGAATAAGCTGTTAGGTCGTTTTTTTTACTTTTGGTATACGCAGTTTTTAGGCTTTTATAAACGCCTGCCAGAGCCACAAATTTATGAAGGAAAAAAAATGCATGTGATGGGTTGTCGCCACCTAAAAAAAGATGGGAGTTGTGGTGACTATCGTTTGCGTCCTTTAATTTGTCGGCAATGGCCAATGATTGAATATTTTGGCTATCCAAAGATTTTGAAGGGGTGCGGCTATCGTTCGAATCCTCCGTATCCTGCTGACAGTATCGATGATCTTTCCGAAAGTGGTGACCCGCGTTTAAAAGTGCTTCAATAAAAGGGAAAAATCTCTTACACTCTTTATTTAATCAATTTTAAATAGGTAGGATGATTATGGCATTCAAACAACCCGAACTTCCTTATGATCTAAAAGCGCTTGCCCCCTTTGTTTCTGAAGAGCAAATGGACTATCACTATAACAAGCATCATGCTGCTTATTTTAAAAAACTTAATGGCCTTATTGAAGGAAAACCTGAAGAGCAGAAGGAACTAGATGATGTTGTCAAAAGTTCTTCTGGAGGTGTTTTTAATAATGCGGCTCAAGCCTGGAATCATACCTTTTTCTGGGATTGCATGTCACCTGATGGAGGGGGGAAACCAAGCGGTGAACTTCTAGAATCAATTGAAAGAGATTTTGGAGGATTAGAGCCCTTTATGAAGCAGTTTTCAGATAGTGCTGCAACACTCTTTGGTTCTGGTTGGGCATGGCTTGCGAGTGATGCTGCAGGTAAACTTGAAATCATGCCTCTTAGCAACGCTGACACCCCTCTTAAACATAATAAAACACCTATTTTGACCCTGGATGTTTGGGAGCACGCTTACTATATCGATTACCGGAATGAGCGCCCCCGTTTTATCGAGCAGTTCCGTGATGTGATACATTGGGATTTTGCTGAAAACAATTATAAGGAACGTTCATGAGCGATCGTCAAAAATTAAGCCGCATTCTTGATGACTTAGCTGATAAGCAAAAACATGTCACACAATGTCATGATTATTATGAAGCCTTAGAGAAGGAAATTGCTAAGAAAAAAAAAGGTCTTGCAAACCCTGAGGATTACGAAGATCTTGAGAAGATCGTTGCAGCTCTTAACAGCGAATATGTTGAAAAGAGTGATCTCCTTATGGAAGAGCTAAATAAAATCCTCATGAAAGGGTATGACCTTTCTAAAAAGATTGGGAAGGAAATAGCCCATGACTTTAAGAAGCTTTGGGACTATATGACGCAGTCGATGCGCGCTGAGGTCCAACTCGATCGCGTTCTTCGAGATATCGAATATATTAAAAAAGAGCTTTTCTAGTATCCATCCTCTTGTGTAAATTGGAAAAATTTACTACAAGGAGCTTGGGTAGTTTAGAGAGAAGCAATGCTTATTCGATGCTTTAAAAGTTCAATTTTTAAGACTCTGGTATTTTCATTATTTTCCATGATGATTCCACTCTATGGGGATGCTGATTATACTGTCACTTCAGAAAAAAGGTATCAGGTTCCTGATAACTTAGAAATACGCAGCTATGAAGATATTGTTCTTGACTGTGGAAAAGCAGGAGAGGCGAATTTTACCATTAGTCTTCCTGAAAAAATTCGCCCTGAAGGGCTCCCTACAATTCTCATTGTTGGAGGACTCAAAACGGGTCGAGAAAGCCTCCAATTTATCCCTGATCACGGTGAGTATGCCCTTGTCGCCTATGAATATCCTAAAAGACTTAAAACCCTCCATAAAATCAATGTGATTTTACATCTCTATAGAGTTCGAAAAGCGGCTCTAGAAGTTCCACAAGAACTCATTGCTATGATCAAATACCTAAGAAAACAACCTTGGATGAATAAGGAGCCAATCAGTCTGATGGGCTATAGCTTTGGAGCGACCTTTATGCCTGTCACCTATGTGGAAGCAGAAAAAGAGGGGATTCCATTAGGTCCTGGAGTGATGGCTTATGGAGGCGCTGGCATCTACTGCCTTTTCAAAGCCAACCTTCCTCTTCCCAATTTCCTCAAAGAGCCTGTGGCTACAATGGCAGCTGCAACCTTTAAGCCCATCGACCCGATCCTTTATGCGCCCCATATGAAAGGGGAGTTTTTGATCATCAATGGGATCTATGATTCTCAAATTCCCGTTAAATGTGCTGAGCGCCTTCAAGAACTTGTGCCTGAACCTAAAACTGTGATCAATCTTGAAACCGAGCATATGAGCCCTCAAAACCCTGACCTTAACCTTCGCCTCATCAATATCAGCCGCAAATGGCTCGATGAAAAGCGACAGCTATAACTCTTGGTCCTATTCTTCTGATTAATCGACTTCTACTATACGCTTTGTGGCTTGTGCCGCGCAGGTTTTTATGAAACCCGATTGAAGTTCTTCATTCCCGATTATTTTCAGCGCATTAAGTGCTTCGCTTTCCTCCCTTGATAATTCAGCTTCGAAGGAGAAAAAACCTTCGTTGCTATCTCTTTGAACAACAGAATTAAGATGCGTTAAAACAGTACGATACTCCTCCCTTGTGGCAGAATTCTCTAAAAGTAGTTGTCGAAGAGCGATAATTTTTTCTTTTGTTTTTGCGGTAAAGAATGGAGGAAGGTCTTGCGCTGCATAGGTATTATCCACTGCAAAGATAGCAACAGCCTTAGTTAATAGGAGAGGGATAAATTCAACATCCATTTCTTTAAAGGCAACTAAGACAGGACTACTTGCCTGATAAAGAACAACCTTTAAAATAAACTCTGCACCTGCTTTGTTTTCTTTAACTCCAATCGCTTCACTCACAACTTCAAGAATGGGCATGATATGATCTACTTGATTTCCTAGACGCTCTGCTGATCGAACTACAAGGTCTTCAGGAGGGATTCCTTCTGACCAACCTTGAACGAATTGACTAAAGACCCCTGCTAATTCAGAATTAAAAAGCTTTGGAAGCTCAGCCTTCATTACCGGATGATTCTTTAGATGTCCTTGAAGGGCATTCGAATCTATATTAGGACTAGCCCAGTCAATCATTTCTTGGATTTTAGCATGTATTGCTTGAACGTTATGGTTTTCAGAAGCCTTGAGTCGATCATTTATTTGTTGTGCTTTTAAAGACCCTAGAATATCGGTAGAAAGATGAGAAAACGTGGAATATAGTAGGACAGATGGAATACTTAAAGCCATGACACCATTAAGATATCCTTTAGGAATGTCAATGCTAAGGGATCGACATACTTTGCCTGCTAGGTAGAGGCTGGCTGATGTTAAGCCTCCGCAGAGAACTGCGCGGTAGATAAAAAGGTATCTTAAGTCTTCGACTCTCCCTTTTACCTGGCTATCTGCCAAAGGAGTCACTTTTCCGAGTAAAGAGTAGGCTGAGCCGCTAATAGCTCCAAAATAAAAAGCATTTTCTGCTAGAGGTCCCTTGATAAAAATCGAGAGGGTTTTTGCATACATAATGCCCATTACCCCATTAAATGCTTGTCCAAACCTACTGCTTGATGTTGTGCAACTAAGAAATTCCGAAGCCATGAGAAGGTGAACGTATTTATTCGAGATATTCAATCCAAAAAACTGACTTCCTACTTTTGCAACGGCATAACGGGTCCCAATAACTAAGGCAGAATGAACCCAGTCGATACCCTGACGATAGGGGCTATCTTCGGCTACGTTGTTTTTTACTTTTTCCTTGAGATGGTTTGTTGCAAATTCAATTGTTCCTGTTGTTGCTCCAAAGACAAAAGCGCCTTTGAAAAATGGAGTTGTTGCTTTGGAAATATCTTCAATAACGCCTGTTTGACTTAATACCCAGGTTGATAATGTAGAGCCGAGTCCTCCTTTGAACGTATTGGAAAGTGAAAAGAATGATGAAATAGACATTTTTACCCCAGGGTTATGAAAAAATAATTAATGGTATCTTAGAAAGGAGATTTATTTCAATATCAATCAACATCCTTAGTCATCACTTCTCATTTTTTAGTATTGTTATAAATTCTCTTATTCTTTAGACTATTTTCAATTTTTTAATCGTTACACGGAGAATTTGAAGAAATGGCAGACCCACTAAGATGTAGTTCTACTGAGCGAAAAACAGTTGATACAACTCCAACAGTTCCTGAACCAATGTCGGATGCAGAGCTAGAAAGAATTCTTATGGAAAGTTTAGGTCATTTGGAGATTGAAGAGGAAAAAGGACAAGCTGCAGCATCGATTCCTGTTCCTGAATCAGCATCAGTTTCTGAAAAAGAAATGATGAAGCAGCAAATTAGAATGATGTTCTCAGCTATGGCTGAAGCCTTTTCTTGTGATCCGAATCAAGTTCGACAAATGATCCAAATGCAAATGCAAATGATGGGGATGGGTCGAGAAAGTTTAGAAGAAACGGTAGCTATTCCAATTCCTGTAAGTGAATTAACGGGTGATGCTTCTGATGAACGAATGGTAATGATGGATTTGAGTAAAATGATTCAACACCCGGATATTCAAGACGAACAGCTGAGCGCTAAAAAGTTTGAAGAATTACTTGCCGATAAAACCTTTACCTTGATTTCAAAGGATGAGGTAGAGCACAAAGCAAAAGCAATGCAACAGGGAGTAATGGCCTCACCATTAGAACTACCGGCAAATCCTGAGGCTCAAGCGGAAATGTCTAAAATGCTTCATGTCTTTGGTATTAATGAGAAACATCACGCAGCTTTATTGACGAAGGGTGATCTTCCTATTGAGATACAGTTAGCTCAGCACTATGCTACTTCACTCCATAGTGATTTAGTGGATTGTTTTGTAGAATTTCAAGTATATACAGCAGAGGCAATGTTTTCAGGTAGTGCTGAACCTGTTTCAGGTGATGCCTTAAGCAAACATTGTAAAGGGACTCAATTTGCGCAAATCGGGCATGAAATGACTCAATACCTTGTTGCACATTACAAATTAGGAAGTTAATAATGAGTATTTCATCTCACCCATTCACATCTCTTGGTAAGTCTGATCAACTAGCGATAGTAAGAGAGTTGCGAGCATCGGAACAGTTTCAGGTCACCTTTAGCAGAGACTATGCTCCTGCCCTTCAGTTTATGGGTGGAAAAGTTGCTGAGATCGAAGAAGGGCCTCGCGCTTTAATGGAAGCGATGAATGCAAAAGCTGAAGAGAAGATAGAAGAGATAGACTACAACAAGTTTTATAAGATATGGAAGGAAGAAGTCGTTGTATTGACGGGGATCTTTCCTATTGCAAATATGGCGGTGAATGGAACAAGCTCTGCAGCCTTTGCGATGGGAGGGCTCACTCTCTGGTCGTTTCGAAGTAGCAAGCTTTTAGCTGCAGCCAATGGATGCGCGTGTTTAGCTTTGATCCTTCTTTCGAATTCACTTATTAACTATGCCGAAGGTATTCATAAAATTTCTCAGACAATTGAAGCTTTAAATATTGAGAATAAGGCGATATTTTCACCTAGTATTAATGAGCACTATGAGGGAATAGAAAAGAGTACCACTGTTCTTCGCTCTTATTTTGGTGCAAGAAAGCGGGTACTTGGTAATCCTGAGCATCAAGGACTTCAAATGCTCCGGGAAGATCTAAGTGCGATTCAAGCATTAAAAAGTTACTCAATGAGTATGCTGATGTGGTATCAGACTAAAACCCCCCTTTCGATAGAGTCAGAAAAGCTTGTTGATGTTCAACAAATCAAAACTTTCTTTGAGAAGCTAGAAAGGGTCACTCTTAAAGGGAAGAATCTTGCAGCAGCAGGAACGTTGATAGGAATGGCTTATCTCTATTGCGCCTACCTCAATAGAGCCTATCTAATGATGATTGCGGGGCTAACCTTTACCTTGATGAATGGCGCCTTGTTTTCAGTCGCCCGTTCCTATCAAATGGGAGCAATAGCGATGCGAGAGGCTGATGAGAGCAATCTATTAGAGATTTTTCATAAAAATATGAGAGGAAGGCTTCTTCCGAGAGCTACGGACCCGATCTCACTTCAACAGGCTATTATTATCCCTCTTGATCGAATTTTAAGGCTTATTCCAGTTTAGCTTTACTATTAAAGGGTTGCGTTGTAATTTTAATTAGGCAGTTTGTCTTTTTTAATAAAATAAAAGGTTTTTTATCTATTATAAAACGATAGTATTGTGTATTATATTTTCAATTTATATGGAGGATTGAAAATTGTGTACTTCACGACTCGATAATAGGCAGATGCCACTCTTTGTAGTTCAACCGTATCATTTAACAGCAATAGAGTTTGAAAGGGCTAGGGCGCTTGAGGACTACAATGTAAACTATGCCCGATGGAAAAGCAAAAAAGAAGTCTTAACGAAAGCGACTTCCATGGCAACCTATTCCATAGAGAAAGTTAGCCATGCAACGTGTGCCATGCTTGGACTTACCCTTTGGTCCTATAGAAGTAGTTCGCTATTAGCTGCAGCCAATGGATGTGCGACTTTGGGTTTGATTATCTTGTCGAGCACACTGATGCATTATGCTTTGGGTTTTAATAAGCATTTTAATGCTATTCATGATTTAAATGTTGTAAATAGAGAAGACTTTTCCACGCAAATTGATCAAAATTATGGAGATATGCAAGGGAGTATCGCAACGCTTCGTAGCTATTTAGATAGGAGAAAACAACCTCTAGACGAAGGGGAAGAGGGGCTACAACTATTACGGGAAGATGTGGAAGCGGTTCAAGCGCTGCAAAGTTACTCCACAATGATCCAATCTCATAGAGAGGACAGCAAGCCTATCGTTATTGAATCTACAGAGCCTGTTAATACCGATCAAATTCAATCTTTTTTTGTGAATCTAGAAAAGCTTGCTAGTAAAGGAAAAAAAGGAACGCTTGCTGGAGCCTTTTTAGGAGCAGGTTATCTTTCTTGTGCCTATGCCAATCGAGCTTATCTGATGGTGATGGCAGGATTCACATTTACAGCAGTAAATGGGCTGTTATTTTCAGTGGTGCACTCATATGAGGCTGGAGCAAGAGTGTTGCAGAACGCTGATGAAAATGAAATCACCGAAGTTTTTAACAATGCGATGGCAGGAAAGCTTTTTCCTAAAGTTGCCAATAGCATAACTCTTCAAAACGCTATTGTTATTCCACTAGAAAGGCTTCTAAAACTTATTCCTTCTTAGTATGAGATTGAAGGGGCTCTGAAGTCTCTTCGAGGAATTGGGCATTATGCCTGGTTTCAAAACCTAGCAGTCTGTAGAGGCCGATTTTTACTCCCATGCAAATAAGAAACCAAACGGCGATATAGAGCCAAGACCATCCAACAAGTGCCCAACCAATTCCAATGAAATCAGTGGTTCCTAGACCATAGACTGAAACGAGGGTTCCGACTACTTGCGAAAAGAGGGTAGCTGTAAAGAATTTCCATTCGGGAAGGGGTTTTTCGAAGAGCTCTCCAGTATTTCGCGTCAGGTAGATCGTAAGGTTTCCTCCACAAAGGATTGCAAGGAAGGCGAGGGTTCGCGTTTTTCCGGGATCAAGAAGCCAGACTTTTTGGCCAATCCAAAAAAGGCCAAAAGTTGAGATGACACCGACAACAGCAAGCCCCACAGCTATCGTGAAAATTTCCTTCATATTCCAGTCAACAGGTTTTGGTTCAACTTTCATATGGTCATAGGCAATCATCATAATGGGAATATCATTCAGAAGGGCGATGAGGATGATCATCACGGCGGTAAGAGGTTGCACATCAAAAAGAACCATAGCAAGGAAGAGGAAAAAGAGGAGGCGGCAGGTTTCAGAAATGCGGTACATGGCGTAGCTTTTCATTCGCCCGAAAATGCAGCGGGCTTCATCGATTGCTTTTTTAATCACAAGGAGACCAGGCTCTGTTAGGATGAGGTCGGCGGCAGCGCGAGCGGCATCGGTCGCATTGCTCACAGCAATTCCCACATCGGCTTGTTTTAAGGCGGGGGCATCATTGACTCCATCACCTGTCATCCCTACGATATGCCCTTTCTCCTGAAAGGTTTGAACGATTTTAAATTTGTGTTCAGGGAAAACCTCGGCAAAGCCGTCAGCGCTTTCAATGTTATCATCCGTGATATCCTTGGCTGCCATGATATTGGAGCCGAGGTCAAGCTTTGAAGAGGTTTCTTTAGCAATCGCTGTATGGTCCCCGGTAATCATCTTGATATTAACATGCATAGCGCGGGCAGCATCGACAGTTTCTTTCGTATCATCTCGAGGAGGGTCAAAGAGGGGAATCAGCCCAAGAAACTTCCAACTTGAGCCATCTCCTTCAGCAACGCCAAGGGTACGGAAGCCTCGTGCAGCAAATTGATCGACAGCATCGTTCACTTTTTTGCTTAATGCTTCATCGGGTTTGGAAAGTTCAAGAACGATTTGAGGTGCCCCTTTTGTGACCATCAGTTTCTTTTTATCGGGGGTCGTAAGGGTCATTTCTGTTCGTTTGATAATGGGATCAAAGGGGATTGCCTTTTCAAGCTTATATTTTTTTAGCTCATCGAGGTTCTTAATTTTAGAGAAGATCGCTTTATCAATCGCATCATCACCGTTGATATTGGAGGCTAGGGCAGCAGCAAAAAGAACGTCATCGACTGTTTTTTCAACAGCCATGACATCCCCTACAGTCAGCTCATTCTTTGTTAGGGTTCCTGTTTTATCGGAGCAGAGAATATCCATTCCAGCAAGTTCTTCGATAGAAATCAGTTTAGAGACGATGGCTTTAAGTTTTGCCATTCGATTGGCGCCAATGGCCATGGTCATTGATAAAACAGCGGGGAGGGCAACAGGGATTCCTGCAATCACGAGGACTAGAAGGAAAATGACGAGATTTCCCATTGCAACATGGAGTGTATGAGTTACTTCAATTCTAATGAGAGCTAAAGTTAAGAGAATGGCGGCAATCCCAAGGGTCAAGAAAATCAAAAAATGGCCAATTTTTAAGACAGCCATTTGAAAGTGAGACTTTGTTTTGGCTGTGGCTACAAGCTTGGCTGTTTTTCCAAAGAAGGTGCTTAACCCTGTTTCGGTGACTTCTCCATTCATTTCTCCCAGTTTTGCTGTGGTTCCCGAATAGGCGGTATCACCCACTTTTTTATCAACAGGAAGAGATTCTCCTGTGAGTGCAGATTGATCAACTGAAAGATATTCTCCAGAGATTAGTTTGATATCAGCAGGAATAATATTTCCAAGTTTTACCGAGATGATATCGCCTGGAACAAGGAGTCTTGCTTCGATATTTTGCCACTTTCCATCTCGAAGAACGCGGGCTTTCAGAGCGAGTTTTGACTTAAGGGCTTCGATGGCATTGTTAGCTTTATACTCTTGAAAAAAACCAAGGACTGCATTGATGAGAAGAAGGGCAACGATCATAATGAAATCAGGCCAGCGTTCAAGATAACCTGAAAGTAGGGCCGCGATTTCAATCATCCAGGGAATGGGTCCCCAAAAGAAAGTAAAGAGGCGGAGCCAGATGCTCTTTTTCTTAAGCTCAAGAATATTTTCTCCATATTTTTCAAGCCGCTCTTCAGCTTCTTTACTTGTGAGTCCTTCAGTCATTACCTAACTCCGTGTAATACTTTTCAACATAGTTGCGGACCATCCGATTGGTCGAATACTCTGGGGTGAGACGCGCCATACTTGTTTTAACTTTTTTAAGCCACTCGTGTGGGATTCCTTGATTGTCCCGCTGATAGAAGAGGGGAATGATCTCATTTTCTAAGGTGTCTAAAAGCGTTTTTGCATCTTCTGTATCATCTTCCCCTTTAATAGCCCATCCAACATCAGGTGTAAAGGCTTCTGCCCACCACCCATCCAAAGAGGAGAAATTGAGCCCTCCATTTACGAGAACTTTCATTCCACTTGTTCCGCTTGCTTCCCAGGGACGCCTAGGTGTATTTACCCATAGATCCATCCCTTGAACAAGCCTTTCTGCAAGAAGGATATCGTAATCGGAGAGAAAAGCAGCGTGAGGAGCGACTTCTGGGCGCGAAGTAAAGGTAATCCATTTTTCAATCAGGGCTTGCCCAGGTTTATCGGCCGGATGAGCTTTTCCAGCGACAATGATTTGAACTTTTTTTTCTTGCAAAAGTTTAATGAGGCGCTGTTCGTCGTGGAGGAGGAGTTCAACGCGCTTATAGGTGGCAAAACGGCGCGAAAATCCGATTGTTAAAATTGCTGGATCTAGGAAATTTTCTGGAAGGGTTTCTCCCCTTTTAGGAAGCTCTTTTTTGAGGTGGTGTTTGGCATAATCGATGAGTCGTTTCCGACTGTCTGAGCGGAAGGTCCAGAGCTCTTCATCTTTGATCTTATTGACTTCATTTTCGAGAGTTTCTAGGGTTCCATACCACCGCTGCTCTCCGCTGCAATGACACCAAAGTTTATCTGCTTCTGGGGACTCCCAGGAGGGGATATGGACGCCATTCGTCACAGCACCCACGCTGCATCCTAATTTTTCAAAGAGCTTTTGAGAGACCTCTCCATGGAGTTTGCTCACGCCATTGACAGCGCTACTTCCTCGAACGGCAAGATAAGCCATATTAAATGAGTCGGTTTTACTTAATTGTCCTAAGCTGAGAAACTCATCCATAGAAATGCCAAGTTTTTCGACATACTCTGCGAACCCCGTTTCCATGACTTCTAGAGGAAAACGATCAAAGCCTGCTTCAACGGGAGTATGGGTCGTGAAGAGGGTTTGTTTTTTCCCCATTTCAAAGGCTTCTTTAAAAGAGCCACCCAGGAGTCTGGCTCGCTCGATCGTAGCAAAGGCAGCATGCCCTTCGTTCAGGTGATAGACATCAGGCTTGATACCTAAAGCTTCAAGTAAGCGAACGCCTCCAATTCCTAAGAGAACCTCTTGCTTGAGGCGTGTTTCAACGCCTCCACCATAGAGTTCACTTGTAATTCCTCGATCGGTAGGGTCATTAAGAAGGTCATTGCTATCCAAAAGATAGAGGGGAATATGTCCCACAGTGGCTTTAAAAACCCTGAGATAAACAATTCGTCCAGGAAACTCAATTGAAATCCGTAGGGGGACCTTTTCAAGGGGAAGTTGTCCTGGTTCATTGTAGGGATAAAGGGCTATTTGTTTTCCATCGGGTCCAATTTCTTGTCGAAAGTATCCCTCTTGATAGAGAAGGCCGATGGCAGTGAGAGGAACGCCAAGATCACTACACGCTTTTAGGTGATCACCTGCTAGGAGTCCAAGTCCTCCAGAATAGATGGGGAGAGCTTCGCTGAGACCAAACTCCATGCTGAAGTAGGCAATGGTTGTTTTTCCTTTAAACCATTTTGGAGTTTTCAGCGCTTTTTCGTGTCTTTCCATATGGCTTTTTAAAAGCTTTTGAAAAGAGGGGGCGTTTTCTAACTCTTTGAGCCGTTTATCGGAGAGGGTTTGAAGGATCATCCAGGGATTACGTGTTCGATTCCAAAGGTCAGCATCGACACTCTCCCAGAGCTCATTTGCATAGGAGCTTGAAGAACGACGAAGATCTAATGCGAGATCATAAAGCTCTTTCATTCCCATTTCCAGTTCAAGACTTCAGGGATATCTTCCCCATGTTCGTGGATGTAACTTTTGTGTCGACTGAGCGTTTTTTTGCACTCATCAATAAAATCGCCCGCAATTGACTGCATCTGAGGAAGGCGGTGAAGGGCCTCCATGGCTAAATGGAAGCGGGACATAAGGTTGCAAACAACCATATCAAACGGTGTAGTGGTGGTTCCTTCTTCGATATACCCTCTGACATGGAAACGATGGGGGTTTTCTCTAGCATAGATAAGTTCATGAATCACCCTTGGATGCCCATGGAAGGCAAAGATCACAGGTTTGTCGTTTGTGAAAAGAGCGTTGAAAGTCTCAGTATCAAAACCGTGAGGATGGCGCGTGTGAGGCATTAGGGTAAAAATATCGACGACATTGATCAAACGGACCTTTAGATCGGGAAAATTCTTTTTTAAAAGGGTAATGGCGGCTAAAGTTTCAAGTGTTGGAGTATCGCCAGCACAGGCCATGATGATACCGGGTTCTCCCTTGCAGCTTGCCCACTCCCAAATTGAGGCTCCCTTTTCCGTATGGGCTTTTGCTTCTTTCATGTTGAGCCACTGCGGCATCGGTTGTTTTCCTGAAACGATTAGGTTGATATAGTTTTTGCTCTTTAAGCAGTGACTACCAACGGCAAGAAGAGTATTGGCATCAGGTGGAAGATAGATCCGTGCAACGGTTGACTTTTTCTGCATCACTGATTCGATAAAGCCTGGACCCTGGTGGCTATAACCATTATGGTCTTGCCTCCATGCATGCGAGGTTAAAAGGTAATTCAGAGAAGGGATCGGTTTACGCCAGGGGAGCTCTTGGCACGCTTTGAGCCACTTACCATGCTGATTGAGCATTGAATCAACAATTAAGGCAAAGGCTTCATAGCAAGGGAATATCCCATGCCTTCCTGTCAACAGATACCCTTCGAGCCACCCTTGGCAGAGGTGCTCACTGAGGACCTCCATCACGCGGCCATCATGGGAGAGGTCTTCATCACTATCGAGGATTTCTCCAAGGTAAGTTCGTCCTGTCACTTCGAAGACATGGTTAAAGCGGTTCGAGTTTGTTTCATCGGGGCAGAAAACACGGAAATTATCTTTGTTATCCTTCATGATATCGCGAACAAGACTGCCGAATTCACGTGTTGCTTCACCAATGACAGCTCCAGGTTTAGGAACTTTGACTTCATACTTGGTATAATCGGGAATCTTGAGCTCTTTCAACAAAAGACCTCCATTGGCATAGGGACTGGCTCCCATCCGCAAATTCTTTTCTGGGACAATCTTTAAATAGTCGGGATTTGGATGGCCAGCCTCATCAAAAAGTTCTTCTGGTTTATAGCTCCGAAGCCACTCTTCTAATTGCTTGCGGTGCTCTTTATTATCGATCACATCGGAAAGGGGAACTTGATGAGAGCGGAAAGTCCCTTCGACCTTTTTCCCATCAACAACCTTTGGGCCGGTCCACCCTTTGGGTGTGCGCATGATAATCATGGGCCAATCAACGGCATGATCGGTCGGTCCCTTCTTGTTCTTTTGAATTTCAGCGTAAGCCCAATCGAGGGTTTCCCAAAGAACTTTGTGAAGGGCTTTGGGGTCATCACCCTCTACAAAGCGGGGGGTATAACCGCAGCCCTTGAAAAAGTGCTCCAGTTTTTCATCGCTCATTCGTCCGAAGACCGTTGGCCCTGAGATTTTATATCCATTGAGGTGGAGGATCGGAAGGACGGCGCCATCTTTTTTTGCATTGATAAATTTGTTTGATTGCCAACTTGTAGCAAGAGGTCCTGTTTCGGATTCTCCATCACCCACGACACAGACAGCAATTAAGTCTGGGTGATCCAGTACAGCGCCATAGGCATGAACAAGAGAGTATCCTAGCTCGCCTCCTTCATGAATAGAACCGGGTGTCGGTGGACTAACGTGGCTTGGGACCCCTCCTGGCCATGAAAAGTCTTTCATCAGCTTTTCGATGCCTTTTAGATCCATACTGATATCGGGATAGGTTTCTGTCATGACTCCTTCTAAAAAGACATTTGCTCGAAGGGCTGGGCCGCCATGTCCTGGAC
Source organism: Simkaniaceae bacterium (assembly GCA_018399075.1). GTDB lineage: Bacteria > Chlamydiota > Chlamydiia > Chlamydiales > Simkaniaceae > Neptunichlamydia. The sequence continues at coordinate 1,327,222 of CP073763.1, read as the reverse complement.
CCGTCACATAGATCATCTTTGCTTTGGTATCTTGAATTAACCGGTTGAGATGGACGTAAATGAAGTTGAGTCCTGGAGAAGTTCCCCAGTGGCCCAGAAGACGCTTTTTGATATTCTCTCCCCTCAGTGGATCCCTTAAAAGAGGATTATCCTTAAGATAAATCTGTCCTGCAGATAAAAAGTTAGCCGCCCGAAAATAGGCATCTATGATCTCTATCCGTTTTTCATCTACCATCACTCACCTCATTTCTTTCACCTATAACGAAAGGGGTGAATAAAAAAAAGGATGTGTTAATAAAAGAATATGACGAAGAAACTCGCAACCTATGCCAACCGGCGCAATGTGAAAAAATCAAAGGAGCCCATACCCAAGGTGGCAAGCTCACGTGGCAATCCCTCTTTCGTTGTGCAGCAACATGCTGCCCGCTCCATGCACTATGATCTCCGCCTCGAAATCGGAGGCGTTATGAAATCATGGGCCATTCCAAAGGGGCCCTCACTCAATCCCAGCAATCGCCGTCTCGCTGTTCTAACCGATGACCATCCCCTCTCCTACAAAAACTTCGAAGGGATCATCCCTGAGGGAGAATATGGCGCAGGTAAGGTGATCGTCTGGGATCGCGGCAAATACAAAAACATCAAAACAAACAAACAAGGCAAAGAAATGACGATGGGGGGTGCGTTTAAGAAGGGGACGATTGAAGTTTTCCTCCGCGGCAAAAAGCTTCGCGGCGCCTTTGCCTTAGTGCGGATGTCAGGGAAAAACTGGCTCCTTGTCAAGATGAAAGATGACTATGCAGATGCCCGCAAAAACATCATCAAATCAGAGCCTTATTCCGTTAAGTCGGGAAGGGAAATCCATGAGCTTTAAAGCTCCCATGCTTGCAACTCTTACTAAGAAATACTTCTATTAATCCCTTTGCTGGCCTGAATTGCTTTCGGATGGAACGAATGAATCCTTCCAGATAAGATTTAATGGCTAATCATACCATTTTTTGCGCTGAGCTTCCATTTTAGCTTCGTAATCAGCTTGCTCTTCAGGAGTAGGCTTCCAATTCTCTAGCTCTTTCATTCGAGCTTCATATCTTGCCTGTTCTTCTGGTGTACGCTGGAACTTTGCAAGATGCTCCTTCGCTTCTTGAAGAACCTCCATTGCTTCTTCGTAGGGAAACTCCCAGTATTTTTTATTTCTGTTTTTGTAAAATTTAATAACAAAAAAACCACGGTCTTCATAGTTGATTTCAAAGCATTGCTCGTTTTTGTAATAAATTTCAGCAACTGGCTCCTCTTTATCTGGAGGATCGGAAATAATTATTTCCCAGGGGTCATTTCTCATCTTCTTGGCTCCAACAATCCAATCATTTCTTTACCATCTTTTGTAAATCGCGCACCTCGTCCATCAGGTAATAAAATATCTATACATTCTTTGTAGTTCAAAGTTTCTACTTTCTTGAAGACAAATTTTTTATTCGGGTGATTTAATATCTCATCAAGTACCTTTTGTCCCTTTAAGTTGACTTCATGGTGTGTTCCTGTTGGTTTTGGGAATACCGAACCTGCTCTATCTGTCTTCTTTTGCAAAGCTCTCCCCGCTTTTGATAACCCGCCTCTATCATAGAAAGTGCCGGCATGGCTCATGTCTCCTAATGAAATCGCTTTAGTTTCACCTTTTTCAACCCATGTTACAAATTGATGGTTATTACTTCTATTAATCCCTTTGATAACCTTAACATTCTTTTCAGCTAATTTCGCAACAGCTCTTTCGCCAATAACCCCATTTCTATGAATTTGTTGCGTTGGAACGAATTCACTCCAAGGACTTCCTACACCGCTATGGTAGACGGGTCTTTGAAGAGCTTCTACTCTTCTAAGCTCTCTTCCTAACCTTTCGGGCCTGAGGGCTCGATCGAGGAGGGGTCTTGCTTTTTGTGCTTGGAAGAAGGGCATTAGGAATGCTTGCAACATGACATCGTTAGCAATGCTTGCTGTAAACTCCACATACCGGAAGTGTTTGACGTGACCCATATCGGGGAGTCTTTGACTAACTAGTTGGTCTAGTCTATCGGATACTGTCCGATCAAATTTAAGGGTCACTTTTCCTTGGTCGAACTTGGCATTGATGCACCCAAAAGAGCGGAGCTCATCAGCGATTTCCCCAAAGGTTTTACTTAGGGCTTTGGTGTGTGCGACAAATATTTGGGTGTTGCGCTCAATTCTTTCTTGGGGATCTAAGGTTTCTCCGCCACTAGCAAAGTACCGAAGCCACTTGGGGATATTTGATTGTGTTCTATCGACATTGGGGTAGTGTTTCATGCCGGAAGTGGTATGTTCTGGTGATCTAATTCCAGACTGTCTGACTTGGTGTATATTGGTAGGAGGAGGCTGCGCAGCTTTTGCAACGCCTCGTCCCCAGTCTACAGCTGGGTTGGGTTGTGCTGGCGGAGGTGCTGATGTAAAGGCCATGTTGGCTTCGAGCATTTTTTGTCTTTGGAGCGTTTGTACATCCTGGAAGGTTGAAGTGATGGTTGGGGTTGGCTCTGGTGCAGGTTTTCTAGGTTGCGGTCTTGTTGGCTCTGCTGGTTTAACGGGTGGTGGTGGTGCTTGGGGTGTTTGTCGATCTGAGAGCTGCGGCACTTTTGTAGGGTAAAGAGGAGCGCTTACATTGACATTCATCGATTCAAAACCTATGGCTGCAAGGCGTGAGGATAGTCTGTCATCCCAGGAGGGTTTTTGGGGCTTTGTCATTTTTGGGGTGGAGACTCTTTCGGGACTTCCTGTCAGGGCATTATAGTGGTTGATAGCTTGATCAAGTGCTGCAAGGGCTTCGTTATATTTTTTGACTTGGTTTTTGGCTTTTTCGAAAATGCTTTTTTTGTGGGCGTGTTTTTTGAGATCTTCAAGCCTTTCTTCTAAACATTCGGCGCGATATTTAAGGTGTCCTGTCTTTCTTTTGATATCCTGTATTGCTTCATCTACTGCTTGGATATGGGCAACTTGTTGTTCGTGCACTTCAAGGTCATGTTCGTATTTAGCGCGGTCTCTTTCTTCTTGTTCTTGGATCTGCTTTTCTTTTTCCTGGGCTTCTAATTCTCGCTGAGTTTGCTCTTCTTCTATTGGAGGAGGTTCTTCGGGCGTTGTTTGTTCTGGAGGTTTTGGTTCAAAGAGTCTATTGATAAATTCTCCTTGAACATCGGGATGTGTTAAAGCGGCTCTAAGAAGTCTTCTTCCTGTGGGGGTTGTTTCATCGGCTTCGGGAAGTTGACTCATGGCTTCAGAAAGAAGTCCTCCTAGGATTTCTTTTAGATACCTTTCATCGTCACCATGGATCGTTCCTGTTAACAGGGCTTTTGTGAAGGTCATGGCGATGTTGCGACCTGTTTCTTCTCCTTTTGTAGGGGTTTCTCCTGCTTCTCTTGCTTTTTGCCTTTGATATAAGTCGGCTAGATCAAAGGTGAGTCTTGCAACAAGTTCTTTAGAAAAGCTGCCGACTCCTCCTAATCCTGTTGCTGCAAGGGTGGGGAGAGCTTGCACGAAAAAATCTTCTCCTTCGGGATCGGTGTTTCTTGCGATGGCATTGAAAAACATCCGAACAAGTTGTCCCCCTATAAAAATAGGGTTTCCTGTTGCTAAGGCTAATCCTCCTGAAACAAGGAGTCCATCTTGATCATTTTCCCAGGATTTTTTATGTTGTTTAGAGATTTGCTCATCTTTTACTTGTTGAAGAAACCCTGCTTGAGAAGCTGATCTCCATAACATCCAGTTGTTCATTTCTAAAGCGAGGGCGACATCTTTATCTAGCATTGTTGTGTCGGCTGTATAGTCTTGAATATCGTGGATGTCTTCTTGGAGCCATTCACATGCTAAGAGATCGGTAAAAATAGACTGGAGGGTTTCATAACATCTCGGAAAAGCTCTTGAAAAGATGGGCAGGGAAGAAAAATAGGTGTCTCTGGTTTTTAGGGATAATCCCTCGATAAATTTTTTGCTGTTGTTTTTTAAAACTTCTAGGAATTTTTCGTTAAAACCTCCGCAGCGATGTAAAAGCCATGCGAGTTCTTCTTGGAAGGGCTCTTTGACGTGGTAGGTTGTGGAGGTGTAATCTTCATAGTCGCCACCATCATGATGTGTATATTCAATGGTTGTGATGTCTTGATAACAAACAGCTCTTGCTAAGTTCCAACCCGTGTGATGGATAAGACGGGCTCCTCCTCGCATTTCTCGAAAAAAATCGACAAAGAGTTCTTTATAGGGATCATCTTGCAGTTGCTCACCGTCGGTAAAGACATAGCTAGTAGTGAGGGTTGCGGTGATTTGAATGAAAAGGGTTTTTAGTTGTTGGTTATTTCTTTCTATGCGCCCTCTGCAATACTGACGGTCTTGAAAGAGGGATTTATATTGGGATGTTCGGTCGGAAAAAGGTCGGGGTGAAACAGTAGCTGCAGCCATGTTTTACCTTTTGGGTTTGGGGGTTGGTTTAGCGTTGGGCAAGGATAAAAATATGTAGAAGGCAACGAAAAAAATGAGCATGCAGGTAAAGTCTTCGTTAGACTTTTTCTTTCTTCGATCCTCTTCAATCCGTTCTTTCAGAAGGTTCAATTTCATTAAACTGAAATCATCACGAAAATCTAACCCTTTTAGCTCGGCATATTCTTTTTTGATTTCTTCTATCCTTAATTTTTCTATTCGCCACTTTTCAGTTGTTCTAAGTTGGATTCCTTTTAGAAAGCGTTCCCATATTTGCCTCGCTTCGCTTTTAGACAGCTTGTTTGCTCTGCACTTTTCTACAGTTTCTGTGACTTGTTCAAAAGAAACGAAGCTCATTAAGTTATGGCGACAAAGGGGACAAGAATCTCCTATTTTTAGCCATTCTTCTAAACAAATTTTATGAAAGGTGTGGCGGCAAGAGGTTTTTGCTTTTTGGAGAGGAGGATGGACAGGATAGAGACAAATGGAGCACTGAAGTGATGTAGAGGTGAGAGTGGAGACTGACATGCTTAAAATTATCCAAAATTTTTAATTCCGGAGTAGATTTTAAAAGAACAGAATCAATTAAGCAAGCAATTAGGTAAGAATCTACATCATGAACCTATCCCATAGTAAAAGATATTTTGAACTAGAAATTTCATCCATAAACCTATAAGTGCAAAACCTCAGTACAGGACATTTTTTAACAGACCTCAAGTTTCTCATTAATAACCAGTGACTTAATCCACTTCAAAAACAGGATAAATTTTTTTCTTAGGTTCAAAAATATCCCTCGAAGGTGAGGGTCAAGAAGATCAACCGGGAGCTCTCGGCCTATTGATCAATGCTGCTGTCTTATGGAATACAATTTATATGGAGGAAGCTTTAAACCATTTGAGGGATCCATTGAGATCAGACAAGAAGAAGATGAGAGATTGTCTCCGCTTGTTCATGAGCATATTAATGTTTTAGGTCACTACTCTTTTACATTAGCAGAGAGTGTTCTCAAGGGGGAGCGCCCATTGCTTGGAGCGAAGTGACAGCACGTCTTTCGCCACAATCATTTACATTAAAAACAATTAAAAGACGCCTTGCCAAAGCTGATCCTTGGAAAGGGATGGAAAGGTTGGCCCGGAAACTACCAAGTAAGCTTAAAAGTTCCTAAAAGGGGAGAAAAGTTAAAAGAGGCAATGCCACCTTTAGAACTTTCGAGAAAGAGGATTTTTACGAGCTCAAGGGTCATGAGTGGTTTTACTGGAAATTCGTACATACTACTGCCTTTTTTAAGGTTTTATGCCATCTATTATAGCAAATTTTTTACTTAATTTCCAGTGCCGGCAACGATATGTGCAAGGATTTCGTCAGAAAGCTCTCTTTTGGGCTTTTCAGGGAGGATGAGATGAAGTGTTTTCGGGCTATTCTCATGAATCTCAACGACTTGAGATTCTGAAATTGTTAACCCATTCTCCTTAAGGAATTTGTGAGGATCAGCCTTGAGCTGATCTTTTAGAGAGGGATCGTCCCAAATCTTGCGGACAAGGGTGCTCCAGAGTTTGGCTGTTTTTGCAGGGTCTTCCATGTAGCTCTGTATAGTGCTTGAATTGATTATTAGCAATTGGTATGGATAATTATCATGGACCAAAACCTTTTTCGTCATAGCGCAGTAGAAAAACTCTCTTCTCCATCGCAGTTGAGTAAATTGCTTGTCGTAGTGCGACTGAGAGGATGGATTGTATTAGCGACTCTATCCGCCATTATATGTGTTGTTTTGTTTTGGTCATTTGTAGGACAGATTCCTATTATCACAACTGGAAATGGGATTCTTTTAGCACCTGATGCTCAGTTTGCAATCAATAGCCCTGTTGAAGGTGTTGTTGAAGAAATTCTTGTGAATACGAATCAAAAGGTTTCCGTGGGAACTCCATTGATGCAACTTTCGAATGGAATGGTGATCTCAGCGCCTCATAATGGAAAAGTTTTCCAGATTGATGCAAGACAAGGACAACCCATAAAGGTGGGAGAGGTATTACTTTGGTTTCAAACAGACGTTTACCCAAATCAACTCCAAGTTTATGGATTTATTCCAACTCAAGTTGGGGAGAGGATTCAACAAGGGATGCACGTGACGATTGATCTTCATGCGGTCGATACTCAAAAATATGGACAGTTAGAAGGTGTTGTGAAACAAGTGGCACCCTATGCGGTTTCAGCGACATCAGCACAACTTCAAGTGATTCCTTCTCAGCAAGCGCGAGAAGATCTGACAAAGGGAGCTTCAATGGAACTTATCATTATTCAACCAAAGCTTGATCCTCAAAATAAGTCGGGTCTTGCCTGGACTTATGGAAAAGGACCTCCTGATCTTTTGTACCCTGGATCCATGGGAACCGTCCGTGTTACGATTGAAAATAAGCGGCCTATCTCCTATCTGATTCCAGGATTTTCATAGGTTTTTATGGAAGATCATATCCCAAGATCAACAAAGTATTGGAGAGTCAAAACACCGACAGTGATCCAGATGGAAAATGTCGAGTGTGGAGCCGCCTGTCTTTCGATTCTCCTTGGGCATTATGGAAAATTTGTTCCTCTTGAAGAACTTAGAATAGAATGTGGGGTTTCTCGTGATGGAAGCAGTGCTTTTCATCTCATCCAAGCCGCCAAAAAGTATGGACTTGAAGGAAGGGGAGAGCGTCGAGGGCTAAAAGAACTCTATGAGCTTGATAAGCCAGCTGTTCTCTTTTGGGATTATAATCATTTTGTTGTTCTAGAAGGATTTGGAAAAGAGACCGTGTTCTTAAATGATCCAGCCTTTGGTCCTAGAACGGTGACGTATGAAGAGTTGGATGAATTTTATACCGGTGTTGTTTTGCTTTTTGATGTGGAAGCCGCATTCGAAAAAGGGGGGAAGCCTCCAAGTGTCGCTGAGGATATGAAAAAGCGGTTAAAGGAAGTTAAAGGGCCCCTTCTCTACTTGTTAATTGCTGGGATTTGCCTCCTGATTCCAGGGCTCTCAGTTCCCGTTTTTACCCGTATATTTATTGATAATATTCTTGTTTCAAATGTCCTCCCTTGGAAAAGCCAATTTTTAATGGCTATGGCCTTGGCAATGATTCTTGGCGGGCTTTTAACATGGATTCAGCAATATTTCTTAAGCCGTCTCAATGCTAAACTTGCCATTAAATTTTCGAGTGACTTTTTGTGGCATATTTTGCGTCTTCCTGTTTCATTTTACTATCAGAGATTTCCTGCAGAGATTGCTAACCGTGTGGGGCAAAATAATTTGGTTGCCCAGATGATGACAGGGGCTTTAGCAACGACATCGATTCAACTCCTTTTAGTGATTTTCTATGGAGCTGTGATGTTTATGTACGATTTCATGATTGCTCTTGTTGGTATTTTAGCAGGCGTGGGAAGTTTAATTGTGATGGGACTCATTCAGCGCTCACGTACCGATACCTATGCCCGTCTGCAAAAGGAGCAGTCGATTCTGTGGGCGAATTCTGTGGGGGCGATTCAACAAATCGAAACGGTAAAAGCTACAGGAACAGAAAGTGATGCTTTTGCTGCTTATGCAGGGTTTGATACGAATAAGATCAATTCACTCCAAGAGATTAGCCGGAAAGATGCGACTCTTACGACCTCACCAATTTTCTTTCAGGGCATTGCTACGGCAGCTCTTTTAGGATTAGGGGGATGGCGCACCATGCAAGGGAGCTTGACGATAGGAACCTTGATGGCCCTTCAAATGCTCCTCTTAAGTTTTTTAGCTCCCGTTATGCAGTTTGTAAACTTTGGGCAAACACTCCAGTTTCTTAAAGTAGAGCTTCTCCGCCTTAATGATGTGCTAAAACATCCTATCGACCGCATTTACATAAAAAACAAGGTAGAGAAATCCGATGGAGTCAAACTTGAGGGATATTTAGAGTTTAGAAATGTCACTTTTGGATATAGTCCGATGGCGCCTCCACTGATAGAAAATTTGACCATCAAAATTAAACCGGGACAAAGGATTGCTCTTGTCGGTCCGTCGGGCTGCGGAAAATCTACGATTTCAAAATTATCCACAGGTCTTCTTCAACCCTGGGAAGGAGAAATTTACTATGATGGAAAACCTTATCTCGATCATCCACGGGAAATGATGCAACGCTCGCTATCGAGTGTTGATCAAGAGATTTTCCTTTTCAGTGGTACGATTCGCGATAATATCACCCTTTGGGATGCGACAGCATCAGATGATCTTATGATTAAAGCTGCCCAAGATGCCTGTATCCATGATGATATTCTCCAGCGCCCAGAGGGCTATGAAACCGATCTGATTGAAGGAGGAAGGAACTTAAGTGGAGGGCAAAGACAACGTCTAGAGATTGCTCGAGCTCTTCTTGTTAGCCCAACGATTGTTATTATGGATGAAGCGACAAGTGCTCTTGATTCTAACACTGAAAGGCTTGTGATGAATCATATTCGCAAACGGGGGTGCTCAGCAATTATGGTGGCCCACCGCTTAAGTACGATTCAAGACTGTGATGAGATTATTGTTCTTGATCAAGGGAAGGTTGTTGATCGGGGAACACATGATGAGCTAAAGAGGCGCGAAGGGATCTACTGCGAATTGATCCAAAGCGAGGCAGGTGATGGATAGTCTATTTAAAGAGATTGGAAAAAAAATTGAAGCGCCTACGAATTTTCATCTTTCCTTAGAAGAAAAAGGAAAGGTTTACTTTTTAGAAAAAGGGTCGATGATCCTCTTTGCAAGCCAAAAACAGGGGAGAAGAACACTTCTATCTACAGTAGGAAGTGGAAGACTTCTATTTACGATTGAAAAAGATGAGGAAGTTCCTTACGAAATCTTTGCTTTTAGCGAGGAAAAAGTCACTCTATGGGAAGTAGATCGACAGCAATTAGCCTCTTCTCTTAAAAGCTCAAGCAGCCATCAAAGGACTTTTTCTTCTCTTTTAGAGCATTGGCTCAATCAATTTTCCCATTTTCTCTTTTCTCCAATGGAGGTTTCTCCCAAACATTGGATAAAAAAAGGTGGGGAGCTAGAGGTAGAAAAAGGTGAGATTTTCACACTAAAAATTAGCGAAGTTCCTTCAGAAAAAGAACGGGTCTTTTGGATGACACCAAAAGAAGGGGAGTATAAACTCCTTGGTCCCCATGAGTATAAATTTTCTAAAGACCATAAATACTTTCCGATCCTTCCTCATCTCTATTTTCTTTCTTTAGGAAAAGGGGATTATGACGTTACCTCGACAGCAGAAAGTGTGAAAGAAGAAAACTGGGGGGAAGGCCTTTCTCAGTTTCATCGGTTTATTGGTCACTATCTCATTCAAAAACGACACTTTCTGGATGATGAAGAGCTGAAGCGGTTTGAAGAAAAGGAGCTCCTTCAGGAGGAAACACTTCATGAAACGCTTTCAGAAATGGCGTCTCTTTTAGAGAGAAAAGAGGTGGATGATGGAGCGATTGCGAGTCAACCATTGAATCAAGCCATAGAAACTGTCTTTAAGAATATAGGTCTAAAGTTGCAGTCTCAAAAAAAATGGGATGGAGAATTGAAAGATCAAATTGCAAAAGCAGCTGAAAAATCGGGAGCGCGAGCGCGAGTGGTTTTATTAGGACCTTTATGGTGGAAGTTTGACTCCGGGCCCCTTCTTGCCTTTTATGGGACACAGCACCATCCAGTTGCATTAATAAAAAACCGTTGGGGTCATTATGAAATGATCGATCCCCTTAAGAAAACAAGAAAGAGAGTGACCGCTAAAATAGCCCGCCTTATTGCAAAAGATGGCTATACATTTTATCAAGCAATCCCTGATGAAATTCGAAAGGGAGGAGAAGCCCTCCGGTTTTTTCTTCGTGTGAATAAAAAGGAGTTTTGGAAATTAGGCGTGTATGGATTCATTGCATCCCTCTTTTCATTATTTCCTCCAATTGCCATGGCTTTTATTTTCAATAACGCTATTCCAAATGCGAATGTTACCCTTCTCCTGCAAATTACTTCAGGTTTAGTTGCTTCAGCTTTAAGCAGCTCTCTTTTCATATTCTTTCGCTCATTGATTTTGGGTCGAATTGATGGAAAACTTAGCTCTGGCTTGCAGCCAGCCTTATGGGATCGTCTTCTAAAACTCCCTGCTAACTTTTTCCGACGCTTTACTGCAGGGGATCTTCTTCAACGAGTGATGGCAATGGAACAAATGCGCCCTCTTCTTACCAGTAATATTGCCCAAACGATTTTAACAGGGATCTTTGCTACTTTGTATGTCGTTGCTATGGCAATCTACTCTCTTAAACTAACAATGATCGGGCTTATTTTATTAATTGTTGCAGTAGGGATCACCTATTTGTGTGCCCGCTTTAAGATTCGAGTGCAGCAAAAAGTCTATGAAATGCAGGGAAAAATAAATGGAGCTTTAGTCCAAATTCTCTCAGGAGTTTCAAAGCTCCGCGTTGCTGGAGCTGAAAATAATGCCTTTTCCTATTGGGCTAAGCAATTTTCAAAATCGAAATCCTTAGAAATGAAAGCCCAAAATATCCAAAACATTATTGCAACAGTCATGGGGGCATTTCCTCTTTTATCTTTTATTATCATTTTTGGAGCTGTGATCAGAATGGAAGAGGGCGGGAGCCTTTCTATTGGAGATTTCCTCGCCTTTAATTCAGCCTTTATGACCCTTTCAATGGCAATTTTTGGACTCAGTAATATTGTGATGCAAGCAGCACCAATCATTCCTCTTTGGAAACGGTCCCACGTTATTGTTGAAGAGCCCCAAGAAATGCTTATGAAAAAAACAAGTCCTGGCAAGCTAACAGGGGATATTAGAATTGACCATGTCTCATTTAGTTATGAAGAAGAGGGGAGTTCTATCTTAGATAATGTATCGATCCGAGTGAATCCCCGTCAAATGATTGGAATTGTAGGCCCTTCTGGAAGTGGGAAATCGACACTCATTCGGATGCTTTTAGGATTTGAAAAACCCCACTCTGGAGCTGTCTATTACAACGGTAAAGATCTCTCTCATCTTAATATCAACGGAGTGCGGAAGCAAATGGGGGTTGTCCTCCAAGGTGGAGGGATTGTTGCTGGCACTCTTTATCAAAACATTGTTGCTGGTGGTCGCTATACTGAGGAACAAATTGACCGTGCTACAAGACTTGCAAGTTTTAAACGGGATCTCGAAAACTTTCCGATGGGACTCCATACTGTTGTTCCAATGAATGGAGAGACACTTTCAGGTGGTCAAAAGCAACGCCTTCTCATTGCTCGCGCACTCCTTCCTAATCCAAAAATTCTTCTGTTTGATGAGGCTACAAGTGCTTTGGATAATCGCTCTCAGGAAGAGATCTCCCAAAATATTGATCAACTCGATATTACTAGAATTGTCATTGCTCATCGCCTGAGTACGATTAAAAATGCTGATCGGATCTATGTTCTTGAAGGAGGGAAAATCACTCAAGAAGGAAGTTTTGATGAGCTTTCTAAAAAGCCAGGACTTTTTGCTGAAATGCTGAAGCGGCAGCAGCTCTAAGCAGCAGCTCTAAATAGTGCCGTTATAGGAGACTCTTCTTGCATAACCCTCTTATGACGACACTATCTAATCAAGATCCTTTAAAACACCTAACGTTTGCTGGATGGTCATCGGATCAAAATCATCGGGATGTTCAATAATCTCAGAGAGCTTTTCAAGCGTTTCTTCAAGTCGCTCATTGCCACTGATTTTAGTCCTAATTTTTTCCAGAAGAAAACGAGCGCCTTCTTTCTCATAGGAAAGGGAGCTTCCCATGAGCATTTGCGCAATCGTATCGATGTTTTCGCTCATTGAAGGAGAAAAGGGGAAGTCATAGTGATTAGAATCGGAAGGAATCATGTGAAAATCCTTTTTAGGTAATGATTAAACTCCTCATTATTGAGGGGAGATTGAATATAACCGATATAACCATCGGGACGAACAAGAACTGCGGTCGTTTTGCTAATGCCATAATGAGTATGGGCAGAAGGCTCGCGATCAAGAAGGCACCACTTTTTGTCAGGGCAAAAATTAAGATCACTGTCATTTCGATAAAGATAATAAGTCTCGATCTTAGGGTGATGGAGAGAGGTAAGAGCATTGAGTTCTGCTTTAGATGGCTTTTTTCCAGCAAAAAGGAGGAGAGTATGATGAGTTCCCTTAAAAAGATCAAAGAGGCGTACTTCCTTGCCGGCTTGCATGACGGTATGATCGGGAGCTCTTCCCCCTGCGCGAACATGCTCTGGAGGATGGTCTTTACTTTCATTAACGAGAATTTGGTTTGGGGCGTAGTGGTAGTAGAGCTGAGAGAATCGTTTAGGGAGCTGGTTTGCAAGTTTCTCAAAAGAACCGGCAAGACTCATCACAGTGTCTCTCATAAACGAGAGAGCTGCCGTCTTTGTTGTCATCATCTTTGTCACTTTGTCGGTAATTTTCAAGACACTTTTAGCGATAGGCTGCCGTTCTTCATTGTATGTATCGAGAATGGTGGGTTCTCCCTCTCCTTTCATGACAAGAGCTAGCTTCCATGCGAGGTTATAAGCATCTTGAATCCCTGTATTCATCCCTTGCCCCCCAGCTGGACTATGAAGATGGGCAGCATCTCCTGCAAGAAAAAGGTTTCCTTTACGGTAAGTTGTCACTTGCCTGTTGTGGATCATAAAGGGGCTTATATCTTGGGGTTCACTCATTGTTATTTGGGGAGCGATCCGTTTTTGTAGAATCGAAAGAGCAAGTTCAAAAGTTACCGGAGGAGGATCCCCTCCCTCTTTTTCGGACTTGAGCTCACACGTCACACGCATCCGTTCATGGGGAAGAGGAAATAAAGCGACAAGCCCTTCTTCATGGAGGAAAAGTTGCATTTCTTGTGAATCATAAGGCCAGTCTAGTTTGGCATCAAAAACGGCCCAGTGACTAGGATATTCTGAACCGGGAAAGGGAATTTGACTGAGGCTGCGGCAAGTACTTCGCGCTCCATCACACCCGATTACATAAGCAAATTCATCAGGAACAAGGCTTCGCTCTCCTGATTTGATCATCACGTCAATAGAGTTTTCTTTAAGCTCTAGATTATTCAGTTCTGTATTTCTATCGATTTTGACGCCAAGTTTTTCCAAGTGATGAATTAAGATCCGCTCAGTTTCAGTTTGAGGAAGATCGATGATAAAGCAATAGGGAGTATCAAACCCCTTGTAATCGGCATGAATCAGACGGTTTTTCCCAGAGTAAATATTAATTCCGGTGACTTTTATCCCTTTTTCAAGAAATTCAGGGAGAATGCCCATATCTTCAAAGACTTCTAGTGTACGCGCATGAATTCCAACAGCGCGCGAGTCTTTGGCATAGATCGTATTTTTATCAATAATTCGAACTTTGACCCCATGTCGGGTAAGCTCACTTGCCATTGTCAGTCCAACAGGACCTGCGCCAACTATTAATATTTCATCCTTTGCCATAACTTTTTTCTAAAAGAACCTTGAAAAAAAGGCGAGATCTTTTATTGACGAAATCCTTTTAAATCACTAAAATCAATTCCTTATCACGACCTGCCCAGGTGGTGGAATTGGTAGACACGCCAGATTTAGGTTCTGGTGCCGTAAGGTGTGGAGGTTCGAGTCCTCTCCTGGGCATTTTCCAAAAAGTAATTCAAGCAATAAATTCAGATTCTAGCCGGGCTACTATTCCCCCAAATATTTCGAATGGTTTAGGCAGATTTTAAATGATAGAGAAGGGGAAATTAAGGTCGGTAGTAATCTAAAGGTAAGGGGAAAAGATTTGAGTTATTTCTGGACATATTTGCAAAAGATCAACTCACAACGGCTATAACTTAAGCAGTATAGAATTGGCTGGGATGATCAAGGGCTTTTTGAGCCATTTTTGTGCCCAACGCTTCAAGCGTGACCCCAGGAACGTCAACTGGAACATTTCGGTAAAACTTACAGTTATCGAGTTTATCTAAAAGGAGTGGAATGAAATTCGCTAATGCCATGCTTGAGTTTACTACGCCATTAATCAAATTAGCATTTGCGTGAGGTAAAAAACTTCCGAACGATGCAATACTAGCGCCAATGTATAAAACTTGTTGGCCGAGGCGAACATGTTGAATGATTTTCCACTTTCTTAACTGCTTTTGTAATTCTGGTTTTTGCTCTTGGATTTTTCTAATATTTACTGCTTGCTCTAGCTTAACTTTTACGACTTGTTCTATCAGTCCATCTTGGATTTGATAAGGTTCAATTGGTATAATATGCTTTTCTTGTAAAAGAGGGGACAGCTCTTCCTGTAACTCTTTCATTGCAACTTGAACGGCCTGTGTAATTCGTTCAAATGTTTCAGAACTCTCTAAATCCATTTGGCCTTGGATCATTTCACCAATATTCACACCAACAAGATGCTTTAAAAGAGATGCTTGAGTTTCTGTAAGTTGTTCCTCTTGCATAAGAGCAATCTCAGTTTCGTGAGCAGCTAAAAGATCGAGATGAGATTTCATTAATTCAAACATCTCAAGAGCCGATTCAATACCGACTTCTGTTTCCAATCGATTCATAGTTTTACATAAAACTTTCTTGACTCGATCTTCTTTACCTTCTTTGATCCACTCTTTAAGGGCGTCAAGATTCACTTCCAGTTCTATTTCCTCTCCTCCATCCTCTTGAACTTTTATAGTCTTTGGAAGAAGTAAATTTAATAAGTCTATAGCCTGCTTATTATCATTAATTACTTCATCGAGTTTCTTCATAACTTGAGTTCCAAGGTCTACTCCTTCCCACATGGGAATGAGTTTCTTAAGAACCTCATATGTGATGAAAACAGAGAGAAGGGCGAAGAGTACTGGGAGAACATAGGGATTGGTCACTACAGCAGCAATGGCAGTCCCTGCAGCAAATTTAAGAAGAAGAGGACCTGCAACCATGAGCGTACCAATAAGAATCATCAAAATCCCATCAAAGATTAATCGAGCTCCATCAAGTGTTTGACCCTTATTAAGTTTTTTGACCCCTTGAGCAATACAAGAAATACCGACAGCGATGTTGATAACACCTCCAATAACCCCGAAAATGGTTGAAAGTGTTTGCACTAGTGATACAGTTTGTAAGGCTGGAGAAAAGGATTGAGCCGCTTCAAAGGTTAAATAGCCCATGGAAAAAAAATCTCCGGCAACTAACCAGAAATCGCTGTCAAGGTCATTAATTTTATACTTTTCCCAAAAATTCTCTCGCTTAGCTTCAATTTCGGCTTTGTTATCTAGTTTAACATCTAAAGTTCCTTGGACCAGTTGACCTAATTTCACAGTTGGAGTGCTAACCTGATCTTCAACAGGGTATCCCTTAATTGGTGCAAGGTGTAATTGCTCGAATGCGTCTGGAGTGATTTCTAAGCTCATTTCAGCCTCTAACGATCTATTTTTAGGCTTATATAATAACATTTTTACAATTAAATTTAAATAAAAATTTTATTTCAAATCATTTAATGTTGTGTTTTGCTGAAATTATTAGTAAATAAGTGCCAACTAACTTGTATTTAGACATTTATGACAAAACTCATTTGCGAATAGATTAAACAAATCGTAAGTCATTAATAATAAACATTAAAAGGGTGGCCAAGTTGGAGTTGGTCTTGATAGGAGAGGAGAAGGTATGATTCAAGAAAAATGTCTAATTCGTACCGAAAAAACGATCTCCGAAGTCGCCAAGTCCAGGAAAAATATATTTTTTGTCATCGAGCTTTTCATCAAGAATTGCAAGATGAAGGTGAATAGAGGGAAAACGGTTGAGGATCGCTTCTTTTCCTTCGGGGGCGCCGATCATTCCAACGATAGAAATATGGGTAGGATCTGCCCCTATTGAGGTGAGTTTTTCAAGGGTAACAAGAGTGCTTCCTCCTGTTGCAACCATGGGATCAAGAATAATGACATGATCAGTTGCTGATAAGGGGGGAAGCTTTTCATAGTAGAGATGGGGAAAGGCCTTTTCATCCCGATGGATCCCAACAAAGCCGACGCGAGCGCTTTCAAACGTATCCATAAAAGTAGGAAGAAGAGCCATTCCAGCGCGAAGGATGGGAACAAGGACGACGCTTTCAGAGTTGATTTCTTTTTTTACACTTTCAGCAATGAGAATAGCTAGCTCGTTTGAGGCCTTTTTAAAAGAGATCATATTGGTACTTCTATCACGGAGAATGGAGAGTAATTTATTGATTTCTGCCATGATTTGCACTCTAGCAAATTATTAATAGATGAGATAGAATAATTCCCTATGAAACCTAAAGACTTGCCCTATCCATACAAGTGGGAAGACCGTTGTCCGCTCTTGAAGGATAAAATATTTTATGTTCCTGAGTACTATCAAGAGCACAAAAGGGAACTATTTCCACTTCTTCATGATTATTTTGGAAATGGTCACCCCATTCATCTTGAATATTGTTCAGGTAATGGGGAGTGGATCCTCAAGCAAGCAATGGAAAATCCTAATGTTAACTGGATAGCTGTTGAGATGTGGTTTGAAAGAGTTCGAAAAATCTATTCAAAAACAGTTAATTACCGGGTTGAAAACTTATTAATCATTTCAGGTGAAGGACTCACCTTTTCACGAGAGTATTTGGCAGATGAATCTCTAGATAAAGTCTATGTGAACTTTCCTGATCCATGGCCGAAGGATCGCCATGCAAAGCACCGCATTATTCAGCGCCCCTTTGTTGAAGAGCTTCGGCGGACGGTAAAGAAGGGGGGGACAGTGACACTTGTTACTGATGATATTCCATACAAAGAGCAGATGGAGTATGAAATGCAAGAGTGGCCGAAAGTCGAAGCTTCTCATGAGCATTATGGCTCTTCATTCTTTGAACGTCTCTGGCGATCCCATGGACTTGAAATTCATCATATGTGTTATGCCAATCGTTGACCACCGGGGCTTTGATCCCCTTCCAGACTCTATTCTATCGATTCCTATAGATGCCTCGCTCAGCTCAGATCTTATGTGGGAGGTAACCTCTGAGCATCCCCATATACTATGGGAGCTTAACTTTGGCATCAAAACATTAAACCCAGCTCACTTAGCTTCCTATCAGCTAGCCATTCGAACTTTTATTGAAAAGGCATGGATGGATCATAAAGAAAACACATTGGGAGTGGTTTTGTATAAAGGAAGGGTCCCTCCTTTTGAAATTGAATTATTTGCTGACTATCTTCACCACATTGCAGCCTGTCTTCCTGATGAAGTGCCACCCTTTGCCCTTTTTGACTGCGTGGGGGATCCGCTCCTATTTTCCAAAGAGATTTTCCCCCATATTCACCTGGGCTTTCGCTCGGGTCCAACTGGCATTCTCCATTGGGGGGAAACTCTTATTCCACGTAGATATGATGCAAAGCTTGGAGTCGCCCTTCCCCTTAGAGAAAAAGGGCTACAATTTAAAGAAGTCGAGAAATGTTTAAGAATCCTCGATCAAGGAAAAATTTCTTACCGACTGATTGCTGAGCCTTACCTGACGGAAGAATGGGACGGTCTTGATGAAATAATTATTTTCCCCCATTTAATTTCTAATTGGGGACTTCGGATGATTCAAGGATTTGAAGCTGCAGGGGGGAGTGTAAAGAAATTCGGGGTAGAGGGATTCGAACCCCCGGCCTTCTGCTCCCAAAGCAGACGCGCTAGCCAAGCTGCGCTATACCCCGAAAAAGATTAATCATCCTATACAATATCCTTATTTCTAGCAAGGGGATATTTCATAGCTTTTTTCTTGAAAAAACAGTACAATCCCCCCTAAAAAGGAATTTCTTATGGAGGAGACTAATACTGGCTTTCCTTCTTTATCTTTATCAGATCAATTTGCTGAGAGTTTGAATTATTTAGGGAATACATTCAGGGGGTTTTTCTGGAGTTCCCAACTACAGTTTATGGAAAAAATGGGTTATCTTAAAGACCGCTCGGCTGGAGGAACCTGTGAAAAGATTATAGCTGTCATAAAGTTAGTTCCTGCTATTTTTTCAGGTCTTTTAGGACACTGTTTAATTGGCCTTTCAAATCGCTTTCATTCTAGAGAATTTACCTATTGGGATGGGAAAGGAGCCCTTATCAATTCTGAACAATTAAAGGTGATGCATCTGAATGTTTGTATGTTCCCCGGAAGCCTTCCTTGCCATTTTGGAAAACAGACTCCTGGGACTGAGCGAATGGAGCAGCTATTTCAGAGCATTGAAGATGTGCAGCCTCATCTTCTTTTTTTATCGGAGTTTAGCCACGTGTTTTCTCCTGAATTATACGATAGATTAAAAGGAGAATATAAGACTTTCTTGATCAATATAGGATCGAATGCTTTAGGAAACGAAGCATCACTAGTTGTGGTTTCTAAAATACCTGTTTTGAAGGCTCAGTTTATCCCAACTATGGTTGAATCTGCGGGCGTTCAGAAGTTTTCTTATCGAGGTTACGTTATTATAGAGACGAGAGATTGCATGTATCTCTATGCTCATCTACATCCAGAAGAAACACCAATTGCTAAAAATATTCGAAGACGGCAATTGGATGAAATTCGGCATATTACAGATCAAGGTGAAAAACCCTGGGTCATTCTTGGTGATATGAATATTGATCGCAATCACGATGAATATCAAAATATGTATGGCTTTATTGATCATATTTCGAAAGAGACGATTACTTGCGAGGAGGATGGCGCTGTGGAATCTATTGATTATGTATTAACTCGCGATAAACGTTTACAAGTTGCAACTGAAGTAAAACAAGATCTAAAACTTTCTGATCATTCAATAATTATTGCAACAATTAGCCTTGCTCAAAAACAATAAACGGGGCAATATGCTTTCCCTAAACAGGAGAAAATATGTCGATTGAGGGTATTAGTGAATCTGAAGAAGTTGTACCATTTGAATATGATAAATCTTATCGTGAAAGCTTAGCAGAAGCTGTTACTAAAATAGCACAAGGGTGCATTACACCCTTCTGGCTTGCGGAAGCTTCTCTTCATTATACATTTTTACCTTTGCATTCTGGGGAATATGGACAGAATCGCTCAGCAATACAAGAGGTTGTGCGACGGGTTTTTTGGGGAATGTTTAAAGTCCCTACTTTTATTATGAGTCTTCCACTTGCAGGACTTGGTATTGTTTTAACGGGGATAGGGAATCTACTCCAGACTAAAAACTATCGAGCTGATTGTGGAACCTTTAAAGGAGAGATGAATAAAGATACCAAGCTGATGATGCTTAATCCTCGCATGCTCCCAGGAGGACTTCCTTATTCCATGGCAGGTCTGACTCCTGCTAGTGACCGCTTAGATCGACTTGTTTCAACGATCCGTGATAATAATCCAGATATTGTCTTTCTCCCAGAGATTAATGCTTCTGTAAGGAGCTCTTTAAGAAACACTCTTAATGATCGGTATCACTTTTTTTTCTCTAATATGGGAAGGCGAACATTAGGAATGGACGCTTCATTTTTTATTGCTTTTCGTGGAACTCTTAAAAACACTCCCCAATTTACCCCGTTTAAGAATCAAGATCTCGCTATGGAGAGAGGCTTTTTTTCATTTGAAAACCACGATACCCGCTATTTCTTTACTTTTCTCCCGACTCTCGAAGATTTAAAGGAAATTTGCGCTGAGAAAATGGATGGGAAAAAGGTTGTTTTAATGGGTGATCTAGGGTTTGAAAGAGGAAGCCCCTCTTTTGAATATATTGAAAAACAAGGGTTTATATCTGGGCTCAAGGAAAGAACACCGACAGAAACCAATGCTCCTTACCTTCACCTTTATGAAGAGGATCAGGAAGAAAATAAGGTTGAAAAAGGGATGATTTTCATAAAAGGAAAAGGGGTGGCGGAAGCAATTCCCATGCATCTTGATTCAAAAATCGATGAAGCATTGTCTAATCAATCAATGATTCTAACAAAGATACTTGCATAGATCCTATCAAGTCATGTATGTAAGGAAACATGTCTGCTTTTAATGAATATCCATCCACTGAGAAGCTCAAGAAGCTTGCAGAAAAACCTTTAGATCTTTCTAAGGAGGGGAATCTCTCTCCTAAGCGCGTTAGTCAGATGAAGGCTGAGTGTCTTAATCTTAAACTCCTTTATGGAACAGAGAGGGTTGGTGAAAAGACTCTTGAAACTCTTTTTGAATTAGCAAAAGAAGCTAATGTCCATGAAAAGATGAAGGCGATGCAGTCAGGAGTTGTGATCAATAAGATTGAGGGACATGAAAGCGAAAACCGCATGGTTCTTCATACTGCGATGCGCGATTTTTTTGAGAGGCAAAATGAAGCGGAAGAAGCAAAGCAAGCGGCAGCTCTTGCTTATGCTGAACTCGAAAAACTAAAGTCTTTCCTCGATGGGATCGAAAAGGAAGGGTTTACCGATATGATCCAAGTAGGGATTGGTGGATCAGAACTCGGCCCCAAAGCGATCTATCTCGCCCTAGAAGCTTTTAAAAGAGAAGGAAAGAGGGTTCATTTTATTTCTAATGTTGATCCCGATGATGCAGCCCATCTTCTTCAGCAAGTCGATTTAAACAAGACCCTTGTTGTTATCGTTTCGAAATCGGGAACGACTCTTGAAACTCTGACCAATGAAGAGCTTATTCGAAAAAAGTTTCTCGATGAAGGACTTTCCCCAAAGAACCATTTTCTTGCTGTGACCGGAAAGGGTAGTCCTATGGATGATCCCGAGAAGTACAGAAAATCCTTTTTTATTTGGGATTATGTAGGAGGCCGCTATTCTGTCACCTCGATGGTGGGATGTGTGATGCTTGCTTTTGCCATAGGAATGGAGAAACTTCTCGATTTTCTCCGTGGCGCCTCATGTATGGATAAAGTGGCTCTTGAAGAGGATCCGCTCAAAAACCTCCCTCTCCTTTCAGCCCTTTTAGGGATCTGGAACCATAACTTCTTAGGCCTTCCGACTACAGCGATCATCCCTTATTCTCAAGCTCTCTCACGCTTTCCAGCACACCTTCAACAATGTGATATGGAATCTAATGGAAAGAGGATTGATAAACAGGGGAATCCCGTTGATTTTTGGACAGGACCTATTATCTGGGGAGAGCCAGGGACGAATGGACAACACTCCTTTTATCAACTTATCCATCAAGGGACCATACCTGTTCCTGTAGAGTTTATCGGTTTTGCTAAAAATCAGTATGGGGAAGATAACCCTTTTAAAGGGACAACCTCGCAGGAAAAACTCCTTTCTAATCTTTTTGCCCAATCTATTGGACTTGCTACAGGACAGAAGTCTGATAACCCTAATAAATTCTTCCCAGGAAATCGCCCTAATCGTGTCCTTCTTGCGGAAGAATGCGATCCTTACACTGTGGGTGCAATTCTCTCGTATTACGAGAATAAGGTGGCCTTTCAAGGCTTTATCTGGGACATCAACTCCTTCGATCAAGAAGGGGTGCAGTTAGGCAAAGTTCTTGCTAATAAGATCATCGACCAATTTTCAAAAATGACCAAAGGGGAAGAGTTTAGCGATGATTTCCCTCTAGGTGCCGTCTATATCGATCAACTTAAACACCTGTAAAGGATGATGGTTTTTCGAATTTAGCTTTCCTTCTTCCTTCACGGATCGTTCCGAAAAGTGAAATAATAATGCCTAAGATAATGATTCCACCACCGATGTATTGAGCCGTGCTTGGAATTTTTCGAAGAATGATGAAAGCAAAAAGGGTACCAGCAATAGGAGTCAGGGCTGTAGCCACTGAAATATCTGAGGAAGACGCTCCCCCTTTTATCCCTTTAAACCAGGTGATTTGTCCAAAGACAATGATAATGGCTCCATAAACGACCATCCATATCCAGAGGAAAGGGGAGAAAAGATCATCGAAATGGTGTGGTCCAAAGACCGAAAGGACGATGACAGTGAAGAGGATTAGGCCTGCAATCATACGAGACACTGAAAAAACTCCAATTGATACACTTTCAAGAAGTTTTCGACTGAGCAGAATTGCAATGACTCCCATAAGTGTTGCAAGTCCTGTTAAGATCTCACCTGCCTTTGGAAAGGTTTGCAGAAAGTGATTTACTGCAGGATTTCCGACATCAAGGGTCATCATGGTCATCTCATTATTCATCGGTCCCGTATTTAAAGCAAAAATGGCAATGATTCCGAGTGTTGCGACTAAAGCTCCCCAAAAGCCATAACGGCTCGGCTTTTCTTGAAACATTAAAAAGGCAAAGATAAGGGTGAGGGGGACATCTAAAGTCGAAATTAAAACAACATTGGTTACATCAGTCGTCATCAGGGCAATAAAGAAAAAAGCAGGAGCAAGTACCCCAGACATCAAGATGATAACGAACATGCAAACCCAGTCCTTAAAGGGAGTGGCTTTGATAATATCAAAACGCCAGTCCTTTCGATAGACAAGAAAAAGGGTGATTCCTGCAATGAGATTTCCAGCAAAGAGGAGATTGCAAAAAGAGATAGGGTTATGACCATTAATTGGGTGCATGGCACCCAGTTGTCCGATTTTAGCCACAACGCTATTTGAAGCCGCATAGATCAAAATAGAGATCCATAGCCAAAAGGTGACACCTTTTACTTTACTTTGCTCTTCCATTCTCTTTGAAATAACAAGCTAAGAGATATTTTGCAGTAATTTTCCATTCTCAATATGAAGTCCTCCACTAAGGAAAGTTGGAGAAGTGAGAAGGACTTGACCAAGATGGTTTAATCTTTCCTGAAGAACTTCGCTTCTCTTAGGATCGAGATGGACAGCAAAATCATCAATTGCAAATAGAGGCGTTGTCTCTGTTTGCTCTTTTAGGATCTCCCATTCAGCCATCTTAAGAGCTGCAATGCAAGTCCGTTTTTGTCCTTCACTGGCAAAGATTTTTGCATCCCTTTTTTTATAAGTGATATGGAGGTCATCGCGGTGCGGACCGATCAATGTACTTCCTATAATCAGTTCCTTGTGGCGTTGCTTTGCAAGGAGTTCTTCAATCTGATCCATTTTCTTGAAAGAGATCGAGGGTTCATAATGGAGGTCGAAGTGGTCCTCCTCTCCGGAGAGTTCTTTAGCAAAAGCTTCAACCTTGGGTCGGAGAAGCTCAATAAGCTCAGAGCGTTTATGCATTAGAAAGCGGGCACTATCTCCCATCATCTGTTCCCAAGTTTCAATAGCAGCCTCAGATTTGACCTTAAGAAGGGCGTTTCGGTGTTTCATTGCTTTATGATAGCGCATGAGATGGTGGACATAGAGGGGATCAGTTTGCGCAAGTTGGATATTAAGGAAGCGACGCCTTTCTTGAGGGGTTCCTGTAATCAAGGTGCTGTCTTTAGGGGAATAGAGAACAGAGGGAAGAATTCCCAACACATTAGAGAAATTCTGGAAAAGGGTGTTGTTATAGTGGATCCGCCTATTTTTTCCATCAAAGCCAATGCTGAGCATTTGCTCTACACCGTCTCTTATGAAATGAGCTTCTACATAAAAGTGGGGACTATCCCTATGGATCAAGTTGGCAAGGTGGGTCGTTAAAAAAGAACGCCCTGTACTTAAGAGATAGAGCGCTTCTAAAAGACTTGTTTTTCCTGCTCCATTTTTACCATGAATCAGATTGACACCCCCTATAAAGGGGATTTCGGCTTCCTCATAGCACCGAAAATTGCGGAGGATAAGCCTTGAAACTTCCATTACACGTTCGCTAGGCGCATTGGCATAATAACAAAGTTTGCTGTTGTGGAGTCAGTAATTAACCCTGGATTATGAGGATTGGTAATTGCAAAATTCACTGTTTCATCCTTGCAATGACGGAGAATGTCATGGAAGAAAAAGGGATTGAAAGCAATTTCAAAGGATTCCCCAGAATAATCGACTGGCATAGAAACCTTACCATCTCCAATTTCGCTCGAATTAGCTGTTAGTGTGAGCTCACCTGGAGTTAGGGTAAAGTGAACAGAATGACTTTTATCAGTTGTAAAGAGGGCAACCTGTTTGAGCAAGGCCATGAGCTCTTCACGATGCAGGGTCAGGTTAAAAGTGCTTTCCTTTGGGATCACTCGCTCAACATCAGGATAGTCACCAGAAAGAAGCTTTGTGATCAACACAGTCGATCCACACTCAATCCCAATTTTATCTGTCATTAGGCTAACCTTAACCGCTTCATCTCCATCGAGGGATTTTACGATCTCTTCAACAGCCTTTAGGGGGATTAAATAGCTATGCTTAAGGTCGGGATTAATATCGATAGCTGTGTTAACTTTTGCAAGGCGTTTTCCATCCGTTCCAATGAATGTGGCATTGCAATTTTCAATCTGCATGAGGACCCCATTAAGGACATGGCGGCTATCTTCTTTTGCTGCAGCAAAGACTGATTTAGAAAGCATCTCCTTAAAAGCATCAACTCTCAAAATAAAATGTTCCCCTTGTGTCAAATCAGGGAGAGCAGGAAATTCACTTCGATTAATCCCATTGAGTCGAAATTCTGAGCTGCCTGCTTGGACATAGGCAATTTCATCCGTTGATGTTCTAATTTCAATTTCAGGAACCGTCAGCTCGCGAACCAATTGAAAAAAGCGACGTGCTGGAAGGGTAATAGCTCCCTCTTCTACGATATTTGCTTCCATCTGGGCGCGCATGCTTACTGTTAAATCGGTTGCACTCACAGTGAGCACTCCTCCCTCTGCTTCGATTAAGATATTGGCAAGGATGGGGATGGCTGGTTTATTGGAGACAACGCTTTGGATATTTCCAATTAAATTTGCCAGTTCGGGACGGGATAAAATAGCCTTCATAAAACCTCTAAAATTTTCCTCTTAGGATATGCAATGATACATGCTGTGTCAACCCTTAAGAGCACGCTCAACTGACCGCTTTTGCTCCCGCTCTTTTATAGCAGAACGTTTGTCATGTTGTTTTTTTCCACGCGCAATGCCGATCCTGACCTTAGCCTTTCCCTTACTTAGATAAATAGAAAGGGGAACGATCGTTAGTCCTTTTTGATCGGTTGATCGCTTAAGCTTATAGATCTCTTTTTTATGGAGAAGGAGTTTGCGGTCTCGACGCTCTTCATGGTTATGGACATTTCCAAAAGAATAGGGGGCAATTGAGGCATTTTTAAGCCAAGCTTCACCCTTAGTAATTAGGACAAACGCATCCTGCAGAGAACCACCATGGTTTCTCAGTGATTTGATCTCTGTGCCTTGAAGGGAAATACCCGCTTCATAGGTTTCAAGAATTTCATAGTCATGTCGTGCTCGCCTATTCGAAACAAGCTCAGATTCATTCTTCTTACTCATAGAGACTTATTTTCCCAGGTGAGAGCATTGCCATCAAGGATTTTCTTCTCAATTGACAATCTCCAAGAGCAAAAGGTATCATTGCCTTTTTTAATTATCCAATGATAGGGAAATAATGAAGAAGGGAATTCTTGCCTCTATCCTTTTAGTCCTGGTTACAGCTGGTTGTGCTGTGAATCATTACCATGCTAAAGACTACCAAGGAAATGGGTATTCTGAATATCGGATGGCCACTGATCGTTTCATTGTGACTTATATAGGGGATCATTCTACTGATCCTGAAGATGTACAGCGCTATGTCCTTAGAAGAGCTGCTGAAGTCGCTTCAAACTATGGTTATCGCTACTTTATTGTAGAAGGTGAAAGAGACCTAACAAAGAGTACACTTGTTAAATCAAAGAGAGAGAAAAAATCCTTTATTGAAGACTTTTGGTCTGATCAAGTCGAACCAGTAACGAAAACCTATGAAAGAATTAGTGAATACAGAAATCACGCGATCGAGCTATCGATCAAATGCTTTGCCTCACGCCCTAAACAAGAAGAATCTATCGATGCCTATCAATTTTTAGCTTACAATTCTACTTCAAACGTTTCCTAATAAAGCCATAAGCAAAAAAGAGGACGATTCCCATCCAAAAGATCGGTTCAGACCAAGAGGGCAGTCCCTTTAGGGAAACATCTAAAATAAGCTTCAAGCCGATCCACCCTACTATGAGATGAGCTCCGACTTCAAGGCGGGGAAAGCGATCCATGATATCGGTGAAAAACTTGGCAGCAAACCGCATCATTATAAGACCTGTAAGACCACCCACATATACAATCCAAATCTTTGGGGGGAATTCGTGGTGAGCGAACGAAACACCGACCAAAGCAAGTCCAGCTAAGATAGAATCGATAGCAAAGATGAAGTCAGTCATCTCTACAAGGAATACTGTTCCCCAAAAGCTCCGTCGCCTAGGCGCCCGTACCTCAGCCCTTCTTCGAGAAAGGAGGTGTGAAAGAGATAAATAGAGAAGGTAGGCTCCCCCAATAATCTGAACCCAATGGAGTTGGATTAAATAGGCAGCACTAAGCACACCAAATGCTCTCAAAACAACAGCTGAAACAAGGCCGATAAAAAGAGCTTTTTGCCGCATAACTTGCGGCAATCCGCGGACAATAAGAGCAATAGCTAAGGCGTTATCAAGAGAGAGAACGCCCTCTAAAAAAATTAGGGTAATAACCCGAGGAATATCAACTAAGGAAAACGTTTGATCAAACATCTCTTCCTTTTAGCATCTTAATCGATTGCCATCAACCGTAAGATGTTTAGTTTAATACTTTGGGATGACTAGGTTCTAGAGAAATAAGATAGGGGCGACTTTGAGAGCGTCCATCAATGACTTTTTTCCCATTTTCCATATGATAAGCTGTGAGCTGAATTACAATAGCATGCGTTTGATCTTTTGGAGGACAAAAGTTCATGTACTCTTTTATGTCACTAGAGTTTGGAAGGGTATAGGGCTTTAGAGTATCGCTCACGCTTGCATTTTCAGGAAAACCGTTTTTATAGGGAAATGATGGGTCATCTAAAGGGAAATCTAACTGCCAGTGATGGTATTTACAACAGTCATTACACATATAAGTACATGTAGCATCTTCGACTAAAAGATGAATTCTAGTCGCACTTTTGGGAACCCCTTCCCAGGAAATAGGTGGCGAGATCCCCATTATTTTTGAAGATGAGCAGGCATATTTTAGGGGAATATTGTGGTCGTTGACTCCAGTTATATAGACCTTAAAGTCAGGACCGTAGCTTTGATCCGTCGCGCCTTTACAAAAGGTTGCACTACACTTCTTTTCACATGCCGATATAAAAATTAGCGTTAAAATAATCGGGATAATTTTTAATGTCTTCATATTTTTAGTATTTATGACATCAATGATTATTAATCAAAAAAAATAAAGAAAACTTAGGAATTTTAGCCGAACATTGACTGGCCAAGGGGAGTAATCCGTAGACATTCCTTTCCTTGGTAGGAACCGGTAGCAATGATGCCGCCTTCAAAGAGCCAGTTGAAAATGATTAGCCGAATCAGAGTCATTTCCGCTTCTGAATAGTCAGGAAGAGAGTATTTCCAATACCGCCCCGTTTTTTTGAGAGACATCTTGCTGTTTTCGCTGATAGGCGCTATGACTCCATTTAAGAACTCATCAAAAAGTACCCAGCCTGAGCCAATGATGCGGCAAATACTTTTCTCAATTTCATGAATATTTCTTTCACTGCAGATTTCGACAGGGAATTCTGAGAAAGGATAGTTTGTAAGGGTCACTTTATAGGTGTTAAGAGCCCGTTTTTCAATAGGAAGAGCGAGCCACTCTTCTGCTTCTTCTGCAGCAATCAGTTGGTTTCCTTCAACCCTAGCAAGTTTTAAGAAGGTGAGCTTTTGGATGACTTTCGACATATAGCTATGAAAATGGGCCTGTCCTTCTTCAGATTTGAGATCAAATCCCTTACATTGCTTAGCCACGGCATTTGCTGAAGCTTTTTCAAAGCCCCATTCCTCGTTTTGATTTAACCGCATATAAAGAGGCTTTGTCATAGAAAGGGCAAGTAGTGTTGACATATCTTCCGCAAAAGAAAAGTCATGAGGACGCGTCCTTTTTACATCGCCCTTTTTAGAAATCTCTTTTGGCTGACTTTCCTTTAAAAAGCTTAGGTAGTCTTTCCACTCTTTAAAGAGGGTAACGACTTCAATCCACTCTCCGTCTTTCTTCTCATAAACAAGGCAGCAAATGAGGTTAAACTCTAAGTAGAGGAGATGTTCTTCAAAGAATTCTTCAGAAAGCTTGTATTTCTCCCTAATATCAGAGGAATACATCTTATGCTCTGGAGCTTCAAAGAGGTCAGTCACAATCCCATTAAGGATAGGATCACCAAGGTTTAGCTCTGTGAGATATCTTTGAAAAGTTTGAGGTGTCTCGAGATACTTTTCGATAAGAGAGTTAAAAATATTGTTTGACGTTCTTGGTATTGGGTACCAATTTGGTAGGACATGAATTGGGACCTTTTTTAAAAGAGCTTGTAGGAATTCCATCCCAGGAGTGAAGTCTTCATCAAACTTCTGGATTTGCGTTTCAAAATATTTTCGCATTTCCTTATCAACAATAACCGTATCCTCTTGTATTTTAAAGAGATCGGTCTTGGATAGTTTTTCAAGAATTTGCTGCACCTTATCAAGGTTTTTATCGAGCTGATCAACTAGTCGACTAATCGGGATCTTCTGGGAACTGTAAATAATTTCCTCTAAGACCTCTAGGTCCTCTGGGGAAAATTGAGACATAAGAACTCGATTTTGAATATCCTTCTGATAATCATAGTCTTCGAGGTTAATCTTGTTTTTTCTAAAGATGTTTGTCTCTACCATTATTTCCCAGGTTTTTGTAAAATTACGATTTGAATTGCCTTTCAACCAATATAATATGAAAGAACATTATTTATTGCAAGTACGAATCAAAATAATTAATTTACTTAATTTATTAAACTGCTTGGTAGCAATATTAATGGTGGCTTCTAGGGACTATCTTTTTTTTTAGAGGTTTGTTATCCTTGCTCAAAAAATCAATTCGAAGAGCAATGAAGTATAATCATATAGAAATTGAAAAGAAGTGGCAGAAACACTGGAACGAAAAAAAACTATTTAAAGCAGAGGTTGATCCCTCAAAACCAAAATACTATATCTTAGATATGTTTCCCTATCCTTCTGGAGCGGGTCTCCATGTCGGGCATGTTACAGGATATACAGCAACAGACATTCTTGCACGTTATAAACGGCAGCAAGGGTTTAACGTTCTCCATCCGATGGGTTGGGATAGTTTTGGTCTGCAGGCCGAACAGTATGCGATCCGGACAGGAACCCATCCTAAAGATACCACCGAAAAAAATATTAATACTTATAGAAGGCAACTTCAGTCATTAGGTTTTAGCTATGACTGGGATCGCGAATTTGCAACGAGTGATCCGAAATACTATAAATGGACGCAGTGGATTTTTACGAAGCTCTATGAAAAAGGTTTAGCCTATGAGGCTGAGATTCTTGTTAACTATTGTCCTGCCTTGGGTACAGTTCTTGCAAATGAAGAAGTTGAAGATGGAAAATCGAAAGAAGGAGGCTATCCTGTTGAGCGGCGCCCTCTTCGACAGTGGGTGTTAAAGATCACGGAATATGCGGAGCGCTTACTCAAGGACCTCGACCTTCTAGATTGGCCAGACTACTTAAAGACGCTTCAAAGGAACTGGATTGGCCGGAGCGTTGGGGCAAAAGTCACCTTCTTAGAAAATGAGACAAAACAACCCATTACTGTTTTTACAACACGTCATGACACGATCTTTGGAACAACCTTCTTAGTGATCTCACCTGAGCATCCTTTGGTAAAAGAAATTACCACATCTGGCCAAGAACAAGAGGTGAAAGTCTATTTAGAAGAAACAGCAAAAAAGAGTGACTTTGAACGGACTGAGCTAGCAAAGGAGAAGACAGGGGTGTGGACAGGTGCTTACGCTATTAATCCTGTTAATGATGAATTGATTCCTATTTGGGTCGCTGATTATGTCTTGATGGGATATGGAACGGGAGCTGTTATGGGAGTCCCAGGCGGCGATGAGCGGGACTTTGAGTTTACTAAAAAGTATGGCCTGAGCGTTGTTCCACCTTATGACCCCATTATTGAGGATGCTCCTGAGGGAATGACAGAAGAAGATCTCCGCATTGAGATTATAGCAGGAAAGCGCTGCTGGAATACAGGGGGAACAATTATTAATGGTAAAAGCGACAGGCTTGATATCAATGGCCTTCAGATGGAAGAAGCAAAAGATGCTGTTGCAAACTGGCTTGAAGAAAATAGCTGCGGAGAAAGGTGTATTACCTATAAATTGCGCGATTGGCTTTTCTCACGTCAAAGATATTGGGGTGAGCCCTTGCCTATTCTCCACTTTGAAGATGGGACAAAGCGCCTTCTTGACCTCGATGAACTGCCGTTAACACTTCCTGAGCTCACCGAATACAAGCCACAAGGAGAGGGTAAAACTCCACTTGATAATGTTCCTGAATGGATCAATATTACAGACTCTAAAACCGGAAAGAAAGCTAAGAGAGAAACCAATACAATGCCTCAATGGGCAGGGTCTTGTTGGTACTACCTCCGCTTTTGTGACCCATTAAATGAAAATAAGGCATGGGGTGAGAAGGAAGAAAAGTACTGGATGCCTGTCGATATGTATGTTGGAGGAGTAGAGCATGCTGTTCTCCACCTTCTTTACTCCCGTTTTTGGCATAAGGTTCTTTATGATTGTGGGTATGTGTCAACTCTCGAACCTTTTCAGACTCTCCGCAATCAAGGGCTAGTTACGGCCAAATCCTTCAAAAAATCCGCTGGGGGATATGTTGCTCCGGAAGAAGCTGAAGGACAGAAAGATCTCATCGAAATGGTTGAGAAAATGTCAAAATCGAAGCTCAATGGTGTTGCCCCCGATGAAATTATTGAAGAATATGGCGCTGACTCACTCCGCCTTTATGAAATGTTTATGGGACCCTTTGATAAAGAAAAACTCTGGAATAGTGAAGCAATTAGTGGCTGTCGCCGCTTCCTTGATCGCTTTTATGCCCTTATCTCTTCTGGAAAGATAACAGAAGAAGAAAACGCAGAGGGAATGAAGCTGGCTCATAAACTAATTTATGGAGTCCAAAAAGACATTGAAGAGATGCTCTTTAATACGGCCATCTCTAAAATGATGGAGTTTGTCAATGCCTTTACAAAGCTTGAGCACTTTCCCAAAAAAGCCCTGGAAATGGCAACCCTTGCCCTTTCTCCCTTTGCCCCCCATATGGCGGAGGAGTGCTGGGAGCATTTAGGACATAGTGAATCACTGATGTACGCTCCCTATCCGAAAGCAGATCCGAAATACCTTACGGAAGACGATGCAACCTATGTGATCCAGGTCAATGGAAAATTCCGTGGTAAATGGGACCTTCCTAAGGGGCAAACGAAGGAAATGCTTCTGGAGGCGGTTCAAAAAGACGAAAAGGTGGCAAAGCATATTGTCGGTGAAATCGTTAAAGTGATCTTTGTTCCTGAAAAACTGCTCAATATTGTTGTGAAGGGATCATGACTTTTTTATATGATTTTGCTCTTTATTTATTGCTGATCCTTTCTTTTCCAAAGCTCCTTATTGATTACCTCTTTAAGGGGAAATATAGAAAAAGTCTCTTTGCAAGGATCTCTCCCGAGATTCCAAAAGATCTAAAAAAACCATTGATTTGGCTCCATGCTGTTTCAATGGGGGAGACGAAAGCCCTATCGACCCTAATTCCACATATTCGCAAAACTTATCCAAATGCTTATATCTATGTCACAACAGTGACTGAAACGGGGCAAGAAGAAGCTCAGAAAAGGATCTCCGATGCAGATGCGATTGGATATCTTCCTCTCGATTTCTCCTGGATTATTAAAGGATTTGTTCGAAAGCTTAAGCCAGCTCTCCTTATCCTTGTTGAAGGGGACTATTGGTTCAACTTGATCAATCAGGTTAAAAAGCAGGGCGCCAAAATTATTGTTGTGAATGGAAAACTGTCTGAAAAGTCGATGAAACGGTACTTGGCCGCTCCATTCTTCAGTCGCTCAATTTTTAACTCAATCGACCATTTTTGTATTCAAGGCGAGAGCTATCTTGAGAGGTTTCTAAAGCTAGGAATTCACCCTGAAAATCTTATTATTACTGGAAACCTAAAGTTTGATATTCCATCTGATGAAGAGAAGGATCTTGAAGCGTTAAAAAAGCAGTTCGATATTAAACAAAAAGATCGAGTAATCACCTTAGGATCTACCCATGAAGGAGAAGAGGAACTTCTTTATAAAAGCCTCATCCCTGCCCTCACTATGGATCCTCACTTAAAAATTCTCATAGTTCCGCGTCATCCTGAACGCTTTTCACGTGTTAAAAGTCTTATTCACCATCCACAGATCCGTATTGTTGATCAAATGGGAATTCTTCCTAAATGCTATCACCTTTCCCATCTAGCGATTGTTGGAGGAAGTTTTATAAAAGGGGTTGGTGGACATGACATTTTTGAACCAGCAAAAATGGGTGTTCCGACACTTTATGGGCCTTATATGCATAAGCAAGTCGATCTTGATCGTGGGATGACAGAAAGTGGTGCTGGAATAAAAGTTGAGCAACCCCATCTTCTTGAAGCAGTTGAAAAACTTTTAAATGATTCTAAATTTCATTTTGAAATGGGAAAGAAGGGAAAATACTTTGCACATAAGGTGATGGGAGCCTCTTTTCGGACCTGGAAGGAGATCACTTCAAACATTTCCCTTGAGAAGAATTAGCGTTGTAGTTACAATCGTTTCAACTTGTCGCGGGGTGGAGCAGTGGTTAGCTCGTCGGGCTCATAACCCGAAGGTCGCAGGTTCGAGTCCTGCCCCCGCTATTTTTTCTTTGCGGGGCGGCATAGCTCAGTTGGTAGAGCAACGGAATCATAATCCGCAGGTCCTTGGTTCGAGTCCGAGTGCCGCTATCTTAGTATTTTCAATCCTCCACATTTAACTATTCGATTATGAACAGTTCTCAACACAAATGTAAAAATTTCAGATTTATTTTAGGAAATGGATTAGTATTTGGGTTTGGAAAATGATAAAAAAAGAAGGGCGACTCGATAGAGCCGCCCTATTTTATGTTAGGGATATAGCCCTTTTTGTAAGATTAACCTTTTCTTGCCTAAAGACCTGATAAAGTAATCGGTTGGGTTGTAGGTTCTTGAGGCTTCCATGAAGCCAGTTGTAACCGTATCTTTCCATAGAGCATAGGCTGTTCCATTATTGCTCATGGCAACACTCTCAACTTTAGCCAAAGCATTAAGGGTTGCAGGAGTTGTCTCAAAGACTCCATTCGCACCAGTTTGACCATAGACCTCTCCTCCTCCACCTAAGTAAGAGGTGACCATACCACCATTCTCACTCACAGAAAGGCGTGGGCTATGGAAACCAACAGTTCCTGGAGAAATTGTTGCAAATTGGTAACTAATGGCAGTCACATTTGTTGAAGCCTTTTGAATCTCTCCAGAAGAGGTTCCATAGGCCATTGTTGCGATATTATTTTGATCAATACCGATTTTTACCT
The DNA here is from genome assembly GCA_018399075.1 of Simkaniaceae bacterium. Classification (GTDB taxonomy): domain Bacteria; phylum Chlamydiota; class Chlamydiia; order Chlamydiales; family Simkaniaceae; genus Neptunichlamydia. Next base: position 1,293,347 of record CP073763.1, on the reverse strand, counting down.
CTTTAGTAACTGTTGATGTCACAGTTCCAACAGGTCCCCAGGCACCTCCTATATAGTAAGCCGCAATAACAGCATTTGTACTGTCAAGACACGCAATCCCTCCATTGCCAGTTGCTGACTGGGCAAAATCAAAAGTGCCAGGTTTAGTAAACCCTCGCGCCGCAATTGTAGACCAAGTCCCAGTTGCTGCTGATCCCATGCTCGTATAGATATCAGCATTTCCAGTTCCTACATCAGTCGCAATAAAGGCGATATGGGTTGTCCCATTAGGGAGAATGCGTGGAATAGGTTTTGAACTGGAGTCTACAGTATGGGTAGCAGTATTGTTTAAAAAGGTATTCGTCCAGGTTGCACCATCATAAGTCAGTGCTACGACATTTTTACTCACGCCGGAGTCTTCATACCAACTCACCACGGAATAGCCATTATTTTGAACACAAGCAACGCGGAGGTTATCATAAGTGGCTTTTCGTGTATAAATTTGAACAAATGGTGTCCATCCAGCTCCAAAGGCCTTCGTTGCTGTGCGGATTGTTGAGCCAAATTCCCATACGGCCCTTAGATTACCTGCTTCATCGACACATATATAAGGATCAGGTTCCCCAGTTGTATCTAAAACGGTTGGGCCTTCCCAACCCCCATCAAAATAACGATAAGAAGTAAAGATGGCGCTCGTATTTGCATCTTGCCAAATTACGGCTGCATTGCCTTGGGTATCGACAACAATCACTCCATTCCCATTTCCTGGAGTATTATTAGAAAGGTCAAGAGGTGGTTCCCATATAGAAGCACATAATGAACCTGTAATCATAAGAATAAGAAACAATAATTTTTTCATGTAGGACTCCCTGTGTTGAAATCATTGAAAAAAAGATTTTAAAAGTATTAAATTTTTTTTTCAATCAACAACTAGGCATTCATGAAAACAGATTGTTTATTCTTCGAACTGAGGAGGTGTTTCGCGATCTCCTATGATTGCTGAGCCATGATCATCATGTAAATGGGTCTGTGCTTTGATAAATTTGTGAAGTTGCTGTATTCGCTTTTCACGGGTGTCTTTTGAGATACCTTCTTCATTAACTTCAGCTATGAGTTCCTCATAGAGCATCGTTTACCTCCAAGGGTAGTTCTACATTTCTACCGTAAAACGATTTCTGTAATTCTGCCAAGATTTTTTTTCATTTAATCCGTTAAGGTGCTAAAATTTGTCCGTTTTTGGAGGTCAATATGCAAAAAGTTGAATTGCAATCATGGGAATGCCCGATTTGTTTTAATCAATTTGAAGATCCAATCATTCATAATGGATGTGGTCATACACTAGATCGTCAATGTGCTTTAGACTCAATTCAGAGATATGGGCGCTGTCCGAGTTGTAACTTAGATGCAACAATGGAACAGTTCAAGCCCAATGTTGCTATAAGAGAGGCTGTTGAAGAGCTGCAAAAAATGGTTCCAATATTGATGCAAGGAGAGATCAAAGTTGCAGAGCCATCTGCCCCTAAACCCTCTTTTAGTCCTTCTGTAACTATAAATGAGAGCAGAAGTTTTCTCCTTGCTTTAGACAGTATAAAAAAGAAAGACCGTGCTCTTCATGATACTCATGTGAAAAAGGAAAGTACGAGAAAACTGCGAGTCGATTGGGGAAATGGCTATATAGCTGTCTTTAAGTCTGGAAATTGGCACTTTTATAAGATTGGAAATGGGGCTGGCTCAGAGCTTTGCAAACATAAGAAGTTTGAACAAGGGGTAAAGGTTATTTTCCCCGAGCTGTGTTAAGTAAATAACGAGCAGAGTGTTTGAGGCGAGAGAGAGGACCGAAAGGAAATTTCGGAGAAGGAAGTTGATCGGCATTGATCCGATAAAGAAGATTATTCGTGTTTGTCCAGGAGAAGTTGTGGGCATTGCCGATTCGGAAGATGTGGGAGTAGTACTTCTTAGTAAGGGCATGAACCTTTTTATTCCATAGACCGAAGGGATAGACAAAAGAGGTAACAGGAATTCCTAGCTTTTCTTCCAAAAGCGCTTTCGAAGCAGCAAGTTCGTGTTCAGGATTAATATGAGTTGAAGTAAGCGGGCGGTGGTGAATAGAGTGAGATGCGATTTGGACATGAGGTGAGTCGGCGAGCTCTTTTAATTCAATCCATGTACAGAACGCTGGTGAGGGAATTGGAGGAGCTTTATCGGGGAATGCTTTAACTTTTTCCAGCCGCTCTTTCGAAGATAGGTTTGTCTCTTCAGGAATATAGGCAGTAGGAACAGCAAGAAGAGCTTTCAAATTGTATTTTTTGAGGAGGGGAAGGACGTAGTGATAGAAGTCGAAGAAAGCATCATCAAAGGTAAGGCAGACAGAGAGGCTTTTATTAAGGGGTTCACCTGGGAGAATAGTAGGGTAGTGGGAAGCAATCCACTGGAAGTGGTCATCAAGTGTTTTGAGGGTGTTAGCATATTTGCCACTACCGGTCTTGTGATAGAGAAGGGCGAGAAGCATAGGCAAGCTTAAGGTATTTGTAAAAGGTGGTTTGAGCATTATAAAGAGAGATAATATATCCCTCTTTTCCTCCGAGAAACCCTCGTTTCATAACATAGGATTTTATGAAGGCAAAACCTCCATGAAGTAGGGCTTTACTTAAGGAGGATTTTTTTGTCTGGGCATTCTGCTCAGCAAAAAGATTGGAATAGGTTTCCATCTTGCGGAGGAAATCGGAAATAGAGCGGTAGGAATAATGTTTGACGGGAGAGTTAAGCTTGATTTCGCTAAGCCCATTTATCTGAACTTTTTCATGAACTTTGTCATCGGTAAAGGATGTAACTTTCTTGCTATAAAGGCGGATATGGCGGTCGGGATACCATCCACACCACTTAATATGCTTCCCATTAAAGTAGTTATTGAAGGGGAAGGAGTAGACCTTTTTCGAATCGAGCTGGAGAGAGAGGATCTCCTGTGCAAGCTCTGGGGTTAACACTTCATCACTATCAATAGAAAGGATCCAGTCATTTGTTGCATGGTAGGCTGCTAAATTATGAAGGGGACCAAAACCAGTAAAGGGGGAGTGAAAGACTTTTACATTTGGATAGATTTGCGCAAGCTCAAGGGTAGTGTCAGTCGAACCCGTATCGAGGAGAACCACTTCATCAAAATCCTTGACTGACTCCAAAACCGAACCAAGAGTCTCTTCATTATTTTTTGTTAAAATTGTGACTGTAATCATATTCGCAGTTTACCATATATGGGATTTCAAAAGGTAATCAAATTTTCTTTTCCTTTTTCTCCTTATTCTCTATAGTAATGAGTTTTAGGAGTTAAAAAAATGGCAAAGAGTTATCGATTTGATAAAGGGTATACATTTGATGATGTCGCCCTCGTTCCCCAATTTAACAATGTCCCATCAAGGACTGAGCCGGAACTAGATTCATGGCTGACAACAAAGAGGAAGCTGGGGATTCCTATTCTTTGCGCTAACATGGATACGACAATCTCCGAAGAGCTTGCTGAGATCTTGATTCAAAAGGGGTCAGTTCCTATTTATCACAGATTTACCCCAGATTTTGCAGGGCAAGAAGAGTGGGTCAAAAAATTCGGTGACAAAGCCTTTATATCCTGCGGAATTGGCAAGGAAAAATTAAAAGAAGTCCAAAAGCTTTTTGACATGGGAGCCGGGGGTGTTTGTATTGATGTCGCCCATGGCCATTCGATGCAGATGCTAGATTTCATTGAAGAGATAAAAAAGTCTCACCCTGAAAAAGAGGTTATTGCAGGGAATGTCTGTACGGCCATGGCTTATCAGGATCTTGTGAATGCAGGAGCAGATGCTGTTAAGGTGGGTGTGGGGCCAGGTGCAGCGTGTACCACCCGCGTGATTACTGGTTTTGGCGTTCCTCAATTTAGTGCCATTATTGAATGTGCCAAAGTCGCAGAAAAACTCCGCGTTCCCCTTATTGCTGACGGAGGAATCCGAACAAGTAAGGATGTCGTTCTCGCTCTTGCTGCTGGTGCAAGCAGTGTGATGATTGGAAAGTTATTTGCTTTAACGGAAGAAAGTGCTGCTGAGAAGAAGGATGGGAAGGCAAAATTCCGGGGCCAAGCAAGCGAAGATTTTCAGACAGACTTCTACGGAGGCCTCAAGGAAAAAACAGTCGCAGAAGGGGTTGATTTTTGGGCCCCAATATCTGGTTCTGCGAAAAAACTGATAGACAATCTTTTAGGTGGTCTTCGTAGTGGGCTCACTTATGGTGGAGCACGCAATATTAAAGAACTCCAGCGAAAAGCGGAATTTGTAGAGGTGACAAATAATTACGTTAGTGAAAGTCATCCAAGACCTGGAGCGTAAAGTTAAGTGAATAAGAAATTAGGCGTTTGGATGCTCACGGCACTTGTCGTGGGAAATATGATTGGTTCAGGAGTTTTCTTACTACCTGCCTCACTCGCTAGTTTTGGAAGTATTACCGTTTTTAGTTGGGTAGCAACCGCTATTGGCGCGATGCTCCTTGCGATGGTTTTCGCAAAACTCAGTACCCTGTTTCCTAAAACAGGGGGGCCTTATATTTATTGTAAGGAAGGTTTTGGAAACTTTATTGGGTTTCAAGTCGCCTATAATTATTGGATCTATATGTGGGTTGGAAACGCAGCGATTGCAGTCGCATTTACTGGCTATTTGGCTACTTTTTTCCCCCAGCTTGCCCATAATGATCTGCTTGCTTTTTTCGTTACAGCAGGGGTTGTCTGGTTTTTTACGATTGTGAATCTTATCGGTGTTCACTTAGCGGGGAGCTTTCAACTCATCCTTACGATCCTAAAATTTGTCCCCCTAATATTGATTGCCGTCATTGGCATCTTCTTTATTGATACTCAAAATTTGGAATATTTTAACGTCAGCGGAAAATCGAATTTTTCTGCTCTTTCTGGAGGTGCAATGCTTACGCTTTGGGCCTTTTTAGGGATGGAATCGGCATCAATTCCTGCAGATGAAGTGAAAGATCCAAAGAAGACGATTCCGAGGGCTACAATCCTGGGAACAGCGATTACAGCGGTTGTCTATATTTTAAGTACCATTGCGATTATGGGAGTGGTTCCCATGCCTCAACTTCAAGAGTCAACAGCACCGTTTGCAGACCTTGCTAAACATATTTTTGGAAACTGGGGGATGTATATAATGGGAGCAGCGGCAGTGATTTCCTGTGCAGGAGCTCTGAATGGTTGGATCCTTTTGCAAGGGCAGATTCCCCTTGCGGCAGCAAAGGATGGCCTTTTTCCTAAGCGATTCGGAAAAGTTTCTAAGTCTCGCTCACCTGTATTTGGGATTCTCTTCTCTTCCGTTCTCATCACTTTGGTCCTCTTTATGAACTTCAATAAGAATTTAGTTGATCAATTTACATTTATTATTTCTCTTGCAACCTTAGCGGCAATTATTGCCTATCTCTATACTTCGGTAGCAGAATTTGTGATTTATATTCGACATCCAGATAAAGCTGATAATAAGACAATTGTTAAAACTCTCACGATTTCGGGACTTGCCTTTCTTTACACCTTCTGGGCCACAGCGAGTGCGGGACAAGAGATTGTTTTTTATGGAGCACTTCTAATGTTCACAAGCATCCCAATCTACGGATGGATGGAATGGCAAAAATATAGGAAGAATGTTTATGGGACAAATTAAGAAGATTTATGACTCTGTGCATCGTTTTATCCATGTAGATGAAGTGGAGAGTCTTTTAATCAATACAGCCCCTTTTCAACGCCTCCATTATATCCACCAACTAGGAGTGACTTATTTTGTTTATCCTGGGGGAACCCATCGCCGTTTCGAGCACTCCCTTGGGGTGATGGAATTAGCGACACGAATTTATGACGAGATTACATCGGGAGAACTTCCCAAAAAACTAACCAATATGATGCCTCGCTTTGGTACCTTTGAGTACCGCTATTGGCGTCGTGTGCTCCGTTTAGCTGCTCTTTGCCATGACCTAGGGCATCTTCCTTTTAGTCATGTGGCAGAACATCGTCTCTTGGGAAAAGGAGGACATGAGATTTGGACTCAAAAAATCATGGAAAGTTCCTTTCTTGAACCTGTATGGGAGCGTTTTGCAACAGAATCACTTCAAGATGGGATAAATCGCGATGTAAAGCTTGATGTAATGAAAGTGGCTCTTGGAGAGAAAAAGTTTGAAGGGGAGTTCACACCCTGGGAACGGGTTGTCACAGAAATCGTCACAGGAGACTTTTTTGGGGCGGATCGGATTGATTATCTCCTGCGCGACTCCCAATGTACTGGTCTTGCTTATGGTCTTTTTGATTATCACCAACTGATTGAAATGCTAAAAATCATTATTACTCCTGAAGGGAACCTTGCGCTCGGCGTTGAGGAAAATGGGATAGAGTCATGTGAAGCCCTACTTCTTGCTCGCCACTACATGCATAAACGCCTCTATCAGTACTCGAGTGTTAAGTCTTATGCCTTCCACCTTGCCCGCTTTATGGAAACGATTTACTATGATCTTGGGGATGACTTAGAGCGGTATGTTGCAATGACTGACAATGAGGTTTTATCAGAGCTTAATAGTGCTTCTAGGGATGAAAGTCACCCAGGGCACTTTGATGCAAAATGCCTTTATGTCCGGAACTATCGGTTCCGCGCTATTGCCCTTTCTTCTCCCCCTGAAGAGAGAGAATTAATTGCAATCAAAGAAGAACTAGAAATTCCTGACGATGAAATTTCCTGGGAAATTACAAAGAAAGGGAAAAATAAGCTAGAGATGAATTTTCCTGTTCTTAAGCAGGATGGAACTGTAGATATTGGAGATAATCTCAGCGAGATTTCTGTTCCTCCAAAGGAAAGGAGTTGGATCTATATCGCTCCTCAGTATGAAGAAAAACTCCGAAAAAAACTTAACCATGTGGATGCCTTAGGATGAAAAATTGGATTGCTTTAGGACTCTTTTTATTACTCGTTAGTTTAGGGTATGCTGACAGTTGCGATATGCCACCTGTTGCTGTTCCTCCTCCATCCCCCGAGGCTGTTAGCTTCTATAAAAGCGGAAATATCCTTTGGATCGTTCAAAATCTTTGGGGCCTTGCTATTCCTGCTCTGATCTTATTCACAGGATTTGCTTCGAAACTTCGAGCCTTTTGTGATCGCATGACTCGGAGATGGTTTTGGCATACCGCTCTTTTTGCCCTTATTTACCTCTTAATTACTGCTATACTCACTCTTCCTCTCGATTATTATACCAGCTTCTTGCGTCCTCATGCCTATGGTTTATCTAACCAAACTCTCGGGCGTTGGATTAACCACTACCTTATTGGGACAGGGATCTCTACGATCATGGGAATTATTGTTGTTTGGATTCTTTATGGAGTCATCCGTAAAAGCCCAAGAAGATGGTGGCTTTATTTTGGGGTTTTGACCTTCCCCCTTATCGTCTTTCTAGTGGTTGTTCAGCCGATCTGGATTTCTCCACTCTTTAATAAGTTTGGCCCAATGAAGGACAAACAACTCGAGCAAAAGATCCTCAATCTTGCATCAAGAGCAGGGATAGAGGGGAGTCGCGTTTATGAAGTCGATAAAAGTGCTGATACCAATCAGATCAATGCTTATGTGACTGGGATTGGTGCCACAAAGCGGATCGTGATTTGGGATACAGCGATTAAGAGACTTAGCGAAGATCAACTTCTCTTTGTCATGGGCCATGAAATGGGACACTACGTTCTCCATCATATGTGGTGGGGGCTCCTTGTTTATACTCTGATTTCAATTGTGACTCTCTTCCTGATTTATCTTGTGGGAGGCTGGTGTTTACGGAAGTGGGGACGTTGCTTTGGATTTGAAGAGATGTCAAATATCGCCTCTCTTCCGCTCATTTTTTTCCTCTATGCCCTTTTCTCGATCGTGCTAGCTCCTTCAGGGAACCTCTTTTCACAGAAAATTGAGCATAATGCTGATACCTTTGGGTTGGAGCTTACTCATCTCAATCATGCGGCAGCAACAGGATTTGTAAAGCTTCAGATGAATAACCTCGGCTATCCTTGGCCTGGAGAACTCTATATGCTCTTTAGAGCCAGCCACCCCTCAATAGGGGAGCGGATTACTTATTTTAATACCTATGCCCCCTGGTGTCATGGAGAGTCCCTAAAGTATGGAAGATTTTTTAAAGAGGATCAATAGCATTTAAGTATGTTATTATTGACCCCATGAAAATCAAAAAAATAGTTTCACAGGTTAAAGAGGAATTTCAGACCTATTCAAAGGGGCAGAAGTTATTCTTATTATTTGCGATGCTCTGCGGTTTTTTTATCACTGCAGAATATGCTATTACAAAACCAACAAGCAATTCGATCTTTCTTTCCCATTACAGCGTGAAGCTATACCCTTACGCCTGGCTTTTAACCGTACCCCTTAACCTTCTTGTTGTTACTCTCTACAATCGCTTTCTTTCACGATTAGGGTGTTTTAGGATGTTTCTTTGTACCATCTTTTTGACAATGGGAATTAATGCCTTCTCAGGAGCTTTTGTTCAACAGTTTCCCCCTCTCGCTTTTCTCCTTTATGTCTGGAAAGATATCTACGTTCTTTTAATGTTCCAACAGCTTTGGTCGGTTATTCATACAAAAACGAAAATATCTAAAGCAAAGTATCTCTATGGGATTCTTTTTGGTGTGAGTGGTATTGGCGCAATCTTTGGTAGTTTAGTTCCAAGCTTCTTTGCTGTGAGGATAGGATCAGAACACCTACTCTATATGACGGTTCCTCTCTACCTACTTTTCATAGGAGCCTATCACCAAATGCTAAAGCGGAGTGGAATGGAAGGGGAAGATCACATGCAGATCAAAGAGGCTAAAGGGGGCTTTAAGCTGATCCGCTCTTCTTCAGCCTTGAAGTTCATCCTTCTTATCGTGATATTAATGCAGCTCTCAACAACGATCATGGACTATCAATTTAGCAGCTTTTTGCAAACAAAATTCCCTATGCAAGATCTCCGCACACAGTTTTATGGGCGCCTTTGGGGGATGATCAACACCTGCAAGCTTTGCCTTCAGTTTTTTGCAACATTCCTTCTCGTCCAGTTTTTAGGGCTTCGGAGAAGTCACTTTGTCGTTCCAGGTATCCTGCTGGGAAATGCAGCCCTCACTCTAATTGCTCCTTCATTCGGCTTGATTACCTATGGCTTTAGTGTGATAAAGACTTTTGATTATTCGATTTTCAATATCTTGAAAGAAATGCTCTATGTTCCACTCAAGACTGATGAGAAATTTAAGGCCAAAGCCGTGATCGATGTCTTTGCCTATCGCTCGGCTAAAGCCTTTGCCTCACTCTTTGTCATTGCTCTTGGAGTTCTCTCACCCGAGAAGCTACCCTATGCCTATTCATGGGGGCCTTTTGTCCTCTTTTTTGTCTGGATTGGAGCTGTCTTCATTTACTTCTATAGGAAACAAGAAAAACTCCTTGAAGCTTGATCCCAATATTATTATCATTAATCGCCGAACCAGGAGATATCAATGAGCAAGGTAAAACGAACAGTACAAAATGGAGAAGAGATAGTCGAAGTTGATTTAGATCCCTTTGATATCTTCCATGATCCCCTTCTTAATAAGGGAACGGGGTTTACTGAAGATGAACGGACAGAACTTGGACTCCATGGTTTGATTCCCTATCATGTATCAACGATCGAAGAGCAGGTCAAGCGGCGTTATGCCAATTTTTGCGCAAAAGAAAACGATATTTCGAAATATAAATTTCTCTCAACCCTTCAAGACCGCAATGAAACCCTCTTTTATCGTCTTTGTAGTGAGTATCCTGAAGAGATGCTTCCGTACATCTACACACCAACTGTTGGTGATGCTTCTCTTAACTTCAGTTATCTCTATAGCCAAAACAGGGGAGTCTATATTTCCTATCCCCATAAAGACCGGATGGAGGAGATTATTAACAATATTCCTCGTGATCGCGTAGATGTTATTGTCGTGACTGATGGCGCTCGAATTTTAGGTCTTGGAGACCTTGGGATGGGAGGAATGGCGATTCCTGTTGGAAAGCTAGCCCTATACTCCCTTTTTGGAGGAGTACACCCCGCTTATACCCTTCCCATTACCCTTGATGTAGGAACCAATAATAAGACGCTTCTTAATGATCCCCTATATCTTGGTTGGAGAAACGAGAGACTAACTGGAAAAGAGTACGATGAATTTGTCGATGCCTTTGTAAAGGCAATCACGAAGAGATATCCAAACGTTCTTCTTCAGTGGGAAGATTTTTCAAAACAACAAGCTCAACCTCTACTCGATCGCTATCGCGATAAAATCTGCTGTTTTAATGATGATATTCAAGGAACAGCAGGTGTTGTTGTTGCAGGACTTTTTGGTGCTTTAAAAGGGATCAATGGTGAGATTAAAGATCAACGCTTGGTCTTTTTTGGTGCAGGTTCTGCTGGAATTGGAATTGCTGAGCTGATTACGCAAGCAATGGTCGAAGAGGGAATGACACGAGAAGAAGCAAAAGCGCGCATTTTTGTGATGGGAAGAAATGGTCTTGCCCATACAGGATCTGAAGAGCTAGACGACCTTAAAAAACGGTTTGCTCAGAAAGAAGAAGCAATCAAGGAGTGGGGTGTCGATGACATGCATAATATCTCTCTTCTTGAAACAGTCAAACATGCAAAGCCTACGATTCTCATCGGAACTTCAACTCAGCCAAACACCTTTACCGAAGAAGTCATCACCGAGATGAAAAAACATGTTGTGCGACCGATTATTTTCCCCCTTTCTAATCCTACCTCTAAATCAGAGGCTCTGCCCGAAGATCTGATGAAGTGGACCAAAGGGCAAGCTCTTATTGCAACAGGAAGTCCTTTTCCTCCTGTCAAACATGAAGGAAAAGATTACGTTATTGGTCAATGCAATAACGTCTTTATCTTCCCGGGCGTTGGTATAGGTGTGATCTCATCAGGAGCCACACGTGTGACTGATCGAATGTTCTTAGAAGCAGCCGAGGTTCTTAGCAAATATGCTCCTATTATTAATAATCCTTATGCCTCTTTATTTCCTCGACTTACACAACTGCGAGCGATCTCTCGAGATGTAGCCATTGCTGTAGCAAATGAAGCAATTAAAGAGGGCGTTTGCCCAAATCCACCTAAAGATATTGAAAAGGCTGTCAGCGATAACATGTGGGAGCCAAAATACCCAAAATTCAAAAAGATGAAGAAGTAAATATTTTCCTTGTTTTGAATATTAAGATTCGATTAAGATCTTGCCCAATTTCAAATAGGCATACCTACAAATGGGCAAAGAATCAAAGTTTAAAGGATCACTCGATCGCATTAGCTCGATCTTTAAAGGAAAAAAAGAGACTAAAGGCGAAGATAAAGAGCTTCATATTCCTGTTGTTCGGTTGAATTTTTTTCTGTTAAATGCTGCGTTTAAAATGATTCAAAAAGGGGAGTCAAAAAAACCTCTTTCACTCTTTACCACAAAAATTCTTAATTCAAGGAGCGAACACTTCGCAGCACTGATTAAACAAGCTGAATCCGTTTGCTCTAAACAAGACATCGAACTCTTTTCCTATAAAGAGTTCTACTCACAAAATCATTTTTCTCTCCGTCGTGCTGTGCAGTGGAAGTTCTCGAAGTATATCAAATCAAAACAAGAGGCAGCAGCTCTTATCAATAAGATGAAAGAATCCTCACCAGAGGCCTTTAAACGACATCTTATCACCCTTCTTAAAGATGAGGATCTTACCCCTTATGAGATAGAGCAGGAAGCCCAAGAGCTAGAGGAGCAATACTCCATATGGCACCATGGAGGCTCTGCTCCCATTACGGTTTCTCCTCTTTAACTCTTTCAATACAGAGTATTTGATGACACTGTCTAGGTAAAGATCATGATTGCACCAGCAATCAGGAGGACTAAGCCGAAAACCCTTTTTAGAATCTTGGTTGGAAGTCTGTGAGCGAGTTTAACTCCATAAGGGGCTGCAAAGAAGGAAATAATACTTATGATGATAAAGGCGGGGATATAGAGATAACCGACAGTATCATCGACAGGGGTTGAGTGCATACCCATTAAGAGGAAAAAGAGAGCTCCAAATAGAGAGATAAGAAAGCTTAGAGCAGAAGAGGTTCCAATCGCCTTTTTGACTGGAACATTGAAATGAGTCAGGATCGGAACATTGATGATCCCCCCACCTAAACCTAGCATGGTTGATAGAGTTGTGACCCCAAGGGAAATCGTTGATAGTCCCCAAAAAGAGGGGCGTTTTCTTTCTTTTACGATTTTAGGCTCGGGAAGGAGAAAACGGATCCCTAAAAGGGCTTCGAAAACCCCGAAAAAGATTTGGAGAAAAGAAGAAGAGGCAATGCGAGCAATTAAGGCGCCAATTATAGCACCAACAATCACTCCTAGGCTCATAGGTTTAACAATATCGAATAGAACCGCTTCTTTTTTATAATGAGAATAGCTTGCAGAAAGGGTATTAAAAACCATTGCAGCAAGTGAAGTTCCAATAGCAAGGTGCATGATAGCGGAAGAGGGAATTTCAAGCTGGTTAAAAATGAGGAGAAGGAGAGGAATCGTAACAATACCTCCTCCAATACCAAGGAGTCCTGATAGGATTCCTGCTAAAATGCCAATCAATCCAAAGCTAATAATTTCAAAAGTCAATACATGTCCTCAAAGGTTAATCTGCACCACTTTACCTAAAGTTTTTTTTTGTTGCAAAAGTGAGTTCATTGGTTTATCAATGTATTATGTAAATATAATATAAAGACGCGCAATGCTTCGTAAGGTTTTCATTTTTTTTGGGGCGCTTTTTTCTCTCACACAGCTTGAGGGGAAGATTACTGTAGATCTTTCACATCCTACCGTTTTAATTATTGATACAGATGCCGATATAGATGATATGATGGCAATTCTTTATCTTCTAAAAACACCACGCGTTGACATCAAAGCAATTACAACAGTAGGTGATGGGATGACCCACTGGGAAAAAGGGGCAAAAAACATCTCGAATTTACTGGAGCTTGCCGGTCGTTCCCACATTCCAGTTGCTTATGGAGAGCGAAAGTCTTTAAGTCCCGCAGGGACTGTTCCATCTGAGTGGAGAACTGAAGCCGATGCAGTCGCTGGAATTAAACTTCCTATTAATCCGGTGCAACCTGTTCGAGTCCGTGCAAGTAAGTACATGACTGAGATTATCCAGAAGAGTCCAACAAAGATCACACTTTTGTGCATTGGTCCCATGACAAATGTGGCAATAGCTTTAGATAAAACCCCAGAGATTAAAGAGAATATTGAACGGATCTATATTATGGGTGGAGCGATCTCAACGTCAGGAAATATCGTCGGTCGTCCTCAAGGATTTAGAAATCAAGTTGCTGAATACAATATCTTGCTAGATGCAAAAGCAGCTTCTGATGTTTTTAATTCAGGGGTTCCTATTACTCTTATACCACTTGATGCAACTGAATATGTTCCTATTACGAAAGAGTTTTTCGATAGGCTCTCAAAAATGCGAAAAACTCCCTCAGCAAACTTTGTCTACGAAGTGATCAAACCCTATGCAACAATGCAAAAAAGGAATAAGAGTTATTTCTGGGATCCATTAGCAGCCGTCATAATGACCCATCCAGAGGTTGCAACCTACCGCGATTTAAAGCTAACAGTCAACATGAAAAAAGGCCCAGAATATGGAAGGTTAATGATGACAAAGATGGGTCCAAACATTCAAGTTGCAACAGCTATTAATGAAAAAGCCTTCTACAATTTATTTCTAGACACACTTAACAGACCAACGAATCTCAAGCAAAACCATAACGAGTCAAAGTAATTAGTGAGAAATTTTTTTAAAAAATCCTTGAAACAATTGATCGCACTGTTTAAAGTTTGTGTAAATATTTTCTTAAGTAGGAGTAAAGGTTTTAGCAGTTTCTAAGAATGAATGCTTTTTCCTAATTATTTCTATAACCATCCATACCTCAATCCATGAAGAGGGCCACCCCCCGGGGTGGCCTTCTTTATATATACCCATGTAAACTCAAAATTTGGTATGCCACTTAGCTATAAAGTTTCTTGCATCTTGGAACTCTATCATGTTAAAATTTCCATTTTCAATCATTTGTATATTGGGAGACTAAAGATGGATCTTAAAGAAGAAATTTTAGAAGTAGCTGGCTTTGAAAAAGTCATAAAGGTCACTGAATCAAACTCGGGGCTGACCGCAATCATTGCCATACACAACACAACTTTAGGTCCTGGACTTGGTGGAACGCGAATTTACCCGTATAAGAATTTTGATGAAGCATTAACAGATGCGCTTAGACTTTCAAAAGGAATGACCTATAAAGCAGCCATTGCCCAGGTTGGCCTTGGGGGAGCAAAAAGTGTTATCATGGCTAATCCAAAAACCGAAAAAACTCCTGAACTATTAAAAGCATTCGGTGAAGCAGTGAATCGCCTCGAAGGAAAGTACATTTGCGCTGAAGATGTTGGTTGTACTCCTGCAGACATCGATACGATATTGCAAACGACAAAATACGCCTGCGGGGTCCATAATCTCAGAGGAAGTGGAAACCCTTCGTCCTTTACTGCGCATGGAACCTTCTTAGGAATCCAATCTGTTCTTCAAGAGCTCGATGGTTCTGACTCTCTTGAAGGGAAAACTATTGCGATTCAAGGGATTGGTAGCGTTGGAAAAAGACTTGCTGAACGCCTATTTTGGGCTGGAGCAAAACTTATCATTAGTGATGTGAACCTCGATGTGATTGAACACTTTGCCCATGAATTTGATGCAGAAAGAGTTAGCCCTGATAAAATTCTCGAAGTAGAATGTGATGTACTAGCTCCTTGCGCTCTTGGAGGTGTAATCAATCAAAATATGATTCCAAAACTTAAGTGCCGAGCGATTGCTGGAGCAGCTAATAACCAGCTTTTAAAGCCAACAGATGCTGATCACTTGCTCGAAAGGGGAATTCTCTATGCTCCCGATTTTGTGGTCAATTCTGGGGGGCTGATTAATGTGATGAATGAGCTTTCTGTTGAAGGTTATAATGCCACAAAAGCACGCGATATGATCAATCAGGTTTACCATCAGCTTCTCCAAATCTATGAGATTGCTCAGCAAAATCAGGTTTCCACTCATCAAGCTGCCGTTAGTCTAGCTGACCATCGTATTGAAAAAGGGATTGGGAAGAGAACAGAAGATCTCTGTTTCCGCTTTGCTTCTACTCCTGCATAAAAGTGGGCTGCTTTTGCGGCCCTCTAAGCCTTGTATTAATTATTGGAAGAAAAGGTGCTAATGTCAACACCCCTAATAAATGGTTTAGATCAAAAATTGACGCCTATCCTTGAAGAAAATGAAGATGATGCACCAATGATTCAAGTTGAAGCAAAACCACTTGATGATAAGCCTAATTTAGATCCTAGTTTAAAGACGGTTAATGCTGCAATCAAAGCATTCCGTGTGGAAAATGATGAGCTAAGGAAAGCTGAAATTCCCTATTACCTATCGGGTGATGCTCTAAGAGTTCCAAAAAATCCTCAAGACAGAACTTTTATGAATTAAAATCATAAAAAGAGGGACTAAGTCAAAGACCTAATCCCTTTTTAATAAATAGACTGAATTGGCTAAAACAGTTCGCCTTCAAAACTAGATCCACTTCTACCAAATGGATTCTCTTCGGTGCTGGAAAAAAGGCCTGTATTCAGTTCCTGTTGAACCTTCTCTGAATGACTTAGTCCGTTAATCGATCCTGTTCCTGAAACAGTATTTGTAAGGTCTGTGACAAAAACTTGCATTCCTTGAGATAATGAGGAGAAAGGAACGACGGAATAGGCATTTTCAGCTGCAGCCGCAGGGTCCTGTCCTGATTGGAGATTTGAGTAGAATGATTGCATGAATTTTACGTCATTTGGATTTTGTAGAGAAATGGTTCCATCTGCAAAGCTTTTAGCAATACCAGTAACATCAGCTAGGCTAAAAGAATGCGAAGAAAGTTTTTCTTGAAACGCATCGATGCCGGTGATTGTTTTAAAAGTGGCTTGTTCTGAAGGACTAATATTTTGAAAACCAATAGAATACTCAGGGTTTGCAGTGAATTTTCCAACAATTGCAGCATAAGCCCAAGATTCAATAGACGTAAGAGAAAGCTCCTTACCAGCCAGATCTTGCACTTGGCTTTGAACAGCTGCACCAAGAGCCTTTACAAAAGGATCTGTTGAAGTTACAAATTCAGTTAGTTCATTTTCCAAATCTTGAGTACTAGAAGGAGTATGAGGGAACTGAGGAGGAGTTGGCCCGCTTTCCTTAAAGTACGTAGTATTTAAGACTGCAAGGTGGTCTGAGGGGTTTACGATTTGTCCATTGTAGTTATATTTGTAATGGACCACTTCGGAGGTATTATCAGCATCTTTATCATAGCCTGATAAGAACTGCAGATCCTCTCGAAGATCTGGACTCCCTTCAAAATCCCAGGCGTGATTTGTAAAGTCACCTTTGTCACCATAAGCAATATCATGAAATCCTGCCCAATTAAAGGCTGCGTCATGGTCATACGAAGGATCACCGTCAATTTTTTCCTTATCATTAGAATCCATCATGAAAATGGTTTGATAGTTATCTGCCCAATTTTCTTCAGTTCCAGACGCTCCTTCAAAATCACGAATATCATTTGCGACACCTTGTAGATCTTTTGGCGCTGCGCCTCCATGAGGAAGGTGCCCGCCAAAGACATTAACAGGTTTATCACCAGGGTGGCCTATCCTTGTGAACTGAGCGGCGACTACTTGGTTGCTTCCAACAGTAAATGTTTGGTTTTTCCCTAGTTGCCATTTATCTTTTTTATATAAGATAATGTTATCACCATCTCCAATCTCCACTGCGCCATAACCTTGAAGCTCTCCACCTGGCTTCATGGCTTCGTTAATTGTAGTTTCCCATGTATGGTAAGAATAGGTTGTACCGCACTCTTGAAGGGCTACAAAATCCAGGTTTTGGCCATTGTTTGAAACCTTTCCTGAAACCATATCCAAAATTGCTTGTTTTCGATTTTCCCAATAATAGGGCGAATTCTTGTCCTTTTGATCCGCCTCTTGGATTCTGAGGTTGTAAGTCATCGATTTAATCTGCATATCTTGCTGATCATTAGAGTTTTGAGAAAAATTCTCTAATTGACTTTCATAGGCTTGATTTTCTAGAACATTACTGACAGAAATACCCATATTATCCTCATTATTATAAATTTTGTTTATTTAATTAATATTAATGAAATAAAAATGGGTTGTAAAGGCTTTTATTTAAATTAACCTATAACTGCTTGCTTTTAAATAGTTTAATAGATGGTTAATTCAGCAATAGGTTGACTATAAGTGATTTAAGCGATCACTGGCTCTCAAGTTTGATAACAAGATAAAATAAATATTACACTTGATGTAACACATTTTAAATACTTGTTATTTAGGCTATTGCACAACCAATTGTATTTAAGTAGCTTGAAGTTAAATCTCTGTTTTTGTTTCTAGAGTTATATTATTAATTATTAGCGGTTTAAAATTATTAATAATTATTTTAATTCTTTTTAGCTTCTATGTTATAATTAAAGCAAGAAGGGGAAGTATATCATGGAAATTACCACTAATTCATCAGTTCACGATTCAGCATATGAGGATGCAGTTGATAGGGATCTTTTTCCTGAAGTTTCAGGAGAGGAAGGATCTCTTAAGCAAATGCAGACATTAGTTTCAAAGCTTTGGAATGGGCAAGCTCTTGGAACATCTGATCAAGAATTCTTAGTTGCTTCGTCTAAAGCAACGGCTTCTTGGGGCGACCGTTTAGTATCCTATTTTGCTACGCCTCCTGATGAAACTTCAGTTGTTGCGATCCATAGACTTGGAGAGCAAGTTTTAGCGGGAAGCCTTTCAAACCGAGAGGCTCTTAGAAATATCGGAGCTATGATTGCTGCTAAAAGCGATCTTTCCCAAAGAGAGCTAGCTGCCCTTTCACAACTTATTATGAGCTGCCAAAGAAGAGAACCAGATTTATCGGCTTTAGCGTCTAGAATGGCAGCAAAACCCCTTTTCCGGGATGAATTAATCCCTATGATTGATCAATATAACCATGAAGCACTCTCAAAGAGAGGGAATGCCGGTGAGGTTGTTGCTAGGGTTATGTTAAACGCCGATCAATGGGGAAGCGCTCGCGAGGCTATTGTTCAATATAATCGATTAGGTTTTTTAGAACTTGTAGATGGAGCTGCAACTCCGATGGATCTAACCGCTCGTCAGACTTTAACAACGCACCAAGTCGAGCAGCTAAAAAGCATTTATGGTGAAGTGAACGAAGGCTTTCATTATAACAACCTTGCTATAGTACTAGAATTTGCCCACCATTATAGACAGGCCCATACTAGAGATCCAGATCGATCAACGGAGGAGATCTATCAATCTTTCCGTCCAGAACTTGTAGCACTTGATCGTAAGTACCACTCAGGAACCTGCGGAGTCTTAGCAAGTAAATTCCTTCATGAAAGTTCTGAGAGATTAGGAATAGTAGGACAAAGCATTAGTCATTTCACTGAAAATAATTGGACAGTCATTCCTTTTCCAGGATCGGAAAATAGTCCGATTAAATGGAATCAATTGTCAAATCAAGTCCACGGTTTTGATCATACAGATGCCGTTGTTATTTATAGGGATGAAGAAGGGCAAGATAGAGTTCTAAAATTTGCCTGCTCATTAGAAAAAGATAATCCTGATGAAATAACTCAGTTTAAAAGTGTTAATAGAAAATCCATTGTTGATAGCTTTCTCCTACTCCAAAATTCATCTGTTGAAGACAGACCCAACCGTGCTACTGATGATGGGCAAATTGCTAAAGCCTTTCTTAAAGGGCGATATAAAGCCGTAATGACAAAAGATGGGGGTAAACTAACCCTTGGAATTGATTTCTTAAGAGAGAATTTTTATATTAACAAGAGTTGGTCTGACACAATCAGAGGCATTCCGAAAAATGAAAAAGGAATGGCTTCGATTGATCTTAAAGATTTAGCAACTCCTGATGCCGTAGGGGTTTATTTTATTGATGGAGAACGCGTCGAGATTTCTCATAGAGAAGCACTTAGGATGATTCTAAAAAAAGCAGAAGGGGAGTTCCATATTCCACGTGACATGGAAGAGGGCTTGATTGGGCTTGCACAAATGGCGCCAGTCATTGCTAGAGACCTGTTTATCCAACCTCTACCCTTCATTAAAGAACATTATGCGTCATTGCAGCGCATTGGAAAGAGAATCAAAGAACTAACACCTGATATTACATCTAAAGAATATGATCATGATAAAGTAAAAATTCTGCAAGCATTAAACAAACGCTACGATGAAATGCTTGATCACTTAATCAATGAATATAATCCTGATGCTGCGCGAGATGTTATGAATGCAATTCTTAAAGAGTTTTGTCAAGATTAGTGAATTTTTAGGGTTTCAATACATGTAAAGGCTCATCTTCAGAAGAAGGGGGGATCTCCAGCATTCGCCTTAACTCGGCAACAATTTTCTGATTTTCTCTATCAGAAAACTCTCTATTGTGAGGGCGAGGTCCAACTTCGGCGTGAGGGTCATCTTCAGAGAGCTCCAGGCAGAAATATTCATTAATGCGACGAGCATCTAGAAGACCTTTATGCGTTGAGTCATCGTAAAGAACAACTCCATCCTTAGGATGATAAATCACAAAAACTCTCCCTTTCAAACTTTCTAGAGCCTCTATAGAATCTCTCGACCAATCAGGGGAGGATATGACAGAGCTGATGTAGGAAGAGAGTAGAAAGGCTTTCCAGCCAAGATATCCGGCACCTTCAACTTTTGCAGCTACGCGGCTTTTTAAGTCCCAGATAGAGCGATCACTAATAAAGTTGATCTTTGCCTCAGGATATCGTTTTTGGATTGCTGCAGCACCAAAGAGGGAAAAATAACCACCCATTGAATGCCCTCCAATCACAACATGACTAGGGTCAACATGACACACATTAACAAGATGGTCAAACATCAAGATAAAGTCTTCAATGACGTAATTGGTTTGGGTCCGACCGGTGCTTTCGCCCGTACCGCGAGGGTTGAAAATGATAAGGTGGGGGAGTGTTGTGCCTTCCCTTGTAAGAGACTCTCTCCAACTCAAGGGTTTGCAGCCTGAGGTTTCATAAAAGCAGCCATTTCCATGGAGAAAGATGATTGCTTTAGGCTCTGTCCCCTTAAAATGGATTCCATTAACAGTGTCGCCATTTATAGCTCTGAAATTAATTTCTATTCCATCCAGTGCTTCGATAAGACCTTCTTTCATTGGGCGAAGCCCCTCGAGAAGGCTATCTTCCTCTAAAACTGTGCGCCGATGAGCGTCAAATAGAACCTTTGAAACCATCGAATCAGATTGGGTTATGCAGGAGAATAGACTGAGACTCATAAAATTGACCTAATTAAAAAAATCATTCATATTAGTAACTGTTTCGAAAGAAATTATCGTCTAGTTCGACCTTTCAGTCAAGAGTAAGGGGAGGCTCCTTTTGATTCGGCAGTAACGTCTGATAATTAATGTTATGTTTAAAATAAATAATTTCTATACAAAGGGTTAGCTCTCATCTTTGTAGAAAACCTTGTAGAAAACCTTTAATCAATGGTATACTTTACACAATTAAAATTTAGCATTAAGGTATTTGTGGAAAACATAGTAAAAATTCCTTTCTTTCACCCTATCGAGCGAACGCGTAATGAGACGTCGATATCTCGTAACATTCTATATGCTCTTTATGATGTTGTTATTGATGACATGCTCTCTTCTCCCTTTACGAAAACGTGTTATAAAGTTCGCAAAAACCAATTTAGGAATAGAGTCACTCAGTATATAGTAACTAGTGATCATGGTGACTTCCGTATGGGCCGTTTAGGATATCTGATCTCCAAGGTCGCGATTCTGTATGGATTAATTTATTACAGAAAATATACATCTGTTGCTCTAGTCATTGGTCTTGCTCTCAAATACTATGTTCGTTCAAATGAGGTTTATGTTTTACCAAATGGTAGAGGCGAAAGACGACATGTCCCTCAGATATCCCTAGAGCAACGCCGGGAAAACCTTCATAGGTGGATGCAAAAATGGATGTGCGATAGCTATTTTTATCTATTTGCCGTTGGAATGACTGAAGCTAGTGTTTTTCCTGAGGTTCCAAGTGAAGATGTTATGATAAGGGTCTTCATTGGCGAAGAGTCTGCAGAGTACCCTCAATCAGTTCTCATTCAACTCCCCTTCTTTCGCGCATTAATGGGATCTGGCATGAGAGATGTAAGTGAAGAAGGGCTTCGCTTATCTGAAGAATTCCCTTTTAATCATGGTGATCTTGGTGTTTTACAACAAAAGCTTACAAGCTCTGATGCTTCAGAGTGGGGAGAGCTTGATGCCTTTGATTTTTTATGCATTGGGATGAGGGAGGACTGCGCTCTCCATGTAAAAAAGCTTGGAGCAGTTCAACAAGCTATTCTTAATCAAAGTCTTGAAGCAATGAATCCTTATCTTCAGCACCATTCGAACAAAGCACTTGAGAGAGGACCTGGGGTAAAAGTTGGAGCCTATTCATTAAACTTTCTCCCCTCAATCGAAAGAATTAATCAATTAGATAAGATTGAAGATCAAGGCACTCGAATTAATGCTACAATTGACTGTATAGGCTATGTTCTTAATTCTAGAGACTATAACAGTGCCCAGCGCTATTTCTATTGTAATAAGGTGATTCAAGATCTGATTGATTTCCTTCACCTCAAGAGAGATAATCAGATAGATATTATAAGAGAGATAATGAACGTTTTAGAAAAGTGTCCCGAGGCGCCAAACTACATCACTGTGCTAAGTCTTCCATGCAACGTTTCTTTTGCTAGTCATTTGTTACCGCAGTTGCTTCAAAAGTTGCCAAACCTTCTTTGGCTTCAAATAGATCTTTTTTCTCAGGAACTTACTATAGAATCTGATTTTACTGAAAGCCATGCTGCGCTTCGCGTTCTTTCGATTAGTGGTCAGCGTATTAATCATATCCAGCGAGAAACATTAAAAGATCGATTCCCCAATGTAGATGTAATGGAAACTGATTAAGGAGTAATAGAAAACAATGGGACTAAAAGCAGTTGAAGCTATTTCACAATTTTACTTAGGTCAATCCTTATACCCTTCAAAGAAGGTCAATAATAATCCTATTGAAGATCCTCTATTGGCACTTTGGGAAAGTCATTTTGCAACTTTTAGAGCTCCTTTACTCTTGTTTTCAGCCATTGCTCCTTTTTCAACAGCTCTCCAGAGTTTTGGTTATCGCCCCCTATCAGCTTGGCAAGGAAGAATTATCTATCTCTCCCCTCTAGTCCTAAAAGGGGTCGAGTTGGTTTTGCCTGAAGATCAAAAAGGCAAAGTTAATGCGGCCTCGCAAAACTACCACAGGGTTGTTCAGGTCGCACTTACGCTGGCTATTCTCCGGATATCTCAAAAAGAGGGATATCATCATGCGCTAGGTGCTGTCTCCGGGGTCTCCTATGTTTATTTATGTCGCCATGGCTATTTATCAGCTGAGCAGAAAAGAGTTGTCAGTTGCGCCGTGATTATTTTGAGTGGTGGGATGGAATTTCAGGAGGCGCCTTTATTGAGAGGGAAAGTTCTGGTATTGATAACAACAACAGTTAGCTTTTCCCTCTCCCTTTTAGTCCCAGAAGTCGAGGCAGCCATGATGAATTTTTTCATTGAAGCTCAGAAAGCAAAAGTCGATGATGATGATGATAGTTTCTACGCCGTGTTTGCAAGAGACTTTCAGAAGCTGCTTGCTGGAGATCTACAGAATCTTGGTAACAATGAACCTTCTATAGAAAAAAAAGAAGGCTCTAGTCTTGATGAGGTTGATTGACTAAGGAGCACCTAGGGGGATTGTCAGAAGAGGTCCCTCTTTTTCCTGTTGCTTTGCTTGCAAGTTGTAGATCTGCTGCAGAAGAACAAAGGTTCGCTTAGAATTCACATCACTATCATCGATATAAAACCAATACCCCCGATAGGGAACCGCAAGATAGGAACTTTGTGGACGGCGCAAGCTCCAATTAATGGTCAAAAGATCTCCGATCACATCATGCCAGTCAAAAAGAGAGCCATCATTATTAAGAGTCATCGCAACAGTTCCAGCAGCTATATCTTTTGGAGGTACTTCAACGCCCAGGCTAAGGTAGTACATTGTTCCAAGAAGAGAACGCGTCATGAGTCCCAGCGATGCCTCTTCATTAAAGGCTTGCCGCATATTTAAGACGTAGCGCCCCTTAGATTTTTTAACCCCTTCTAGAAGGACAGCTAAACGGTCTGATTCATCACCATTTGAGGGAAAAGAGATTTGGATAGCATTGGGCTGATTCTCGCAGGCTTCATCCTCAGAAATATTCTTATCGCCATGAGGCATATAGCGGACGCCGATTTGAAGCTCCCCTAACGATTGGAAATGATGAAGAAGCTCGAGACATTCTAAGAACTTTTTATAGTGGGGTGGGCTACTTGGCACTGGACCTGAGGCAGCACTAGCATTCGGAATATCCGCCATATTTTGTATTAGAAGTCTAAAGACTCGACCAACATCCCAACCGGTAAAGACAAGTCCTTGAACAATTCTTAAGTCTAAAGGCTGCATCATTTGTATGGCAAAATCCTTTCCTTCAAGGGGCGAGTACTGAATAGTGGGTTGATTGGACCAACCTAACTCCCCGCCCACTGAGGCAGGATTATCACTGTTAAATCCGGGAAGCTTAATTGATGAGTTTAACTTAGATGAAAAGTTAAACTGCGTTGTAATTCCATTGAGCTCTAAAAAGTAAGGGGTATCGGAATAGCGAAGACGGACTAGGTTTAATAATAGCTCTTGATTTGTTGTATTTTGCGCCGCTACATTATAAGAGGTTCTCCCTCCACTACCATACATCGAAGTGCGACTTGAAACATGGCAACCGGTAAGGAATAATGTACTAATAGTGAGTGTAAATAGGATTTTTCTCATTAAGGCTACGCTCCCATACTTTTATCAAGTTCAGGAGCGTAGCATAAAGATTTTTTTTCGTTAAGAAATGTTTATAAAAGCATTCCGATTAACTAATAACGCAGGTAGTGCCTTCATCACCGCTTCCATTGCTCCGTTGCTGAGAGGAAGGAGAATGGCGGCGTAATGGAGCTGGAACTCTTGGAGATTGTACTTCTCTCTGTCTTTCTACCACAGTAGATCCTCGATCTTCATGCATAACCTGTTGCAAAGGAGGGCTAAGGTGATCACGCTGTTCCATTCCTACTTCTCTTCTTGGAGGAGGATAGGAGGATAGTAGAGGATTAACGACGACGGCTTCTTGAGAAACGGCTGCTGATGTAGTCACCACGCTTGGTGATGATTTATGCTCTTTTTCTTCTAGCTCCTCATGTTGTTCTACAGCTACACCTAACCCCATTACTGGAGCTAAAACAGGAGCTTCTTCAGCAAAAGAAACGAGGTGCTCTTTAGGAAGGACAAGCCATGTTCCGACCTCATTAAGCTCCCCTACTTCTGCTGCGAGAAATTTGCGCTGAGCTTCCGACATAGCACCTTGTACGACGATCTCTTTATCTTTGACATACATCATTCGAAGGAGAATATCTGCAGCATTTTCAGCGCCTTCAGTTTCATAGACGAAACCTTCTCCTGAGCCATTTAATCGACCATTTCCATGTGAATCAAAAAGAGTGACTTTGACTCTTGGCCCACTCACATCAACTCCGATTGCAGTGGTTTGGCCATTAATTGTAATGGTTGAAGCAGCTCTTTGATGTGGATCAATAGTCGCTAGCTCAACGAGGGGGCGAATAATTTTTTCAGTAAGTTGTGCTCTTCGGGTTTCTGTTGTCATTCTTGTGACAATCGCTTTTGCTGTTCCAGCAATGCCTCGAGCATTGTTATAAGCGAGACTTTCAGTTCCCCTAATGGGTTTGCCTTCAGGAGTAGAAAGAGTCGTTCTAACTCTATCTTTTGTGACCTCAATAAGGATATGGAAAGTTAAACCATTTGCTTTGATAGGAACTAGGAGTTTTCCTCCTACTTGCTGCATAGCCTGTGGAATGAGCGATTTAGTTAAAGCAGCGCTAAGTTTCTGTTCTAATACGTCACTATGATCAGCAAGAAAGAATGATGCAGGTGAATGAGGACGAGGACCAACAGCCTCTTCAAAGGCTTGAACAACATCCGTTGGCGCCATCATATTTCCTTGAACATCACCCCTTAGCTCTAGTGGGATGGCAACTTCTCTTAGAGCTTCGCGTCTTTGTGCAACTTGCCCCAGAAAGCGATCTTGACCAATGCGGATGAGTTGATCAACCATGTTTGAATCAAGCCCTGCACTTCCATGGTTTAAGAAACGAGAGATAAATGAGAGAGATGTACTTGGACATGTGACTCTATTATATCGACCAAAGGTTCCTGCTAGTGAATCTCCATCATGATACTGATTAATAGTTCCAAGGACTCTTGTAGCTTCTGGCATTGGTCGCCCCTTCCCCACTAATACGGCTGGAGGTGGAGAGTAGCGCGATGCTGCTGAGGAGGCGCCTCTTTTAGGGAGTTTTGAGCCAACGCTGGAGTAGGAAACAGAGCGAGAGCCCATTCCAGAACGATCAGCGCTATGCTTTTGATGCATCTCCTGAGCCTGGATAAATTGTTCTTGAATCTCAGAAAATCTAGGAAGATAGGTTAGGTTTTCAGCCCTTCCGCAGATTTGCTTTCCCAGGGCATCTAGTTCAGACTCGATTTTAACAAATCGGTCTGGATCCCTTGACTCATTGACTGTGGCAACATGGACTGAAGCTTGGGCTAATGCTGATTCTAATGGACTAAGTGTGCTCATGATACTATTTCCTATTAAATATTATATTAACAATACAATTATAACATAAATTGTTATTAATTAATATATTAAGTCGTAAATAGCTAATTATTAGTAAGTATTGGAATCCCAGATAAGTCGATTTGTGAAGATTCCGGTGAACCAAATGATAAGGCCTCCCCAAAAGGCTCCCCAAAAGGTCGAGATATGGACCCCATAGGAGAGTTCACTGGCAAGCCAGAAGGTAAATCCATTGATCACCAGCAGGAAGAGCCCCAGAGTGAAGATGGTGATCGGAAGGGTCAGAAGGGTTAAAATCGGTCTTACAACCGAATTAATAATGGCCAGAATCAAACCGAAGAGGACGGCATCATAATTATTTTTAACCTCAAGGCCTGGAAGAAGATGAGCACAGATGAGCACAACGATGGTTGTAACAATAACGCGGACAATAAAAAGGATCATTTGTGTTTCTCCAGAGCGATATTAATCAAACTTCCAGCTAGAATCGAATCACGCTCTCTTCGACTCAGGTTGTGCGCGACTTTGTAATTTTCGTTTTTTGTCTTGTTGAAGACTTCGAATTCATTATCTTTTTCGATATGCTTTCTTACATCTTTGATTTCGAGAATATCTTCCTGTGAGATTCTATCATGATCGGCAGGGTTGACAAAGATCAGAGGAAGGATTCCAAAGTTGCAGAGATTTTTTCTATGGATCCGTGCATAGCTTTTGACAATGACGGCTCTGACCCCTAAAAAGCGTGGAGAAATAGCAGCATGTTCACGGCTCGATCCTTGTCCGTAGTTATTCCCTCCAACAATCACTGAACCCGTTTTCTGGTGTTTCATAGCACGGTCATAATACGACTCATCGACTTGTCCGAAAGTAAATTTGCTAATCTCTGGAATATTACTTCTGAAAGGGAGAACTTTTGTTCCTGCAGGAAGGATTTCATCGGTTGAAATATTGTCCCCCATTTTTAAGAGGACAGGGCCTTCGATATGGTCTTCTAGAGGTTCAAATTTTGGGAGGGGTTTGATATTTGGCCCCATAATAAGGTCAATCTTTTCTCCTGGAGGAGAGAGTTCTTCAACCAGTTCAATTTCCTTTGGCTCTTCGTACTTTGGATAAGGAATACCTAAATCGCGAGGATCGGTAATGACCCCTGTGATCGCGGAAGCAACGGCCACTTCGGGACTGCAAAGATAGACTTGATCTTCCTTGGTCCCAGATCGGCCTGGGAAGTTTCTAGGGTTGGTTCTAAGGCTTATCTTCCCTGAAGCAGGGGCTTGACCCATTCCGATGCAACCATTGCATCCTGCCTGGTGAATACGAGCTCCAGCACGGATAAGAGAGTTCAAATACCCTCCAGTTGTTAAGTTTTCCAAGATTTGTCTAGAAGTAGGGTTGATATCAAATGAGACTTGGTCTTGTGATTTTTTTCCATCAATGATCATGGCGGCTATCGCAAAGTCGCGCATCCCAGGGTTTGCGGAAGAACCAATCATCGATTGGAAGATTGGTTTTCCAGCAACTTCTTTCACTGGAACAACATTTCCTGGGCTACTAGGACAAGCAATAAGGGGTTCGAGTTTTGAGAGATCGATTTCATCATGCTCATCGTAGGTAGCATCAGCATCCGCTTTAAGTTCAATCCAATCCTCTCCCCTTCCATGAAGGATCATAAAGCGTTTGGTTTCTTCATCAGAAGGGAATACACTTGTGGTCGCTCCAAGTTCTGCTCCCATGTTAGTAATGACGTGGCGGTCCATTGCGGATAGGTTAGCCAAGCCGGGGCCATAATACTCGATGATTTTTCCAACGCCACCAGCAACATCATGGCGACGAAGCATCTCTAAAATCACATCTTTAGCACTCACCCAATCGGGAAGCTTTCCTGTAATCTTAACGCCCATAATCTTTGGCATCTTAATAAAGAACGGCTCGCCTGCAATGGCAAGCGCCACTTCTAACCCTCCTGTTCCAATGGCAAGCATCCCTAAACTACCTGCAGCGGGTGTATGACTATCAGAACCTACCATCGTTTTACCTGGAATGCCTAACTTCTCCATATGGACAGGATGGCTGACCCCATTTCCAGGCTTGCTATACCAAAGGCCAAACTTCCGAGTAGCGCTCCATAAGAACAGATGATCGTCGGGGTTTTTAAAGTCATTCTGAATGATATTGTGATCAACATATTGGCAGGATACTTCTGTTTTAGCTTCTTTCAGCCCCATAGCTTCAAGCTCAAGCATCACCATCGTTCCGGTTGCATCTTGAGTCAAAGTGTGGTCAATTTTGATTCCGATCTCTTCTCCCGGGATCATTTTCCCTTCGACTAAATGACTCTCAATGAGTTTTTGCGCAACATTCTTTCCCATGTAAATACACCTGTTTTATCTCTTAATTTCGGACCATAACAAACCCCCCATTTTCTCTAAAGAGATTTATAGTGGAGCGGGGCTAGAACGGCTGCGCCAATACCAAGGACCATAGCAGTAAGTGAGCTGTCTCCCTTTAGGAATTCTCTGATTCGAGAAAAGGATAATGTGGGTGATTCCATCTTTAATAATCCAACGAGATGTGAGGTTCGGGTGATCACTATGGTTGAGAAAACGGGTGAAATTCCCCTTCTCTTTAGCATCGATGCACCACCTTGTTGACTTTCCGCAGAGGTCGTAGCTAAAAACATAGTCATTAAACCGATTTTTCCGATTATTGCGCCTTTTAACAATTCCTGTATATTCCCCAATATATGTGAGTCCTGGAATATCTTCTGCAGCAAAAACGCCGTAGCCTAGGTAACGGTTGATCCATTTGATGTAAAAGAGATGTTCTCGGGGTTTGTCGAGTTCATTTTTATGAAGGGCTAGGGTCCATGCATTCATCTGGCGTAAGGGCTCTTTTTTCATTTTTCGAGCACATTTTTTTGCGACTTTATGAATGGTTTTAATCGAGTCAAAAATAAGAGAATCGGAATAGGTGATTTTTAGTCGCGCCTCAAATTCAGAAAGAAGGATTTTATGTATTTTCTCATCACTATTGCGGTAAATAAGGATTGTTCTTTCCTGTGGTTTGATCAAGGCGTTCGATCGATTTAAAAGTTTAGAGAGATTAGAGGGAGTGATTCCCCAGAGATCTTCTTGATCTTTAGCTCCCTCCTTCAAGAGGGCTTCAATCAGCAAGGGATTATCTTCTAAGACAGCTAAATGAAGGAGTGAAAACCCTTCTTTCGTCTTTTGATTAACTCCCCACTCTCCTTTTTCATAGGCTTCAAAAGGTTCCATGAACCCATCCGCTCACTAAAAGTGGCCGAGAAGTTTCCACCACCCACTACCAACAGTGAAGTAGATGAGGATATTCACAATACTTGCATAGAGGCCAAACTTCCACCAATCGGTAATTTTTAAATAGCCAGAACCAAAGTAAATTGGTGCTGGACCACAACCATAATGGGTAAGTCCTCCCATAAGGTTACTAAAGAATCCGAGGGTGAGCGCTGAAATTACTGGTGGAGCCCCTAAGGCAACCATTAGAACAAGAAAAGCCGAATACATTGAGCCAATGTGGGCGACAAGACTAGCAAAGAAGTAGTGACTATAGAAATAAACTAGGGAGAGAATGATAAATGCTGTAAACCAAGGGAATCCATCGACATGTCCTCTGACGTAATCACTAAACCAGGTGGTAAGGCCAAGCTTATTGATGTAGGTTGCCATCATAATAAGGGTTGCAAACCACATCAGAGTATTCCAGGCCCCTTTTTCCTTGATCACATCATCCCACGATAGAACAGAAGATAGAAGGAGAATCACAAGACCGATAAGAGCTGCAACAGTGGCTGACATAGAAATTTGGGGACCAAACACCCATAAAGTGATCAATAAAATGAAGGAAAATATCATGATCCACTCTTGGATTCTTACTTTCCCCATTTCCTTCAGCTTATTAATGGCAAATTTTTTAGCATCAGGTGTCTCTTTAACCTCAGGAGGATAGAGTTTATATAGCATAAGAGGGATCACGGCTAAACAGGTAAGCCCAGGAACTGAGGCAGCAATAGCCCAGGAACTCCATGTGATTTTAACACCAACACTCTGAGCTAAATCAGCAATGAGGGGGTTTCCAGCCATGGCTGTTAAAAACATTCCACTTGTAATGATTGAGCCTTGAAAGGTTGCTTTAATTAAGAATGCCCCAAGTCTTCTTGGGTGACTATAGGGCTCACTTCCAAATGCCTTCGATAGTGAGTTTACAATTGGATAAATAATTCCACCCACCCGTGCTGTAACACTGGGAATCGCAGGAGCTAAAACGAGATCAGTCAAAACCATTCCGTAGGCCATTCCCAATGTGCTTTTACCTAGGTATTTGATAATGATATAAGCTAATCGCTCACCCAGCCCTGTTTTAATAAAGCCTCTTGAAATAAAGAAGGCGATAACAATTAGCCACACAATCGGATGGACAAAACCACTAAAAGATTGTTCGAATGTTAGAGTCTTTGTTGCTACTGTAAGGACCAGTCCTAGAAAAGCAAAAGTCCCTATAGGTAAGGGACGAAGGATGATGCCAATGACAGTGAAAATAAAAATCGCAAACATATGCATTGCTTGCGTTGTAACCCCCTCTGGAGGTGATAGGTTCCAAAGGAGTCCTCCAGCAATAATGCTTAGAAGAAAAGATAGGAGTTTTTTATTAAAGACTCTGGACATGTGATGATCCACTTCTGTATTATTTCAATATCATTAAAGACTTAGAGTTTAGAAAGAGGAATATATTTTACGCAAATGAAAAATACATTATTCATCCCTGAGCAGAGAACGCCTCATCTCAAACTCCCACCTCACACAATCACTTGGAAGCAAGATCTTTCTCACCTAAAAAAGACCTTTTCAGAAAAAGATCTTGATGTATTTTTAAAGCTGTATGCCATGGCAAATGAAAACCCAAGGCGGGCAAAAAAAAAGGTTGAAACCTTCTATGAAGCCCACCCAGACCAACCTGAGGTCCTTAATTTACTCACTTACCTTTACCTTGCTCGTCGTAGAATTCGAAAAGCAAACCGCCTTATTGAAGAAAATTACATCAAAAACCCTGATTATCTCTTTGCAAAAATTAATTATGCAGACCTTTGTCTTAGAAGAAAAAAAACTCAAATAATACCTGAGATCTTTAATAAAAAATTTAATTTAACGGAGCTTTATCCTAATAAAAAAATGTTTCATATTTCTGAATTTCGGGGTTTTATGACTCTTATGGGATTCTACCATCTTTCCCTAGGA
This sequence comes from Simkaniaceae bacterium, assembly GCA_018399075.1. Taxonomy (GTDB): domain Bacteria; phylum Chlamydiota; class Chlamydiia; order Chlamydiales; family Simkaniaceae; genus Neptunichlamydia. The sequence goes on along the minus strand of CP073763.1, from coordinate 1,262,183 downwards.
AAAAGAGAAGCTGCGGAAGGTTATCATTACTTAGCAGCACGCGTAGATCCCAACCATCCAACTACAAAAGTTTTAGAAAAAAAACTTTATTTTATTCCTTTTTACAAAAGGTTTATTTTAAAACTGTTCCGCCGTTGACATTCATAATAATTTAGTGTATAATAGACATTATCTCGCAATAAACTTACCTGTAATTATCATTTAATAATTACAGTGTTAGATTAACGAGAAATAGCTAAAAAATTTACTTATTAAGTAACGGTTTTATTCTCCTCACGATGAGGAATCCAAAATAGAAGGGCCCCAAGTTTGGGGCTCTTTTTTTTTCAAAAAAGTAATGCACAAAAAATCGTGGTTGCATATTCTTTCACAAAACCTAAAAAGGATGAAGGAGATGCGAAGAGCCTTATTACTTATCTCATGCCTGATCATGAACTTTGTAGCCTATGGTAAATCCTACGATCCAGAGATCCCAGAACAATATGAGGTGCTTTCTCTTAGCGCAGCCATTATAGATCATTACTACTTCATTACTGATGAAGAACTGAAATCGATGACTAATGAAAAAGGGAGCTGGGCTCCTATTGACCGTGAGACTTTATCCTCTATATTGGATAAAAACGAAAGTGTTTCCAAAATGGTTACTGGTGGAAGTGGTGCTAATGTCATCAAGGGTCTCGCTCAACTAGGTGAAAGGTGCGCGCTTATTGGAAAAGTTGGTAATGACGAAAAAGGAGAATATTACTCAAGGAAGCTTCGCGATTGGGGTATTTCTCCTATCTTTGAAAAAGGATCCTTGCCAACTGGGCAAGCTATCTGTTTAATTACCCCAGATGGGGAGAGAACATTTAGAACCTATTTAGGTGCATCACATAGCTTAACTGACCTCAAGTTTGATAAAGAACTTCTTCATGATAAGGTTCGTCTTTTCCATATTGAAGGATACCAACTTGTTGATCGAGATCTCGTTATTCGAACGCTTAAAATCGCTAAAGAGTCTGGAGTCTTGATCTCCCTGGATCTTGCAAATGTTGAAATTGTGAGACGGAATAAAGAGTTTATCCAAGATATCCTTAAAAAGTATATCGATATCGTTTTTTGCAACGCAAGAGAGGGGAAAGCATTAACAGGTTTAGGGGCTAGCGAAGCTTGCGATAAACTCGCAGATCTTTGTGATGTTGCTGTTGTAACCATGAGCGAACGAGGGTCTTGGGTGCGTAAAGGAGATATGAAAATCTACATGGAAGCTCTTGAGGTTAATGCCATCGACTCTACTGGAGCAGGAGATCTCTATGCCAGCGGCTTTTTACATGGGTATCTAAATGGTTACTCTTTAAAAAGATGTGCCTGGCTTGGTTCTCTTGTCTCGTCTCATGTTGTAAAACGTATTGGGGCTGAAATCCCCAACACTGTCTGGGAAGAAATTAGACAAATCGTATCAGATGAAAGAAAAGCTTTCGATTAAATCGAGGATTACCCCTTCATTCAATGAGCCTATCGACCAAGCTTTAAGTTGACCTAGGGCTTGCTGAGCATACATCTCGTAACCAAAAACCACTCTACCTCCTTTGTTTTTGATGCAATTTAAGAATTTTGTCTCTTTTGGGTGCATAATCACATCAAATCCTAAGGTTTTTCCTTTGATCAGTTCCTGAGGAATAGGCATTTCGCCTATATTTGGTGACATTCCTACTGCTGTCGTATTGATAATAATATCGTAGGGACAGCTATCGATTTGATCAATTGGAATGGCCCCTCCTTTGACTTGAGTGGCTATTATTTGAGCTTTTTTGAGTGTTCGGTTTGCTATGATAACTCGAGCGCCTCGATTTGAAGCCTCGGTTGCAATGGCTTTTGCTGCGCCACCTCCTCCAATAATCAAAACTGTTTTATGGCAGACGCGCTCCTTTTTTTCTAACGCATTAAGAGCGCCACCTCCATCGGTATTCATTCCAAACCATTCCCCTCCCTTCTTAATTAAAGTATTAATGGCTCCCATTTTTCTGGCTTCAGGATCAATAGCAGATAAGTGAGGAGCAACCACCTCTTTCAACGGCATCGTAACACTAAACCCTACAAAGGGAAGGGTTTCAATAAGGGAGAAAAATTTGGGGAGTTCAGTAGGTTTGAGAGAAATCTTCACATAGACAGCATTTTTCTTAAGTTTTTTGAAGATCTGATTATGGCAGAGGTGACCGATACTTTTATCAACGGGATCTCCGATTAATCCATAGATTTCTGTGGAGCGATTTAAATGGTGATAATTGTAAATATCGATCAGCTCAGAAAGAGCGATTTGGCCTGGCGCTGTCGCATCTTCAAGACAAGAGTAGGATAGAGGGCTATCGACAATGGGAGCTAAAATTCGGGTGATCGCCCCCAATTCTCCCATACACATCCCAGCGACCTTTTCGCTTCTTGTAACAAGGAGAAGCATTTTGAGAGCATCTAGGGAGCTACGGGCCATTGTTGCCATTTTATATAGAGCTGCTGGAAGCTCCTTCATCTTCTTTAGAATTTCCTCTAGATTTTGAGGGGTTTCATCAAAGTTGTGATAGGAGGAAATAATCTTAACCTCAGGATCAATTTTATCAGCAAAATTGGAGTCATATTCAAGGTCGACATAGTCAGGCTTTAAAGTTAAAAGCTCGATAAGTCTTTCCTCCCTTTCTCTCTCATTGCCCTTAAAACTCCCCCCATGCGATTTTTTCCTAAGGGTAAAAATAACAGGGAGCTTGCATTCATTCTTCAGCTTTGAGATATGAGGAAGGTCAATTTTCTCCATAAGATCAAGACGAAACTCAATGGCATCACATTTCTTTGCAGTAGCCCGGATGGCCCCCTTTGCCTCTTCAAAACTTCCTTGAACACTGATAACTAACATTCCTTCGTTATACCTCATAGAGGAATTCTTGCAAATCTATCTCATTTCGTGTATAGAAAAGGGGGTATGGCAATTCTCACCCTTGGCCCTCAGGGCTCATTTTCCCACGAAGCAGCAGTAAAGCTCCACTCACACAAAAAAGTGCTCTTTGCAAGCAACATTGATGAGCTTTTCTTTCGCCTTGCTGAAAAAGAGATTTCAGAAGGAATTATCCCTTTAGAGATTGGAGATGAGTTTGTTGAGGAGTCAATTGCTCACCTTATGAAATATGATTTTTCGATCACGCGGAAAGCGATTCTTAGAATGAGGTATCACTTGATTTCAGAAGAGGAGACAATCACTCACCTCTTTGGGGATGATTTAGGTTTTGAAGGATGTCGAGCAAAAATTCATGAGTTCTGCAGCGATGCAAAGAAAATTACAGCCTCATCAATGGTTCATGCCGCCATCCAATACAAAGCGCAGCCAAAAGAGGCTGGAGCGATCATTTCCCCCTTTGCGGCAAGACACTATAAGCTCCCAATATATGCAGAAGACATCGAGGACGATAATGAAAATTTTGCTACCTTTTTTTCTATAGGAAAATTTCCTCCTAAGAAGAAGGAAAAAAGAGGAACAGCCTTCCTAATTTTTAGTGATCCAATGGTAACGGTTGCCAAACAAATTGCAGATCAGGCGCATGAGAGAAAAATTCCTCTCATCAAACTTAAAAATCTCCTTTTACAAGAAGGACACACTCCTTTATATTTTATGGAAGTTGAGGGTCATATTGAAGATCGGCTTGTCCGCTCTTTTTTTGAATCCCTTAGCGAGAAATACTTGATCAAACACCTTGGATCTTATCCACTATGAAAACGCTAAATCCCCCTATCTATTTTGAGGATGATCTTCTTGATAATGAGACCTTTTTAAAACTTCTGCAGAAACATCAAGGTCGCTTTGCCTTAATTACTGATGAAAAGGTTGCCTCCCTCTATAGCAAGCCTTTTCTAGACTTCATGAAAAAGCAGGAATTTGAATGCAGTCTCATTACCTTTTGCGGTGGAGAAAAATCGAAAACACGGAAAACAAAAGAGGAAATTGAAGACAAGCTTCTTGCAAGAAAACTGGGGCGAGATACCTTACTGGTTGTTTTGGGTGGTGGTGTGACAACGGATATCGGAGGCTTTGTTGCTGCAACCTATCTCCGAGGCGTTCCATATATTTCCGTTCCAACATCTCTACTTGGAATAGTTGATGCTAGTATTGGTGGCAAAACCGGGGTGAATGTCAAACATGCCAAGAATGTCATTGGAGCAATCTATCCCCCATTAGCGATTTTCATAGATCTCTCAATGCTCGCAACCCTCCCCGACTCTGAAATTCTTTCTGGAAGTGCTGAAATTCTAAAAGCTGGTCTGATTGCCGATAAGCATCTTTTTGAGCACCTCGAGGAAGAGGTTGATAAGTGGAAAGAGCGAAATCCTGGCTTTCTTAAAAAGGTCATTGTTGAAAGTGTAAAAATTAAGAAAAAGGTTGTTGAGCGGGATCTTAAAGAGGGGGGAGAAAGGCGGATTCTTAATTTTGGTCATACGATTGGTCATGCGATTGAAGCCTTAGAAGATTATACCCTTTCCCATGGAGATGCTATTGCCATTGGAATGATTGTTGAAGCGTTGATTTCTCAAAAAATGGGACACTTAAGTGAAACAGATTTCGATGGGATCTATAAGCTTATTAGAAAGATGGGTTTTACTCTGAAAATTTCTGATAAGGTCACAACGCCTTCGATGAAAGAGACAATGATGAGTGATAAAAAGGCTGCTGCTGCCATTCCTCGTTTTGTCATTCTTGATCGCATTGGAAAAGTTCTTAGCTCTAAAGGTGACTATTGTCAACCTGTTGAAGAATCCCTTCTAGAAGAAGCCTTAGGGTGGATGGTGGCCGAGTTTAACCGATGAAGTATACTGTTAAGCCCAGTTCTCTTTCGGGAATCATCGAAATCCCTCCCTCAAAATCTCATACGCATCGGGCTCTTCTTTTTGCCCTATTGGCAAAAGGTGTTTCCCGTATAGATAAATACCTCGACTCCCCTGATAGCGCTGCAATGCTAAAAACGATTCAGCAGCTCGGCGCAAACGTTAAGAAGTTTGAAAACCGCTTAGAGATCGAAGGGGTAGGCCCTGCGCTTAAACCTTCAGATGATGTGATTAATGCAGGCAATTCTGGAATTGTTCTCCGCTTTATTGGCGCTCTTGCAGCTCTGATCCCAACCTATACTGTGATTACTGGTGATCACTCCATTCGTACTCGCCGGCCCGTAAAACCTCTACTAGATGCTTTAAAACAACTTGGAGTCTTAGCAGAAAGCATGCTTGGTGATGGTTATGCCCCTATTATTATCAAAGGACCTTTATCCAGTGGAAACTGCTCTCTTGATGGACAAGACTCTCAACCTGTTTCAGCCCTCCTTATTGCGACCTCATTTGCAAGCGGGGCTTCTGAAATCCACGTTACGAATCCTGGTGAAAAACCATGGATTGATCTCACCCTTTCTTGGTTGGATCTTCTAAAACTCCCCTATGAAAATCACAACTATACCCATTATAAAATTCCAGGTGGAGCTTCTTTTTCGGAATTTAACTACACCGTTCCAGGCGACTTTAGTTCCCTTGCCTTTCCTGTTGCAGCCGCTTTGATTACTCAAAGTGAGATCTCCATTGATAATGTCGATATGAACGATATTCAAGGAGACAAAAAGCTCTTAGACCTTTTGAAACAAATGGGAGCCAAATTAGAAACAGAAGGAAGAACCCTCCATGTTAAAAAGAGCGGCACCCTTAAAGGATGCACCTTTGATATCAATGATACGATCGATGCTATTACTATTCTTGCAGTTATCGGATGCTATGCCGAAGGAGAAACAGTTCTAATAAATGCAGCTATTGCTCGAAAAAAGGAATGTGACCGGATCCACAGTATTGCAACCGAGCTTAAAAAGATGGGAGCTGATATAGAAGAAAAAGAAGAGGGTCTGATCATTCGCACCTCAAAATTAAAGGGAACAACTTTAGAGACTTATCATGACCATCGAATGGTGATGTCACTTACAGTGGCTGCCCTTGGTGCTGAGGGTGAGTCCGTGATTGAAGGTGTTGAATGCGTAGCAAAAACCTATCCTAATTTTAAAGAGCACCTAAATAAGCTTGGAGCAAAACTGCAATGAATATCGTCCTCTTCGGCATTAAAGGATCAGGAAAAACAACGTTTGGAAAACAACTCGCGACGAAAATCGGACGGGCCTTTATCGACACAGATCGCCTCATAGAAGAGGTCTATCAAGTCAACCGACAAAAAAAGCTCACCTGCCGCCAAATTTATGAAGAAGTGGGGCCTGTCACCTTTCGGGCTCTTGAATACGAAGTCATTCAATCCCTTCAAGATGTTCAAAATTCAGTGATCGCTGCCGGAGGTGGAGCGATGCTTCTTTATGAAAATGTTGAAGCCCTTAAGAAAAGTAGTCATCTCATCTACCTTGTATTTGATCGAGAAGCCTTAAAGAAGCGAGTGCTTGCAGAAAATCCCCTCCCCGCCTTTATCGATCCAAACGATCCTGAATCATCCTTTGATAAAATGTATGATGAGCGTGATGATCAGTACAAAAAAATCGGTGCAATGGAGATCAATGTCACCAACATGAAAGATGAAGCGGTGATCAAAAAAATCTGCGAGATGGTAACCCCGAAATGAATTTTCTGAATATTCGCCTGAATTTTTCTTTTTCACCGGTCTTAATTCAACGAAATAAACCCTACTTTTTACAAGTATGTGATTATTTCAATGAATTAATGCCGAAAAAAAATCGAAAATCCCTTCGAACATCCATAAATCACAATTCGGGGTAAAGATATGGCAAGCAATAGTTTTGGAACCCTTTTTCGGATCACAACATGGGGAGAATCCCACGGCAAAGGGATTGGTGTTGTCATCGATGGCTGTCCTGCAGGACTTCCCATTACTGAAGAAGAGATTAATCTTGAACTTTCCCGCCGCGCTGGAGGGAAAAGTCCCTATACAACTCCCCGCCAAGAAAAGGATCATGCAGAGATCTTTTCAGGAGTCTTTGAAGGAAAAACAACAGGGGCCCCTATCTCCCTCATCATCTTTAATAAAGATGCCGACTCCTCTAAATATGAACCGATCAAAGAACTCATGCGCCCGGGCCATGCAAACTTTACCTATCTCGAAAAATATGGCATCTTCGACTATCGCGGCGGAGGCCGCTCTTCAGCCCGCGAAACGGCCTGTCGCGTAGCTGCCGGCGCTGTGGCTAAAAAACTTCTCGCTCACTACAACATCTCTATTCATGCCTACATCCATTCGATTGGTCCCGTTACGATCAATACTGTCGATCTTAAAGCTCTTCAAAAGAGCGCTATTTTCTGTCCTGACCAAAAAGCAGAAACTCAAATGATTAAAGCCCTAAAAGAGGCTATAGAAGAAAAAGATTCGCTCGGCGGCATTATCGAATGCACCGCCGAAAACCTTCCCATCGGTTTAGGTGATCCCGTTTATGAAAAGCTCGAAGCCAATCTTGCAAAAGCAATGCTCACTCTTCCGGCTACAAAGGGTTTTGAAATTGGGGAAGGGTTTAACGCAGCCCGCTTAAAAGGATCAGAGCATAACGATGGTTTTACCACCGATCCCCAGGGGGAAATCATCCCCGCTACCAATCATGCCGGCGGAACGCTCGGCGGTATCTCGACAGGACTCCCCCTCACCTTTCGCGTTCCTTTTAAACCCACTTCAAGTATAGAAAAACCTCAGCAAACCGTCGACACATCAGGAAAAGCGCAAACCTTTCAACTCCCCGCAGGTTCACGCCACGATCCTTGCGTGACAATTCGCGCTGTTCCTATCGTCGAAGCCATGACAGCTCTAACCCTTGCCGATAGCCTTCTATTTTTTAGCTCCTCAAAAGCCTAAGTAACTAGCGCTGACCATATTGAAAATCCGCTATCGCAATATAGACATGGCGTTCATCAGGTGGACTTAACATTTGATCCATTTCAGGAAACAAGCACTGCTCTAAATAGGCTCTAACTTGGGCATAATATTCAGGCGGAGAACCCTTTCTTATATTAGAATTTGTTGCTCTCAGGCAATCCATTTCCAATACTCGAATCACTTTAGTGCCAAGGCTAAAAAGTTTAATGAATCGATTAGTAACATATTCAATATTTACAAGATAATTTCGCCTGTTTTGATCTAAAACAAGTCGGTGGTCCATAGTATAACTATCCGTACTTGATAACTGTCTAAAGAAAATTCCCTCACATCGATCTAAGTAAAGACTGCGGACGGGGTATTGTTCTAAATAAACCAATGCTTCAGAGTCTAGTAACTTACATCCACTTAGATCAAGAACGCGAAGATGGGGGAAAGTTCTCTTGAGCCTTGGCATCAAATTTTTCAGCTGTTTACTTGAAACTTCTGTTTCTCTAAAAAAGCAGAGTTTTGTGATAAAGGGTGCAGCAGGATGAAATAATTTATTTTCGTCAGCAACAGGGAAATGTTTAGCAAGATTAAGTACTTCTTCTCGTGTAAATCCAGTCATAATTGTGCGATATAGCATCTCTCGATTCAAATGATTAAATTGGTCCTGAATATTATCAAATTCGCTTAGGAAGCTTGTTGCGCTTTGCTCTCCCCTAGAACTTCTTTCAATAATTGAAGCTCTAACAATATGTCCATCAATAAAACTTCTGGAAAGTTCACCATCTAAACGGCAACCTTGAATATCAAAACAAGCAATCGTTTTAAAAGCATCAGCAATCTGTTCAAGCACTGCAACCTGAAGACCGTTTTTATCTCTTATTGCAAGGGTATGAATCTTAGATAAAACTCCACTTGCTTCAAGACCTTGAAACACACGCATATCTGGGTTTTTTAGTACAAGCCTATGGATGTCATGGGGCATTCCAAGGATTCTTGCTACGTATTCTGGCTTAATCTTTGTGCAATCAATCTCAAGCTCAATTGTCCCAATCGGTTTTAAAAATTGCTCTTTATTACTTAGCTCAACTTCTACATAGGGATCTCGAGCAGTAAAAAGCTTCTTTCCGGTTGGTCCCCAAGATGCTTGTACATAAACATCAGCATCTTCTTCAGAGACTTGCGAAAGAGCTACTCCATCTATTTCAAGTGCAAGCAGAGCTGCAGAAACTTGCTCATAATTTTTAGGAGTAATCGCACTTTGAAACATTTCAAAAAAAGCATCAAGCTTGGCGGTCTTGTTTGCTTCAAGAAGACGATCCCTTTCAACCTCTATAGCCCCTTTTTCATGTGTAGTAAGGGAATGAGTTTGTGCTTCGTTTGTAGCAGGGAAAGGTTTTAAATCTTCACGATAATAAATTCCAGGGGCAGCAATGCTTGGAGCCCAACAAATGAGTGTGGGAATTATTGCTGCAATATGACGAGCAAGTTCCTTTACCCCTTCAAGAGGTGAGACATTCCTAAGCTCACTAGTTTCCTCAGGTGTATTCGGGTTAATCACAACATACTCTTTTCGCGGATGATTCAGTAGCATATTTGTTGTATCGGAGAGTGTTACAAAAAAGAGCTGGATAATAGAGGCTCCTAAATAGGCAGGGAAAACAAAGGCATAGACAGAAGCCCAAACACGTGATGTCGTATCATTTTTCTTTGCTAAGTTTGAGATAGAGTGAATATGCTCAACAGCATAGCTGCGTGGAAGTCCATTATATTCTACATTTAGAAGCGCTAATTGTGATTTACGGAAGAGATTATCTCCAGAACCTAAAGGTCTTGTTGCATCCATTCTTGAAGTTCCTTATTTTTTTAATGATTTAGATCAAATAGAATATGAAGAATGGAAATTAAATTAAAGGAAGATTTTATTCCTTGATTTGTTTTTTTTCAGTCGTTAACATCTTTCCCCTATTAGTAACCAAAAATCATTGAGGTAATGAATATGTCAGAAATTAGTGGATGTCGTTGGTACAACCCTTGTAGTTGGTTTAACAGTTGTTGCGGGGATGATGAGCCAGGACCTAGACAACCTCTTGTGAGTGGTAATGATAGCCGAGATGGCTACAGAACTCCAACACAAGAAAGAAGAACAGTTACAACACCTGGAAACACTCCTACTAAATCTCCTACTGTTAAAGGAGAGGCTGTTGAGACTGGTCAACAATGGGAATAGTGAATCATTTTTGGACCAGGTAATGGTCTAAAGGGTGCAGCCGGCAAACGGTGCCGGCTGTTAGATTCCTTACATTAATTAAAATTACAGAGAAAAGAAATATGGCAAATAGAGTAGATGGTAATAGTAGTTGGTGCAACTGTTTCTCAAGATGGTGTACAAATTCAGCTAAACCTGAAGGGACAATTCAAGAAGAGCTTCTTCAGAATGGTAACGGGTCTAAGGACGTAAAACAGGAAAAAAAGTCTGCACCTCAAACTCGCGCAGAAGATAGGACTGTTTCCTCGCACTACTTTCCCATGCGTTTTGGTCGCTCAATCTATTGGGCCTAGATAAAAAGCTCACCTCTTCCTCACTTCGATAGGCAACTGGAAATGTCTTAATCTTTGGGCCAGGTAATGGTCCAGAGGGTGCAGCCGGCATAGACGCCTGGAAGCCAGAAGAGCCAACCCACAATTGTTGTGGTAAGAATCATACTGAGAATTCCGGCGATGAAGCCAGCCGTTAATATAGGAAGAAAGCGGGATTTAATAGCGTGCATACGTTTTTTTACAGGTTGACCTTGTATTGTGAGAGAAAGGTCAGTCGCATCGATAATGGCAATATGCCCCATTCCAACTTGAGCCAAAATCATGGCAAGCGGTCCAAAAAAGAAGAGAGAGATCAATGTAGCTAAGGGCCAAAAGAGGCGCCAGCCCAATGTTCGGATAATCACCTGTACGCTGGACGTCATTGCTTGAAAGGACCCTTCCCCTTTAATTGGAACCCTCTTATCTTGAAGAATTTTCCCGATCATATTTTCAAAAGCATAGTTCAGAATAATAGGGAATACAGAAACCCATAGGATGATCAACGTAAGCGAAGCATACCCGAGAGACTTAAAGATTCCCCAAGTGTAGCTAAACCAGGTCAAGGTTGATTCGGGCCAGCTAGTGTAAGCGGTAATAAAAAACGCGGCGATTAGAACAAAAAAAGAAAAGAGAGCTGCAAGTAAAGGGGCTAACCAAAGATGAGGGCGAGCAATGAAATATCCAATACCAACCATCGAGCAGTTTCCTGCAGTCACTTCGTCATGCTTCATAGGGAAAAGTGGGTTTTAAGGGTTTCGCCGACTTCGTTGATGGCAAGACGGGCCTCGTCTAAGAGCCCTCCCATCTGAAAAAACCCATGAACCATTCCTTTATACCGTTTTAAAGTCGTAGGAACACCGGCACTTTTGAGTTTTTGTGCATAAATCTCCCCTTCATCTCGCATGGGGTCGTATTCTGCCGTGATAATAAGCGCTGGCGGAAGGGAGGAAAAGTCGTGTGCAAAAAGAGGAGAAATACGTGGATCCATGGGATCATGATTTTTTGGAATATATTGCTTCTTATACCACTCGATCGAATCTTTTTCGAGAAGGTAGCCTGTACTGTATTCTTGATGCGATAGTGATGAAAAGGTGAAGTCGGTTTGCGGATAGACAAGGACCTGAAAAGAAATCTTAGGGTGAATTTGTTCTCTCACTTCTTGGGTGAGAACGGCGGCAAGATTCCCCCCTGCATTTTCTCCGGCAATAGCAATTCTTCCATCTGCATTCAGCTCACTTGGATGCGAGTAAATCCAATGAAGCGCTTCTTTTGCTGCTATTACTGCCTTAGGAAAAGGGTTTTCTGGAGCTAAGGGGTAATTAATTGAAGCAATGAGACATCTGCTGGCTTCTGCTAAATTGCGACAAACGGGATCATGAGAGTCGATATCTCCTTTTACAAATCCCCCAGGGTGAAAGTAGAGAACGATCGGAAGAGGTTTGTTGTCTTTGGGATAATAAAGACGCATTAGAAGATTACCCTCATCGGTATGGATAATGTGATTCATCACTTTAGCCATTGGCTTGGGCTCGCCAGCAAGAGGTCTGATTTTCATCGGCCCTCGTCTCACTTCTGCAAGGGAAATCCTACTTAACGGAAGATTTTTCGCTTCCTTTGTCACGGTAATAATCTCTTTCAAAGTGGGATGCAACATGACTTCATTATGCATTCTTATGGCTGTTGATGTAAATTTTTATTTCTTAAAATAATCTTTATGAGTTAACCTTGTGCGCGATATTGATAACCAAATCCTTAGGTGGAGTTATGATGAAAAAGACTTTTGTGTACTTCTCAATGTTACTAGTTTTTCTAGGAATAGAGCTGCATGCGAACCAAGGCCTTCATGCAAAGGGTCATCTCGTTCCCATTATTCTCAATGCTGGCGAACATCTTTTTATTGGAAGAAGCCGTGATGGAAAAATTCAGCTTGAAGATGGAACGCGCCTACAAGCCATTTCATCTGAGGCTGCAAAGGTCTCTGAAGAATGGGACTATAATGAACATATTACTTTTTCACCCAACCCCTATCCAGGAGGAGGATCAGAGTTTTATGTGCTAAATATTGATCGTGGTGAATTTGTTCATGCAGATCTTTATTCTCATCCTAATCCTGTTAATGAGTATACCTTAAAAATCTTCCATATTGACCCTTATGATGGAGAAATTATTCTAAGAACAAACGCTAGTGAGGAACAAGATTGGCAAGTAGAGAAAAAAGACTTGGGAATCCTAGATGAATGGGGAAATGGAGATCGCGTAATCATTGGAATGAATAGTAATTGGTTTGCTTCCTTTTTTTCGGATTGTAAATATATCATGGTAAATTGTGATAAACATCCCTATACGTCTTACGTGCGAATCAAGCCTTACTAGTTAAATATGCCCCATAATTTTATGGGGCAAGTTTTTCTTTTATTAAAATTACTTGATACCTTATCCTCTTCTCATTGAATTTATTAAACCTGAATGACCGGAGATAAATATGAAAAAAATGATCTTAGTATCATTGCTAGCTTTTAGCAGTCTATTTGCCGATTACTACCATAACAGGCCTCAGATGCTTTATTCTGAGCACCAAGCACCTAAAGCGTCTTATATATTAGGCTCTGGGCAACATGAGATGCGGGGAAAAAGTCCCGATGGGATTATTGAACTAGAAGATGGAACCCAATTTAAAGCTATTTCAAGGCATCGCCAGGCAATGGAATATTGGAACTTTTATGATCGAATTACTTTTTGCCCCAATCCTTACCCTTTTGGAGGATCAGAGTTTTATGTGGTGAATGAATCCAATGGCGAATACTTTAAGGCCGATATTTGGGCAAGTCCAGCGGTAGAAAACCCCCATACTTTTCGCCTATCGCATATTGATAGGGAGTATCAAGAAATCGTTCTTGTTGGCAATCAGGGAATGAAAATACGTTGGAAAATAGATCCTGAAGATTTTGACTATCTTCGTTATTGGAAACGTGGAGATGCGATTGTTGTTGGAAAAAATAGCAATTGGTTTTCAAGCTATTTTTCAGACTATGAGTTTATTTTAGTTAGCTATAGCGCGACAGAGGATATTCTCTATGTCCGAGCTAACCCAAAACCCTTATAAGATAGGAGAAGAATATGGAAGCATCTAGTGCAGCAAACTCATCACGAAGAGATCAGCCTCCTCCTTATAAGCCTCCCTCTCCGGGAGACCGCTTATTCTATCTGCTATTAACAGCGACAGCAACATCAGTTGTCTATAAGTCTTTCCCTGAAAGATTCAGAGGGATTTCAGCGCTCGCCGTTGGTTCCTTTGGTCTCTATCATTCCTTTGGCTTAACCTGCGAATGTGTCCAAGACACTGTTAACAAAATTTTTGGTGGTTTTGGTAGGCCAGGAGGAAGCTCTGGTAGTGGCGGAGGTTATTGGGGATGTTTTCCTTCATGGGATACTAGGTCTCCATGGAATATACCAAGAGGTGGTGGATGGCAACCCCCTCCTTCACACCATACTGGTGGTATTGATCGCGGTGAAAGGCAAGAAAAGCGGCGTCATGACCCACAGCGTACGTGGGATACCCCTCTTTATCCATCTGCTAGGCGAGATGAGCGGAGCCCAAGCCCCACTCGAAGAGGTTCTTCCCTCCCTACATCTGTCAGCGTTGATCGTAGTGGACGGCAAGAAAAACGCCGTGGTGGTCAGCCTCGCACTGATGCATTTGGAAATGAAATGAAGGGCTGGGAGTAATAGAAAAATTTGCCATTGACCTGAAGGGCCCCTATTCCTACTATGCGAATAAGGGGTCTTTTTTTATGAATGATGACTTTTCATTTTCTGCACAGAGCTTTAAGTATTGGGAGATTTTTCTTTCATGGCTTTTTAAGTATCCTACGCGTTGTTATGAACTTAAAAAGGAAAGAGGAACTCAAGTTTATGAGAATCCTTCAGAGATTTTTAACCGTTTTGGTAAGAGCTATCGTGAGAGGTATGCTTCAAAAGGGATTATTTGTAGAGTTACACCCAGTTATAAAGATATCGAACAGGCCGGAGGAGTTCTCCGTCAGATATATGAGCATGTAGAAAATCCAAGGCTATGTGAATGGGCCATTTTTGAAGTGATGGCTAAGGTTATGGCTTACCGAAACCTCAAACAGGGACATACGATTCCCCTTCCAATTATGGGAAGCGATGGGTGTATGATGATGACAACCCATGTGGTCGATCGCGTTTTTGATCTTTGGAATAAGATTCGCGCTTTTGGGTTGGTAAGGAGTGATGGTGGGGGCGCCCCAATCCTCCTTTTTCGTGGAACTGACTTTTCATTTATGACAGAGGGAGGGCGCGCTTCAATCATCAGTGATTTAGATCCAAAGGGGCCAGGCTGGACCCTTTTTGAAAAAGGACAAAAGCCTATCCATGAATGGCTCAAGAAGGAAAATCGTGCGGCGCGGGTCATTGGCCATAGCTTAGGAGGGGTTGTTGCTGCTTATACATTGATTCATGAAGCAGAGTGGATGAGCCAAGAAAGTTATGAATCTTCTTATGCCTTTAATTTTCCTGGCGTCCCAGAAGCATTAACATTTCAGTGGGATGCACTTGAAGAAAAGCCTGCTTTTAGAGGGTTTGTATGTCGAGGCGATCTTATCTCGAAATTGGGAATGCTTTTTGGTGATATTTTTGAAGTTTCCTTAGAAAAACCCCTCTCCCCCGTTCGTGCTCATGAAATACTCCTTTTTGCTGAGTCGCGGGGCTATCTTAATGAGGTTGATCTCGAAGGAGAAAACCACTCCAAATCACGGGAGTTTTACTCAAAACTTCAGCAACAAACCTCTTCCGTAATATATGATTTTGGGTTAAAATTCCTATTTCCAAATTAGTCACATTTGAGGAGCATTTAGATGATGGATATAGACCCTGCAATTACTGAAGCCCCCTACCATGATGAGGTAATGATTGATGGCGATGTAAAAGCCCTAAGCCCTCTACTGGCTCTCTATGATGGAATGATTGCTTGCGTAGAGGAAGAGTATGAGAGTAAAGAGAGAATGGCAAGTCATGGTGTTGAGAGACCTCATCTTGTTCTTTACATCCGCCCTTCTTGTCCCTACTGCGTAAAAGTGACAAACTATCTGAAAAAAGAGCATAAAAAAATCCCAACTAAGGACACGCGGGATAAAAATATAGAAAAAGAGCTTGTTCGTAAAGGGGGGAAAAGACAAGTTCCTTGTCTTATGGTCAATGGAAAGCCTCTCTATGAATCTGCAGATATCCTTACTTGGCTAAAAGACCATAAGGATCAGTATTAAGAAAGAGAAGCGGGAATAGGCGGAGCATACTATTAAAACCTATTCCCAATCCTCAAAAACCCACTGGAGGAGGACAGAATCCATCCAGTGAAATCCCCCTTTTTTACCTGGAACCCCTAAATAGCCTAAGTGCCCCCCATTTTCAGTGATTAATACCTCAACATTGTCGGGAAGGCCACTATGGTTAAGTAAATTGCAATCGACAATAGGATCATCACGGGCAAAAAGAATATGACAGGGCACAGCAATATTATGAACAAGCCAGCAGGAACTACAGGCGTTATAATATTCGTGAACATCGTCATACCCAGATTGTGGAGCAACATAAAATTCATTAAATTCAAGGAGAGTCATTTCAGTCGGTATTCGAATGGGTGGTAAATCATCAAAGTTTTCATGGAGAAAAGCAACATCATCTCGAAGGGCTGTCATAAAGTACCGCTCATAAAAGGTATTCTTCGAAAGATGCTCAATTGTTGATTCGACATGAATGGGTGGATTAACAGAGATAATCTTATCAATCAGCCCTTTAGCTTCGTCTCCTCTTTCTCCTCCCATTTTTAAAATGATATTTCCCCCTAGAGAATAGCCAATGATGGTAATTGGTGAACGAGGTGTGTCTCGTTTGATCTCTTTGATTGCTTCCCAGACGTCCTCACTCGACTCAGAATGGTACATCTTCTTTGCATGACCCCTTCCGCTTCCACAGCCCCTAAGATTGATTCTGATCGTCCGTACTCCATCTTTATAGAGCTTACTAGCCATTCTGACAATGTAAGTAGAGCGATGCGAACCACAAAGACCATGAACAAGAACGACTGTTTTATCCTCTTCTCTCCATCCTTTCGGGGTTGTTATTTCCATCACGAGCTTATCTCCATCAGAAAGATAGACGAAACGCTTTAAGGATGAAGGATTACTTCCAAAAGAGAGAAAGGATGCTGCAATCGTTTGTGCATGGCACCCTGTCCAAAATGGAATTGGTTTAAAAACAGGCTGCTCAGACATCTTTTTCCCCCCAGAAAAATAAATGGCATGGCTAGAGCGCTTAGGAATTTCTATCCCACTGACACTCTGCTATTTTATACTTGGTAATCAAGACCGTGTTTATACATCGGTCGGTCCCCTATATTTATTTTACAAACGGCTAGTTTATTAAAAAAGGGTTTTTGAAAGTTTTTTTCGACGATTCATTATTAGAAAGTTAAGGGAGAGGAATTGAATAGAAAAACACAAGGCATTCAGTTCCAGGGTTTCTGAATCCAAGACTTGCATTTGAGATGTGATAGAACATTCCCCCAAGGCGAGATTTATTTTTAAAACGGTAGGAGAGTTCTGCAGAGGAACGATACTCTAAGGGAAAACCAAGTTCCATTCCTCCTCCTTTGATATAAATCCCTGGGGCAAAGCTAGGAGTGAAGACAACCCTTTCGGTAAAGAAGATATCGAAGGCTATCCCGGTATAAATATAACCCGAACCTTTATCTGTTCCCATGACCCCTATGAGGGGGCGAAAAAAAAGCATAGAGTTTCGATAAAAGGGGAAATCAGATCGGTATTCTATCTGAAAATTAAGCGCTTTTTTATTCCGAACAATATTAAAGACACCTATACCGATATTAAGAAGTTTGCCCTCTTCAATTGGAGGTTTTTCCTCTGCAAAAAGGATAAGTGGAAATAAAAGGAAGAGGAGCCACTTTTTCACTTTAAAAACTCCACAATTGCTTTTCCAAATTCAGGAAGGTCTGCGGGAGTACGAGAGCTAATTAAGTGGCCATCAATCACAACGGGCTTATTAACCCAAATGGCTCCTGCATTTTCAAGGTCATCTTTAATAGCGATCGTCCCCGTTGCTTTTTTTCCTTTAAGGATTTTGGCTGAGATCGGAACCCACGCTCCATGGCAAATAAAGGAGATCATTTTTTTTTCTTGATCCATCTCTTGAAGAAGGGTCAAGATCTCAGGGATCTGTCGAAATTTATCAGGCGCAAATCCACCTGGAATCAACACTCCATCAAAATCATCACACTGAAGCTCTTTAAAAGGGATCTCACTTTTGCAGGGATACCCACTTTTTCCTTTATAACTTGCATCTTTATCGAGACCAGCAATGATCACCTCAATCCCCCCTTCTCTCATCCGGAGAACGGGGTACATGAGTTCTAAATCATCAAATAGATTATGGACAAGGGCAACAACTTTTTTCACTTTAGTTCCTTTCAATAGAGCGGATATGGGCATCCGCAGGTTTTAGAAAGTTTGTGAGGACCTCATTGAAGTCTTCATGACTACAACGCTCTCCACAAGTAAAAAGATCGACAAAACAAGCATTGTGTTCAGGATAGGTATGAATACTCGCATGACTCTCAGATAGTAGAATAGTCAAGGTATACCCACCCCCATCAAAATGGTAATCAACATATTTCAGAACCCCTGCACCTGATGCTTCTGCAGCTATCAGCATTGCTCTTTGGAGTCCCTCTTTATCTAAAAGAGGCTCTTGAGAACATCCATAGTAACTCGCTATAAAATATTTTCCTTGGAAAGCATAGTCGCACTCTTCAGCAAAAAGAATTCCAAAACTACAAACGATCAGAAAAAAGAGTTTTCTCATTACTCCTCTTTAATGGGAATCGACTTTCCCTTGTTCTCTCCCTTTTTAAAAACGATTTTCATGACCCCGTCTTTAAAAGTGGCTTCTGGTTCTATACTCATATCTGCTTTTGCAGGAAGAGGAACCCGATAGGAAAAAGCACGTACCGCTTGTCTATAATATTTTCGCTTTGTTTCTTCTTCTTTTTTCTCCCCTTCAATTAAAAGAAAACCATGGGTTTGCGAAACTTCTATAGCCTCAGATTCGACCCCAGGCAGAGCAGCTTCAACAGTAATATGATCCCCTTCTTCATAGACACTAAGTCCTGATGAATGAGAAGCAATAGAAACTGACTCGTCATCAAAATGAAAGGGGAAATTTCCCCAGTAATTATCCATAGGGAATTTTTTATTTAACATAATCTTGCCTCCTGACATCCTACTTTATTTTTTAGTTGAAATTCTTGTCAAAACTTTCATCTAAAAAATGGTTATTCCTTCATCAAAAAGAGAAATTGAGTTAAAATCAATCATCATCAATTTAAAATTAAACTAGAATGACTGAAGAAATTAGAACTTACGCTCCAACAGTTGGTATAACAGCAGTAAACATAGATCAATCAGGAGCTGGAAAGATCTATGATTATTTTCAGTCTATTGGTGGAAAAAATTTTCTTTTTATGGGAGACAATGGCTATTTAGAGTTTGTTCCAGTGAAAGAAGCAGGAAATCCTTTAACCCGTTATGGAAGGCAACTCATTCTTCTTTTTAAGCATGCCTTAAAAAATCCCCTTCGCCCCTATCAACAAAGTGTACGTTTTACTCCTGGTATGCCGATTGATGCGCGCGGAGCAAACAATGATTTTTTCTGTCAAAATCGCGCAAAAGACCAAGTGATTTGGAAAGGGAAACACGTCAATATCCTTTACCCAGATAATCCGATTACTCAGCACCATTTCCTTTTTGCTACTAAAGAGCACCGCGATTCATTCAAAGATGTCAGTAAAAAAGAATTTCTTGAGGTTATGGACCTAGCAAAGCGGGTAGGGAATCTCTATAATGGAGAGAAGTACCTTCTCTGCAAGACTGGATTTGATGCAGGGCAAACCGTTTTCCACTTTCACCTTCACCTTATTATTGTAGAGAATAAGGTTGAAGGAATCTATGGTCGACTTAAAATTGCTATGAATATCATTTTTAATATGATCCCATTTTATAACGCGCGTTTAAGGGGCGAAGCTCTACTGAAAAGCGTTGAACACTATAAAGGAGAGTTAAAATGCCTCAACTTCTAGAAAGGCTTATCCTTGAATTTCCAGATAGCTCAAAGTCTAACTTAAGAAAATGGATAAAAGCTGGTCGAATTGCTGTGGATGGAATAAAGTCAGTCGAGCCCCATCTTGAAGTTAATGACAGTATGGTTATTACTCTTAAAGATAAAAAAAAATTCCTCGATTTTGATATTGAAGTTCTTTATGAAGACCGGGACCTGATTGTGGTTAATAAGCCAGAAGGGGTTTTGAGTGTTGCTACAGTTTTTCAGACTGAAGAGACGGTTCACGGCGTTTTAAAAAAGGAGTTTCGCCGGGTTTTTCCTGTGCATCGTTTGGACCGAGAAACATCTGGTGTGATGGTAATGGCTCTTACGGAAGAGGCCCGTGTGGGTCTTAAAAAACAATTTCACACTCACTCAATCCATCGAGAATACCGCGCAATTGTACGAGGCAAACTAGAAGGGTCGGGAACATGGAGATGCCGCTTAAAAGAGGATGCAAACTACTTTGTTCGCCCTCATCCTAGGGGCGATCTTGCAATTACCCACTATACCGTATTAAATTGCCGAGGAAAAACAACAGCTATTCGGTTTATTTTGGAAACAGGGAAAAAGAATCAAATCCGAGCTCAATCCCTTGCTGCAGGGTTTCCGATCCTAGGGGATCAAAAATATGGGGATACCTCAAGTAGTCGCCTCCATCTTCATGCCTATGGACTTGATTTTATCCATCCCGTTACAAACAAAAAAATGTCTTTCAAATCTCCAGTTCCATTTGAAACTTAAAAGCCGTTTTATCATACTAAAATTATGAAGCGGTTATATCGAGATAGATGGGATAAAAAGGTTGCTGGTGTCTGTGGAGGCCTTGGGCAGTATCTAGGGATGGATCCAACAATCATCCGCCTCCTAGCTGTTTTTATCTGTGTGATTACAGCCTTTCTTCCTCTCGTTGTCCTTTACATTATAGCTTGGATGTTGATGCCTTTAGGTCCTCCTACCTATATTCAATATGACTGTCGACGCCTTTATAGGTCTGTAAGAGACAGGAAAATCGCAGGCGTTTGTGGAGGGATTGCTGAAACTCTTAAAATAGATTCTATGATTGTCCGCCTTATTACGATTATTGCCCTTATTCCCACGGGTTTTTTCCCTATTATCATTACCTACATCATTGGTATTGTGATCATTCCGGAAAGGCCTGAAGATCAGGTATAAACATATTTTTTAAAAAAAATGCTTTAGTTGAACCTTATTCATTAATAGATTATTCTTTTTAAAAATTTTGAGGAAATAGTTATGAAGAAGATTATTTTAATTTTAATTATATCGTTAGTTGGGTTTGGCGGGTTTTACTTTTATACTCATACAAATAAGCCACAACAACACAAACTGAATTTTCACCATGTTGTTAAAGGAGTAGAGTTTAAAAAGTGGGTGAATTTTAATCCAAAGGACGAGAATTTCTCAGCCTCTTTCCCTAAAAAACCAAAGAGTAATAGTCGAGATCTTCCCATTCCTGGAAGTGACGGCTCTATCCCCTACAAAGAATTTATTTGCGAAATGGATGGCGATATTCACTTTTCAGTGAGTTACACAACCCTTCCTGAAGGATGGCTAAAGTATGGAAATAGTCTTGTTCTAGGGGGCGCTTTAAAAGTCATTATGCAAGAGCTTGGTAAATCAGAGCTCGTTGGAACAGAAAAAGGAAATTTTAAAACATTTCCCGCCCTTGACTACGAGCACTATACAGTTGCTAAGGAAAATCAAATGGAGTCTGCTGGAACACTCGTCCTTGTTGGGAATGTTCTATATAAGGTTGAAATGACCTATCCATTGGAACTCCACAACCAAGTTCAAGATCAGCTTGCAAACTTTATTGAAAACTTTGCTCCAGAGAAGGTTGAGGTTATTTCCTCTCAGCCCGAGAGTTCAGCATCTGATACACTCCAATCGCCACAATAAACAATGTGGCTGATAATAGGACCATCACCGGATAACCGATCTTAGTTATATCTTGCTTTGCAACTTCAATGGTGAGGACGAGCCCTTCTAAAGATAGGGCTGTGGCAATGATAATCGCAAATTTTGTTAGAGTTTTACGTGTTTCTTCAGGAGGCTTTTCGCTTTGCCCTTTTCGAATCACTTCTTCAAGCATGAGATATTTGCCAACATCTATCACAGCCATCGAGAAAACAATCAAACCTACTTCATCAAGAAGCTTATAGACAGTATAAGTCCCTGAAGTCATATCTGCTATGATTCCATAAACAGAAGAGATAAGAATACAAAGAGCAATTAGATAAAGAACGATGCATGCCGCGATATACCCAAAGTTAGAAAGGGTAACAATGGTGCGAATATTTTGAGGCTTCATTTAACGATTCCTTCTTGAAACTCATTTCCTTTCCTTCATAGAAAAAGTACTGACTAAACGCAAGTTTTTTTATTCATGCTCTTCAGATAGCTTATGTTGCTCATGAATAAGCTCAAGCTGATGAAGGTCTTTTTGCGCGTAAGGATCAAGTGAGTACGCTTGAATAATCCCCTTTCTACCAGGGATCTCAATCTCTTTTAAGTCTTCGAAGATAAAGTGATCTTTGACTTTCTCATAAACACTTTTGGAGATAATAATCCGCTTTTCAATCTTCTTAGTAAATCGCTCCAAACGGGATGCAACATTTACAGTGTCTCCAATAGCGGTATACTCCATCCGGAGTTCAGAGCCAATATTTCCTAGGACTGCAAGCCCAGTATGGATACCGATTCCCATGCCGAGCCTTTGTTTCCCTTCTTTTTCCCATTTATCAGAAAGTTTATCGAGATGGAGTTGCATATGAATAGCAGCGAGGACAGCATGGAGCTCTTGTAATTTATCCTCTAAAGGTGCACCAAACTCAACCATCATTCCATCTCCAATAAATTTATCCAGCGTTCCACCATAGTTGAAGATAACTTCAATCATCTCTGTGAAGTATTCATTGAGAAGTTTTAACACTTCTTCAGGGGGTAGTTCTTCAGCCATCCCTGTAAAGTGACGAATATCAGAAAAGAGAAGCGTAACTTTTTTTCGCTCCCCTTCGAGGCTAATGGGTTTATCCATTTTAAGGAGCTCTTCAAGAGCATATTGCGAAACATACCGCGCAAAACCTAATTTTAGTCGTTCCCTTTCTTCCAGTCCTTTAGCCATATTGTTTATGGCTAGAGAAAGCTCATTAAATTCATCCCGAGTATCAAGAGAGCTACGGGTTGAAAAGTCCCCTTTCCCAATAGATTTAACAGTATCGCAAAGTATTGAGAGTGAAGAAGACACCAACTTTGATAAAAAGTAGGCAAAAATAACTGCTACAAAAATTGAGATGGCAAAAGCTACAAGCCCATAGAGAAGGAGTTTTTCAAGTTCTAAATAGATTTCCTTAGTTCGCACATCAATCCCAAGAATTGCTAATTGCTTACCATTAGAGTCATAAATTGGAGCGTACCCACTAAGCCACGTTCCCCAAGCATCAGTGTAGATATGGGTTGTCACAATGGGAGAAGAAAGGCCCTGAGGTATCTGAACATTGGATGTATAAAGTTGCCCAAAGTATGTATGATCAGTATGCGGTCCTGAATGAACTTCCATTAAATAATAGTAATGATTGGAGTGATCATGCTTTTTGATGAGGTAGACATATTCGACATAAATATCGGAGCGGCGATTTAAATCTCGAATTTCAAGTAGCTCATCGCTAAGTTGTTTAAATTCAGCGGTGTTAACGTCTCCCCCGCTTTGAATAAATTTTTGAAGGCTATTGGAATCAATCAGTTGCTCAGAGTTGATAATAAGCGAGAGAATCTTACTCCGAATTTCCTCAAAAATAAGGCGGGAGGCCTCTCCATATATAATGAAAAGGGCCAAAAGGGTGCTCATAAGCCCTAAAGCAATAAATGAATAGAATAACTTCGTACGAAATTTCATTGGGATACTTCCCCCGCTCCTATTTCAGACCATAGACGGTGACATATTTTTGTTCAATTGAAGTGGTATTGAAAATAATCGATAGGATGACTAGTGTTGGGATTTATGAGATCTATAGCCTTATTCCTATTGCTTTCAATTTTCTCTGTTTGCTTTTCCCATGAGGTTACAAGAACCTATGACTTTAGCTACTTAAGAGAATTCGCCTATCATGGCCCTGGGAAGATTGAGATTAAGCAGGGTGAAAAAAATGAGCTTACCCTTACAGCAGATCCTGAGCTTCTAAATAAAACCTATATTAAAGAAAAAAAAGGTATCCTAACGATTTCCCCTAAAGATGAGTTTTTTGCTGGGAGATTTCCGGGAATCATTAATGGAACTTTAAAAGTTAAGGACTTGAGCAAAATCACCCTAAGTGGGAGTATTTCTGTTGATATTGACAAACTTAAGGGAAATCAGCTGATGATTAATATGGAGCTAGAAGGTTCCTCCTTAATTGAAGGCCTTCTTGAGTTTAATAGAATTGCAGTCAGTATTAAGGGGAGTTCTGAGGCTGTCTTAAAGGGAAAAGTCTATGAACAAATTGTTTATATCGACGGAGCTGGAATGTACGAAGGGAAATCTTTGGAATCTAAAAAAGCACTTGTTCACATCCGGGGTGCTGGAACAGCAATTATCAATGCTTCAGAAGAACTGACTGCTACAGTGACTGGATATGGTCATGTCCATTATATTCATAATTTTCACGTGCCAAAAATACTCAATAAAAAGGTGAGAGGAAAAGGAGAAATTTCCCCTTATAAAGAGGATTTATTTCGATGAGCAACTCTAAACTTCATGAAATGCGGGAAAAAAAAGCCTCTATTAAAAGATCCCAAGTTCATCAAGGGAAAATCTTCACCGTTGTTAGAGATGAAATTGAGTACGATAGGCATCTGAAAAAAACCTTCGATCTCGTCATCCATCCTGGTGCTGTTGCACTCATTCCGATTAATAAGATGGGAGAGCTTGTTTTAGTTAAACAATGGCGACGTGCTGCTGAAAAGATCTTAATCGAACTCCCCGCTGGAACTCTTGAAAAAGGGGAGGAGCCTCTTGATTGTGCAATGCGAGAGCTTCGGGAGGAAACCGGCTTTCGTGCGGAGAGCATTACCCCTATCGGCGGATTTTATTCTGCTCCAGGAATCCTTTCCGAATACATCTATCTTTACTTAGCAGAAAATCTCAACTCTGCCCCATTAGTGGGCGAAGATTCCGATGAAATCGATCTCATAACTCTTTCGCTAGATACAGCTGTTCAAATGATCTTTTCGGGTGAAATTATTGATGGAAAGACAATTACCGGAATCCTATGGTATAAGAATGGAATAGGTTCAAAATGGAAAAAGCAATAAATTCTAAACGAAAATGGTGGATAGGAGTCCCTGCCGCTCTCATTGGAATGATTTTTATTTGCATTTTCCTTATTCCTACTTTTCTTTCCTCAAGTAGCGGAAAGCAATTTATCATTGGAATGATTGAAAAGAAAACTAAGGGAAATTTAGAAATTGGCGACCTTTCATTAGGATGGTTCCAGGATCAACAGGTTGATAATCTTCAGTTTTTAGATAATAAAGGAGAGCAAATAGCGTTTGAAAAGCTAACAAGCGATCTCTCCTTTTGGAACCTCCTTATGAGAAGTGGTAGTATTGGAAATACCCATATTCAATCGCCTCAAGTCACTTTTTCTCCAAAAGCGCCTACCAAAGAAGTTCCTTCTGAAAAAACCCCTAGTGAAAAAAAGAAGAAAAAAAAGCCTTTTTGGACTGGATTTAAAGGTCATTTGATTGTCACTGATGGAACACTTACTGTGAAAAATGGAATGTCGATTGATGACCTTTCGATGGATATCAATATGCCAAGATCTAGCAAAATTGAGGCTCTAGAACTAACAGGCAAAACAAGACAAAATGGTGTTTCAGGAACCTTCAATGCCAAAGGAAAAATGGGGAAATGGTTTGAAGGTCAGGCAAACTTTAATAATCTTCCCGTTGAAGGGCTCGATCGAATCTTTAGCATGCTATATCCAGCCTATCAAGGGCTCCTTCTTGAATCATTAGGAGATAGCGTCAATGCGCAAATGGAATCATCAGAAAGTGCTGATATCCTTTTTTCGCTCCGTTCACCGCGCCTCCTTATTGATATGGCTCCTAAATACACTGGAAATCAGTTTATTTTAAATCAAGGTGGTAGAATTGCTTGGACAATCAAGCCAGCGGTTTTTAACTACTTTAGCCCTGATACTCTCCTCCAAAGTGATGCTCAAGTGGAGCTTCGCCTTGATTCAGCCATCCTTCCTTTTAACAAAACGTTTGATTTCACAGCGCTAGCAGTAGTTGGAAGCCTCTCGTTTACCGATGGAAACTTCCTCCTTAAAAAAATCAATGAGTTCGCCTCTATTGAGAGTCTTGTTGCTAACTTTTCAACGAAGACTATTAAAGAGCTTCTTTATATTAATATGAAGAGTCAGTTCAATTATAAAGGAAGTGGAAGATCTGGATTGAATGGAACGGCTACTATCCAAAATGCTCTTAAAAAAGAGCGTTTATTTCCTGCTATAGACTTAAATATTGATAATCTTCCCTTAGCCTTAATTGATAGCTGGAATAAAGGCTCTCTTGCAAAGTACTTAGGAGCAACCTTCAGTGGAAAAATTCAAAAGTCTGACGATCGTTTTAATCTTTCAGGAAGAACCCCTCTTTTGCAGTTTACTGACACCCAATTGACGATATCTGATCGCGCTCGTTTGACCAGCCCTTCGACATTTTCTTACCTTGTTCAACCAATCCTTTATGATAATCTTTCTCATTCGTTTGTTCTTAGTGGTACCCTTAAGGCTCTATCTGTCCCTATGAAAGAAGAAGCACTTCTTTTTTCCGAATCAGATTATGACCTTGATTTGAGAACGGATAAAATAGACTTTAAAGACCTTTTCTCTCTTGGAGCTGCCTTTTTTCCATCGTTTGCTGCGACCTTAAAAGGGTCTTCTTTGGAGGCTATTGATTTTAATGGAAATGGACAGCTGAATTTTTTGGGGAAATCACTGGGCGAATCCATCTTAGGAAATGCCCTATCTTTTTATACGAATGGAACCGTAAAAGTAGAAGATGAAATTGATATTTCCCCCTTAAATATAACGCTTGATGGAAGGAAATTCAAAGGAAGCATTGAAGCGGCAATAGAAAAGAACCTTTTCATCTTAAAAAATTCTCTTAAAGCCGATTTTCTTCTTGAGCCCGATCAAATCAATCCGATTCTTTCTAAGGATAATGAGTATCCCCTCCTCTCAAAAGCTACCCCTTTTCACATTGAGATTAAGCCAAGTCAAATTCCTTTGAAAGGGGCTGATATAGCAGCTCTTTCCCTTAAAGGTATAGGGACCATTGATTCTCTATCTATGATTAACCCTTCAAACCGATACCCCTTTGAATTTAGAGATGTGGAACTTGACTTTGACATGGATGGGGAAAAAGGGACTCATAGCGTTCACTTTGAAGGAAATGCCTTAGAAGATAACGCTGCAGGAGGAAAGATTGAGCTTTCTTTAAGTGGAAAAGGGAAAGCATCAGACTTAGTCTCTAACCCTGAGAAAGTAACAGCCACTCTCTCCAGCTTCTCTACGCAAATTGCTGATGCACTTTTTAAAACGCGTGGGCAACTTCCCGACATGATTGGAGAAACTCTCGATCTAAAATATGAGATGGGAAAAGTTGGCGCCAATCAAAATATCGATATCTACATCAGTAGTCCTAACCTTGATCTTGACGGCTCTTTTGTTGCTGGAAAAACGCTTGAACTTCGGAGTCCCAGGAAACCCCTTAAAATCAATTGGGATATTAGCGAAAAAGCCTATGATGCCTTTAGAAGATGGCAAAGCAATGGAAAGCCCCTCACATCGAATAACGCCCTTTTTGAAATTGATGGAACCGGCACTTTAAAAATACAGGTCGCTCCCCTTTCAGTCCCCTTAAAAAACCAAGGAGAAGGGTTTCCTAAACCTGATTTCAATATGTATGCAAGTCGCTTTGATGCTAATATGCGGATTGGCAATTTAAAGCTTAAAGAAGGGCGAAGTGGCACGCTAACAGAATTGCAGGCCTTTGATTTTGATATTGCAAAACCTCATGTTGGAAATACTCCCCTCACCTTTAAGTTTGACGGAAATGTTTCTCCTTATGGCAAAGGAGGAAGAGGAAAAATTCTTGGAACCGGAATGTTAGAAGACTTCCTTTCTAGCGCGGGCTCACTAGACTTTAGTAATGTGACCACCTCAATTCATGCACAGATCAAAAACCTTCCTAGTGTTTTTGTTGATGCTCTTTCAAAGCTCGATGCTTCCTCAACGTTTCCCCCTTCAGCTTTTTTAGGTGATCTTTTTAATGCTAAATTCGATGCTGAAGTTAAGAAAAGCCAAGGAAAGGTGACAATGGATATTGATGCCTCAGCTTGCAAAGCTCTCTTCGATGGAATTATCTCCGATGAAGTCCTTTATCTTAATCAACCCCTAAAAGCTGTTTTTACCGTCACCCCACAACTCAATGATGTCCTCGATAAAAGTGCAGATCTTGTTGTTGTTGCGATGGAGAAACCCATCACCCTTTATGTCGATGATAAGGGATTTACCGTTCCGTTGAAGAACCTCCATATCCGAAATATGAGCTTTAACTACGGCCAACTTGATCTTGGACAACTCATCTGTAAAAATGTGGGAAGTGCTGAGGATGTGGGAAGCCTCTTTAAAATGAGCAATAGTGGAAATATTTCTCTTTGGTTTGCCCCTTCAGAGTTTAATATGAAAGGGGGAAAAATGTCTGTCGATAGAACAGAGATTCTCTACAATCATAGCTACCAAGTCTGTCTATGGGGAAGGGTTAAATTTCCCAAACGGTACGTTGATATGACACTTGGACTGACCGCCCAGGCCTTACGCGCTGCTCTTGGAATCTCGGGGATTGATGACGACTATGTACTAAAAGTTCCCGTTAAGGGCCCCTTTGGCAATGTCAAAATCGACACTGGAAGTGCCGCTGGAAAAATTGCTTTTCTCATTGGAAGAAAGCAAATCGCTCCTCAGGCAGGAATTTGGGGGCAAGTCCTCGGCGCTGTCGGCGATCTTGCCGATAACCAATCAGACGTGCCACCCCCTAAGCCGCCATTTCCGTGGCAAAAATAGAATCAATTTGAAAATAAAGTTTTGCAGATTTGATCGACTTCATCTTCAATGCTCATTTTTGAAGAGTCAAAAGTTTCACTAAAAAAGGCTTGGTCTAGCTCTGAAAGTTCCTTGTGAGTATTGATGACATAATGTCTAGCCCATTTAGAACGAACTTCTGTCCTTTGAATTTTTTTTGTTCGCTTTTCATCCCGCTTAAGAAGGGTTTCCAGAGGAGGGAGTATGCGGAAAAAAAATTCCCCTTCTCTTTTTTTTCTCCAAGGAACTTGGTTATCTACAATGACATGTGTTAGAGAAGAAATGCGCTTGTCTATTTCTTCCTGAACGAACCTTTCATCAAAGCCTTCTTCTTCAACTAAGCTATCCTTATCTAGATAGATCCACTCTTGCCCAAGTTTTTCTTTTAAGGCTAAAGCAAGTGTCGATTTACCGGCGCAAGAAGGACCAAAAATAAATATATTCATGAATACACCCACTTTGTTCACGAGAGTAGCGTAGTAAACAAGGAGCCTTGTAGTCAATCTAAAAGCTTTGGAAATTAGGACTAACATAGAAAAGCTTTCTGCTCAAATAGCCCTGCTGGCCCTTTAGAGCTTCATTTCTTTCATTTAACTGAAGGATCATCTTTCTAAAAGCATCCGAGTCTTGTTATAAAGGATTGATTTACCTTAAGATTTGTCATATGAAATTATTTTCGCGATTATTTTTCCTTCTTTGTTTGCCAGCACTAATTTGGCATGCACCACTTCATTCTGAAGCCCCATTAAAAGTAGAAGTTACTGAAGACTACAGAAATTTTTCTCCATGGGATCTGTTGAAATATGAAAATCTTTCCTTTGATCGGATTATGAATTTCATTGATGAGGTTGAATATGGACATGTTTTAGAGAGGTGTTGCAGCGAGCAGCAGTTTCTTGAGATTCTAGATTTTATCATCTTTTTAGTTCGCAACGGAATTCCATCTTGGGATACCGAGGGAAAAGAGCAGCTTGAAAGAGATATCGAAAAGCTTCTTTCTGATGATGACGACGATGATGATTCTGAAGAGGCCTCTTGGTGGTATTCCAATTTCAATGGCTATCAGGACATTATGATTACTCCGGCTCTTTTTAGATCCTATGATAAGCCGCAGGTCATGCGTTGCAAAAATTGGTTTGGTAAAGAATGGAAGAAGACAACAAAGTTCATTAAGAATCACAAGAAGGCTGTCATTATCGCTGCTGTCGTCGTCGTTGCTGCAACCGTCATCATCATTGCCACTTCTGGAGCTGCGCCCCCTTTAATTGCAGGTGGTGCTGCTACAGCTGGTGCTGCTGGAGGCTCTAAGTCTAGTTCTGATGATAAAGAGAAGACTAGAACTCCAGTCAATAAGCCAGGCGAGGTGCAATTCGGAGAAGATCGCAACCCCCCACCTCCTCCAGACAATTCTTATACTGGAAATACTCCACCACCTCTAAAAGAAGCCATTATTAAGCAGTCTGAAGAAATCAAGGGAGAACTTTCAGAGATCATTCCAGATGAAGCACTCAATATCACTAAAAAAGATGAACCTTCTTTTTGGGGATCTGCAACAGACAAGGCTAAGAAAACTGGGGCGCATATTACCCATGAAGTTTATGAGACTGTCACAGATCAGCTTGAGATTATTCCGCAGGTATCTGGAGCTTTTTCTGATATCCTGCCTGACCCCCTAAAAAATACCGATCCCTTCGACAAAGATCCTAGAGAGGCCTATCATGAGAAGGTAGAAGCTGGCCATGAGAAAATAGATGAAATCTTCGGAACAGATCAATCTGACATGTATGCCGCTGAAGGAAAAGCTGCTAGAGGAGAGCTTACAACTGGAATGCTTCCTCCTCCTGGCTCAATTGGCAATACGAAAAAATCAGTTAATCCTGTAAATAGAAGTAGTAACCATCAACACATTACATTTGTTGAAAAGGGACAAACTAAGGCTATTTCTATAGGAAAAATGAGTCATGCAGGAACATCTCTTGATAAGGGAGATCTTACAAAGGCAGGTAGAGCTTTGCAGAAACATGGAGCCAGAATAGATTCTTCATTCCCAAAACCAACAGGGAATACTACTGAAATAAATTTGCAGGGACAAAAGATATTAGATGAGATATTAAACCATCCGAATAAAAAGATTATTCTTGATGAAGCGTCTAGGTCAAAGGAGCCCGTAATAGATATTTTTATTCCCAATGGTCATGGAGCAAGATTTACAAGAGATGGAAAAGAAATGATTGGATTTTTGGAGCCAAAAAAATGAGCAAAAACGACTTTAGAGTAACAGTGTTATCTGTTCCAGATAGAGAGAATCTAATTGCTGAAATTTCTTACAAAGGAAAGGGCTGGGTTGAAATATCCGCAGAAGTTCCAAATGAATTTGTAGTAGCTTTTTGCAATAAAGAAGGAAGTACTTATTGGGAATTTTCATATGAAGAAGCCATGGAAGTCTTGCAAGAAGCTAAGAATCGTCTAGCCAAGTTTCAAAGAACTCCAGAAGAGCAAGCAGAATATGACGCTCAGCGAAAAAAAACTGGAAACTGGAAGCCAACCCCTGAAGAAAGAGCAGACTATGAAGCTAAAATGGAAGCACAGCGAAAAAAATATTATGACTAAAAATCCCGAAGACAAACCAGCATTTCGATAAAATCGTGAATCCTTCGAATCATATTAAAGAATGGGATACACTAGACCCAAGACACCAGGAGCATCTAGTTAAGGTAAAGTGGTCTGAGGAAATAAAGATTTTTGAAGAGCAAATAGATATTCTTAAAGATGTTTTAATTGAGAGGGTAGATTAAATATGGGCTCTAAAAATTTTAATGGGTTTGTTGTTGATTCAATAACTATTCTAAAAGAGAACGCAAAAAAAGCAAAAAAGAATTCTGAAACCGGAGATGATAGATACAACAAAGGAGTTTTAATGGCTTATTGCTCAGTTATTTCCTTGTTAAAATATCAAGCTCGAGCTTTCAATATTGATGAGAAAGATCTTGGGTTGTCAGACATAAACCCAGAAGCAGATTTACTCGGACTATATGAGAGAGAGCAAGACTCCTAAATCGCAGTAGCAAGCTAAGAATTAGAGAATATTTATACCGAAATGCATTCTATTTTTCATTTCGGCATAAATGTGTCTCTTTCCACCTTAATGCAACGCATTAAGCAGACTGGTTTGGAGGAAATACTTTCTGCGCAAACTCTAATCCATACTGCTCAACTAAAATACCAAATTCAGTAATGATTCTTGGAGAAGTTGCTTCATCTACGATCTTTTCTACTTCTTTCAGCTGTGATGGATTTAGTATTCTTGTAACACTTACCGTATCTATTGCATTATCAATCGATGAAGCACCTTGAATGTATGCAGTAATCATACTGGCTGAAACATCATCCTTAACAACCGCCTGGATCTTCTCTTGAAAATCTACACTATTGATCCCTCGTAGCGCATCTCTTTCGATTTGTCCTCTCATTTTTTTAGCGCGAGCTGCATCTATATCAATAGGAGCCGCAGGCTTTACCTTGGGACTTTCACTCACTGGTGCTGAATTAGCAGGGGTATTCGGGGTTGTTTCTTGTCTTTCTAGCACTCTACTAAGCTTTTCGGTGGCAACAGCATTAATTTCAGATTGGATTTCATGAAGTTCATTTTTATCTGGCTTGTGGAAAAAATACTCAAGAAGTCTCGGGATTCCTACAGATGCTCTCAATGTAATCACTTGCAAAGCAACTTTTCCAATTGTTTCCAACCATGAGTCTGTCTCATGAACAACTGTCCAAGATGACAATGGATTTTCAATCCTATTCTTTTGTCGCTCTAATTGACCTTCGCGTTGAACTAACGTTTGATCAGAACATTGTGAATAATCTACTGAACTAGAACCTTGTTTTACAGATTCCATCTTATTAACCTCCCTCTTCTATTATATCTTTAATTTATTTTACCTCTGAATAAAGCTCACTTTGTATAGTAGCAAATTGTTCATCAGTAATACGCTTAGCTTGAACTTCACTTGTTAAATAATCGATTGCTGAACTATAAGATCCGCATTTGACAATCTGTGAACTGATCATACTAGCAAGTATCTGATCGCCACCTAAAATAGGCTTTAGCTTACTGAGTAATGATTTACGATCTATTTGGCTAAACTCTCTCTGTACTAAATTAGGAACAGACTTCTCTTTAGTAGGAGTAATGACTTCAAGAATGCATTGAGAAAGCTCATGAAAACAATCATTAAGCCCTTCAAACAAAGCCCCAACCAAGTTAATTGCACCCAAAGCAACTTCATAAATGCTTAATAATAAAGAACTATTATCTTGATTAAAACCGGCTTGCTCGATTTCTGAAGAAAAACCGAAGCTTAGAATAGATGTGTCATTTTCCCATGGATTCTGAAGAGTTGTACTTTCAGAATTTAAGCCTTTGGTACTAAGACTAGTATAATCTAATAAGCTTGAATCACGTGATAACGTTTCCATCTTATTAACCTCCCTCTTTTGTTTTATTCCTAATATTATAACAAAATTTTAAATTAATTTGAAATAAAACTATAACTTATTTATATAGAATGATTTACAAAAGACGGAAATACTCAAGTCTTTTGTTGTTAGTGATTTAAAGGTTTATTATAAGATTTGCTTGTTTGGCCAAAGAAAAGCCTAGGGCATCTAGCCCAGGGCTTTAACATGTTAAATAATCAAGCGATAATGATCTTATCGTCGAGATAGACAGATTGAATAGCATTGAGAAGTTCTATACCTTCTTTTAAAGGCTTTTGGAATGCCTTTCGCCCAGAGATAAGCCCCATGCCACCTGCCCTCTTATTAATAACAGCGGTTTCTACGGCTTGTGCGAGATCATTTTCGCCTGAGGCGCCACCAGAATTGATCAGTCCCATTCGTCCCATATAATTATTGACCACTTGGTAGCGGGTGAGATCAATGGGGTGATCAGAACAAAGCTCGGTATACATCTTTTCAGTCTGCTTGCCGAACTTAAGATCTTTAAAGCCTCCATTACACTCTGGAAGCTTTTGTTTGATAATATCAGCTTGAATAGTTACTCCGAGATGATTAGCTTGACCTGTGAGGTCTGCAGCGGTGTGGTAATCTTGCTTATCGGTTTTGAATTTTGAATTGCGAAGGTAACACCAGAGAATAGTCACCATGCCGAGCTCATGAGCTCTTTCAAAAGCTTGAGAAACCTCAACAATTTGTCTGTCGCTTTCGGATGATCCAAAATAAATCGTCGCACCAACTGCGCGACATCCCATTTCGTAGGCTTGCTCAATAGAACCAAACTGTATTTGATCATACGTATTTGGATAGGTTAGGAGTTCATTATGGTTAAATTTTAAAATAAAAGGGATTTTATGGGCATATTTTCGAGCGACTGAACCAAGAACGCCTAAAGTGGAAGCAACAGCATTACAGCCCCCTTCAATCGCAAGTTTCACAATATTTTCAGGATCAAAGTAGTCGGGGTTTGGTGCAAATGAGGCCCCAGCTGTATGTTCAATTCCCTGATCAACAGGAAGGATAGAGAGATATCCTGTCCCTCCTAGCCGGCCTGCGCTCAAAATTTCCTGCATACTTTGGAGAACCTGGGTCGGACGATCAGAACCAGAAAAAATTCGATCAACCCAATCAGGGCCAGGAAGATGCAAACGCTCTTTCCCTACCGTTTTACATCTATGTTCTAGTAGATCTTTTGCTTTCCCGCCAAGTAGTGATTCAATCTTTGAGTGATCCATATTAATTCTCCAGTTATGAATTATCTCGAGTATAACCAAATTTCTAAATTTTGACAAAATTTCAAAATGCGCTTAAATTCATAGTGACAATATTTAATCGTGGTACTAATGAAGAAAAAATATTTAGCTAGGAAGATTTTAATTCTTGTAGTCTCCTTATTTCTTGTAGCCACAATGACTTTTTTCTTAATGCAAGCGGCTCCAGGTGATCCTTTTATGCAAGAGCAAGCAGTCCCTGAAGAGATTATGAAGAGCATGTATGCTCACTATGGACTTGATCAACCCTGGTACATTCAATATGTAAAATATCTGAAGGGGTTAATTACCTGGGATCTCGGGCCTTCTTTTAAATATGAGGGGCGAACTGTCAATGATATTATCCGTGAAGGCTTTCCTGTTTCTCTTATTTTAGGGTTGGAAGCGATATGTATTGCCCTTTTTTCGGGAATTATTCTTGGAACCATAGCTGCCGTTCGTCGCTCAAGATGGCAAGACCATCTTGCGATGATTATCGCCGTTATTGGGATCTCTGTTCCCAACTTTATTATGGCCACATTCCTTCAATATCTTTTTGCAATGAAGCTTGATCTTTTTCCCGTTGCAAGATGGGGTGGCTTTGCGCATACGGTTCTTCCCGCGTTATCCCTTGCAGCCCTCCCAACTGCCTTTATTGCACGATTAACCCGAGCAAACATGGTAGAGGTTCTAGAACAAGATTATGTTCAAACAGCCCGTTCAAAAGGACTTTCAACCATTCAAGTTGTTCTAAAACATGTTTTGAAAAATAGCCTTCTTCCTGTTGTTACCTATATTGGTCCCCTTGCGAGTGCCATACTAACTGGAAGTTTTATCGTAGAGAAAATATTTGGAATTCCCGGTCTTGGTGGGTGGTTTGTTACCAGTATCACCAATCGCGATTATACCGTTATTATGGGTGTTACTGTCTTTTATAGCGCCATCCTAATGCTCTCCGTCTTTATGGTTGATCTTTTATATACTCTCCTTGACCCCAGGATCCAAATGACTAAATCAAAGGCGATTGTCGAATGAAAGAAAGTGAAATTCTAATCGATAAGCTTCCCCCTCTTACTGAAGAGATCTCTGAAAAAGGCGTCTCTTACTGGAAAGATGCATGGAAACGTCTTCGATCAAACCGCCCTGCACTTTTGGGTCTTTTTGTATTGATCTTCTTTATTGTAAGCGCAATTATTATCCCCTTTATTAGCGGCCATACCTACTATGAAACGCACTTAGCTTTGAAAAACCAGTCCCCATCCAGTCGCTTTTGGTTTGGTACAGATGAACTCGGAAGAGACCTCTTTACTCGTATATGGTGGGGTGCCCGCATTTCACTTTTTGTCGGTATTGCTGCTGCCGTGATTGATATGGCCATTGGTGTATTTTATGGGGCCTTTGCTGGACTCATTGGAGGGAAGACTGAAGAATTTATGATGCGCTTTTCTGATATTCTCTATTCTCTCCCCCATCTTCTGATTGTTATCTTGCTAATGGTCATTATGAAACCTGGAGTCACAACTATTATTGTAGCCCTAACGATTACGGGCTGGATTAATATGGCCCGGATTGTCCGAGGACAAATTTTACAGATCAAACAAAATGACTTTGTTGTTGCTGCCTATATGCTTGGTGCCAGCAAATGGCGGGTTCTCTTCCGACATTTGATCCCTAATTCCATCGGTTCAATTATTACCACTATGACACTTACTATCCCTGCTGCTATTTTTACCGAAGCCTTTTTAAGCTTTTTAGGACTTGGTGTTCAAGCACCCATTGCCAGTTGGGGAACAATGGCAAGCGATGGCCTTTCAGCTCTTCGATATTATCCATGGCGCCTCTTTTTTCCCGCTATTTTTATTAGTATTACTATGCTCTCCCTCAACCTTCTAGGCGATGGGATTCGAGATGCTTTTGACCCAAGGCTTCGGACATGAAAGATTTACTCGAAGTTGAAAACCTCCACACCTCATTTTTGACACTCTCTAGAAAAGTCGCAGCTGTCCGCGGCGTCAGTTTTCATCTCAAACAAGGTGAAACTCTTGGGATTGTTGGTGAATCAGGCTGCGGAAAATCCGTTATGGCACGGAGTCTAACCCGCCTTCTCCCCTCAATTTCATCGCGAATCGATAAAGGGCGCATTATATACCGTGGGGAAGATCTCCTTCTGAAGAGTGAACGAGAACTCCGTAAAGTCAGAGGAAAAGAGATTGGAATGATTTTCCAAGATCCCATGACCTCTTTAAATCCTACAATGCGTATTGGTGATCAAATTATTGAAGGTTATGCCCTTCATCACCCTAATGCTTCAAAAGAAGAGATGGAAGGACATGCTCTTGATCTTCTTAAAAGGGTCGGTGTTTCAGAAGCCGCTTCTCGTTTAAAGCAATATCCTCATGAGCTCAGCGGAGGGATGCGGCAGCGGGTCATGATAGCTATTGCAATGATCTCCTCTCCCAATATACTGATCGCTGATGAACCGACAACAGCTTTAGATGTAACAATCCAAGGACAAATTCTTGGTCTCCTAAAAGAGATTCAGGAGAAAGAAGGGATGAGCATCATCCTCATCACTCACGACTTTAGTATCGTTGCAGGTTTTTGCGATCGAGTCATCGTGATGTATGCAGGAGAAATCGTTGAAAGTGCCCCCGTCGAAGAATTATTTAGCTCTCCAAAGCATCCTTATACCCGGCGCCTTCTTAACTCGATTCCACGCCTTGACCTCCCCTCAAAACGGAAGCTCTATTCCATTCATGGGTCTCCTCCCGATCTTTCAACGAAGATTAAAGGATGCGCTTTTGCTAAGCGCTGCCCCCATGCAATGCATCTTTGCCATGATGGAAAGCCCCAAAGTCACTTTGTTTCTAAAGACCACAATGTTTCTTGCTGGCTATTTGACCCTCGAATTAAAAGACAGGAGGAGAAAAAGTGACCCCTCCTCTCATACAGATCAAGAATCTCAAGAAGTACTTTTCTTATAAAGGGCAAACGCTTCGAGCCGTTGATGATATTTCTTTCGATATTTTTCCTCAAGAAACCCTTGGCCTTGTTGGTGAATCAGGCTGCGGAAAAACAGCATTAGCGCGCGCCTTGATGCGCCTTTATGAGCCGACGAGTGGAGATATCCTTTTTAAGGGAGAAAGCATTCTTTGCTACAAAGGGAAAGCAATCAAGTCACTTCGTCATGATATGCAATATATCTTCCAAGATCCTTATGCGTCACTTAATCCGCGAATGACAGCTGGGGAAATCATCGCTGAACCTTTAAACATCCATAATGTTCTTAATCCTTCAGACCGTCAAAAGCGGGTCCAAGAGCTTCTTGAACTTGTCGGTCTAAGGCCTGAATATGTCCGCCGTTTTCCTCATGAATTTAGTGGGGGGCAAAGGCAAAGAATTGGGATTGCCCGAGCGCTCGCCCTCAATCCCCGCCTTATCGTCTGCGATGAGCCCATTGCAGCCCTTGATGTTTCCATTCAAGCCCAAATCGTCAACTTGCTTAAATATCTCCAAGAAGAGATGGGGCTAACCTACCTTTTTATCTCTCATGATCTTGCTATGGTGAAATATTTATCAACCCGTGTTGCAGTGATGTACCTCGGCCACCTTATGGAACTCGCTCCAA
Organism: Simkaniaceae bacterium; assembly: GCA_018399075.1. GTDB lineage: Bacteria > Chlamydiota > Chlamydiia > Chlamydiales > Simkaniaceae > Neptunichlamydia. The sequence continues at coordinate 1,224,008 of CP073763.1, read as the reverse complement.
GCCACGACCTTTATGATAAACCTCTACATCCCTATACACAGGGACTCCTTTCAGCCATTCCTATTCCCGATCCTCTAATTGAAAAAAAACGGACATGCATTCTTCTTACTGGAGAAGTTCCCAGCCCTATCAATCCCCCAAAAGGGTGCGTCTTCTGTACTCGATGTCCCAAGGCAGAAAAAATTTGTTTTGAAAAACGGCCAACCCTGCGTGAAATTTCTTCAGGGCATCAAGTCTCTTGTCATCTAGTCACCCCTTAAGGGCTGATTACCGATCAACATTATCCATTTAGGAGTCTGACTCACGCCATTTAATTCTACACCCAACGCTAGGGTGTTGATCAATAGGCACTTTCTTATTTGAAAGAAGACAGTCTAGGGCTTCCGCAAGATTTTCACCAGTGGTTGGGTGGTTATTATCTGGACGTGATTCATCAAATTGCCCGCGATAAACACATTTTAAATCCTTATCAAAAACAAAGAAATCTGGGGTGCAAGCAGCACCAAAACCCTTAGCAGCTTCTTGAGTTGGATCATCAAGGTAAGGAAAAGGGAAATCATGTTTTTCAGAGAACTTTTTCATTTCTTCAAGTGTATCATCTGGATACATCTTTGGATCATTCGAGTTAATCGCAACAAAAGAAATCCCTTTTGGAATGTAATCCCTCGCTAAATCAAGGATCCTTTCTACGATATGCTCCACATAGGGACAGTGGTTACGGATGAACATAATAACCGTTCCGATATCTGACTGAATCTCTTTTAAAGTCGTAAACTCATCTGAAGTCACATCCAGAAGTTTAAAATTATAGGCTTTAGTTCCCAGCGGGATCATATTTGACGGCTTAGCAACCATAATTATCTCTTATTTAAATTCATAAAAGCATCACTTTTGCAGGATAATTAGAAAAAATGTCAAGTCAATTTGTGAGGGGATTCATATTAAAATTTGAAGAAAATATGATAATATTCTACATTATTACACTTTACAGAAATGAAAACCTAAACTTTTGATAAAGGATACAGATAACTTAACGGCACAATATGAAAAAATCTCTTTTAATGATAACATTCATCCTCACATTAATCATTGGGGTCACCATTTTGCAAAGTACAAAATCCCAAAAGTCCGAAAAAAAGAATATTCTTAAGGCACCCCTTTATTTTGATATTTCCACTCTTCACTATTGTGCGAGCAATAAAGGAAGCTATGTCAATTCATCACAAGTAATTCCGTATGTGTTTGAGGGTTTAATGCGTAGAGGAGAAGGTGATGTGCCCATGCCAGCAGTCGCGCATACAGTCGATATTTCTGATGATGGAAAAATCTATACTTTTCACCTTAAAGATACAACATGGAGTGACGGCGCTCCAGTTACCGCCTATGATTTTGAGTATGCTTGGAAAATGCTGATCAACCCCCAGTCTAAATCGATCACTGCCCTCCCTGAACTCTTTTATCCGATAAAAAATGCAGAAAAATTTCTCCTAGGCAATTGCAGCAGTGAAAATGTTGGAATTACCGTCTTAGATGATAAAACCCTTTCAGTTGAATTAGAGTACCCTGCTCAATATTTTCTCGAAATTGTTTCTAGCCCTTTTCTTTATCCCGCTCCAAGGCATGTTGTTGAAAGCGATCCCAGATGGTGCACAAAACCAGGTTTTGTCTGTAATGGTCCCTTCATGCTATCGAAATGGCGCATCAACTCTGAAATTGAACTTGTTAAAAACCCCCGTTATTGGGATCAAGAGCATGTTTACTTAGATGGAATCGATCTACTGATTTGTCAAAATCATCAAACGGCTCTTGATCTATTTGAAAATGGGACTTTGGATTGGGTCGGAGATCCATTTATGAGAATCTCCTATGATTGTTCCTATCGAACGCTAAAAGAAAAAGCCCCAGATAGTATGCTTTATTTTTTCGTCTTTAATACTGATAAATACCCTTTTAATAACAGTAAACTCCGAAAAGCCCTTTCTTACGCCATTGACCGCGACGGGATCGTTGAAAATGTTTTTCACGATACAGCAGAGCCAGCCTTGTCTGCCCTCCCCTTTCCCCTCAGGCTAAAAGGGGGCCCCTATTTTCAAGATAATAACCCTGATTTAGCAAAAGACCTTTTGCAAGAAGCTCTTGATGAAATGGGAGAAACCATCGAATCACTACCTCAAATTGAACTTCTATATATGCCTGAAGTAGAGTTTGCTAAGAAAATTTGTTTAGCCGTTCAAGATCAATGGAGAACGAATTTAGGTTTTAAAATTTCTCTAAGAGGTCTCTTTGGATGGAATGAATATATTGATTCCATTCAACAGGGGGATTACATGATCGCGATCACAGGAGCTATTCCCCCAATTTCCGATCCATCGTTTGTTTTGCAGATCTTTAAAAACAAAAAGGATCTTTGTAACCGATGCAATTGGGAAAACGAAAAATTCAAAGATCTTCTTTTGCAGGCTAATTATGTCTTAGGAAAAACAGAAAGATCAAAATTACTGATGGAAGCAGAAAAGGTTTTGATGGATGAAATGCCGATTCTTCCGATCTGTTCTATGAATAAGAGCTATGCTAAAAATCCAAAACTAAAGGGAGAACGGTTATCACAGCTTCAGTTTGTAGATTTTAAATCAGCTTATTTTGAAGATGATCAATGATAAGATTTAGTAGTGACTAGACTGAAAAACAGCTTATCCAAATGGGACATTTTGAATCTTTCAAAACTCTTTCTACGACTGAGCCATACCCCTTAGAACCGCCACTGCTGGGAACCATCGCTCCCATCACAAGAAGATCATAGCTTTCATTTTCGATGAGCTCAAGGATAGCAGCATCGACTGTTCTCGCTTGAACAATCCGCAGATTAATCCGAACATTAAACTCCCTACCAATGGCTTCTGCCCTTTTAAGGATCGACTCTGCCACAACTGTTCGATGATAAAGGGGGGTTTCAAGAGGAAGAGAAAAGGGTACCTCAACAACATGGACAGCTGTCACATCTGCGCTATGCAGCTTTGCCATCTCACATGCCATTTGAACTGTTTGTGTTTCTTTTCCTCCACGCGTTGGAACTAAAATATGCTTATATTTCTTTGCTTGGAAATCTGGAACTTGGATCTTTTGGATTTCAATCTTTCCTGCTGGAGCAATGGACTCTCTACGACGATAATAGAAGTACATTGTAAGACCTATAATGAGCCAAGCAAAGCCAAGATAGCGCCCATCGGGTTTTGTCCACACAACAAGGCACCACGTAGCTGCTGTTGCAAGTCCACCAAGAACCCCTGTTATAGGAATCGAGTAGCCTCTAATTTTTATATTAAAGGGGACCTTAAATGGCCGTTTCATATCAGGACGGCGAATACGGAGGAAGACAAGGGAAAGGTGGGTCATAAAAAAGGCAAGCATTGCCCCGAAGTTATAAAGATCTGCAAGGAATGTGAGCTTTCCTCTTGAGGCAATTACAATGATCATGGCTAAGACTGCAAAAATCCCTAGAGAAACAACGGGGGTTTTATGCTTCTTATGCAGACGGTATACCGTTCGTGGCAGCTGATAGTTCTCTCCCATATTAAATGAAAGGCGTGAAGCTCCAATCAGTCCTGCATTAGCTGCAACAAAGAGGATAATCGCTGCTAGAAGACCAATCCATCCCCCAAGAACGCGGCTTCCATAGGGAAATTTCGAGACAATTCCTGCAATAGGATCCTCTAAAAACTGTGTACTAAGAACTTGAGGTGTGACAGCAGAGAGTGCGACAATTGCAATTCCAATATAGACAAAAAGGAGCATTCCCATTGCTAACATCATCGCCCTAGGAACTGTCTTGGCGGGATGTTTTGCCTCACCACCTAATTGCGCCATTGATTCAATTCCTGTATAGGCAACCATTGCCATGGCTGTCCCCTTCCAAAAGTCGGGCCAAGAAGGTGACCAAGAAGATCCTTTAATCCCAATTCTAAGATGCTCCCAAAGATCGGGGAATTGGATAAACCAAATCGCTCCAACAATCACAATCAAGACCTGCGTGGAAAGTGTTAACGTCGTTAAGAACCAACTCATTCGGGCAGAATTTTTTGACCCAAAAAAGTTAATCACAAAGAGAATTGCAATTACACAAACAGTAAAACCAATCTTAAATGATGGAACCTTCAATGCCCCAAAGAAAAAGGCCAAATAGGGAGAGATCGAATAGGAGGAAATGGCAATCGTTACAATGAAATCGAGAAGAAGTCCCCATCCCGCAATGAAAGAAATCAAATCATTAAAAGCATGACGTGCAAAACTCGCTGATCCTCCTCCATCACGAAGCATCGAAGAAAGTTCGGCATAGGAAAGTGCTGTGCAAGCAAAAACAAGTCCTGCAATAGCTAAGCTAATGGGGGCTGCACCCAGAGCATAGAAGGCAGTAATCCCTAAAGCATAATAAATCGAAGAACCGAGATCCCCATACCCTACAGCAAAAAGATCCCCAACGCCTAAAATTCGACGCATCGACCCCTTATCGATTTGAGTAATCGTCGACTGCTTTTGAACTTTTTCTTTCATAATAATGGTATATCTCTGGTTCTACTTTTAAATTCAATCTTTTGGTATAGTATTTTTATCCAAAATCAAGAGGTTCAATCAATGTCAGAAGTCAGACCCATTCACCATGCTGAAGCATACAATCATATTAAACCCGTATTCGATCAAACCTTTGGAGGATCCTATCCTAGCCGCCCTGATACGATTGCAAGCATGGCAAAAACTGCAGGTAAGCGCCTCCTTATTGTTACTATTGCCCTTGGAGTCCTTTATGTTCTCTATTCAATATTTACTCGAAGATCAGCATCGGGCTCATCCCCTTCTGATCGCCCTTCCAGCCCAGAAACTGATCAAAAAGACGAATTTGAAGAGAGTGGAATTTCCGCCCTAGCTAGAGTGCGCCCTGATAAAACCACCTTTAATGAAAGTGCCGGGTTAGAGCTGTCAATGCTTGTCATTCCCCGCGATATCCCATTAGTGATCTATAATCCAATGACTGCCCAGGCTAATGAAGAGATTCTTCAGTCTTACCAGAGGATCCTCGAAATTCTTAAGCAAAATGGTGTAAGCATTAATGCCCTTAAAATACTGTTAAACGGTCTAATGATTAGACTGGGTAGTTCTGATACATTTAAGGATCAAGTCATAACACATAAGAATGAACAAGCGATTATTCAACTTGTTGATTTTGTGGTTGATAATTTTAGGGAGCACTTGAGCAGCTTTCGAGGAATGCCAAAAATTGCAACGAACAAAGAGAGTGTTGTTGCAAAGATTAATAAAATTATAAACCCTGAGAAGAGATAGCTAAAACTTCTTTGGGAAGTTCAAAGAAGACATTTTCTTCGGTATACTCCACCTCTTCCGTTTCGGTAACGCCGAGATCGCGGAGGTGTTCGATACATTTTTGTACCACAGATTCAGGTGTAGAAGCGCCAGCCGTAAGGCCAATGGCTTTGACCCCTTCCAGCCAGGATGGATCGATTTCATCAGGACTATTGATCAGATAGCCAGGAACGCCCCGCTTCCGAGCCACTTCACATAGGCGGTTTGAGTTTGAACTCGTTGGGTCGCCTACAACAAGGACAAGGTCTACAGTATGGGTAATTTCGCGCAAAGCTAATTGTCTATTCGTTGTTGCATAGCAGATCGATGAACTGGGAAGGGTTTCAATCAGAGGGTATTTTTTTTTGATTGCTTCGGTAATTTCTTTCACATCATCGAGGCTCAAGGTCGTTTGTGTTGTATAAAATAGGCGTTGCTCTGGAGGAAAACTAAGCTTCTCAACATCCTTAACCGACTCAATAATCGTTGTATCCTCTGGAGCTTCCCCTGCCGTTCCAACCACTTCAACATGGTTTTTGTGACCAATCAAGAGAATATGATACCCCTTTTTGGCATACCGCTTTGCCGCAGAATGCACACGTATCACAAGACCACAAGAAGCATCAATTTCAATGAGGTTGCGCCTTTTAGCATGGTCACGGACTGAGGGAGGAATCCCATGAGCAGAATAGATAATCCGAGCTCCTTCAGGAACCTCATCTAAGTCTTCAATAAAGATAGCCCCTTTTTTCTCCAAATCTTCCACCACATGGCGGTTGTGAACAATCTGATGCTTCACATAAATCGGAGCACCCCAGGCTTGAAGGGCCCGCTCAACTGTTTCTATGGCTCGGACAACACCCGCACAAAATCCTCTAGGTTTTGATAGTAATAATTTCATAGCACTAATAATAAGATAGTCAGGAAGGAGAATCAACAAAAAAATGGGTAAAAATACTCTTGCAAGAATCCTCGACTCGATCCCATAAGAGCTCAAATCCCTTTTCCCCTCCAAAATAGGGGTCAGGAATCTCTTCATCTTTATATTTTGTTGAAAAGTGTGTGGCTAAAAAAACTTTATCTAGGTGCTTTTTCGAGTGAGCCATCGCCTTCACTGCCGATAATATATCTTCAGTCACACAAAAAATTGCGTCAAATTGATCAAAAAAGCTCTCTTCGAAAATCTTTGCCCGATTATCCAGAGTAATCCCATGCGCTTCTGCAACATCTTGCATACGCCGGTCCGGGGGATTTCCAAGAAACGTTGAATGGAGGCCACAACTTTCTACATAGGCCGTTACTCCCTTTTCTTGAAGGATATGTTCCATAAACCCCTGAAGTGAGGGTGAACGGCAGATATTGCCTAAGCAGACAAAAAGTAAACTAGGACTCTTTTTTGACATCGGCAGCGCAGCGGAAACCGTAAGTTCTATTTACAATTCCTGGATTATTACGGTGGCGATGAGAGCAGCGGAGATCATCTTTTAGACTCTTCCAACAGCCACCTCGCAAAACGCGATACACTCCCTGCAATGGACCCTTCGGATTATCAGGGCGCTGCATAGCTACTTCATAATAGTTATAATCATACCAATCTTGGCACCATTCATAAACATTGCCTGCCATGTCAAATAATCCCAGTTTATTTGCAGGATAACTTTTTACAGCTGTTGTATCCGAGCTAAAGAAGTTTGCTTGAGACCTTTCAATACTTGTCCCTGTTGTATACATAAGCTCTTCGCAGCAGGCAGCCGCAACTTCCCATTCGGCTTCTGTGGGAAGGCGTTTACCGACCCACTTGGCATAAGCAATTGCTCCATACCATGTGACCCCGATTACGGGGTGTTTAGAATAGCCCGATTCAATGCTGAGCTTTCCACCGTGACGACGGATTCGAGACTCGCGAAGGTGAATAATATCACTATTGTTCGAGTCTTTTTCGCCACCCATCATTTCTAAAAAGCGGACGAACTGTTCATTTGTAACGGGATGGACATCAAGTGCAAAACTATTAAGCTTAACTTTATGGCGAGGTCGCTCATCACGCCCCCCTTCATCACTTCCTCTGTAATAGTCTCCCTCTTCGACCACTTCCATTTCAGTCTGAATAGGATCAATATTTCTGATCTCTTCTTCTTTTTGTACATATCTAGCAACCGTGCTATCAACATGAAATGCCGCAGCAGGATCAGGGTCATATTCTGGTCTCTTGATCTCTTGAGGCTTTAAGTCTGGCTTAGCATCTCCCTTAACCATCCTTGTGACTTCATGAAGCATCTTCGTTTGTGCTGGAGTAATTGCTTCCTCTGCTGTTTCTACAGCAGTCGCTAGGGCCCCTACCTCTTCTTCTTTCCCTTTTTCACTACTTTCATCCCAATCTAGGATCGCATCTTCTTCCTCTGGGAGGCTACGTACAGGTTTTGCTTGAGGAATTGCTAAAGTATCGAGAAGCCTTAAAAGAGAGTCAGGACGTTTAGAAGGGTCAGGTTTTAAACACTCGTTGACCAAGTGATCCCAATTAAGCCTAAAATCGGGATTGACAGCACAAGGCCGAGGAAAATTTCCTTCCGGAAATGAGTGCATCAGTAAAAAATACGTCAGTACACCAAAAGCATATGTATCTGCCTTAGGTCCCACCGGTTTTTCACGGTAAATTCGCTGCTCAGGAGCTAAGAAATGATAGGTCTGCAAGAAAGAGGCATGGAGTTTTGAGAGCTTGCTCGATTCAAACGTCCCTGAAAGAAATTTCTCTTCTCCTGGCTTAGTGAACGTTGACTTGGAAATATCAAGAGAAAGAACATCAGAGAGCACTTTATACATCCGTGTCAAGATTGCTCCTTCTCCTACAATATGAGAGAGGCCAAAATCTGAAAGATAAACGTGTAGCCCTCTTTCGCCCTTACCTATAAGGATGTTATTGAGCTTTAGACCACGATGCACCAACGTTTCACCCCCAAAGGAGCTTTGGTGAGCATAGGTTAAGGCAGAGGCTACCTGTGTTAATAATTCAAGAATCTCATTTTCATTTAGACTTTGCTTATTGACCCCAAGATATTGGGTTAAATTAGTTGTTTCTCCAAAACAGTCAACAATGCAATCGGTCACTAAAAAATAATACCCCTCTGCAAAAGAAACATTGTGAACTTTTACGATGTGGGGATGATCCAGTTTTGCTAAAGTTCCTACATCTTTCTCAAAACGTTGAATAAAGTTCCGATCCGTAGCGAGTTCTTCAGGAAGGACCTTTAGGACATACTGCTGCTTCACAAAACGATGTTCAGCTAAGTAAACATTACCAAGAGTCCCCTGTCCAATCTGTTTAATAATCGAGTAATCGCCGAGAGTTTTTTTATCCATGAATGCATCCTATCGTTTTGATCGATATTCTCAATTTTTAGGATTATTGTCTAGGCCTCCAAAACTTTATGACACACTAAAATTATTGATGGTAACTTGAGTTGATAGAGTTCTTCTAACTTTCGAAAATACATTTCGTATAAATAGGCAAATGTTTTAATGTTTTGTACACGAAATTGATGATTTTAATCGGGGTGCCAAGAAACTGATCTTTCATAATGGCTGAGAAGTAGTTAATCGACTAACCCGTAAAACCTGATCTAGATAATTCTAGCGGAGGGATTTAAAATGCTTTTAGTCATAATTAGTCTCATAGCATCTATTACTTCTATTTTTTCACTGATTCCTCAAATCATTAAGATCTATAAATCACGCTCTTCGAAGGACCTTTCTTTAATGATGCTCATTAATTTTTTGGTCTGTTCTCTTAGTTGGGTTGCTTACGGTTTTCTAACACAGACAGAGACCGTTTGGATAACCAATCTAGTCATGACAGTGTTCACTATCATATTGATTATCTTTAAAATTCGATATACACCTAAGGCAGCCTTTACATATGATTGAAAATCTCCTTTCTTCATACCTCAGTGTCATTGTGTTGGATAGCAAAGCACTTAGTAAACAAATACTACAGAAAATGCGAAAAGACGTTCCGATTATTGCTGCAGATGGAGCCGCTCGATGGCTCCAATCTGATTATATTATAGGAGATATCGACTCACTTTCCGTTTCATCAAGTAATGGCGCACAAGTGATTTGCGTTTCAGAACAAGAGACAACTGATTTTGAAAAATGCATGAGGTTTGCTGAAGAAAGAAATCTTCTGCCGAGTCTGGTCTTAGGAATAAGTGGAGGTGAAATTGATCATGTTTTAGGTAACATACAAGCCCTTCTAAAACACGCGAAAAACCACTCTTTTTTCTTTCTTGATGACTATCAGGAGGGGGTAAAAATTGGTCTACCTCTTACAAAAGGGAATTATCGGGCTCAGGTAAAACCCAATGCAACAATCTCCATCCTTCCATTTTACTTATGTACGCTAACAACCAAGGGTCTTTTTTGGGAGCTTGAAAACCAAGCATTAACACCTGATGGTCTAAATGCAACTCGCAATCGAGCTATACAAGACACTGTTGAGTTTCATATTATTGAAGGAAAAGCACTTGTGATTATTGATATTTAATCTATCCAAGCAATGTCACACCTAAATGTATCCTAGAGGGATACCAAGAGGTTTTCGATTTGATTCCACTCATTAATAGGTGATTGACACTTTCCTTGCTTGCAAGGGTAAACCGTTGTTTTCCCATTAATACAAGGATACTCTTCAGAGTTTTTCTTCCAAGCTATTGCTAAGTGTGGATGAAAGTTTGAAAAAATGAGTTTCTTAAGCTCATTTTCAAGGGCATTATCTTTATCAAGAGAGATAATAAGTGTTATCGCCTCTTTATTAAGATAGCGGTGAAGCGCGATCAGATGATAAGAAGCCCCCTGAGGATAGGCTTCAATAAAGCTTTTTGCGACTTTTAAGATATCTTCTGCTTGAATCCAATAGTCTCGATGATGGGTAATTTGATAAAGGCGTATGAGATTTTCCGCATGAAGAGCATTCCCAGAAGGTTGCGCACTATCATAAAGCTCACAACGGCGCATCAAAATAGAGTGGTTAGGTCCTGTTAGATAAAAGGCTCCTTCATCAGCTTTATACTCTTGCTCAAGATGAGAAGTCATCTCTATGGCCCAGTTCAGATACTCCTCTCCTCTTCCGGCTTCATAAAGAGAAATCAAAGCACGAATCAGGGAGGCGTAATCATCCAAAGATCCTTCGTAGTCTGCAGCCCCTTCACGGAAACGTCTAAGAAGTTTCCCCTCTTTCCAAAGATAGGTTCGGATGAATTTTGCAGCCTCCTCTCCAGCCTCTAGGTAGGTGGTATTATCAAAAGCCATTCCAGCTTGAACAAAGGTCTCAATCATGAGAGCGTTCCATGAGACTAAGATCTTATCATCTTTAAAGGGGCGTTTTCTCTTCTCCCTTGCTTCATAGAGAAGGGTAAGCCCATTTTTAAGCATCCCTTCAGCTTCTGAAGGGTTTAGACCCCTATACTCACAGAATTCATCAATTGGAAGAGTTCGGTGCAAAATATTTTTTTTCCCAAAATTCCCAACATCTGTCACATCGAAATAGTCACAAAAAATGTCAAATTGATCAGCAGGAAGGATATCTCTGATTTCCCCTTTTGTCCATAGATAGAACGCTCCTTCAACTCCATCGATTTCTGCATCCTCAGCAGAGTAAAAACCCCCTTCTGGATGCTTCATATCGCGGAGAACATACTCTAAAATTTCCTGGCAAACTGTCTTAAATTTTTCTTTTTTTGTGAACTTCCATCCATCAAGATATGCGCCCGCTAAAATAGCATTATCGTAAAGCATCTTCTCAAAATGGGGAACGAGCCACTTTTCATCGACGCTATAGCGAGAAAATCCTCCGCCAACATGATCGTAAATACCACCCAGATGCATCATCTCTAAGGTTTTTTCTACAAAAAAGAGAGGGCGCTGATCGCAAAAAATTTTGGCATAATTAAGAAAGAATTGAGCTTGATAGCCCATAGGAAACTTGGGAGCCCCCTTCATTCCCCCATAAACAGGGTCAGCTGTTTCAAAGAGCATTTCAAGCGCTTCATCGATCAATACGCCACTCGGCAACTCATCGCCTCGAGTTGTCACCGATTTCTCAAAAAGGTCGACAAGCTTATTCGCTTGATCGAAAAGTAGTTCTTTTTCGTCACTTTCCCAGAGTTGCTGAATATGATTGATCAGTTCATTAAGCCCCATCATTCCCTGGCGAGGTTCAGGTGGTAAATAGGTCACCGCATAGAAAGGCTTTAAGTCAGGAGTAAGGATAACATTAAGGGGCCACCCAGTTCCAGAGGCCATCAGAGCTTGAGCAAACTCCATATAGAGGCTATCAATCTCAGGAAGCTCTTCTCGATCAACTTTAATGCAGACAAAGACATCATTAAGCCTCTCTGCAATCACGGGACTATCAAAAGACTCCCTAGCCATCACATGGCACCAATGGCAAGTAGCATATCCAATGGAGAGAAAAATAGGTTTTTCTTGTGCCTTAGCTTTTTCAAAGGCCTCTTCTCCCCAAGGAAACCAATCAACAGGGTTATGCGCATGCTGAAGGAGGTAGGGAGACTTTTCATTGATGAGCCGATTTTCAGCCATATTCAAACGGGGTTAGATCACACCTAGATATTTAGCAAAATAGTAAGCAACAACAATGATTACAACCGATACCGCTGCCCAAATAAGGTTTGGAAGCCATTTGACTCCTCCACCCATACTTCCCCTCTTTTCAAGCGTTCCAATTCCATAAGCAAACTCGTGCTTTTTCTTTCCAAGCTTCAGCGCTTCAGGGTGCTGGTGAATCAGTTTCTCACCATCCATTCCAAGGAAGCTCGCATATTGCCGCATAAAGCCGAGCATATAAACAGGAGAGAGAAATTCATCATCCTTACCCTCTTCGATCGACTCTAAATGTGACATTCGTATCGAAGTCGCATTTTCTACTTCTTTTAGGGATAGATTAAGCTCTTTTCGTTTTGTCTTAAAAAGATCACCTAGCTTTTTTACATCTTCACTCATAAGCCTACTTTAGGTTTTAGACCCAACCTAACGGATTAGTGATTTTAATTAAAGCCTTTGCTAATATTTACAATATGAATAAACCCTCTAATTTTCTCGCAAAGATAGATACAGCTCTTGCTCCGAAGCTTAAAAAGGACTTGGAAGACCAAGGGTTTGAACTTTCGCAACCTACATACACTGTTTTTCAGGCGAAAAAGCAAGGGGTTTCATGCACCCTTTATGAGTCAGGAAAACTCATGGTTCAAGGAAAAGGAAAAGATGATTTTATCAGCTATTACCTTGAGCCCGAAATCCTAGGTAATCTTTCGTATACCTATCCAGAGACGGCAGTCAATACAACCCCTCATATCGGCGTTGATGAAGCGGGCAAAGGCGATGTTTTTGGCCCCCTCTGCGTTGCCGCTCTTTATGCTGATGAAGCAATGATTACAGAGCTGATAAAAATGGGGATCCGCGATAGTAAAAGGCTCAATGATAACACCATTATTAAGTATGCTGATAAAATTAAAAAAGAGTGCCCTTATTCTATCATCCAAATTTTCCCCAAAAGGTATAACGAGCTCTACGAGCAATTTAAGAATCTTAACCAACTTCTAGCATGGGGACATGCCACAGCTATTGAAGAGATCATTAAAAAAACCGATTGTAGAAATGTGATTATCGATCAATTTGCTAGTGAGCATGTGGTAGAAAATGCCCTCAGAAGAAAATCGCTCCAAGTTGACCTTTCTCAGCGCCACCGCGGGGAGGAAGATATTGTCGTCGCTGGAGCATCAATCCTGGCCCGAGCCGCCTTTGTCCAAGGGATTGATAAGCTCGGCTCTCAGTTCAACCTAACCCTTCCTAAGGGGGCTTCCTCCCTAGTCATCAAAGCAGGGCAGCAATTTGTCCGCACCCATGGAGAGGCCCCTCTAAGCGAGGTAGCAAAACTCCATTTTAAGACAATTAAAGAATTTATTTAGTACTATTCCTTGTAATCTACTACAGTAGTTTTACGCATAATAATACAATATATAAAAAAATTTATTATTATATTTTATTAATAAAAAATAATTACTATTATTGCTTTAATTTCCATTCTTTGTTACCATATTTGTATGAAGGGTTAACTACATGGAGTTCTAATGGAAAAACAACAACCAATGGCAAGAGAAAATTTGACTTATTATCAAGCCGCTATGCAATTTCCTACTGATGCAAAAAATTATTTGGGAAGGCAGGTTGAAGCTTTACAAGGGTATGGCAACACTGCTTATGAATATGGCGCACAGACAATGGCGCAAATCAGTAAGTTCCCAGCAAGAGCTAAAGCTTTCTATAATGTGATCGATCAAACAGCTTATGGCTCATATAGAGGATTCATGCTAGGCGGATTAATCGGCTTCTTTACTGGAGGTATGATTGGTGCCTATGCAGGAGCTCAAACAGGTGCACAAATTGGCGCTTGGGTTGGGTTATACAACGGCATTAATGAATTAGCCGAGTTGGTCGAACAACAAGCTGCTGCAGGAAAAGTCTAAACTAAGTATAGTGAGAGGGTATGATACATACCCTTTCGCTGACTTCTTTTGTCCTCATTAATTCAACCACGATCACTTTCGATCGGGGTTTTCATATTTTAACCGGCGAAACAGGTGCCGGAAAAACACTTCTTATTCAAGCTATCCACCTCCTTTCTGGTCATAAAGTTTCAACACAGCTCATCCGCGCAGGCGATGAAAAGGCAACGATCGAGGCTACTTTTGATATTGAGAAGCTTCCAGAAGTCCATAGCATCCTTGAGGAAGGAGGGATTCAGTTCGATAAGGGTGAGTTCCTCATTATTCGCCGCGAAGTCTCCAGAAGCTCTAAAAACAGAATCTTCATCAATGCTCAGATGGCTCCACTCTCCCTTCTTGCTCTCTTAGGCCCTCATCTCTTAGAACTCGTTAGTCAAAATAGCTCTCAGTCAATCCGACAAAGTGAAACCCAAAGAAACCTTCTCGATCTCTATGGAGATCTACAGCAGGAGGTCCGTTCTGTTAAACAAGCCTATTATGAAGCAGAGGCTATAAATCAGGAGCTAACCCTTCTTAAACAAACGAATCAAGAGGATCGACTAAACCGGCTTAAATGGGAGTTTGAAGAGTGGGAAGGATTGAACTATCAAGATGGGGAAGAAGAAATCCTTTTCGAAGAATATAAGAGCTTAGCCAATACCAAGGAATCATCAGAAGCATTGTGCTCCATTCAAGGGGGGCTCGATCATCCCTCTTTAATCCCCACTTTAGCCCAGTTTCAAAAGCTTTCTAACGATCCTTCTCTTACTGAGCACCTAGAAAGCGCCATTGTTCATCTTCAGGAAGCGTCCTTCCTTGTAACTAAACAACTCGAAAACATCGACAGGTCTCCTCGCCGTTTTGAAGAACTAGAAGAGCGTCTTTCTATACTAAACCGCCTAAAGAAAAAATATCATCTAGAAAGCACAGAAATCCCCTTTCATTTAAAAAAGCTCAAAGAAGAGATCGACACTCTTGAAAATCTCGATGAAAAGCTTGCAGTTCTAGAAAGCATGCTTCGCTTAAAAACTGATGAGTGCCGAGCCATTGCCCATGCCCTTTCCGAAAAACGAAGGGCTGCTGCAAAGTCCCTTGAAAAAAGACTCAAAGAGGAGCTTCATTCATTAAACTTTCCCTATGCCGACACCTCTATTCGTTTTGCTGAAAAAACTGTAGGTCCCTCTGGGATCGATGAGATTACCATTTATCTCGCTGCAAATAAAGGAGAGCAGCCGGCTTCATTAAGCCAGAAAAGCAGCGGTGGCGAAGTTGCCCGCTTCCTCTTTGCCCTTAAAATTATTCTGGCTGAAAAGGAGGGGCTTCCAACTCTTATTTTCGATGAAATCGATGCCAATATAGGGGGCGAAACAGCTGCCCTTGTCGGCCAAAAGCTCAAAGCTCTTGGAAAAAAATCTCAAGTCCTAGCAATCACCCACTTTCCTCAAGTAGCTCGCTTCGCCGATCACCATCTTCAAATCTCTAAGAAGGAAGTTGATGGACGAACCCTGACGGAAATCAAGTCCTTGAAATCTACTGAAAAAGAAGGCGAACTCCTCCGTATGCTTGGCGGAGAGCAGTTGAAAAGTTTTTCCCTTTAGATTTATATTAAAGTTAGGGGGGAAAATGAAAAGAACACTCTTATACCTTATTGTCTTGATGCTGCCAGCTTTAGCTTATTCGCTTGATTATTCCCTAGCGACAGATTATTGCTTTGTTCATAAAAAAGACCGGGTTTTTATCGATGGATATTTCACTGCAAATTCCTCTGCAGATATTGATAAGCATGGGTTTAAAGGCTCTAATCTTCGTTATGCAGAAGGGGCTGGAGCAATCTTTATCAATGCCTATCCAGCTGAAGACCATTCCCTTTCTTTCGAATTTGGCTATGGATACATGAAACTCGACTTTGATGATAACCCCTCCTTTAATCAAAAACACTTCCACGATGGAATTTTTTCCATTGGATATATCACAACAGCCATCAAAGATTGGCGCTGGGTCTTGAATCTTGGCGTTCATGCCAATCTTGATCACTTTAACATGGGAAATAATGCCTTTTATACGGGGATGATCTGGGGACGCCTCGCCTATAGCCAACCGCTCGGAATTCATATTGGAGTAGTTGGGCAAGCAGGAGTCAAAAGTACCTACCTTTTCCCCATTCTAGGATTTGACTGGTATTTTCATAAGCAGTGGAAAATCAATGCTGTCTTTCCACTCGATTTTTCTCTCCACTACTATTTTGCTAAAAACTGGTCCTCAGCGCTCAGCTATCGGAGCTTTGGGGGGTGGTATCGCTCATTCCATCGCGTCGGCAGCCACGAAAGTAATCCTGAATCGATGTTCTCAGTTCATGCTAACGGACTCGATTTAGGGGTCTATTTTGATTCGCGTCATTTCTCCATCGGCCTCTTTGGTGGAGCCAATTTTGGCGGGTGGATCCTCATTCGAAATCGCCACGGAGCAAAGCCCGTCTATTACCATTTTGACTATGCAGGATACGCCGGAGCCAAGGCTTGCCTTGAATTCTAAATCTTGACGAATAGCTCTTTTCAGTATTAGAAGAAAGGTATGCGCAGAATTCTTATTATTATGCTTTATACCCTTTCTCTTTTTGCTCAAGAGCAGGAAGCTGAGGCTCCACTACAGAATCCTCCTGACCCAGCGCACCTGAAAGCGACTTGGTGGAGTTATTATGATGTTGACCATGAACGACTAGCCATTCGAATAATGAAGACGCAAGAGTCTTTTAATCGCTTAAAGGAGGAACTTTCTTTCAATCAGAAAGAATTGGCACTACCACTTATGCAACAAGTTATGGTTACTCTTTCGACCTATCAAGATCTTTCCCAAAAAAAGCCGACCTATCCCCCTATCGAGCCCCATAGACATGAAGTCTATAACTATCAAGAATTTCTAAACCTTATTGAAGCTCTTAGCGTAAGCGACCTTCTTTATGATTCTATTAACCAACAGATCAAAATTGAAAAAGGAAATCTCCGCTCAGATCAATCCCATTTAGATACATTAATGGCCTCTTACTTAAGCTCATCAAAATCAAATCCTGCAAGAGTGATTAATGGGTTAAAAATTATGAGTCGGAAGATCTCTGTCGAAATCGATAAGAAAAAGCTAATTCTCACACAAGAACGTGCGAAGATACGGTCAGAAGAGATCTCTGAATTGGAAAGTGAAATTCTCTTTGCTAGAGAGAATATTAACGACAAAGGAATAGAACAAGGAAAGCTGAAAGGGCAAATTGAAATCGAAAGAAAAAAGTTAATTGCTGCTCAAGAAGAACTTATAAGAAATCAAGCTGCTGTCATCAATAATCGAAGTTTGATCGCAAATGAAAAAGTCCTTTATTTTACCTTGAAGCGAGCCGAAGCTGAAGTATTATTAATGGATGCTGAGCTAAAATCCCTTTTAGCTCAGATCCTTACCCAAACTGAGAAAAAATCAGTACAAGAGCTCTATGAAAAAATTAACCACTTAAAAGCTGAAGAAGCTTTAATCTTACAAGAACTTCCCGATTGGAAGAATGCCTCCGATCTTTATTTAGAACTTGCCTTATCAGAGGGAAATCCCGATACCCTTACATTAGCACAAGATATTGGAATGCTTATCCAAAGAATTGAGCGAAATCAACGAAAAAACGGGTATTTATTTGTCCAAGCTGAGGCCTTCATCCATGCTCACTATACAACTTTAAAAGATCGATTCATTGAAGGGTGGGAAATAACCGTTTCAAGAGTAAAAGTATATAGTAAGTGGTCCCATAAAAGCCTCTTTAAGATTGGAGAAACCCCTATTACTCTTTATGGGATTTTAAAGGTTATTATTGTTATTTGTATCACAATTTTCCTAGCAAAGTTTATCCAAATATGGATTAAACACATTGGAAAAAAACAACATAGGATTCATCAAGCAGGAATCTATACCCTAAGCCGCATTACCTATTATGTTATTCTTTTTATTGGGATAATTATTGCCATTTCAGGAATTGGCCTAGACTTTACAACCTTTGCTGTGATTGCTGGAGCACTTTCTGTTGGAATTGGGTTTGGACTTCAATCGATTGTAAATAATTTTGTGTCTGGCGTGATCATCCTCCTTGAAAAGAAACTACGAGTTGGTGACTTAGTTGAACTAGAGACGAAAGAAATCGGACGCGTGATGGAAATCAATGTCAGAACCACACTTGTAAAAACTTTTGATAACGTTGAAATTTTAGTTCCTAATGCTGATTTAGTTTCGAAAAAATTCATTAATTGGACTCTTTCAGATAAAGTTCGTCGTATTCGTATTCCCTTTGGAGTTGCATTTGGAACAGATAAAAGTCATGTTCGGGATGTCATCATCGCTGCTGCAAAGAAGATCCCGATTACTACTGAAGATAGAGAACCGCAAGTGTGGTTAACAAAGATTGGTGAAAGCAGCCTTGATTTTGAGCTTGTCGTCTGGGTCAATGAATCTAAAGTTTCCACTCCCCCAATGGGAACTGCAGCTTGGTATACATGGGAGGTCGAGTCAGCACTCTGTGAACATAACATCACTATCCCATTCCCAGTAAGAGACATCCATATTTCTCAAAATAAATAAAACAAACTGATCCGAGGCTTGCCTTGAATTCTAGTTGCTACTGTACTACTACGTGGTAAAATCCTTAATAAGGAATGTGATATGTCTAATCCAGGTATTCAGAGAGCTGCCGTCTATACAGGTCTAAACTTAGCCGTTTCAACCCTTTACTATTTTGGAGTCAAAGAACGTTTCATCCCAGGAGCTATTCTTAATAAACAAGCAGCTGTTATTGGCCTGTCTGTGCTCACCCAAGCAAGCCGAGGATTATTCATCAACTATTTTGATAGAAACGATGATTTCGAATTAAAACTGTCTCTTTTTATTCATGGTGCAGCCATTGCGGTTCTAGGAGGAGGTTCATATCTTTGTGGTGTCCCTTTAAAAACAACCATTGTGGCAACCTTAATTATAGGACTGACACATGCTCAAATCACTGATTACGTCATCCATAAAGATGACCCTTCCTCAGAACCTTATAACCTCAACCAAACATACACACGCCCATCCTTCCCGAAACACCTAGAGAGTCCAGTGGCTGAAGCACGTCAAGTTCTGAGTAAGATGAAAGATGGCCCATTAAAAGCCTCAGCCAGCGTCACAATCTTCCTAACCGAAGCTCTTATTGATAATGCTGAAAGTGTCGTTCATAGAGCAAAAAACTTATTTAATGACCAACCCGCTCAAAGGGTTGCTTTACTCTGTGGTCTTGCTGAAATTACAGACAGTGCGCTCCTCATCACTCAAGCCTATAAAACTGCTGATGCCATTGAAGATGATGATTACCTCAAAGCAGCTTGCATGATTCGAATCGCCTATGCTGCAAAAAGACTAGCGCCTGATCGTAGTAGCTATGATGAATATCTTGACCATTGTCCAAGATCAAATCCTGAAATCGAAAGATGGGTTAAAGCTTTTCATAAGCATTCAGGGGATTATGCACCAAGACTTATTCATAAGCCTGAAAACCACCATATGACGCGCTGGACCTATCATATTCAAGAAGGAAATCTTGAAGAAGCGCGAAAAGCAACGAGAGAAGATTTTTGGAATCTTTACTGGCGTATTGAAGCGCTTTGCGATATTGCAAAAAGAGCTCATTTTATGCATAGTTAATCCTCGTCTTCGTCTTCATATTCTTCGCTAAAGGGATAAAGATCTTCTTCATCTTCATCGAGCTCATCTTCATCACTAAAATCACTCTTAGGATCAAGATAGAGAGCCATGGAAGTCGCTCGAGGTAGAGGTAGATAGTCGCTTTGCTCCTCTTCTGACAGGGGCTTGGAATGGAGAACCCGCCACATGCAGATAAAGATAAAAAGAGCACAGAGAATACTCATATAAAGGAAAAGCCCTGTGGGGCCAAAATAACTCATGAAAAAGGGCGATATAAGGGGGCCTATGATACAACCGACCCCATAAATAAGGAGAAGAGCACAGGTAATTCCTATCACTTTTTTTTCAGAAAAATGATCACAGGTGTAAGTAATCGAAAGAGGATAAAGGGTAAAAGAAATCCCCCCAAAAAGAATCATAAGTGCAAGGAGGACATAATAATGAAAATGATTACTATGAAAAAGTGCAAACGTTACGAGCATTAAGGCGAAAGCAACACCAATAATGACCTTACGCCGATTAAAGATATCTGATAGGTGACCAATCGGCCACTGGAGTAGGAGTCCTCCCATGATCGTGAATCCCATGACTTGAGAAATTTGAAGAAGATTTAAATGAATCTCTTTTGCAAAGATAGGAGCAAGCCCATAAAAGGAGCTCATCATAAGCCCTGAAACGAAACATCCAATTGGTCCTAGGGGCGATCTCTTAATTACTTGAAAAATATTTGTAATTGCTGACTCTAAAAGAACGGGACCACTACTTTTCATCATCGACACAGGAACAACTGATAGTGAGCTTAAAATAACAGTAATGGCAAAAGGAACAAGACTCTGAATTGGGGAAGCATTCAAAATAAACTGCCCAAACCCCTGGGCCATATAAAGTGTCAGCATGTAGAGAGAAAGGAGCTTACCCCGACTCTTAACTCCCGTTGAGAGGAGGAGCCAACTTTCAATAGCAATAAAAAATCCTGAAGTACAAAACCCGGTAAGAATCCGATAGAGAGTCCAAGAGTAAGGATCGATATAGAATGATTGGATCACAATAATTACTGAATTAATCGAAGCCATCATTGCAAAACTTCGAATATGCCCAATCCGACTAATAAGTCTCTCAACATAAAGGGCACCAAGCATCATCCCCATATAATAAGCGCCCCCTAGAACACCAATCACAAAGTTTGGATAGCCTTCAATCGAAAATCTTAAGCTTGTATAGGTGGTAAAAAAACCATTTCCAAGCATTACTATGACTAGACTGAGAAGAGGGGGAATCACACTTCGAAAAACTTTTCTCATTCGGACCTTTTCTTCGTTGCTATCTTGATTTTTGCCTCAGGAGAAATCCATTTTCCATCCACTTTATGAAGAGGCTGGGTGATAATCATATATTTTTCCTTCTCAAAGGGATGTTGAATCTCCCCTTTTCTTGTGATGAGTTGCTCGAAGGAATAGCGGATCTCAAAATGATTTTCATCTTTTTTCACTGCGACAATATCAGAATTCGAGAGGATCGGCAAAAAGTACTCAGACTTTGTTCCAAGAAGTTTCATGACCCCCTCTTCGATAGCAGATTGGAAAGCCTGCTTTCCGGATTGGGAAAAGGCTTCTTGAAGGAGACTAAAGAGGGGGTCTTCAATACTGCACAATTTTTCCATTTCCTTGTATACTTCAAGCAGTTTTTCAAGAGCTAGAGCCTCTGTTTTATCAGCATGATAAACGAGTTTATCTTCCAAGTATAGATGGAAAGAGGGCCATTCACGATTGAGCTCTTTTCCAAAATCCACTGTCATAAAACGATAACTTTCATCCTCAGAAATTTTTTCATTAATGGAGGGGAATGCTTCAGGATCATCTTTAACCTTTTTCTCTATTCCAACTGAAATCTTTTCAATAAATGAAAGCTCCTTTTTAATCTCTGAGGAGCACTCCTCAAAAGCCCAATCAAGAAGGCCTAGCGTAACGTTTGAAACCTCTTGAATAGATAGTAGAAAGTCCCATTGATATTTATTTAGAATGAGAGCGCAGAGGTTGAATTGCTCATCTTCGCTCATATGGAAAAGAACCTCTTGCTGATTGGCAAGTTGAATAAGTTGCCTGCGGTTTTCAAGAGGAAGATCTTTAGGAAGATAGCGGCTAGCAAGATAGGTCTGAAGCGTCTCGATGTCTTTATGTGAAGTTTTTGATAAATTCTCAATTAGATGGAATAGCTCAGGCTTTGTATCGCTAATCTCCTCGAAATCTTGATAGGCAAGGACAATCTCCTGAAAGGCCTTTCCTAGCTCCCGGAATTTTGTAATTTGAGAGATGCTTTTTCGGCAAACCGATGTTCGTGATAAACGGTCATGGACCCCCTCTGGGGTTAAGCAATGCTCTTCCTTCAGCGTTTTATTACAAAAGTTAATGTTTTGAATTTGTCGATATTGATTAATCCGTGCTTTTTTCTTAAGCTCATGCCACATCCTCAAGTAATCAAGATGTTTACGGGACTTGATGCGGTGGAGACGGATACTTTTACTATCACGAATAGGGTTAGTGATAAAAAGGAGGAGCTCGCTGGGATAAAATATTGCCTTAAACTCTAAAGCCTCTTCCGATTCATCAACTTTCTCTGACTGAACCTTCATAAAAATAGAGTTAAGTGACTGCCTGGGGTCGGTATGGACCTGATCTTTTCGCGCTTCTTCGATATGGTCTTGAAGTGCTCTAAAGAAGAAGAGTTTTCGCGCCGCTAAGGCCTGAGCAATACCCCTCTTTGCTTTCTTATATTTCTTATAGGGGTAAACCCCTAATGTCAATAGTGATAAGATAATATTTTTAATGGAGTGGCTTTTAAATGAACCGCGAAAATGACGCGTTAGAGCTCCTTGCCACGAATCCCTGTGGTTGACATTAACGAGTTTGACATCTGGCAATGATGGGCTATGCATAGGTCTTCAGACCCCCTTAACACTCCCATACCAAAACCCTATTAAAAACCCAAGACTACATGCCAAAGAACTTTTTACCCAAAGTTCCCAGTTTGAAGAGATGATAGATCATGAAAATGATAATAACTCCCTTGAGAGTCCAAAGAAGCGTACGTATCCAATTAGAAGTAATTAGATTGCGAAGAACCTTAGGTGAAAAACGGATACTTAGCTTTTGATGCAATGTTATTTGAAAGAGAAATGTTGAAAGCCAGATTAAAACTAAGAGAACCAAGTTTACTCCAGCTAGCGTTGTAAGAATCCCCCCAGGAGTTGCCCCAACTAGGAGAAAGGCTGTTACAGCTTCAACTAGCATAATAGGCCCTAAGAGAAGAGCCGCCCTCCGAATATGAGAGCGTTCATACTCCACAAACCCTTCCTTAATCTTCTTATAGAGAGGGTAATGAACAACTTGCGAAAACCACATGATACCGATAAGGACCCAGGTTGCCACAAGTTGCGCTATCGTAAGATAAATTAGATCAAGTACTGCCGACATTATTTCACTAGCTCAAATGATTCAATAAAGTGGTTATAGGTCAACTCAAGGTAGTTGTTTTGGTCACACTCCATCGCTAAAAGATAGAGATTATTTTCAGCCATAATAGCACGCCCTTTGAAGTAGACCCCTTTCGACTTAATAAAGAAATCTAATGCTTTATGCCCCTGCACAGTCACAAGATCAGCAAAGATGAGCTCGTTATCATGATTTTGGGTTACCAGTCCATTAAGGAAACTTTCTAGACTCATTTCAGCATGTGATTCATTAATAAACGGAGGATACTGCGCAATAAGCATCATATAGACTGCTTTTTTCTCATGGGCAGATACATAAACATCATAGCGAAGGTTATACCCTTGTTCAGGAAAGGGCATCATTTGTTTTACATGCTCAGGAGACTCGGGTAGGGAAACCATACATTTTCCATGGACTGAGTGGAATTTCTTCCAACTCGAAACCGTCTCAATTTTTGGCATCTGTTTATCTGTTAGCTTTATTGGAGCCCCTCCAATCGTAGCAGCGGTTAAAAATATGGCACCAAAAGTGGCTAGTGCCTGCTTCTTAAATAACTTCAACATAATTTCCCCCTCATAATTTATTAAGTGACGTGCACCACTGTTGATACACCCCAAACGACGAGGAATAAAAGGATGAAGATAGCTAGCCCTGCTAAAAAGATGTTGAGCAGAGCCATCCATGCTGAAAACCCTTGAACTTCCCCTAATGCATGTAATAAAATCACTAATCCCCAAATTCCAATGGCAAGTTGCAAAACCCCAAACCCCATACTTAGCGCAGCTGCCGCCCCTACGAGTTGGGTTTCATAGCCTGATGTAAAAAGGCTATTGCCATGGAGAACCATAAGAATAATCCATATCAAGCTTGTCAGGACCATTGGAACACTAGACCAATAAGTCGCCGCTCTGACTTGTTTAAAACTCCCTTTTCCCTTTATCAACTTTCCTATCCAAAAGTAAAAAGCGCTCAACACGTTAAACATGATGTAACCAACTGGAATAGAAAGGATCAAAGCAATAATGATGATAAATAAAAGAGAGGTTCCCTGCCCAAGTGATAAATATTGAGTAAGTTGAAGGACATACTGAAAGCCATAGATCGCACAGAGTGCAATCAGTCGGTAGTTCGTATTGTATTCGATAAGTGCCCGAATCGTCTTTCTAGGATGGATCCAGATACTAAGCCATGGATTAATTCCGAGTTTCTCTTTCATAACGCCCCCTATGCTTAATTTAGACTGATAAAATTATTTGCACAAGGATATTTTTTTATCTAATATGAAACACAAACAACTAGTAATCAATAAGTGTAAATCTTATCTCTTTGAAAATGAAAGGCGGCAAAATGCCGCCTTTTTTATACAAAATATTGAAAAAAGAGAACGATCGTTAGTGTCGTAAAGACTGGGAACTTAACTGGCTTATAATTAAATGTCTTATGAAAAATATTGAAAAGACATAAAACAAGAAGCGACGGATAAATGATCTGAAGCGCTGGCGCTAATAGATGAACAATCCCTGTAAACTCCAACGTGGATACAAATACTGTTGTTACTAAGATCGCTACTAAAGACCACTCATAGGAAATTCTGTTCCTTAAAAGCCTCCTTTGTAAGAACTCTGCAGAAACAACTGTCAGTGCGATAGCCGTTGTTAAACATGTCAGCGCAATAGACATACAGACAATAAGTCCTGCATGGTGACCAAGGACAATCTGCCCAATACGCCCTAGAAGTTGATCAACACCAGTTCCTTCTAAAGATAGGCTATGATGAGCTGCGACGTAGCTAAATCCAATATAGATAATGCTTAGAAGAGAAGCGCCAATTAAGCTCGCTTTAAAAACAGGGAGTAGGAGCCCTTTTTTCTCTTTTCCCTCCTGTTGTTTTTTCAGTTTTGTATAAACAAGAGAGGAAAAGAAGAAAGCAGCAAGGAGGTCCATCGTATTATACCCTTCCTTCAAACCATAAAAAAATGGGTGGGCGATATGAGAAGATCCCACAGGATCTGAGCTCGAAAAGAAAACCCCTTTAATAATAATGCCAACAAGGAAAAGGACAAGTAGAGGGGATAAAACATAACCAATTAGGTCTAAAATGCGGTTTTTTTTCCATGAGCATAGAAAAATAATCAATGAGCTGATCAAACTAAATGTCAATAGATGGAGTCCGGAAAAATAAACTTTAAGCGTTGAATAAGTCAACGTGATGCAGCGAGGAATTCCTCCAAAGGGTCCAATCAGACTCAAGAGGAGGATAATCACAGCAAATCCTGGCCATCTTCCGATTCGATCAAAGAAGCTTTCATAATCCCCTTCAAAAAGAGTAATGGCAAAAAGCCCACTAAATGGAACTAAAACTGCTGTTAAGATAAGTCCTAGTAGAGCCCAGATCAATCCCCCTTCAACGGTTTGGCCAATGATCAATGGAAAAGTAATATTTCCCGCTCCAAAAAACATGGAGAACATCGCGAGTCCCGTTGATATTGATGTACTTTTTAACTTGTTCACTTTTCTTCCTTATTTTGTGTTGTTAGTAAAAATTTATGTATAAAAATGGGGGGGGGGATTATCTGCGCCTACTGGCGCACAATATTGACTCTAATAGAAATAAGGATAACTTTTTTTAAACTTTCCATAATGACACACATTTTACATTTGTAAGATTTTTGCAGCAAGAAATTAAATGACATGTTCTAGTGCCTGAGAGAGGTTTGGATAATGGAAATGGTACCCTGATTCTGATAAACGATGAGGTTCAGCGCGTGTACTTGTCAAAAGGAGTTCTTCCCCTTTTTGTCCCAAAAGGAGACGGATCATAAATTCGGGAAAAGGTGGTCCCATCCAACGGTTAAGTCGCTTTGATAATTTCTTTGTTAAAATATCATTTGGAACAGGATTTGGAGCAACAACATTAACGGCTCCCTTAACCGTAGGAGTCATCATGACGTGATAAATCGCTCCTACAACATCGTCAATAGCCACCCAACTGACATATTGGTGCCCATTTCCAATCTTTCCCCCTAAACCAAACTTAAAAGGGGTAAGCATTTTTTTAAGAGCCCCACCTGCAGAACTCAAAACCATTCCAAACCTGGTATGAATCACTCGAATCCCCTTTTCCTCTAGTTCTCTAGAAGCTCTTTCCCACTCTTCACACACTTCAGAAATAAAAAGGCCTTTTCCAGGTCCTGATTCTTCATCTACAACTTCACTTCCACGATTGCCATAATACCCAATGGCTGATGCAGAAATAAATGCCTTCGGAGGACAGCTTAGTCCCTTAATGATTTCAACAAGGTTTTCTGTTCCCTTGGAGCGACTTTTTAAAACACTTTCTTTCTTTTTTCTTGTCCATCGACCATTACCAATATTTTCTCCCGCAAGATGCACGACTACATCAAATCCTTCAAATGAACTTGGATCACATTCCCCTGTCTTAGGATCCCAAACAATCGTTTTTTCTCCTTTTAATCCAGTGCGGGATAAGTGCCAAACATCATGGCCTGCAAATTCTAAAAAATACCCCAAATTTTTTCCAATGAGTCCATGTGATCCACTGATCAATACTTTTAATGGTTCTTTAAAAGGATATTTACTGATCATTCCAATATCATGATCAATCATAGAGTGTTTATAAGTGAGAATTCTAGATATCCTCTTTTTAAGAATGCGGTTGATTAAGGGATTCAATAGACTTGGAAAGTTATGTGAAAAAGCAAAACAATCAATGATTTCTGAAGTATGGGCACTTTGCGGGGTGATGACTGTTTCATAGTTGAGTTCTTTTAAAATTCCATCTTTCGCCTCAATCGCAAAGCTTTCATGGGGAATATAATCGATGTACTCAAGATTTACTGTTGTAGAAAATACTCCAAAGAATTTTGCTCGAAAAGCTATTTGAGATCCTATCCGATTGGGGCGTCCTTCAGAGGAAATAATGGTGATATTTTCATACGGTGGAATACATCTTTCAAGCATTCGATCTCGAAGATGCCAATCAAACACTTCCTCAGGTGCACGATTAATGAGTGATCTAAATTGGAATTTACTCTTGGAAATCATAAAAATCCTATCCGCTGAACTTAACAGGTATCAATTATTACTCTGGATAGGAATTATTTGCAAAAAAAATGCGCTAGCAGCAAAGCTAGCGCACTAAAAGGTATCACTCTATTTCAGTGACTATTTTCCGAAAACAGCATTAAATAGAGGCCCAAAGACATAGGTGTCTTTAACTGCAACCTCTATAACTCGCGTCGCTCTAAACTCTTCAATATCTGAAGGGTTTTCGATAATAAATGCTTCAACAGGTTTCCTAACAACCTGTTGAGCCTTTGAGAACAGATGACTAACTGTTGCTCTTGTTCCAGAGAACCATTCACCTTGATTTCTAGCTTTACGCTCTGCTTTTTTTTCGGAAACGGTCATAGTGTACTCAAAGCGAAGGTTGTTTCCGGCTTTCAATAATTCTACTGCTCCTAAAAACCAGTTTGCCGTAAAGAAAATGCGGCCTAGTGACGCTGTTCTCTTTTGGACAATATTGAATGCACTTAAAGCAAACAAACCTAGTGAAATTGTTCCAAAAATTTTGGCAACAAAGCTTGTTACTTTAGCAATATCGACTTCATTTACCGGTTCTCTCCAGCTTCTACCCATCTCAACTAAAGAACGCTTTGCATCTACAGCTTCATCAATGAGATTTTTGCTATAAGCTGTTGTGAAAATTGAAATAATATTTGACATAATAACTCCCTAATCCTTTCCTAAATTACGGAAATGATAATAGAAAGAATTGTTTATATCAATAAAAAAAATAAAGACGCAAGTTATTGACCACTTGCGTCTTAAGCGACCTGCTATTTCTTGCAAGATCCACAAAGAGCTTTGCACTTCCCTAGAAGACCAAGACTCCAAAGACCAGCAAGGCCGATAATAGCGTAAACAAGTCGTGCAAGCCATGTAGAGTCTCCGCCAAAGAGCCATGCGACAAAGTCAAAGTGAAAAAATCCCCAAAGGCCCCAATTAAGAGCGCCTATCAGGATGAGTATCAGTGCGATAACATTAATTATTTTCATAGGTTCTGCCTCCTCTCCTATTCACCTCTAATCATAAAGATTTTCCTTTAAATTTGTCACCAGTTTCTAGCAATGATTAAAAAAACGTTTTGACGTTTAATGAGATAGCCAATAAAATTTTTTAATATCATCTATCAACAAGGAGCTCTTTGGGTTTATGAAAACAATCAAAGCAATACTTTCTTTATTTTGTTTAATCTTAATGTTATGCAGCAATGCAAGTGCTAATCCATTCCAACCATTTAACTTCAGCGTTTGGACTGACTACAAAAAAATGGATTTTGAAAACCTGTCTCAAGATGAAAAAACAGCAAAACTTCAAATGCTCTTTATTGATAAGGTTAACTTTTGTAAAAATCATGGAATCCGTAGAGCAATCGTTCGTGTTCTAGATCCCGGATCATTCACCTTTTTCAATCCTGAAACATTTGATAGCTCAAGAGATGATAATTTTTATTATTGGGCTATTGAGTTAAGCAAGTTTTCTGAGGTAGAGGTAGTTTTTGATCCAAGCTCTTTTAATTTAACTCCCTCTTCTTGGGGAACCACTCTCAGCAACTTGGCTAAAGCCTTTTTTAAAGTTGATTCCTCTTATAGAGATTTCCATAACCTTGTTGAGAAATTAACATGGGTAAGTATTGCCAATGATATGTTTGACCCTTCTTTTACACGTGGGCCGCTTATAAAAGGCATTACAATCAACCCCAAAGGAATTGATGATCAATTGTTCCAAATCGTTATTAATGCTCTTGATCAATATCGTCATAATGCTTCTGATGAGTTCCCTCCAAATAACTTCCCTAATCTAAGAACAGCCGCATGCTTTACTTTAGACCAAAAAGACCTAGCCTTTGCAAACTTAGCTAGATTTCCTCTCTATACAGACCTTCGCTCTGAAAAAAAGGAGGATATCGGAATAGTGCTCTCCGATGCATTTCCTGCTCAAGGTAAAGAATTACTATCTCCAGAATGGCGACCCAATGATAATAGCCCTCTTTTAGATCATGTCTATCTGAATATGGCTGATAGAAGGCTCATTCAAGATATTTATCAAAATCAGCTGCATTGCCCAAAGCCCCATGTATACGACGAAAGAGGGGTTGCTTTTGCTTCAAGATACCTTTCAATGAATTTAAAAGGTGAACCAATAGCAAAGGGCCCGGGGAAAGTCACCATTCTCAAAGGAACAACTGATGTTAAAGGACTCTATACCTTCTTTAGAACTGGAAGCCTAAATAATAGTGAAGGGATGTTTGTAAAAAATGGGGTGATTGAAATACATCCTCCTTTCACAGAAAAACTCACTCGAAAAGTTATTTCTGAAAGCCCAGATACCAATAAACACATGAAGGTCACTTCATCGTTTAGTACAACAACTGATATCATTGAAGCCGACTACTATTTTAATCCAACTCCTGTGAGTTGGAATAGCCCTATGATTTCAAATGTATTAGCCTCAAAAATCTACTTTGTTTTTAGCTGTGATTTTACCCCACCAAAGGATCTGTTTATGGGAAATTGGGGACACGAAAATTTCATTGCTTTCTTCAAAAATCGATTCCAAAATGATGGGTTTTTATATCAACCAATCTTCAGAAATTTATTAAATCAAGGTCAAAAACCAACAAATAATATTGTTATCTATGATTTTACAACAATTCCGAATGGATCGCCCTACCCCGAAGTGAATTGGGGTCTTGGAAACAATGTCCACCGTTAATAGACTCTTACTTTATGGAACCCTCTTTCTGGGGGTTCCTACTATTGACTTTTACCCTCTTATTCAACTATCCTCTTATCTATAATTTTAGGAGAACGTGTGTCTGATTTAGATAAAGAAACTCTAATTGACTTGACAAAGCTTTGTCGAATTAATTGCTCAAATGAAGAGCTAAAGACTTTGCTAAGTAATCTTCAATCGATTTTGGGATATATTGATCAACTCAAAGAAGTTGATACTGAAGATGTCCCCGTTTGTAACCATGTCAGCGTTGAAATCGAAACTTTCATGCGTGAGGATGAAGTCTCTGAATCTTTAGACCGCGACACATTTCTTAAAAATAGCCCATCTCATGTTGGTGGGATGGTCCGTGTTCCAACCGTGATAAAATTCTGAGGATGAATGCATAAAAAATCTGCACATGAACTCCACCAAGCTTTTGTTGAAGGAAAGCTAACTGCTTCTGAAATTGCAGCAACTTTTTTGCAGCGTATTCAACTTCTTGATGGTGATTTACAAGCCTTTCTTAATGTTTTTTCAGACCGTGTAATGGAAAAAGCTGAAAAGATTGATGGCAAAAGAGCTGCAGGTCAACCCATTGGAAAACTTGCAGGAATTCCCATTGCCATTAAAGACAACATCCAGATCAAAGGAGAAAGCACAACCTGCGGTTCAAAGTTTCTCTCTAATTACACTGCACCCTTTGATGCAACTGCAACTCGTCTGATTGAAGAAGAAGATGGTCTTATCATCGGAAAAACAAATCTCGACGAATTCGCAATGGGCTCTTCTACGGAACACTCCGCCTACCAAATTACGCGCAACCCTTGGAACTTATCGTGTGCTCCTGGTGGCTCTTCTGGTGGCTCTGCTTCCGCTGTTGCCGGAAGGCTTGCCCCTATTTCATTAGGAAGTGATACAGGAGGATCGATCAGACAACCAGCTGCCTTTACTGGAACTGTCGGATTTAAGCCTACCTATGGAAGAATTTCCCGTTATGGCCTTGTAGCCTTTGGTTCTTCGCTTGATCAAATTGGCCCCTTTGCAAACTCTGTAAAAGATATTGCTCTGATGATGGAAGTCATGGGACGTCCCTGCAATCGTGATGCAACAAATGTCAAAGCAACTCCTGAGACATACCTTGATCATATTGACACGCCAATTCAAGGAAAAAAAATTGGGGTTCCTTGGAGCTTTTTAGAAGGTCTTTCAGAAAATAGCCGAAAAATATTCGATCAAAATCTCGACGTATTAAGGTCTGCTGGAGCTGAAATTGTAGAAGTTAAGCTTGATATGCAAAAATATTCAATCCCGATCTACTATATCCTTTCTACTGCAGAAGCATCGACGAATTTGGCCCGCTTTGATGGAATCCGTTATGGAAAACGATCTGAAAAAGCACGCTCCCTAGATGAGATCTACGACCTTTCCAGAGAAGAGGGTTTTGGCCCTGAAGTCAAACAACGGATCCTTTTAGGAACCTTTGTCCTTTCATCAGGTTACCAAGATGCCTACTATAAGAAAGCACAAAAAGTGCGCACTCTCATTATTCAAGAGTATAAAAAAGCTTTTGAAGTTTGTGATCTTGTTGCGATGCCAACAACACCCAGCCCTGCCTTTGAAATTGGAGGGATTAAAGATCCCCTTGAGATGTACCTTCAAGATCTCTATACCGTTAGTGCAAATTTAGCTGGTCTTCCAGCGATCAGTCTTCCTACAGGGAAGGATGAAAATGACCTGCCACATTCAATTCAACTCCTTGGTCCTCAAATGGGCGATGGTAAAGTCCTTAATTATGCCCATCAGTTTGAAAAAGAACTTAACTTAACGGGGTTTATCCCCCCACTCTTTGACAAGGAGGTGTCGCTATGAGCCAAATCTCTTATGAAGAATGGGAACCAGTCATTGGACTTGAAGTTCATGCACAATTGAACACCCGTTCCAAAATTTTTGCCTGCTCGCCCAATCATTTTGGTGATGAGCCAAACACAAATATCGAAATTAACGATACAGGTCAACCAGGAGCTCTCCCAGTTCTTAATAAAGAAGCCGTTGACTTAGCGATTCGATTTGGATGTGCCGTCAATGCCAAGGTTGCGGAGTTTAGTAAATTTGATCGCAAGTCCTATTTTTATCCTGACTCCCCCAGAAATTTTCAAATCACACAGTTCGATATGCCTATCATCATTGGTGGAGAGGTCATTGCTGATGTCGATGGCAAATCAAAAACCTTTCAACTCCATCATGCCCACCTCGAAGATGATGCCGGAATGCTCAAGCACTTTTCTGATTTTGCAGGAGTTGATTACAACCGCGCAGGTGTTCCCCTTCTTGAGATCGTCTCTGAGCCTTGTATGTCTTCCCCTAAAGAAGCAACAGCTTTCGCTATGACTCTTAAAGCCATCCTTGAATACCTTGATGTCTCCGATTGTAATATGGAAGAAGGATCGATGCGGATTGATACCAACATTTCTGTCCGCCCCAAGGGTGATAAAACCCTCCGGAATAAAGTTGAGATAAAAAACCTTAACTCCTTCACCAATATGGAAATGGGAATCGAATCAGAGATCCGACGCCAAGTTCGCGCCTATACCGAACACCCCAATGAAGACCCGAATATTGTTGTTCCGAGCTCTACCGTCCGTCTTGATCTCGAAAAAAAAGAAACAGTTCTCATGCGTTCAAAAGAAGAAGCTAAAGACTACCGCTACTTCCCTGAACCCGACCTCCCCCCTATTATTCTTAAAACAGAATATATCGAAATGATCCGAAAAGATCTTCCTGAACTCCCCCATCAAAGATATGAGAGGTATACTCAAAAACTCAAACTGACCGAATATAACGCTTCAATCCTTGTTAACGACAAGGCTCTTTCTGACTATTACGAGTCTGCTCTTAAATTTTGCGACAATGCCTCAGCTCTTTGCAACTGGGTGACTGTTGAATTTGTTGGTCGTTTTAAAGATTCAGAAATTCACCTCACGAAATCAGGAATCTTGCCTGAGCATATAGCTAAACTTGTCAGCTCTATCGATTCCAAAAAAATCACAGGGCGGATTGCTAAAGAAGTGGCAGATATCATGGCTGCAAAACCAGGAAAAGATCCCGAGCTTATCATCAAAGAAAACCCCAACTTCCAAGCTGTTCATGATACATCAGCAATCGAACCTTTTGTTGATGAGGTCCTCTCTGCTAATGCTCAATCGGTCGAAGATTTCCGCAATGGAAAGGATAAAGCCTTTAACTTCCTTGTTGGACAAGTCATGAAGCTCTCTAAAGGAAAAGCTTCACCAGACGTTGTTAAAGAGCTTCTCACCAAAAAAATGTCTTAGCTTTTCAAAAAATCGATTTAGACTTATACTACTTCAAGAAAATTTGAGGTTTATATGTCTATTGTAGAAGAAGTTGGATCAGAATTAGTTAACGGAGAGTCTCTTTCTCCTGAGAATAGTGAACCGGCAACCCCTGAAGCAAAAAAAACTAATGAGATCGCTAAACCCTTTCTTTGCTGTTATTAACTACTTTTATGGGGTTAATCCAGTTCTAGGCAGACGTGAATTCGGCTATCTCCCTACTTGGGTAGAAAAAGCAATGGGAAGTGCCATGTATCCGATGATGACATTAACACAAGGTGGAACAATGGATCACCACTTTGAACTTCCAAAAGTCAATCGGATTTTAGGTAACTTAAAGGCTCATGCTCGACGAGATCTTCCCTATGAAGTTAAAATTCTCAATAAGGATGTCGTCAATGCTTGGTGTCTCCCTGGTGGGAAAATGGCGATTTACAAACGTATCCTCGAGAGAATTGATTACTTTGTAAACAATAAAGAAGAAATGGGACTAAAGGGGTATACCCACCCCGAATCTGGCGAATTTATTAGCTATAGGGATGTAAGAAAAGAAGATGTGGTCGCTGCTCTTCTAGGGCATGAAATGACCCATGCTGATGCGCGTCACTCCGCTCGAAAATTAGAATGGAGCTTTGTTGTGCAAGCCCTTATTTTTGGCGCAAGTTACTACACAAGTGGGTGGATTAATAATAAGGAAGCTTTGCTTGAGAAAAATATCTCTCAACTTTCTGCTACTGAGGCAAAGGAAGAAAAAGACCGGATTGAAAGCTATAGAAAAACCCATCGATTTTTCTTCAATTGGATGGTCAAGCTTGGGGTCGAACTCTATTTTCTCATGGGAAGCCGTCATCATGAGCTTGAAGCGGATAAATATGGTACACGTTTAGCAATTGAGGCAGGCTATAATCCTGCAGGAGCTCTCTTTCTACAAGAAGTTCTTAAAAGGGAATCTCATGGACTCTATGATTATCTACCCACATGGTATCAAAAAATCCAAGGCCTATGGTCATCCCACCCTCCTAGTTCAGAAAGGCAGGCCGCACTCTTTGCTGATGTTAAGCTTTGGGCGATTCAAGGAGCTTAGTTAAAGCTTCAAAAACTTTAGCAGCATGCCCTTTGGCCTTAACATTTTTCCATGATAAAATAATTTCCCCATTTGGATTAATTAAAAATGTAGAGCGGATGACCCCTTTATATTCTTTCCCGTAGTTTTTCTTTAATCCCCATGCACCATATTTATTTAGGACCTCTTTATCAGGATCTGAAAGGAGGATAATTGATAAATTCTGTTTTTCAATGAAATTTTTATGGCACTCTGGAGTGTCAGGGCTGACCCCCAAAATAACAATCTCTGGATGCTCTTTTTTTAATTTTGTAAAATCGACGGCTTCAGTTGTGCAACCAGGAGTATTGTCTTTAGGATAAAAGTAAAGAATGACCCATTTTCCCTGAAAAGATTCGAGTGATATAAGAGTCCCTTCATGATTTTTTAATGTGAAAGAATTTGCATGTTTCATAATAACCTCCAAAAAAAATACGTATATTAACCAACAGATAAAATTTATGCAATTGATTAAAATTGCTCTTTTAATTTACTGAAAGAAGAAGGAGTGGTTTTGTTTAATGCTGCGTTCGTTTGTTTTAATTATTTTATGTTTATTATTTTCGCAAGGATGCGACGTTCGTGGTGCGAATGATCCCTTTGCTTATGCACCTCGCCGAAGCGATAGCATTTGGCAACCTCCTACAAAAGCAACAAAACGTCTTCCAGATATGGACTCACTTGAAAAAGAGGGCGAAGATTATCACCTCTTTTCAAAAGAAGCACCGATTACTCTTGCTGAGATCATTGATATTTCCCTTTCTCGTAATCCCGATACGAAACAAAGTTGGGCCGCTGCTCGGGTCAGTGCCGCAGAATATGGACAGTCATTGCAAAACTACTTTATTTTAGCTGATATCGATGGAAACTATACACGAACACGGTTCGCTCAGTTTACCGGACCAGTGCGATCCATCATCTATGAAACGCAATACGGAGGCGAGCTTGACCTTACCTATACAATCCTAGACTTTGGACAAACCCGCATGACAAGTGAGGCAGCCCTACAATCCCTATATAATGCCGACTGGTCTCACAATAGCCAAATCCAGCAGACAATTCAGGTAGTCATGACAAACTATTATAACTACCTCTACCAAAAAGAACTTCTCTTCTCAAGAGAGCAAGATGTCATCAATGCAAAGGTTTCATTAGATGCTACAGAGGAAAAATTTAGGCAAGGGCTTGCTGATGTTTCCGATATCGTTCAAGCTAAGACAAGTTACCTTTCGCAGAAACTAGCTGTAGTCAACCAAAAGCAAAGTCTTCATACATCCTATACTACTCTTGTTGCTAATATGGGACTCCCCTCTGATCAAATCTTTTACTTTCAAGACTATCCAGGAGAAATTGTCCCCTTCAACCTAGAGACTCTCGATAAATTGATTGTAAAGGCCAATGACTTCCGTCCTGATCTCCTTGCTGCTGAGGCGACCGTCAAGTCAACAAAGGCAAACCTAACCGCAACAAAACTTCAAAAGTTTCCTACAATTACTGGCGAGTTTGAACTTGGAAGAAAGTATTTTCAGCATGGGGTCAATGATCACTACGATTTTACTGCTCAAGTCAACCTCACCTACCCCCTCTTCCAAGGGTTTTTCATAGAGAACTCTATTAAA
Source organism: Simkaniaceae bacterium (assembly GCA_018399075.1). GTDB lineage: Bacteria > Chlamydiota > Chlamydiia > Chlamydiales > Simkaniaceae > Neptunichlamydia. Next base: position 1,188,044 of record CP073763.1, on the reverse strand, counting down.
AAAGCGCGTGCAACTTTAGAAGAAGCTGAAGCCTCATTAGATCAAGTGAAACTCGACATTATTCAACAGGTCTCAAATTACCGCAGCGATGTTGCCTATGCTAAAGAATCAATGGAATATGCTAAAGACTACCTCGAATCTGCTGAAGAAGATTTCAAGGTAAACCTGAAAAAATACCGTGTGGGAACAGGAACAATTGTGAATTTGATCAATGCACAAACAGCTGTTGCCGATGCGCGCGCGCAACTGGCTCAAGCCCAAAACAGCTGGTACACCTCTATTGCAAATTTAGCCTATGCAACAGGAATTCTTTTTCCACCTGCTGATGAAAAAAAGGCTCCTTATATTGAAATGATTGAAGAAAAGGAAAGCGATGATGAAAAGCCTCGTTTTTAGTGTCCTAGTATTACTAGCCTTTGGAGGATGCTCGAAAAAGCAAGCTCCAATTGAACCCAAACCGACTCCTGTTCATATCTCGCGTGCTATTTCTAAAGATGTTCCCTATTATATTTCTACTGTTGGGCATATGGAAGCTTATGAAGTTGTTAACCTAATGGCACAGGTTAACGGGCAACTCATGAAAACCTATTTTGCCGATGGTGCTGATGTAAAACAAGGGCAACTTCTTTATTTGATCGATCAACGCTCATATTTAGCAGACCTTGAAAAGGCAGAGGGTGAGCTTGAACAAAACTTAGCAAACCTCGGATATGCCGAGCGAACAGCTGAACGAAATGCAAAGCTTGTTAAAGATGAATACATCTCTCAAAACGACTATGACAATCTAATCACGAACGTGATATCGGGAGATGGCGCCGTTAAACAAAGTCGGGCTGCTGTCGATAATGCAAAGATAAACCTCGGCTATACAACGGTTTATGCACCAATAGATGCTCGCGCAGGAGAAAGTCAAGTCCGCGATGGAAATCTTATCTTAGAAAACGCCGAAACAACTCTAGTTACCCTTAATAAAATCACTCCCATTTATTCGGTCTTTTATATTAATGAAAAAGATCTCCCAGCCGTGCAGCGTTACCAAGCCCAATCTCAGAACTTAAAGGTTTTGGTCACTGTTGAAGACGTCCAAACTCCTACCTATGAAGGAGAGCTTACCTTTATTGATAATGGGATTGATATCTCAACAGGGATGATCAAACTCAAAGGGACGCATCAAAACGAAAGTAAAGTCCTATGGCCGAATGAGTATGTTAAGGTGAAGCTAATTCTCGACACCCTAGAAAATGCAGTAGTTATCCCTTTTGAAGCTGTTCAAACAAGTCCCAAGGGAAAATACCTCTATACTGTGAAGGGAAATAAGACTGTCGAAAGAAGAGATGTCACGGTGGGGCAAATGCAAGAAGATAATACTATTGTTGTTACAAAGGGTCTAAAAGCAGGTGAGAAAGTTGTGACTGTTGGACAACTTAATCTCTATCCTGGGGCAAAGGTCTCCATCGTCCAAGCTGTGGAGGATGAATGAATTTTTCAGAGCCTTTCATTCGCCGTCCTGTCATGACAACCCTTGTCATGATCTCCATCCTTTTCTTTGGAATGATGGCTTATCAAGGGCTCCCTGTGAGCGATCTACCCGATGTCGAATATCCTACCATTGAAGTGAGCACCAGTTATCCCGGAGCAAGCCCCCAAACAATGGCTGATACTGTCACTGCCCCTCTTGAGAAGCAGTTTACCTCTGTTGATGGCATTCAAACAATTGCCTCTTCAAGTTCTAATGGAAGTTCAACAGTTGTCCTTCAATTTGCCTTAGACCGAGATATCGATGCAGCAGCAACCGATGTCCAAGCAGCCATCAACCAAGCACAACCTTATCTGCCAAGTGATCTCCCTAATTTCCCTACCTATAAAAAAACCAATCCCTCTCAAACGCCAGTTATTGTGATCTCAATCGCCTCAGACTTAATTCCTCTTGGCGAGCTCTATGATTATGCTTATTCTTTAATGGGAAGAAGGCTCGGGATGGTTAACGGCGTTTCCGATGTCGAAGTCTATGGCTCCCCTTATGCCGTCCGTGTTCAAGTCGATCCCGATTATCTATCCTCCCATCAAATCGGAATCGATGAAGTCGCTAATGCAATCTCGGATAGCAACCCCGAACTTCCCGTTGGTAACCTCTATGGACCCGATATGGAATATACCATCACTGTTGACGGTCAGATGAAGAAAGCAGAAGGGTATAATGAGCTCGTTATTCGAAATAACAATCATGCCCTACTAAAGGTTAAAGATGTTGGACAGGCTCTAAATTCCCTTCAAAGCGATAAATACTCCCTAAACTTCATTACAAAGGAAAAATCAACCCCTTGCGTTGTGATTGCCATCATCAAGCAATCAGGTGCAAACACCATTAAGGTGATTGATGGAGTCAATGAGCTTCTTGATGAACTTAAATGGGAACTTCCAGGATCCATCCAACTTGAAACACTTTTTGATCAGTCAACATTTATTATGGAATCGATCCATGATGTTCAATTTACCCTCTTTATCGCCTTTCTCCTTGTTATTCTAGTAGTCCTTTTCTACCTAGGAAAAGTAAGAGATACTATCATTCCTCTTCTAGCCCTACCTATGTCTGTTGTAGGCACCTTTGCTGTGATGTTTCTTGTTGGTTTTAGTCTTGATATTCTCTCTCTCCTTGCCATTACACTCTCGATCGGATTCCTCGTAGATGACGCCATTGTTGTCCTTGAAAACATCCATCGACATGGAGAAATGGGAAAGACAAGTTGGGAAGCTTCCTTAAACGGTTCTAGGCAAATCAGTTTCACTATTCTTTCTATGACCCTCTCTTTAGCCTCTGTCTTTATTCCTATGGTTTTTATGGCAGGTATTATGGGAAGAGTTTTTAGAGAGTTTGCCATCACCATTGTTGTCGCCGTCCTCATTTCAGGATTTATTTCCCTTTCTCTAACTCCTATGCTTTGCAGTCGCTTCCTCATCTTTAAAAGTAAAGATAAGAAAAAGAACTTCATTGAAAGAGCTTCAATAAAACTGAATACCGCCCTTCTCAACCTCTATAAAAAAGGGCTCAAGGTTGTTTTCAAACACCGATTTTCAACCCTCCTTGTAGGTATCGGTTCCTTTGTGGCAACCCTCTATCTAGGAATGTCTCTTCCAACAGATTTTATTCCCGCAGATGATTTAGGGTTTATTAATGGTTTTGCCCTATCATCGGATGCCACATCTCCCTACAAGATGATCGACTATCAAAAGGAAATCTCTGAAATTATTCGACAAGATCCCAATGTTCAAGAATTTGCCGCCGTTGGTGGAGTCCCCCGTAGCAATCAATCTCTCATGTTTATTCGACTAAAGCCCTTTAAAAAACGGGCTAAAATGCAAACGGTGGTGAACGAGCTCCTTCCTAAACTCCAAGAAGTGGTTGGCGTGAGGGTTTTCTTAAGACCTCTACCTCTTATTAATCTCGATATCGGAACTTCTATGAACATGGGAAACTATCAATACACCCTTCAAGGGATTAATAGTGAAGCCCTGTATTCTGAAGGAAAAAAAATGATGGATGCCATGCGTAAAAACCCCTCATTTAGACAAGTTATCAGCGATATGCATAATAATGCACCCTATCTCAATGTCAATATTGATAGAGACAAAGCCTACGATTTAAATGTCTCTGCAAAAGCTATCGAAGAAGCCTTTGCTTATGCCTATTCCGGTGGAAAAATTTCACAAATCAATGGTACTGCCGATCAGTATGACGTCATCATTGAAACCGTTCCTAGCGCCTACAAAAACCCGAGCGTTCTTGAAAAGCTTTATGTCTCCGCAAGCTCAAAAACAAAATTTAATGATCCCAACGCTAATAATAATATTGGAACCTCTTTTCTTACCCAAGTTCCCCTTTCATCTGTTGCCACCTGGGAAGAAAATGTGGGGCCACTTACCGTGACACACATCAACACCCTTCCTGCCGTTAATATTTTTTATGATGTGGCTCCCAACATTCCCCTAGGAACAGCTCTAAATACCATCAATGAATTAGCTGAAAATACCCTAACAAGTGATGTCCATCCCATTCAAATTGGATCAACAGAAGTCTTCAAGCAATCCTTTGCAAGTCTTGGGTTCTTATTTGTCATCACCATTTTTATGATTTATGTGATCCTTGGAATCCTCTATGAAAACTTTATCCATCCCCTAACTGTCATGTCTGCATTGCCTCCCGCCGCCCTTGGAGCTGTCGTAACACTAATGATCTTTGGAGAACCCCTATCACTCTATGCCTTTATCGGAATGATCATGCTCCTTGGAATCGTCTTAAAAAATGGAATTATGCTTGTTGACTTTGCCAATGAAGGGATCCATGAAGGAAAAGATCTCCATACCGCTATCTATGAAGCGTGCACAGCAAGGTTCCGCCCCATTCTCATGACCACCTTCTCTGCAATGATGGGCGCTGTTCCCATTGCCCTTGGAGTGGGCGGTTCAACGGCACAATCCCGCCGTCCTTTAGGAATGGTTATCGTTGGTGGGCTTATCATCTCCCAAATCCTTACCCTTTACTTTACTCCCATTATTTTTACCTACCTTGAAACGATGAGACAGCGTTCCCATCGCAGAAAAAACAAACCGGTAGAAGATCCTAAAAATCAAACCTGAATTTGAATGTAAGTCCTTGAAGTTGGAGATACCCTCTTCCGCTAGTATCATCAAAAACACCTGCCATCCGATTCATATCAAACCAGACTTGCTCTTCCCATCCCGCTTGGATAAGGGCGTGGTAACTATCATCATTAAACCACATTTCCCAGCGGACACCTGTTGCCAGCTCAATGATGGGAACCATATAATAATCTTTAAGGCGTGTATGAACAAGTAGTGCTTCAACTCCTTGGTCAAGATTCGTCCCTATATCTCTTCTTTTGAGGTCAAAACGGGACCACTCATTCGCAAAAGCAACATTTGCAAACACGCTCCAGTTTCTGACAAGATACCAAGCGGTATTAATTCCAAAGCGAATTCCAATTCCCCAAGCATCTTGATCATATTTTGTCAGCTGCGATCCTCTATTCATTGTTTGATTATCGATAAATAGAATCCCTTGATTTTGATTCACATAATTTTGATCTGACCAATATCCCTTTAATCCAAAATAAGGGCGAAGCGTTAAAAACCGACTGATGTAAAAGTTTCGTCCCCATTCTAAGTCAAGAACATCCAAATGAATCTTCCAATCAACACTTGCGTGGGTCACTTCTGAAAGCAAGGGATTGGGACTATGAGTCCATATAGGGGAAAACGACCCTTCTTGACTATCCTTTGCCCTTGAATAAAGCCATGTATAGCGAAGGAAAACATCCCAACCATCATGGGCAAGATTTAACCCAACACCAACGCGGAAACCTGGAGACTTTTTAAAATCTGGAAAATAAATTTTTCCTCTAGAAGTCACAGGATTATCGAGCATGCCATAACCCGATGAAATATATTCTAGCCCATCTTCCTTAACTTCCCAGTAAATAAAATCCGCCTCTAAATAAGGTTCAGCCACACAATTTTTTACCCACGGCTGAGCCTCTACCGTCATCTCCTTTTTTGGCGGCCTTGGAAAATCTTCAGCTTCATGGGCATAACTTAAGAGAGGAAGAAGAGCAGCTAATAGGGTATATCTTTTCATTTTAGTCTCATGATTTTTCAAATTTTTACTAACCTTCTCATGTTAAAGGATTGATTTGATTTCTTCAATTTCCAACAAAATATTTTTTAATTTGATTAGGAGACGCGGTCCAGGGACGAATATAATAGAAACTATTTAATATTGCTTTTTTTAATATAGTTAATGCAAAATAAGCCCGAAAAACAATGAAATTAATGGTTTTAGAGAAATGATGATCTCAAATTATAGTTTTACATCTGCGCCTTCGGAGCATTCTCCCCAATTTTTTGATGACATCGGGGATGTCGAAGACCTCATTCGAGAAAAAAGAGAAATCACCCACTATTACAAGCAGTATGCCTGGATCCAATCTGATGACTCATTTTTAAAGATCATTGGAAAAATCGCTTTCGCATGCATGACCTTAACCGCTTCTCTGTGGGTCACACAACTTCTAGATCATTGGACAGAAGGGCAGAGAAACGAGGCTTTTCAGACGAAATTGCGTAAGTTCGAATCTGAAGAAACTGAAGGAAAATGCAGCAAGTTTTTTAACCAAACAGTGGTTGACCTTTTCCGGCAAGTCTTCAAGGTCGATGGAAAAGATCTCTATCAAATGGGGTGGGAAAGACTTCAAAAGGATCAAATCACTAGTGATGATCCAGGTGTTCAACAAGAAGTCAATCGTCTACGCGATATCATTGAGTTCTCTCAAATCAAAGATCTAGACGATGAAAGAGATGAAAAACTCCGGCAAGCAAAAAGAGTCTTTTATGATGCCATTGAAGACTGCGTCAAAGAGGATGTTCTTCCAGAGCTCTTTCAAAGATTAAAAGAAAAACATGGGCTAATACGAGCATTACAGATTCATAATGGATTTAACCAAACTCTGACCAATAAAATGGGCGATTACCTTTTCCATACTTTCTTCAAAGCCCTCGATGAGGACTTTGAAAGTCTGCACTTTGACTGTAAATGGGGCGATTTCGAAGGAATCTCCTCTGGAGAAATGCAAATCGTCGGAGACCGGACACTTGTCTTACATAGAAATTATCGATTGAGCGTCCTCCATCTCGGTGAAGAAATCACTAAAGCTCGCGTAGAGCTCAAGCTAACAATCGATATCGAATCGCTCGTTGGACATTCAGATGTTAGCATTCACCCCTTTGATTCTGTCACGACTGAAGAGGCAAGAGTCATGAATGATGCCTGGAGTGTCTTCGGATTTAATATGCCTCTTCCTGTGGTCAGTTCCCACTAACCCTTTATTGACGGGGATGAAATGTATCAAAGGCTTCGAATAAACGCTTTTTAGAAAGGTGAGTATACCGTTCCGTTGTTCCAATATCCGCATGTCCAAGCATCTCCTGAATGACCCGAAGATCAGCACCATGATCCAGAAGATGTGTGGCAAATGAATGCCTCAAGGTATGAGGAGAAACCTCCTTTTGAATCCCCGCTTGTTTGGCATAAAACTTTACCCGCTCCCAAAGTGATGTCCGATTCAGACGCTTTCCCTTCTTTGAAACAAAAAGAGGACGCCCCTCTCCCTTGTCATCACGCCACTCTCCAAGGTATTTATCAATCGCTGAAAGAGCTTCTTCTCCAATGGGAACAATCCGCTCCTTCCCCCCCTTTCCGATCACACGAACTGTCTTATCTCCTACATCATGGATATTTAGAGAGCAAAGTTCACTGGCCCGTATTCCCGTTGCATAAAGGGTCTCGAGAAGCGCCTTATCGCGCATCCCTTCCTCCTCGCTTATATCAGGAGCCTCAAGAAGGGCTTCTACCTCTTCTGTCGTTAGCACTTCCGGAATCAACTGCCACATTTTTGGTGAATCTAAAAGTTCTGTGGGGTCCTTATCAAGATAGCCTTCCCTTCTCAAGAAGCGAAAAAAAACGCGAAGGGCCATTAAATTTCGATAAATCGAACTACTTGCATAGCCCTCTTCTTTCAAAGCGCCCAAATAAGAAATAATATCCCCTTCGGTTACTTTCTTTTTCGCCCCCTCGCAAAAGCGACGAATATCTCGTCCATACGCTTCAATAGTGTTTACAGAAAGCCCTTTTTCAGCGCCGATATAAGATAAAAAGTCACGAATATAACTTTCCCAATGCATTCCTACATTTTGAAGGATCAGAAACTCTTATACCAGCTTTTTTTTGCGTAGCATATTAACTTGCGCTGCACCACGATAAGGAGCCTCGGCGGTTTCATCTTCTATTTTATTTATTTTCCATTGGTAAATTGAGTATCCCGCAACGCCTGACCAAAGAGCAAACATCACCGCTCCAATAATAATAGGTGCCAAGCCTCCTGAGAAGAACATTCCAGCCCCTGCAATCAGAATCAAAAGAGCATTGGCAACGAAGAACGCTATCTTATCCTTCTTATCCATGTTTCCAGACTGCAAAGTTTTGTAAAGGAAATAGCCATCAATCGCGAGCATTCCAATGGCTGAAACAACCCATGCAACAGCGATTGCAATTCCAAGAGCGCCACCAGAAGCCACAGTTCCAGCAACAAGAGCAAAAACCCCAACGACACAGAAGAAAATAATTGCCGCATGAAGGACTTTATTTTTAGTCATTTCACCTTTAATCGAATCAATGACGCCTTGAGCCTCTTCTAAGCCCTTCCCTTTTTCAAGTTGGGCGACAAGAGTTTTGCGAGGACTTTTATTAAGCTCCGTTCGTATGAGATCAACCGAATCCGCACCCGTTTTTCGGGCAAACTGGGCTTCTTTCTTCGCTTTAAACTCGCAATAGCGCTTTTTAAAATGTCCATAAAGGAGCTCTTTCGAATAGTCATCAGAAGTGTATTTCTCAGCTTCATACCAAAGAAGACGTTTCTCCTCTAAAGTATATTGTCGATGATCGGTTTGACCTGGATCTCGAACTTCCTCTCCATCCCATATCGCAGGATCCTCAGCAACCCCTTTAAGAAACTCTACCTTCTCCTCGGTTGTTCCATCAAGTTCAACCATCAAAGCCTTAAGACCCACTTGAGCTTTTCTAGTCGGTTCCTGCTCTTGGTCCATCGCCTGATGAAGCTTCCTTCCAAATTGAATATTTTTCGTTAAGCTAACGATACTAGGAATCGCTAAAAGGATATAAGTTATACTATAAAATGCAGAACCAACGATTCCCAAGGTTGTCGCAGCAATCGTCACAGATTTTGCAGACGTATAAGTCGCCGCAATCGAAAGAGCACGAAATGGGGTGAATGTTAAACCACCCATGGCCTCCATTGGACCTCGAGCTATATTAATTGCACCCAGCGCCTGACCTGTGCTATCGCCCACTTTACTGGCTTCAGTATATTTATCAAGCCCTCGTTGACCCGCAACATAGCCCGTATAAACACTAAAGATCGAAGTTAAACCCATCCCATGAAAACCAGCAGGATCCGGCCGCCCTTGGATTGTATTCACAAGGCTTCCAACCAGTCGAGGAACACCAAAGACATCACTACCTAAATAGACGAATTCGCACGTCTTCGACGTCTCTTTAACCTCCTTTGGGCTACTTGGGATTACATATTGACCCAGTTGATCAGATTTGAGGAGGAGGGGTTCCATTTCAAGCATGGATGGACCGCGACCTTCTAAATAGGCCTTTGAATCCTCACCTCTGTAATGCCCTAAGGCGAATACAGACATCATCTTATACCTCCAAAACGCGGAAAGCGCATGATTATTATAGATAAAAACTATTTAAAAATCAATGGTTCAAATATTTTCTATTACGATAGAAGTTCGCAAAGAGAGACAAGAATATCTCTTAGGACTTCGAGAGGGCGTTGCTCTGCATTAAAACGGCTAATCAGCGCCTCGTCATAGTGTTTTAAGACTGGAAACGTCTCATTTTCATAGATTTCCATTCGCTTCTTTAAAACTGACTCATCGCGATCATCCTGCCGTTTCTCGATCAGAGCCCGTCTTTTCAACCGCTGCACCAAGACATCACTATTTGGCGCTTCAAGGAGGATGATTTTCTTCACCTCAATGTAGCGATCCAAAATCTCCGCCTGTTTAACTGTCCGCGGTATCCCATCGAGCAGCAAGAGCTGCTCCTTCGGAAAGTACTGATTTGTTGCGATGAGTCCCATCACATAGTGGTGCCAAATCTCAATTGTCACATCGTCAGGAAGGAGCATTCCCTTCCCTGCATAGCTATGGTAGAGCTTTCCCGCTGGAGATTCAGGGGAAAGCCCCCTAAAAGCATCTCCTGAAGAGAGGTGAAAGTGATTCCCAGCACTACTCAAGAACTTCCCTTGAGTCCCCTTTCCCGACCCTGGTGGGCCAAAAATTAAAACTGACTGAAATTTTTCCTCAATCTGAGGGATCATTCTCTCATTCATAACAAACTTATAAACAACTACTTATATAACTACCTTACTTTCACATTAACACAGTTCTAATATAAATCCACCATTAGTCGTAAGTCGTTGATAGTAAAATATATATTACTTAGTTAAAATTAATTACAATTTATGGTATAATTAAGTTAATAATTAATAGATAATTGGGGAACTAATGGACTTTACACCTACAAGTAGTCGCAGCTGTAGTAGATCATCTACTCCTGAACCTACCCATGACTTAAGTCACACAGTTGGTGAGGCGATGCTAGATCGCACTCCTCCAGCATTTGCCCCAAGAATCAAAGTCGGTGATAAATATTACCATGTCGTGAGAATTGAAGGCGGACAATACCAAAACCCCATTTCTAATCCAAGAGAACTAGAAAAGGCTCAAAAAATTGGAGAAGTTCTCCTCTCGGCACATAAAAAAGTTGCAGATCAATCCCCCGCATTGACCGGTCGTAAAATCGACTATATCGACTCTGAAGGCGTCCATTATGTAGGTGGAGAGACTGTTTTTCATGATAACGTTAGAACCGATCCTGCAGATAGTACGCAATACCTCAAAGCAACAGAGGACTTTGCTTGGCAACAACCTGTCAAAGGTTATGAAACGCATCTTGACAGCCTACCGCATTCAGCTCCGATTCAGCATCAAGCGTTGCCTCCTTTTCTTAAAGGATTTATCAGAGACAATCCAAGATATAGACAACATACTTATTCGTTAGCCGAGGTTAAACAGACTCTTCTTGATTACACCCGCGAAAAACTCTACGCTGTTCATGACATTTACGCTAAGGTTTACCATGATCCCCATAGACAAGAGCGACAACGAACAAACGAAAGAGAATGGATAGATAGGCATCCATCAGCTACAATAGCCATTGAGGCAAGTAATAACTATGTCTCTGCTGGCTACTTAACCGCTTCACATGTATGGCAAAAACTGGTCGACACCCTCCAACCTGCTGAGTACCGCTTTATTCCTATCGATCAAGAAGAAGAAGAAGATCCTTTTAGCGCTTCATTTAGCAGCCATAGCTCTTCTTTTCACGGATCTGGCTCATTCTCTCCACCCCAAAGGTCTCAACCAATACCTATTCCTGTGCGAAGAGCAGCCCCTCTAGATCTAGATTCGGGAGAATTTTCATCTTCTCCTTTAAGCCCTCGAAGTCCACGGCGACGCCATTCAGACCCATTACACCTTGCTCATCCAATACATCATGCCTCAAGTTCTCCATCATTGGTCCCACACCCAACAGTTGCACAAGTCGATAGAAGCCCTCTTCACTCTCCACGAGGTATAGAGCATAGCCCTAGACCAAGATCAGTCCCCTTACCAACCAGTAGCGAGCTGCTAACAACATCAGTCAGTCCTATTTTCCGAGGTCAAGAAGACCTACCATTACATCGACCCGTTCCACGCAGAGCTTCAACACCTATAGATTTTAGCGGTTACTCAAGCTCGCGCAGTCCTTCTCCATTATCTGTCGACTCGCCAAGAGTTGTTCCTTTAAGACAGCCTTCACCTCACCTTGATTCAGGGAGTTCAGCCTTTTCTTTAAAGTCTTCTAGGGAACGCCTACGACCACCCTCAGCTATGCCTCAGGAACGCCGAGAGCGTTACTCTAGTCACAAACTTACTTACCTTGACCAGCCTGATTATAGAATGAAAGGTACTCAATATAAAGCATTAGAGCTTGCAGCAAAAAGAGCTACTTCAAATGACTGGGTAGACGCAAGAGAAAGTAAAAGACTTTGCGAAACTGCACTTCAAAAGTTCAAAACTGGTATAGTTGATACTTTGACACCCAAAGAGTTAAGTGTTGTAAAAAGAATCATTGAAATCAGAGAAGGAAACAAATCTGATCATGGCGCTTTTGGCCGTTTACCTATGAGTGAGCGATACAGAGCTGTTGCTGATGATCTTGAGCAATATACCGGGCGCTATGCAGCTCCACTTTCTAAGGGTCATTAATTAATAGCTTTGAGAGTTTCCACAAGAACAAGATCCTTTGACATTGGGGTTCGTCACTTTAAAGCCAGATCCCATGAGTCCTTCTAGATAATCAATCTGACATCCCATTAAGCGATAAAGCATCTTTTTGTTTACGTAGATCTCAACACCGTGAGCCTCAAAGACTTCATCGTCGCCCTTGGCCTTCTCGGAGAAATCAAGAATATACTCAAAGCCCCCACATCCACCTGGTTTATCACCAAATCGGAGTCCCCATCCATCCTTTTTATCAGCCTTCAGGATCTCTTTAAACTTATTTGCTGCGGTCTCAGTCATGGTAATTGTCGAACCATCAATCTCTTCTTCAATCACCTCATTAAGGCGCTTTAAAAGGGCTTCAACAGCATCTTCTCCAAATCCATGCCCCATCATTCCTACTTCAAGGGTTTCCCAGGTCGCCGCTTGACAGCCCACACAATGGAGTCCAGCATTTGTAAGCTCTTGGGCAATCCTCTGGCTCTTCTCAGGAAATTTTCCTAAGATTTCATCGATCGTCATTTCTCGATTAATCGGATTCTTAGTAGTCAATTTTCACCGTTCCCTGTTTGATTTTGCACTGGCAAGCAAGCCTTTCGTCGTCTGTCTCACCGAGGAAATCGAGCTCTTCCTGAGTCATCTCAGAAAGGTTTTCCTTTCCTTCCTTCACTTCGATCACGCAGGTTCCACATACACCCTCCGTGCAGGCAAAAGGAACTCCAGCCTCCTCGCAAGGCTCTTTGAGCTCTGATCCATCCTCAAGCTCTACCTCATCATCATTCAGTACTAATTTTGCCATGAGACATCCTTTGTTTTAAGGGAAGATTAAACCCCATAGAAAGGAAAAAATCAAGGGGAGAGGTAAAAAAAGAAAGGGAGGGGCCCATCGGGCCCCTCCCTTTACAGTTGAGTACTTTGAAAAAAAGGACTAATACCCCTTTAAATGCCTCTCATGAGAGCTTGGGCTCCCCTCAGCTAGAAGTTCCTCAGCCGTTGCTTTTAAGGTCTCGATTCCCTCAGGGAATCCAACATCCATAAGAAGACCATTTAAATAGGTCAACTCAGTCTCTAGAAGGTCTACCTGACTCTCCAGCTTTGCAGCACGCGTCTTTAGTTCTTCTATATTAAGGTTTTTATCCATTTTAAAGCCTCCTGGCGCTATTATAAGTTATTAGTATACCCTCTATTATAGGCCCTTTTTGCCTAAATCTCAAATATAATCTCCCATTAAACCTAATAGAAAATACTTTAATATGAGTGATTTAGAACTAATTTCCTAAGTCATTTATTTGTAGTGAATTGCAAATAAACTATTCATCCATTTGGTTTTCAGCTATTTAAGCTTTAATTATAAAATTAAGAAAAGAAATTAATCTATAATTATGTTATAATATTTGTATTAAACCAAAAAAAGCAAAACATAAACAAACAAAACAAAAAATAATTAACTTATAATACGGGAGTTAAAAACCATGGATTTATCATTATCAAGAAGCTCTTCAGTAGGTAGCAGCTTACATGAGCTAGCACTAGACGCACCTAGAGATGCAGCCCTAGAGGCAGGTCGATTTACAATTCTTTCAGCAGATGAAAGAGAAGAAGGGCTAGCACAAGCTCAAGAAAACATTTCTCCATCCGGAATTTCTGGATTTTTTAGAAGCATGGGAAATGCTTTCTTAGGATTATTCTCTTCAAAACAAGCTCAGCTAAACGCTGCTAGAGCTCTTATAGAAAAACCAACAGCAGAACTCACTGCTTCAATTAATTTCATCACAAGATTCAACGGACTTTTAGGAGAAAGAAGCGATCAGTTTGCTCCAATGACTTTTGAGAACTTTGATCAATACATCGAAGCTTTACAAAACAACCAACTCCTCGTTGAAGATGGAGAGAGCGAGACTGGATTTACTGCTGTAGATCCAACAAGAGTAGCCCACAATGAAGTTGCTGGACTATCAATCGAAATTTTACAAATGAGAATTGACCGTGATCTAGAAAGACTTGGTCCTCAACTCATTGATGTAAAAAACAGTTTAACTCAATTCCAAGCGCTAACCCCTAATCAGGTTTTATCTGCAGCTCAAAAAACTGTCAATGCTTGGCGAAAAGCTATTCACACAGTTGGAGCCACTGTTTCTGATGCTGAGTTCCGCGGCCTTGTTACAAAAGCTAGTCAAAATCTTGGTGCTACTGTAACAAACCCAGAATTCGTAGAAGCACAAGCTGTTTCTGACTGGGCACAAGATGGACAACAAAACTTCGTTAACGAAGCAGCTCAAACATTTGCTGAAGCTGTTAAAAGTATTAAAGAGCAAGCGGGTCCTGAAGAAGCTGATCAAAATATGGAAGCGCTCACAACACTTCTTGGAAGTATTGATACACGTGCTAGAAATATTGGTGCAATCCTCGGTCGTGAAGATACTGATGAGATTAAAGATAGTCTACTTGAAATGCTTAATGATGTTCCAGCATTTAAAGCTGCTCTAACAACAGCTCAAGATGAGCTACGTGAAGTTGTAAGAACAAACCAAAGCGTTGAAGATCTTACTGCGACTAGAATGGATGGAGTCCTTGCTGGACAAACTGGAATCATCGAAGCAGAGAAAACTTTAGCAAATAGCACTCTTAAAGGTGAAGCTGCGATTGCAGGAACCTTCGGAGCTCTTCTTCAACCTGATGTCGTTCTAGGTGCCCTAATGACAACAGGAATGTCTGAAGCTGATGCTAGACAAAAAGTTGCAGAAGAATTCCCAGGACATGCTGATCGCGCTGTTGAGACTTTTGCAAGCACTGATCGTGAGCTTGCTGGCGTTCTTTACCAAAACGATGCAATCATTGCTGAGGGCCAAACTAGAGCTGAAGTCGCTCTTGGTAAACTCGATCTATTAAACCAATTTGTCAGCGAAGAAAATGAAGCAGAAATGACTGTTGATGTTGACATCGAAAACGATCCCATTGAGCTTCCTGAGTCTCAAGAAGAGCGTCAAGCCTTTGTTGGCGAAGAGCTACGCGAAGCTTTCTTAGAAAGATTCGAAGCTTTAGCAGGAATGACTGATGAAGAAGCACACCCAACACTTCTTGCTCAACTTATTGGTCACCTTGGACCAGATGGAACAGAAGCTGTTCTAGGACGAGTAGTCCGCGTTGAAGCTATCGTTGCTGCAAAAACAACGGAAGCTGGACAAGCTCTAGCTCATAATGGAAGAGCACTTGTTACCTTCAAAGCTTCTGAAGATGAAGCCCCAAGAGGAATCGATGCTCTACGTCAACTTATTTCTGCTAACCGCGATGTAATCGATCATAAAAAACAACAACAGATTGAGCTTGAAAGAGCGATGACTCAGCCAATCGATGCTGAGCGCGTAAGCGAAGATGCTCCTGGCATTGGAACAAGAATTGCAAACTGGTTCAGAAGCTTCGGAAGCTCAACACCTGCTTCAAAGCCTTCTGTTGATCGTTTAGAAGACGAGCAACTTGATTGGGAAGTTATGGGAAGTAGTAGCCCAAGCCTAAGCAGAAGATCTCTTAGTGTTGGAAGTGATCAAATGATGCCTCTTTTTGATTCAAGAGAGTCTGGCCTTTTTGGCTCACAAGCTCGACCAAGCACTCCAGTACACACTGGAAGTCTTCTTGATCTTGATGGATATAGTTCTGGTGAGGATCTATAATAACGGTTAAAGGGGCACATCAGTCCTGATAACTCTGAAAGGCCTCTGCGGGAAACCGCAGGGGCCTTTTTTCTTTCTTCGTGTTCTCTGTGGTAATGAACTTTTATGAATGGATAGGCTTATCGACAAGTGCCAATGCAGCTTCTTTGAGAGCTTCAGAGAGGGTGGGATGGGCATGGCAGGTATGGGCTAAATCGAGGGCAGTGGCTCTGGTTTGAATAGCGAAGGTCGCTTCGGCGATGAGTTCACCGGCATGGGCTGAGATAATATGGGCCCCAAGAAGGGTGTTTGTCTGAGCGTGGGCAATGAGTTTGACGAAGCCAAAGTCATCGCCAGAGCACCGGGCCCGTGAGTTTGCTTTAAAGGGAAACTGGCCGGTTTTAATGAGAATATTCCGCTCTTTAGCCTCTTGTTCAGTCAGCCCTACGGCTCCGACTTCTGGATGGGTATAGACAACGCTTGGAATGGCAATATACTCGATATGGGGCGTTTTACCAGCGATGAGCTCGGCGGCCGCATACCCTTCTTCTGAGGCTTTATGGGCCAGCATGGGGCCATCCACGATGTCTCCGATGGCGTAGATGTGGGGATGGAAGGTGCGGAAGTTGCTATCAATGGGGATAAACCCCCTTTTATCAGGGGTAATCTGAATGGTTTCGAGGCCGAGATTTTGGGTATAAGGGCGGCGGCCAATGGCAAGGAGAACTTTGTCTGCTGAGAGGGATTCCCCTCCTTCGATAGAGAGGGTGACCCCTGTTTTGGTCACTTCGGCTCCTGCGACTTTTGAGGAAAGCTGAAAGGTGAGCCCTTGTTTGGTGAGGGTCTGTTGAAGCGCTTTTGAAATAGCGGCATCAAGGGTGGGGCAAATCTTATCGAGAAACTCCACAAAATGGACCTCTGTTCCAAGGCGAGAATAGACGGAGCCTAGCTCGACCCCAATAATCCCTGCACCGACAACAATCATCTTCTTGGGAACCTCTTTAAGAGAAAGAGCTCCTGTTGAGGAGAGGACCTTCTCTTCATCAAAGGGAAGGAAAGGAAGGGGGGTCGGTTCGGAACCGGTAGCGAGGATGAAGTTTTTAGCGGAGTACTCTTTTCCATCGATCGTGAGGGTGTGAGGATCTTTAAAAGTGGCGGTTCCGTTAAGGGTGGTCACTTTGTTTTTCTTAAAAAGAGCCTCTATCCCTAGGTTAAAGCCTGAGACTACCTCCCCTTTCCGTTTCATCATTTGTGAGAAGTTGACTTTGGGATCGGCTTCGATCCCGTGAGTTTTTCCGTTGTGAACGATATTGACATACATCTCGGAGGATTGAAGGAGGCATTTGGACGGGATACATCCAATGTTTAAACAGGTTCCCCCCAGGACTTTTTCCTTTTCAACGCAGGCGGTTTTAAGACCGAGCTGCGCCGCGCGAATGGCAGCAACATATCCCCCAGGGCCTGCTCCAATGACAATAAGATCATAATGGGTCTCTTGAGAAAAGGCATTTTCCAATTTAAGCATCTCCTTTATCCGGCATTTTTTAATCAACCCATAGGCTCAGCCATCGGTTTCTCCTAGAAGGAGTCTCTCTGGTTTTTCGAGGAGCTCTTTGACCCGTACAAGAAAGGTCACCGCTTCTTTTCCATCGATAATCCTGTGATCATAGCTTAGGGCAAGATACATAATGGGGCGGATTTCGATTTTGTTATCGATAACAACGGGACGATTCACAATATTATGCATCCCCAAAATAGCACTTTGTGGAGGATTGAGAATAGGTGTGGAGAGCATAGAACCAAAGACCCCTCCATTGGTAATGGTAAAGGTTCCTCCTTGGAGATCATCAATAGCGATTTTCCCCTCACGCGCTTTTTTGGCAAAGGTTTGGATCCCCTTTTCAACCCCTGCAAAGGTGAGTTTTTCAGCGCTTCTTAGCACAGGAACCATCAGTCCTTTAGGAGTCGAGACAGAGATACTGATATGAATCCCCTCGTTGTAAACGATCTCATCGCCATCAACAAAGGCATTCACATCGGGAAGCTCTTTTAATGCGGCGCAGCAGGCTTTCACAAAAAAGGACATGAAACCGAGCTTCACATCATGCTTTTTCATAAAGGCATCTTTTTCACGGGACCGGATTTCCATGACAGCAGACATATCGACTTCATTGAAGGTGGTGAGCATGGCGGTCGTATTTTTCGCTTCAACAAGGCGTTTGGCAACAGTGCGACGTAAGCCTGACATCCGCTTACGCGTTTGCCCTTCTTTTAGTGGAACTTTTGGAGGGGTTTTCTTTTCAGGGGGAGGCGTTGAGGGGGCTGAAGCTTTTTCCTGACCTAATGAAGCGACATAGGAGTCGACTGACTTTCGCGCTCCCTCTCCACTTGGTGGAGGAGGTGCTGAGGGCGTTGGTGGAGGCGTTTCTTCTTTCTTGGCTTCTGGAGCTGGAGCTCCTTTTGCCTCCCCCTTCCCTTCGGTATCGATAGAGCCAATCACTTGGTTTGGTTTAACGATAGCATCAACAGAAACGGTAAGGTTCAGGGTTCCTGATTCTGGAGCATAGAGAACTTGGTTTACTTTATCGGTTTCAAGCTCAAGAATCTCGTCATCTTTATTGACAAAAGCTCCACTTTCTTTCATGACAGCGGCAACGGTTGCTTCAGTGACAGATTCGCCTGCGGGTGGAACGATTATTTCTACTTTCATGACTCGAGGGCCTCTTTGAGGAATTTTGCAAGCTCTTGTTTATGCAGCGCCCCAGATCCAGCTGAAGGCGATGCGCTTCTTTCTCTTCCGACATACCTAAATGTGAGTTTTTCGGGAAGGAGCTTTTCAAGGTAAGGACGGATGTATGAGTAAGCCCCCATATTTTCATGTTCTTCTTGAACCCAAAAACATTCCGTAGCTGAAGAGTGATTTTCTAAAGTCTTTTTAATTTTTTCTTCGTGTAAGGGATAGAGTTGTTCGATCCTAATAATGGCTATAGAATCATCTTTTCGATGCTCAATCAGATCGTAGTAGACTTTACCGCTGCAAAGGATAATGCGCTTAACATTTTTTGGGGCAGAGGGTTCATCGATGACTGTTTGAAACTCCCCCTTTGCAAAGGCTTCAGGAGGACTTAAAGAGGGAGGAAAGCGGAGGAGTGCTTTTGGGGTAAAAACGATGAGAGGCTTTTTAATCTCGGTGATTCCTTGTCGACGGAGAACATGGAAGAGTTGCGCCGGAGTGGAGGGGTTCACAATTGTTAGGCTGTCATTTCCTGCCAATTGGAGGAACCGTTCGATGCGTGCAGAGGAGTGTTCAGGTCCTTGTCCTTCATAGCCGTGAGGGAGGAGGAGGGTAAGAGGAGAAAGGCGGTTCCATTTCTGCTCGGCAGAAGTGATGAACTGGTCGATGACGATTTGAGCACCATTTCCAAAGTCTCCAAACTGCCCTTCCCACATGATCAATGCGTTTTGATAGGCGAGGCTATAGCCATATTCAAATCCCATCACAGCATACTCAATAACAGGAGAATTATAGACATCAAATGCTGCTTGATTCTCGCTTAAATGAGAAAGAGGATAGTATCTTTTAGCTGTCTCTTGATCAGTAAGGATAGCATGGCGATGGGAAAAAGTTCCCCGTCCACTATCTTGTCCAGAAAGGCGGACGTGAATCCCTTCGGTTAAAAGAGAGCCGTAGGCTAAATACTCTGCCATTCCCCAGTCAACAACAGGAGCTTGCAGGTCGCCTGTCATCATTTTAAGACGATCATCGAGAAGGCGTTTAAGCTTGGGGTGGATAGTAAACCCTTCAGGAAGGGCTGTAAACTTCTTTGTCAGCTCAACAAGCCTGTCCATTGGAACAGCTGTTTCGATAGGGTCTAATAAAGAGAGTTTATTTTTAGATTCCCTTTTTTGAGAGGTTTTTTTTTGTACACGCTCTTGAGTTTCTGAAAGGGCTTTTTCTAGGGAATCTTTAAACTCTTTTTCTAATGTGTCGGCCTCTTCTTTCGAAAGGGTCCCTTCTTGAATGAGGGCATCGCGGTAAATATTGCGCGCATTTTGCTTTTGTTTGATGAGTTTATAAATTTGAGGGTTTGTAAAGGCAGGCTCATCTGATTCATTATGCCCATATTTCCGATGGCAATTGAGTTCGATAAAAACGTCGCACCCAAATTTTTGCCTCGCTTGAAGGGCAAGTTTTGCTGCGCTCACTGCCTTTTCAGGATCTTCTCCGTTTACATGAAATACAGGGGCTCCAAAGGCCTTTGCGATATCTGTGCTGTAACGGGTCGATTTTGTCTCTTTGGGAGAGGCTGTAAAACCTACTTGGTTATTAATAACAATATGAATGGTTCCTCCTGTTTTATAACCACTCAATTTGGAAAGTTGCAATGTTTCATAAACAACGCCTTGTCCAGCAATTGCAGATTCACCATGAATAAGAACGGGGATAATCGAGCCGGTCTTTCCATCTGCATTTAGCTCTTGTTTAGCGCGGGTTTTTCCTTCAACAACAGGATCGACGGCTTCTAAGTGTGAGGGATTTGCACAAAGGGCCACATGAACACTTTTTCCATGCTTGGTCGGGATATCTGAGGAGTATCCTTTGTGGTATTTGACATCTCCTGACCCTTCAAAAGTGTCGGGAACATAGGAGCTTTCAAATTCATGAAAAATATCGACATAGCTTTTTCCTAAGATGTTCGCAAGAACATTGAGACGACCACGATGAGCCATCCCTAAAACGATTTGTTCCACACCTTCAACAGATCCTTCATGGATGATTTCCATCATCATCGGAATAAGGGTCTCCCCCCCTTCTAATGAGAACCTCTTTTGTCCAGGATATTTCATTTGGATAAAGGATTCCATGATCTCTGATTTATTAAGAGAATGAAGGGTCTCCATCTTTTCTTCACGGCTTAAGGGGAAATGAAAGTAGGGCTCAATCCTTTCCTGAATAAAGATTTCCACCTCTTTGGTTTGGATCCCCATATATTCGACACCAACGCTCCCACAGTAGGTTTTTTGCAAGGCATCAATGAGAGCACTTAAAGGCGCCGAACTTTCTTTTAAAAAGCCGCAGGTCGGGAAATTTTGATTAAGCTCTTCTTTCTTAAACCCTAAATTCTCAAGCTTAAGCTCATCGACCTCTTCAGGATCGACAGGCTTGAGCTCCATTGGGTTGAAGCGAGCTCCCTTATGCCCAAAAATCCTATAGGCCTCAATTAAGCGAAAAACGCGCAAATCAGGGCTCTGCTGAGCCTCAGCAACAGGCCCTTTCAAGGCAGCACCGAGCGCCATCCCCTCAAAAAAGTGCTGCCAACTCTTATCGACACTTTCTGGGTCTTCTAAGTACTGAGAGTAAAGCTGTTCAATATAGGTAATATTTGCAAGATTCGCAAAATCCCCCCGTTCATTCATAAAAATCTCTCCCTAACCCTTGCTATACCACCTCCCTTTTTTCCCAAAAAGAAAAAAAGTTTAATGATTGAGAATTCGACCCTTTCCATAAAAAGCTAAATCGATTATATTCCAGCCCTATGAAAAGTGAACGTTTAAAAAAGCTAGAGCTAGAACTTCAAGACTTAGAGCAGTGGCTCAATCTTGGGCTCGTTCCCAAAAAGGATATAGAAAAGCATCAAGGGGAAATAGAAATCCTTAAGAAGCGCGTCGAGGAAGAGAAACAGCGTCTTCAATCTCTTAAAGAGCATGGAGATAGCGATGAGTACTCTGTCCCCAAAAGAAACCCCCAACAACGGGCTGCTTATCAAGAACCTCACACCCTTCCCGGTGTCAATGTCGATGAAGGATCAGGAATGACCGATGCAGGCCTAGATAATGAGATGCCCACAACCTATGAAACTGAGGGGGGAACGATCGCTGATGATGAAGGGGCCACTACCATTGCTGAAGATGATGAAGAAGATCCCTTTAGTGATAAAAACCGCTGGCGCCGCGGTATTCTTGAAGATCCTGATGCCGACTCGTGGTAAAAACCTCTCTCTATTTCCATTTCCCCTTTTGCACAAGAAAATGTCCCTACTGCCATTTTTACGTTATTCCTAATAGCAATCATCCCCCCTTTTTAAATGCTCTTTTGAAAGAATGGGAAATGCGCCTTCCACAGATTAAAGAGAAAGAGATTGTCTCTCTTTATTTTGGTGGGGGAACCCCCACCCTTTTTCCAGAAGGGATCGAAGCAATTCTAGAGCGTACTACAGCTCCTGAAATCACAGTAGAAACAAACCCCGAAGATGTCACCCTTGATCTAATGAAAAAGCTCCAAGAGCTAGGAGTCAATCGTGTTAGCATCGGCGTTCAGTCTCTTAATAATCCCCTTCTTAAATATCTTGGACGTACCCATACAGCACAGAAAGCGATCGAAGCTGTTGAAATCACAAGCGCTGCGGGGATCGAGAATATTACCATCGATCTGATGTATGAGCTTCCTCATCAAACGCTAGAAACCTGGGAAGAAACAGTCGATCAAGCGTGCAAGCTCCCCATCACCCATCTCTCCCTCTACAATCTGACCATTGAACCCCATACCCTTTTTAAGAAGAAGGAAAAGGAGCTCCTCCCCCATCTCCCTGATGAGGAAACAGCCGCAACAATGCTCAAGACCGCAATTACCCGCTTTAATGAAAAAGGGCTCAAGCGGTATGAAATCTCTGCTTTTGCTCGGGATGATAAAATCTCGATCCATAATACCGGTTATTGGACAGGGCGTCCTTTCATTGGGTATGGCCCTTCTGCTTTTAGCTACTGGGAGGGAAAACGCTTTCGAAACATCTGCCATATGAATAAATATATCAAGAGCCTTAAAGACGGAGCTTTTCCCGTTGATTTTGAGGAAATGCTATCTCCCCATCGCAGCCTTCATGAAAAAATTGCCATTGGCCTTCGTTTAACCGAAGGAATTTCTCTTCCAAGCATTCCCCTCTCCACACAAAAGCTTCTTCATGAACTCGACCGCGAGGGATGGCTCAATTATAATGCCCATCATGCAAAACTCACTGAAAAGGGAACCCTTTTCTACGACACCGTCGCTGAAAAAATCATTCTTTAAGCAGCAGGAGCTGCAGCCGGCATTTTTAAAAGGTCTTGGACGACTTGATGACGGAGATACTCCTTCATCTCATGAGCTAGCCACGTCTTTGTATGGCCATCGCCAAGATCTACCCACTCCCGACCCTTACTCGTTAGACGAGAGATCCAATTGGGGACAGGATCTTTGCTGTTAGAAAGATTAGTGACTTGTGAAGCCATATGTTTAGGAATTTCAACCATTCCGCCCAAGTTAACCACTTGAATGCGCTCTTTATAGTCTTTGAGATGTTTGAGTGCATTAAGGCCTACGTGAGCCCCTTGACTATGAAGAATTAAGCGAACCGACTCATTTGGATGTGCGACTAAATGAGCTTCAACACGATCTGCTAGAGCTTTTCCATGTTTTGCTTTATCGACTTGGACATCATGCCACTCTTTAATCCCTAATCCAAGAGCTGCAACGGAACCAGCAGCAATAATAGTGCGATCATCTGCTTCTTTTTCACTTTTCCGTTCTGTTGTAGCATAGTAACCAAGGCCTAAAACGCCATAAATCACTTTTCCAGCAATACTAATGATCTTTGTAAGAGGCGTGCTTTTATTATAAAAAACATCCACTTTTAGGCCAGTAAGATCTTCAATTTTCCGGGCTGTCTTGTTAGCCTCTTTTCTAGATGTAATTATACCATTAATGAAAAAATTATTTACTGGTCTCACTATAACACTCTCTTTTTAAACAAAAAGAATACTATAGATTGAGGTATAATTCTATTATTTTTGCCCTCGAACGACAAAAACAGCTGGGACCTTACCAAAGGCAGGAAGAACTTTTTTCCACTGGGAAATTTTTTGGGTTTTAACTCCTTGGGATGGAAGGGTTAAATTCCAAGAAACAGAGAGATCGGTTTCCTCTTGAAGTCCATAAACAAGATTCTTTAAAAACTTATCCGTTCGGTAAGGAGCTTCGATAAAAAGATGTGTATGATCTTTTGGGAGAGTGCGGAGTTTTTCCTTGAGTGCTTTTTCATCTTTTGGCGGATAGCCATGGAAGGTGAAGTTTTGAGCTGGAAGACCAGAGAGTTGGAGAGCATAGACAATGGAGGAAGGACCCGGAAGCGTCTCGATTGGAACGTTAAGGGTATGAAGGCGACGAATAAGTCGGGCACCAGGATCGGCAAGGACTGGAAGTCCCGCATCCGAAATGAGCCCCCACTTCTCCCCTTTTTGAAGGGGCCCAATAAGAGAGTCTATCTCATCGGCATGTTCATTGAGGAGGCGAATAGGAATCTCTCGGAACTTATCGGTAAACCGCTTCATAAAGCGACGAGCCCCTTTTTCACTCTCGGCAATGATCCCATCAAGTGAGCAGACGATTTCCCCCACACTTATAGGAAGAAATGGATCATGCTCTAAGCTTTCGTCTAAAAGATTCGGTAGTAAATATAACATTAACGCCTCGCTGCTAGTTTAGCTCTAAATTGATCAAAAAGGAGCCCTTGATTCGAGATGTTAGAGCGCATCTTCATCTCTAAGTCAAATAGGTCTTTGAGCCCATCCATAAAATAAGATATTTTCAAACCACTTCGCCGAAATCTTTCAATCTTCTTTGGAGAAGCTTTTGGTGGCTCTTTTGCCATGGCAATCTGCAGACCTAGCTGCAGTTGGTAGCGGAGTTGTCCAATAAGCGAATAGAGATCAACCTCATCAAAGTGAACAAAACCACCAAGAACAACAGCTTCTGAAAGTTCCCACCCACTTTGAACAGGATCGAGAGAGCAAATGCCTTTAACTATTTCTAGGGTAATACTCTTTTTCTCTCCACTATAAGCGACAATCTTATCTAGTTCTTGTAATAGCGTTGAAAAATCTGCATGAGAAAAATCAATCAGGTAAGTTGCCCCATCAACACTTAAAGCTTTTCCCCTCTCGCGAGCACATTCTAAAAGCCACCGTTGCAAGCGGCTTTTTCGGTCCCATGGTTTTTCTCCAGAAAGATCAAGGGTTGTCCCTTCTTTTTCCATCTTCTTGTAAAAAGGAGGGGCTGTTTTTCCTGTAAAAATCAGGATTAGATCATCCACTTTTGGAATCTCTTTTTCCTTCACATCATCACAAATAAGGATCCGTTTTTTGGAGAACAATGAGGGGGATTCTAATTCCTCAAGGAGGTTATCATTTTCCGAGTGGATTACATCGATTCTCAGTTTATTGCAGAGCCGCTTTGCAACAAAGGCGCGCTCAAAGGGATCATCCATCAGGATAAAGTAGACGTCCGAAGGATGATCGGGTAGGGCTTCATCAAGGTGTTTTTCAAAAGGATCGATTTTTACATATTTCATGGGGTTTATGGTACCTCATTTAGGGAAGAGAAGCAAGAACTAAAGCCTTTATTTTAAATATTACTATATTGTAATTAAAGCGGCATAAGTTTATTATTATCGCAATTAAATTGAATTTGAATATGTTCATGGTAGTTAAGAAGATTTTTAAAAGAAAGAAAACGACCGCTATAAAAAAGAAGGCGACTTCCCCTAGGAAAAAGGTCGCTCCTAAGCGGAAAAAAGTCGCATCGAAAAAGAAAACGGCTGCGCGAAAGAAAGTTGTCACTCGAAAAAAGGCTGCCCCCAAGAAGAAAGTTGTCACTCGAAAGAAAGTAGCCCCTAAAAAAGCTGCACTTCCAAAGAAGCTACCAGCAGCTCCTAAAAAGTTAGCAACTCCTCCTAAGAAAATCGAGGTTCTACCTCCCCAACCCCCATCAGCTCCGCCACCGAAGCGGATTAAGGTGATTATCCCCCCCGGGAGGATCCTGACGGCTGAAGGGTGGATCCGCCGCGATTAGCTCTCACCCTTTCTAAAAAAAGCTTAAAGAAAATTTGATTTGAATCGAGCACTTTTACACTCTCGACCATCCGAACTAGTAATTGATTACAAAACTTAATAATTGCCTCTTCACCTGCTCGATTGAGTTGAGGCGCATCTCCTTCAGTCAAAACAGGACCCGTTTCGAAAAAATGATTACCTTTATTGATAAATCCTGATCCAAGAATAGTAATCAGCTGTTTTAGATCCGCCTTCCCCATTTTTTCTTTGACCATTTTTCCTTCGATATATCTTTCGGGATGAAACTGTGTTCCAATCACCGTTCCCTCTTGATTCATAAAGGCTTTAACAATGCCTCTTTTCATAAGAATGACTCGAAGGCCTTCTCCCATTTTGTCTGCAGCTTGACCGTGCGCTGAGTACCCTATAATTTCTCTTCCACCTTTCTTTCTAAGCCTTTTACCTAATGGGTCATCGGTATACTCTATGAGCTCTTGTCTTCCTTGAAAGGGAACATCTTTAATCGTTCCTCCAAAATAGGCGTTCACCACTTGGCAACCACGGCAAATACCCATTGCGGGTTTGCCATGATGAATGACTGCAAATTCCATCACACTTCTTCGGTAGTCGTAACCATCTGACGCATCAGAATAAAACTCCGTTTCAACATTTTCTCCTCCTGAAAGAATCACCGCATCAGCATAAGACATAACCTGGGCAGCCCGTCTTTTAATCCTCTCGATTTCTGGTGTTAAATTAGAATCAGAGAGAAGCTCTTGGGCCCGACTTAAACGATAGGTTTCATATGTTCTGAGCTTATCTCGAACTTCATCATAGAGAGATGAGCGGTCTGCATCCTTAGGGTATATCGGAAACTTAAGGGTCAATGCCCCTTGGTCCTCCAACACATCAGGAACAGGAGCTCCCCATGAACCTCGACTTTTAAAGTCCCATGTAAGGGCAACAACAGGTTTTGTAATCCTATTGTCTGTGCAGCTTTGTTGCTTAAAGTTCGCGTCACAAAGGAGAACATTAAGCAAATCACATCCTTTTAAAAGGGAATCTTGTAAGAGTACATTTAAAAAAGAAGATGCATAAAGGGAAGAGGCTTCAATCATCAAGTTTGAAAAGATCGATTCTTCCATACAAAAACGGGTAAGATCACACCCCTTAAAATGAAGGTTTGATCCATAACAAAGATAAAAGGCCCCTTTTTCAAGCTGACAGTTATTCCAAACAACGTTTGTTAGAGCCACGCGATAAAAAAAGATGTCCTTCATCTCGCAATGGTTAAACGTTACATTTTCTATCGAGGCTTTGCTTAATCCGGATTCTGAAAAGTTAACCCGCTCAAAAATCATATCTTTGAGCTTAACGTTTGAAAGATCTTTTTGGGGAAGGGATTTAACTTTAATATCCATGATGACATCTGAATAATTTTTCTTTTTCAAGGCCTTTGAAATATCTTTTTCATTAGAGAGTTGATCCCAATCTTCCTGAGTAACCGTTTTCCCAAAATAGCGGCGAGATAGCCTAGATGCCTCTTCTTTTGTTTGATAGGTGCGGAGTGCTGCCATTATAAGTTTTGCTAAGGACTCAAGATATTTCCCCTTGTCATACTCTTGATAAGCCTCTCCCAGCTCCTTTCCAATTTCCATGACTAGAGAAAGAGCGATGAGTTCTACTCGTCCAGAGTAAATGGAGCTAAAATAAACGATCCGAGAGAGAATGTCATAAATCTTGCGGTCTTTAATATCGCTATAAGTCTGCACTGCAAGTGTTGTCACAAGAGCTGCTTTGGGGCGATAAATTGATAGGTAAATCATCATCGCATAGGATGATGACTTAAAGAACTTTTCCGATCTTGATTGCTCACCTTTCCAAAGGGTAATGACCTGAACAGAGCCTGCGATAACAGAGGCACCCATTCTCGTCGGTTTATATAAACTCATAAAGGGAATAGCAATAAGAGCCAAACGAGTCAACTGACTCTCACTTTTAGGAAGCCTTCCTAAAAGGGGATCTGGACGTGCATTCAAGTTAACTCTATCCAAAAGACCTTCTCCCACAGTAATGATTAAAAACATTAGAAACTTCGTTTGTTGTCTGAAAGGTGCGAAGCGCCAGTAAAAGAATCAATCCACTCACCTCCAGATACCTTTCTTTCTTGTACTCGCTATATCCCTCTTTCGCCTCATTGATGATCTGCATGATAGAGGAAAGAGGGGTGATTTCAGGGCGTCTAAGCATGATTCTGGGAGTTCTTGAGGCAATGGAGAGCAAATAGAGCATTTTCGAAGTTGCTTCAAAAACTCTTTTCTTAGAGATATCCATCATCACCATCAACAGATTAGTGATTGACAATCCCACTAAGGGGCGGAAAATCGATAGGTAGACCCTAAGAGTTAAAAAAGAGGTAATTAATAGGTTATTTCTAAGCGGGCTTTCATTATTACTCGCAGCAATCTCCCCTTTTCTGATTACGGTTGTCAACACCGCTGCATTTAAAAGAGCATTAACAACAACTCTTGTAGGTTTACATAGGAATAAAAAGGGAAGAGCAATATGTGCCAAACGCATCAGCTGATCTTCACTTTGATAAAGCTTTCCTAAGAATGGATCTGGCCGTGCATTAAGATTAATCTTTTCCATATACCCCCAGAATGATTTTAACAAAAAGCATACCACTTTTGGATTAAATAAAAGACCGTTAAATAAATAACTTACAAAGGCTTAGATTATATTCTTTTCTTGAATAGTTTAATATAGGCTTTTATCTCAATACGTCTGAAGGCTATGAGGGGCGAATGATTAGTTGTCATTTTTGAATTTTTTTGGTATATTTTGCAGCAAATTTAGCGTGAGGTAATCTGATGAACTTAAAAGGTAAAAAAGCTTTTATAGCAGGAATTGGTGATGATCAGGGGTATGGCTGGGCCATAGCGAAAGCCCTTGCTGAAGCAGGCTGCGAGATTCTAATTGGAACATGGGCTCCCATTGTAAAAATCTTTACCACATCATGGGAAGCTGGAAAATTTGATGCGTCCAGGAAACTTTCTGATGGCTCCATGATGAACTATCTAAAACTTTACCCCATCGATGCAAGCTTTGACACGCCTGAAGAAGTTCCTGAGGATATCAAAGAGAATAAGCGCTACAAGCAATATGATGGTTATACCGTTTCTGAAGTCGCTGCGCAGGTAGAAAAGGATTTTGGAAAGATCGACATCATTGTACACTCTTTAGCCAACGGTCCTGAAGTTAAAAAACCTCTCCTTGAGACAACACGAAACGGGTATCTTGCTGCAGTCAGCGCGTCTGCCTATTCCTTTGTCAGTATGGTCAAATACTTTGGTCCGATCATGAATAGGAATGGATCAGCCATTAACTTGACCTATCTCGCTTCTGAGCGCGCCGTTCCAGGATATGGTGGCGGTATGAGCTCGGCAAAAGCTGCTCTTGAAAGTGACACACGGACCCTTGCATGGGAAGCTGGAAGGAAGTGGGGTCTCCGCGTCAATGCCATCTCTGCGGGAGCTCTGGGAAGTCGCGCAGCACGCGCCATTGGCTTTATCGGCGCCATGATTGAGTATGCTCACCACAATGCCCCTCTTCAAAAGGATCTAAAGTCTGACGAAATTGGCAATTCAGCAGCTTTTCTTTTATCACCCATGGCCTCAGCAATCACTGGTGTCACCCTTTATGTTGATAATGGAATGCATGCGATGGGAGTAGCTGTTGATAGCCCTGCTCTAGCGCCTCAAGAAGAAGCTGCGCTCACTTAAGAATGGAGTCAGGAAAACCAATTAATCCTATTCCAACAAGCTACAACTGGCACTTTGAAAACCTTTATAAAAGCCCACTTGTTCGCACCGCTTGCGTCTTAACAGTCTCGATCTATGCTCTTTCTCGTTTTTCCTGGACGCAAGGTTTCTTTGCTGCTTTTCCATGGAAATCAACCCTTGTTTTAATAGGCATTGCCACCGTCCTCATTGCAAAATCAGAGAAAGCTCTTTCTATAGCCTGCAAATTCATTCATGTGACAGGGATGAATCGTCTTATTTTCGAGATTCTCCTGATTAAAAATGTCCTTAAAAACCGTTTTGGACAGTGGGAATGGACAACGGAAATCGAAGAGGGGGTCTATTTAAGCGCACTCCCTTTAAGGGAAATGGGATTTAAGGAATGGATCATACAAAATAACATCGCCGTTTTAGCCGTTGTTGATCCCTTTGAAATACAAACAACAACCCTTATAGGTCGAGCGATTGACTATAAAGGAATAGACCATAAAATCATCTTTTCTTCCGATTTTCTTGCATTAACACTTGAAAAGCTCCACGAAGCAGCAGACTGGATTGATGAAAAAAGAAAAAAGGGAACCACTGTCTTGATCCATTGCAAATCAGGTGTGGGAAGAAGTGGATCGAGTTTGGGAGCCTATTATGTCTTAAAGAAAGGCAAGTCTGCAACTGATGCACGCAATACAATTGTTGCCAAACGCCCCATGATCTATAAAGCGGGATCGAATCACGATCTTCAAATCAAAGCTCTTGAAGGTGAAGCTTCAAAGTAGGTGTTCTTCTTAGTGAGCGAATTCCAATCTTCCAATCATAAGCTGTAAAATCGTGCGTTTCAAGTTGAGCCGGCCGGTTTCCAAAACTTAAGTGCCCTAAAAAGTCACCTTCCCCTTCAATGAGTTTAAAGGTGAAGTTAAGAGTTTCAACAGGTGTGACAATGGATAGGAGATCTCCGAGTTTAAAAACTGTCCCTTTCTCCCCATTAATCAGAACGGTTTTTCCTTCAGCGCGATCGGTATAAAAAGTGAGTTCCATCCGATTTTTTTCATCGGGAATCATTTCTGGATAAGTAAAAATATTTTCTTTTTGAAGGATGTTTTTATCTTGGCAGACCAACGTATGAAGATGATCCCCTTCTTCCCAAACCTTCCGATAAAGATGGAACCCTTTGCCAACAGGTTTTGGATAGCCAGCTATAGGAGGAGGTGCTTCAGCCCCATTTTCATGAGGAAAAACGAGGGAAGCGTGAAGGTGGATGGGGTGCGGTTTTAAAATGCGAGGAGAATGCCCCATAAAAAGATCAAAAAGTGTCGTTTCAATCTCTCCTTTTCGTTGTCTTTCTTCACTGAGCGGTCCTAAGTAAAATTGTCTGTTAAAGTCCCAGAAAGGAGCAAGAGTGTCTAAATTATACCCATGGCACATTAAGTGTAGGGCCATCATCCCTGCTTCTTTAGAGTTGGTAATCTCTAAGGGAGGAAGAGGAAGGGTGAGGTTTTTTCGAATTTCTGATCGAAGAGGCTCTTCAATCACTTTGTGAAAGTACTGATCAATTAAGAAAAGAGGATACATTGTTCGGTAAGATCCACGTCCCTTCGGGTATTGATGAAGGTAGACAGGAAAACGTCCATCATCCATTCGAAAGGCAAAGAGATGCTTTAAACGCTCCTTACCTTCTTGAACATGATCCCCCACTAGGGTTCGAAAGAGAGTCAGGATATAGCAGAGGTTTTCAAAGAGTGGAATCGTATCGGTAGAACGCTCATCTTCATAGCAATAATGAATAAGATCTGTTTTGGGGCTAAGATAACGCCGTCCTGCTTCAAGCGCTAAGTCTATGAGTCTCCGTTTTTCAATGGTATGAGTCATCACTATCCTCTTATGGCCTCTTCGATCCCCTGAATAATTCCCATTCGATCGGCAGGTGGAGCAATGATGTGGGCAATATTTTGAAGGGCATCGGGAGCTCCATCCATCGCAATCCGAACATCTCCCACTTTCAGAAGGGGTATATCATTGTTATCATCCCCACCGGTAATAAGCGGGCGCTTTAACTGAAATTTCTCCATGAACTTATTGACTGCAATCCCCTTATCAGCCTCCTGGTGGGTAATAAGAATGAGATAAAAAACCCTAGAAATGGGGTCTTTGATAAGCGTTGTTTTAAGTCCTTCAATCGCTAATAGTTTTTGATTAAACCCTTCAAGCATTTCTTTGGATCCAATGCATTTAATAAGGGGGAAAGTGCTTTGCTCCTGAATTTTGAATGATTCTAAGCGGATCCAAGGCGATGCTGACAGTCTTTCCACTTGTTTAAGATAGTCTTGCATTTCATCTGAAAAGCGATCTGGACGGAAATAACAAAGATCTCCTTTTTCATATCCAGCATAAACGATAAAGTCACCTTCGTTCCCTTCGTAAAGTTGATCAAGAAGCTCTACAACATCAATTTTCAAATAAAAGCGAGCCACTTTTTTCATCGAAGGCATTTCGATCAAATCAGCGCCATTTTGAACGGCAAGTAAATAGGGAAAGGTCAATTTCGGAAGAGCCATCATTGCAAAAGAAAAAGCTCGACCTGTGACAAAAATGAATTGCCATCCCTCTTTATGAAGATTTTCAAAGTAGGTCGCCACACCATCAGGAATTTGATGCTCCCGATTGGTAATCGTTCCGTCAATATCTAGCGCAATTGTTCCTTTATGCATGGGGGTTATTATAGACAAAAAAGATCTTTCCGCACAGAATAAAAGTTAAAGACAAAGGTCAACAGATGCGATACCTAAAAATTTTATTCATTCTTCTTTTCACTCCCCTCTTGGCAGAGGAATCTCCACAAGACCCTCTAATTGAAATGGAGCTTGTTGCTGATGCTCCTAAAGCCAAAGAGGAAACACCACCTCCCGCTAAAGCAGAGGAGCCTGCTCAATACAAGGATGAAGGAGAATGCAAAGTTGCTGATGATGCCCATAAAGCAACACATGAGGTTCAAAAAGCAACTGAGTCGTATGAAACAGCCTTTATCAAAACAATTGTTGTCCTAGTTGGACTTCTTGTTCTTGTTATTTTAACTGTCTGGATGTTCCGAAAGATCAGCAATGGAAGACTGCGTGGGATGAATGTCTTGAAGTCCGTAAAAATTCTTGAAAAACGTCCTTTAAGTCCAAAGTCTATGCTCTATCTGATTGAAGTGGGTGGAAAGCAGGTCCTTATTGCAGAGTCTCAATTAGAAGTAAGGAATGTGGCCACACTTGATTGGCTTGGAAGTGATAAAGATCTTTAGAATCTCTCCCCTCTAATTCTTCGTGCTATCTCTTCATGGTGTTGAACAAGGGCTGCATAACTAGGAAACTCTCCTTCTATCCATTCCATCCTCTCCCTAAACCTTCCACTTAGAGGTTGAGCGCATTGAAAAATATAGAAAGAGCGGTTTGAGAGCTCTCTTGCTTTTGAAAGCTCCCCAAGCAATGATGAAAAGGTCATATCCTTAAGCGAATGATTCTTCAGAAAGAGTGCTCCGTTAGCAACAGCTGAATTATCGGCATGCCAGTCATCTTCTACACCACTTTCAATATCAAAATCAGGCCCTTTATTCCACTCTTTCTCCATCTCTGAAAAGATGATCTCCATTTGAAGAACTTTTTTCATATCCCCATAAAAATTAGCAGACACTGCGGAAACTCCCATAGCCGTTGCGCACTTTGTATCTAAAAATACACTTCTTCCAATAAAGAGTAATCCCTCTTTTTGTTCGTAAATCTTTAACTCAATGGTATTAAAAAAGGTTTCTGAAAAATCGACTTTCTTACGGTGCTCATAACTAGATTTATAAGCACGGAAAAATACGCCTGCTAAAATAATTGTGGTTTGAATAGCCCGGAGAACTAACGTTGCTGCATATAAGACAGCAGTCCCAACGGCCATGACAGCAAGAAGGCCTCTCACATGATGTGGCTCCTCTCCAAAACGCCAATCGTGTGTTAGTGGATCTCGAAAATAGATATAAGTCTTCTTTATACCACCTTGGATTTCACGATACTGATCAACTTCTCCCCTTGTTTTTAGGTGGGCCCGTTGATAAGTAAACTCACGGTCCTGAAGGAGCTCTGGCGGAACCAGTCGACGGAGTATTTCTGTCATAATAATCCTCGTTTTATGAGGAAAAACTTTACTTGATACCTTGTTTATTCACAAGAATTTCTGACAAAAGAACAAGTTCTTTTTTACTTTTGAGGCCACCGATTAATTTTGCTATGCGTGGCTTTTTCTTCCGATAAAAAACCTCTTTTTTAACAACATCCGAAAGCGCAACAGATTTGACTGCTCTCAAACCAATAGGTGCTGGAGGTTTAGCTTTAGGTGTAGGGATTGGAACTGGGCGAGCAGGGCGAAAGATACTTTTTTCTTGTTCTTTCTTTTGCTTTGCCCTTTTATGGAGCCCCTTAACAATAGAGGCTCCAATTAAGATAAGAAAGGGATAAAGAGCCTCAATGTTTTGACTCATCATCATCCTCATATTTAGCTAAAGAATCTCTCATCTTGGTATCGGACTGGAGATTTTTAAGCTTATAAAAATCCATCACTCCAAGATTTCCCATTTTAAAGGCTCCAGCAATTGCTTTTGGAATCCCTGCTTCTGCAAGGACGACTTGTGCTCTATTTTCTTGCTCAGCAGCCACTGCCATTGCCCGGCGCTCCTCAGCTTTTGCTTGAGCCACCTGCTTATCTGAATCGGCCTGGTCAATCTTTAGTTTTGCTCCGATATTGTCTCCAACACTAATATCTGCAATATCAATCGATAAGATCTCGAATGCGGTTTGAGCATCGAGTCCTTTGTCAAGGACAAGCTTTGTAATCATTTCTGGGGCTTCTAGAACATCTGCATGCGTTAAAGATGAGCCAATCGCATTAACAATTCCCTCACCAACACGGGCAATAATCGTCTCTTCGGTAGCTCCCCCAACAAGCTGCTTAATATTTGTCCGCACTGTTACTCTAGCGCGACATAGGAGCTGCACACCATTTTTAGCCACAGCAGTGATGTATTGAGAAGGATCGGAACTTGGGCAATCAATCACCTTCGGGTTGACCGATGTGCGCACTGCTTCCAAGATGTCGCGTCCAGCTAAATCAATGGCTGTTGCTTGACGCCAATCGAGAGGAATATTTGCTTTATCGGCAGCAATCATTGCGCGAACAACTTCAAGAACGCGCCCACCTGCTAAATAGTGCGTCTCAAGATCTGAAGCGGAAATACCTTTTAGTCCCGCTTTGTAAGAGTTAATGCGGGCATTAACAATCACTTGGGGAGGAATTTTCCTTAGACTCATTCCTATGATGTTAAAGAGTGAGATTGGTGTTCCAGAAACAAAGGCCTGAAACCAAAGTTTGATATATTTTCCTAAGATAAATATGAAAATGAGTCCAACTATCCCCATTAGGATAATCAGAGCATAAATTCCAAGTGCAGCACCTTCCATGAGAGTCCTCTGTTAATGTTTTCTGACGATTAAGCGTGCGCCCTCGCCACCAACGACTTTAACCGATTCTCCCTTTTTAATATAGCGGCTTTCTGAAACAGCTTGGTATCTTTCCCCTTCTATACGGATATGACCCGAAGGTTTAAGATCTGTAGCAGCTTCCCCTTCTTTTCCAATCATTTCCTTGTCATACTGGGAAGCTAGATAACCCGATTGCTCCTCTTTTGCAAACATGGCCGGTTTCTGCTTGATCTTCCAAAGGGCAAGTTTGATTGTAAGGATTAATAAAGCCATAATAAAGACGATGAAAGTAGCAATGAGCCAAGCATTTCCCGATTCCCAAATAAAAAGGAGAATAGAGATGCAAAAACCTACCCCTCCTAAGATCCCTAAAACAGCACCAGGCACAAAAAATTCAAGGTAGATCAAAATGAGAGAAAGAAGGCCAACACCAATCGCCACTAACATGAAAAATCCCTTTGTTCTTTGAGCGGTTTTACCACAATTTTGCTTCCTTCAATCTTAACAACTTCGACGGTAGTATTGGTTTCTAAATATCCCGTTAAACACACCGCATTATAAAGGTTGTCTCCAATATGAACTTTCCCAGAAGGACGGAGAGGAGTTACAGTTTCACCCAGTTCGCCCTCTTCAGGCATTAATTCCCTAGGGATCCCAGAAACATACCCCTCTTTTTTCTCCTGCTCCCCTTTTAAAATCAGTTTTGAAAAGCGGAAAAACCGGTGCGAAAAGAAGCGTGCCATCAAAATGATCATGACAATAGCAAATACAAGTCCCCCACATAGCCATGCAAGTCTCTCAATAAATGCTACACCTACCAATTTAAATGTTTCTGGTTCTAAGAAGTTTAACCTATCAATCCCTGGAAGCATTAAAGCAAAAAGGCCGATAATTGTCAAGATGATCCCTAGGATTCCCGTAATACCAAACCCTGGGATAACAAAGAGTTCTAGGGCAAGTAAGATGAGCCCTACACAGACTATAATGATCTCGATCCAGTTAATTGCATGACTCGCAAAACTTGAAAGAAGAATAAGTGCTAAACAGCCTAATGCTATTGAACCCGGCACCCCGAACCCCGGAGTATTAATCTCAATATATAAACCAATCACAAGTCCAACAAAAAGGAGGGTTGCAACAATCGGATGGGTTAATACAGTAAAAAAGCCCACTCGCCAATCTTGATAATCAATCATCACAGCATGAGGAATTTTATTCAGGGTTGGTTCTTCAAAAATTAGGACTTTACTAGCCGGCCAAACCCCTTTGTTCCATTCCTTATCTGTAATTTCTGGAACAGGTTTAAATGGGACTTCAAAATCAGCAATCCCTAAGTCAATCATTTGCTTTGAATTCAAAGTAATCAATTTTCCACGCCCTGAAATAATCACATCAGGCGATGAGCCCGTATTAATCACTTCGCTTTCACTCTTAAGCTTAACAATCTTATGATTACGAAGAACCAGGATTAAATCTTTATCAACCATAGCCTCAGCAATCAAAGGATTTCTCCCATAAAAACTCGCTAAATTTGAGATTTCTGCTCTTAAGGCAGAGTTGACCTTCTCTGAGGCAGAAACCATCTGCCCTTCTTTTCCCAAAATAACTGGTTCTGCAGCACCCATTAGTGAACTAGGCAGCACCCCAATAAAGCGGGAGGAATAGGCCAGCATTGCCCCTGCTGAAACCGCCCAGTTATCAATAAATGCAACAACAGGAATATGATATTGAACATCAAGTTTTTGAAGTAAATCAACAATCTTTAGAGCTGCTAAAACTTCCCCTCCAGGCGTATCTAAATCTAGAACAACAAAGCGCACTCCCTTTTTTATAAAATCCTTCAGTGCAAACTTCACATAAATATAGGTCGCTTGATTAATCGATCGTTTATTATCAATACGGATGTATCCAATCAGGTTTTGCTCTGTTTTGCTATAAGAAACATATTTTTCAAACTCTTCGTTAAATTCAGCAGCTGAAACGACTCTTGAGTATTCTGTTTGTTCTTCTTTAACCCTCACATAGCTATCGGCAAAGGTTTTATCATCCATCACCTCATCCACAACTCCTAAAGACTTCATCCCTTTTAGATTTAAAACAAGGGGATCAAACTGCTCTTTTTTCTCCTTTTCAATCACCCCCTGACCATTTTGGTAAATCAACTGGTAATGAGGATCTATCATCGCATCTGCAAGCTTATATAAAGTCGGTGCGTGGCTCCGGTTCCTATTAATTAAAGAACTCACAGATCTACGCATTCGCTCTAGAGTCATTTGATCTTTCACCCCATAAGGGATATCTCCCCATGCAACAAGGGGTGTGACAATCATTTCATCAGCAAGAAAGGGGAAAACAGCAGCAGGACCAACAGCTTTACCCTCAATGTATATAATCACATATTTATTGCTTCTCATCTTAATGTCATAGATCTCTTGAGCAAGAGAAAGGGAAGCTCGAAGATCTCCAGATGAGGAATTCACTTGAAGAATGAGTCTTCCCCCATCAACCTCTCGGACAGCATTGATTTTTTGTTGAGCAAATGAAAGGTTGTCTTCGCCAAGATACCCCTTTAATAAAACATAGGTATCCTCAGCAAAAACAAGGGCATTGAAAATTAATAAGAAAAATAAGAGTCGCTTCATCTATTCACTCAAAAATTCTAAAATAGCATCGCGAGTTCTCTCCAATTGCTCCTGACTATGAGCAGAGGAGATGAAACAAGCTTCATAAGGGGAAGGGGAAATATAGATCCCTTTGTCCCACATAAAACGAAAATACGCTTTAAAACGCTCTTTGTCCAGCTCCTTTAAATCTTCAAAGGAGGAAACTTTTTCTACGCCGAAGAAAATCGTAAACATCCCAACTGTTTCTTGAAGACATCCCCCTTTTACCCTACTTCGAAGTGGCTTTGTAATCACCTCTGTCTTCCGCTTAAGTTCCTCATAAAATCCTGCAGTTTTTGCCAGCTCAAGAGTTGCTAGCCCTGCCTCCATTGCAACGGGGTTTCCAGAAAGCGTTCCCGCTTGATAGACTTTTCCCTTCGGAGCCAAGCAATCCATAATTCCCTCCTTTCCACCAAAAGCTGCCGCTGGAAAACCCCCTCCAATAATTTTCCCAAAAGTGCTCAAGTCGGGCTCGACTCCATAAAGCTTCTGAGCGCCCCCAAAAGCCACACGAAACCCACTAATCACCTCATCAAAAATCAAGACCGCACCAATCCTCTTCGTTTCGTAGCGAACACATTCCAAAAACTCCAGCGTTGCAGGAACGACTCCCATGTTAGCCCCGATTGGCTCTAAAACCACCGCTGCAACAAACTGCGAATAGAAGGGGTCATGCATCACTTTCGTAAAGGCCTCAATAGCATTATAGGGTAAAGAAAGGGTATGTTTAACGACTTCGTCTGGAACACCATCAGATGAAGATTCTTGACTAACCTGAGAGACCCCTGATCCCGCTTTCACAAGAAAAGGATCAGCATGGCCATGGTAATTTCCATTAAATTTGATCACAATAGGGCGTCCTGTAAAGCCTCTTGCTAGTCTAACAGCAGTCATCACAGCCTCCGTCCCCGAAGAGACAAATCGGACCTTATCCAGGCTGCTAATTCCATCTACCAGCTCCCGTGCTAGCCATTCCTCTTCTTCAGTCGCAATCCCAAACGTACTTCCTAGCTTTACTCGTTCTATCGCTCTTTTCGTTACCTCAGGATGGGCATGTCCATGAAGGAGAGCTCCCCAGCTCATACAATAGTCGATAAAGGTCCTTCCATCAATATCCGTGATCGTAGATCCTTCCCCTTTTTTCACAATCATCGGATCAATGCCGAGCCCAATAAATGCCCGCACTGGAGAGTTGACACCACCAGCAATCACTTCTTCTGATTTTTCAAATATTTTCTTGCTTTTTGTACGATTAATTGTTGTCATTAAACCTCCCAAAAAAGTCTACTATCTGCAAAAAAATAATTTCTATAAAGTAAAATTTATTCTCCTGTAAATAAACGTTTTAGCATACCTTTACTTGTAAGTTATTATTTTAATTCTTAAAATGAGTCATTTACGTGGAAAGTAAATCGTTTTTTCGTTATATTCTTAAGTGCGGGCAGGGTTGGTGCCTAATAAAATTACATAATAAAACACCAACTATAAACACTGCTTTAGCAAATGTGTTGTAACAAAAATATTTGAGAGGTTCTCTATGTCAACTGAAGCAAATCTAGCTGCAGAAGCTGTCGGTTTAGGCCAAGCCTATGATATTCACACGACTGGAAAGTATCAAAAAATTAATGATGAAGTTCTAAGACTTCAAGATCTGTTGAAAGGGACTATCCTTGATCTTAAGACAGAATTAACCAATATCAAAGCTAAGAATCCTGATGCTGATGAATTTGATATTTCTAAGCACTGGGACACTATCCTTGATTTCCAAGAGATTCTTGCGGATATGAAAAAAGAGCTCGGAAAAGAGTCAATCGATCCGATGTTTGGTAAAGAAGAATTTGAAAACTCAAAGAAAGTCTCTAAAGCAGATCTAGAAAAAATCCTCGAGCAACTGAGTAACGTGGCAGATGACAGTAAGCATCAAATCCAGAATCAGACCAACCAACTCTTTACCCAAGCAAACCTTGCTCTTGCTATGTTTGATGCCCTGAATAAAGTATTAAGATCGGTCTTACAATCTCAAGAACGCCGAGCACAACAAGTAGGTAAGAGTTACTAAATGTTATCTGCAAAAGAAAAGGCAAAAATCGAGCAGGCGCTCTACGGAATGTCAGGTATTCTTGAAAGAACAGCCCCTCTGAATAAGAATTATTCAGCCGATGACCTCCGAATATTGAGCTCCTTTGCACGGACCCTTTACCAAAGTGGTGATTATGAAGAAGCGAAAGGGGTCTATCAACAGCTCGCTGCCTTTGAGCCCTACTGCCCTAGTTATTGGGAAGGTGTTGGCGCTTGTATGCAGATGGAAAAAAGGTATGAAGAAGCGCTGAGAGCGTGGTCGATGGTCTCACTTCTGAGTGAAGATGACCCCCTCCCCCACTTTCATGCTGCTGAATGTTATAATGCTCTCGGTCTCTTTCTAGAAGGAGAAAAAGAGTTAGACGCGTGTAAAGAACGCCTCAAAGAAAACCATCAAGATCTTCTCGAGAAGATCGCAAGATTAGAGTCCAACTGGACAAAAGAAGAAGGTGCTTAAATTATGGCAAGTACAGAAATGAGAATTGAGCGGATTAGTAACCCAACCGCCTTGCATCCTGTAGAGAAAAGCCACTCACCCTTAAAAAAGCGAAGTAGTGATGAGGAGCAAACCTCCTCAATCTCTCGAAAGCGGACGAGAGAAGAGGAGCAAACAGCTCCCGTCATGCGCAAAAAAGCCCGCTTTGAAGCTCAAACAGCTTCAGTTTTAGGCAAACGTAAAAGGGAAGAAGAAACAGAGCTCTTCCCAAATAAAAGACGTTGCATGGCCCTCCCTGAGGAAGCGACGCAAAATGTCGACTTTAACCGGAATGTTTGGTCTAGCGCTAAGCCAGCACAAGCCTCCGAACAACAAGCTGTTATTGGTACGCATAAAGCCCAACCCACCCCTCAATTTGAAAGAGTTGAAAAAGACCCTCTTATTCATATGCCTAAAGTTGGAGGCTACTATATTGCACAAATCGTTGGGCAAGCTTACGAGCTCCATCTCGTTATCCAAGAAAAACAACTTGAGGTCTTCAAGGTTACTCACTCTGGAGTGCAAAAACTCCGCGACGACCAAATCGAGCTTGTTAGAGAGCAGATTAAAAATCAGCAAATTCAAGCTAACTGGTCTTATTGGGGTAATGCTATAGAGTATTTCGGAATCACTGCTAATGCTGCCATTGGAACAGGAGTCCTTTTATCTGGAAACGTTCCACTAGGTGCACAAATGATTGCTGGAAGTGCCCTTTCACTGTCCGGAAAACTCGTTCGTGATTTCACCGATCACAGCTACAAAGGAGCAGGCCTTAGCCTTGCTGGTGCCGTCGTTTCTGGTTATGGGGTAAGCAGTGAACTCGCTACAGTCTTCAATAACGATCTTCCCCAAAAGCTTGCGACTTCTGTAACGACATTTCAGAAAGTTTCTGAAGTCGGTGTTAGCTACCAACAAAGTAAAGCGCAAGCCTCCCATTTCTCCAACCGCTCCAAGCAAGTGAAAAATGAGTTCAAGCGGAAAACAGCTGAGAAGGAAATGGAACAGATTATCGGTGGCCTTGGAAAAAAAGACCAAGCAAACGTGATTGCAGCTGCTGCTAAAACCATTAGCGTTGAAAGCCAAATTACGGGTGATATTGCCCGCGGCGGAAAAAATTAATTGATTGATCATATAAAGAGGAAAACATTATGTCAGATGGAACAAGAATTGAGGGATCATCCCACAATACGACAGCTGTCTCAACCTTTTCAGAAGATGCAAAGAAAGTAAAAAACTCCTCATTGCATCCTCTGACTACTGGAGAGCAAGGACGAACAGATGCCACTGCCCAAGCCTCTGATAGAACCTCAGAACAAGCTCAAGTAGAAGTTGCAAAGTCTCGGAAAACTTACGAAGGGACGAATATTAAAGCCCGCAACCCAATCATCGTGACAATGCTCATTATGCAGGTTGTGACTGAGGCTCTTAAGGATTCTGCAGACAAAACAAAAGAAGTCACCAAAATCGAAAAGCGCATTTGGAAACATCACAGTGATGGCCAATCCGAAAACTACAAGCAAGGTGAAAAATGTCAGCAATGGATGATGGGTGGAAAGGGAGCTAAGATGGCTTTAGACTTAGCAGCAACACGATTTAAAGGTCAGAATTTACCGATCTTTAATTTTGATGCTGAAACATCGTTAAGTGGTCTTGGAACTTTATCTGGAGGATTTGCTGACTCTGTTTTCCCACAGGAACAACAAAGAATTCAGATTGAAGATGCTAAATTTCAATATAAGGTAGGACATACGGGTAGTGATTACCAAAACCAATCACAGCAGGTCTCTTCCGACAATCAAATGGTTGATAGCGCTAGAGAGAAAAGTATTCAGCTTGGCCGTCTAATGGTTCAGCTTATTACTGCTCAACCTGCGTAAGTTGTTCTTTACAGATTAATTTGTTACACACTATGGTCCCAACTTTAGAGATAAAGTTGGGATTTTTTTTATGAGCCTTATCATATTGGGTGTCTCAGGCTGTGGGAAAACGGCTGTAGGATTAGAGCTTTCTATAGCGCTTAAACTCCCCTTCTATGATGCAGACGATTTTCATTCGAAAGAAAACAAAGAGAAAATGTCTCATGGGGTTCCCCTGACCGATGCAGATCGCCTTCCTTGGCTCAACACTCTAGCTACCCTCCTTAAAGAAAAGGGGCCTCTCATCTTAGGATGCTCTGCTCTAAAAGAGTCTTACCGGAAAATCCTCAAAGTCTCCCCTGACGTTCAATTCATCTACCTAAAGGGAAGTTATGAGCTCATTTATAATAGGCTTAAGAAGCGTCATGGTCACTTTTTCGACCCTCATCTTTTGAAAAGTCAGTTTGCTGATCTGGAAGAACCCAAAGATGCGATAGTCATTGACACTGCTCCGCCCGTTCCGCAGATTGTAATGACTATTCTTCAGGCCTTAGGCGGCGAGTAATAGCTTCAAGATCCATTCTTTGAATCTTCTCAATCAATCCTATATTCAAAGCATTTCCAGAAAGGGGCTCAGCTATTTTTTAGCCTTATCGATACCCCAAGCCCCAGCCCCCATAAAAATGAGATAGATCGACATTAATCCAATAACGATCGGGATAAAAAGAGGCGGTGAAAAAGGAACTTCAGTCAGACCATCGGGGAGATTCTCTGGAGTCATTTTCATCAGTTTGATAGTCGAAACGGCTGCAACAGTCATAACCCCTGTTCCAACAATTGCTGATAAGCGGGTCAGAAATCCAATAATAAAAAAAATACCAACGATGACCTCGACAATAGGAACAAAATAGAGGTTAAATTCAAGCATTGGAGTATCGGTTGCAATTAGGATATCCTGAAAATTCTCCGGACGAATGAAGTGAAGAATCCCAAAGATCAGTAAAACGACCCCTGCTATCAAGCGGATAAAAAATAGATGCTTCATAGGCCTTTTCATCATTTGTTCACTCATACTTTTTCTATAATTGATTTTCTAAAAACAATGCAAGCTTTAAAGAATTCTCAGTATCACTATCATGAAAAAGGAAATTTTTATAAGATGGCTTCTTATGCGATTTTTAATCAGTAAATTGAATTTTCTAGCAGCAACAGGTGAATTCATCATCCTTATTTGGGAGGTCACAGCTGCAACGTTTAAGCGTCCACCTAGTTGGGCTTTAATTCGAGAGCAACTCTATAATATTGGGGTCTTGTCCCTGCCCGTTGTCGCCATGACGGGATTTTCAACAGGATTAGTTTTAGCAGCGCAGTCGTTTTTCCAACTAAGTGATAAGGGGCTTGCAGGAGCAACGGG
Source organism: Simkaniaceae bacterium (assembly GCA_018399075.1). Lineage (GTDB taxonomy): Bacteria > Chlamydiota > Chlamydiia > Chlamydiales > Simkaniaceae > Neptunichlamydia. The sequence goes on along the minus strand of CP073763.1, from coordinate 1,144,754 downwards.
GCTCATGGTCGGTAAAGCAATGATTACCGAACTGGGACCTGTTTTAACAGCCTTTATGGTGACAGGAAGAGTTGGTGCTGCGATGTGCGCTGAGCTGGGAACCATGCGAGTCACAGAGCAGATCGATGCCTTAGAGACTATGGCGGTGAATCCTAATCGTTATTTAATTGCTCCCCGCTTTTTATCGGGAATGCTCATGATGCCACTGCTCACTGTTTTTAGTATTTTTATGGGGATCTTTGGAGGATATCTCATAGCGGTCTTTTACTTTAAAATGCCTCCTACAACCTACTTTGATCCCATGCCGATCTACATTACGAATTTTGATCTCTTAATTGGAATTGTAAAAGCCTTCTTCTTTGGCGTTTTAATCGTCACAATCTCCTGCTTTAAAGGGCTTCATACTTCTGGGGGGGCTGAAGGGGTAGGACGATCCACAACAAATAGCGTTGTTGTCTGTTACACTTTTATCCTCTTTACGAACTTTTTGATCACTCTCGGCCTTAACATGCTTGAAAATGCAACGGGGTGGTTCTCATGATAGAGATTGAAGATTTATGGAAAGCTTATGAAGGCAACCAGGTCTTAAAAGGACTTACTCTCAAGGTCGAAACAGGAGAAACCCTCGTTATTTTGGGACGTTCAGGAGTTGGGAAAAGTGTCTTGCTCAAGCATATCATAGGAATTGCACATTCGGATCGAGGACATATCGAAGTTGATGGAGTAAGAGTTTCTGATCTTAAGGGCGAAAAACGGTACTCAGCCACACGTCATATGGGAATGCTCTTTCAAGGAGCGGCCCTTTTTGACTCGATGAACATTGAAGAAAATACTGCCTTTTACTTAAAACAGCATGGGGATTTTGAAGGTGGAAAAAAGTATTCAAAAAGCGAAATACAGGATCGGGTAGATGAAGCTCTTCGGATGGTGGATTTAGAGGGAACGCAAAAGAAAATGCCTTCTGATCTCTCCGGAGGAATGCGAAAACGGGCAGGCCTAGCGCGGTTAATTGTTTACCGCCCAAAATATTTATTGTATGATGAGCCAACGACGGGGCTCGATCCGATTACTGCAATGCAAATTAATGAGCTAATCGTTAAAACGCAGGAAGAGCTAAAAGCAACAAGCATTGTGGTGACACACGATATTATTTCGTCTCTTTATGTAGGAGACCGATTAGCCCTTCACAAAGATGGGAAAATTGCGTATATCGAAACTCCAGATGCATTTTTGAAGATCGATGACCCGATTATTGAATTTTTAAGGAAAACCATATCAGAGGATCCACGGACGTTTAGGAGAAAATAAGATGATTGATTACATGAAAAACATGCTTATTGGGCTTTTTGTCGTGGTTGCCTGCGCGCTGATTGTAGGGATCATCCTCTTTCTCGAACCCAGTGTAGGTGATGGAAAAGAAACGCTTGTTGTCCGTTTTTCAAATGTCAATGGGATCTCGCTTGGAACGCGGGTGATGTTTGCTGGTAAGCCCGTGGGTGAAGTTGTTGCTATTGAGCAAATCAAACAAGCAAGAGAGCAACCAACCGATGAACTCGGGCAGGTCTACTTCTACCAACTCATTCTCCATGTAGATTCAAGTGTCCATGTTTACAATACTGATGAAATCACAGTCCAAACCTCAGGCCTCCTAGGAGAAAAATCGATCGCTATTATCCCTCGTTCCCCCCCAAAGGGAGTGAAACCCACGCTGATTACAGCAAGCACCCCCATTTATGCAGAGTCGGTCGACCCCCTTGAAAGCGCTTTCAATGAACTTTCTCAACTCTCTGACAAGGTTGAGGAAACCCTCGATAAAGTGATTGCATGGATCGATCAAAATGGGCAAGAACTCGGCGCTGCGATTCAATCCTTTGATGATGCGATGTATGAAGCATCGATTGCCCTAGCCCAAGTCAATAAAAGCAATTTGATTGGAGAGGTTAAAAGTGGGATTCAAAATTTCTCTGCAGCAATGCGCGATGTCCACTATGCCTTTGATCAAATGAATGATGATGATGTCTTTAATAATCTTGGAATTACGATGAAGAATGCCAGCAGTGCTTCGGTTTCTTTTGACAATGTAATGGATAATGTTGCCAAAGGACGCGGAACGGTTGGAAAACTCTTTGCCGATGACGATACCTATCTTCGTGTTACTGCAATCTTAAGTAAACTCGATACGATGATGAATGATGTCAACCACTACGGCTTCCTCTTTAATCTCAATAAAGAGTGGCAACGGACTCGCCTTAAACAAGCGACTATTCTAAACGCACTCAACACTCCTCAAAACTTTCGCGATTATTTTAACAAGGAAGTTGATCTGATCAATACTTCCATGTCTCGCCTCTCTATGCTAGTTGATCGGGCAGAAAATAATCCTGAACGGGAAAAAATCTTTGAGACAAATTTATTCCAAAGAGACTTCGCCGAACTAATGCGTCGGTCTCAAGCTCTTTATGATAACCTTAAGTTATATAACGAGCAGCTGATGCAGGCAGAGCAAGTGGTGCAGTAACGGTATTATACCACTCACAAAAATGCTCGAGCATTGTTTGTTGATAGGGAATATCTTCTCTCATCGCCAAGCGATCCTGTGAATAGATCTTGATTTTCTGGATTAGAGGATCTTTCTGCTGAGCATGCACAATGATATAAACTTGGAATCCTGGCTTAAAGGCTCTTGCTCTTTCTTCAACTCCTTGAATGTAAACATTCTCTCCCTTAATGATCATCTGCAGTTTTCTTGTTCGGATTCCGATTAAAAGGTTTTCCTCAGGATCGATAAAGTAGTTAAAATACCTTTGATTAAAGGTTTCAACAAACTTATGAATTTTTTCTGATGTGATCGCTTCTCCACTATCATAAAAAGGAAGAAGCTCAATTTTAACGGCTTCAAGATTTTCTACCTCTCTCCTCTCCTCTGCATTTTCACCAGACTCGTCAACATGACTTGGGGTGTATGCAATCCTTTTTTGAAGAGAGTTTAACGGGAAAAAAGAGTAAATATTTTTTAAAAAAGAGATGTAATTATGAATTTTCCATGCAATTTTAAGAGCAGCAAAAATGCCATCTCTTTTATACGTCTGACATACAAGGGTTTGTAAAGCTTGAACAATCTTCATAACTACCTTCAATCTGTTAGTTGATCGATGAATATACCAATAATCTTATAATAAATAAATAATATTAAATATTTTAAATATAATAAAGTTAAACAATTTATGTTATAATAGTATCTTCTTTAGGAGAAAAGTGATGATTGAATTAAATACATACAGCTCAAATGCAAACCCTTTTTTTGAATTTGACGTGGATGCACTTGATTATACAGCCAGTGTTTTTCCAGAGATTTCACTCTTTCAAATTGCAGAGCAATCCTCAGCGATTATTCGTGAATTCTCTCCGATTCTTCTTGGTGAAAAACCCTACGAACCTAATGATAATTTTATCGTAAAATGCCTGAAATCTGTTGTCGCCAGTTCGAAGGTTCTTTTTTTCAAGACAGATGAAGTGCGAGCCGCTTTAAAAGCTTACCAGGCTTCAAATGAAGTCATTGAATCATTAAATCAAAGGATAAATCATCTTGAAGAAGAGATCTTTGATCACTTTAATGAGATGCTATCTCTTCAATTTGAATTGGAGCTAAACAAATGTCTTCTTGTCTCACCTGATAGCCCAAGCTCAGAGCTGATCGATGGGTTTGTTGAAGCTTATCGCGCTGTTTTAGATGCCAGAAGTCATATTGGATCAGGAGATCATAAGATCCATCTCACTCCTGAATATAAAGATGAGCTCTGCTTACATAAAAAACTTCAACTTGAAGAGGAAGCTCTACAAATTATAGCTCCTAAAATAAATCTTCAGGAAAGAAATGAAGTAATTCTACAGCGCTTGGAGCAATTACTTCAGAAAAAAACCTCTCTGACTGAAGAACTTCATACTATTGAAGCCTCTCTTCAAGACCCTTTAGATTTCCAACTCCAACAAATATAGATTCCATAAATAACCCCCCTTTTGCTATGGGATAAAGTATGGCTAACACACCTTATTCAGAACTAAAAAAAGGGACCTTTTTGGTCGCAAGTCCCGATATTGAGGGTGGTATCTTCTATCGAAGTGTCGTTCTTTTGTGTGACCATAGCCCCGTTGGATCGTTTGGACTGATCGTAAACAAACCATTAAATGTCGATCTTGAAGAGGGCTTTTTTGGAATGGAAGAGGCTGATGAGCAAATCGACATGCGCGCTGGTGGCCCTAACCAACCCAATCAAGTCATGCTTCTTCAGGACCAAGGTTATGATGAGGAGACAAGTCTCGAAATCTGCGAAGGGGTTTATCTAAATGGTGATATGGAATCGATTCAAGAGGGAGAAAGTGTTCCTAAAACCCTTCTCTGCTTTGGATATGGAGGATGGGCTTCTGGAGTGCTTGAACGAGAGTTCATCAATGGCGCCTGGTTTCTTTGTCCAGCCTCTAAGGAATATATTTTTAATATTTCAGCTAATAAACTTTGGCAAACACTTCTTCGTGAAATGGGTGGAAAGTATAAAACGCTTTCTCTCATGCCAGAAGATTTAGAGCTCAATTAGATAATCTCTAGAACTCACCTTTGATCTGTTGGAAGAGTTTTGCGCTAAAGAGTGGCTGCAACACTTTGAGAATCTTATCATGATCTCTTGTGAGATAGGCACTGAGAATACTTAGAGCGCTAGCCATACGACTGAATCGTTGATAGTCAACAAGACGCTCACGAACAGTTAGGGCAGGGCCACAAAGAATCCATAAGAGTTGATCTTGCTCTTCTAAATTCCACTTTCCATTATTTCCTAGCGCTTTCAGTAGGGAAAAGAATGCAGCACTCGAAGTTGCCCCCACATCGACACCATCTTTACAAGAGAAGGTGAAGGTATCTGGTTGAACCATCTCAAGAATTTTTAGCTCTAAAAGAAGGTAAAAGATCTCAATAAAGTCTAACCGCTCTTTACGTGGCAGCTTGACTTTCTTCTTAAAGAAGTGGGTATGGATGATGGGAATAATCTTTTTTACGTAAGCAAGAAGTATTTTTTCATCGATATGCTTTGAAAAGAAGAATCCACATTCTTCTCCACTCTTTACCTGCTCCTCTACGAGTTTAAGGAAGTCTTCACTTCGATCGACTTTAAGATAAGCATCTGCTTGGAAATAAAAGTCATTTTTCTTAGGAAGCGTGACCAAGACAAGTTGCTTTGAAAACTCAGCTTTATTCTGGAGCTTTTCTAGGGCTTCGCATCGGGCATGCTCTTCCCATGAAGTGCGATCTTGTAGGTTGAAATGAAGGTGTTTTTTTAGTTCTTTCTTTGTTTCAAAATGGCGAAGAAACCCTTTAAACTCTTCAAGCACTGATGCTTTATTAATGTGAGTATGAAAGGTGGGACACGGCATTTTTAAGCAAGAGGCATCAAAAGCGCTGCTCGAAAAAGTATAGAGATAATAGGGAGGATTTCCTTGGTTAATAGGGTCAAAACCTTCTTTTTCATTCCGTTCTTGGAAGATATCAAGGATTTTAAAGAGGGGCCCACTAGGAAACTTCTTAAGCATTTCGGTCACACTGTCGTGAATATCAAAGATTTCAGACATTAAGTTATCGGTCGTCATCTCTTTTGCTCTAGCAGGAAGGGCACCATCCCAAGCCCGTTTAATCAAATCATTAAGATAATCAAGCATCTCCTGCTTTTTTCCACTGTGGGTAAAAAAAGCAAAAGAAAAGGCATGAATCAGATTAATCAATGCGCGAGTGAGTTGATCGGTCTCTTCGATGGAATGGTTAATCAACCTTTCATAATCAGGAGAAGAGAGAACTTCCCTAAGAAACTTATGAAAATCCTTTAGATAGCGTGTGCAGACTTTTCCCATCGTATTTTCTAAAAGATTTTGCGGATTGCATGCCAGCATTAAAGACATCGTCATCTTGAGCACTGTACCCACAATGGGAACTTCCTTGTGGTGAATGGCATCGGCATAAAAGTCCCCAATCTCTTTTTTCGCGCTGTCTCGTATCTCTTCTGCAATGCTTTGCGCTTCATGATCAAGGAGGATGTTGACCCGAAGAAGAGGATCCTCCCCTTCAAATCCCATGATAATCTCATCGAAATCACTGACTAATTTGATATGCCGAAGAAGGTTTCGATTAAAGAAGGGCTTTCCATCATCATGCCGGATATAAAAGAGCTCGTACTCCTTATCCCGCTTCACCATCTCTAAATCTTTAAGACCTTGACGCTCAATATCGATTTTTTCATCTTCGACAGCCCACTCTTCTTCCCATTTTGCTTCTGAGGCTAAGACCTCTTCAAACCGTTTTAAGATGTTTTTCTTAAAGTAGGTCTTGAGATCTTTATATTCTTTAATCTCAGAAACTTTTCCTTCTTTATAGGTATGTTTAAAAAGGGTGGTACACTTGTCAAGCTTATCGGCAGCTTCATCAGCCAGGACCATGATCGCCTTAATCCCCCGCTGCATATCACGGTCTTTAAGCTGCTCTTTATCTTTTGTATAAACATGTTGAAGGTATTTATGGACCGTTTTGAAGGTCCCTTTGACAGCCGAGAGGGTTTCTTCTTTCTCTTCAGCTTTTAAGTCTTTAAGTTTATGGAGATTCGCCTTAACCCCTCGGGCTTCTCCTTCTTTTTCTACGGCGACATCAAGCTCTGCCATGCCAGAGAGATTATCGACCGCATCCATGATCGACATTTCATCATTCTTTGCTTTCTTCCTCTTCTTCGCCACGGTTCCCCTCGCAGATAGGCCTTTCGTCACCTATGTTTATTATGACTCTGAATCGATATAATTATCAATTTCAATTTCCCGCTCTGTCACGTTAAAAAAACCAGGAACATTTTTGTTATTTCTATCAAGAAGCTCTAGCTTAATCGTATGCTTGCCAGGAGAAAGATTATAGATATAGTAGGGAACATATTCGGTAAGTGCTTGAATATTTTTCCCATCGATTTTAAGCCCTACTTTATAACCATCTGATGATAGTTCGCAGTTGGAGATCAAAAAATCTAAAAGGATAGGGTTGGATTTTGACGCAGGATATCTTCCTTGAGGTTCGTTATAAGTAAGATAAGGCTTTTGAAGATCAACATTCAGCGTATCTGCTTTTTTTCTGTCTTGATAGTAAAAAATCTCTGCAGCAAAGGGTCCAGTTCCTTTTAGGCTTTCTCCATAAGAGCGTGCTGGAAAGCAGCGGATCACATGTTGTCCTGGCTTAATTGTAAAAGGGATATGAAAGCTAAGAATTTTATCATAGTATTCTCGGTTTTCATCAAAGGAATCTTCAAATGACTGGTTATAGATTAGATATGGATGATTGTCGATAATCACATGAATCGCTTGCCCATCGGGATCATTATAAATCTCATTTGCCCGATCATTTTGGGTCATGACTCCTAAAGGAAATCCCTCAACCCTAAGTTGTATATTGATCGGGGTTTTTCGCTTATTCTCATAAGGACGGGGGAAAATGACCTTTGTTACAATGGTGTTCGCCTCTGGGGTTGGTTTAACCGGCACCACATAAACATCTTGGATTCCATAGAGCATCGATCCAATGAAGAGAAAAATTCCTAACGTGATTTTTTTCATCCTGCCTCCTCCTTCTCCTTAACTTTTTTCTTAAAAATTAGCAATGTAATGATGAGAGCAAGAAGAGCCACAGCAGCCGTTATTAAGTTAGTAACAACAAATGCTGTCGTAGAAGTTTCTATAAGCGCTTTATTGACATAGGATAACGTTTCAGGTTCTAAGACTTTTGCCGCTTCCACTGATCGTGGTAGCTTATTGAGAAGCCCCTCGTATAATGAAGGGTTAAGCTCTTTTGTTCCAGGCCCCTTCAAGAGTTTCTGTGTAAATAACTCATCTTGAACGTTGACCATTGCGGCCCCCAAAACCGCCACTCCAATCGTAGCACCCGTAAAACGGAGCGTATTATACATCCCTGTTGCAACTCCCGTTTTTGATTTTGGAACGGCGCTAAGTGTTGCAGCACTTGCGGGAGTCATGACAAAAGAGATTCCTGCCCCAAAGGCAAAAAGGGCTGGGAAAAGGAGGGCAACTTTGTGGAAATGTAAAAAGCTCGCAAACCAAATAAAACAAAAGAAAAGAAGAGTAAACCCTATCATCAAGGGAAGTTTTGCTCCTTTTCGATCAGCTAAACTTCCACTGATTGGTGCAAAAAGCATCAGTGGGATTGTTCCTATTGCTGTGATGAGTCCTGCAATCATCGGAGAGTCAAAAATGATTTTTTGGAAATAGAGAGGCCAGAAAACGGTGATCATCAAAATAAATTGGGAGCAGAGAATAAGAAGACATCCCCCAAAAAAGGTCCGATTCCTAAAGAGATTAAACCTAAAAAATGGATATTTTGCAAAGCGCTCTAACCCACGAACGGCTAAAAAGAAAGTGATCGCAAGGAGAATAAAGAAAATCGTTTGCCATGAGTCCCAGCCCCATTTCCTCCCTTCCATTAGCCCAATCGTTAGAGATGTAATCGCAAGAGCCATCGTGAAAAAACCTATAAAGTCAAAGGTCTCGTTTTGCTTTTCCGATTTAGGAACCGCCTTCATCATCATGAAGATACCAAAGATTGCAATGGGTGGATTAATTCCAAAGGCCCACCGCCAAGAAAGATATTGAGTAAAGGCTCCACCAACAAATGGTCCTAAAGAGAGAAAAAGAGAGCCAGCAGCCACAACAATTCCAATGGCTTTTCCCCGTTGATTTTCTGGGAAGGCATGAATCAAAAGGGACATCCCTGCAGGAGACATTAAGGCTCCTCCTGTCCCCTGAATCGCCCGGCTAAGAACTAACCACCACCCTGTTTGTGCCATTGCCCCCATGACTGATGCTATGGAATAGATCGCCACGCCAATACAAAAAATCTTTCGATGGCCAAAAAGATCGGCTAGCCGCCCTCCAGCAATGACAAAAACGGCTGTCGCTAAAAGATAGGCATTGATAATCCACTGAAGGCCACTGAGTGAAACATGCAGCTCTCGCTGAATTGTCGGGAGAGCCACAGGAAAAAGGGTTGCATTGAGGAAGATTAGCGAGGTAGAGCTAATCATGGCGAGTAAAATAAGCTGCTTTCTTTTCTTTTCAGAAATCGTCATTACACTATAATGTCTCTTTATTTATGCATATAATGGAATGAAACGATTAGTTAAAATTTTTCTTTTTGCTCTTCTCATTTTTGGGGTTGAGCGTCTTTGTCACAGAGCGACCGATGGTTTTGCCTTGGTAAACGTTTATGCCCCTCCAGGTGATAATGGAAAGTGGAAAACCGCCGATTCTCCTAACCCTCAGCTACTCAAGCAAACCTACCATTACCTCGACTGTGGAAGTCAATCCTATGTTTTCGTCTCTGAAGATGGAAAAACAGTCTTCAAACTTTTTAAGTTTCAACATATGAGAACCCCGCCATGGCTTGATTTTCTTCCCTCTAAGGGGAAATTAGGTGACAAACGGGCAAAAAAAAGGGAAATTCTTGAAAAAACATTTAATAGCTACGCTCTTGCCTATGATCAGTTAAAAGAGGAGACAGGGCTTCTCTTTATTCATCTTTCAAAAACAGAGCATATCAAACAAAAATTGACGCTCACCGATAAAATTGGAAGACACCATACCCTTGATCTTGACAGCGTCGAGTTTATCCTTCAAAAACGGGGAACTCTTGCCTATGAAGCTATCACCACATGGATGGAGGAAGGGGCAAAGGAAAAAGCTGAAAAAGGGATTCGAAACCTTTTAACTCTTGCTATTTCCCGCTGCCATGCGGGGATTTTTGATAAAGATCCTGACTTTAGTACAAACTTTGGCTTCATTGATGAGACCCCTTTTCAAATGGACTTTGGACGGTTAAGCCCTTCAGAAGAAGAAAAAGATCCCCAAATCTATCGCCCTGAAATGATTCGGATCACCCGCGACTTTGAAGGATGGATCGCAGAAAATCACCCCGATCTGCTAAACTCTTTTAGAAAGGAGCTCGATGAAATCATTTCTCACTAAGTTTGGAATTATCCTCCTCGTTTTAGCCTCTCTAGCTGGAGTTGAGCGCCTTTCCCACTTTCTAACAGATGGCTTTAGCTATTCAAATATCACCTCTACTCTTCCCTATCACCAAGAGTGGGATACTCCTATTGCTGAATCAGATCAAGCAGAGGCAAAAAAGGCTCTTGCTCAACCCTACACCTATCTTGAAAGTGGCTCTCAAAGTTATGTCTTTATCAGCGAGGACAACAAGTATGTCCTAAAGTTTTTCAAGCATAAAAGGTGGCGTCTAAGCCCTTTTCTTGAGCTCCTTCCCCTTCCTGAAAAGCTCAATGCAAAACGGCTGCGCTGGAAGCAAAAGAAAAAAGAGACAGTTTACTCGACCTTTGGAAGTTGTATCACTTCTTATCAAGAGTTTAAAGAGGAAACAGGTGTTCTTTTTGTTCACCTCAATAAATCATCGCTTAACCAACTCATTACTATAAAAGATAGGATTGGATTTAAACATCGGATTGAACTGAGTGATGTCGAATTTATCCTTCAAAGAAAAGCGATTCCCACAGATAAATATCTTCTTTCCTTAAAAATGGAAGGGGAAACTAAAGAGGCTGAAAAGGCACTCTCTTTACTACTCGCCTTTACCGTTAAACGAGCAGAAAAAGGTTATAGCGATAAAGATCCTCATCTCATCCGGAATTTTGGTTTTATTGATGGAAAGGCTGTAGAAATCGATATTGGCGGCTTCCACCATGACCCTAAAAAAGATCTTGTCTACTTTCATACCCATGAGATGAGAAGAATTAAGAGAAAGCTCCTTCCATGGCTTGAAGAAAACTACCCCGAACTTACCACACACGCTGAAAAAGAGCTTGCAAAGCTTATCGATTAAAATTCTCACTCTAGGCTGTTTAAGGAATTATTTTGTTTATCTTTTTCAAGCTTTAAGTTAAACTCCGGCCTCATAAAATCACGGAGGTGTTTATGGAGAGTGGATATATTTCCCCTCAGTATAGAAAAACAGGTGAACAATGCTTAACACTATTTGCAACAACAGTTACTTTAGGATCCACTGCATATTTTGGTGGAAAAACAGTCCTTTATATCGGTGGTGGACTTAAAAACCTTGGAACCCAATTCCTCAGCACTACTATCGGAAGCACCCTTGCAAAAATTGTATCCTGGCCCTTCAAACAACTTTGGTTCAGCATCTGCTGAGCTGGCCGAGGAATCAAATCCCTTGCCTTTTGGGCATTTAGCTGTGCATGCCACCCGATTGAAAGCCTTAAAAGCTCTTTTAACCGTATACGAAATATTGTCTCTTTTATCTTTAGCTGGACAATTCTCCTTGTTTATCAAAAAACAACGTCTTTTGTGAATCACTACTTCCCATCAATCAGACCTCCATTGATTGCAGCCGCTATCGCTGCACCGATTGCTTTCGGCGCAAGTTTCTTTTCCCACCATACTGATTGGAACGAACCAGAGATTGCAGCAGTAGCAATGAAATCAATGGCAATTTTTATGGGAGTTCTTGCCGCAGCTCCATTTCTAAGCCAAAAATTCACCTCCGTCTCTATGTCAAGATTTGAAGCTGGAGCTTGGGGAGCTGTGAATGGCACCCTCTTTGCGGGTCTTGTATTCTCTAAAGTTTTAAAAAACCCAACCGATTATTAAGGAGTCGTTATGTCAGGACATATTCAAAATGCAATGATTTATGCAGGAGCGACAGGCGTTGTCGGTGTGGGTCTTATCGGGCTTGGAAAAGTCGGGCAATTCCTCAAGTGCAACGGAAGTGTTGTTTCAGCAGGACTTCTGAGCGGTCTAGCAACTGCTGCCGCCGTCCCTCTTACTAAAAAGGGGGTTGTTTACCTCCCCCCTGAAATTTATGAATACGAACCCTTAGAAAGGATTCCACGAGATAGAGCTAAGGCCATTCTAAGATCAGTAGCCTCTGGAGCATTTTCGTTTGTTGTCACCACCTTTTTAGTCAACCGCCTTACCCACGTCATTAGTGGTTACCACCTATCGATTCCTAAACACCTGGGAGTTGGTCTCCTCGCTGCGGGCTTTTCTACTCTCGGTTTTGGGGCTACACCTTTCCTTATGCCGAATGAGAGTACCCATCAGGAATGGATTAAACAATTAGGAAGCAGTTCATTAGAGTCAAGAGATTCAACGGAAAGCAGCCTTTCACAGTTTGCTCAAGCGCTTCAAAAAATGAGTTCTAATAATCCTCTATACTATCCAATAGCTCTAGCGCAGCTTTCTGATGAACAGATCATCCCTCTCTTAACCTTCATGAATGAACAAGAGGATTTTGTTTGTTTTAAGGAGACCAGTTATCAAGTTATACTTAATCCCTATGCTATCTTAGCCCGCTTCAAGAATCTCGATCAAAGAGATCGTCTCTTTGCTCAATGTGAATTCATAAATCAAAGCTTGGAGGCTCTTGCACCACCAGAAAACACTCTAGAAGCTTATCCAGCAACAGATAGGATTGGAGAATTTAGTCGAGCATTAGGTCGTGGAGTTGATGCAAAGGTTTATGCTATGTTTTTTGATCAGCTCAAAGATCCAACTCTTCAAGAGGCTCTTTTAAATATCTTTGATGCTGAAGACCATTATTCTCTTAGTCAGGAGAAAATCACTAAAGGAGCGATTCAAGCATCAATGAGAGATTATATTTCCTCTTCCTTAACAAAGGGAGATGGGATTCATGCTGCGCTATCAGGGTTAGGAACTCTTGCCGTGACTTCGACTGTGATCAGCACTATGATCTTAACGGGGCGTTTAGCGTCCTGGACCTGGGCTAGTTATCCTACGCTAAGAGGGGTCTTTCCTGCGGCGCTTATGGCTACTGTCGGATTTGGAGTGGGTAAAACAGCTATGAAAGATGACAGAGTTGGCTATATTGCTGCCTTAGTTTTGGGAACCTTTGCCTCTCCAAGGGTATCCAAGCTGATTTCAACCCACCAAATGAGCTACTGGCATGGGGCAGGTTTTTCTGCAGTGGGTATCCTGGGCCTCTATATGGCCGGTAGGCAAGGAAGAAGAACTCAAAGAAGGTCTCTCAGTTTTTATGATTAAGAATTTTCTCTTTTAACCTTTTTGGAAATGTCTTATCATAGATCCCTATGTTAAGACATTTTTTTTGGATCCTTATTTTTTTAGCAGTAGTTTCTTCTTGCGAGAAGAGCCATCAACTCCGTTTTGGAAAAAAAGGATCTCAAGTCATCCATATTAATTTTATCTATTCCCCTTTTACAATTGATCCCCGTAAAGGAACTGACCCAGTCACAACTGTTACAAATTACATGCTATACGAAGGGCTCACTCGACTGGAGCCCGATGGAACAGTCAGCCCAGCACTTGCAGAGCGGGTTAAAATTTCGAAAGATCGAAAAAAATACATCTTTTTCTTAAGAAAAAGTATGTGGTCTGATGGCTCCCCTGTCACAGCCTATCACTTTGAGGCGGCATGGAAAAAAGCGCTCAGTCCAGAATTTTCTTCAAGAGCAGCGCATCTCCTTTTTCCCATTAATAATGCCGAAGAAGCGAAGATGGGGAAATGCTCTCTTGATGAAGTGGGTGTAGAAGCCATTGATGAGCTTACCTTGCTCGTACGACTCAAAAGGCCAACCCCCTATTTTCTTGAGCTAACGGCTTATCCAACCTATTTTCCCGTCCCCCATAACGGAGATGAGGTTCTCCATCCCAACCAACAAAACGATCTTTTGACCAATGGCCCTTTCTCTTTAGCGAGCTGGAGAGATGATGATGAGATCGTCACCGTTAAAAATCCCTATTACTGGAACGCAGATGAGGTTAAACTCGATGAAGTCCATGCCACGATTATCACTGATGAAGCAACGGCCTTAAAACTCTTTGATCAAGGAGATCTTGATTATGTCGGTGGACTGGTCTCCCCCCTTCCTCTTGACGCTATAGCAACGTTAAAAAAGACCCACCGCCTTCGCCAAAGACCCATTGCAGGGACCACTTTTTCAACCTTTAATGTGAATAAATTTCCCTTTAACAATCTTCATATTAGAAAAGCTTTTGCTTATGCGGTAGACAAAGAAGAAATTATCGATAATATCTCTCAGATGTTTGATGACATGGCTACGGGACCCGTTCCTCATGTCTTAAAAAACACCGCCATCTCTCTTTATAAAGAGTACAACCGCGAGGCGGCAGTGCACCATTTTGAGATGGGCCTTCAAGAACTTGGCATTACGCGCGAAGAATTCCCTACAGTGACCTACTCCTATTTTAGTTCTGAGCTGCAACGAAACTTGGCACTCGCTCTTCAAAGTCAATGGAAAGAAACACTTGGTATCGTTGTAGAGCTTGATGGGAAAGAGCTCAAGTCACATCTAGCAAAGCTTCATAATCATAAATTTCAAATAGGACAAATGGCTTGGATTGGACAATACCACGATCGGATGTGCTTCTTGGAACGTTTTGCAAGCAAAAATGGCTATTGCAACTACTCTGGTTGGGAAAATTTCCATTACCAGAGACTCATCGAAGATTCTTTTTATAAAGGAAATGGTGACCGAGCCCTTCTTCTTGAAGAAGCTGAACAAATGATCAAGGATGAGATGCCCATTATTCCGCTCTATCATTTCCATGCGGTTTACGTTAAAAATCCCCGCCTCCATGGTTTAGCTATCTCTCCGATGGGCGATATCCAATTCCATAGAGCTTACCTCCAATAACCGTTCTTAAAGAAAAATAATTCTTTTCTTAACAGTTTACAAATAATTCTAGCATAGTCTATAGATTTTCTTTTCATTGATCTCTGGAGGATATATGAAAATCGACTTCTTTAAAATTAAGGCTAGCTCTCCACAGAGAAACTCACATCCTGGATTTGATTCTTATGTCAAGTCAATGGAAGCTTTAGTCAAAGAAACCATTCCTGAGTCTGTTGTTGAAATGCATGAAACATCCCATTTTATCCCTATTGACTCAAGCTTTGAAAAACTAAACCGCTCCCTTCCTATTGTCCAGATTTCTAATGAAGAGAAGGCCCCTTGCATCCTTTCACTTAAGGTATTGATTCGAGAGCAGAATAGTCAGGGAATTGGTTTTTTTCTCTGTCGGATGATTGATGAAAAGCTCCTTCCTGGAAAAAAGGTGGCGGTCACTTTCCTTCGTTCTTTGAGTTTTAAGTTCATTGTTAAACCAAAAGAGCCCTATTACATCATCGAATTTTTTATCAATGTGGACTCCCTCAACGATCTTCAGACAATTAAGAAAAATCTTCCCCGGTTTGAAAAGGAGATCCGTTTGACCACCTTAGGAGTCGAACATGCACGAAAGTTAGTCCTTGCTAAGGGGCATAGTTTAGAAGAAAAACGGATGATTCTTTTAGAAAACTTTACCTCTCTTCTTAAAAGCTCGAATGACTTTGACCACAAAACACTTTTTGATGATGTACAAAGACTCCTCTTTAAAGGAATTCATGAAGAGTACCCCGATAAAATCCCTGATCACCTTCTTCCTTTTATCGATGCTAAACCTCAATCATTCGATCACCATATTTTTAATGAGATGGAAAATTTCTCTGTCCTTTTCCATGAAGATTTTTCACGTAAACGCCCCCTTTCCCACTTAAGTAAGATTATTTCTTATCTCTATCTGTTCCGAAAGATCATCACTCATTCTATACAAATCAAGCCCGCCACCCGCCACTTGAGCTTCAAATTGATCCAGCTAAAAATAGATGCCATCCCAACACTGGCTGTGATTTTGGGGGTCAATTTGATGGAAGATCATGAGAGTTTAGAAGAACTCGATCTTCTGCAAGCGATTCAGAAATGCTCCCCTGATGCAAAATTAGTCCCTGGAAGTAATGTCATTAATGAGCGGAGCAAGAAACGGGTTTCAACTCTATATTTAGAGGTTCAAAAAGAAGATGGAAGCCCTTTTGAAGCTGAAGCAATAAAACTGATGAAAAAGAAAATTCCAAAAGAGGTCAGACAGTCTCTTCATAAGGCACCTGAAGACATCCAAGATACCGTGGATGAAACAACGCGAAGTATTTTGAGCTTGACGAAGGAGATAAAAAGCATTCATGACCCTGCAAAAATCATTATCCAATACCATAATCAAACATCTTCTCATGCCCATTTCACCGTTATCCTTGCCCGTTTGCAAGAACCTGAAGCTCTTCCTCTTTCCCTTTCATCATCCCCTCCTATTACCCTTCGTAAAATGGAACGCAAGGTTGTGGGGATCTTAAAAAAGCGCTATATCAAAGAAGTTTATCTCTTTGATATCCTTATTCAAAAAGAAGAAAGAGATCTTAAAGGAGCGAGAGATAAAATTTTTGCTTTCTTTAAATCTCATCTCCATCGGCTTCACGATTTTAACGGGGGTATGGTCACACGAAAATATGAAAACCTTGCTCTATTTAAATCCCTGATTGATAACCCTCCTTCAGATACTCTTGTTGAAAACTACTTTTATTCAATCACCCCTTCTTTCATGCAAACCTTAAGTTCTGCAGAAGTCTTAAAAGAGCATTTTCAGTTGACTCTTAAAGGATTAGATCATGATTTTATAGCAGATGAGCCCCTCTTTTTGTTTGAAGAAAAAAATGATCAAGCCCTCATTGCTTGTTGCTCTACAGATGAACACTTCATCCATGAGACGAAAAAAAGGGCTAGCTCCTTTTCAGAAGGGGTTGTTTCCACCTATTTAAAGGTTTTTGACCTCCATATTCTGGGATATATGATCCCCAAAAGCGCCTCTGTTGAAAAATTTCTTACTCTTTTGAAGCAAGAGAAATTGACGGTATGATCCTCTTGTTGTAAAATGGTTTGGATGAAAAAATATTTAGTGATCACTTTTTCCCTTCTTCTCCTATTTGGGTGCGAGCGCCCCAAAGGTTTCACCCTAAAAAAAATCACCTCCTATTATGAACCATCAGATCGATGGGACGCTTTTAATACCCTTTCTGATGAAACCTTGCTAAAGATTTTTAATCAGACATACTCTTACTTAGGAAGTGGAAATCATACCTATGCCTTTGTAAGTGAGGATGGCAACTATGTGATGAAGTTTTTTAAACAGAAACATATGCGAATCCAATCTCCATTATTGTCAAAGGATCGGATTGAAAAGCGAAAAAAAGAACGAGAAGAGTCTTTTTCTAGCTATAAAATTGCCTTTGACTATTTGAGAGAAGAAACGGGGCTCCTCTATCTCCACCTCAATAAAACAGACTTTTTAAAAGTCACCCTTATGCTCATCGATCAAAAGGGTGCTCCTACCCTTGTTAATCTCGATGAGATGGAGTTTCTTATTCAGAAGAAGGGAGTACTTGCTCTGCAGCATTTAGGAGCACTAATCGACCAAGGAGCCTATGATGAGACTCTTGCTCACGTCCGTTCTCTGTTAAATGTCGTTGCAAAGAGAAATCAAATGGGAATTTACGATAAAGACCTCCAATTTTATAAGAATTTTGGATTTCTTGATAATAAAGCCATTGAAATTGACATTGGAGAATTTAAGTTAGATGTAGAGGTTCCCAATACCTATGAAGAGCTTCAAAGGCTCACCTATCAAATCAGTGAGTTTATTAGAGAGAAGTCTCCAGAATTTGCTCCCATACTTGAAGACGAAATGAATAAGGAAATAAATCGATTCCAATGAAACGCTATTTTGCTTACGCCGCAGTTGCCCTTGCCTTCTTTCTTTGTACCCTTACCTATTTTACCTGCATAAAAAGAACAAAAGGTTTTTGTTATACAAAAATCCATTCACGCTATGGATATAATGATCGCTGGGATTTTGGCACACCTACCAAAAGTCAAGAAAAACTCCTCGATCAAATTGCAGAGCAACCCTTCTCCTTATTAGGAAGCGGAAAGGAGTGTTATGCCTTTGTAAGTGCTGATGGGGAAATCGTTGTAAAGTTCTTTAAGCAAAAGCATTTAAGAACGCAATATATTCTAAACTATCTCCCAGTTCCCAAGGTAATTCAAGCTCTTAGAAACGAGACCCTTAATAGGCATACTGTTAAACGTAAAGCTCTCTACCAAAGTTATCAAATCGCTTATGAGCGACTACCAGAGGAGACCGGGGTCCTCTATCTTCATTTAACGAAAACGAAGTATTTAAAACGAGCCATCCATATCAAAACACCAAAAGGGAAAAACCTTACCTTAAAACTTGATGACATGGAGTTTATGGTCCAGAAAAGAGCCTATTCCATTTTCGATGAAATCATTGCCCATCCTGAGAATGGGAAAAAAACGATCAACTCGATTCTACAACTTATCGCTAAGCGCAATAAGAAGGGGATTGGAGATAATGATATCAATTGCGAACGAAATTTAGGGATCTTAGAGGGAAAAGCCATTCAAATCGATGTCGGTGAGTTTTATCCTGCTCTTCCAAAACAGGTCACTAAGAAGGAACTCAGAAGAGCAACTCTTGATCTCCAAACCTTTTTAGATGAAAATCATCCCGAACTTGCTTCATACCTTGAAAGCCAAGTGAACACTTTACTTTGAAGCTATAAATTGTTACTCTTTTTTGCATGGCAATGTATAAGGAACATGCAAAGTTCAATATCTTTATCGCCCTTCCACTTCTCTTAGGGGCAATCTATTATTTTCTCCATCCTAATCGCGATTTGATGATCACATTTACAGTTGCCTTTACTTATAGCACCCTTTTTATGAATCCTGACCTTGACCTAGCCAATCAAATACGCCTCTTTTCGCTGCGAGGCCTTTTGACCCTCCCCTTTCGTTCCTATGCGAAGTTTTTTAGCCACCGTGGCCTCTCTCATCATCTTCTCCTTGGATCTTTTACAAGAATAGCATGGCTCATGGGATGGGGATCTATCCTCTTTTTGATACTGTATAAAACCTTGCCGACAAAGGGAACTTTTTTGTCCTATTATAAACACTACCAACCCTTTATCCTTTATAGTCTTGCTGGAATTTGCTTAGCTGATTGGGGACACCTCCTTTTAGATAGAAAGAAGGGATAATGATACCACTAAAAATTACAAACCTCATGAAGCGTTATGGAAAACTGATCGCCGTTGATGGGGTAAGTTTTGAAATACAACCTGGGGAAGTCTTTGGTCTTTTAGGACCCAATGGAGCAGGGAAAACAACGATCATCTCAAGCATCGTTACTTTGCAAGCCCCTTCAGAAGGAAAGATTGAAATCTTTGGGATAGATACTCAAAAAAATCCTCGCCAAGCAAAATCCTATATAGGATTTGTTCCCCAAGAACTTATCCATCATGGGTTCTTCACAGTTGAAGAAATATTGAAGTTTCATGCGACCTACTATGGGATTTCAGCCGATAAAAACTACCTCCAATATCTTCTTGAGAAGCTTCATCTTTGGCACCATCGAAAAAAGCTTGTTAATGAACTGAGTGGTGGGATGAAAAGACGTCTTTTAATCGTTAAAGCCCTCGTTCATAAACCTAAAGTCCTCCTCCTCGACGAACCGACCGCTGGAGTAGACATTGAACTTAGAGCTTCACTTTGGGATTTTATTCAAGAACTTAAAAAGCAGGAGATGTCTATCCTTTTGACGACCCATTACTTAGAAGAAGCGGAACGCCTTTGTGATCGGATTGGCATTCTTAATTGTGGACAATTGCAACGCATTGATTCTACTGAAAAACTCCTTAAGGAACATTCCTCAAAAAAGGTCACCCTTATTTTATCTAAACCTTTAAGAAAACTCACGCACCCTTATTTGACAGGGCAAAGTGACCACTATTTAGATTTTAAAGTCCCTAATGAGATGCCTTTAAATGCCCTTTTTAGGGAAGCTAATATTCCTCTTGATTCGATCCTAGATATCAATATCAAGGTCGGCACTTTAGAAGATGTCATGCACAATATCTTAAACGGGGGAAAACATGCGTAAATGGATACAATTTTATGGTCTTTTTAAACGTGAGGTAGCACGATTTTTCAAGGTCCCTCTTCAAACCCTTGGAGCGCCAATCGTCAACTCATTCCTCTATCTTCTGATCTTTGGAGTAAGCTTGGGACATTCGATCCATCTTGAAAATAACCTTCCCTATCTCGCCTTTTTAATTCCTGGGCTCATTGCCATGTCTATCATCAAAAATGCATTCGATAATGCAACAAGTAGCATTATGGGACAAAAATATGTGAATGAGCTTCAAGACCACCGAACTGCTCCCCTCTCTCTTCAACAACTTTGTTTTGCTAGAGGATTTGCTTCTCTCACTCGAGGCCTTCTTGTCGGATTGATTACCTTCCTAGTAGGACAAGCCTTTTTCTTCGTTTTTCAAGGGCGCTTTCTCATCATTTATAATCCTTGGATCTTTATCTATTTTGCCGTTTTTGGAGGACTCGCTTTTGGAAACTTAGGGACAGCTATTGGAATGTGGTCCAAGAGCTTTGAGCATGTGGGAGCCGTAAGTATGCTTGTTCTTCTCCCTTTAATCTATCTTGGGGGTGTTTTTTTCAGCTTAGAAAATGCCCATTCTTTTTGGCAGACGATCTCCCATATCAATCCCCTATACTATATTATTAATGGAATCCGCTATGGAGTCCTAGGAACATCTGATATTAACTTCATGCTA
Source organism: Simkaniaceae bacterium (assembly GCA_018399075.1). Classification (GTDB taxonomy): domain Bacteria; phylum Chlamydiota; class Chlamydiia; order Chlamydiales; family Simkaniaceae; genus Neptunichlamydia. The sequence goes on along the minus strand of CP073763.1, from coordinate 1,124,119 downwards.
TCAGCTTCTGTCACGCTAGCTTTCTTTGTGGTTTGCTATTTGTTTGCTCTAATGAGTCTTCGCAAAGGGTCAAACTACATGCGTTAAAAAGATCCAGTAGATAAGGATATTAATGATTGTGAAGGGAATTCCTACCTTCGCAAAAGCGCCGAAGGTCATCCCTATATCTCCCCTTTTCTCAGCATTCTGAATGATAATTAGATTACTTGCAGCACCAAAGATGAGAAAGTTTCCTGCAACAGTACTTCCTGCCACTAAGGCCATATAAGTGGGGATGGAACTTCCTAGCTGTTTAATTGTTGGAAGATAAAGAGCGACAAGAGGAACATTTGAGATCAGTTGTGAAGCAAGAGCGCTCACTGCCATCACCCCAGGAATTGATTTCATAAAGGGTCCTGGATGGATAAGGATATCCTTAACTGATGAGGTCTCCCATACGCTTCGCATTAAGATAAACATCGCGATGAAAAAAATAAGCGTATGCCAATCAAGGAGGGATAAAATCTCTTTTCGCTTTGGCCCAAAAATCATGAGAAAGAGTGCAGGAATAAGGGCTATCCCAGGAAGAGGAATGGGGTAAATTGGAAAAAAGGAAGCAAGAATATTGTATCCAATCATCACAATAACCATTCCAATCGCGATCTTCGATAAAACCATGAGTCTTTTATTGTAAGGAGCTGTTTCCTTTATCTCATGATGATACGTCTCCTCTTTCCTCATAAGGTAAAGAAGAAAGAAATAGAGGAGAACTAAATTTATGAGAGTGGGAACTCCTAGATATTTTAGGAATGTAACAAACGGACTCTCTATTGGAACTTCTAGGGCTATTAATAGATTCTGAGGATTGCCTATCGGGGACATCACACTCCCAATGGTGATTGCAAAGGCTAGGCCAATAAGTAAGGGGCTCGTCTGAATTCTCCTGTGATATGCCACTTTAATCAGAAGTGGGGTTCCCACAATCGCCAAGGTATCATTCATTAATAGAGCTGAAAATATCCCCATCCCGAAAACAATCACAAAAGCTAAAGTCTTTTGCGAACATCCCTCAAGCAAATAGCGGGAGACAATTTCATGGATATACCCACTTTCTTCAAGCGCTGTTCCTACATAAAACATTCCAAAAAGAAAAAAGACGATATCCCAATCAATTGCCATCCATGCTGATAGAACTGTAATCCTCCCAGTAAAAAGAACAATCGCGGCTCCGATTCCCATGATCTGCCAAATCTTTAAAGGAAGGCGAAAGAGTTGCCTAAGCGCAATACCCAGAAAGACAAGGATTAAAACGACAAGTGATACCGACATATTAATGACAATAGGTCTTCCCTCTTTTTCTGTCATTTTCTATAGTGAGGATATTAGAGAAATCTTATGAATAAGGTAGGTATATGGATATGTTAAAAGATCAACTTAAAAAATTTGTCAGTGAACGTGAGTGGGATCAATTCCACAATCCCAAAAACCTCGTTCTTTCTCTTATCTCTGAGACAGGGGAACTCGCTGAAATTTTCCGATGGCTGACACAGGAAGAATGTGAAAAAATCATGGACAACCCTGAAACAGCTCAGCATATCAAAGAAGAGATAGCCGATATTTTTAACAATCTTCTCCTTCTGTCCATGAAGCTTAATATCGATCTCGTCGATACGTCTAAAGAAAAGCTTCAAATGACCGAAATAAAATATCCGCCTCAACATTGGAAAGGGCGCGCTCGCCAAGTCTAGTTAAAATCTAGTTCTCCCTTTATTCATCATTGCAAAAATATTTTGCATTCTTGTAGCATGCATGCATGTTTTTTCGAATAACTCTTGTCCTATCAACACTTTGGATATTTATGACGGAAGCAAAACCCTATGGATCATGGGACTCTCCTATTACCTCATCAATGATTGTAGAATCTTCCATAAGATTAGGAGATATTGTCCTTGATGGAGATGAGCTTTATTGGAATGAGATTCGCCCTGAGGAAAAAGGACGTTCAGTCATTGTTCACTGGAAAAATGGAAAATGCGAAGACGTATTAAGTGAGCCCTATAATGCAAGAACTCGCGTCCATGAATATGGTGGGGGGGCCTTTACTGTTCATCAAGGTAAAATCTACTTTTCTAACTTTGCGGATCAAGGCTTCTATGTCCAGAATGAAAAAGGAGATGTTGAAGCGATCATCACTGAAAAAACAACCCGTTACGCTAATCCCGTTTTTGATCAAAAGCGAAAGGCTGTTTATGCCATCGAAGAAATCCACTGCTCAGAGCATGAAGTTGTGAACCGTCTGGTTAAGATCGGAAAGAATGTGGAAGTTATTGCTGAGGGAGACGATTTTTACTCGATGCCAGCTTTGCATCCGAGTGGAACCCACCTTGCTTTTATATCATGGAATCATCCGAACATGCCCTGGGATGGAACAACTCTTTGGGTAGGAAAGCTCAGTGATGAAGGGACATTAATTGATGTTAAAGCCATTGCTGGAGGAGAAAGTGAATCGATTTTTCAGCCAATGTGGTCAAAAGATGGGTCACTCTATTATGTTTCCGATCGCAACGGATGGTGGAACATTTATCAGGAAGATGGTGAATGCCTTTGCTCAATGGAAGGCGAGTTTGGGCAACCTCTATGGGTCTTCGGAATGGAAAACTATGGCTTCTTGGATGATGGTCGCATCGCAACAGTCTATACTGTCAAGGGAACAGATTATTTAGGAATCATTGACCCTAAGACAAAAACTTTAGAAACCCTTGATCTCCCCTTCACTAGCTATGGGAGTTTTAAAGTTAAGAATAGCTACCTTTATTTTACAGCAGCTTCTCCAAGTGAAGTCCGTATTTTATCACGCTATGATGTAGATAATAGAACCCTTGAGTGCATCCGAAAATCAAAAGAACTAGAGGTGGATCCCGGTTATATTTCACTTCCGGAAACAGTAGAGTTTCCTACTGAAAATGGCCTAACAGCTTATGGATTTTTCTATCCCCCAAAGAATATAGATTTCAAGGGAACTGACTCTCCTCCATTGATTGTAAAGAGCCATGGTGGTCCTTCAGCTCGCGTGGTCCCAATATTGAATCTGGAGATTCAATATTGGACATCGAGAGGCTTTGGTGTTTTAGATGTTAACTATGGTGGCAGTACAGGTTATGGAAGGAAGTACCGTGAACGACTCAAAGAAAATTGGGGCACTGTTGATGTAGATGATTGCATTAATGGAGCACTCTATTTAGCCAAAAATGGGCGCGTTGATCGCGACCGAATGGCTATAAAGGGAGGCAGTGCAGGAGGTTATACAACACTTGCAGCACTGACCTTTAGAGATGTTTTTAAGGCTGGAGCTAGCTATTATGGCGTCTCCGATTTAGAAGCCCTAGCAAAGGATACCCATAAATTTGAGGCGCGCTATTTAGACGGCCTTATTGGTCCCTATCCTGAGGAAAAAGAGCGCTATATAGCTCTAAGCCCAATTCGACATACCAATCAACTTTCTTGCCCAGTTATTCTCCTTCAAGGAGCGGAAGATAAGGTTGTTCCTCCAGACCAAGCCGAGATGATGTTTGAAGCTCTTAATAAGAAACATATTCCTGTTGCTTATATTTTGTTTGAAGAAGAACAGCATGGCTTTCGAATGGCTAAAAATATAAAAAAAGCCCTTGATAGTGAGCTTTATTTCTATGGAAAGATTTTTGGGTTTACTCCGTGTGACGATTTAGATCCGATAACAATCCATAATTTACAGTAAAAAAAAATATCTTTTGCTCTTGCTTTATCTTCCTCATCATTAACCCTGAAAGATTAGAACCATTCTCACAGCCTCCCCTTGTTCTGTGGCTGTCACTGCTCAAATTTTCTGGCATGATTTTAGGATGCAAAAATTGAGAAATAAAGATAATCTTAGAATGCAACATCCTCTTATAGACAAATGACTGAAAATATGAAGCCACTCATGTAGAAAAAGTATCTAGATTTAGTTCATTCTATAAAGTCGAAAGCTTACGACTTTAACATTGACCAAAACCAAGAAGATAGTGATTGAGGTTGACTTGGTGTAACGGAATTAGGAAACAAATTTACACTATAAATATCAAATATTTGTGTTTCTAAGCGTTTTCCAATATCGTCGGACAACCAGGCCCTAGGATCTATCAAACTTACATCTTTATAAATCGCACGCGCTTGATCAGTCTGCATAAAGCCCTTAATTTCATCAAGAATATCAGAGTGGATCGTGCCATATACAAGAGCACTCTGTTCACGATCTAAATTATTTTTAAAGCCAAGAGAGCTCGCTTTACCTTTGATGCTTTCTTCAGTTGTTTTTGGAACAACAATTTCTAACCAAATATGCTGCCGTAATCCGAGTGCACCTGTTAATGCCATAACATCCTCCATTGAATTGGCACGAATTTTAAGGGTATTTTGATTTTTTAGCATAATTCTGTCTCTCTGTATTATTTATTACAGCTCTTAGCTGGAGGATTGGATTCAAGACTTCTCTATAGACCATTGCATATGCTGTTCTTTTCTCTCTAAGGTAATATTCCCCCGGGAAACCCCTACTATATCAATCCCCAAAACCTCGGGCATCTTGACTATACCTTTAGTATTGACTATCTCTTCTATTTCTAGAACAAACGCATGGTTCAACATGAGTTAGATCCTTAGGTTAATTTTATTTAAAGAACGATTGTCTGTAATTTATTAAAAACAAGCGGTTTGCGATTTTAAGCATTTCCATCTTTTGTCATTTCTAGCCAATGTCTAGCAAAAATTTCTACTTTGTAATTTGTTATCCTTGTTATAGTTGGAACTTCTTTAACCATTAGCGATCATAAAAAGCATGAAACAAAAGTTCGTTGGACTGATTACTCTTCTCTCGTTCGCCTCTATTCCTCTTCATTCAAATGAAGACATTCACTTTGAATTGACTCCCCCAGAATCTGAAGAGAAAGCGATCACTGTTAACTTTCAAGATGTTTCAATGCTCGAATTTTTACGGTTTGTCAGTCAAGTCGCAGAGAAGAACTTTATCTACGACGAAAAGATCTTAGATTTTAATATTAGCCTCGTAACGGGAAAAGCGACAAATCCTGAAAAGATTTTAGAAATTATGGTTGAACTACTCAATCAACAAGGAATTAAGACTGAAGAGAAAGGGGAATACTACCTTGTAGAAAAGATGGAGGAGTGGGAGCTTGATGAGAAAAAGATGCTGAAGCTTGCTAAATATAAAGGCGGGTCGGGTCGGAAGGAGGAAATTCGGACTGTCAGCAATGACAAAATCTCTCAGCTTCTCCCTTTTCACGAATATCAAAAGAAAGGCGATTTCTTCATCTATAAACTCCAGTATCACGTAGGGGAAGAAATTCTGTCAGCGATTAAGAATGTCTCTGCAACTTTAAAACATAATCCCAATGCACCAAAAGAGCTTATCCAAGCTATTGATTCGATGCAATGGGTTCAATCGACTAATTCGTTGCTCTACTCTGGCAGCGAAGATGGTATTGATGAGCTCACAGAGCTGATCCAATCTCTTGACGTCCCAAAAAAGCAAGTCTTCATTGAGGTTCTTGTGATTGAAACGGATGTAAAGAAGGGCCTAGAGTTTGGATTAGAATGGGGAGCAGGAGGTCAATACCGTGATAAATTTGGGTATGGAATGGGTAATTTCCCAGCAGCTCCTAGACAGGCACCTTTTGCAAAGACAATGCAAGGGATTAATGCCTCAAGCACCCCAACAGGAACTGATCAGTTTCCTCTAGGTCGTGGATTTGATTTAGGAGTAATTGGTGATATTATCCTACACAAGGGTGCAAGCTACTTTTCATTAGGAAGTTTAGTTTCTGCCCTTCAAGCTGATGGCGATAGCACCATTGTTCTCAACCAAAAGATCATCACGCAAGATAATAAGCTTTCGAGAATCTTTGTTGGAGATAATATTGCATTTACCGGTTCAACGGTTGAGACAATTGGTGCGTCACAGCAAACATCAGCGAATATTGAATACCGCGATGTAGGAGTAAAACTCAATATCACTCCCCTTCTTGGCGATGGGGATATGATCACCCTAGAAATCTCTGAGGAAATTACGAATGTCATTCCTAATGAGAATACTTCAAACGGAATAAATACAACAAAGACCGATATGGCAACACAAGTCCATGTCCCTGACCAGAGTTTTCTTGTTCTTAGTGGCATGATCCGTAATACAAAAAGACATCGTAAATCTGGAATTCCTTGCCTAGGAGGGCTCCCTCTTATTGGTGCCGCCTTTAGTAAATCAACTGAGGCAGATGAAAAGCGAAATGTGATTGTCTTTGTCCGCCCACAAATCATCCATTCTGGGCAGGAGTATCAAAGCATTACGGCTTTCCAGGAAAACCAATTTAAAAATCAATCTGCCTCTCCTACAGATTTCCAGAGTGGGATCAATATGCTCCAAAGAGAAAGGACTATCAATGACAAAAGTAAACCAAAGCCCGAAAGCTCCTCACTTACAGCAGATACAAGCGATACAAACTCGTGATCCTGCCCCTTTTAAAACCTTTCTTGCTGGATTTTCTCCAGATGAACGGAAGCAATTCTTAAAGAATATGACGCGCCACTTTGGCCATATTATTACCCGCCATATGCGAAAAATGAAGGAAGCCAACGAGCGAATGAAGGAGTCCATTCAACCTCGTTAATGGATCGAACTGACCCTTTCAAAAAAATTAGTTTCTTTGTATTCTACCCTACATGTCATCTGTGAAAAGAATTTTTCCTGTTCTAACCGTTTTGTTTTTAGGCTATCTAGGGTTTTCTCTTGCAATTCCCCTATTTCCTCCGCTTTTTTTGGATCCTGTTTATGAATTTCTCCCCATTGAAACGACAGTAAAGATGCGGCGAATCCTACTAGGGATTCTTTTTTCCATGTATCCTCTAGGCCAGTTTGTAGGAGCCCCATTGCTCGGAAAGCTTTCCGATAAGTATGGAAGGAAACCTATCCTCCTGATTTCTCTTATTATTGTAATCCCTGCCTATTTGGGATCAGCTTTTTCAGTCCTCTATACCCTCCCTATTCTCCTCTTCGTGAGTCGTTTTTTAAGCGGACTATTAGAAGGTAATATCGTGATTGCCCAAGCCGCTATTGCTGACATTAGCGAAGATACAAAGGCCAAAACAAAGAATTTTGGATGGCTTGTTTCTCTAAGTAGTACCGCCTTTTTCTTTGGCCCCTTAATTGGTGGAAAGCTTGCTGATTCCAGTGTCGTTAGCTGGTTTCATTTTGATACCCCCTTCTGGGGAGCAGCGATACTAACGCTGATTGGATTTTTTATTGTTTTATATCTTTTTAGAGAAACTCATCCCCCTGATAAAGAAATGAATGTCTCTATTAAATCCATTACTCGAAGTTTTACTGATGGATTAAGATATAACCGACTCCGTGTCATTTACTCTGCTAACTTTTTTGTCTTTTTATCGATTTTCTTCTTTTTGAATTTTTTCACGGCCTATCTTGTGACCCGCTTCAACTTTTCTGTTGCCCTACTTGGTGAAGTGAATGCTTACCTCTCCATCCCTTTTATGATCGCTCCTATTTTCTTTGGAGTCTTTGCTAAGTGGTGGACATCTCGGCAAGCCATGCGGCTTGGCTCTCTCTGTCTTTGCATCTCATATCTTATCTTTGTGATCCCCCAGTCGCCTTGGGCACTCTTGATAACCTTAATCCCGTTAGGATTTTTCCAGTCGATGGGATTTGCTTTTCCCGCCTTGATGGTTTCTGATGCTGTGGGTAAACGGATTCAAGGACAAGCTCTTGGGACAAACCAGTCTATTCAGGTCTTTGCTGAGGCGGCTACAGCTCTTACTGGAGGGTTTATTATGGCTGCTGAACGGACGCTTCCTATCTATGCGGCAGCATCTTGCTCCATTATTGCGGCTCTTATCTTATTTATTAAACCGCCAAAGGTTGGAGCTCCTGCCTCCTCATCTTAAAGAGCGTAGTAAGAAGGATGAAGATAAAGAAGGTCCATCCCCCTACCCAAAAAATGTCATTTGTCGAAAGCATATAAGCTTGTTTCCATGCCATTGTATCAACGACTTGAAGAGCTTGCTTTCCTACAATATCATAGCTATTGAGATCGCTAAAAAGCTCTTTACTCACGGGACTAAATGGATTGATTGAGTCAACTAGATTACTGTGGTGATGGGTTGCCCTTCTTTGCCATGTAGTCACAAAGATTGATGTCCCCACCCCTCCCATCAAAATCCTAAAGAAGTGAAAAATACCCTGACCTGTTGCTAGCTTCTCATGGGGAACCCTGGCAAAAGTAATAGCTGTTAAAGGGGCTAACCATGTACAAATCCCAATTCCAAAATAGAGACGAGAAAGTGCAACTTCACTAAACGTGACATGGGTATTGAAGGTGGTGAAGTAAAGGAGAGAAAGGCCATAGAGGAAAAATGAAAACATGATCAGATATTTTAAGCGCATGCGATCCATGAGCTTAGCCACAATCAGGACAGTAAAGAAGGGAATAATCCCCATTGTCGATACAGCAAGCCCTGCTAAATAGGCAGTATACCCCATCATTTCTTGAAGCCAAAGTGGAGAGATAACTATCGTTCCAAAAAGGAGCATATAAGAAAGGGCTGTGATTGCTGTTCCAAGGGCGAAATTCCTATTCTTAAACATTCGAAAATCGATAACGGGATTTTTGTGGTTAAGTTCCCAGATAAAGAGAAAGGTAAAACATACAACGGAAACAACTGTTAAAATCCAAATAATATTGGAGCGCCACCAATCGAGCTGCTGTCCTTGGTCGAGGATTATCTGGAGGGCAGAAACAGCAAAGGCAAGAAGAATAATCCCTACCTTATCAATCTGAATCTTCTCGATTGTTGTCTCTCTTTCCTTATAGATCGAACGGATAGCTAGGGTACAAAAAATCCCAATCGGAATATTGATGAAGAAGATCCAGGGCCATGAGTAATTATAAGTAATCCACCCTCCTAAGATTGGGCCAGCAATCGGCCCAACAACAGCTACCATATTCCAAATAGCAAGGGCTAGGTTTTTCTTCTCTTTGGGAAAGCTCATTATCATCAAGCTTTGTGAAAGCGGGATCAGAGGCCCTGCAACAAACCCTTGAATGAAACGCATGACAACAAGCATGTTAATACTTACTGATAGACCACAAGCCCAAGAAAAAACAGTAAATAAGAGAACAGAAACAATCATCACGCGGATCGACCCAAACCGACGTGTAAACCACCCTGTTAAAGGAAGACAGATGGCATTTCCGACAGCAAACATCGTAATAACCCAAGTTCCGTCGGTCACACTAACGGCTAAATCTCCCGCAATATAAGGAATAGAAACATTTGCAATCGAATAGTCAAGGACCTGCATGAATGTGCATAGGGAAAGGGCGATAGCGCCAATAAATAGGGTAATGCCTAAAAGGGGTTTCTCATTCATAACTTCCAGCGTTTTCCTGGATAATTTTATCTATGATTGCTTGAACCCCTTCTTCTTGCTCTTTATAGATCTTTGTCTTGTAAATCGGCTTGAGGCGACTTGGCTCTCTAAGCATCTCATTTGAAATATCATGTATATCGACGCGTACATCCATCGAAAGCCCTAGCCAAAGAGGATGTTTCTTTAGTTGCTGCGAGTCTAGACTTACACGAACAGGGACCCTCTGAACAATTTTTATCCAGTTCCCTGTAGCATTTTGAGGAGGAAGGGCAGAAAACACACTCCCCGTTCCTGGATTAATCCCCAGAACTTTTCCTGAAAAAACCACCTTCCTTCCATAGATATCGGAAGTCATCCGTACACTTTGACCAACACGTACTCTTGAAAGTTGGATCTCTTTATAATTCGCATCAACCCAAAGTTCACTAAGCGGGATGACAGCAAGGAGAGGCTGGGAAACATTCACGTATTCTCCCAATTGAACTGTCCTCTGTGCAACATAGCCACTCATCGGTGCTAAAATATCGCACCGTTGCAAGTTTACATAGGTATCTCTCACTCCATCTGCCCCTTTTTTCACATTTGGGTGAGTAGCAACTGTGGTATTCTGCACCAGAGCAATCGCTTCTTGAAGGGCATGATAGGTCTCTTTTCGACTTGCCTGAGCACCAACAAAGGCAGCTTCAACATGTTCAAACTCCTCTCGTGAAACACCACCAACCCCTACTAAGTTGACTCTATTTTGGTAATCTTTTTCAGCGCGGTAGAGCTCTGCATCTTTCTGCTCAAGTTCAGCTTGCAACCTTTCAACTTGAATAAACATTTGAATTACATTGCGAACCGTTTCAGCAAGGCTGTTTTTTGCCTTTTCAAAGGCTAGACGACTATCGGTTTTATCAAGCTCAACCAAAACCTGTCCCTCTTCAACATACTCAGTATTGTCAACATTAATAGATGTTACAATCCCTGGCACTTGAGGAGTCAATTCGATCATGTTTCCATTCACATAAGCATCGTTGGTATACTGTTCATAGCGAAGAACCTCTACCCAATAGATAAAAATAATGATTCCCACAAGGATAAATCCACTTGCCGTGTAAATCAGAAGTTTATTCCGCTTATTATTCGGTTTCATTTTATTTTTCGGTTGTTCCTGAGTATTGTCCATATCCACCGCCTAGGGCCTTTATTAACATTAATATGCTTAAATAACGTTTATTTTGGATTTCCACCTCATTCATCGCCTCATTCATCACAGCTATCTGTTGATTAAGCACGGTCAAGTAGTCATCAATTCCATTTTCATAGCGAGCCAAAGTAAGCTCTGAAGAATGAAGGATTTGCATAAAGGCTTCTGATTCAAGCTTTGCCTGCTCCGTTGTCGCATTTAAAACCTTGATCTGATCTGAAACCTCTTTTGCTGCCTTTAATACCAAGGTATTATAGTCATATACATCTGCATCGTAGTTCGCATACTCCTCATTGAGTTGCGCCGTTAGCTTTCCCCCTGTAAAAAGAGGGAGATTAATTGCCGGATTAATAGCTCCAGCAAAACTTTCAATAGAGAATAAATTATTCCAATGAAGACTTTGCAATCCCGCAAAAGCTTTTAAGTTGATGTTGGGGAAAAATGCAGCTTTTGCAGCTTTAATCATATGGGCTGCCGCTTCCACCTTCCAAATTTGAGCCATAAGGTCAGGACGACGTGCTAAAAGATTTAAGGGAATATTTTCCGGAAGGGGGAAAGGACGATCAAAACTAAGGGTTGGTGGGGAAAATTCTCTTGGATCATCGGGGCTCATTCCCATTAATATTTTCAGTTGACTTTCCGCTATCGTCATCTTTTTTTCATATTCTAGGACTACTTTTTCACCTTCAAGAAGAAGAGTCCTTGCTCGGTCAATCGCCAGCTCATCATCAATCCCATAATTGCGCCGAAGCTCCGTGAGCTCCAAGTAAAATTTGCGAGCCGCAACTAAATCGCGACTGATTTGGAGATCCATGAAATTGGCACCATAATTGATATAGGCCTCAGCAAGACTTGTCGTAATTATCAATAGAGATTGAGACATCTCTGCAGCTTGAGCCCTAGCTAAACCTATAGCTGCTCGGTATTGATTTCGATTTTTTCCGAAGAGATCAATTTCATATTCAAAATTCAGAGATAAGTGAATCTCTTTAATAACCGCAGGAACAGTAGAAGGAGGATAGCGAACAAGCTCATCTTTACTGAGATGTTGGTAATTATCGTCAAAAGCTGTATTGAGCTTTGGAAGAAGGGGGGCTCTAGCTTTTTTTGCAGCTTGATCTGAGGAGCGAACACGCGCAACTGCGGCCATTAAATCAGGATTACCTTCAAGGGCAAGTTCCATCATTTCGCTAAGTTGATCATCTTCAAATAGTGTCCACCAGTTATAAGAAGGCCACTCCCCCTTTGAAAAATTGGGCGTTTCGAGAGCTGAATCAATTGCAGGTGCAATCTCTGCAGTTTCCATCGCATCAGGCTCATGATTTCTTTTTTTTAAAGCCGCGCAACTTTCAAATAAAAATGGCAATAAAATCCATGCAGGAATAATTAATCGAAAAACTGCCAACAACCTCATAATTTACTAATAAATGAGTTCCGTTTTTTCTAGTATCAAAATTTAAACAATGTTTTAATAGTGGTATGTATTACGAATTATTTAGTGAAAAAAGAAACCGCTCCCTCCTTCATGCTTTTCACTGTGGCATTGAAAGAGAATCTCTCCGAGTTACCGATAGAGGTGAGCTTTCAAAGTCGCCCCACCCAAAAGCTTTAGGGTCTCCTTTAACGCACCCCCACATTAGTACCGACTTTAGTGAGCAACAAATCGAATGGAATACCCCTCCATTCAACTCATTTCAGAAAGCTACCCGTTACATGGAGGAGTTAATCCAATTCTCGTTAAAAAATATAGATGATGAGCTTCTTTGGCCATACTCAATGCCTCCTCATATAGATCATGTAGAAATCGCTCAATTTGGATCCTCTTTTCAAGGAAGAAAAAAAGAAATCTATAGAAAGGGGCTAAAAGAGCGGTATGGAATGAACCTTCAAATGATTTCGGGAATTCACTTTAACTTTTCCTTTGACAAAGCCTTTTGGAAAAAGCTTCATGCCTATGAAAACTCCCCTCTTTCTCTTCAAGATTTTATCGATAAAAAGTACCTTGGTATCATACGCAATTTTTTATGTGAAGGTTGGCTTCTCACCTATTTATTTGGAACGTCTCCTGCAATGGATGCTAGTTATACCTCTCTCCCTAAAAACTTCAAAAAGGGTAAGGATTTCTATTATGCCCCCTATGGAACCTCTATTCGGACAAGCAATCTTGGCTATTACAGTCGTGTACAAAATCAATTAGCTATCTCTTTCAATACCCTTAATTCCTATCTTTCAGAACTTAGAAAAGCCATATCAACACCCAAAAAAGAATACCAAACCATAGAAACACAGTTAAACGACCATATTCTCCAAATAGAGAATGAGCATTACTCAAGAATCCGTCCTAAAAGATCCATTCATAAAGGAGAGAGCCCTATTGAAGCCCTAGAAAAGCGGGGCATTGAATATTTAGAAATCCGATCGATTGATCTCAATCCTAATTATTCAATTGGTGTCTGCCCAGAGCAACTCGAGTTTATCCATCTTTTTCTTCTTCACTGCCTATTTAAGAAAAGTCCTATTCTGACCAAACAGACGCAACAGTGCTTGACCTGTAACCAAAATAGTGTGGCAATTGAAGGAAGAAACCCTAATCTTATTCTATCATGCCCAACTCCCATTTCCATGAAAACTTGGGGAAGAAAGATCCTAAAAAAATTAGAACCGCTTGCGGAACTGTTGGGCTATGAAAAAAATCTTAAGGTTCAAAAGGAGAAGATTGAGAATCCCACTATTTGTCCTTCTGCCCTTATATTAGAAGAAATTCTTAAAGACGGTCTCCAAAAAAAAGCGTTGTCCCTTGCTAAATCTCATAAGAAGTCCCTTTTAAAGAAGAAGCTTTCCTTGAGAAAGCTCCATTCTTTAGAGACGCTTGCAAAGTCCTCTCATATTGAAAATCAACGCCTTGAAACAGCATCAGAAGTTCTTGTTGAGGGTTATGAAAGTTTTGAACTTTCTACACAAGTTCTTATTCGAGAAGCATTAAAGCGAAAGGTTAAAATTCAAGTCCTCGATGCCGAGGATCATATTCTCCGCCTCGAAAAAAAGAGACATATTGAGTATATAAAAGAAGCAACGAAGACATCAAAAGATAAGTATATCACCTCTTACCTTCTTGAAAACAAAGAAATTACAAAAAAATTACTCTTTGAAAAGGGGTTTAGTGTTCCCATGGGGAAAACCTATTCCACAATAGACTCAGCACTTGCCGATTATTCCCTCTATCAAAAGAAAAAAGTCGTTGTAAAACCCAAATCCACTAACTTTGGACTTGGTGTCTTCTTTATTAAGCCAAATGAGAAGCAGAGCTACGCTTATGCTATAGAAAGTGCTTTTTTTCATGGCAGTTCCATTATTGTTGAAAACTTTTGTCCTGGTGAGGAATTTCGATTTTTGGTGATCGATGGAAAAGTCATTGGCGTTGCAAAAAGGGATCCTGCAAACGTGATTGGAGATGGAAAGCAAACCATTAAAGCCCTTGTTCACGAAAAGAACCATGATCCTAGTTACTACCGCGATCCCAAAACTTATATTCATCTTGGAAGAGATGAAAAAGAAATGCTACGCTCTCAAAGGCTGACCCTCCGTAGCATTCCTAAAAAAGGGAGGAAAATCTACCTTCGCCATAATTCCAATGTCTCAACGGGTGGAGACTCTCTTGATATGACTGATAGTGTCCATAAGGGATATCATAAAATTGCAGCTCAAGCTACAAAAGCCCTGGGCGTTAAAATTTGTGGGGTTGATATGATGATTCCCGATCCTAAAAGCGTTCCAACAAAAGAGAATTATACGATTATTGAACTAAACTATAATCCAGTTCTCTTTATCCATGACTATCCCTATAGAGGGAAGCGCCGCAGTGTTGCAGGTCCTCTTCTAGATCTTTTAGGTTATCCTATTAATTAAAAAGACTAAGACGAATGGGTATACTATTCATACTCAAAATAAGCATAGCGGAAATCGATCTCTTTTAGAGGCGAGATATAAACCCCCTTTAGTTGTCTATTACACATATAATGAAGCTTATTAAAACAAAGAGGAATGACAGGCATCTCATCCATGAGAAATTCCTCTGCTTGATGCATATACTCTCTTCGTTTCTCTGGGTCGATTTCATTATCAGACTTTTTAAGAAGTTCTTGGTAGGTAGGATGTTCCCATCGGCTCATATTCGTCGCAAAACTTCGATTGCGGAAGGTATCAAGCATATAGATCGGATCCTTTAGCCATGAATTCCACCCCATTTCCCCAAATTCATAATCCCCTTTTGACATCCGATTAAAATGAACAGGCCAATCAGCTTGATCAATCTCAATATGGAGTCCTAAATTCGCATAAAGCTGCTGTTGAACCGCTTGGTTAACTCTAGAAGTAAAAAGACAGGCTCGCTGACTAAGGGTAATTGAAGGAAGCTCCTCAAGGGTTGTTCCCATCTCGTCAAGTGCAAGAGAAAGATATTTCTTAGCTAATTCAATATTTCCATCTTCAAAATAGGGCTGATCATGAACAGCAAGACCTGAATTTAAGATTCCCATCGCAGGCTCTTCACCCAGTTGAAATACATGTTCGGCAATGATTTTTCGATTAATGGCATAAGAAATCGCCTTTCTGAAGTTCTTATTATTAAAAGGAGGCTTCTCAGTATTGACAAAGAACCAATAGAGACCGTAAGCATCAATGACTTGAAGCTCACCTTTTTTGAATGTATTCCCAACAACATCAACTGGAAGGGGGTTAAGAGGATACCCAATCCAATCAAGCTCACCCTTTTCATAAAGAAGATACTGGGTATTGGCATCAGTGAGAATCTGAATGTGGATTCCATTAATCTTTACGCACTGCTTATCCCAATAGCTAGGGTTTCTCTCAACATAGATCTCTACACCCTTTTGCCATTCTTTAAGCAAAAATGGGCCATTATTAACAAAATGATCATTCACATCATTTGCCCAATGGGGATCAGCTAAATCAAACCCTTTATGAATAGGAGCATAAGTCGAACAGGAGCAGAGAGAAAGGAAATACGAAGCTGGATGCTCTAATTCAACTTTTAATGTTTTGTCATCAATAGCCCAAATTCCTACTTCATCCACACTTACTTTTTTCTCAAGACACGCCGCAACATTTTTTATCGTATAAAAGGTAAAAGCTCCAGTTCGGGCATAAAGAGGATTAACCGATTTTTTCCAGGCATGCTCAAAATCATAGGCAGTTACAGGATCTCCATTTGACCAATAGGAGTCTCTAAGATGAAAAATATAGGTCTTTTGATCTTCAGAAATTGTGACTGAATCTGCAACTCCTGGAATAACCTCTCCTTTAGGGCCAAGTCTCATCAACCCTTCATAGAGCATATTGATCACATGAACAGAAGGGTATTCATTCGATATGCGAGGATCTAAAGAACGGACTTGGGATAAAATGGATAGAGTAATTACTTGGGAATGTTTTGACTTTTCACTCTTTTTCCCGCAGGAAAACAGAATGGGAAGAAGGAGCAATAGGAGGAATGTTTTTTTCATAATCTGGGGTATTTACCTTATATTAACCAAAAAAACCGTAACTGTTACTAACATTCTCTATACTTCATTCATTGATGTAAAGAGCTAATAAGAAGATAAATAAATACTGAAAATCATTGGCTGAAATGTTCTATAGGAAAATATAAACTAAAGTGTATGGAAAACCCTTGCATTTTTTTCAAAAAATTAAAATATTTCTCGCGATAAATTTACAAGACTGCTAACTTTCGACCAGCCGAATATTTATTCTTCGGAAAATTTTTATTACTTCTGTGAGAAGTTATGATTTTAAATCACCAAGGTAAAGACTCTTCACAAAGGATCACTAAATATCCTATTGGAAGCCTTAGAGAGTTATCTTCTCTTTCGTTCCCGCTTATCATATCCACTTTATCTGCGAGCTTCCTTGGATGGTGTGATCGCTACTTTCTTTCTCTCTATTCCGTTGATGCTTGGAAAGCTTCAACGGCGGCAACAAATCTTACATTCTTTTTTCAGATTGTTTTAATCATGATCGCCTTTGTCACTCAAGGGTTTATTGGGCACTACAAAGGGGCTAAACAAGAGAAAATGATCGGTCCTTTTATTTGGCAAATGATCTACTTCTCCTTTCTTTCAATGCTTATTACTTATCCCCTTAGCATTTTTAGCGAATTCTACTTAAAAGGCATTGAGCTAGAACAGGGAGCCATCCTTTACCTCCGCTATCTATCTGTTGCAAATTTTCTCTATCCCTTAGGAGCTACCCTTGCAGCCTTTTACTTAGGGAGAGGAAAAACTCGCGTTGTATTTTTATCAAATGTATTGATTCAAGGAACTAATATCCTTCTTGATTACCTCCTTATTTTTGGTGTTAAAGGCTTCATAGCTCCTATGGGAATTAAAGGAGCTGCGATTGCAACGGTTACTTCCCAGGCCCTTTACTGCATAGTTCTCTTTACACTTTTTTTAAATAAAAAATATAAGACTCGTTATTCAACCGATAACAGAGCCTTCAACCTTCCCCTTCTTTTAGAGGGTCTGAAAACTGGAATCCCTAGAGCTTTAGGAAGGTGTATGGTCGTAGGTGCGTGGGTCTTTGCCTCATATTTTTTGATTCATAAGGGGGGCGATTACTTCCTTGTCTATTCTTTTGGCGTCACAGTATTTGGGTTTCTCTCTTTTATCACAGACGGAATGGGACAAGCCCTGATTACATTAACCTCCTATTCTTTAGGAGCAAGTATGGATCAGATTTTCCACAAAATACTTAGAACATCACTTTGGTTTTTAGCCATTGTTTTAGTGATTTTAGGCATTCCCCTCCTCTTTATGCAGGAAACAATTATCTACTTTATGGTCAAGTCTCCCTTAACTCCTAGTACAGTGTTACTCCTTAAGGAATGCTGCGTGTGGATTTGGATTGGTTGTTTTGCTAGTGGAATTAACCGTATTGGCGTTGGCTTTCTAACCGCCTCAAGAGACACTATTTTTTATGCCTCATGCGTTACTGCCCTTTGGATCACCCTATGTGTTCCAGTCTATGTAGGCATTGAACTCCTATCCTGGACACCAACTAAGCTATTTATGCTTGATTCTATTAATACCTCACTTACGGGCGGCATCTTCATCTATCGCTTCTTAAAGTCTCCATATAGAAAACTCACTACTAGAAAGGTTACCACCGCCTAATATAAGTTTTCAAATGCATAAAAATTATACTTCAAAATACTTTTTTATTAAGTTAAGTAACAAAATAGAAAAAAGGAAGACCTGATTTATGAAAAGGACATCAATTATACTATTTTCTTTAGCTTTATTAGCTCCTATTGTTCTTGCTAATTGGACTTGTAGTGCATGCGGTCGTGACAACTACGATAAAGACAAAATTTGTCGCTGGTGCCGACACTCACGTTAGAATCTATTCACAGAGAAAATAGATTCTAACAGAACTTATGGGAACATAAATAAAAGCCTCTTTGGGGGAACCCAAAGAGGCTTATTAATTATTTAGACTCTCTAAATATTATAGAGGTTTGCAAACACTTGCTGAACAATTCAAGCATGAAGGGACAAGGTTTTCAATGGACTCATATCCACCTCCACCGCCTCCGCTACCGCCGTTCATATACATACTATCACCATCTTTTAAGAAAATACGAACATTGCGATGCTTAACTTTATGGTCAGTATCTACGAATGAGAGAAAATAGTGATTTTTGTCAAAACCTTGAGATAAAATAAATGTAAATGGAGTTGAGCCTTCAAGGAGTTTTGCACCCTCCGTTAAAGAAACATCTCCTTTCCAAGCGGGATGTGATTCTAATTCACTACCTAAACGAATAAGTTTAGGAGTCCCTTTTCTTAGATTTCTTTTAGATATAATTTTTGAGTTTAACATAATTCCCTACCTTTTGAAGGTTGTTGAAACTTAATCTTCCTTAAGAAAACTCAGAAAATATCTTAATTTAGCCCTGGATATATTGCAATATTTATTCAAAAATTTTTCTTAATTTTTTTTAGGATTTAAAATAGGCTTTAGAGAAATCAATATTCCCATTAGAAGTGAATGAGTTAAGAACAAGGTTAGAATGCTTAATAAACCACCCTGTTCCATAAAAAATAGGAATCACAACGGCTTCCTTAATCAGCAGCTCTTCAGCCTCTCTTAGAAAGTTATTTCGTCTATCACTATCTGTTGTCCGATCAGATTGATCTAAATAGCTTTGAAACTGCCCACTTTCCCATCCAGTAAAGTTAACTCTTTCTTTGGCATACTTAAAGGATTGCAGTGTATAGATGGGATCATTTAACCATGAAGTCCAATGGATCCCTCCTAGTTGATAGTTCCCCGTTGTCATCTTTTTAAAGTGTGAAGCCCACTCTGCTGCTTCAATAATGCATTTAATACCGAGAACTCTTTCCCACTGCTTCTTTAGAGCTTCAGCACTTTTTTTATCAATTTTGGTGATAGATAGATAAATAATTGGAAAATCATCTGTTTTCATTCCTAATTCATCAAGAGCTTCAGCAAAAATTTCCTTTGCTTGTTGTTCATCTTCATGAATAAGAAGCTTACTTTCTCTACATTGGGAAAGTTGATATGGCAATGGGGTATAGGCTTCAAGTTTTCCTCCTAAATGCCACTTAAGGAGTTCCTTTCTATTAAGGGCCATGGAAAAAGCTTGCCGCACTTTTAATTGATTAAAAGGAAAGTGGTTAACATTGAAGCATTGCCAGAAGATTCGGAGAGAGTGATAATGAGAGATTCTCTCTTGAAGATCATTAATATCTAGATTCCCAGCAGGACACATGCTCGACCCAATACAATCGAGCTGTCCATTATTAAACATCTGCACAGCAGGGGTAACTTTTAATTGGTTCAGATTGATTTGATCAATGCGAATATGGTCTTTATTCCAATACGATAAATTCCTCTGAAATTCATAGACATGGCTCCCTGTCGGATTCCCCTGTTTAAAGGGTCCATTACAGACAAAGTGTTCATCTTTTTGAATCGACCAGTTAGGGTGCATTTTATCTATTCGATGATTAACAGGAGAGTAAAGGGTATTCGTTGTAAGCTCTAAGAAATAGGGGGCAGGATTTTCAAGTTCAATGATAAGGGTTTTGTCATCAATCACTGAAATCCCAACTTGATCCACTCCAATTGTTCCATCTTTGGCTCCCCTTGCATTTTTGATCGGATAGAAAACATAAGCAAAGGGAGTCATAAATCCTGGAGACAAAATTTTCTTCCAAGAGTACTCAAAATCATAGGCAGTTACGGGGTCACCATTGGACCACTTTGAATCCCTTAAATAAAAGGTATAGGTTTTCTTATCCCTAGAAACCTCATAGGTCTCAGCTATAGAACATTGTGGAATTCCTTTTTCATCAATACGCATGAGTCCATCAAAAAGAAGTTTGATTAGCACAGAGGAGTCTTGATCCCCACCAATCCGTGGGTCAAGCGAAACAATTTCCATATAAGGGATCTTAAGAACTTGTAATTTATCCTTATCAGCTTGCCACTTATTCAATGTTTCTTTGAGGGTTTCCTGAAAAATCTTTTGTTTATTCTGATCAGGCTCTTCATAAAGATAGCTTAGATAGTGACTTCCCTCAAAAGTGAGAACAGATGAAACAAGAGAACGATCTTGTATTTGGGTTTCAGAAAGAGCTTCTTCTACATTAGAACGGTAGTCGGGATCATTGGCGCGGATAATGGCTATTGTAATATCTTCATCTTTTTCTATTTGCATGAGATACGATTGTGTCTTTAAATACTCATTTTCAGTCATTCGAACAAAGAGCTCAAAGAAAAAACTAAGGGACTGAAGGGAAATCGTCGCTTGCGATTCAATGGGATTTAATGAGTAGAAAAAATTCTCCAATAACTCTTGATTTCTAGAGGAAATATCTTGGAAAAGCCTTTTAAATTGAGTTAAAAGCTCTCCTTGCTTGACCATCATTCCCCCATTGTAGTCACGAATTTCCCCTAGATATTTGTTTAGAAATGTCACAACTTCTTCACGTGCTAGGTAAAGATTCACCGAAAAGTCCATCCGTAAAAAAGAAGGGAGTTTTGCAATTTGAAGACGGAAGACATTTGCTTCTATGGGATGCGTTTTATCAAGAAAGCTGACAATTTGAACGCGATCCAAAATAAACCGGATCCTTGGATCAACGTTCTTCATGAGATCTTGAAGAGGGACCATCCCCTCTTTTTTCACTCGCAATAGGACAACTGTAAAGACTAAATCTTCTTGAGAATGTTGGTCGAAGTTAATCATCATTTGAGGGAGATCGTCAGGTGATTTTAGCTCTCTTGAAAGGATAAGAATATTTCTCATTGTCTCTTCTTCATTACGAACCATAAAGAGAGAGGGAACAAGGTGCTCAATTCTTTTTTTCAATTCCTCCTCTAAGTTCCCTCTGAGCAACTTTCTCTCATCAAGGGTTAAAGGGCTTCCGTCGTTTTTCTCTAACTCAACATAAAGGGTAGCAATTGGATCGTTCAAAAGATTCGCACGATAGGTCGACCCTGCAACAATTCTTACATCTGGAAAAAACTTTTGGACAGCTCTTAAGACATGCTTTTCATTAAAAAATTCATGCTGATGGAAGAGATTTAAACCAATAGAGAGCCCCATGACAGGCTTTTTTCCAAAGGGAAAGTTAAGGTCTGTTGGCATAAAACGAATTTTCATATGCCTTTTTTCAGGGAAGGCATTGAGTTCACGTCGTAAATGATTTCGAATCAAAACAAAGGTTAAGATAATCTTTCCTATATGGATATAAGATCTCTCTTCTCGAAATTCTTTTGACGCATAGGCTTGCATAAAGGCAAGTCTTTCAAAGAGAATCTCATCAAGTTCATCTGGAAACCGATGAATAAGCTTGATAAATGATTCCCGAATAAGATTCATTTTATGGTCTAATGGCAAAATTTTAGTTTCTAAGAGGGCTTTTGCATACCTTCTCGCTGAAAGGGCGTAGATGATTTCCCGCTTTAAAAGAGGAAGGTTTTCTTTTAAAAGATTGGCCTCTTTCTTGTTTTGAACCAAAACTTTGACTTCAGCAATAAAAAGGGATTCTTTCGGATAATGATCAAAGTGAAACTCCATATGTTCGAAGGAGAGAATTGTCGTTTCCTGATGTGGTAGGAGCCACCTTTTAATCATCTCTGAAATAAAAGTTTCCGTCGGCAAACTGCTTAGAGGTTTGATTAGAAAAAAAAGAGTAACAGAATCAGGAGGAGATTCAAAAGAACTCCATGTAATCCAAGGAACCGCTTCTTTAATCCATTTTCCAAGTGACTCTTTATCATTAAAGGGTAGTGGATCAGTAAGATATGAGAGGAGTACCTCTCTCATCTTATCTACGTGGGTCTGAAGATTCTTTGAGCGGCTATAGAAAGGGAATGCTGGGCGGATTGTTAAATCCTTGGCCAGCTCAATCTTCTGGTTGGAAAGGGCCTTTATTTCCATGCCATCAATATAACGGATTGATATATTTTCTAAAACTTTTCTTTCTTTTATAGCGCTCGATTGAAAGTTCTATTAGACGATCGATCAGCCGGGGATAAGAAATTCCACTTGCTTCCCAAAGTTTAGGATAAAGGCTGATTGAGGTGAAACCAGGAATCGTATTCAGCTCATTGAGAAGAAGGGATCCATCTTTTTTAAGAAAAAAATCGACTCGAGCCATACCTTCGCACCTAAGAGCTTTAAAAGCCTTAATAGCTAAATACTTTACCTCTTTAATTTTTTGAGCATCAAGATTGGCAGGAATAACAAAATGAGCCCCTTTTTCATCAAGATACTTTGCTTCGTAAGAATAAAATTCATGGGTTGGGATGATTTCTCCAGGCAGTGAGGCTTTAGGATCTTCATTTCCCAGAATGGAACATTCAATTTCGCGCCCTTCAATAAACTCTTCGATAAGGAGTCTTTCATCGTACTTAAAAGCTTCCTTAATGGCAGGAAGGAGTTCCTCTTGGGTATGCACTTTAGTGATTCCCACCGATGAGCCCATTTGCGCGGGCTTAACAAAGAGAGGAAGAGTAAATGCTTCGATAATCCCCTGTTCATCAATGGGGTCACTGCAGTGCAGCACCAAATAATGGGGAGTTGGTAAGCCCTGCCCTTTTAAGATCTCTTTCATAATTCCTTTATCCATACATATTGCTGAACTCAAATGATCTGGACCGATATAAGGAAGATTTGCTAGCTCAACTAGCCCTTGAACCGTTCCATCTTCTCCAAAAGGGCCGTGAAGGACTGGAAAAATCACATCTAGGCTTGCTTTAAGCGTGCACGGAGAAAAAAAGATCTCTTTGGCAGGCACTTTTTGCAAAAGGAGCGGGAAGTGGGGATCATTTTTTCTAAAGGTAGGCAAAAAATTATTTTTTAAAGCAAGAAGGAAAGGTTCGGCTTTTAAAAAATGCCATGACCCCTTTTTATCGATTCCTATAGGAAAAATATCATATTTTTCGGGGTCTAGATTCTCAATGACTGATTTTGCTGACTTAATCGACACCTCATGTTCAGCTGATTGCCCTCCAAAAAGAACGCCAAGTCGAATCTTAGTTTGCATCGTTTTCCTAGGTTTATTTATAATGATATCTCAAAATCGCTGCGAGGTCCATTGGAAATTCTTTATTCAAAGACAATTCTTTCCTTCTTGAAGAAAGTTAGGAGACTTTCTCTATCCATTCTTACTGAAGAAATGGGGCTGCAGGTCGGACGTACCCGTTTTTATATCGGAAAGGCGTCATACCCTCTTCAGTTTGTTGTTTTCGACCACCCTTCAAGGCTTGGGCATTTTACTTCCTCGCTCTATGAAATTGGGATTAACAAGCTTTTCCTTCTTGAAAAGGAAGAAGAGATTAAAAACCTTCTCAGACATGAACTTGCACATTATATGGCCTATATTGAGTATGGGGAACAAATCCGCTCTCATGGAAAAGAGTTTCGAGAGATTTGCAAACGGTATGGATGGCCTTCCGAAATTTCAAAAGCCCACATTCCTATTGAAAATGCAATTAAAAATAAGCGCATTGTGGATAAAGTTCGGAAGCTCCTCTCTCTTGGAGAAAGTCCTCATGCTGAGGAGGCTAAAGGGGCGGCTCTCAAAGCTAAGGAGCTTTTAAGTAAATACAACTTAGAACTCACTGAGGCTGACGAAGAGACGGTTCTCAAACGGGTCTTAGAAAAAAAGAGGAGCGGTGCAAAGCTTCAAGCCATCGCTGAAATTCTCCGTAGTTTCTTTGTTTACCCTGTCTTTAACCATGGGAAAGGAATTCTATACTTAGAAATTGTTGGAGATCGCGTCAACGTTGAGGTGGCTGAATATGTCGCTCACTTTTTAGATAAGCAATTTGAAATCCTATGGGAACAAGGGAAGAAAAAAGATCCTCTTTTAAAGGGAAGAGCCTCTAAAAACTCATTTTTCAGGGGGTTAGCAAAAGGATATCAGAAAAAAGAAGGTCCGCAACATAGAGGGCTTATTCGTATAGAAAAACAGCTCATCAAGCAGGTCGAAACAATTTATCCCCATCTTTCAACTTCTAGAGTCTTTTTTAAGAGTTCCGCAAGAGCCGCAAAAATTGGAGAGCTTTTTGGTAGAAATCTTAAAATTCGAGAAGGAATTAGGAAACACCTTAACCCTTTACTCTCATGGGCAAACTTGCTATAAATGTTAAAAAGAGATAACATTCAATGATCTTTTTTTTTAACCTACAACACGAGGGAATAATATGAAAAAGATGTCAATTTTAGCACTAGCTGCATTTTCTCTTTTCGGTTTAAATCTATATGCCGATGGACAAGATGAGCCTGTGAAAGATGAACCAGTAGCAACGACTACTGATGACACGACAAAAGAAAATTCCTCTTCTGAAAGTAAGATTCAAGTTTCTTTCAATGATGAAGAAGAAGCAAAAGAAACATACCTCGCAAATAAAGAAGACGAAGAAGAGCCTGTTAAAGGAAGCTTCCTTGCTTCTACTAAAGAAGAAGAGGAAAAACCAACAGAAGATGAGCGCATCGCGTAATTCTTCTTTAATTCCTAAGGCGGGCCTCTCTTTAGGTCCGCCTTTTTTTTTGGTAGGATTATGCCAGTTAGTAAAGAAAAAAAAGAGGCCCTAGAGCTTAAAATGAATAAGCTCAAGATCTATGAAGATGACCTCATTGAAAAATTCATTTTAGGCTCAGGAAGTGGTGGACAAAAAGTTAATAAAACATCGTCCTGTGTTTATCTTAAACATCTTCCGACTGGCATTGAGGTAAAGTGTCAACAAGATCGCTCGCGTGAAATGAATCGATTTCTTGCACGGCGAGACCTTTGTGAAAAAATCGCCCATCGGATCCACCAAGAAAAAACCAAGAGACAACAACAGATAGAAAAAATCCGGCAGCAAAAAAAGCGACGATCTCGTAGATTAAAGAAAAAGATCTTAGAAGATAAAAAGAAGCACTCGGAGACAAAAGCGCTCCGCAGGAAGGTTAAAGAAGAATGAAGTTTGCTGATTATACAAAGGGATATGTCTTAAAATTAGAGCCGGGTGAAGAACTTCACGAAACACTCATTGCCTTTGCGACAAAGAAGAGAATTCCCAGCGCCTTTTTTCAAGGAATTGGTGGCCTTACCAATATCGAGCTAGGCTATTTTAATCGAGCAAAAAATGACTATGAGCGCCGCCACTTTGATGGAGATTATGAACTCGTCTGTGCCAATGGAAACATCTCAGACGTTGATGGAAAACATTTTGCTCATACTCATGTTGTTATCTCCGATGAAAAATTCCAAACATTTTCAGGTCATTTTTTCAAAGGAATAATCACAATCACAGCAGAAATTTTTCTTTTTCCAATCGATATTGCTATGCTTCGAAAGCCCGATGAAAAGCTCAACTTCCATGGGCTCGACCTCCCTCATCATTTCGTTAGATAATGTGTAAAATTGCTTCCCGACGGGCAAAAGCACTCACCCTGAAAAAGTGTTCTCCAGTTGGACCATACCCTTTTCCAGGCGTGACAATCAGGTGTTTTTTCTCCAAAAACTCTTGAAAAACGTCCCATGAATAACGCTGAGGAGTATGAACCCAAATGTAGGGGGCATTTTCCCCTCCATAAACTTGATACCCATCTGCTAAAAAGCGCTTCTTTAACCACTTAGCATTTTCCATCGTATAAGCAATGTTCTCCTGTATTCCCTTCCATCCTTCTTCTGAAAAAACCGCAACCCCTCCTTTTTGAGCAATATTAGAAGCTCCATTAAAGATTGTTGAAGCAAAGCGATAATAGTCTTCCCAAATAGGGTGACCACAATCAAAAGTGAGAGCTTTTGGGATCACCGTCCACCCCAAACGAATCCCCGTAAATCCTGCGAGTTTAGAAAAGGAGTTCACCTCTATCGCAACTTTATCGGCTCCAGGGATCTCATAAATGGTTTTGGGAAGGGCCTCATCTTGAATGTAACCGGCATAGGCGCCATCATATAGGATCACAACCTCATTCTTGAGGGCATAATCCACGAGCTTTTTTAGCTCATCATAAGTATAAACCACTCCGGTAGGATTATTAGGATTACAAATATAGAGAAGATCTAGCTCCGGTAATAACTCAGGGAAAAAGTTATTTCCTGGATGGCATGGGAGGAAATGGATTTTTTTTGCTCCCTGCAAAATTGAGCCATCAAGATAAACAGGATAAGCTGGATCTTGCAATCCAACGACTATTTCACCGCCAAACAACGTTTGAAGTCTTCCAATTTCACTTTTTGCTCCATCAGAGATAAAGATTTCATCGATTGACAAATGGGGATAATAGGTCTCTCTAATCTTTTGGCGCAGCTCACTATCTCCCTGATCTTTTCCATAGCCCGAATAACCTTGCGGCGTTCCAAGCTCAGCACTTGCTTTAGACAGTGCATCAGCAACGGCCTGAGGAAGAGGAAGAACAGTATCGCCAATTCCAAGATTAGTAAGCTTGACTTCTGAATGCTCTTTTAGAAAAAGTTCTTTTCGACGATTGATTTCTGGAAAGAGATAAGAGGGACTTAAAGCTTGAAAGACATCGAGCCGCTTAATCATAATATATTTTCCTTAGCGTAAAGTTCTGCAGTGAGAAGTCCCCCACCGGCAGCTCCTCGTATCAGATTATGAGAAAGGGCGACAAAGCGAATGTCAAAAAGAGAGCATGCTCTAAGCCTTCCGAGTGCAATTGCCATCCCCTTTCCTACATTAACATCAAGCTCAGGTTGTGGACGATCTTCATTTTCAAAGTAGACAAATGTTTTTTCAGGAGATGAAGGAAGATTAACTCCCCTGAAAGAATCCCAACAGTCACGCACTTCCTTAAGGGTTGGCTTCTTCTCAAAAGAGGCTGATATACAAGCAAGATGGCCATGAAGCACAGGAACCCTTGTGCAATGGGCGCTAATAGTAATCGAAGGGTTTTCTAAAATTTTAAGGGATTCCATTTCTGATTTTTCTTCTTCTCCTTCAATGAAAGGAATCACATTCCCACTAAGGGTATACGAAGCGCCGGCTCCACTTATTGACTGAAGATTTGTCACCGAAACTTGCTTTAAGCCAAACTTTTGATGAAGGGGATAAAGAGGTAAGAGCATGCTCTGAAGCGTGCAGTTAGGCTTTGCAATGAGGGTTCCCTTCCATCCTTTAAGTTTAGCTCCATTAATTTCTGGAATGATGAGAGGAATATCTTTTTGAAGACGGTGACAGGAAGCAGAGGTGAAAACAGGAAATCCCTCATTGGCATAAAGGGGATCATAGATCTTTGCCGCCTCATCTGAAAGAGCAGAAAAAATCAAAACGCACCCCTTTGCTTTTTCAATATTTCCAAGCTCTTCACGTTTGGGAGCATAGATCAGTTCAAAAAAGGGATGATCCGCTAGGAGTTTTTCGTAAGTTTTCCCCACTAGGCCACTTTTTCCCAATAAGCCCACACCCAATTTACTCATAGACTGCCTGCGGAATAAGGGGTGAATTTAAGAGAAGCTCTTTAAGACGGTACTGATTGTCAGGCGTGAGAGAAGTTAAAGGAAGTCTTGGCTTTCCAGCAGAAAGTTTCGCAAGTTCCATCATAGCTTTAATTGGAACAGGGTTTGTTTCAATTTGAGCCATCTCCATAAATGGCAATAACTCTTCGTAAAGGGTGCGATCAAGGTTTCTCACCATCTGACCCACCTTATGAGGCATTAAGTTGCTGAGGACCGAAATAAGACCTTTAGCACCGATCGAGAGAAGGGGGAGGGAGATGAGATCATCCCCAGCAAATAAAAGAAAGTCTGGAAGCACATGCCTAATACTGGCTGCAAACGGAATCGATCCAGAGGCATCTTTAATCCCTATGATATTTTTTTTCTTAGAAAGACGGACCAAAAGATCGAGCGAAAGCTCAACCCCTGTCCTTTTCGGATGGTTATAGAGAATAATGGGAAGGGTTGTTTCTCTTGCAACGGCTTCAAAATGAAGCGCCAATCCTTCTGGAGAGGGACGATTATAATAAGGAGCAATAATCAAAAGTCCATCTGCCCCCATTTTTTCAGCCTCTTTAACCTTTTCAATCGTTCGGTCTGTTGAAAGATCTCCGGCATTGACGATGACTGGAACTTTTTTTTCTTCGACAGCAATTTGGATGACCCGTTTTTGCTCATCGGGATTAAGTGCAGCTCCTTCTCCTGTTGTTCCCAAAACAAGAAGAGCCTCAATTCCTTCTTCGATTTGAAACCAGATATTTTCCCTTAGACCTTGTTCATTAAGTTTCCCCTCTTTGAAGGGGGTTACAAGGGCTGTAATGGTTCCTGAAAATGACATATAAACCTCTTCTCAATAAAATCATCAAAGGTATAAATCCCCTCTTTCCCTACGAGCCATTCAGCAGCTAAAATCGCTCCCTTGGCAAAGCCGTCGCGATCTTTTGCCCGATGGGTTATTTCAATAGAATCCTCAAAGCTATCGAAAATCACTTGGTGTGTTCCGATATGGTCACCTTTGCGAATACTCTCAAAAGAAAGGCCTGGAATGTCTTCCATTAATTTTAGGGCTGTGCCGGACGGGGTATCTTTCTTTTCAGCATGATGGATATCGATTCCTTTTTTAGTATAGGAATCCCCCATTAATGCGCCTCCTATTTTAGCTAAACGAGAAAAAATAGCCATCCCCATCGAAAAATTAGGGCCATAAAGAAGCGGTATCTCACCTTCTCTGGCTATTGTTAGTACTTCCTCTTTCTTCCATCCGGTAGTACCGATCACCCAAGGCGTTTTCGTCAAACGAAGAGCCAGCGCCGTCTTCTTAACAGCCTCTGGCTCTGTAAAATCAATAGCTACATCGACAATAGAATCTAAACCAATCAAGACCTCGTGTCCTAACTGCAAGGAAAGCCTTTCAACAGCCTTCCCCATTTTTCCATAGCCGATTAGCCCTATCTTCATTGCTTAATCGTCATTTTAAGAATCTTTTGCTCTTTCACAGGGCGATCTTGCATTCCTGTTTCAATAGCTTCAAGCTTCTTAACAACGTCATACCCTTTAGTGACCTCACCAAAAATGGTGTGATTTCCATTGAGCCAGGGCGTTTCAGCGGTTGTAATAAAGAACTGACTTCCATTTGTTCCAGGACCTGCGTTAGCCATTGCAAGAAGTCCAGGCTTATTGAATGTCACACTTGTTGTACACTCATCTTCAAAGGGTTTTCCCCAGATCGATTGACCACCAGCTCCTGTTCCTGTAGGGTCTCCCCCTTGGATCATGAACTGTTTGATAATGCGATGGAAAACAATCCCATCATAATATCCTTTGGCCGCGAGCTTCATGATATTTTCACACGCTTTTGGTGCAATATCGGGTTTAAGTTCTAGTTCAATCGTTCCTTGAGTCGTTTCCATTACAATGGTTGGTTTTTTTGCCATGACAACTTTTTCTCCTTTGACTACATCTTCTTTTGCAAATAGTGAAAACATACAAACAAGCATTGCAAGTACATATCTCATCATTACCTCCATGGTTTCATGCTATTTTAGGGTGGAGACAGAAAAACTGCAACCTGATATACATAGCTTAAGTGAGGTAGATATGAAAAGCGCTTTATTTTTCCTGATTTTTATGATTTCAACAGCAGTGGCCCAAGTCACCTATACCTATAATAAAGATGTTGAAGGAAGGGAATCAAAGACAACATGGACCCTTGATCTGAAAGATGATGCTCTTCACATCAGTGGAGAAAGTCTCCACGGACAGACACTCATTGTCACCTCACCAGAACGGATCACTAAAAGCTTTACCCATAAATCTAAAAACGGAAAAGATGAATACGCGATCGTTCGTAATGGCTCTAACCTGATAGCACGTAAAGATGTTAATGGAGAGAAGACTGAAAAACAGTATAACCTAGGAAATGACCTGTGGGTTCAAGAATTTGATTTTAGCTTTAAACCCTTTATTCTCTCAGACTATCGTAACTTTAAGTTCTCTATCATCCATCCTAAAAAGCTCGATCTTCATGACATGGTTGCTACAAAACAATCTATTGAGAAACTTACGCTCAATGGAGAAGAACGGGATACCATCAAAGTCAAAGTTACATTGACAGGCTTTAAAAAGATGTTCTGGCATGCCGATCTTTGGTTTGATCCTCAAGCGGGAGATCTTCTCAAATATATGGCCAATGAAGGACCGAATACTCCCCTGAGTATTATCACCCTTTTCTCAAAGCAAATTGATAATTAACTAGGTTTCCTTTTAATCCTCAATGAGCTTCTGCCCTTTTCTAAAGAGAAGGACAATACAAGCAATAATAAGGATGAAAACACTTGGCATTGCATAGAGTGGGTCCAGGTGAAGAAGTTCAATGAGAATAAGCCCAATAACCGCTCCTCCGATATTGAGAAAACTCATAATAGAGGATGCATTAGGTTTATCTGGAACACGAAAAGTTGCAAGAACGGCTGCATTTGAATAGAAAAGGGGAACCCCAAAGTAGACGATAAATAGAGGAAGGAATAGTGATAGGGGGCCTCCCCAGCCACCATAGAAAATAGTGGCAAGGATCAACACCCCAACCCCCATTAAAAAAACCCCTAATTTTAAAACCGTTTTTATCTTTAAGTGTGAGGCAAGGCGGGCAGCAACAAAGTTTCCAAAAAAGTAACCTGCGGCTGGGATCAGATTAAGAAGACCAAACTTATCGGGAGAAATCCCCATTATTTTAATAGCTATAACAGGAGCTGTTGCAGCAAAGATATAGATAATCGCAGTCGTTGCCCCAATCATGATGGAATAAAGAATAAGAACCTTATTTTTAAAATCGCGCCGGTATGCCGTGAATATTTTTCCCACCTTTGTCGCTTCCTCTTCCCTATCCACTCCTGTCTCAGCAAGTCTATAAACAAGGTATAAAGCAAAAATGCCATAGAGAAATAAAAAGTAAAAGCAGCTCTCCCAGCCAAGATAGGCAACTAGAAACCCTCCAATCGCAATCGCAATACCGGGAATCACTGCAAAGGAAAGCATCGTATAGGCCGTCACCTTCCGCGCATGCTTTTCATAGAAATAATCGCTAATAATCAAAAAAGTTAAGCTAAGTCCCGTACTCGCACCAAGAGCAGATACAAATCGCGAAGCGACAAGGAGAAAGTAGCTATTCATTAGTCCAGCAATTGCACAGAAAAAGGTCCCTATTAGAGAAACAATAATTCCAGTATATAGTGCTGGCTTCCTTCCAAAGCGTTTGGCAAGAGGACTATAGATCAGCTGCCCTATTGAATACCCAACCAAATAGATCATAACTGTCAGCTGGGCCATACTTGCACTAATGCCAAAGCGATCCATTAAAGCTGGTATGGCAGGAGTAAAAAGGGCTGCTCCTATCGACCCATAAGAAATCAGGACAATCAAAGTTAAAAGCGTTGGCTTTTTGACATTGAGTCGGTATTTATCGGATACAGGTTCAACAGGTGCTGTCAATTTTTTATGATCCTTTCTATTGCTTCGATCCATTTAGGATGATCATTTAGTCCCTGAACAAGGTCTAACGACTCCCCTCCTTTTTGGATAAATAGCTCTTTATACTGACATCCTATTTCTTCTAGGGTTTCTAAGCAATCAGAGACAAAGGCAGGCGAAAAAACAAGGACTCTTTTCTTATTCTCTTTAGCAAGCATTTCAAGGACTGAATCTGAATATGGTCTGATCCAGGGAGATTTGCCCAGTCTTGATTGAAAAGCTAAGCTCCACTTCTCCTTTGGAATCTTTAGCCCCTGAGTTATTTTCTCTGTTGTTCCATAGCATTGGGCTGCATAACACCGAGGATTTTTTTTGCAGCAATCCTTCTGAACTAAACAGGTCCCTCTTTGATCTGCTTTCTTAATCTGTCTTTCAGGAAGACCATGATAGCTAAAAAGAATATGATCATAGGCCTCTAAATCATACTCTTTCCCTCTTGCTATATGCGCCTCGATAAAAGAAGGATGATCATAATAGCTCGAAATCGCTCTCACCTCGGGAATCACCTCCCACCTTGAAATCTGCTCAAAAACTCTCTGATGAACCGAACCGGTTGTTGCTGAAGCATACTGAGGAAAAAGTGGGAAAATAATGAGCCGACGCGCACCTTTTAAAGCTTGAAGCCCCTCTTCAATTGAGGGTTTTTGGTAGCGCATAGCAAGCTCTACCTGATAAGAGCTCCCAAGTCTTTCTTGCAAAAGATGGGCGACCCTTTTTCCATAAATTAAAAGAGGAGACCCTTCCTCTTCCCAGATCGATTGATAAAGCTTTGCAGACTCTTTATAGCGACGAGGAACAATCACTCCTCTAACAAGGAGGTTTCTTCGTACTGGAGGAAGATCAATGACCCGTCCATCGGTCAGAAATTCTGTTAAATACCGTTTAACATCCCCAGGATTTGGAGAATCAGGAGTCCCTAAATTAACGAGAAGGACCCCAGTTTTCATCAGACCTCCGGTGAGCTTTTCATTTGGCTGTACTCAACATGCCTATAAATAGCATTGACGTTGAAAATTGCTCCACTGATGAGGGAAGTCAGACCAAAGAGAAGAAACCCTTGGGCATAGATATTAAAGTCTCCAAAAAAGCCAAGAAGCTGAGGGACAACGCCAGCTCCCATTAAGAACCCAGATGGAGCAATAATTGAAACAATCGCTGCATTTTTTTCAGTAGGAACAATCGTTGAAATCGCAAAATGGATCAAAGGCATCAAGCAGACCGCTACAGGAGACTGAATCGTAAAGAGGATTAATGATGAGGAAGGGCTGACAGTTCCAATAAGCATTGTCAAAGCTCCACAAGCGACAAAGGTAATCACCATCGATCGTTTGAGGCCAAATCGATCGGCAAACACACCTGCAAAAATCGCTGTAAAGATACTGAGCCCTCTAGCAATTACAATCAGTTTATAAACCGCATCTTTATCCAGAAGGTTATGGCGCTGGAAGTAATCTGGCGCCATATTATAAATCCCGATATTCAGCCCATTAGCCACACACAAAAGGACCATTAATATCCAAAAGGAAGGCCATGAAAAAACACTGCGAATAAAGTTGAGATTGATTGGTTCCCCTTTATTATTCCCCTGCCTAAAGAGAAAGAAAAGAATAATACTGATTAAACTTGAAGCAAGTCCAAATCCATTCAAAATCTCCTTCCAAGTAAAGACTTCGATCAAGTTCTTTACAATCATTGGGCCCAAGATAAAGGCGACACTTTGCGCTGTTGCAAAAATCCCAAAAGCTTTTCCCATATGCTCTCGGGGAACAGATTCCCTTATCATAGCAACTGCAGAAGGGATAAAAAAACCTGAGCAAAGCCCCACCCCAAAGATTGCTAACCGAAAAAACTGAAAGTCATTCGAGTAAGAAGTGATTGCTAAAGCAAACCCTGTCGTTAAAATGGAGAAAATGATCGTCATCTTATGGGAGATTTTAGAGGATAAGTACTGCGATAAAAAGAGAGTAATGGCAAATCCTACCGACATAATAAAGAAGACGTTTCCTGTGTCAGCATGACAAAGATTCATCTCATCACAAATATTGGGGGTCATTGGAGGGAAAATTGTTCGGGCCAATAGATTTAAAAACGAGGTAAAGCTAATTAAAATCAAAAAAGGGAGGAAGGGGGTAAACGGGACTTTTTCTACTTTTTCTTCTGTCATATTTACTCTTATTCTATTAAGCCCATTTTTATAGGTATAGGCACTAACCTTCTATTATATACCTATCATGAGTTCCTAACAAAGATTTTTCTTTTAAACCAAAAAATGTATTTAAAAAAAACCTTTCATACGTAAGTATCAAAATAAGAGAACATATTAATCCATAGAGAGAATCGATGAAAAAATATACACCTATAATTTTAAATTCTTTGCTACTCTTAATTTCAAGCTCTGCCTTTTCTACTAATACATCATATTGGACAGGAGAGATTAATGAGAATTGGAGCGAAGCCCAAAACTGGTCTCCTAACAGTTTACCAGGAAATAATGTAGAGATCGATTTAACATCCTCCTCAGGCCTTAGTAGTACTGTTTATGGATACAACATCAATGTTGATGGGGCTTTTCAAGGGGGATATCTCCTTTTTCGTCAAGGACAAGATGCTTCTTCCGGATATACTATTTATGGGACAGGCCCTCTTCAACTAAATAATTCTACTGGAGCACTTTACCCTGCAATTACTTCTTATGGTTACAACAGTCAGGTCATTAATGTAGATTTAGTCGCGCCAAATGGAATAGACATCTCCCATGTTAGTTCAGACACTACGATGACGATCAATGGGAATATTTCTGGAACCAACCTTGCAAATATTGGGACCTCAACTGTCATTCTAGCAGGGAATAATACTTACACAGGAACAACAAATATAGATTCAGGAACTCTGGTTATTCAAGGAAGCATTGCTGGGACAAATGTTACTGTCAACGACTCTGCAACTCTTAATGTAACAGGAGGAAGTCTCACAAGTAATTCCGTTACTGTGGCTAGTGGAGGGTTAATGAGTATTACGAGTGGAGCCACCATTACAAATGGAACAACAATTCAGTCTGGAGGATCCTTAGTCGGTACTGGGAATATAGCCTCTCTTACCAACTCTGGAACGGTGAGCCCTGGTGGTGACTCTATTGGCACCATCAATATCAATGGAGCCTATACTCAGAGCTCGAGCGGGGATCTGCAGATTGAAATTAGTGAAGATGGAAGCTCTGACCTTTTAAACATCACTGGACTTGCAATGCTTGATGGAACAGTCACGTTAGAGCCAGAGCCTGGGCTCTATCCCGAAGGGATAAGGTATACTTTTATGAACTATGGCTCGAGAACTGGAGCTTTAACCTTGATCGAAGATACTGGACTGCAATTTTCAATTGAGTATCAGGCAGCCTTTGCAGAGCTTGTCAATGCTTCTAGTGGACCTATTCTTCCGGTTAAAAGGGATCGGCTTCGTGGAATAGCTCTACGTGTTGCAAATTACTTGTTTTGCCCGGGACCTCTCCCTACAAACCACGACTTGATTACCGTCATGAGAGCTCTCCTCAGGAGCCCTCCTGGTCAGTTTAGATCAAATCTTGCCAGACTTTCCCCAGCACAGTTTGGAGCTCTTCCTTTAGTCAACACCCAAAACAATCGTCTAGTTGCTGATGTGATTGTACAAAGTACAGAAAAGCACAACTGGTGCGATTCTTGTCAAACTAAAACAAATGCTCAAACCAATAAACGTAATACCTCTGTATGGGTTGCTCCAATTGGTCATTATTACAACCAAGAAGGAATCCAAAACCAAGTTGGATTTGACTCTTATGCTGTAGGAGCTGGAATTGGAGCCAACCACCTCTTTTCTAATTGCGTACTGTTTGGAGGAGGAGCTGGCTATACCTACTCTGAAATAGATTGGGACAAAAATAGAGGAGATGGCCACATTCACTCTGTTTTTGTAGGGCCTTCTCTTGGACTTGTTTTTGAAAAGCTCTACATCAACTTTTTAGCGCTCGGATCGTATAATCATTATGATATTGATAGAAAAATCCAACTTCCAGGATTGAACAGAACAGCAACAAACACGCATCATAGCTATGATGTGTTAGGAAGAGTCGATGGAGGATACAAATTCCGTGTTAATACAGGTGGAACTCAAGAAAATCCCTATTTTATCATTCCAGAGGTAAGTGTTAGTTACTTAAATGTCTTTGAGGAGAGCTATACTGAATCAGGAGCAGATAGTATTAACTTATCGGTAGATAGTAAATACTCTGCTTTCCTGCAGCCAAATGTCTTGATCAAGCTTTTGAGAGAAGTTTGTACTCCCTCTTGGTGTATTACCCCCTCTTTGCATGTAGGATGGATTTCAAACATCCCTCTTTCTTCTGGAAACTATCAAGCAAGCCTCTACAAACAAAATCTTTGTGAGCCCAATTTTGTTGTAAAAAGTTTTCATCGCGCCACTAACCAACTTTCTGTTGGGGTAGGTCTTTATCTACGATCAATTAATGATTGGATTATGGATATAAACGTCAAAACCGACTGTCTTGATAATAGTTTTGTAACCAGCGGAAACTTTAAAGTCGAAAAACGGTTTTAAACCTAGGTACTAGATAGTGTCGTCATGAGATGGGCATTTAAAATGGCTAGTGTGAGGAAGATTTAAGACGACCGATGCAAAAAGCCCTAATTGGGCTTTTAAAGCGGGTCAACGATGAAATTTTTCATAGAAGACGCTTAAGGAATGAGCAACTCGTGACGACACTATCTAGGTTTAAGATTGGTGATCTTGATCATGGTTTGAATGAGATCGTTTTGGGTTAAGATCCCAACCACTTTAGCTTTTTTATCGATAATGGGAACCGCTTCAATTTTTTCCTTTGAGAAAACCTCCAAAATCTCAGCAAGCTCCGTCTCAGGATCAGCGCATAGGGTTTCCGCACTCGTGATCTCGTGAAGCTTTTTCTTTTTTCCTTCATGGAGATGCCTTAAGATTTCCCCTTCTGATAATAGTCCTAAAAGCTTTCCTTCAGCACCAATAATGGGGTAATATTTGATGTCATGATTTTTGATTTGTTCCCATGCCTCTTCAACAGATAAAGCATCACTAAGGGTAACAAGTTGTTTATTCATGATTTCTCTTGCTGTAGCAACCGACTTTTTCTTGTAAAACTTTTCGGTCGCTTTTAAAAACTTTTCATGAGCCTCAGCTTCATCCTGATTTTGAAATCGCTGCTGCGAATCTCTTTTATCTTCCTGTTTATCTTTTTGGATTTCTTGAACACGATAGGGCTGCCTTCCTCTATAGACATTATTCACAAAAAACATTGAACGGACTCCGGTTAGGACAAAACCTGCCATAAGATAAAATTATAAGCCAAGGTGAATACGGGTTTCTTCAGCCTCAGTACGGACCCTCTCAAGCATGCCTCGGTTGCTCGCATAATCTTCGCAAACGTTCATCAGCTTTTTAATCTGAGCTTCAATTCCCCCACCCACTTCGCGTGATTGGTTAAGAATTTTATCACGCCAAAGGGGAAAGAGCGTTTTCATATCATCTTCACTCTCTTCCGAAGCTTCAAACTCACTTAAGAACTCATGAACTTCTCCCTTAAGAATCTCTTCAGGTTTTGCTTCACCCATCCCATCATCTTGCATAATTAACGCTCCAAATCTTGCCTTAGTTTATCTAAGTCTCCCACGACTTTTTTGGGGTTTCCAGCCCCAAATGCATAAGCGCGACAGTCACGAATCATCTGCTCCACATGGCGCTTAATTGGCTCCCCTAATGACTCACCATCATTTTCCAGGACTTTTTCAAGCTTCTCCAGAACATCATGCATACTATCGCGCGTGTATCCCCCTTGCTCAAACTGCCATAGGAACGATTGCAAGTCGTGGATCAGTTGGTTTTTTCCCCCTTCTTTCATGACTTCAGCTCATCCCTTAAAAATTCTAAGCATTCATAGACCATCTCAATCTTTCCATGGCCATTCGCATAGTCAGTAGATGCTTGCATCAGCTCCTGCATATGAAGATAGACCTTCCCTCCAATCTCTTTTGATCTTTCAATCATCAGCCCTTCGTTTAGATTTAGCTGACGACTCATACAAGACTTATCTTGTGCTTCATGTTCAAAAGTATAAATAAATGACTCTAAAGATTTTGATAGTTCCTTCCTAAGAATCCCACCAGCTCCTGGAAATGGATCATCAAAAGGTGTAGGCTCTCTCTGTGTACTCATGAAAACTCCCCCTATTTCAAAGCTACAACAAAAAACAATCTCTTTCAAGGGAAGAAAAAAGAGGCTTGACCCAAACCTTTCAATCTTAGATATAGGAGATATGGCAAATTTTTTTAAGAAATCCTATTCAAGTTGTGTCAGATCTTTGAGCGGTTATTTTACCCAGCTCCTTATCTCACTGATTCTCTTATTTGTCTTCCGCCCCTATGACCGTGGAGGCATCTATATGGCCGTCTGGCAGCTTTTCCTGGTCATCGTCTTTCTCTCTGCCATTTTTAACTGCGACCACTCAAAGAAGATAAAAATCGTTTCCACGTGCTTTGCCGTTCCCGCTCTTATCTTTCAGTGGCTAAACCTCGGATTCCACTCTAGAACGCTAACCCTCCTCTTTCTCTTCTTTTCAATGATTTTTATCTTCATTATGACAGCGTCTATTATTAAAAAGGTGGTGATCAACGCCCGGGTCCGCCTAGAGACTCTTAAAGGCGTTGTCTGCGCCTATTTTATGGTAGCCTTTGGATTTTCCTTTGCCTACTTCTTTATCGCCCTTCTCCTTCCCCACTCCTTTCACTTCAGCAACCTCAATCCAGCCATCCTCTCTCATAGCCACTTCCTATCCGAGATGATGTACTTTAGCTTCGTTACCCTTCTTTGTATCGGCTATGGAGATGTGATTGCCATTAGAGATATCGCCCAAACCCTTGCTATCCTAGAAGGGATTATTGGGCAGTTCTATATCGCCATCCTTGTCTCGCGCCTTGTTGCCGTTTACTCCTTCTTTGAACACAAGCTTCACCTTGTCTCTAAGAAGAAATAAACAGTAATGAATCAACTTAAGTCTTTATGAAATTAACGAGGACTTTATGTTTTACTTTGATGTGAGCCTGTGTGAGTGCAATAGGGACAGATAAGGGATGGGGTTTTACTATAAGGTAGGCTATTGTGCATGAGATTCTCCAATCAATAGGGAGAAAGTATTTTAAAGAAAAAATTGGACCAATCTTAAAATAGCTTAAGCTATTGATTATTAATAAGAAGTTTGGAGTCTGTTAAAAAACATCCTGTAATAAGAGAAAATATAATAGTGTCGTCAAACACACTTTGGTAGAAGGGTTCTTTGACAACACGATCTAGAAAAAAGCTCTAATACGAAAAGATAAGCCTAGTATTCGGATTGAAGGAAAGATTAAAATCCCCATCCCCCTCATTCATGCTAAATAGGTCTGGCGCAGTTGGTTGGCTAGCCTCATAAAACTCAAGACTTAAACTATCATACATATGAGAGTAGAAAGCTTTTGAATAAGCATCTAGCTCTGTTTTCATTTCCTCTAAACTCGAAAATTCTACACGTCCAATGTTATCATCTTCAAAACCATAAACCCTGTTTATTTGATCAAAATGGAGGTTAATGGCATGGCCAATTGCACTGCTGTTTGAACTGCTTTCTAAGATCAAGAGAGCTTGTTTATCACCTAGTTGACTAAACTTTTCGATTTGCTTCCCAATGTCTTCTTGAGAAACAGGGTGAACATGGGTCTTTTCTAAGTCATATTTTAGATGTGCTTCCGTACGCATTTTCATATATTCACTGTGAGATATTAACCCCTTCTGTGAGTCCTTGTGTGCAGTTTCTAGAGCAGCTTGATGTTTACGGGTAGATAAAGTACTTCCCATTTGAACCCTACTACGATCAAATGTAGGATCTGATGCAAATTGACTCGCCCTCCTTAAACAATTATTTTTGCAACAATAGATGCTCTCTTTACTATGGTTATAAATATTTTTAATATTATTTGAGTTACGAACCAACCAAGAATGTGTTTGAAAGAACGAGTGTTCGTAATACCCATAAGCATCAGGTTTCGTTTTCAGTGTTTTTATTAAGTAGCGGTTTAGTGTTTTAGGTGCTGCTTCATCAATAACTTGTAAATCCAAGCTTTCTAAGAACCGTGCTTGCGCCTCTAACTCAAAGCGTTCAGAGGATGTGCGCGGATCTGCATAAGAAAGAACCTGTAGATGACGAGAAAACTGACCGTTAGTTTGATCATCATGTGTCTTTTCTAACAGGGTATAGCAATCTTTAAACTCTTCTTCAAACTCACGAGAAAATTTTTCAAAAGCAGAAATTACAGCTGGAAAGTTCTGTGCGAAGTTCTGGTTAAGGGCAGGACTAAAGCTATGAACATCCGCAAAACGGCGAAACCTGTTTTGTTTAGCAGATGCGATCGCAGCATTGGACGCCTTTTTAGCTGCAGTATTAAGTTTAGTTGGGTTGGCTACATTTTCTTTTAGGGCTTTTAAAAGCATTGACTGAGCATCACTGGATGTAGCATGTTCTAATTTTGCATAATCCTCCAGTTGAGTTTCACTAATCCCAGATTTCTTTGCTAAGTGTTCCATGAAAGCCTTTTCCTTAGGAGAAATAGCGAGTGGTTTGGGGTCACGTAAGATATCAAGGGCCCTTTCTAAGTGATCGAATTCATTTGCTGGAACCCCTGGTAAACTTCTTAATTTTCTAATTTCAGATTTGATATCTATAATATCTTTCTTAAAATAGGGTGATCTGGGATCTAACTTTAAAATCTTTGCCTGGATAGCTTCTATGCTACGATTTCTTTGTAATTTGGGTGATAAGGAATTTGACTTTTCCTCAAAAAGCTTCTTCATCTCTAGATGGGTTTTAAGTGCTGCATCCTTCTGAGAAGGAGCGTCGCTGCCATGAGTTTCTAAAGCGATACAAGCTTCAACAAAAGGTTGAAGTCTTTCTAGGTCTTCAGGTGTTTTGGCATTTTGTAATGCAGGAATCAAATAAAACAGTTCAAAATATTCACGCGAAATGGCGATATTCTCTGGATTATTGCTTGCTCTAACATCGAGAAAAAATAGCTTAAATTCTGCATCAGCAAGAAGCTGTTGGATTTCTGGAGATTGTTTAAGGGTTTTGCTTAGTTCTGTATATTTTGAAAACTGAGAAAGAAGTTGAAAAAACTCTCGAGAAGTCGATGCTCCTTCAATTGCTGGGATAAAAGAGTCTCGAAGATGAAGCTTTAATTCTTCTTCCGAAGATGGTTTTGTATCAGATAAAAGTGAAGGTTGAGTTTTAGCACTTTCTTGAGTAGACGTCACTTCTAAAACCCTATCAGCCGTTTGATTCACCCTTTCAGGATGCATCGATAGGCTCGCACCTTGGGAAGCAATCCCTTTCTCTTTCAAACTTGTTGAAGATTCCTGCTGTCTTGAAATGCTTTTTTCAGCAACAGCGGAAGTTTCTTTTGATTGGCCACTTTCTTCATGCTCAGACGTTGAAATGGAAGCATCAGCTAATGAATTACTTATTGTTTCCAATATTATCCCCTCTTTTATACTATATTAACATAATCTTTATTATAAGATATAACTAGTCTTTATGCGGCTTACTGTTAATTACTTATATTTAAAAAATGGTGTGGTTTTGAAATTGTGTCATTTTTTTATAAACCTTTGAATGTAAGCTGGTTAACGATTATTATGACAAAAAAAATCCTAACCATTTTATTATCAAATACTTCAGGTATTGAATATTGAATATTACTAAATATTTGATTATCAGTTAATTAAAGAAGGTAGAAGTGGCTGCATTAATTCCAGAAGTCTATGCGGCACTAAGTGTATTTTTGATTGTATATCTTACAGTTACTCCAAAAATGAAAAACATCACCTAAATAATTCGAATAGTGAGCGAGATTCGTAAAACTCAAGACTGAAACTATCATATTTACAAGGGTAAAAAGCTTTTAAATAAGCATCTAGCTCTGTTTTCATTTCCCCTAAACTCGAAAACTCTACACGTCCAACACTATCATCTTCAAAACCGTAAACCCTGTTTATTTGATCAAAATGGAGATTCATGGCATGGCCAGTTGTATTTCTGTTCGAACGACTTTCTAAGATCAAGAGAGCTTGTTTATCGCCAAAATGACTAAATTTTTCGATTTGCTTTCCAATGTCTTCTTGAGAAACAGATTGAACACGAGTCTGTGTTAAGTCATATTTTAGATGTGCTTCCCTGAGCATTTGCATATATTCACTCTTGGTTATTAAACTCCTCTGTGAGTCCTTGTATGCAGACACGAGAGCAGCTTGATGTTTACGGGTGGATAAAGTGCTTCCCATTTGAACCCTACTACGATCGAATGTAGGATCTGATGCAAATTGACTCGCCCGCCTTAAACAATTATTTTTGCAACAATAGATGCTCTCTTTAAACTGGCAGTAAACATCTTTAATATTGTTTGAGTTACGAACCAACCAAGAATGTGTTGGGAAAAACATTCTTTTGTACATCCCATAGGTATCCTGTTGTGCTCTTTGTGTTTTTGTTAAATAGCAACCTAATGCATTAGATTCCTCTTGATCAATGACTTTTAAATCCAAGCTTTCGAAGAAGTTTTTTTGTGCCTCTAACTCAAAGCGTTCAGGGGATGTGCGTGGATCTGCATAAGAAAGAACCTGTAGATGACGAGAAAATTGACCATTCGTTCGATTGTCATATGTCTCTTCCAACAGGATGTAGCGTTTTTCAAACTCTTCTAAAAACTCTCGCGAAAATGCTTCGAAAGCAGAAATTACAGCTGGAAAGTTCTTTGCGAAGTTTTTATTAAAGGCTAGACTAAGACTATGAGTTTCCCTAAATAGGCAAAATCTGCTTTGTTTAGCAGATGCAATCGCAGCATCGGACGCTTTTTTAGCTATAGCATTCAGTTTGGCTGGGGTTGCTGCACCTTCTTTTATGGCTTGAAGAAGCGTTGATTGTGCATCAGCGACTGTAGCACGTTCTAATTTTGCATAATCCTCCAGTT
Source organism: Simkaniaceae bacterium (assembly GCA_018399075.1). Taxonomy (GTDB): domain Bacteria; phylum Chlamydiota; class Chlamydiia; order Chlamydiales; family Simkaniaceae; genus Neptunichlamydia. The sequence continues at coordinate 1,081,372 of CP073763.1, read as the reverse complement.
GAGTTTCACTAATCCCGCACTTCTTTGCTAAGTGCTCCATGAAAATATTTTCCTTAGGAGAGATAGTGAGTGGCTTAGGGTCACGTAAGATATCAAGGGCCCTTTCTAAGTGGTCGAACTCATTTGCTGGAACCCCTGCTAAACTTCTTAATTTTCTAATTTCAGATTTGATACCTATAATATCTTTATTAAAATAGGGTGATTTGGGATCTAACTTTAAAATCTTTGCCTGGATAGCATGCATGCTATCTCTTCTTTCTAATTTGGATGATAAGGACTCAAAGAGCTTCTTCATCTCTTGATGGGTTTTGATTGCTACATTCTTCTGAGAAGGAGCGTTACTGCCCTGAGCTTCTAAAGCGATACAAGCTTCGACATAAGGTTGAAGTCTTTCTAGGTCTTCAGGTGTTTTGGCATTTTGTAATGCCGGAATTAAATAAAATAGTTCAAAATATTCAAGCGAAATGGCGATATTCTCTGGATTACTGCTTGCTCTAACATCGAGAAAAAATAGCTTAAATTCTGCGTCTGCAAGAAGCTGTTGAATTTCTGGAGATTGTTTATCTGTATATTTTGAAAGCTGAGAAAGAAGTTGAAAAAACTCTCGAGAAGTCGATGCTCCTTCAATTGCTGGGATAAAAGAGTCTCGAAGATGGAGCTTTAATTCTTCTTCCGAAGATGGTTTTGTATCAGATAAAAGTGAAGGTTGAGTTTTAGCACTTTCTTGAGTAGAAGTCACTTCTAAAACCCTATCAGCCGTTTGATTCACCCTTTCAGGATGCATCGATAGGCTCGCACCTTGGGAAGCAGTCCCTTTCTCTTTCAAACTTGTTGAAGGTTCCTGCTGACTTGAAATGTTTTTTTGAGAAACGTTAAAAGAATAAATTGATGAATTTCTTATTGTTTCCAATATTAATCCCCATTTTTCTATATAGATTAACATAATCTTTCTTATTGTAGGACGTTTTTTATAATAGTCTCCAAATTTCTCATTAATAATTAACGTCTTAAGCCACAGCTAGAAGCCAACCCCTGGTGAAAAGGACGAATACGAAGCAAAATGAAAGCTAAGAGAAAAAAATATTATAGCTAAAAATTATTCTAAACTAACTCCTGAAATATAGAGCTAAGAGAATACTGCGTTAATGGCTTTAGCATAGAGAAACACTATCGGAGCTGCAGCTAATACCGCTATTGCTAAGAAATAAATAGTTGCAATGAAAGCGTTCTGGGAGAAAATAAATTTAAAATCTAGAGATTACTTGAAGAGCTCTGCTCCAAAAAGCGTAGCGGCTCCTGAGACTGAAAGAAGAATGGTTGGTAAAACTTTTATCTCTGCTTTCATCAGATAATTGACGCACCCATAGGTGATAAAAGGCGTTGACAAAAGGGAAATACCAATTGCAAAAATCTTTTCCATCGCCATAAGCGGAACTTCTCTGCGGATATCTCTTTTTTCAATACATGAGCGCCCATCGAGCATCAAGTGGTGAACCCCAGCACTCACTCCAGCAGACAAAACGGCAACTTTAAGAGGAACAACTTGTCTTCCCTTAAAGTAGTTTGTTGAAACAGCTATTATTCCATTGATCGCAATAATACAAAGGCCGTGAATCACAAAATATTCCATCCCCTTTCGAAAGACACTAGGACATTTGTAAGGCTCTGTTGACTTCGTTCTTTGCTTTGTTGGAGTTGATATCCACGATCCTTTAAGATCGCTAGGTGGTGGAGATGAACTTCGCTCTGACATTTTATCCCTTGCCCTGACCTTTTTGATGATAGTTGTAGAAGGCGATCGAAATCATCCCTACAGTTTGCAATTTCAAGATCTCCCCTCTTCCAAAGTCATATTCGAAAGCGCGCAGGAGCCCGCGAGCAATTCCATAAGTTAAGACCGCAGCAATCATAACTTCCATTGCATAGGGCAAATGACATTTTTCTTTCCCTCTTGAGGTCAATACATGGGCGGTCTTATGGGCAATATTCTGCGAAAATCCCGCAGAGGCTCCCACAAGAATCCCAGGAAGGAGATCCTCCTTTCCCATTAAATAGAGAAAAACTCCACTCACAGCGCCAGCGACAACAACATGAACCCCCGTGTTCCACACAAAGGAATCAAACTGCTCGCGGCCCGAGCGGGTTAAACTATATGTACAATGTCTACCAATAACCATAATTTCACAAAAATACTATCCTTTTCCCTTCCTTAAGTAAAGAACATTTTTCCCCAAAAAAAAGAGAGAGCCCACTAGGGCTCTCTCTTATTACCATAAAGATCAAGTCTTTATTAGACTCGAAGCGTTTTAAGTTGATCAGAATGCTCCTCAGATGCTCTCACAAGAACCTCTACTTGAGCATTCCAAGCGTGCGCTCTCTCTGCATCAAAACTAATCTCTTTACGATCAAGTTGCCCTTGAACATCAAGCATTTGAGCAACGCCAAGAGTATTAAATTGCTCACCAGCATATAATGGAGCTCGTGGTGGAGGTGTTCTAACAGCTTTTGCTTGATCAGCAAAACCAAAGTAGCGCATTCCAACCATTGAGCCGATTGCAGAACCACCAAGGGCTAGAGCTTGGTTTCTGTCTAGCTGAGTGAAACTTGGAAGGTGGCTTCCCACTCGGCTATATTGAGTCACAGCAAGTGTTGCTGCAGCTGCAACTGTAAGAATCGCTAGAGCAATAGGCACATGATTCATCTCATTTCGGTTTTCTCGTTTGCTAATGCTAACACCTTCAAAACCACGAAGGATTGCCTCACGGCCAAGAGCAGCACCAGTTGCTGTTGTTAAAGCACCAAAGGCAAGCGTCTTAATATTAAGTTGTCCTACTTCAAGTCTCATTCCTGCTAGTCTTAAAAGACCAACACCTAATGCTGCAGTCATTAAATCTTTTGCTGCTTCGTTAACTCTAGGATAAGTTGGTATTAAATTTGGTACCATTTGATTCCTCCGTGGAATTTCTATTGTTAATTTTGCGATAGGAAAACTTTATCCATTTCCTATCTCTGAACTTAATCGGATGAATAGTAAAGGTTTTGTTAATAATTTTTCAAGAAAAATTAAACTTACTTTACTTAAACAATTCGGAAGAGGCTGGATGGTCTTAACCTTTCGGATCCCCTTTTCTGCTTCGCTCCAAATCGCCCCCATCGGGTTCTCATCCCTTAGGCTTTTATCTTCTTATAATTCGGAAGAGGAGGGATAGGCTTCGGAGCTCATGCTCCTTCGGCCCTTTGGGCTGATCCTTTCGGATCCCCTTTTCCGCTTTGCTCCAAATCGAACCCCTTCTTAGGGTTCTCATCCCAAGCATTTATTTTCATATAATTCGGAAGAGGAGGGATTCGAACCCCCGGTCCCTTGCAGGACTTCTGTTTTCAAGACAGACGCATTCGGCCACTCTGCCACTCTTCCAAGTTATTTTAATCGAGGATTATAAACATTTCTCGATCTATTTTGCAAGAAGCTTTTCCTAAAATTATAATTGTTTGCTTTGCCTTCAACTTGTTCTTTGAGGGCTGAGCCATTTCCGACACTAAACAATTTGACTAAATCACCAGAGAACCTATACTCTTTTTTTAATTTTTACCAATACTTAAAGAAAGGAAGTAAAATATGGTAGATGCGATTAGTTCAAATGATGTAACCGATGTTTCAATGAGCTCCGAGCTTTGTGGAAACTCTGATAACATTGACCAATCACTCGTTAATCAATTGCTAATGTTCATACTCGGTTGCAATATTACGAACCCTCAAAAGGGAGACCAGCAACTTGAAATTCTAAAGCAAGAACTCACAGAGCTTGAATCTTCGCTTCCTCCGCAAGAAGGTGCGCAGTTGAAAGGAATGCTGGATCACCTTCCGACCGATACAAGCAGTAAAAACTACTACACTGAATTAATAATTGCCTTTACTAAGATTAGCGTGTTTATCGCATCAATTTTCCCGAATGGGTTATCACCTTCTGACAAATGGACCCTCAATACTTTATTAGGAGAACAGCCCATCCCCGAAGATAAATCCTATGGGGCAAATGTTGCACTGTGGGCAGCGCGTATAGGATCGATCATTGCTTCGGATCTACCAGGGGTTTTATCACCATCTGCCAAAGATGGGCTGCAGCAGTTACTTGCTCAAGCACCTAGAAATTCTGATGATAAATTATACCCCTTAGAAATGGTTATATTTACATCGACTGTTCAAGGGTTCCTAGCAGAGAATATCCCAAGCTCTCTCTCTCCTTCGGATAAGGAAAAGATTGATCAGAAGATTAATGAGATGCACAGCGTGAACTTAAATGATAAAGTTGCTGCTGAGAGACTGCAAGTCTATTCAATAGAACTTGAACTGATCTTATCGGGTATTTTCTTTCATACTACCTAAAAGCCAGTCTCAAGAAGAGCAGGGACTTTTCCCTGCTCTTTATATTTTTCATAAACCCCTAAGCTGCTCATAATTAACATCTTTTATTTTATATAATTCATATAATCACTAGCATAGCAATATAATTTCAGAATTGTTAAAATTATGTTTATGTCTTTATGTATTCAGATAAAACGGAGCAAATTATGATAGACCCAATTAATACAGGTGATGTTTCTAGAGCCTCAGAGCATAGCACCTCACCAGATAATTTTAATCAAAATCTTATTAATCAACTACTTATGTTTATACTTGGTTGCAATTCAGGTCCATCGGGAAGAAGCAGCCCTCAGGAAAATGTTCTTAAAGCAGAGCTGACGCAACTAGAATCATCACTTCCACCAGAGCAAGCCGCTCAGCTAAAAGAAATGCTAGCAGACCTCCCTACTGACACAAGCAGCAAAAATTACCATTCTGAATTAACAGAAGCTTTTACTAAGATCACGGCGTTTGTTGCCTCAAATATTCCTAACGGACTTTCTCCTCAAGCAAAAGAGGACTTGAATGCCTTGCTAGGGAAGATGCCTATTGACACTTCAAGCAAGGATTACGGGATTAATGTAGCTTCTTGGGCTGCTCAAATATCAGCTTTTGTTGCTTCAAATCTTCCAGGAGTCCTTTCTCCGACAGCTCAACAAGAACTTAAGCATTTGCTAGAAGAAGAGCCAACTGATACGAGTAGTAAAGATTACCCTGCAGATATGGTCAAATTTATCGATCAGGTACAAGTTTTCTTAGCTGAAAATATGCCGACTTCATTATCACAAGCGGATAAAGACAAGCTAGATGCCCAACTGAAAAAAATTCAAAGTATTGATGTCGATAGTAAGACAGGGCCTGAAGAATTGCAGCTCGCATCCGCTCAGCTTCAGCAAATGCTTTCTGGGATGTTCTTTTAATCATGAGATAAAATCAACTTGAAGAAGGGCGCGATCTATCGCGCTCTTTTTTTTATGCAAATTGCGATAAGAAGCGGACATCGTTTTCTGTAAAGAGACGGATATCACTGATTCCATGACGTAGCATAAAGAGGCGCTCGATTCCCCCACCCCAGGCGTATCCCGAGTAAACTTCCGGATCTACTCCTCCTGCTTTGAGGACATTGGGATGTACCATTCCAGCACCAGCGACTTCTAGCCAACCGGTATGTTTGCAAAGAACGCATCCACTACCCGCACAGGCTGTGCATTTGATATCAACTTCCATCCCTGGTTCAACAAAAGGAAAATAGCTTGGCCGGACGCGAAGCTCGATCTTTTGATTGAAGACCTTTGTATAAAACTCTTCTTTTGTCGCAAGAAGATCGGAAAAAGTGACATCTTTATCGATATAAAGAACATCTACCTGATGAAAAAACACATGGGACCGGGCAGTAATGGTCTCATTCCTGTAACATTTTCCAGGAGAAAGAATTCGAATTGGTGGGGTCGCATTTTCCATCATGTGTTGCTGAATCGATGTGGTATGGGAGCGCAAAAGAATGTCAGGAGTGATATAAAAGGTATCCTGCATATCCCTTGCAGGATGGTCAGGAGGATAGTTAAGTCCCCCATAATTATAGTACTCCGATTCTATCTCTGGAGACTCTTGAACAGAAAAACCCATTCCAATCAGGATTTCGATCACTTCATCAAGCATTTGAGAGAGAGGGTGCTTCTTTCCAAGGAATTTTCTTCTTCCAGGCAAAGTGACATCAACATTTTCCTGGGACAAACGAGAGAGGAGTTCTTTGGCTTCAAGCGCTTGAAAATGGGTATCGATTTGCGTTGAAACATCTTGTTTTAGATTATTGATAAGCTTTCCCATCTCGGGGCGCTCTTCAGGAGTGCAGGTGCGAAGGTCTTGCATTAGAGCCTGTATTGGGCTTTTCTTCCCCAAATACTTGACGCGGAGCTGCTCGAGATCTTTTGTCTGTTCGATTTTCTCGATTTCTGTTTGGAAGGATTGTTTGAGATCTTCTATTCTTTGCTTCATAAAAAAAGAGCCTCCTCAAAAAGGAGGCTATTGTCCTTAAGATGCTAAAGCATGTTTTGCTGTTTCAGCAACCGTTCCGAAACTTTTCGGATCACGGATCGCCATATCAGAAAGCATCTTTCGATTGATGCTGCATCCAGCTTTTGTTAGCCCATTAATAAGGCGGCTATAAGAGATTCCTTGTGCTTTTGCAGCAACGCTAATTCTGGTAATCCAGAGACGTCTAAAATCATTCTTCTTTTTCTTTCGGTGCATGGTGCTGAAAGCCATTGCTTTCATCACAGCATCAGCTGTCAGTCTCACGTGATTTTTACGATCGCCGACAAATCCTTTAGCTCTCTTTAATAATCTTTTTCTTCTACGCCTTGAGGCGACAGCATTTCTTACTCTTGTCATTGTTCCCTTTCTCCTTCTACATGCACGCTAGGCGCTTATATTTTTTCGCATAAGATTCACTTAAAACGGTCTGCTTGCCTAGTTGGCGCTTCCGCTTTGAAGTCTTCTTAGTGAGGATGTGGCGCTTCCCTTGCTTCGTTCGCATGAGTTTCCCCGTCCCTGTTTTCTTAAAGCGATTGCGAATCGCCTTCTTGGTTTTCATTTTGCTCATTATCGATCTCCTGTTACTTCTTCTTTCCCATCGGAGCTAGGACTAAACTATAGTTCCGTCCCATTTGCTTAGGTGGCGTTTCGGTTTGTGCAACATCACTGAGTTCTTCAGCGATCCGGTGTGCCACTTTTTGTCCGAGTTCAGGGCGGGCCATTTCTCGACCACGGAACATACAAGTCACACGAACTTTATTCCCTTTGTCAATAAATTCTCTGGCCCTTTTAATTTTTACTTGCAGGTCATGCTCATCAATATTCGGTTTTACCTTAATCTCTTTGAGCTTTGCCTGATGTTGTCCTTTTTTGCTTTCCCGCTCCTTCTTCGTCAATTGGTAGCGGAATTTGCCATAGTCGATAATCTTACAAACTGGGGGTTCCGCATTGGGCGATATTTCTACCAGATCTAGACTATCTTTTTGTGCCATTGATTGGGCTTCAGCATTGCTAACGACCCCAACTTGTTTTCCATCTTTCCCAATTAGTCGTATTTTCGGGGCGCGGATTTCTTTGTTAATTCTCAAGTTCTATTATCCTATTCATCACAAGGAGCCATTTTACTCAATAACTCTTTTTTTTGCGATAGATCTTTTTCATGGCCTTCCAAAATTAGGGCAATTACCCTTTCAACAGAAGAGAAAAGAGATCTTTTTATTGTAAAAATTTCATCTTTTTTTCTAACGGTTAAAAAAGGTCCTTTCCAACTTCTACCAAAATCGTCACTTAGTTTCCATTCAATCCGGGCTTCTCTTCCTATGTGAATTTTTGTTTTTATTGGGAGCTCTTTAAAAAGCTCTTTAAACTCATCAGGGCAAGAAACTTCGATTGAATGTTTTAAGCCTAGCATTTTAGGGATTTGGTTTAAGAATTTCAAGGAGGAATTAAGGGAGTTTATCAAGTCTTTTTTTAGGCAAAAAATATGGGAGCGATCTTTATGACATACTTTTGATCCAAATAAACCATAAATAGGAGAAAACCCCCCGTTGAGAACGGGAAAACGGAACTCTGCAAATCGAACAGGTCCTTTTTCGCATGACCTTTTAGAAAGACGATAAAGTTTTTTATGAGCTCTAGTTATTTGAACGCTATCCGTCACGACTAGCTCAAAACCATCCTTGATATGTTCTTCTCTCCAATAAGAGTAAATTTTATGGAGGAGAGCTTCTCCCTCTTTCTTCCAAAAAATTCTTGCCATTTCAAAATAATCTTCATCCCTTACAAGATTAACCTGGAATAAATCTAACTTTTCCCCAATCTCTAAATGATCAACACCTATCCACTCTTTGTTTTCTTTCAGAAAGGCTTTCAGAGCCTCCTTACTTTCATCGGCAACTCCAGAGATCCGATAAACCTCTTTTTTATCCCCTTTAAAGTATAAGTCTGGGCGTTGCTCTAGCTTCAAAAGCTTAAAGGCTTTTAATTCTCCTGTCCTCTTTAAAAAGGTTCCATGAACGTGATCAACAAAGCTTCCAATTTGAATCACTTGAACCAGCGGATCATGGCAGTTTTCAACAAAATGAGCGGGGTAGGGGCGTCGATTATGCCGCATAAACTCTGCAGCATTTGTCGGAATCATTTCGTGAACTTTAATTTCATGGTTATCAGCAGCTATTTTTCGCATTCTCTCTTCAATAAGAGGGAGCATTTCCTTTGAGAAAGGATTAATAAAAATAAAATCGAAGTAGAATCCCCAAGGGGTTTCTCCTCCCTTAATCACAAATGTTTTGAAATCATGATCTGAAACAGCAGATGCAAGAATCTCTGCTGCACTGCGACGGATCTGGTCTAGTTTTTCTCTCTTATTCAAGAATAAACCTTGGGATATAGCTGACTCGAACAGCTGACCTCCACGATGTCAACGTGGCGCTCTAACCAACTGAGCTAATACCCCATTTGGAATTAATTTTACAACAGCTTAGCGAAAAGTTCTTTTCTATTCAACCCTGAAATGACATCCTAAGGAGCGTGGGTTACGAAGGGCTCCTTGTGTGATTAAAAGAGCTGTTTCACATCCATTGCGAAGTGCTAATAGCTCTGAAGTTAAAGCTCCACCTTCATAGAATGAATCGATCTCCCATTTAAGTTCTGAGAGCATTTTATAGGCGCGTTTAAGGCGCTGACTGCTGCGCATGAGCCCAACATAGTTCCACATTGTCTGTTTAATCGTCATCCAATCTTGGTGGATTAAAGCACCATCTATCCCCTCTTTTCCCATCTGCCATGGCTCAACTTCTGGAAACTTTTTCTCTTTGATTTCAATCGAATCAGCGCAGGTTTTTGCCCAGACAAGTCCTTCCAAAAGGGCGGTTGAGGCCAGCCTATTAGCACCATGAACTCCTGAGCAAGCAACCTCACCAATAGCGCGGAGCCCTTGCATTGTTGTTCTTCCGTCTAAATCAACAGCGATTCCCCCACAACTATAATGAGCCGCGGGAACAATAGGGATCGGGGTTTTGCCTAAATTCCAACCCCTTTCCTTGCAGTGTCTATAAATGGTGGGAAAGCGGGTTTCTAAATGAGCACTGGATTGATGACTCATATCAAGCCAAAGGTGGGGTCGATTTGTTTTAACCATTTCTTCGAAAATCGCACGAGCCGTTACATCCCGCGGGGCTAAGGGATCAATACATGGCCTATGATCATGGGTAAGAATTTGCCCTCCTTCACCCCTTAGAGCTTCTGAAAGGAGAAATCGGGGTTCCCCAACTGTATAGAGTGCTGTCGGATGAAATTGAATATACTCCATATTCATAATCCGAATACCGGCCCGATAGGCCATCGCAATTCCATCCCCTCTTGCCTCTTTTCCATTGGTAGTATGGAGAAAACATTCCCCTACCCCCCCAGTTGCAAGGATTGTTTCTTTTGCAAAGAAGGCTTTTACTTTCTCTAATTCATGATCGAGAATATAGGCCCCTACGCATGTGGGAGGCTCGTAAATATCGGTGATTTCTTTGGAGTGGTGCGAAAGGGTGATTAAATCAATAGCACTATGTTGAAACTTTAGGTCAATCTTAGGGTGATTTGAGACTTTTTTAAAGGTTGCCTCCATGATCGCTTTTCCTGTCTGATCACCGTGAAACAAAATGCGTGAAACAGAGTGAGCTCCTTCTTTAGTCAATTTCCATTCTCTGCTTTGCGCCTTTTCAAAAGGAACATCGATCAAATCAATCAAAATCTCTTGAACGCAGGAAGGCCCTCTATTAACCAGTTGATCGACAGCTTTTTTATTACATAGCCCTGCACCTGCTTTAAGAATATCGTCTTTAAAGAGTCCGGCTCCCTCATTATTCCCTTTAAATCCAATCCCCCCTTGAGCTCGATAGGAGTTTGAACAGGTTGGATTTTTTCCTGAACAAATCAATGTGACTTCTACCCCCCTTTCAGCAAGTTGAAGGGCAGCAACCATTCCTGCAATTCCCGAACCTATGATTAAAACATCTGTCTCTGATACCATAACCGTTAAAGATAACGTGTTTTTAAAAAAGGTTCAATGTTTCTAACATTTGCACACGAAGAGTGGAAAAAGCATCTAAGACCGGGCAATCGAGCGATCGATGCGACTTGCGGGAATGGACATGACACCCTTATCTTATCAACACTTAATCTCTCCCACCTCTACGTCTTCGATATTCAAGAAAAAGCCCTTGAAGAAACAAAAAAACGGCTTGGTGTTCGAGAAAATATTTCTTACCATTTAGGATGTCACTCTATCTTTTTGGGTGTTGAAACCTCTGTGAATCTGATCGTCTATAATCTAGGCTACCTTCCAGGAGGCAATAAATCACTCACCACCCAGGCGGAGACAACCCTTAAAAGCCTTGAAAATGGGCTAAATCTCCTCTCTAGTGGGGGCTTGATCAGCATGACCCTCTATCCTGGCCATTCTGAAGGTGCTAGGGAAAAAGAGGCCATTTTGAGCCATGTTGCTCACTTTTCTCCAAAGAATTTTCAGGTCTCCCACCACCAAGTCCTTAATCGCTCAAAAGCCCCCTCATTGCTTCTCATCAGGAAAATATATTAATAATTATTTTAAACTTTGCTAATTTCAACAAATTGATATATCGAAAAGAAATGTTTATCAATTGTTTATGAACTCATTTTATAGTATAATGAATAATATGAGGGATATTACTATATTGGTAATAAACATTCCTAAAGAAGATAGGTAAAAGTTTATGACGGTGCAAAAAGTTGATTCTAAAGTTGTCGATGCTAGTCTGTTTTTTCAGGAAGCTCAAGTAGAAGCTCTCCATGAAAAAATCTGCAGCCACGAAGTCCATCCAAGAGATGAACTTTCTCAAACGATAGACACTGTCAACTTAATCAATGTCAAAACTCTTTCACCCGCTGCTAGAGAAAAATTTCAAAGTCTTTGCGGCCGTCTCCATAAAATCAATACGAATATGATGATTGATGCCATTGTTGATGAAACACAAAGCCTTAAAAAAAGCGGCGTCAGAAATCCTAAAGATATAAAAGTGTTGCGCCAATCTATTGCAGAAATTTGGCAAAATAACAGAAGTCTATCGGAGGTTGACTCTAATCTTCTTCGCGTAGCTTCAATTACACTTGCAGAGCTCTCTTCCGGAAAAAAACCCGATGTGGTAAACACTTCTCATACTCATTTTAATCAGGAGATGCAAGTGTTACCAGAATCAACCGTAAAAGGAACAGAAGTCTCAGCTGACTGGGAAGAAGCTGAACTTGCCTTTGAGCTTTTAGATATAGCTGGACTTTTTTACCAAGGAAAGATCAGTGAAGGTTTAGAGATGGTTAAAACACTACCAAGCGGAATTAAACTTCCCCCTATTTCTGAAAAAAGTTCTGCCAATGAAATTGCTACTTTTATTCAGGAAGCCGTGATCAAGTCTTTTGAGATTGGTCGAAAGGATGGTTATACCCCTTCCGCTCATGAGATCCAGGAGCTTCTAGAAGAAGCAGCATCTCTTTCATAATGTAAAATGATCCTGTGACTACGGCAATCGCTCCCTCTTTTTTTGCCTCTTGAAGAGCCTCTTCAGCTGGGGTGGAGTCTTTAAATTTATAGAGGCGGGGGTGATTTGCAGGCAAAAAGGCAATCTGACTTGCATATTTTTCAATAACTTCTATTGCTCCTTTCAGATCTTTATCTTTTGCTATTCCCAAAAGGACATGAATTTTTCGACCAGGATAATCTTTTTTAACCCTTTCAAAAAGGCGAATAAGGGCTGAAGGATTATGCGCCACATCTAAGATTACATCCCCATGCTTTTCATATCGGCAAGAAGGATTCCTAGTAATCCCTTCTGTTTCCTCAATGGTAAAAGGGAGGAGTTTTAGCGCTTTTCTTGCAATTTTTTTGGTATCATTGCCAACAATGTATAGAGGGCATGCTTTACTAATGATCGACTCATACTGAGCACTTTCTCCAATGACAACAGGTACGCCTGGCTTTATGATTCCACTTTTTTCTCGTGCGATTTCTTCCAGAGTTTCACCTAAAATAGAAGAATGATCCATTTGCACAGAAGTAATAATAGAAAGGATAGGCGTGATGATGTTGGTTGCATCAAGGCGCCCTCCAAGTCCTGCTTCAATAATGGCGATATCAACCTCTTTTTCTGCAAAATAGTCAAAAGCTAATAATGTTGTGATCTCAAAGAATTTAGGATCCTTGACATGAGGGAGGATTTTTTCTAGACCTGAAACAACCTCTTCTTCTGAGATCATTTTCCCATTGATTTGGATTCTCTCGCGATAGGTCACTAGATGGGGTGAGGTAAAAAGACCAACCCGATAGCCGTTTTCTTCAATAACCTTTGCCATTTTATAGGCCACAGTCCCCTTTCCATTTGTTCCAGCAATATGCACTGAGGGAAACTTCTTTTCAGGGTGACCTAGTTTTTCAGCAACCTCCATTGGCACTGAAAGGTCTGTCTTTAGCTGCTTGGAACGATTCAATGAGAATAAATAGTCTGTCAATTCTTGATAGCGGCTCATTTCTCTCCAAAGATTGCGCTTACTCTATCTTCATCAACCCATGATATGCCGAGCTGAATATAAGGCTTAATCGATCCGTGAAAGTCCGAACCTCCACTCACAAGCCACCCTTTTTCTTCTGCCACCTTTAGCCACTTCCTCTCTTGCCCATTGCGAAAAAGACCATAGTAACATTCAATTCCATCAAAATCCATGGTGTACATATCTCTCAAAACTTCACTCTTTTTAACTAGATGAGGATGAGCAATAAATGCTTTTCCACCAGCATTATGGATGATTGTAATCGTCTCTTCAGGTGTAAAACTTTCTCCGGGGACAAAGCAGGGTTTCCCTTCGCCAATATAGCGATCAAAAGCTTCTTGGATCGATGAGATATAATGCTTCTTTAGAAGAAGCTCTGCTATGTGCGGTCGCCCCACCGTTCGGGCACTCGGATCACCAAGCTCTTCTTCTTCAATGATAATGGAAAGGCGTCTCAGCTTTTCGAGGATCATTCTATTCCGGTCAAGCCTTCTTGTTTGATGCTTCTGGCAGAACTCGAGAATTTCAGGTGTTTTTTTGATATCATATCCCAATAGATGAACAGGGAATTTTTTATGACGCGTTGAAAATTCAACGCCTGTATAAAGTTTTACCCCTATGTCTTCACTCATTTTAAAAAGTTCATCGGTATAAGCATCGAGTGTGTCATGGTCGGTAATTGAAAGAGCACTTAATTCTTTTTCCTTGGCAAGATGGAGGAGTTCTTCTGGAGTGCATGTTCCATCAGAACAGGTTGAATGGCAATGAAGATCAGCTCGGTACATGTTCACCTAATCTAAAAGGGATTTTATGCACTTCCATTTCGAGTTCTGTCCCTGTTTTCTCTCGAATCGTTTCTCTAATCACTGTTGCAAGCTCAAGGACATCTTGAGCGGTTGCATCTCCACGATTAACAATGAAATTGGCATGGAGAGTGGATACCTCAGCTCCTCCAATCTTTTTCCCTTTAAGCCCACAAGCTTCAATCAGCGCTCCAGCACTTCCTCCTTGAGGATTGCGAAAAATGCAGCCAGCCGATTTTTCACCGTAAGGCTGAGTAGCTGTTCGATATTCTATAATCTTGAGTTGTTTTTCTCGGGCTTCCTCTCTTTTCTCAAGCTCAAATCTCCCAGAAACAATCATCTTGTCTCCTTCATGAAACGAGGAGGTGCGGTATGAGAATGCAAGATCCATTTTTTTCTTTTCGATGAAATTACCCGCTTCGTCGATAAAACCAACGGCAGATAAATGGTCACACGTTTCCATTCCATTGGCCCCTGCATTCATATAAATCGCCCCTCCGACTGAGCCGGGAATTCCTGAAGCAAACTCGAGACCACCCCACCCTTTGCGAGCCATTTTTGCCCCTAAAAGGGAAAAAGAGGTCCCGGCTCCTACATGGAGTTTTCCCTTATCAAATTCGATAAAATCAATCTTGTTAAGGATAACAAGCCCATCAAAACCTCGATCATCAAAAAGAGAGTTTGATCCTTTTCCAATCACCCAAAAGGGGATCTTTTCTTTGGAGACATACTTTCGAATCTCCCCCATTTCTTCTATAGTGTGAATCGTGATAAATTGACGTGCATCCCCTCCAATCCCGAAGGTAGAGAGAACCTTTAAGGACTTGGAGTACTCAATACGGGTTTCGATAGACATGGGGCTTCCTCTGACTGAAAAATCGCATCTAAAATAGCGTTTACAAACGCTCCTCCTTCAGGTGTTCCAAATTTTCGACTCAGTCTAATCGCCTCAGAAATTGCCACCTTGGGTGGGATCTCCCCTTCAAACCTTAGTTCAAAGAGTCCTAAGCGCAAAATATTCCGCTCAACTCGCGAGATCCTTTTAAAATCATAGTCTTTTGAAAATTTAGAAATCAAGGAATCGATGACATCTACCTCACCAAAGATCTTTTCGACCTTTGCTGATGCCTGATGAAGAACCTTCCGGGTCACAACAAATTGGTCTAACATTGAAGATAGAACCTTTGCATCAGAAAGCTCATTCAGATCTCGACTGTAGAGCATCTGAAAAACAACTTCTCGAAACTTTTTTTGAGAGATAGCCATAACGGAGCCAGTATAGCAGAATCCTCACTCATAAGAAAGATTATTTTTCATCTCCCATTGATATAAATAAAAGATTTTTGTTTACAAATCCTCCGTTCAGGGCTAAAAAAAGAATTATGTTAGAATATCAAATTGAATTAAGGCTTGCGGGACATATCTTACTCGCAGCATTTCTCGGCTCACTTATTGGGCTTGAGAGAGAGAGGCATGTGGGTCTAGCTGGGATCCGTACTCATGCTGCTGTCGCCGTTGGAGCTTGCCTCTTTGGGTTTATTTCTATGAACATCGCTCCTCCAAGTTTCATGAATACTGTCTCAGGAACGGCCGATCCTTCAAGAGTTGCCGCACAAATCGTCAGTGGTATCGGTTTCTTAGGTGCAGGTGTTATTCTCAGGGATAAGGGACGAATTCGGGGGCTGACGACTGCTGCTACCGTTTGGGCAACCGCATCAGTCGGACTCGCCGTTGCCAATAGACTTTATATCCTTGCATTCAGCACAACTTTGATTATTCTAGCTCTACTTGCTCTTTATAAAATTCCTGGATTTATGAAATGGAAGAAAAAGACTCGAAGAAAAATTTACGACGACGACTTATAATCTAAAGCCTCTGGATCTATATCAAAACCTTTTCGAATATAATTTTGAAGAGCCCTTCGAACATTTTCTTGGTTTCCTCCAACTAATCTTAATGCATCGCTCAAAGGTTGGTAGCGATCAGCAATAATGGTTCTTCCTGAGACAAGCTCAGCACGACCAATGACCGTCCCAATGATTTCGGAGATATCATCTTCATTTAGATCTTTTCCCGCAGCCATTTGAAAGTAAATACGTGTCATCACATTGAGAACAACGCCCCGATCAATATCGAGCTTGCAGGCTTGACCAAAAGAAGCTTTTAGAAAAGTCTCTTGAATCTCCTCATCCTCAACATCAGGATAAGCATCTTTTAAGGTTTTAATCATGGCTCCTACGGCTAGAAACCCTTGAACACCGACCTGAAGAGCTTTCGTTAAACGCTTCCGCTCATGCTCTGTTTTAGGATCTACATGAGAAAAAGCTTCTGATGCATAGGCAAAAGCAAGACGGAATTGCTCATCACTCATGACCTCGGGACCAACATAGAAACCGTTATCGCCCCTTCCTTCCATCATTCGATGAGATGCTCCTTCAAGCTCTGCAAACGATTGAGCAGGATTTTCATAGCGATTGTTAAAAGCAAAGGTTCCATATTTCAGGAGAAAGCCTTCGACTGAATCATAATCCATAAAGTACTCCCCAGCCTTTCCTTTTAAGCTCCAGCCCGGTCCATCAAGAGGAGTGGACATTAAGCGGAAGGTTTCTGGATAATCTCTTTCAACACTCATGAGATATTGTGTGCGAACTAAATCTCCAGAAGAAAATGCGGGATGCTCTAAGTTATGCTGCAAGTGAATTCCCCCTACTTCTCTTTGCGCCTCAAGCTGCGCCTGTAAAAGGTGATCACTTGTCGGGGTCGGCCCATGAATAGCGCGCATTTGGTGCCCCCCTAAAGAGTAATCTCCGTATGCCATGTCATGATTACCGACTTGGTATGAGTTATAGTCAAGAGCCGTGTCTGGACTATGGCTTCTTGCTGCCATAGAAGTCTTTTCGGGATAGCGTACCCAAACAAGAAGCTTATCAACAAACGATTCTATCTTATAGCTCCAATGGTGCTTTCCAATGACATCATCAAGCGCATCAGCTAGATAAGTTGCTTGCTTTTCACCTGGGACATCGCCACGCTCTTCTTTAATAACTTTAAGATAACTGGCACCCAAAAAATGCAATTGTTCAATTCCATGAGAATCAAGGCGCACGGCAAGTGATAGGTTTTGAATATTTCGGACAACAGAATTATGTCTTCCCTCTACTTTTAGAAGAAGGCGATAGGAAGCGCATTGTTGAAGACGGTCCAATCTTTCGCGTACCTCTTTTTGAAGGTAGCCCTCTAACCCTTCTTTCGGAGCCTCTTCTATGGCGCGCTTAATGGCATTGAATTCCTCAATAATTGGATCATTGTAGATGAGCCCAATGCGAAAGCGAACAAGTTCCATCCCTGCCTTAAAAGCTGGGGCGCTTGAATCAGTTCCAAGAGTTCCATCTTTTAGAAGAAACCGTTCCAAGTTTCTATGCCCTTTAGCCCTATCGGCAAGTTGTTCAATTTCATTAATATCAACATTCGCTTCTTTAGCCAATTGAAGGATCCATCGGTATTCGCTTCGATATTCTGCATTAAACCTCATCTGACCTTTTGCAATCGCATAAAACTCCAGATCAAGTCCTTCAACCTCTTCTCCTCTCAAAAGACGATCGACTGTAGCCTCTATCCCCTCAAGTGTGTGCCCCTTTTGAAGAAGGGTTAAATACTCTGTGCGATTGATATGGAGATCTTCTGGAACTAGATCTGTCTTCGGCAACATCTTTTGAATAGCTTGAAGGCGGTTTTCCGCCAAATTCGCTCGAATATCCTTCATCGTATCATAATGCGTTTGAAACCGGCTGTATATGTGCTTAAAAACCTTTATAAGGGGAATAGCTATGAATATGATGACAACGATAGCAAAAATCTTAGCAATCGTTCCATAGGAGCTGACACCTCCCGTCACAGGGTTGTTAGAAATTATTTGAACAGGATGCATATCCAGAGTACCTAGTCCCTGCTGGATAGGGAGACTCGCATGATTGTGAAGCGCTACCCTTACTTGTTCCATTACATTCTGTTCCTAATAAATACTATTATCTATTATAACACATATTTGTTTATTAAACTTAATATTAAAGTTATTATTATACAATTCTGACAAAAATTGTAAAATTATTATTTTAATAGAAAAGTAGAGCCATATAGGTCCTATAAGCCTTAGGGATAATATCCTCTTTACAAGTTATTTTTTTGCAATTAAGGTGCAATTTTTGGTAGGATTTTCACCTTGCAAATGGAGCATAGATGCTAGGTATCTTTCTAGATTCTGAAACGAATGGTCTTAATGTTCGAAAACACCGGATTATTGAGCTTGCCTATAAGATCGTTGATATGGAGTCAGGGGAGGTCATGGAGGCCTTTGATAGCCCCCTTTTTATCCCTTTTGAAGAATGGAAAAAAAGTGACCCCTTAAGCCTCGAAATCAATGGTTTTTCCTGGCATGACCTTAAGGATGGCATGGAGCCGCAGAAGGTCTCAGATCAGGTGAAACTCTCTTTTAAGCAATGCAATATTCAGCGCGGAAAAGCGGTCTTTATTTGCCAAAACCCCTCATTTGACAGGGCCTTTTTCTCTCAGCTTATCGATACCGATATTCAAGAACAGCTCAACTGGCCCTACCATTGGCTCGATTTAGCTTCGATGTATTGGAGCAAGTGTATCCGAGAAGGAAAAAGCCTTCCTTGGGATACAGGGGTTTCTAAGAATAAAATCGCTGCTGCAATGGGACTCCCCCCTGAAGTTGATCCTCATAAGGCAATGAATGGGGTCGATCATCTCATCTTATGCTATGAAGCCGTTGTCGGCTTCCCTTCAAAAGTGATTAAATAAAATCTACTAAGGCATGGCCTAACGGAATATGCAACGAGGTTGCACGGAGATGCTTTTCGATCTTTTCTTTAATACTGTCTAATGATGGTGCTGGTGTTTTGATAGAGGAGAGAATCTCTTCTTTTCCCTTGTAGAAGAGGAGGGAGGGATCCCCTTTAGCTTGGATCAAGTGGAGATCACGATAGAAACAGAAGAGATAAGAGAGAGCTTTTTCGGGATCAGTGATTTCTGGTAGCTCCTTACTTGTCGGAAGATCTTTTCTCAAAAGCCTAAAACCAATATGAAACATTTGCTCTGATAGCTCCCCTTCTTCGAAGTCTTCTTGCTTTTCGAAAGAGATTCTAAAACAGCGGGAAACAACAGTGGGAATAAGAGCTTCCACGTGAGAAGAGAGGAGGATAATAGTCACTTCTGAAACAGGCTCTTCAAGTGTCTTTAAAAGAGCATTGGAGCTTGTCGGAAGCATCCGATCAGCTTCATGAATGATAAAGACTTTGCGACTCGCTTCAAAAGGAGGAAGCTGGGTCTCTTCGATAAACTGCTTAATAGAATGAATGGGGTGATGATTCCCCTTTCCTTCAGGATAAAGGATTCGAAGATCTGGGGGATCTTTTTTGGTTGTCTTAAGAAGCTCTCTAGCAAAGGTCTCAGCAAATGCCCCTTTTCCCGCTCCTTTTGGCCCTTCAAAAAGAAGGCAGTGGGGAGTCTTTTCTAAAAGTTTTGCAAGGTGCTTTTTAACAAGAGGATTTCCAGAAAGTTCATCTACTTTAGACATAGCACTGACTCAATTTCAGTCATCGCTTTAGCACAGACGGTATCGATATCTTGAGATGCATCGATCATATGAAACCTTTCCGGTTCTTCTTCAGCAAGGGAGTGAAACCCTTCGCGAACTTTTGTATGAAAATCGAGATTTTCTTTTTCCAGCCTGTCATGAACATCATTCTTTTTTGCCCGCTGCAGCCCCACTTTTGGGTCGAGATCAAGAAATAGGGTGAGATCAGGGGTAAGCCCCTCTGTAGCTCCAGCACAAAGTAAGCGGAGAAGTTTGACATCAAGACTCCTTGCAGCACCTTGGTAGGCAAGCGTTGAGTCATTATAACGATCACAGAGAACAATCTTTCCCTCATCAAGAGCAGGTATAAGAACCTCATGGACGTGATGGGCACGGTCCGCTAAAAAGAGGAAAAGCTCACATCTTTTAGATACAGGAGTCTCTTCTTGATGAAGAAGGAGCTCCCGAATCGACTTCCCTAACTTAGTTCCACCAGGTTCAAGCGTTTTTACAACACTATGCCCTTTAGCAGTAAGGGAATCAAAGACGTGATTGATAAGGGTCGTTTTTCCGGCTCCCTCACCCCCTTCGAAGGTGACAAAAAGTCCTTTATTTCTCTTCTTCAACCTTCTCTTCTTCTTCGATGTGTTCGATCTTTTGCATTGCTACTAAAGTATCGCTATTCTTCAAGTTGACCACTTTGACTCCTTGTGTGGAACGTCCCATCACTCGGATATCTGACATGCTAAGGCGAATCGTTTGGCCTGTATTAGCCATTAAAACAACACTATCCTTATCGCCCACTGAAAGGGCGCCAACCACTTGACCATTACGTTTACTTGTAATAATGGAACGGACACCAACGCCTCCACGATTGGTATGTCTGAATTGATCAACACTTGATCGCTTACCAAATCCATTTTCACAAACGACAAGAACTGTTTCATGTCCTTTGACGACTTCACAAGAGACAACGCGATCGCTAGCACTTTTGAGTTTTACGCCACGGACTCCACGGGCAACACGCCCCATAGTCCGGACTTGATCTTGATCAAAGCGGACAGCCATCCCTTCATGAGTAAAGAGCATGACTTGTTCTGTCGGTCTCACAATATGGGCAGAGATGACTTCATCTCCCTCATCGATATTAATTGCATAAACCCCTTTGCGTCGAGGAGAGCTGAAGGAATCAAGAAGGGTCTTTTTAACAACTCCCTGCTTAGTTGCAAGGAGAATTGCTGCCTCTTCCTCTTGGAAGTTACGGACACGAAGCTGAGCTGCAATTTGCTCTCCTTCGCTAAGCCCCTCAAGAAGATTAACAAGTGGTTTTCCTTTTGAGCGTCGACCCGCTTCAGGGATTTGCCAAACCTTGACCCAGTAAACACGGCCAAAGTTGGTAAAGAACATAAGGGTATCATGTGTTGAAGCAACATAGAGGTCTTTGATCGTATCATGTTCTTTCTTTTGATCAAATCCAATGACTCCTTGTCCTCCACGCTTTTGCTCTTTAAAGGTACTGATCGGCATCCGCTTGATGTAGTCATCACTAGAAATGGTTAAAATGACAGGTTCATCAGCAATAAGGTCTTCCATTTGGAATTCCTCTTCAGCAGGAACAATCTGCGTTTTTCTCTCGGTCTTGTCAAAAGCTACAACTTGTTCAAGCTCATCCTTAATGATTCCGCGAACAAGGGTTTCACTAGCAAGAATAGCGCGATAGTGAGCAATCTTTGCTTGAAGCTCAGCGTACTCCCCTTCGATCTTCTCCTTTTCCATCCCAGTCAGTTGGTAAAGGCGTAGATCTAAGACGGCATTGACTTGGCGATCTGAAAATTCATACTTCTCAACAAGCTTGACCTTTGCTTCATCACGATTATCACTTTTACGAATAATCTTCACTACTTCATCAAGGTGATCAAGTGCCTTCAAGTAGCCTTCTAAGATATGAGCACGCGCTTCAGCTTTATTCAGTTCAAACCGCGTACGAGCACGCACTACTTCGATACGATGATCGACCCAAGCAGCAATCATCTGCTTAACATTCATGATCCTTGGAAGCCCTTTATCTAGGGCAAGCATATTGCAGCCAAAGGTGATCTGCATATCGGTAAATTTATAGAGCTGATTGATAATGACGTCGGCTATTTCACCTCTCTTGAGGTCAATCGCAACGCGCATTCCTTGCTTATCTGACTCGTCACGAATATCTGAAATTCCAGTAATTGCTTTATCATTAACAAGATCAGCAATCCTTTCAATAAGACGAGCTTTGTTAACATTATAGGGAACTTCATCGATAACCACCCGCTGACGGTCGGTATTGTTAACATCTTCAATATGTAGAAGCCCTCTTAAGGTGAGTTTTCCTCTCCCTGTATGAAAGGCCTCTTTAATTCCTCGATATCCGCAGATCATTCCTCCTGTTGGAAAATCAGGTGCTGGCATGACTTCCATAATCTCATCGATCGATATATTTGGGTTATCGATAACAAGTTCTGTGGCTCTGCATAGTTCTCTTAAATTGTGAGGAGGGATATTTGTCGCCATACCGACGGCAATCCCTGACGAACCATTACAAAGGAGGTTTGGAAACTTCGCAGGAAAAACTGTTGGCTCTTTTTTCGTTTCATCATAGTTCGGTAAATATTCAACGGTTTCTTTATCAAGATCTTCCATAAGAGCCATTGATGGCTTTGTCAGGCGTGCTTCAGTATACCGCATCGCTGCAGGAGGGTCACCATCGATCGAACCAAAGTTTCCTTGTCCTTGGATCATGGTATAACGCATCACCCAGTCTTGTGCCATACGGACAAGAGTCGGATAAATCACTTGCTCACCATGAGGATGGTAATCCCCGGAAGTGTCACCACAAATCTTTGCGCATTTACGGTGTTTAGCCCCTGGACTCAAGTTTAACTGACGCATTGCATAAAGAACACGACGTTGCGAGGGTTTGAGTCCATCACGAACATCTGGAAGAGCTCGGGCAATGATGACCGACATTGAGTAACGAAGGTAACTTTCCTTCATCTCCTCTTCCACACTCCGTGGGACGACTTTTTCTCCTTCTGTGTAGGACATGGTTTCTCCTATTAAATATCTAAGTTTTTAACCGAAAGGGCATGTGATTCAATAAATGCACGGCGTGGTGCGACTTCGTCTCCCATGAGCATCGTAAACATATGATCCGCAGCTACTGCATCGGGCATTGTCACTTGAACAAGGGTTCTTTCTGCAGGATCCATTGTGGTTTCCCAAAGTTGGTCTGCGTTCATCTCACCCAGACCTTTATATCTTTGGATTTCAATTCCTTTTCTACCATTTACACGGAGGAACTCAATCAACTCTTTAAGAGTATAAACAGGCGTTTCAGCGCCTCCTTCTTCGATAATATCAAGAAGCTTTCCTTCAGCTTTCACATATTGGTCGAGAGCAAAACTATAGTTAGCAAGCTTTTCTCTTAGAGCTTTTAATTTTCCATCCTCATACAGCTCAACAAACGAAAGGGATTTTGGAGTGAACTCTTTCATCTCCTCTGTCTGTTCCTCTTCAGGAATCGAAGCTAATGTCTCTTCATGTTCAGTTCGTTGATTCTCTTCATTTCGCATTTTAATCTCTGCAAATTCATCATTCGAATAAACAAAGAGCTGCTCACCTTTAAGGATCACATGGAATCGAGGAAGGAGTCCTGCATCATTCTGAGCTCTTAAGAAGTCTTTAAAAGGGATTCCTTTTCTTTCAATCGTGGCAATAAGCTGCTCAACTTCTAGAATTGCATAGAGAAGCGCTTTTACTTCATCCTTTTCGAGGGATTGATTATGTGATGCAAGTCTTAAAGCGATATCACTAATTCCCAAGCTAAGAAGGTACTCATCCATCTCTCTTTCCGAATGAATATAGCGACTTGTCTTCTTCCGAGACACGCGGTAAAGAGGGGGTTGGGCAATATAAACATAGTTGTTCTCAATTAATGCCGGCATATGACGATAGAAGAAGGTCAATAGAAGGGTACGAATGTGAGATCCATCAACATCAGCATCCGTCATGATAATGATTCTGTGATATCGAAGCTTTTCAAGATTAAAGTTATCCTTTCCAATACCGCAACCAAATGCAGAAACCATGGTTCCTACCTCTTGGTTTTGAAGTACTTTTTGAAGTCTCGCTTTTTCAACGTTCAAAATCTTACCACGAATCGGCAGGATAGCCTGAAAACGACGATCACGACCGAGCTTCGCTGATCCACCCGCAGAGTCTCCCTCAACGATATAGATTTCACATTTTGTAGGATCACTTTCTTGACAATCACTGAGCTTTCCAGGAAGACGGCTACTATCTAGAGCCGTTTTTCTAAGAGTTAACTCACGAGCCTTTTTAGCAGCTTCTCTTGCTTGAGCAGCAAGGATTGCCTTATCAACAATCGTCCGTGCTACCTGAGGGTTTTCATTCAAGTAGATTGAGAACTCTTCTCCAACAATTTGTTGAACAATAGAGGCTACTTCACTATTTCCAAGCTTTTGCTTCGTTTGTCCTTCAAACTGAGGATTTGCGATCTTAATGGAAAGAACTGTTGTTAATCCCTCACGCATATCCTCACCAGTCACAGAGACCTTAGTATTCTTTAGAAGGTTATTGCTTTTGATGTATTGATTCAGTGAACGGGTAAGGGCTGCTGAGAATCCTGAAACATGCGTTCCTCCATTACGGGTCGCAATATTGTTTACATAGGAGTAGATTGATTCACTGTAAGTTCCATTCCATTGCATCGCTAATTCAAATTCAAGCGGCCCATCATGCAATTCTTTACTACCTTGGACATAAATCGGTTTGTCAAAGAGAACAGTCTTATTTTCATTGAGATATGTTACAAAAGAGGAGATTCCACCATCATATTTAAAAGTGACATCTTCTTTGTCTTCATCTCTCTCATCTTTAAAAAGAATCTGGATTCCACGATTAAGGAAGGCAAGCTCACGAAGACGATTAAGAAGTATTCCATGGTCATATTCTGTCACGGAGAAAATCTCATCATCCGGGACAAAATGAACCTTCGTTCCTCTCTTATCAGAATCTCCAAGAACTTTTAAAGGTTCAGTCACTTTCCCTCGAGAGAATGTGATTGTATGATGTTTTCCTTCTTTAAAAACTTCAACATCGAGCTTCTTTGAAAGGGCATTCACACAACTAACGCCCACACCATGAAGACCTCCTGAAACTTTGTAAGTACTTTTATCAAATTTACCCCCTGCATGAAGAATCGTCATGACAACTTCTACTGCTGAAACATCGCGTCCAAGCTTCTTTGATTCTTTTTCATGCTTACCTACAGGAATTCCTCGTCCATTATCTTCAACAGTGACAGAATTATCTTCATGAATTGTTACTTGAATAAGTGTACAGTACCCTGCCATCGCTTCATCAATACAGTTATCGACGACTTCGTAAACAAGCTGATGGAGACCATTGACCGATGTATCACCAATGTACATCCCAGGCCTTTCTCGAACTGCTTGAAGACCTTCAAGGACAGTGATCGAGCTAGCAGTATAGTCCTGCGCCTTAGGATCTTTTTCTTTTGTCATTGTCATTATTTCCTACTTACTTTTATCCAATTTTAAAAAAGATATCCTGAAATTTCACCTTCGGAAATCTCTCTCTAAACAGTGCCACAAGGCGGTGTTTTTCATGCTCAACGAGCAGACTTAAAAGGGTTGAGTTTTTTACAAGTACTTTGAGAATCCCATTATCAAAACTCATTGCGCGGGACATTTTTGCAATCCGCTCCCCAACAATTTGAGGCCATGCCTCTAATATCAAATGAGGCTGGTCACTAAATTTTCCAGAAAGGTCTGTTAAGATCTCAGGTAAAAGATCTCCGATTTTCCTTCCTGTTGGCAAACTGCCGTCGTAATATTTTGGTGTTCGTTTCATTGCATGCTTTAAACCAGCTACCTTTTTTACACTATAGAAAAAAGGTCTCAAAAGAGCAAGTAAATTATCACAGTAAACCACCATAAAAAACAGTGTTTAAGTTGGCGTAAGTATACCAAAAAACGCCTTAAAACAGGAGCAATAATTGCGGCAATTTCCCTTGCAAAGGAATACCTTTATCATGTAAAAACTCCCTTTAAACCTAAGTAAGTTACAATAAAAAAAGGATTAATCATGAAGAAAAATACCCTTCTAATTATATTCACAATCTTAATATCCAATTTCGCTCTTGCTGAAACCTCTTCTTCCTATGACTGGAGCAAAGTACTAACACGTCCCTTCAATCGACCGAAATTTGAAGGAAATCAAGTCCTTCACTTCAATTCAAAGAACAAGCCCTATCAATTAGACAACAAAGCGCACGCATTTGTTGCAACATACTTAAAGGATGCCCTCCCTCTCTTCTCTGATGCTGACGTTCTCCGCTTTGCATCGGAATCTGTGACCCTTCAAGGAGGCTATCTAGAAATGGGCGTTTGCACTGGAAAAACCGTGAATTTTATCGCTGCCTTGAACCCTACGCAAAAGGTCTATGGGTTTGATTCGTTTGAAGGACTTCCCGAAGACTGGATCCGTGAGGATCAGGTGATTCCCATCGGAACATTCGCTTTCAAAAATCCTAATGAACTGCCCTATGTTCTTCATAATGTCTTCCTCTATAAAGGTTGGTTTAAAGAAAGTCTCCCAGCATTTAAGAAAAGCTTTTTTAATGGGTCTCAAATTGCCTTTCTTCATATCGATGCAGACCTTTACTCTTCAACCGTGGATGTTTTTGAAGCTCTTGAGGAAAACATTGTCCCTGGAACAATCATTGTTTTCGACGAATTCTATAATTATGCAGGATCAGAAATACATGAATTCAAAGCTTTCATGGAATTCCTTGAAAAGACAGGGTACCAAGCAGAGTATCTAGCCTACAACGCCTATCATGAGCAGGTTGTCGTTCGCATTGTAAACTAATCGCGTGAAGTTAAATAACCCTTTTTGATAATCTTCCCAAGTTTAATTTAAGGAGTCATTATGAAACCCATTTCATTTATTTTTAGCTTATTTTTTTTAACACTAGCCTTATTTGCTGATGAAGGAATGTGGCCTCTTAACTCTCTACCGAAACAGCGCATCCAAGAAAAGTATGGAATGCTTCTAGACGACGATTGGATAGAACATGTGCAAAAATCATGCTTAAGAGTCAGTATTGGAGGATCCGCTTCTTTTGTTTCTCCTCATGGCCTAATCATGACTAATCATCATGTAGCTTCTAAAGCGATTTTTGACCTATCAAGCGAAGAATGCGATTTAATGAAAGAGGGATTCTATGCTTCCACCAATGACAAAGAACTTAGGTGTCCGAATCTTTATGTCGACCAGCTGATGGTAATCCAAGATGTGACTGAAGAGATCGCAAGTCATCTTTCCTCAGAAATGACAACAATGGAAAAGGAAAAAGCGCGCAAAGAGGCTATTGCTGGAATTAAAGAACAAGCTCAAAGTAAAACAGGACTGCAACCAGAAGTCATCACCCTTTATCGTGGTGCACGCCACCATCTCTACCTTTATAAGCGTTACTCCGATGTTAGACTTGTCATGTGCCCAGAAGAAGCGGTTGCAAATTTCGGAGGCGACAGTGATAATTTCGAGTTTCCTCGCTATTGCTTAGATATGACATTTTTCCGTGTCTATGAAAATGATCAACCTCTCCAGTCAAAGCACTACTTAAAATGGAGTCAAGGAGGCCCCAAACTTGGAGAAGCCCTTTTTGTTTTGGGACATCCTGGTGGAACCGACCGCATCTTAACTGCAGACCACCTATCCTTCTATAGAGATATCTCCTACCCCCTTGTACTTCAATATATTGAAGAACGCATGGCTTGTCCTGAAATGTTTGGAGAAACAAGTGAAGAAAACAAGCGAATTGCGGCTCAAAATGAAATGGTCTTTTCTAATAACCGCAAGGTTTATCGAGGGTTAATTAAAGGGTTGAATGGCGCTTCCATTATACCAACTAAAACAGAGTTTGAAGCCGGATTTTTTAGCCAGCTTTCTACAAAAGAGCAAGAGCCTTGGGCAAACATGAAACTCGCATTAGATGATGCAAAAACTTATTACACCGACTATCTTTTCCTTGAAGGGATTGGTTCAAGATTTTCTAAAATGTATAGCTTAGCAAAACATCTTGTTCGCATTGTTGAAGAACAAGAAAAGCCTAATGGAAAAAGACTTAAGGAATACACAGAGAGTGAACTCCCCACTTTAAGGCTTGCCATTCTAACTACAGAACCCGTTTATCTAAATTACGAAAAAACTCTCCTTATTGATGGTCTTAGACGCTTTAAAAAAACTCTAGGAGAAGACCATCCTGCAGTTCAAGCAGCTTTTGGAAAAAAGTCTGTTGAAGAAGTTGTCGATGAAATCATGACGCACACTCAGCTTCACGATCACGATTATCGCGCAAAGCTTTATCAAAATAAAGAAGCTGTAGAAAATAGTAATGATCCTCTTATTCAATTAGTTAGAGCTATAGAACCCTATGCTCGAGTTGTCAGAAGTAAAATCGACGATAATTTTCTAGCCATTCAAACGGATAGCTATGCTGAAATCACCCATCTTCTTTTTGAGAAACAGGAACAAACTTTTTATCCAGATGCAACATTTACACTCCGTTTGTCTGTCGGCTCGATGATTGGCTATGATGATGTAGATCCAATGACAGTCCTAGAAGGTCTCTTCGATAGAGCTAAAAAACATTCACATGAATTCCCCTACTCTTTGCCAGAGCGATGGACAGCTCAGAGAGAGACTCTTAATCTCAAAACACCTTATAACTTTGTTTCAACAAATGATATTATCGGAGGAAATTCAGGAAGCCCTATCATTAATGCTCAAGGGGAAATTGTTGGGTTGATTTTTGATGGAAATGCTTACACTTTTACCTGGGATTTTGCTTTTGATCAAAAGCAAGGAAGGGCCGTCAGCGTTCATTCTGAAGGGATCCGACACGTTTTAAAACAAGTCTATCATGCAGAAGATCTTTTAAACGAAATCACCCCTTAAACTTAAAAGGCCTAGTCTCATGATGATTGACAGAAATACTACAAGCGTAGTAAAAGTGTGCGATATGAATACAAAACGATCATTTGGTGAATTAGAAACAGTAATACTCCGGCTCTTTATGAAGGAAGAAAGGGCTCTCTCTGTCAATGATGTTGTCGCTTGCCTTGGAGGAAAAAACGCTTACACAACGATTATGACTGTGATGAGCCGACTCTTTGAAAAAGGGGTATTAAAACGGAGTAAAAAAGGAAGGAGTTATTTTTATTCAATAAAGAAAGCTCCCCTTCTAAAACGTTTAAAATCAAAGCTTATGGGAGCTAAACCCTCTGAGGTTTTCAGTTATTTTCTTGAGGAAAAAATCGATCCAAACGAGTTAGAAGCTATTGAAAAAATGATCAAGGATTATAAAGAGAAATGGAACTCTTAGCTCGCTTTTCATTAAATGTCTTTTTTGGAAGTCTTGTGACTTTCTATATGACTTATTTTTTCATTCTTTTATTTCGCCTTCTGATTAAGTCTCCTAGAGCCCTATACCTTCTTTTCCTCCTCCCCTTTATAAAAATTTTCAGCGACCTTTTATTTTCTTCTCACTCTCAATGGGTTTTTCAACAGGGGGAATATGTTCTTAAGCAGCCAGAAAACAGCCGAACTCTGAACGCTCTAATCGGCTATAAAGGAGCATGCCCCTTTGCAGCGTTAAAATTTAATCTACAAGATGGTCAACTCTTTTCGTTTGGAGATGTTTTTTCAGAATTCATTGGAGAAAGCCTCACCTTATTCATAGGTTTAGCCCTTATTATACTCACAATCCTTTCTCTTGCTCGTTTTGGGCTCCATTTAAGAAAAAGTGCTTTGTGGAAAAAGGCTCTTTTAAACGAAACATATTTTTATGACCGGTATAAAGGGGTTGTCGTCTACTCTACGACTAGAGACCTACAAAGCCCTATTTTAGTAGGAATTTGGAAACCTATTATTATTTGTCCTGATCTTCTTTTAAAAACCTTCTCATATGAAGAAAAAATGGCGATTTTTTCTCACGAAAAAGAGCATGTTTTATGGAAGGATAACTTTGTCAATGGCTTTATCCACGGAATCTGCGCCTTTTTTTGGTTTATTCCCTTCAAAAAGACTGTCCTTCAAAAGGCAACCTATTATCGCGAGCTTGGATGTGATGCAAAGGGAGACCCCCTCCACCTAGCTACAGCACTTAAAAAGACCCAGTCCATAAATCTCCCTATTGGTTCAATTGCCTTTTCTTCTTCTTTTAATCGTATCAAATGGATCTTGGAGAAAAAAGGGCCTGGAAAATTAGGAACAGTTCTCTCATTTATATTTTTTCTTGGAGGAGCACTATTTATTTTCGGTAGTCAATTCCTCCCTTTTTAGTTTTTTTTAATTTTAAATACTACGAGCGTAGTAAAAGGATTCTATATGAAAACACTTATTCTAAGTTTACTCACATTATCAGCTGCTAGCTTTGCAACTGAAAAAGAGGTCTCCCTTAATGAGATCGGACACGCTCTTTCTCAGTTGAATGATGCAACGTCATTTATCGTTAAAGTTGCCCCAGGAGATGAACTTCCTCTCAACTTTCGCATGTCAGGTGACGTCCTTGGCCTTGAAAACCCACCAGAAAATGGTAAAATTAAGGCGCTCCAACCCCTATACGTCAAAGTTGAGCCGAGCTTTCTCTTCAGCACAGACAAAAAAGAATGGAAATCATTTGAATCATTTTTTACAGGACAGCTGGGTGTTTCTGTTGGGTCAAATGAACTCTCCACTGGAGAAATCTACTTAGACCTTCAGAAACGGTAATGTATCAAGGGGCTTTTGCCCCTTGTCTTTTACAAAAGGGATTGATAGAGTGGATTCTTATTTGGAGTTTTTGTGGATACAGCTGAAAAACAATCTAGAGATGACGTCTGGAAGATGTTCGATCAAATCTCACCCCGCTATGATCTAATTAATCATTTACTTTCTTTTGGCGTTGATCTTTATTGGCGACGACAATTGATTCGCCATTTGCCAAGAGCGGAAGATATTCGCCTCCTCGATTTGGCAACAGGAACTGGGGATCAGTTAATCACAATTGTAAAGAAGGCAAAACAAGTTCAGACTGCTTTGGGGCTCGACTTATCTCAGGAGATGATCCGCGTAGGACAAGGCAAGATTATTGACAAACCCTATGCCCATCAAGTCACCTTAATGAAAGGGGATGCGACAGATATCTCATTAAAAGATGCTGCAGTCGATTGTGTCACGATGTCTTTCGGCATTCGTAATGTGGTCGATGTTGATAAATGTTTGAGCGAGTGCTTTCGGGTCTTGACCCCCTGCGGCCGTCTAATGATTTTAGAGTTTTCCATCCCCAAAAATCGGTTGATTCGTGGATTTCATCTGACCTACCTACGCTACATACTTCCCTATGTAGCAGGATGGATTTCTAGAAATAAGTCGGCCTATAAATATTTAAATAAGACGATCGAAACGTTTCCCTATGGCGAAGCATTTTGCGATAAGATTAAAAAAGCTGGATTTTACAGGGTAAGGGCCTATCCACTAACGTTTGGTGTGGCAACCCTTTATGTAGGAGAAAAGGTGCCGTGCGGAACCGACTTATAACCCCTCCCAATGATATTTTAGCAGCCCTTTTAAAAACTCCTTTCAGACCTGAGGTTTTCAAGGTTAATGGAAAAGAACTTTCCTATATGCGCCTTGAAATCCCTATTGAAATTGATGATATTTTTGCTTTTTTAGAGGAGCAAACTCTCTATCCAAAAGTCTATTGGGAAAATCCAGAAGATGGGATCATTGCTGGAATGGGAAAAGCTATTCAACTTGACCATCTCCCAAAATTTGATTCAATAGAGGGACCTCGTTTCTTTGGGGGCTCTGATTTTATGCAAAGAGAGAGGGGAACATGGGGAGATTTTCCTGAAACAGCCTACTTTCTCCCCCTCATCGAAATTGAGAAAAGGAGCTATGGGACCTTTCTTTGCGTGAATAGAATTGAAGAGAATTTAAACATCCACCTTAGGCAAGAAAATTCATTAGCAACTATAGGGAATAATATCAGCCGCTTTGATTCCCCTTCTTTTCCTGTGTGGGAACAGGAAATTCGGGAAATTCTTCAGGGAATTGAACGTGAGGACTTCTTAAAAGTCGTTCTTGCAAGATGTACCCGCTTTGAGTTTGATAAACCCCTTTCTCCTTATACAATTCTAAAAAGCTTGGAGGGGAAAAACCGCTTTTCTTTTCAGTTTTCTCCAGACTCTGCTTTCATCGGTGTCTCACCAGAAACCCTTTACCGAAGAAAACAGGCCATCGTAGAGAGTGCAGCAGTAGCAGGGACTCGGCCAAGAGGACAAACAGAAGAAGAAGATCATACCTTGACGAAAGATCTTCTAACAAATCCGAAAGAGCAGCATGAGTTTCAAGTTGTAAGAAATATGGTAAATAAGGCCCTTGCTCCCCTTTGTAAAAAGCTCGAGATGCAAGACAAAAAGGTTTTAAAAACCCCCACTGTTCAACATCTCTATCATACCTTTCAGGGGACTCTAAAAGAAGAAATGGATGATAGCGCCTTGATACAAGCGCTTCATCCAACTCCTGCGGTCGGTGGATCGCCAAGAAAAGAAGCTTTTCAAGAGATTAAAAATAGAGAAAATTTTGATCGAGGATGGTATGCAGCCCCTATTGGGTGGGTTTCTCCAAAGGAGGCACACCATTTAGTAGGGATCCGTTCAGCTCTAATAGAAAAGAATGTTCTTTGTCTTTTTGCCGGAACTGGGATTGTGATGGGATCGATTCCTTCTAAGGAATGGGATGAATTGGAGCATAAAATTAAGCAATATAAGGTTTTTCTATGAAGGAAACGGGAACACTCAACGAGCTTTGGTCAAGACTTATCATCAAGGAGCTGATACACCATGGTGTGCGAACTTTTTGCATTGCTCCAGGTTCTCGAAGCACGCCTCTCACTGTAGCAGCTGCAAATCACCCCCTTGCTGAAACGATTATCCACTATGATGAAAGAGGAATGGCCTTCAACGCTTTGGGATATTCTAAAGGAAGCCTTCAGCCTGTAGCCTTGATCGTTACTTCTGGATCTGCAGTAGGAAATTTACTCCCAGCCATTATGGAAGCCTATCATGACAATGTTCCTCTGATCATACTCACTGCTGATCGCCCTCCTGAACTCAGAGATACCGGAGCTAATCAAGCAACAAGCCAATCCAAGATTTTTCAAAATTTTGTCCATTGGGAATGCGACCTTCCCTGTCCTGATCGAAAAATTCCCCAAGCTTATGTAGGAACGACAATTGCTCAAGGAATGAGCCATGCTTTATCAGAACCTAGAGGCCCTGTCCACTTTAACTGCATGTACCGTAAACCTCTTCTAGAAATGGGAGATTCTTCCTCTCTAACTTTTCACCAATCGAATCGTTCGATGCATAGTGCAGAAACCAGGGTTTCTATGGGAAAGCCTCAAGTCGATGAAAAAACTTATGAGCAAATTGCTGATGAACTATCTGAGCATGAAAAAGGGCTTATTTTAATCAGCGGAACTGAGGTTTTTGAAGAGTGCGAAAAGATCTATGCTCTTTCTCGCCTTCTGCAGTGGCCTATTTTTCCCGATGTTTTATCAAGTGTCCGAGCTGAAGGAAGAGGTTCTGGGGTTGTTCCTTACTTTGACTTAATCATTAAGGCCATTGGGGTCAATGAAGACTATGCTCCTGATGCCATCTTGCAGTTAGGAGACCGCTTTGTTTCAAGTAAACTAACCGAATGGATCGCCACAAAAAAGCCAAAAGTTCATTGTCATGTTGCTTCCCATATGAAGCGAAAAGACCCGATCCACTCAGTGACTCATAGGGTCACAACAGACCTTAAGGGTTTTATTGAAAAGCTCCCCAACTATCTATCAGGAAATCCTCCTTCGAGATGGTTAGAAATATGGAAAGAACTGAATCTTTTATTCCAAAAAGGGGTTGCCTCCTATTTTAATGAGCATAGTCTCTTAAGTGAGCCTCATCTATTCCATCATTTGATGACTGTCAGTACCCCTTCTACATTATTTTTCTTTTCTAACAGTATGTCGATCCGGAATGGAGATGCTTTTTTCTGTCCAGAAGAACCCATTGGAGCTATTTATGGAAACCGAGGACTTTCGGGGATTGATGGAAATATTGCAACCATTGCAGGCATTGCAAAGGCAAGTAAAAAGCCCCTTATTGCGTGTATCGGAGATTTAGCTTTTCTTCATGACATCAACTCGCTTCCTCTCCTTCAAAACCTCCCCATTAAACTTGTTGTTATTAACAATAATGGAGGAGATATCTTTTCTTTTCTCCCGATAAGTGAGCGAAAAGAGGTTTTTAAAACCTATTTTACAACACCTCATAACCTTTCCCTCAAATACGCTGCAGCCCTTTTTGAAATAGAATACGAAAACCCTCAAACAATCAGCGATTTTGAAAAATCCCTGTCTCTTTCAGGATGTGCGATTATTGAGGTGAAAACCAAAGCTGGTGGAAATAAAAAGATCCATCGAGAGATTTTGACAAATCTCAAGGAAATCCAGAGTCGGATGGAAACTTTAACATGATTACTTTCCTCCATGGCTTTCTAGGCTCTCCTGAAGATTGGAAACCCATAACTCAACTTATTACCACCCCTTTTCAAACCTTAACTCTTCCAGGACACTGCGGAAAACCTCTGGATCTTTCTCTTTTAGAAAGAGAAATTCCTGAAAAAACGACCCTTGTAGGCTATTCACTGGGAGGACGACTCGCCATGGATTTTGCAAAAAAATTTCCTGAAAGAATCGAAGATCTAATTATCCTTTCTGCTAATCCAGGAGTCGAGTCGGGAAGAGAAGAAAGAATTATCCAGGATGAAAAATGGATCACTCTTCTTGAAAAGGAAGGGATGGATCAGTTTCTAGAAAAGTGGTATGCCCAAGGGCTTTTTTCTTCGTTTTCTCTTACTGAGGAGGTTAAGAATAGGCGAAAAATGCATGACCCTCACACTCTTTCAGAAATTCTTCGCACTTTAAGCCCCGCAAAACTTCCTAGCATGTGGCCTCACCTTAAGGATTTTTCTTGTTCCATGCTGTTTTTATTTGGAGAAAATGATATAAAATACCAGTCAATAGGTAAGCGTCTCATGGGAGATTATGATGTGATGTGGATTCCGAATGCAAGTCATCCCATTCATCTTGAAGCGCCCGAGATTGTTGCAGAAATCATTAATAGGAGATCCTATGACCTTAGCAGTCGAAGAAGAAATCAAATGGCAAGCCAGCGGTGAGTACACTGACATTCTCTACCATAAATTGGAGGGAATTGCCAAAATCACAATTAACCGGCCTCGTATTCATAATGCCTTTCGTCCCTTAACAGTTCAAGAAATGCTCCATGCTCTTGAAGATGCACGCAATGATAATAAAGTGGGTGTGATTATCTTAACTGGAGCTGGAGGAAAAGCTTTTTGTTCGGGTGGAGATCAATCGATTCGAGGGGATGCTGGTTATTCCGATGATGATGGCGTTCACCGCCTAAATGTTCTCGATTTTCAACGGGCTATGCGGACTTGCCCTAAGCCCATTGTCGCGATGGTGGCTGGCTATGCAATTGGAGGAGGCCATGTCCTTCATGTGGTTTGCGACTTAACCATTGCTGCTGATAATGCTATTTTTGGACAGACTGGTCCAAAAGTTGGCTCATTTGATGGAGGCCTGGGAGCAAGCTATCTTTCCCGTATTGTAGGTCAAAAAAAGGCCCGAGAGATTTGGTATCTTTGTCGCCAATATAATGCAAAGGAGGCTTTAGAAATGGGCCTTGTCAATCATGTTGTCCCCCTCGAAGATCTTGAAAAAACAACCATCGAGTGGTGCAAAGAAATGCTGCAGCATTCCCCTCTTGCCCTTCGATGTTTAAAAGCAGGACTTAATGCTGACTGTGATGGTGAAATGGGGCTTCAAGAGCTCGCTGGAAATGCAACCCTTCTCTATTACATGTCCGAGGAAGCAAAAGAAGGTCACAATGCCTTTTTAGAAAAAAGGAAACCAGACTTTACAAAATTCCCTAAAAGGCCATGAAGATCTATATTGAGGGAGCGCGTCCCAAAACGCTTATTGCTTCACTTTCCCCAGTACTGATTGGTGGAGTGATTGCCTATGACCAAGGGAGATTTCCCATTGGGATTTTTATAGCCTGCGTTTGTTTTGCTCTTGCTGTTCAAATTGGAACAAACTTTGCTAATGACTATATCGACTTCTTAAAGGGAACTGATACAAGTGAACGAATGGGGCCGCGGCGACTCGTTCAAGCCGGTCTTGTCACTCCTAATAAGATGCGAAAGGTTACTTTTGGAGTCTTTGCTGTGGCAGGACTCATTGGGATTTATCTCATGATGGTTGGTGGATGGCAAATTGGGGTACTCTCCCTTCTTGCGATCCTTTTTGGGTACCTTTATACAGGAGGCCCTTATCCTTTAGGGTATTTAGGCCTCGGTGACCTTTTTGTTTTGACCTTTTTTGGTCCTGTTGCCACAAGTGGTGTTGTTTATTTGATGACAAAAGAGATTTCTCCCATAGCAATTTTAGCTGGGTTTCCTCCAGGTCTCTTATCCACAGCGATTCTTGTCATAAATAACCTCCGCGACTATGAAAGCGATAAGCGTGCTAATAAAAAATCTCTTCCTGTTCGTTTTGGGATGGGGTTTGGAAAATGGGAGTTTGCCTTTTGCATCCTTTTAGGAATCCTAACGCCATGCATCCTTTTTGGAATCACTGGAAAGCATCCTTGGTCATTAACGTCAGTAGCAACGCTAGGAATAGGAATCCCTCTTGTTCGAAATGTCTTTAATGATACAGATCCTAAAAGACTTGCTCCTCTCTTTCCAAAAGTGGGAAAGTTGCTTACCCTTTATACTCTCCTTTTCGTCATTGGATGGTCCCTTTGAAACGGACAATCTATTATTATTCTCGCCCTTTTATGGGAGGGATTCGGGAAGGGCTTTTTATTCGATTAAAGTCTGAGACGGGAAGAGTAGGCTGGGGAGAAGTGGCTCCTCTTCCAGGATTTAGCAAAGAGACGTTAGAAGAAGCACTTGAAGATCTAATTGAGGGTAATGACTCTTTCTACCCCTCTGTTCAGTGGGGACTTGCTTCGGCAATGCTCGATCTCATGTACCCAATAGAAGTCGACGCTATCCCTGTGAGAGTTCTTGAAAAGGAAAAAATCAAAGTGGGTCACCTGACCTTAAAAGAAGCGATTGAAAAGGTTTCAGCGAGCCATTGCTCTGGAGTTGATATGAATCAACAGTGGAAGCTTAAGGAAGCGCTTGCTTTTGCTAAACATTTCCCCAAACTGGATTATTTTGAGGAGCCTTTAAAACCAGGAGAAGAGGCAGAGGCTTTCCCCTATCCTGTGGCCTTAGATGAGTCGCTTAGAAAGAGGATCATCCCCTCCTACCCTTCAATTAAAATGCACATCATTAAACCAATGCTCCACGGCTATCCCCTTCCTAAAAAAGTAAAAGGTGTCGATTTTATTTTGAGTAGTAGTTATGAGAGTGAATTAGGGATCTATCAACTTGCTAAGCTTTCTTTCCGGTTGAAGCTCCCCTTAAAACCCATGGGGCTGGGAACCTGCCACCTCTTTGAGGAGCCTCTTTTTGAGGAAGAGCCCTACTATAAAAATGGATTTCTTCACTTCCCGAAGGAGTGGAGGTTAAAAATGGATAAAATTCAGGTTATCCTTGATGAATGTATTTGAGTGCCCTTTTTCTCTTCATGCTAGAAAAAACCCAAAGGACCTAGCCCTCCTCTCAAAAGAGAAGGGGTGGAACTATTTAGAGTGTGAAAAATTGATTGAAGGGGCAGTCTCTTCTCTCAAAAACTATGGTGTTAAGGCCGGAGATCCTGTTGCTATTCTCCCTACAAAGGAATTCCCGACTCCCCTTCTTTTTTTTGCTCTTTTTAGACTTGGAGCCATTTGCTGTCCTATAAACACCTATCATCCATTAAAAACTCTCCCTCAAAGTTTAGATGAGTTAGGAGCTTCTTTCCTGATTTATCCCGACACTGTGAAAATTCCAAAAATTAAGCAAATTTCTCTCCCTTTTTCAAAGCTGACTCGAGATGGAAAACGCTCTGGGCAATCCTTTTTAGAAAAAAATCAGTTAGCCACCTATCTCTTTACCTCTGGAACAACAGCAAAACCAAAAATTGCCTGCCATACCCTTGGAAACCACTACTATAGTGCTCTCGGTTCAAATGCTTATCTCCCAATAGAAAAGGGAGACCGTTACCACCTTTCCCTCCCTCTTTATCATATTGCTGGAATAGCTCTCCTCTTCCGCAGTTTCATGGTAGGTGCTACAGTTTCTTTAGGAAAAGAAGTCAATGGCATTACTCACCTCTCTTTAGTTCCGACTCAACTAAAGAGACTCTTAGACCAAGATGAAATCGCTTCTTACAAACATATCCTTTTAGGAGGAGCCCATATTCCCTCTTCTCTTTTTCAAAAAGCCTTAAGACGAGGGGTAAATATTCATCCCACTTATGGAATGACTGAAATGAGCTCGCAAATAGCGACCCATTTTATCACAGGCCCATTTTCATTGGGACATCCTCTTCCTTATCGAGAATTGAAAGTGGGAAAAGATGGCGAAATCCTTGTCCGTGGAAAAACTCTTTTCAAAGGCTACCTTAAGGGAGATGGCACCTTTGATCTTCCCTTAGACAAAGAAGGCTATTTTGAGACGCGGGACCTTGGAACCTATTCCCCTAAAACAGGTCTACAAGTTTGGGGCAGAAAAGATCGCCTCTTTATTAGTGGCGGAGAAAATATCCATCCTGAAGAAATTGAAAAACTTTTAGGAAATATCGAAGGGATTATTCGTGCTGAGGTTGTCCCGACCCCAGATGATGAATATGGATTCCGCCCAAAAGCTTATATTGAAAGTGAGAAGGGATACAATGATGACGAGCTCAGAGAATACTTGAGCACCTTCCTTCCAAAATTCAAAGTCCCTGTCTCTTTTGTTCCCTCTTGTAAAGCTCGGACATACAAAGGGTAACAATCCCAAAGCCCCCAAAATAAACAGTTCTTTTTCCCGCTTGAATCCATGAAATATTTCCCCAGCACTTGCTAGCAAAAAGTTTTCCTATCGTCGTTGGGATAATCAATAAAGCTAGAAAATTTATCACATGAAAAACATCTTTTTTAAGGGGATTAGGGCACTTGTCAATCGCCTTTCCAGAGTACTTATTATAATAGATAAGATTGAAAGAAAGAGAAAGCACTTGCCCAAACGTGAGATGAGACTTGATATTAAGATCTGAGACAAAAAACTTTCCTGCAACAGTTGCTAAAGCAAATGTAGCAGACATCCATGCTGTTCGTCTAAGAAGCAATGAGGGGTTATCGTAACCTAGTTTATCGGCTGCATTTCTTACTGCTGGAACCATTATTAACCTTTTAGGGAAACATTATGATAAAAATTTTGATTATGAGCAAGTTACAATTTTATTTTTTAAATCATCGGGGATTGGAATCCCCTCTTGCTTCTTAGGGCAGTAAACAACATGAACAATTTTGACAGTTCCTACTTTTTCGCCATTTCTAAGGACCTTTGAAGCATGAGTAAAAGAAGTTGTTCCAATCTTAGGAAAAGAGAGTGTGACGTCCAAGGTATCACTGATATGGATCGGAGAAAAGAAATCAGCCTCAGCATGAACAATCGGGAGAAGGTAATGGTTTTTTTTAATCATTTCGCCTATAGAAAATCCTTGAGTATGAAGAAAATCTTCAAATACCTCTAAACCAATCTGCAGTTGGTTTGCAAAGTAGAGAACCCCAGTAGCATCGGTATCTTGAACACGAATAATTCGTTTATAGGTATACATATGCATAAATTTTAGATTAAGAGGTTCTTTTTTTAAACCTCTTATTTTTAGCAGAGGAATTAAAATTCGAATCACTCATATATCCTTAAAATCTATTTTTTAGAGGGAAAGCACGTTGTCGAAAATGGATCCCTTACCTATAATCCGTGAGAGGATATCACCAAAAGGCTTTCGATGTAGAAAGAGAGTTTTTACTCTTAGGAAGCAGCTTCGGAGACTGACTCAAACTTTAAAAAGTTTGTTAAAGTCAAGAAGTGTTTCCTAGGGGGAAAAATCCTTTTTGACATCGGAATGCTTTTGGAGGTATTCTCTAATTTCACTCTAACCCAATTTAGGCAGGCATGGCAAAGACACAGCATCTGAAACATCCTTCAAATTTTGAACTTCCTTCCCACGAGGAGGCCTCTTTAGGCAAGCCTATTGAAGAGCTTAAAGGAAAGGACTATTCAGCGCTTAGCCAAAGCCTTCTTCAGAAGGGAGAATTCCGTCTTCTTCATGGAGACAAGGGGGGAATTGAATACTTTGATATGGCGGTTAAACTTGACCCTCAGAACCCTCAACTTTTCATGGAACAGGGACTTGCCCTTTTTGAATATGGCAGTACTGAGGAAAATGAAGAAGGCCTTACCCTTGCTAGTAAGCGGTTCAAAGTTGCAACAACCCTAGACCCTTACTCCTTCCAAGCTTGGCACCTTTGGGGAAATACCCTCTATTTTTTAGGAAAAAGGCGAAATGAGCCAAGCTACTTCACGAATGCCCTTAAGAAATATGAAAAAGCTATTGAACTATCTGAGGGTCAAACCCCTGATGTTTTAGCGGACCTCTACTGGGATTTTGGGGACATATGGAGTAAACTTGCTGAAAAATCTGGTGAAATTACTGACTACCACTATGCTATCAAAGCATACGAAAAAGCCTCGTCTCTACAGGATGATCTTGCTCCCGAATTTTGGATCAACTTCGGAAATATTTATAGTATCATGGGAAAAAAGACCAATGATACGCGCCTACTTATCAAGGCAATTAACTGCTATAAAAATGCCGTTTCAATTAAAATCTCTTTTTCTGAAGGGTGGTTCCTTCTGGCTATCGCTATGAAAACGCTTTATAGCTATACCCATGATGAAGATCATTTTTCTCAAGCAAATGAGTGTTTTTCAACAACATTGCAACTTTCGAAGAATAACTCAAAAGCTTATCTTGAATGGGCCCGCCTTCTTCTAGAGTCTGGAGCTATTTTCAAAGATACAAAAAAAATCAGAGCTTGCATCGATAAATGCTTCAAAGCACACCGATGCGATAAGAAAAACTCTTATGTCGTTGCTGTTTGGGTTGAAGCGTTAGCTCTTCTGGGAAGTTATACAGAGCAATTAGAAATTATTCATGAAGCTCTAGGAAAAATTGAACCTTTAATTGAGCAGGATGAAAATACTGAAACCTTCTATGCCTACGGAATGTGTTTTTACGCTCTTGGCACCTATTACAAAGATATCGATTACTACTATCAAGCTTTAGAGCAATTCCAAGAAGGCCTTAGCATTAATCGGACTCATTACCGTCTTTGGTATGCAATGGCTTCAAGTAGTTTTGCAGCAGCCCTTCTCGATCATGATGAAAAAAGTTATGATCGCTCCCTACATTTCTTTGAACAGGCTCTAAACTTGGAAAAAACAAGCCTTTGCCATAGTCACTATGCGATGTGCCTTCTTAAATATGGGGAGATATGCCATGAACAACAGCCGATTGAGCTTTCTGTCTACCACTTTGAAGAGGCTCTAAATCTACAAAAAAATGCTGCCTACCTCCATACCGACTGGATTTTCTATTATGCTTCTGCTCTAGACCAACTTGCAGGATTTTTAGAAAATGATAGCCGTTATGTTAAAGCCATCGATCTTTTGAATCATATTCTCATGTTTAAACCCGAGTTTCCCCATATCCATTTCCAACTCGCCTTAACCTATAGTCACTATGCTGAACTCGTCAGCGAACCCGACCTTTTTCAACGAGCGATTCATCATTACCGAATCGCCCATCAAAAAGAAAAAGAGAATGACCAAATTATCTTAGATTGGGCCCTCACCCTTGTAAATCTCGGGGACCTTCTCGAAAGCGATATCGAATCAGATCAATACCTGCGTGAAGCAGAGTATAAAATGATTCAAGCTGCTAAGCTAGGCAATACTCATGCATATTATGCCCTTTCTTGCCTTTATTCCGTGATCGGGGATCTCGACAATTCCCTCCGGTTTCTAGAAAAAGCAAAGGCCTTTGATGCCCTTCCAACTATCGAAGAAATGTTCGAAGACGACTGGCTCGAAAACCTCCGAGGATCAGAAGGGTTTCAGGCTTTTGTAGCTGAGTTAGAATCTAATATAAAATGATCACTCTTTTTAGACCTTATGAAAAATCATAGGTTGTTCTAGTCTGTTCACTTAAAATAGACTCCTCTTTCTGGTAACGCTTCAGAGCTTCCCCTACATCATTAGCTAAAGTTTCCAGTATGTTCGCTAAATCCAAATACTCCTGATCTGATCGTTTCCTTAAATTAGTGATATAGACCCTTAATTCACCTTCACCTTCAATTTGACGCATTAAATGGTGTGCCCACCATACTTGGGGTTGTTCAGTAGAAGGGGATTGTAGGTAACTTCTTTCTTCTGGGATTTGTGGAATTCTTTGACTAATAGATTCACAACCATGAATAAAATCTTTTCCAAGATACATATCTGGCCTTAAAAAAGTCACCTTATCGATGAGATTTAAAGCAGCTCTTCCTTTATCAGATAGTTCAAGCCCTTCACCTATTAAAGAGGGTGGGACTGGCATTCGAAGGACTTCTTTTATCTTGAGTTTTTGACCATCTTCTATTCTCTGTTGGTGTTCTCGACGAGCGGCTTTCACTTCATATGAGGAGAAAACACCATCAATCCCTATATGAGCTATAAGAAACACCATTGTGATTTTACACTGATTTTTAAGAGATAATGAAACTCTTCCTTTTAGAACATGAGTCACTCCACTGGAAACCATACACGCACAAGCTAAGGCAATTACTTTTTCCAAAGAATTAGAGCTCTGATTTCTATTGGTAAAATGGCAAAATAAGGAGGCTAAACCACCAGCTACCAGAAAACCTCCTGGAGTAGCTCCGCCGAAGTGCACAATAAACCGTTCACGCCCCGCTAAAAATGCTAAGCCCATAAAAGCTAATGGCTCTAAAGCTCTTTTAGAATTAGAAAGTGTAGATAAAGAAATATTTGTTAAGGACATTCTACCTCGGATAAATTTTCCTAAAAGTTTTAACATTTACACTAAAAGATATCTAGGTTTTATATCTTTTGTTTGGTAGGATAAGTCCATATGCAACCCTAAAGGCAGTCTGCAAGATGAATAAACGCTTTATATTTTTTGTCATGACCATGACAATTGCTCTTTTCTTTATCAATCAATACTTTACATCTAAAAAACAAAAAGAATATGACGAACAACAGCAAAAACAAACAGTCCTGACTGAAGAAAAAAAACTTGCTAATGAAATAGATATTAAAAAGCGTACTGTCAATTACCAAAACCTTCCTTTAACTCGCGTTTTTCAAAATGCTAATGAAAGCCAAAACATCACTTGGGCTGTTGAAACAGATCAAGGAACTTATTTAGTCACATCATGGAACTCTGACTGGTCAAAAACTGTTTACATCAAGGGAAAAGAATCTCGCCTCGTGCAAAGCGACGATCATTTTGCTATTTATAGTTCAAGTGGACATCCAGGAGTGACTTCCACCTATATTCCTCAAGTAGGCTCTCATGACATGCAGGTCGTCTCTTTTAGTGAGGAAGAAGACCCAACTGTTATACTCGGTGAGTATGATGAAGGACAACTCTTTTTCCCCTCTATTGTTCCTCAGCAAAATGGCATTGTCCTCTATCAGGTTGAGGGGAAATATCTCCCTGTAGGGGTTTTCCAGAGTCGGACAAAAACTTTTCTCACTCTTTCAAAACTGACAAATTTTACCTCTCTTGTTAATTATCGGGTCGAAACAGTGCCATCTGAGCCTCTCTCTGAACAAGAGTATTATGTCCTGGAAAATCAGACGATGCAGGTTGTCTTCTCAAACTTAGGAGGCGCGATTGCTGAAATCAATCTTCCCTTTAGAGATGACCAAGATCTTGAAAGTGTTGTCCTACCCATTAATTTTGATCGGATTATCGATAAGAAATATACAAGTAATGCCCATTTCCCTAGCCACCCTTATCGTATTGTTGAAAAAGGATCGACCCAAACGGTCATGAAAGAAACAGCAATTGGAGGCTACTACCCTCTCCTTCGTCGAGGAATCAAGAAAAATAGTGGTTACCCTCCCTACGATGTTCCTCCACGTTATTACGCATTCAATACAGTCTCTGAAGATCCTGAAACTTCAAGCACCTATTACAAACTACTCCGTTTTGATGATAAAATGATTCAATTCGAAGGGTCTTTTCCTAATCGTCGAATCATAAAAACCTATAGTTTTCCTCAGGAAGGGTCGAATGCTCCTTATTGCCTCGATGTTTCAATTAAAGTTGAAGGAGATACTAGAGGACTTTGGATTGCTTCAGGAGTTCCTGAAGTGGAGTTGATTTCAGGCAGCCCTACTCCCGTCATTAAATATAGCACGGTTCAAAACAGTAAACGTGTTGTTGACAAGCTCTCACTGCCGAAAACCTCAACAACAATGAGCTCTTTCCAGCCTGATTGGATCGCGAACTCAAATGGCTACTTCACTTTGATCATCGATCCTACAAATGAAGTTGGAATGGGGTTTCAAGCGAATAATGTCCCTGGAAATATGGACCCAACACGCATTGCGATGATTGATTCTCAGCATGATCTTTATCCGGCAAGTAAATACCCTGGATATGAAGTTCATGTCCCTCTTAGAAGGACAACTGAGCCTATGACATTCCGCTTCTATGCAGGGCCTATTGATAAAAATATCCTTAGGAAAGTAGACGAGACCTATACCAATCCAGTCACTGGATATAACCCACAATATACCGAAACGCAAAGCTTCCATGGATGGTTTGCCTTTATTTCAGAGCCCTTTGCAAAGTTCCTATATTTCATTTTGAATATGTTCCATACTTTAACAGGTTCATGGGGCCTTTCGATTATCTTCTTGACTGTTGTTCTCAGGGTTATGATGTACCCACTTAATGCATGGTCAATTAAATC
The DNA here is from genome assembly GCA_018399075.1 of Simkaniaceae bacterium. Taxonomy (GTDB): domain Bacteria; phylum Chlamydiota; class Chlamydiia; order Chlamydiales; family Simkaniaceae; genus Neptunichlamydia. Next base: position 1,036,792 of record CP073763.1, on the reverse strand, counting down.
TACGCTCAAACTACAAGAAATCAGCCCAAAACTCCAAAAGCTTCAGGAAAAGCATAAAAAAGATCCTAAGAAAGGACAAATGGAGATGATGGCTTTTTATAAAGAGCATAAGGTCAACCCCTTTGGAGGCTGTCTTCCCCTAATTATTCAAATGCCATTCCTCTTTGGAATGTTTGACCTCTTAAAGTCTACCTTTCCATTGCGCGGCGTAACCTTTATTCCAGGGTGGATCGATAACCTTACAGCTCCAGATGTGGTCTTCTCTTGGAACTACCCCATTCCCTTTATCGGAACCTCTTTCCACCTCCTTCCGATCCTTCTAGGCGTTGTCATGTTCTTCCAACAAAAGATGGCAGCTGCCCAAAATAAGAAAAAAGGCCCTATCACTGACCAGCAGCAGCAACAACAAAAGATGGGAATGGTTATGACAATCGTCTTCACCTTCCTCTTCTATAAATTCCCTTCTGGACTAAATATTTACTGGCTTTCTTCAATGGGACTACAGATCCTGCAACAGTGGTATATGTCTAAAAGACGTCAAAAGACCAATAAGAATAGCCGTGAAATCTTGGTAAAGCAAAAAAATAAATAATGCGACCATTGGATGAAAGCCTGGAATGAGCTCCTCAATATTCTAGATCATAAGATCGGTAGCACAACTGTTAATCAATGGCTCCGCCCTCTAAAAGTTGTTAAATTTGATGCTGGAAACCTCTATTTAGATGCAGCCGACTCCTTCCAGATTAATTGGTTCAAAGAGTATGTCACCCCTTACCTTTCCAAATATCTCTTAACCGGTAGAGGTAAGGAAATTAAAGTCCATTTCTCCATTCTCGGAAAAGAATACCCGAAAAAGAAAGAAAAACAAGAAGATGAAGAAAGCTTTTATCAGCCTGATCATTTAGAGTCTCATGCTACTTTTGATGATTTTATTCAACCAACCGATGAAAACCTCCCCTTTAATGTTCTTTCCGAGTTGATCGATGGTTCGCTCCCCTTTGGAAGCTATAATCCCATCTATATTTATGGCCCCGAAGGAAGTGGAAAGTCTCACCTTCTGATGGCAACGGCCAAAGCTCTTCAAGAGATGGGTAAGCGATGCTTTTATGTTCGTGCTGATACCTTTACAGAACATGTAATTCGCGCTTTCCGCTCCGCCTCTCTCCAAGAGTTTCGAAAAGCCTACCGCGATATCGAAGTCCTTATTATTGACGATGTTCACCTCTTCTCACGTAAAATTGCAACACAGGAAGAACTCTTTCATACTTTTAACCGCCTCCATACCGCAGGCTTTCAAATCATTCTCGGATCTAATCTTCCACCACGACTGCTCGAGGAAATCGAAGAACGTCTCATCAGCCGTTTTGAATGGGGAATCACCCTTTCAATATCTCCCCACAATCAAAAGGAGAGAATGAAAATCTTGGAACTAAGAGGATCTGCCCTTCATCTCCCTTTAAGCGCTCCATTAAAGGATTTTCTATTAAAGTCTTTTAAGAATCTCCATGCTCTTATTCAAGCGCTCGAGGCGCTTGCTCTTCGCCTTCCTCACAGTACACTTCCTCCTGATCTAGAAATCGCAGAATACCACCTTAAAGATCTCATTGAAAAAGAATCAAAAACATTCCTTACTCCAGAAAAAATCCTGAAAACAGTCGCTAATACCTTTGGCATTAAAACGGAAGATATCTTAGGAAAAGCGCAAAATAAAGAGTGCGCCCTCCCCCGGCAAATTGCAATGTATCTCTGCCGCGAAAAGCTAGGACACCCCTATCTAAAGATTGGACGTCTATTCGGACGCGATCACTCTACTGTCATGTCGAGTGTTAAAAGGGTTAAAAGGGGAATCGAAAAAAAAGAGGAAGGATTTCTCCTTCCTCTAAATGATATCCAGCGGATTATCCACTAAATCTTAATGAAGCGATCGCCTGGCTTTGGATTGTCATCATCTTTTCCAGGAGGTCTTGGCTGACCACCGCCACCAATGGGTCCTCCTCCAGGAATTCCTGTTGCACCAGGATCTCGACCTTCGATAATATTTTTAGCCCTTTCGCGCCATTTTTCTACAGACTCAACAAAGAGTGGTGCAAAACGTCTAAGAGACGATGGATCAGCACCTGACCCCATTTCTAAAACACAATGCATTAAGATAAGCTCTTCTTTTACAGCGACGCCAACGCCTCCGCCAGCCATTTGGCCGCCAAGCATTGAGCCTTCAAGAAGGGCTTCGTATAGCTTTAATTTTGAAGGATCATCCTTAGGAAGGCCATCCAAAATCGGAGAATAGAGATAGAGTCGATCTGAATTTGGCTCGTAGGTCAAGTGAAGGGAAAAGGTGTTATCAATCCCCAATATACAGGTGTGATTTTCATCAAAGGCTAGCCCTTCTAGGTTAAGTTCTTTTCCGAACTCCTTTAAGTTAGCCTCAGCATTTTGCAGTGACATCTATGTCTCCTCCGTAATAATTTCATCAGTTGTTCTTAGAAAGAGTTTTTCACCATTAAACAAAAAGTGCAAGAAAAATTCACTACTTTAAGTGAATATATTCTTCTTAGATTACCTTTGAGCTTACAAGTATTACAACTAAAATTATTATCGATTAATAACCACGGAAATACAATTTAAATTACACTGCATTAACTAATTGGTAATAATTAATTTAACGACTGCATCTTTATCAGTAATTATAACAGTCAAGTCCGAAATGAAAACCAGCCTCATTCCCTCTCACCATTGCGGCTTAAATCCTCTTTCGCTATTCTTAATTTTTTTAGTAATGAAATCTGCGGAGCCTCTATATGATTAAACGATTTGGAATACTACTACTAACACTTTTTACCCTTATGGGTTGTAGCTCAAAGGGAAACTATGAGCATGCAACGCGTTTTCATGATGATGGACGAGCAAAGCCCATTGTAGCCTTTGTCCCTGTATTTGACCGTTCAGGAAGTAGCGTAGGATGGAGTTTATCAGAAGAATTTACCGATGGTCTTAAAAATCGGCTGATGAAGCGGAATAATTTTTATGTTAGTACTCCGGGTGACATCAATGCTGCTATTGCTGAATTATCGGCTGAAAACAATCCTTTCTCAGCAGATACTGCATGGATTAAAGAGGCATTTGAACAGCACGAATATGTGATCTTTGCAGAACTTGTTGAGCATGATATCCACCCGAAAGAGCTAAAGGGGAATTTTCTTGATAAGATCACCCCTTCTTCTGAACTTGCAATGACGATGAGAATTCGGGTTTTTGATTTAAGAGGAACAAAGCCTGAAGTAATTCTCCAGGAATTTGTCCATCAAGATCATGTGATTCCGAAACCTTCAAATCTCAATGAGCTAAGCCCAGAGCGATGGAAGAAACTCACCTATAGCGTTTCTCCTATAGGACTGGCTCATGCTCAACTCTCTAAAGAGGTAGTCAAGCGAATTGAAGACTATATCCTCTTATCAAAGAGTAAGTAGTGGACTATCTATACGTAGGGCTCCTATTCACTGCGGTAGGAGCCTTTTTTTTGTTCATTGCTCATCACTTTTCTTTTTTTAAAGTGAAAGACCTTAGGGAAATTTCAATAGATCTCCGCTTTCCCCTTATTGGAATGATTGGATACCTCATGATCTTCTTCGTTATTGCCCCTTTAAGCGTTCAGTTTTTAGGAAGCTCTATTGTCGATCTTATGACCCATTCTCCTGCACTTTTAATGACATTGCTCCAACTCTTAGCGCTAGCTTGGGTCATCACCTATCTTTTTTGCTTTTCTATCCTTCAAAAACGGGAGGTCATGAAGGGAATCTGGATTCACCCAGAACGTGCACGTTTTAAATGTTTAATAGAGGACTTTGGCTTAGGCCTACTAACGTGGCTCATCTCCTTTCCAGTCGTTGTGGCCATCTCTCAATATGTTGAAGCCCTTGTCTTTTTTTTCACGGGATATACAGGAATGGATCAGGTCGCCATTCGTTTCTTAAAAATGGCAAAAGAATCTCCTTATCTATTAGTCATCGCTCTTTTTGCAATATTAATTGCAGCACCTATCATTGAGGAATTTGTCTTTCGAGGGATTCTCTACACCTATTTAAAGAAAAAGGTAAAGAGGATGGGAGCTCTTATTATTTCATCGATTGTTTTTGCTGCATTCCACTTTTCTCCAGATCAAGGACTGAGCAATTTCTCGCTTCTTTTCTCTCTTTTTACACTCGCCCTTTTCCTTGGTTTTCTCTATGAAAGACAGCGGTCTCTTCTTGCTCCGATCGCTTTACACATGACATTCAATTCAATAAGTGTTATTCGTATACTTTTAATTTCAAGTTAAACAGGATGATTCATGAGACGCCTGATATTCTTAGCATTATTGGCTTTTATTTCGCCCCTTAGGGCTGAAGATGCAAAAGATAATACGCTTGCTAATAGTTTCAATCACACGGGGATGTTCCTTTATTATATCATGGACAAATCCTCTAATACAATTATTTCTCCTCTTTCAATCAATGCCTCACTGGTTATGGCCTATATGGGGGCAAGAGGCCAAACAGCTCATGAAATGGCAAGTTCCCTCCATTTAACCCTCCCTCAAAATCAGCTAGGGGATGCCTACAGAAAAATGACAAGTCGAATGGGCTCAGGGGTTAAGTTAGGAACAAGTCTTTGGGTGGATAAAAATGCTTCTATTATCCCTTCATATCAAACAACGATTCACGAAGACTTTAAGGGAGTGATTGAGAAGGTAGACTTCATGAAACCTCAATCAGCAGCGACTAAAATGGATGATTGGATTAACAATCATTCAGGAGGTAAAATTTCCCGCTTTATTGATCCTTCATCATTGGGGAAATCCACCAAAATGGTCCTTCTAAATACCCTTTTTATTCAGGGTTCCTGGCAAAACCCCTTCCCAACGCAACGAAGCAGTGGCGGTCAGTTTAAAACGTCAGGAGGGAGTATTGTTAACTGCAGAATGATGAACCAAAAATCCAACCTCTACTACTTTGAAGATCAGAATACCCAAATTGTAGCCCTTCCGATCGAAGGATTAAACTCTAACACCTCTTTTATCGTCTTTCTTCCTAAGAAAGAGAGTGCCCATCTCTATAACTTTTACTATGCTCAGGATGAGTCAAAGCCTCAAGGATTTATCTCCTATCTTGATAAGTTTGAAAAGAAAGATATAAATCTTACTCTTCCTAAGTTTATCGTTAGCCAAAAACTCGATCTTAAACCTCTTTTTAGATCGCTTGGAATCAATGCAGCTCTTAATGATAACGCAAACTTTTCAGGAATAGATGGCAAAAAAGACCTCCTTATCAGTCAGTCTATTCATGAAAGTCTCCTCTCCATTGATGAGGGAGGGATCTTTGCTGCAGCAAGTTCTGGAGTAACTTTTAGCTTAAAATCATTTCGTGAAACAGACTCCCCTATTGAAATGAATGTGAATCATCCATTCCTCTATGCTATTTATGACTTTGATACAAACCTCCTCCTCTTTTTAGGGGAATGTTTAAATCCCAGCGAGCAATCAGGTCCTTTAAGTAAGGAGGCAAGCGCCTCATCATGAATGATTGCGATTTTAAGTTAAGCTCCTTTGGAATGACTGATGTAGGTCTTGTTCGAACCAATAACGAAGATGTTTTCTTAAATCTAGAGGAGCATTGTTTTTTTGCTATTGCCGATGGAATGGGAGGGCATAAAGCTGGAGAAGTCGCAGCTAAAGAAGCTGTCCGCTTTGTTTCGGCATCGATTGAAGAACTTTTTATTTCTTCAGAAAGAAACTGGACTATTTTTGATCTAACTTCTTTTAATAAACTCTGTATCGAAAATGCCAATAGTTGGGTCCACCACTTAGGAAAAAAGAAAAAAGATTATAAGGGGATGGGCACAACGATCTGCACGCTCCTTTTTCATGAACGCTCTCTAATTTACAGTCATGTAGGTGATAGCCGCGTTTACCGCTTTCGAAAAGGCCTTCTTAAGCAACTAACTTTGGATCATTCCCTAACAAATGAGATGATTGCTCAAGGACAGGTTAAAAAAGAAAATTCACGAAATTTTCCCTATAAAAATGTTTTAACACGGGCAATCGGCACTCAGACAGAGGTAGAGGCTGAAATCCATATTGCCCCAGTAAGCCCAGATGATATATACTTGATGTGCAGCGATGGTCTAACTGATCAGGTTAGTGATAATGAAATCGCTGAAGTTTTAAAAAATACCAAAGATATCAAAAGCGCTACGCAAATATTGATCGATCGGGCCAAACAGCAGGGAGGTCACGACAATGTGACCGTGGTCCTTGTTAAAACAGATGAACGAGAGAATTTACCTAGATAATAACGCAACAACTCCTCTAGATCCTGACGTATTGGACGTTATGATCGAAGAGCTCGCAGCCCCTCCTCATAACCCTTCTAGCATCCATTCTTTTGGACAAGAAGGAAGAAAAATCGTTGCAGAGGCGCGAAGAACTATTGCCCAATTCCTTGGTGTAAAAACAAGTGAAGTTCTCTTTACCTCAGGGGGAACCGAAGGAATGAACCTACTCATTCGAGGCGCCTTTAACGATCCTTCTTCTCATATTATTGCTTCCCCTATCGACCATGCCGCTGCTTATAACACCCTTGAAGACCTTAGAAAAAAAGGGGCAGATATTACCTATCTTCCCATTGATTCTTTTGGAGCGCCTCATTCCAAAGACCTTCAAAAAGCTATCCGCCCCAACACCAAATTGATTGTCCTCTCTGCTGCTAACAGTGAAACTGGTGTGATGCTTGATATGGAAGGCTTTGCAGCCATTGCCAAAAGGGCCAACATCCCTCTTGTTCTTGACGGGGTTGCCCTTATAGGAAAAGAACCTTTTACTATTCCTGAAGGGGTAGCTGCTATGGCTTTCTCTGCCCATAAATTCCATGGGCCCCAAGGAACAGGCTTTATCTTTGTTCGTTCAGGTCTTAAACTTTCACCTCTATTGACAGGGGGTGGACAAGAAAAAAACCTTCGCTCTGGCACAGAAAACCTCCCCGGAATCGTTGGGATGGCCTGTGCCCTTTCTATCTTTGATGAAGACGAGGCTTTTGCACATATGAGAACCTTACGCGAACAGTTTGAAGCGCTCCTAACTGAAGAAATTCCCGATCTAGAGATTAATGGTGAAGGTCCACGCCTTCCTAATACTAGTAACCTCTATTTTCCAGGGATTGATGCAGAATCTCTCCTAATCTCTCTCGATATGGAAAAGATTGCGGCTTCTTACGCCTCAGCATGCGCTTCAGGCGCCCTTGAGCCTTCTCGCACCCTCCTTAACATGGGCTTTTCCAAAGAAAGAGCTTCTTCTTCTCTACGCTTTTCCTTTTCTCGCTTAAACACCGTTGCTGAGGTTCAAAAAGCAGCCAAAGTTATCATTGCCTTAGTGATTAAACTTCGAACAGCTGCATTTTCCTAACTAACGAGCTATTTGGAGTTTCCGCAAAATTTGTTATAGAGCCATGCAAGAATAGCCAATCCGACAAAGCCATCAATAAAACCATAAATGAGTCCCAGAAAAGCTCCGCCCCAGGTAAGCGAATAGCCAGGATAGCAACTCTTCATTGCAAGTAAGAATGTGTCTGCATAACCGGTATATATTGATAAAACTGTACAAATGAACATCATAGCCCCCCAGAGAACCCCTCCAGCAAGACCAAATTTCGATACCTTTAACATAATATTCCCCTCCCCAGAAATATATGATTTCCCCTATTACAAGGATTGCTTGATCAAACTTAATTTGTCAATAATCCATATGAGTAAAACCCTTTAAGAAGAGCATAGTAAGGTGGTTATCATATCTAGTTTTGTGAGGGTTAGCTTATAGAGCGGATGAGAATAGTGCGGCCTGCAATAAGGGAGGTCTCTTCGACAGAAAGCTCATAATTACCAACACGAACAACATCCCCTCGGTCAGGGCTATGACCAAGGTTTTCCCCCATAAGGTCTTCGAGGGTAGTCCTTTCCTCTCCAGGAATTTCAATAGAAAACCATTTATTGACCTCTGAGACAAGGGTGTCTCCAGGAAAGGAGCGGTCGACAAAGACTTTCCCTTTTCCAGGAACATACTCACCAAAAGAGATCCATTCATCACGATGGCCAAAAACTTCATCGACAACAGCATCGAGTGTGAGGGTTCCGATGGCTTGTCCTTGATTATTGAGCACAATCGCAAGACTTTGGTTGTTCCGACGGAATTCTTTTAAGATTTCAAGAACGGAGTTTTTTTCAGTAATAAACCATGGAGAGCGACAATAAGCGCGAAGTCGAGTATCATCTGGGTATCGAAGAAGGTCGCGAGGAAAGGCAATCGCAACAATATTTTGAGGGCTTTTATGGTAAACAGGGATAAAGGGAAGGGCTTGAAGGCCGAGAAGGGCTTTTAGATCACCAATCGTATTTTTTGAGGAGATCGATTTCATTTCCTCTATAGGATCCATTAAGTCTTTTGCCGTTTTATTTTTTAAAGCAAAGATATTCATCAAAATCGGATCGAGCTTCTCCTTGGGAGAATCCTCACGCTCTTCAATAGCTTTTTGAAGCTCTTCACGGGACAAATAGAGGCCCGAGCGGCTCTTGACGCCAAAAAGGAAATTTATAAAGCGACAGATCCAATCTAAGACAATAATAACCGGCCTTAGGACAAATGATGTGAGGTAGATAATAGGAATCCCGAGCATCACAACATTTTCTGCATAGCGACGGGCGGCAAACATGGGTGCAAGCTCTGCAAAAATGAGAACGATAAAGATCTGCGTAATGGGAGCCCAATCGGGGCTAAGATCAATGGAAGAGTAAAAACGGCGTGCACACTCTGATCCAAACTGCATCGTCGCATTGACTCCAATCAGTGTGGTTCCAAAGAGACGTGTCGGATTATTAAGAAGATTACTCAGCCATTTTGCCCGACGATTTCCTTGGCTTACATAAAATTGCAATCGAACGCGATTGAAGGAAACACAAGCCATTTCAAGCATTGAGTAAAATCCCTGAACAATCAAAGAAAGAATGACAAGTAGGAGAAAAAAGGCCCAACTACTCATCTTTTTTCCTCTTCTTTAGGCGAAGGCGACGAATATAAACACGCCGAACCCTATTCACATCGGAAGCTAAGACATGAAACAAAAAGCCATGGCGCTCTATTTTAGTTCCACTCTTAGGAATATCCCCTAATAGTTCGGTCAACCACCCTCCGATCGTTGCCATATTATTAGGACTCTCTAAGTGATAATCAAATATCTCTTCAAACTCTATTAACTCGAGCTTTCCGCTTGCAATCACAATGTCATCTGAAGGCCTCGTGTAGTGACTGGCTTCATCCCGCCTATCTGCAATTTGGCCTACGACTGTCTCAACAAGATCCTCAAGAGCAATCAAACCGGAAACAGAGCCATATTCATCCACAACAACAACGATAGTCTCTTCATGCTCATAGAAAAAATGGAGTAGAGCGCGGCTTATCATCGACTCAGGAACAAAGTGAACCTTTCTCAGAAAAGGGATAATATCATGGGACGATTTAAAGTGGTCTCGATGAAGGAAAAAGCTTCCTCCTGTCATAATTCCTAAGATATTTTCCAAATCGCCATTGCAAACCGGTACTCTAGTACACTCTTCATCAACAAAAAGGCGTACCAATTTTGAAATCGGTTCATTAATGTCAAAAAAAAGGACCTCATTCCGAGGACACATCAGCTCCTTGACTAAGTCTTCTTCTAAATTGAGGTAACCACGAACAAGCTTTGCCTCTTCTGTTGAAACAGCCCCTTTTTCTTGAGAAGTACGTAGAGCAATCTTAAGCTCTTCAATTCCTATTTCCTTCTCTTTTCGTAGATAAAAGAAGAAGAATTTTGAGATCCCAGTGGTGACAAAAGAAATCGCATCACGCAGTGGTTTTAAAGCCCATTCAATCCCTCGAAGAACAGGAGCAGAATGATAGGCAATAAAGGTGTTTTTCGGGTAGGCAACCGATTTAGGAATGACCTCACCAAAAATCAATGTTAGAAGGAGAGGAACACCAACAGTGAGTGCCCAACTCGAAAAAGTTCCAAAAATCCCCGAAACAACGTTTTGTACTAGGATATTAACACAAACGTTCACCATGAGAATAGTGACAAGGAGTTTCCTGGGCTCTGAAAGGAGGCGGGCAATCAAATGACCCCGTTTATCGGAGCCGTGACGATAGGCACGCACTTTCATTGAAGAGAGGGAAAAAAGGGCGGTTTCAGATGCTGACAAAAAACCTGATGTGAAGATCAAGATAGCAAGGATGAGGATCAAAATAGGAAGGGTCATTCAAATACCACCTTAAGCTCTCCTTCCGCTGTAACTCCGAGTTTTTCTTTTAAGACTAATTCTAACCACTCAGGATCTTCTTGACTTTGTATCCGAAGAAGGAGTTCTTCTTTTTCTTCCTCAGCCTCTCTTTTAGTAAGAGATAAATGATCCACTCTTTCTTGCAAAGCCCTCACAAGACGATTTTTTTTGTGGATGGCTTGGAGATAAAAGCCACAAGCCATCAGAACAAATGCAATCACCCACCAGTTCTTCAATAAGATGTGATGCAAGCCTTTATTCATTACATTGTTGGGAGGGTAATCCCCGTTTGTTTCATATACTTTCCAGCACGATCGGCATAGGAGACTTCACAGACTTCTTTTGCTTCCAGGAAGAGGACTTGAGCAATCCCTTCATTCGAATAGATCTTAGCAGGAAGAGGAGTGGTATTTGAAATTTCAATAGTTACATGTCCTTCCCATTCTGGTTCAAATGGAGTAACATTCACAATAATTCCACAGCGTGCATAGGTAGATTTTCCTAGACAAATGGTAAGGCACCCTCTAGGTATCCGAAAGTATTCAACAGTATTTGCTAATGCAAATGAGTTGGGAGGAATAATGCACTCATCTCCTTCAATATCGACAAAAGCATCTTCATTAAAATTTTTAGGATCGACAACAGTATTATGTACATTCGTAAAGACTTTAAAACGATTTCCTACGCGGACATCATATCCATAGCTTGAAAGGCCATAACTGACGATTTTCTGATTCTCAATACTTTTAACTTGTGCATCGACAAAAGGTTCAATCATCCCCTCTTCTAATGCCATTTTTCGAATCCATTTATCTGATTGTAAGCTCATTTTGCCCCGTTGCTTTAAGTTTTTTTCGGTTTTTATAGATTAGATATAGCGCTTGAAATCCTTTTCTTGCTACTATTTTCTTATGTGCAGGTATAACATGCCAAGTAAGAAAGTGACTGAAATATGACAAAACCTCCATTTATACAATCCTCATGGGAAAAGAAAGACAATAAACTAGAACTACGACTTAGGCCGAGCAGTTTGGATGAATTTATTGGACAGCCTGCTGCTATTGAAAAATTAAAGGTTTTTGTCGGAGCAGCAAAAAAACGGGGCGAAGCCCTTGGTCATGCACTTTTTCATGGACCTCCAGGACTAGGAAAGACAACTCTTGCCCATATTCTTGCCAGCGAAATGGGAACAGATCTTGTCATCGCTTCAGGCCCTGCCATTGAAAAACCTGCTGACTTAGCTGGAATTCTCACTAACTTAAAAGAAGGAGATATCCTCTTTATAGATGAAATTCATCGCCTTAGCCGAAATGTTGAAGAGTATCTTTACCCTGCTATGGAAGATTTTAAACTCGATCTTTTACTCGATTCAGGTCCTCAAGCGCGCAGCGTTCAAGTCACCCTTAACCCATTTACTCTTGTCGGAGCCACAACTCGGATGGGGCTGCTCAGTGCTCCCCTCAGATCCCGCTTTGGCTTCACCTGTCGCCTTGACTATTATGCCTCAGAATTTGTGGCAGACATCCTTATGCGCTCTTCCACAATTCTCAGCGTTGAAATTAATGAGGATTCGATACTGGAAATTGCAAAACGCTCACGTGGAACCCCTAGGATTGCAAATAATCTTTTAAAATGGGTGCGCGATTATGCACAAATGCGGAGTGACAATAAGCTTGATAAAATCACCACTCGGACTGCCCTGGAAATGCTCGATATTGATTTCCGAGGGCTTGACGAAATGGACAAGCGGATGCTACAGCATATTATTGACCATCACGAAGGTGGACCAGTTGGAATTAGTACAATTGCAGCAGCCCTTGGAGAAGAATCAACAACCCTTGAAGAGGTTCATGAACCTTTCCTCATTATGCAAGGCTTTATTAGAAGGACCCAAAGAGGAAGAGAAGTGACTAAACTCGCCTATCAACATCTAGGACGCCCAGTGGCTCCTAATCAATTTTCTGGAGAGAAGCTCGATGAAAGCTAAAATTCTATTACTTTTACTCTGTTTGCCCCTATTTGCCTTTAGTGGAGAAAAGATAACATCCTCTGATAAAAATGAAGAAAAGCCGGCAACGATTAAAATCCTTTTAGAGAAAGGATCAGATGGAATTCTTCTTGAAGCAAGAGGTCCTTATGCTGTCTACAATCCAGAGAACGGTAAAAAAGAAAGTTCAGGAAGATGGGGAAAGCGTTTTTATCTATATCCCCATGAAGAAGGGATTAAATGGGGTGAAAACTTCTTAGGTATCTATCAAATTCAAGTGGTTCCCACAAGCCCTGATACAACCTTCCTTGTTAATGGTGTTCAATATCGTGGAGCAATTGAAGTTTATCATATTGAAAATCAGCTAAGTATTATTAATGAAGTCGATGTTGAGACCTATGTAAAAACAATTCTCAACGAAACCATCCCCACAACCCTACCTGCTAATGTCATTGATGCCATTGCTATCATTGCACGAACCGATGCCTACTACAAAGCGCTCCTTAATTATGATGCTTTTTGGCATGTGACAAAAGAAGAAGTTGGTTACCATGGAAATGCCTTGATTCTCCAAAATCTTGCACTAGACAGAGCTGTTGATAACACAAAGCACCTTGTCATGACCTATGAAGAACAACCCTTTCCAGGTTCTTGGACAGAAAATTGCGGAGGAAAAACAGCAAGTTACTCTTCTATCTTCAGAAAAAACACTTCGACTCCTGATGGAATTGAATCACAATTTGCTAGCAAAAACCGAAAAGATACCCGCTGGTCTTTAACTATCGATACCCAAGAACTGGCAAAAGTTGTTAAAACAAACCGCGTGACAGGGATGGATCTTTTTGTCGATCATACCTCAGGCAAAGTCTATGCAACTCGTCTTCATGATGGATCACATACAGAAGACATTAATTTTGCAACACTGCAAGAAAAACTTGGAAAAGATAAACTCAAGAGCAATGACTTTAATGTTAGCATTAAGGGAAATATTGCTCTCTTTGAAGGGTATGGACAAGGAAATGGAGTAGGCCTATGCCTCTATAGTGCGAGCCAAATGGCTGAGCGTGGTGATGAAGCTCCAGCTATCCTTTCAATGTTTTTCCCCAATACCTCAATTGAAAAGATGCGGGCTTATCCTAAAGCAATCGTTTCAAGCAAAAAACGTTCTTTTGTTTCTCCAAAGCAAAAGGAAGTAACAAAGAAAAAATACCGACTCTTACACCGATAGGACTGTCTATGTCAAAGCCTCTCATAGCAACAAACAAAGCAAAAGCCCTTTCAACAGCTCTTTTTTTGATTGGACTAGCCATCATTTTTTTCATTGACTCCTGGTGGCCAGGAATTATGCTTGTCATTGGAATTCCCCTAGCTTTAAAGCAGTTCCTTCAGGGGCGGATTCATGACGCTGCGATTAGTCTTTTTGTTTTTGTTGGGTTCTTTATTATTGCCCAATTCAATATCTCATGGAAGATTCTTGTTCCCATCCTCTTTATTATGGCTGCTGTTTATATTCTTTGTAAGGAATGGGTGAAATCTGAAACGGGAGAGGATGAAGAAGATACTCCTATTATCGATATTGATGACGATGAGAAGGAATAATTACCCCCTCCACCTTCCAAGCGCTCGGATTCCTTCAAAGGTATAATAGACAACGGGCTGAACGGTGTAGCGAATAGCACTCCATCCGGAATAAACCATCCAGGAATGTTGTGATCCTCCTTTCTCCATTGCACTGATATCTGCTTGGTGTCGCTGCATTTCTTCTATTCGCCTTTCAATCTCTTCTTTCGATTCTACCTTAATAAAATAACTTTTGACCCCTCGCCACCATTGCCAGGAGTTTTCAATTTCTTCAAGCTTTTGAAGTTCAGAAGACAACTCTGCATTAGGAAAACTCTTTCTAAACTCAAAAGTACGTCCATCAATCTCAAAGTTGAAATTTCCATCGAGGTAGAATGATGTTGTATGATGATCAGGCGTTTGCAGTGCTCCTGAATTCGAGCGAACAGTTAAGTAATTGCTATATATAAAGTCAAGTTCGGCTCCAGATAGATAGGAGTCTCCTGTCCAAGTTACAACATCACTTTCATGATGAGCGAAATTGAGTCGAATCACTGGGTGTTTGTTCTCTTCTGCTAAAGCTTTAAGTTCTGCTTTCCATTTGTTGACCCTTTCAATCTCAAGTCTTGGTGCACAAAAAGCATAGAGAGAAATCTCCTTAAAATTAAATGTCTTTTGGGGATCGACAAGGAGCGCAACGCCTCTTTGGGCATCAGCAGCTCCTAGTGAATGTCCAATCACCTCAATCTTACTTGTTTTAGCCTCCTTCACAAGAGCTTCGATTTTATGAACATTTGCAGCAAAAACCCTTTTACCAACTCCACACGAATCAAGATCTCTCCCCACACTTGCGTAACCATTGGTTCCTCGAAAAAGGAGCTGTGCTGGAAATTCTTCTCCTTTTTCTAGGGGAACAAAAAGGTAGGCATGAAGGCCACTATTATGAACCTGTCCTTTTAGGGTATAAAACACCTGCCGCCCAAGCTCTACATTAAAAACGGGGATAATCGCTCCATCTTTAACACTTTGTGGGTCTGCATAAGCAACCGACTTTGCTAAAAGTTCACGCGAGGCATAATAGAACTCAGGGCGAGAACGTTCCCCCTTTTCCTGGAGACGGCTCACTTGATGACTATAATGGGTATAAAGGGTTGCCCCTTTATCAATATGGTTGATTTTTTCGGCTTCAATACCAAGCTTTAACTCTTTTAAGGGATTGCGAAAAAGATCAATAAAGTGTGCCATCCAATAGGGAGGAAGCTCTCGGACACTTCCCGACCACCACATCCGTAGATAGGGAACCATTGCATGTTTTAACACTTCACTTTTGATAGTGCCACTTTTAAGCTCTGCATAAAAGCCTTCTAAGTCTTCGAGGGTCAAGCTATGACCAATACGTTCCAGTATTTCAAGACAATTGTCTTGAGATAGCGTCTCCTTCCATCCTTTAGGAAAAGCTCGCTGAACAAGCTTTTCTCCATAGAGAGTTTTTAAGAGCTCGTGATACGCATGTTGAGCCCCTCCGTTTTCAAGAAATTTCTTTAAGCGACCTTTCGAATCGATCGATTCAGAACTCTTTTTTTTTGGAGTTTCTTCGACTTTTGGCTCATCAACAATAGCAGAAGTTAAAATCTCACCCTCAATAGGGCCATTTGAAACGGCATCTACCATGATAATATCCTTTAAATTTGTGAAATAACATAGAGAAATCTAGAGAAAAATGCAAATAGAATTCCTATTCATTAGACTAGTATTATTCAAATAATAACTATCTTGATTCCCAGCGAAATAGGGCTTTGATTTTCTCCCAAAAGCCCCCTCCAAGAATAAAGAAGCTCAGAACAAAGGCTAGGTCACCTGCTATAAGGATGTAGTGGCGTCCTCCCTCAGGAAGGAGGTCTGGAGAATAACCATTCATGTAAAGAGGGATAGGGCTAGCTAGGAAAATCACCAGCCCAAAATAGTAACGGAACTTCGAGACAGGTTTTGGAGGATATTTCCTTTTGAAAATCTTATTTTTATAATAGTTAAAGGTCTCTTTTCCAAGAAGAAGAACCGCTAAGAGGATCATAACTTCAGGAATACCAACTGTAAACACGCCAAGCAAAGCGGCTGCAAGGGCTGTTGGTAAACCAAGAAACGGAAAGATAAATCCAATTGCGGGAATCAGAAAACTTAGGATGAGAAAGGTCATTCCTAAGTAATATTTCCAGTCTTTTTTAAGAGGCTTCATACAGATGCATTTTGGAAGTAAAGAATGCCTACGGCTTCTTTAACCTCTGATAGAGTTTTAGAAGCGGTTTCATTCGCCTTTTCAGTCCCTTTGCGGAGAAGCTCCATCACAGCTCCACTATCTTGTTCGAACTCTGCACGCCTTTTATGAATTGGCTCTAAGAATTCTAAAAGAACTTCTAAGAGATATTTTTTGACTGTACCATCACCAAGACCCCCTCTTTGGTAGTAAGCTTTGAGCTCTTGAATCTTATCTTGATCAGTACCGAATGCATCGAGATAACCAAAGACAGGATTTCCTTCAACTTTACCGGGATCTTCAATCCGAAGATGACCTGGATCGGTGTACATCTTTTTTACTTTCTTAGCGACTTGATCAGGAGTATCAGAAAGAAAGATCGCATTATTGAGTGATTTTCCCATTTTAGCCTGTCCATCAGTCCCTGGAAGTCGGGCAATTTTTGGAATTAGGGCTTTTGCCTCAACGAGAACATCGGTCTTGTAGGTACGGTTAAAGGCGCGAACGATCTCATTCGTTTGCTCAATCATCGGTTTTTGATCTTCACCAACGGGAACAAGGGTTGCTTTAAAGGCAGTAATATCGGCAGCTTGGGATACAGGATAGGTCATAAATCCTGCAGGAACGCTTTCTCCAAATCCTTTTTGGACAATCTCTTGTTTAACCGTAGGGTTATGTTTAAGACGATTCCAAGTCACAAGATTGAGGTAGTACATGGTAAGTTCTGAAAGGGCAGGAATAAGGGATTGAATAAAAATTGTTGTTTTTGTGGGATCAATTCCAACGGCTAAATAATCAAGAGCTACTTGAAGGACGCTGTCATGGACTTTTTGTGACTCTTTAGCATGATCTGTCAAGGCTTGAAGATCAGCAATCATCACATATTGATCATGAGACTCTTGAAGCTCAACGCGGGAGCGGAGGGAACCGACAAAATGACCAAGGTGGAGTGGCCCAGTTGGCCGATCTCCTGTTAAGATGATCTCTTTTTTAGACATAAACATTATCTTACAACTATTTTTCAATTGAATAAAGAGGAAAAATTTTGTTACATTCCGAGGAATGGAACGCGAAGACAAACCAAAAGATAGCGACAAAGAAAAGAAAACTTCCGGCTATTCCTTCCCCTTTCAGCTTGACCGCTACATGTTAGTTGATTTGATTGGTAGCGGAGGAATGGGAGAAGTCTTTCTTGCAGAGGACCCAATTTGTGGCCGGAAGGTTGCTCTAAAACGGATCATTGCTAAACGAAAAGGGAAAGAGTCGGCGCGTCGTCGGTTTAAAAAAGAGGTGCGTATAGCAGCTCAGCTATCCCACCCCTCTATTATTCCCATCTACGATCTCTATGATGAAGGAGAAAACCTCTACTATACGATGCCCTACCTAGAGGGAAAAACATTAAAAGAAATCCTGATTGCCACAAGAGTTGCGAATGAACATGGCCACCCCCTAAACGTCATGGGAGGATCGATCCCATCCCTAATGCTTGCTTTTCTAAACATTTGCCAAGCCTCCGAACACACCCATGAAAAAGGCTTTATCCACCGCGACTTAAAGCCTGAAAATATTATTATTGGAAAGTACAACGAAGTCACCATTCTAGATTGGGGCGTTGCCACAGAGATTTTTAACCCTGAAGGAGAGGAAGAAAGGAAGCAGGAGATTAACCATAATTACAAGGGCCGAACCAATCCTCGAGGAGCTGCTGGAACAATCGAATATATGGCTCCAGAGCGAGCCTTTGCGCAACCTGCAAGCATTCAGTCTGATATTTATTCTCTCGGGGTAATTCTCCACTTTATGCTCACTCTAGAAGTTCCCTACAAACGGCCAACTTCCATTAAAGAATGGAGGGAGCTACTCAATAGAAATGGACCAGAACCACCCATTGACCCACAAGATGTTGCTCCTTATCGAGAGATTACTCAGCAACTGTCCCGCATTACATTAAAGTGTCTTCATCCAGATACTGATAAGCGCTATCAATCAGTCCGTGATATTATTACCGATCTGCAACGTTATATCCAAGGACGCCCTGATTGGATCCTTACCGAGCAGTTTGATATTAATAATCCTGCTAATTGGGAATTCCAAGAGAGTGTGATGCTCACTAAACAAGTTGCAATTTCCCGGTATGCTGGAGTCATGGAATGGATTCTCTTGATGCTCTCGAAAGAGTCCTATTCTGGAAATATCCAGATTCAGGCCACAGTTCGGATACAAGAAGAGGGTGGAGGCATCGGCTTTATGATGTGCGTTCCAAGTAATAGTGGACGGGAAGGCCTTGAAAAGGGTTACCTAGTTTGGATTGGTTCAAAAGACAATCCAGGATTAAAACTTTTCCGTGATAACGTGGAAGTCACACGGGTCGAAGATATTTTCTTAGAACCGGATGAAACCTATATCATATCTATTGAAAAGCAAGACAATGTTCTTCGTCTCTTAATCAATGATGAACCAAAGCTCACTCACCTCAGTCATGTTCCCATTGTTGGAGGTCATTTTGGTCTTGCTTCTAAAGATGTCGAATTCGAAATTTCCCCAATAAGCCTTTCGACAGGGAGTCAAAACGTCTTGGTCAATTGTCTTTCAGTCCCTGATGCCTTTCTTTTAAGCGGAGATTATGGTCGCGCCTTAATGGAGTACCGAAGAATCGCCCATTCATTTAAGGGTCGCCCTGAAGGGCGAGAAGCTACCTTCCGTGCTGGATTTACCCTTATTGAAGAAGGAAAAAAGAAAAAAGGGAAAGCTAAGGAATATTTTGCTCGCGCACTAGATGAATTTGAACTCCTTCATAAAACTCCAGGGGCTCCAATCGAGTACCTTGGTAAATCGCTAGTTTATCAAGCTGAAAACAACCTTGAAGAAGAAGTCAAATGTCTAGAGCTTGCTGCCCGAAAGTTCCCAAAGCACCCTTTACGCTATGTTCTTGATGAACATATTCTCTTTCGCCTGCATGAAACAGCACAGAAAGATCGGATCGGTGCTTATGCCTTCACATTGTTAACACTCCGCCACGTTCCCCGCGTCTACAATTTAGCTGAAACCGACCGCCTTACACGGAACTTGACTGTAAGCTGGGAAGACCTCCCCTTTATCAAAACGCCTCCAAGTTTTTCTAGTGAAGCCGAAGAATCTCTAGCTCTTTCTATCCTTCTTTCTTTTTGGCTTGCGCGCCCAGGAAGTCTTTATGAATTGATTCAAGGAATCCCTGAAACATTTAAGCATCGCCTCCTTCTTTTAGAAAATGGCCTTTTAGCCTTACTTGAGCTTGGATATCCAAAACTCATAGAATTTATCATTAGTGTGAAATATCGCAATGAATCCGACCCCGAATTTCTTCTCCTTAAAAACCTTTATGAAATCGCTATTGATGATAGCTCTCTTCCTCAAAAGATCGACCTTGTCATGGAAAAAGCGAGTGATCGGCTCATCTACTCCCTTTTTGCTAAAGGACTCACTCTAGAAGAGGCTCCAAAACTCCTAACCTACTTTGAAAGAACAAACCAATTTGAGGAGCTCCATATTTGGGCCCTCCTTCTTTCAGGGAAAAAAAGAGAGCCTGGAAAACTTTTTGAAGGAAAACCGATTCAAGATTCTTCTTCCCTCTACTTTCTCCTTTATGGGTGCTATCTTGCCGCAACTGATGGAGAAGCTGCAGCCCTTTCACATTTTGACTCTCTCCTTGAAACTACTTTTCCACGCTCGCCTGCCCTTCTTGCTCATTTCCTAAAAAACAACATTGACATAGAAAATTCTTGGTTCAGACAAGCGTTTTTTTGGGAAAAAGTTCAACTCTATAAGCAATTGACTCTCTACTATATTTGCCTTGGCAAACCCAGAAAAGCAGCCCAATTTGAAGGAATGATTCAAAAAGAGTTTTCAAAATATGAGATTCCTCTTAACTTTATCTAAGAAATAGTGCACTCTGTGAACTTACGGTATAATCAAACCAAGGGATTATTTTGGAAAAAAATAAAATAGAATGGACTGTCTCAATATATATTATTGGCTATCACCTAGCCCTTCTTATTGGGCTCCCCTTTTACTTTATCCATAACTCTCCTAGAGGGTGGCTTTTTGGCGCTGCTGCCATTATTCTTTATGTTACTGGCCTCGCTGTCACCGTTGGTTATCATCGTCTCTATTCACACTCAACTTTTAAGACAAATAAGTATGTCGAAGCTGTCATTCTCTTCTTTGCCACTATGGCAACTCAAGGTAGTGCCTTAAAGTGGTCTTGCGACCATAGAAGACATCATGCTTTCGTCGATACCGACCGCGACCCTTACTCAATCAAGAAAGGGTTCATGCACGCTCATATGTTATGGCTTTTCCGTAAAACTGAGCCAATTGACAAGAAAGTTGTTGCTGACCTCTATCGAAATAAACTCGTCATGTTCCAACATAAGTACTATGGCCTTCTTATGGTGATAACCAATGTCCTAATGACACTATCTATGGGCTACGTCTTCAATGACTACCTTGGAGCCCTTGTCGTTACCTGGGGAATTCGCCTCTTTTTCCTCCATCATTTTACCTGGTTCATTAACTCTCTTGCTCACACTTGGGGAGCTCAACCTTTTAGCCAAGAACATTCCGCTGTTGATAGCTACATACTCTGCCTTCTCACTTTTGGTGAAGGTTACCACAATTATCACCATACCTTTGCTAATGATTACCGTAACGGGATCAAATGGTACCATTTTGATCCATCTAAATGGGTCATCTGGACTCTTAGTAAATTGCATCTTGCGAATGGACTCAGACGAATCAATACCTATAGAATTAAAGAGCGCATGGTCCTCGAATCAAAAGAGGAACTTTCTGATAAGCTCAAAACCTTTTGGTCCGACAACAAAAAGGCTCTAGAGGAAAAGGTGGATAGCCTGACTGAAGACCTTCTTACCAAGCTTTCCGAGATGAAAGCTCTGGCTGCCGAGTACAATACTTCTAAAAAAAGCGCTACAGGTAAAGAGCAACTCAAGTCCCTAAAAACCAAGCTAAAAGACTTAGAGAAAAGTCTACAACCTGAGTGGGAAACCTGGAAGAAGCTTTACAAGACTGTGATTCATCACAAACCAGCCTAAGTGATTGATTAATTAGTCATTAAAAATGAGTGGATTTTTCAAAGAAGTTCCATTAAACTACTCCTCTTATGGAAGAAAACGAACTACCTAAAGCCTATAACCCCGACCTAGTCGAACAGAAGTGGTATGACTTCTGGGAAAGGAAGGGGCTATTCCATGCTGATCCCCTATCCGACCGCCCTCCCTACTGCATTGTGATGCCACCACCAAATGTGACAGGTGTCTTGCATATGGGGCATGCTCTTGTGAGCACCTTGCAAGATGTCTTAATCCGTTGGAAACGGATGAATGGATATGAAGCACTTTGGCTCCCAGGACTCGATCATGCGGGCATATCGACTCAAACCGTTGTTGAAAAAGATCTCATTGCTAAGCATGGAAAACGACGTGCCGACTATGGTCGCGAAGAATTCCTTGGGTATGTGTGGAAATGGAAGGAGAAGTCTGAAGGGCGAATCATAGACCAGCTGAAGAAAGTAGGGTGTTCGTGCGACTGGATGCGTAAACGTTTCACAATGGATGAAGATGCCAACTTAGCTGTACGCACCCTCTTTAAAAAAATGTTTAACGAGGAACTGATTTACCGAGGTGATTACCTAGTAAATTGGGATCCTGTAACCGAAACGGCACTTGCTGATGATGAGGTTGAGTATGAAGAAAGGGAAACAAAACTCTGGCATTTCCGCTATCCCCTTGAAGAGGGTGAAGGGCATTTGACAATTGCCACAACAAGACCTGAAACAATGTTAGGTGATGTTGCTATTGCTGTCTCTCCAAAAGACCCCCGTTATAAAGGCCTTATTGGAAAAAATGTCATTCTGCCGATCGTTAATCGAAAGCTCCCCATTGTCGCTGATACCTATGTCGATCCTAAATTTGGAACGGGTGTGGTTAAAATCACTCCCGCCCACGACCCAAATGACTGGGAGCTTGGCAAACGTCATGACCTTCCTTTAATCAATATTTTAAATTCCAATGGAACCCTTAACGAAAATGGCTTAGAGTATGAAGGGCTAACAATGGAAGAGGCCCGCCTTCGCATTGTAAAGCGAATGGAAGAGCTTGGCCATCTAGATAAAATTCAGCCTTACACCCACCGTGTGGGAGTTTCTTACCGCTCAAAAGCAATCATTGAACCCTATCTTTCAAAGCAGTGGTTCATCCGAATGGAACCCTTTAAAAAGAAGCTGATCGATGCGGTTAAGAAAAGTAAAGTAAAGATTATTCCTAAAAACTGGGAAAACACTTATTTTCATTGGATTGAAAACCTTCGCGATTGGTGTATTTCGCGGCAACTTTGGTGGGGACACCGCATTCCAATTTGGTATCATGAATCGGGAAAAGTGATCTGCTATGAGGGTGAAGGAAAGCCTCCTGAAGTGGAGAAAAAACCGAAAGGCTGGACCCAAGATCCTGATGTTTTAGATACGTGGTTCTCCTCATCGCTTTGGCCTTTTAGTTCACTGGGGTGGCCTCATAAAACAAACGAACTAAAAAAGTTTTATCCTAATTCTGTCCTTGTCACGGGCCATGATATTCTCTTTTTCTGGGTCGCCCGCATGATTATGATGGGTGAATATGTCACTGGAGAAGCCCCCTTTCCTGAAACATCTTTGCAAGGACTCATT
Source organism: Simkaniaceae bacterium (assembly GCA_018399075.1). Lineage (GTDB taxonomy): Bacteria > Chlamydiota > Chlamydiia > Chlamydiales > Simkaniaceae > Neptunichlamydia. The sequence goes on along the minus strand of CP073763.1, from coordinate 1,013,941 downwards.
TTTGGGAAGTCCTTCTGGAGAGAGAACAAGGAGGGAGGAATAACCTACGTCTCCCATGAAGAAGAGGGAAAAGATATCCACTCAAAATGGGAAAAAATGTCGAAATCAAAAGGGAACGTCATTGACCCTATTGAAATTATCAATACCTACGGTGCCGATGCCATGCGAATGGCCCTTTCAGCAAGTGCGACACATAGCCCTCAGATTGACCTCGACAGGCGCCGTTTTGAAGAGTTTAAGAATTTTACCAATAAAGTCTGGAATGGATCCCGCTTTGTCCTGATGAATCTTAATATTTCTACTGAAGAGCTCATGGAAGGGCTAGGAGAATTAGGTCTTGATGATCGGTGGATCCTTTCGATTTTGAATCGAACGATTGATGAGATGGGAAAGCACTTAAAAGGATATCACTTCGACCGCGCTGCAATGAGGAGTTATACCTTCTTCTGGGATGAGTTTTGCGCTTACTATGTCGAAATGGCAAAACCTACTCTCTTTGGTAAAGGTGGCGATATCAAGAATAAGCAAAAGGTCCTTACCATAGTCCTTCTTGCTGCGATTCGCCTAATGCACCCCATTGCTCCTTTTATTACAGAGGAAATCTTTCACCTTCTAAAGGAAAAGTTTCCTGGGCTAAAAGAGTCAAACCCTGATTCATATACTCATGAAGCAATCCAAGCACTTATTTCACCTGCTTGTACAGTTGCTCCCTACCCTCAAGTGATCCAAAAAGAGGATATTTCTGAAGAGGTTGAAGAAATTTTTGCTTTTGTCAATGAAGTCGTTTATGCCATCCGAAATATCCGCGCTGAAATGCAACTGCCCCCATCGGCAGCAACCGATGTCATTATCGAAGGCAAAACAGCTATTATCGAAAAACATCAAGGAATTATCTCTTCACTTGTCCGAATTAAAGAGCTTATCTTTAACCCCAAAGAGACCTCTTCAGGATTCACTTCATCAGCATTGGTGAAAGACCTTAAGATTATCATTCCCCTCCCAGAGGAATTTCAAGAAAGAGAACGAGAACGCCTCGTAAAAGAAAGGGAAAAACTCGAGAAACAAATCGCTTCTCTTAAAAATCAGCTAAGCAATCCTAACTTTGTTGAAAGGGCGCCAAAAGAGCTTGTAGAAAAAACTAAAGCCACGCTTGCTGAAAATGAGAAAAAACTTTCAGAGCTCTAGTTAGAGTCATCAAATGCCCACTATTACCTTAGCTTATTCTAGGGAAAGTTGACGATACTATCTAAAACATAAACAGCAGCTGTTTTTCCTTTATAAAGAGTCTCTCCCTCTTTTTTTAATCCATTTCTCACAGCAACCTGGATCGAACGGCTATTATTGGGATCGATGAGAGAGATAATCCTGTGGTACCCCTTCACCTTAAAACCATAGTCCATACAACCACGAGCTGCCTCTGTTGCTAAACCCTGACCCCAGTAGTCTCTAACGAAAAGATAACCCACTTCAATTTCGTCCCGTCCATTGACAGGCGATTGGACAAGCAAACCACAAATCCCTACAAACTCTCCAGTTTCTTTAAGCTCGCAAGCTAAAAAACCGATCTGGTGTTCTTTGTAATTTTTTTGAGATTTTTCAATCCACTCTTTTGCCTCTGCTCTATCTTTTGTTCCAAGATAAAACTCCATAGCAATCGGATCAGAAAAAATTTTTAGAAGATTGTCTTCGTCACTGCTTACGAGTGGGCGGAGCTTCATTCTTTTTGTTTCTAGAACGGGCACGTTTTTTCTCCAACTTTTCTTTCTTTAAAAGATGTCTAAAAAAGTGAGTTTCTTTTGAGATAACTCCCCCAAGGGCAAAAAGAGCAATAAGATTGGGAAAAGCCATCAAACCATTCATCATATTTGCAAAACCCCAAACCACTTTGAGACCTAGTACGGCACCAGGGAAAACCAGTAAAGTATAAATGACACGATATCCCTTTGTCGCTCGGTATCCAAAAAGATATTCTACGCACTTTTCTCCATAATAGGCCCACCCTAAAATCGTTGAATAGGCAAAAGGGATCAGTGCAATCGCTACAACAAATCCCCCATAAGGGATGATATTATCAAAGGCTTTAAGAGCCATCGCCGAACCATCGAGCATCTTTCCATCAGGCCCTACTTCACCTAAGACCCCTGATACAGCAATAACAAGCCCTGTAATGGTACAAACGATCCCTGTCGTAATAAATACACTACACATCGAGATAAGGGCTTGACGACCCGGTGTGTCGGTTTTAGCCGCTGCAGCAGCAATAGGTGAACTACCCAGACCTGCCTCACTTGAGAATACACCTCTAGATATTCCTAATTGAATCGCCATCATCACTGTCGCTCCGGCAAACCCCCCAACAGCTGCCTGACCACTAAAGGCTGAGCGAAAAATCACTCCAAAGGCAGCAGGAACAGCTTCAATCCTAAGAGCAATAATGACAAGTCCTCCAACAATGTAAAAGACTGCCATAGCAGGAACTAAAATCCCTGCGACCTTACCAATACTTTTAATCCCTCCAATGAGCGCGACTCCAACAACAATCATTAGAGCAATCCCCGACCAAACAGGGTCGACATTAAAGAAACTTGAAAGTGCAAGTGAAACAGAGTTCGCTTGAACCATATTTCCTGTTCCTAAAGCCGTTATTGCTCCCAGAATAGCAAAAATGACGGCAAGCCATTTCCAACGGAGTCCCTTTTCAATATAATACATAGGACCCCCGCACATCTCGCCACTTTCATCAGTTACCCGATATTTAATCGCTAAGATTGCTTCCCCATATTTCGTTGCCATCCCAAAAAGAGCAGCTCCCCACATCCAGACTAGAGCTCCCATCCCACCAAGAGCAATGGCTGTCGCTACTCCTGTAATACTTCCAATCCCAATCGTTGCAGCTAAAGCTGTCATGAGCGCTTGAAAATGACTGATATCCCCTTGGGCCTCGTCATCGTAACGACTAAACGCTAGCTTATGGGCATAAATCAAATATTGAAATTGAAGACCTTTCGTCCGAACCGTAAGATATAAGCCAACTAAAACAAGTAAAATTAGTAGGGGCAGGCCCCAGATAATATCATTGAGTGTATCAATGATCTGTGCTACTGAATTCATTAATTAAATGGTGTCGTTTCAAAAATGTATGAGCTACATCATAGATGCTTTCCCCTTTCTTTTCCACTGCATAATTCATCTTCTGGACTTCCTCTACAGAGAAACATCCTCCGAGTTTCATTAAAACCCCTTCAAGTTTTGGGAAGTTCTTTAACGTTTCTGCGTGTACAACTGGGATCGCATCGTAGGAAGGGAAAAGGTTTTGATCATCTTCAAGAATAATAAGTCCTGATGCTAATCCATCTGTTGAATACCCATTAATGACTTCAATTCCCTTCCTATAAAGGGTCATATATAGAAGAGTATGGTCCATAAGCTTGAGCCCCTCAAGAGGAATTCCATAATTTTTTTCTAGTATTTTGGCCTCTTTTCTCCCATAAAACTCCGGGTCAAATCCTATCCGAATCTCTCCATTCTTTTGAATGACCTCTTTTAAGTCAGAAAGCGTTTTAATCCCATATTTTTCAGAAATTGATCCGCTCACCATCAGGGCATAGGTATTTTGAAAACCAAGAGGTTCCAACCAAACAATGTTATAGTCTTTCAAAAAGATCTCTCTAAGCTCATCAAGAACCTCTTCTCTCTTTTTTCCCACTGCATTCTTTTTTAGAATCCCTGTGTAAGCTGACCCCGTATATTCGACATATAAATCAATATCTTTTGACTTAAGGGCATTAAAAGTAATGAATGTTCCATCCAGTGAGAAGTTTCTTTTTACACTGACTTCTATGTTGCTCTCAATCAATTGAGTTATGATTTCAGAAAGGATCTGTCCTTCAGTGCAATTCTTTGCTCCAACTGTAATAGAATGGGAGGAGTGACTATGAGTCAAAAAAGAACTTATCGCTAAGGAAAAGACAAAAATAAGCCCAAAAAAAAGAAGCCATAAACGGCGTGCAATAGTAGTCATAATAAAAAGCATTATGCTAAGCTCAAACTTTTATGAATAGGACATTTATATGAGCTTTCTAACCCCCCTACCAACCCCTGATGTGCTCATCAACAAATTCTCCCTTTCAAAAGAAGAAAGAAAAACAGTCTCCCTTTCCCGTTTAACGAGCGAACATATTATGCGTGGAGAAGATGACCGGATTGTGATCTTTGCAGGGCCCTGCTCGATTCATGACCCCGAAATTGCCCTTGAATATGCCACTTTCTTAAAAGAACTATCTGAAAAAGTCGATGAGCGAATTTTTATTATCATGCGAGTCTTTTTGGAAAAGCCTCGCACCCAGTTTGGGTGGAAAGGATTTCTCTATGATCCCCTTCTTGACGGAAGCTATGAAATTGAAAAGGGACTCTACAGTTCTCGGGAGCTCCTCTTAAAGCTTGTAAAGATGGGAGTTCCTATTGCCACTGAATTTCTCGATCCCGTTCTTCCAGCCTACACCCAAGACCTTATCTCATGGGGAATTGTAGGAGCTCGCACCTCCCCTTCACAAATTCATAGACAAATGGCTTCCCACCTACCTATGCCCATCGGTTTTAAAAATGAGACCGATGGTACTATTGATAACGCCATCTGCGGCGCTCTAGCAGCACGACATCCTCAGGCATCAATTGGAATCGATGGCGAAGGACGAATCTCTTCAATGAAAACTTCAGGGAATCCCTATACACATGTTGTTCTGCGAGGGTCTCAAACATCTTCTAACTACGATCATCTTTCAATCCATGAAGCGATCCAAAAGCAGCGCCTCTATGGCCTAAGCTCACGTCTCCTCATTGATTGTGCTCATGGAAATTCTCAAAAAGACCCAAAAAAACAACAGCTTGCCTTTTGCGATGTCTTAGAACAAATCCAAGAGGGAAATAACCTAATTATGGGGATGATGCTCGAAAGTCATCTGCAAGGAGGTAATGCTCTCTCCATTACCGATCCATGCCTAGATTGGAAAACAACGGAAGAGCTTATCCTCTGGGCTTACCAGTCTCTTCCCTCAATGCAACTCACTCACTAGGCACTAGTCGGCATTTGACAACACTATCTAGAACTGACAATAATTCTTTTTTTCATTAAAAGAAAAATATGAATGTAAAAGCGCCCACTATCCAACATTCCCGCCCTTTCTATGCTTGGACAATCCTGATAATAAGTGTTCTCTTCAACGCCTACTCTTTTACCCTTCAGTCCTCACCCGGAATTAAAGATCTTATCGGCGGAAATGAAGATAAAGTGATCCATTATGTCTACGCTCTTTCTGGCTTTTTCTATGCTTTTGCTCTTTTTCAGATTCCCATTGGGCTATTGATCGATCGGTTTGGATCGCGAATATTTCCAACGATGGGGGTTCTTCTCTGCGCATCTGGAGCTATTTATTTTTCCCAAACAACCTCTCCTTTTCAGATGGCAATTGCCCGTTTTATTATGGGAGCAGGTGGAGCTTTTTCTTTCTTAAATGCCCTTAAATTGATTTCAAGTTGGTTTGAACCGCGCCGCTTTGCTTTTCTCTTTGGAATATTCATTGCCCTAGGGACTTTAGGAATTCTCTTTTTAAATCTATTTTTTAGTTATCTAGCTGAAGTTTTTCATTGGAAAAAAGCCATGCTCTTTTTTGGAATTGGAGGTCTTGTCCTTGCATGCATCTTCTTCCTCGTTGTCAGAGATGCTCCCTATAAGAAAATAATCAACAAGAAGGAGTTTTGGAATGATGTCAAACATGTTTTCAATAACAGCCAAGTATGGATTATTGGAATTACCGTCGGTCTTGTGATAGGCCCACTCTTTTCATTCGAAGCAATTTGGTCGATTCCCTTTTTAGAAGCGGTTTACAATGTTCCACATAATCTAGCACTCATTTTCAATACCCTTTTTGTCATTGGTTATTCTATTGGAACAGTCTATTTTGGACGAACATCTACCTCCTTAAGAAAACGGAAGATCTTTATTCCTTGGGGCATTGGATTTACTCTGATGATGATGATTATCATCCTTTACCCCCCCTATATAGGTATTCAGGTGACTGCCATGAGTTTCTTTATGCTGGGATTTGCCGCATCAAACGTCAACCTAGGTTATGTCTCTGTCCACGAACATAATACTCCTCAAGTCACCGCCACAGCAGTTAGCATTGTCAATGCTTTCTACGCCTTTTTTGCAGCAATCACTCAGTCTCTTATCGCCGTCTTCTTACAACTCGGACAAAGAGTAAAAGATGCACCTGAATATAGCATTCACGATTATCAGATCACGCTGATTCGCCTTCCCATCTATATCTTAATTGCGCTCATCTTCTCCTTCTTCATCAAGGAGACCCATGCAAGGCAAATAACCCAATATAACGATTAATCAATAACGATTAGTTCCGTCCAGAGCTGCTGCTTCCACTCCTGCAAAACAGTCCCTTTTTCATCACGAATCTCGGCCTTATAGGTTAAGAGCCCTTCCTTCTCTTTATATTTTTTCCCAATAAGCGAATAGGTAATCACGCCGCGCCGACTAGAAACAGGATAAGAGATTGTTTCTTGAGTATAATTCTTATAAAGGAGCTCCAAAACTAAAGTCATTTTCTCCTCTACAGTTTCTCTTGGAAGGCGCCATTCCATGATGAGCTCCTGGCCCTTCGGTGGATTTTTCTGTCGTGGATCAGGACTCCCCACATAAGTACTTGCAAGTTTGCTCTGATCAACATGTTCTCGCTTAACCGAGAGGTAATACTTCTCACACCCAGAAAGAAACAAAAGAAGAAGAATGAAACATTGACATGCTCTCATAACACCTATAAAATTTAACAATATGACTATGAATCATCAAGAAGAAAGTGTCAATGGGATCATCTTTTCAAGCAACCGGAAAGAGGTCCTTCTCATTAAGAGGAGGGATGTTCCTGTCTGGGTTCTTCCTGGTGGTGGTATCGACATCAATGAATCCCCAGAACAAGCGGTTATCCGAGAAATGGAAGAGGAAACGGGATACAAAGTAACAATTGTCCGCAAAGTTGCAGAATATACTCCCCTGAACCGTCTCGCCCGTTTCACCCATCTTTTTGAGTGCACAATCTCCGATGGAAAACCCATTCTTACCTCAGAGACCCAAGGGGTCGGCTTTTTTCCCATTGATACCCTTCCTCCAACACCCCCTCCCTATCCCGATTGGATTGCAGATAGTTCTGAAAATTCCCCTTCCCTTTTCCAAAAACCTATCGCAAGCGTTACCTATATAAATCTTTTTAAACATATGCTCCGACACCCTATTTTGGTGTGCAGATTCCTTCTGGCGCGCTTAGGACTCCACATTAATGACAAATAAATTTTTCAATATGAAAAATTGATATAAATCTTTATACTTCCTTAATAATTTAACAAGGGAGTAGACATGGGGTTACAAAAATTATTTAACGCGCATTTTAATCCATCATCAGGACCGAAACAGGTTCCAGACGATAGCTTTCAAAGCAATGCTCTTGGGCTAACTGGACTCGCGTTAATTGCAACAGCAGCTATTGGTCACCAATTCTTCAGCGCACGTGCAAAAACAGCAGCAATGCTCGCTAGTGCAGGTGCAGGATTCTTTGCCTCATACCTATCTGAAAAAGATGGCTATGCTTTGCTTGTCGTTGCAGCAGCAGCGAGTGGAATGACCTATGCAGCCGTTGATGCTGTTAATAGTGGACGCCTTTGGGTCACTGTTCATTTTGATATCGCAGAAATTATCCGTGCTGCCCGTGAAACCCACGCGCGCGCGCATTAATTAATTTCCTGTCATTTTAGAGGGATCGACGACCTTGTCGAACTCTTCAGCAGAGAGGTAACCCATTTCTAAGGTTGCCTCTTTTAATGTCTTGTTTTCTTTGTGAGCTTTTTTTGCAATCTCTGCTGCTTTATCATAACCAATCACAGGATTGAGAGCAGTCACAAGCATCAGAGAACGCTTGAGATGGACATCGATTTGATTCAGATTAGCTTCAATTCCTTTAAGGCATCGATCATAGAAGTTTTTCGTTCCATCCCCAAGAAGTTGCATGGATTGGAGAAGGTTGTAGATCATCACGGGACGATAGACGTTGAGCTCAAAGTTCCCTTGAGACCCAGCAGTACCGATGGTCATATCATTCCCCATGACTTGGATGCAAATTTGAGAAAGCGATTCACATTGCGTTGGATTAACTTTTCCTGGCATAATCGAAGAGCCAGGCTCGTTAGCAGGAATAATAAGCTCTCCAATTCCAGAGCGAGGGCCAGAGGCCATCCACCGAATATCATTGGTGATTTTCAGAAGAGAACCAGCTACTTGGCGTAGAGCTCCTGACATTTCTACAATCCCATCGTCAGCGCCAATCGCTTCAAACTTATTGGGGGCTGTCTTGAAGGTCTCCCCAGTAAGGTGGGAAATAACGTCTGCGACTCTTTCTGGAAACCCCTTCGGAGTATTCAGGCCGGTGCCCACAGCTGTACCACCAAGGGCTATTTCCGAGAGGTGCGGAAGCGCATTTTCAATCGCTTTGATCCCATACTCAAGCATGGCAGCATAACCAGAAAACTCTTGGCCAAGGGTTAGAGGAACAGCATCCATAAGATGCGTCCGTCCAATTTTTACGATTTGTTTAAAAGCTTCAGCTTTATGTTTAAGACCCTTGAGAAAAATATGTAGGTTTGGAAGAAGGTGCTGCCTGACTTTCAAAACTGCAGCAATATGGGTAGCTGTAGGGAAGGTATCATTGGATGATTGAGATTTATTGACATCATCATTGGGATGGATCGGCTTTTTCGATCCCATTTCCCCTCCCGCTTTCTCAATCGCGTAATTGCTAATCACCTCATTAACATTCATATTCGTTTGGGTACCAGAACCTGTTTGCCAAACGACAAGGGGAAAATGCTCATCGAGTTCTCCAGAAAGGATTGTATCGACCGCATCTTGAATCATCTTGCATTTATCATCAGGAAGGAGCCCCATTTCATTGTTAACAATGGCGGAAGCTTTTTTAACAATAGCCTGACCATAAACCACTTCCATGGGAATCTTTTCCCCACCAATGGGGAAATTGATACGGGAGCGCTCCGTTTGGGCGCCCCAATATTTATCTTCAGGAACTTCTACAATTCCGAGCGAGTCTTCTTCTTTCCTCATACTCGCCCTTATACTTTTAGATGAGTAATAAGGCAAATACGAATGCGAAAAGTGAGAAGGATTCGACAATCCCAAGAGCCGCTAAACACTTACCGTAAACGGCTGGTTGTTTCGCAGAAGCTTGGATTCCTGTTGCAGCGCACATCCCTTGATAAATCGCTGAAAACATAATGGCAAGTCCGATAAATAGCCCAATTCCAATTCCATTCCAGGCGGTTAGGGTATTTGCCAAGATTGCATTCTTCATCAAAAGCATTAAAACGAATCCATAAATCGCTTGGGATGAAGGGAGAGCTGACATCCCGATAAATTTTCCGTGATTCTCATCGACGCGGGCCATCACTCCATGGGATGCCATTCCTGCAATTCCACACCCTATAGCACTTCCTAAGCAAGCTAGAGCCAAGACAACCGCTGGGCCAATCATTGCAAAACTCATAATTCTATTCTCCTCTAGATTTCATTAATTTAAGTGGGTTGAAAAGTTTTCCCCCTCCCTCAAAGGAGTGGTGATACCATTCGATAAAATTGAGACGAAGTCCATGAATTGTTCCTCCCATAATCCCTACGGTAATATTAATCGCATGACCGATAAGGATGACAAAGAAACCGGCAGCAAAACCTAATTTTACTCCCATCTCATTAAAAGTTCCTGCTAGGATCATAGCAGCCAGTCCTAAGGCATATAGTCGGAGGTATGAGAGAACATCAGCAAAAAGCTCGATCACCTTCGTGAGTTCAATAAAACCTCCCCATTTGTTCTGAATAAGGGCAATGACTAATGCAAGCCCCATCCCTCCCCAAAAGAGTTGCTGACCTACAGCATAACTCGTTGCCTTGGGAACAAGAAAAACAAAGTGAACAACTGAAGTCGCATTCAAGACCTTTGGGAAAAACATATAGGCTCCTACCATGGCAAAGATCCAACCGATCCCTGCTAAATGGCGGCGCGACTGTCTCAAAAGGGAAAGACTAATATGAATGACTCCAGCGATGAGGGCAAATTCCATAAAGATACTATCTCTAAAATCATCAGAAATTACATATTTTGTAAAACCATTCTTTTCTATCTTTGCCTTAACAAGGAGCTCTTCTCCTGTTCCAACATCAGTGAGCTGAGGAAAATCCTTTATCACCTCTTCATAGGTCTCATCTTTGTGCTTGATGTGATAGTCCGCTTTTTTTACGGCTAGTGCATGGATAATATTGACCTTATTAATAGGATTTTCGGGTGGAATCTCTAGACCAAAATAGGATCCTGATAAAATCCCCCATCCAATACAAAAGGCAGAAAGGACAGTAAAAAGGCGAAGGAATCTTTTTCCACTAGCCTGAATATGCTTAAATTTCTTTCTGAGGAAAAGGGCCAGTGCTAAAAAGATAACGCCATAGCCTGCATCAGAGATAATCATCGCAAAGAAGATGGCAAAAGCCCAAAACACCCAGCTCGATGGGTCTTTATCATTTGTTGCAGGAGTGTCATAGATATGGACGAGATCTTCACCCACCTTTCCATAGTTTTTATTTTCCATATAAGTAGGGATTCTGTCCCCTTCTTCAATAGCGACCTCTTCAGCATGAATCCCTAATCCTTCTAAAAGGGGAAAAAGACCATGAAGTCGATTTTGAGGAATCCATCCTTCAATGGCAAAAAGAGCTTCATTCATGTGGTTTGAAATCTCATCACTAGCGCTTGATAGATGATAGTGGTTCAGAGCAATAACAAGGTGATCTTTTAAAAAGTCGATATAAGCTGCATCTTCTTTAAGTTCAGCCTGACATTTTTTCATCGAGTTTCGTACTTCTTCAAGTTCTTTTTGAAGTTCTGTTAGAGACTTTTCAAAGTGCAATTCAACCATTCCGGTAAAACTCTCGACCTTGTGGGAAATCGTCATAAAATAGTCCATGTCATACTCAGAACCGACATGGATGAGCGCTTCATCAAGCTCCATCTTCTTGAGTTTAGCTTTCTTTACGCAGAAAAACTGAACGTGGCGTCCTGTCTCTTGCTCAATTTTCCGCACCTCTTTTAAGTCGAAATCTCCAAGAGGCTCAATGCGAGAAGTTTCTCCTTCTAAAAGCCTTTCCTCTTCTTCAAGTTTTTCAAGCCAAATCGCACTTTCAACAACGCTATGGGCTAGTTTTTCCGGATCCAAATCTTTTGTTAGCTCTGCTCCCTTGGTGATTGGCTGTTTCCTCAAAACTTTTAAAGCCTTAATGAGCTTATCGACATTTTCAGGATAGTCTAAGGCTCGACGTCCTTTTGTTGAGATGAATTCTATAAACCCTTTTTCTTGCGCACGCTTAAAGAAGGTATCAATATCATCTTGAACACCAATAAAGAGGTACTTTTTCACGCGGATAATTGTCACGCTATAGCCTCCTCAGCTTTCCGCTTTTCAATCTTGCTTTTTGCCACCTTTGCTTGAGCCACAGAAGCAAGTTCTTGATCTCCCAAAAAGACTTTAATCTTTTTGATATGACCCTGGGTTCGTGGGATTAGGATTTTCTCAAAAAGATTCACTCTAATAGAAACTTCACGGAGCTCCTTTTCAAGAATCCGTTTCTTCTCTTTGACAACTTCGATCTTTTCCTTAGCAGTGACAAGTCCTTTTACTTTCTCTATTGCTGAATCAACCCAAAGGGGTGTTTCAAGGAGTGAATATTCGGTAGGACGGAATACCACCCTCTCAAAGAAGGGGATCTCAGCTCCAGCAATATTCTCGAAGCGTTTTAGAACCTCTTCCACATCGGCAGATCGGTCAATCAAGTCTGCTTCCGGGTCGGTTAAGAGAGATTGAAAACTTTGGCAAGCTTCTAGTTCTCCCTTGTAGGCACGTGTCAATCCCTCAATCTCATAGATCGCATTATTCACTTCGGTTTGAAGCATTGCTTTTTTTAGCTGCAAGGTGGGGAGATATTTTTGGAGCTGCTTCAGTTTATATTGCTGATCTCTCAGCTCCATTTTGGTCAGTTTAATCTGCGCCATTTTAGTGTCCTACTTCGGCCAGTATTTATTCAGGAGGTCTTGCTTGATTCCCACTTCATGAGGGTCAAAACATTCTGCTAAGGTTTTCCATCCGAGATTGAGTGCTTCCTCAACAGGAATATTCACTTCAAGGTTCATCATTCTCTCTTCAAAAAGGAACGAGTACTCAAGAAGCTTTTGATCCCAACGTGAAAGGCGGAATCCCATACTTTGCCGCTCCCTTGCTTTTTTTGATTCAGCATAAAGGCGGATCTGAGCATTCGCAATATCGCCATGATCTTCTCGCGTCACACTTCCTATCACCTGTTGCTTCAAACGAGAGAGCGAGCCAAAGGGATCAATTCTTCCTTCATGTAGGTAAAACTGCCCTTCTGTAATATATCCGGTGTTATCAGGAATCGGATGAGTCACATCACCCCCTGGCATCGTTGTAACTGAGATAAGTGTGATTGAACCACTTCCATCTATATCAACGGCTTTTTCATAACGGGCGGCCAAGTCAGAATAGAGAGAACCGGGATACCCTCGGTTCGAAGGAACTTGGTCCATGGTAATCATGATCTCTTTAATCGAATCGGCAAAAGCTGTCATATCGGTTAATAGGACGAGAACATCTTTATCTTTTACGGCAAACTGTTCAGCACACGCAAGAGCCATATCAGGAACAAGCAAACACTCTACTGCTGGATCTGTCGCTTTATGAATAAACATTATCGTTTTTTCCATTGAGCCAGACTTCTCAGCATTGTCAACAAAGGCTTGATAGTCATCATAACGAAGTCCCATTCCTCCAATAATAACAATGTCAGCGTCGGTTTGGTTGGCTATCCGCATGAGAAGTTGGTTATAGGGTTCCCCAGCAATAGAAAAAATGGGGATTTTCTGTGATTTCACAAGGCAATTAAAGACATCGATCATGGGAATATTGGTATTGACCATTTGATGAGGAACAATACGCTTCACAGGGTTGAAAGAGGGTTGGCCAATATCGATACGCTCACCCATAACTTCTGGTCCCTCATCGATGGGCTCTCCACTTCCATTCAGACGTCTTCCTAGGAGCGATTCATTTGCAACTGTTTGCATTTGATGACCCAAAAAACTTACCTTATCACCTGTTGAAACCCCGCGAGGATTTTCAAAGGCTTGAAGGGTTACTTTCTCCCCATCAATACTTAAAACTGAGGCTAATGTTGTATGTCCTGATTTCCGGTGAATTTTACCGAGTTCACCCATCTTCACACCCTTGGCAATAACGGTAATCAGGTTTCCACGAATATCGATAATTCTGTCGTAAATCTTATTCATCTTTCATCCTTAATTTTGCATCGTGGCGTTTTCAATCCGATGTTCAATCGCCTTAAAAGCTTTTTCATAGCCATCGGATTCAAAGGGCATAAAGTTCATGTTTTTAATCTCACTTTGAAGATTTAGAAAGAAATTTCGTGCTTCATCGTGCCCATTAAAGGAAAATGGTGCATCAAAAATTTTCTGAATCATTTCAAATAAAATAATCTGCCGATCGAGAGGACAATAGGCATCCTCTTTATCGAAAGCATTTTGCTGCAAATAGGAGAAATCATAGAGCTCTCCCTTGAGATAGGTCACGAGATCTTCAACTGTGATCCCCTCTTCACCTACAACTTCCATTCGCTTACCAATTTCATCGCCTTCCTTGATATACTTGAAAGCCTTCTCATTTTTCTTATCCCAGTCTTCAACCTTTTTTTCGAGATCAAGACTGACATCTTCGATATATTTTGACCAAGAAATCAGAGGGTCAATCGCAGGATAACGCCTTGCATCAGAGCGAGCACGGGACAGTCCTAAAAAGGCTCCTACAACAGCAAGGGTTGCTTGCGTTACAGGTTCTTCAAAGTTTCCTCCTGCAGGAGAAACTGTTCCAGCAATTGTGAGAGATCCCGTTTTTCCCTCTTTGAGTGTAATCACTCCAGAGCGTTCATAAAATGAAGCGATTCGTGAACCTAAATAGGCAGGGAAGGCTTCTTCACCAGGAATTTCTTCTAAACGGCCCGACATTTCCCGCATCGCCTGTGCCCACCTTGAGGTCGAATCAGCAAGAAGCAAGACATCAAGCCCCATCTGACGGTAATATTCAGCAATCGTTGCTCCCATATAAACAGAAGCTTCTCTTGCTGCCACCGGCATCGAAGAGGTATTACAAATGATAACCGTACGGCTCATCAATGATTCATTTGTGTGGGGATCAGTTAAGTGCGGGAAGGTTTTTAAGACTTCAACAACCTCTCCAGCCCTTTCTCCACAAGCGGTAATAATAACAATATCAACAGATGAATATTTTGAAAGGTGATGCTGCAAAACCGTTTTTCCAGCCCCAAAAGGACCTGGTGTGCAGAAAGTGCCCCCCTTGAGGATAGGGAATTGAGTATCGATGACCCGCTCTCCAGTATCCATCATCTTGGTTGCTTTGACCTTTTTTCCCTCAATAAGAGGAATCTTAACAGGCCATTTTTGAGTCATTGTAAGAGAATATTCATTCCCTTTCTCATCTTTAACCTTTGCGATCGTCTCATCAATTGTATAAGAGCCATCTTTTACAACCCAAGAAACGGTATATTTTCCCCTCATGGAAAAAGGAAGCATAATTTTGTGGTGAAAGCGTCCTTCCATTGTTGTACCTAGAGCATCTCCCCTCTCTAAAACATCTCCTACCATTGCAATTGAATGGTAATCCCAATGTTTTTGTCGATCTAAGGATGGAATATAAACGCCTCGCTGCAAGAAAAGACCACAAGCATCTGCAACCCGCTCAAGAGGGTTTTGAAGTCCATCAAAAATAGCGCTGATTAGTCCTGGTCCAAGCTCTGCTTCAAGGAGATGAGTCGTAAATTTTACAGGGGTATGAAGTTCAATTCCAACGATATCTTCGAAAACTTGGAGCTTTGCTACATCGCCTGCAATTTCAATAATCTCGCCCTTTAAACAGAGATCGCCAATTTCCACCATTGCAATCTCACCTTGCCGAACATCCCCTTTAAAGCGGACGTGAAGAAGGTTTCCAAAGGCTTTAATGACTTCACCTGTTGCTAATGCAGTTTTCTCGCTGCTCATAAGTTACCTTTCACCATTTCATTTAAATTGGCATTTCCTCTTTTTTCATCGAGAGCAAATGCATCTTCTACAATCATTAGTTGGACCAAATACCCAAGCAAGTAATCAACTGAGAAAGGATGATCCTGCACCGCTTCTTCAATATAATGAAAGCGGAAGTCCGCCATCACCTGATACTGCTTTTCGGGGTTTTGACCCGCATCTTTTAACTTTTCTCCTAACTCAACATACTCAAACGGAAACTCAAAATAAGGGGCATCCTTTTGAGCCAAAACTTCAGCCACCAAGGGATCATGAAAATCCTCATGCTGTAGTTCTACCGTTGGATCCACACCAAGCTTTTTAGCGCGATATCCTGCAAGAAGAACTCTCCACTCTCTTTCAAAACGGAAGTACTCTTTTAGGAATCCCTTATGTTTTTTTTCCATTTCCCTAAAATAGGAAATGAGAACTTTCGAGTAATGACGGAGCTGCTCTGAAACTTCTTGATGCTCCTCAAAAAAATCAAATAAATAACTCGGAAGCCCTTCTTGATTTACAATGGCTTCATCAAGCTCTTTTTCATTTAGATTGCCGCGATGATCAATTTCATCTTTTTTTAATAATTTTTGGATATTCTTGAGATCGATATAGGTTCGGATTGCTTGGACCCTTTCAAGGTCCTCACGGCCAAGATTATCCTTATAAAGAATCATCAAGTCCTCAAATAATATCCTGGGCTCACTTCCTACCCTTAAGGAGGGCAAGATACTCCCTAAAAAAAAATATCTACTCATACTGTCGCTGCAAAAATCACCGATCGGAAATCATCTCTTACAAAACTTGCAAGGAGGGATTTGAGTGCTTCGTCAGACATGTCAATCGTTAGGTTTTGGTCAACAATCTTTACCTGAGCGCCTCCCTCAATCTCACCAATTTCCACACTTTTGGACTTTAACTTTTCAATAATCCCTTTTGTAAGCTCTTTATTAACGGCATCAACACCAACGGCACTTGATATAATTGCTTTTAAGTTCCCCTCAATCCCCTCTTTTTCGAGTCCTGAAATAATGGCTCCAATCAATTCAGCCACAACCTTAGGATCTTTCATCTTTTCAGTAACTAGTTCACTGAGCTCTGGATTGAAAAGTTTTTTTTCAATTTCTTGCTTAAGGGTATCGACACTCTTTTTAGCTGCAAGATTCATTGAAGCTTGAAAGACATTTCTCTCTTCTTCAATTTTCCTCTTGGCTTCATCATGAATTCGTGAAGCCTCACTTTTTGCATCTTCAATGATTTTTTCAGCATCAGCGCGCGCTTTCGCAATGATTTGATCCCCCTCTTTTTTAGCAGGGTCAAGGGTCTCTTTACGAAGGACCTCACAGATCTTTTTGACTTTTTCTTTTCCAGTATCTACAGATTTCATCTACTACCTCGCAAGTGGGGTTAGAAATACTATAGAGAAAGAAAGAATAAGTTTCAACCTTAAGCGGACTAACTAGATAGTGCTCGATGAATTAACACAAAATTATTTTCAGCTGATCAAAGACTAGAGAAGATGAAACCAAACCAACATGTCCAACTCCATCTACTTGATATTGATTTATAGCATAAGAAGGCTCTGGCATATGAATATCATCCATTCCTCGAATTTCATAAATACTCTCTTTCATTTCATCAGAAAGCATCTTCCATTCAGTTTGGAGAGTCATAGACCCAATACGGATAATTTTGCCCACTTCCTCTCTCCACCTTGTTACAGGGTTTAAAAAGCACCTTCCACCCTCTTCAATTCTCCATGAATCCTTTTGAAGCGCGGCATAAAGAGCAAGCTCTGCCCCGAGAGAATAACCGATAAAGTTGATTTTTACTTTTCTTCCATAAAGCTTTTGGATTTCATCTATCTTAGCATTGATTGCACTTAGATCTCTCTCAGTGAGTTCGCCTTCAGAAAGATTCAAAGTAAAAAGCGGCCCCATATCATGCTCTTGAAAATACTTTCCCAAAGGTAAAAACATCCCCTGACTACCATTTTTTCCATGAAAGGCTAATGTCGGTGTTTTTTCCTTATCTTCTATCACTTCTGGATTCATTCCATAAACTTGGAATTTATCTACCCTTCCTTTGTTGATAGTCGTTCCGGCTTGAATAGAAACCTTAGGCTCCCAAAGAAGAGCCCCTAAGACACTGGCAGCCCACTGCCACTCCATTTTCCGCAGATACTGCACCGCAGATGCAACGAAATGTTTATATAGATAATATAGATCAAGCCCCTCACTTTCATATGTGGGGTAACCTATAAACCCTGTTGCTTCTCGCACACATTCCGTCATAAATAGATCTCCAAATTTTATGGTCCAATCAGTTTATCAGATCGAAAAAAAAATGTAAAAAGCTCGTAAAAACAAAAGAAAATTTAAAAAAGTCATCACCTTAAGGTGAATAAAACAGGAAGCAATTAAGAACTAAGCATTGGACTCTTTCCATAAGCGTTAAAAGAATAATACGCTTCCTCATAGGAGAGGACCCCACTTCCCACTTAAAACAGTATAACAAATATTTTATTCAGTGTCAATTGCACTGGAAATTAAAGCTATTAAATAGTGATTGATCCTAAATAACCGTTTATTATTTGTATAATAATATGTTAATTGCTTATTGTTAGTTATTTATGACTATTTATTGGGCTCGAGATAAAATAGTTCATTCGGAAAGGTTGTCAGATCAATGTCTTTTCGATTAAAAAGCCTCAAAGGGTAATTGTGGAAACTTTGTTAGGTAGGAGAGAGTTACGAAAGATTCATGTGCAATGGAAAAAATATAAAAAACTCTTGGCGATAAAGAAAACTTTCGGCAATATCAATAATCTTTAGTAAAGGAATATGGTAAATATTATATGAAAAAGGCTCTTTCAATCACTATCGCCCTTTGTGTCATGCTGTTAAACACTCCAATGTATGCTAATGATGAAGCCTTTTCAGAAAGCGAATATGATGCGAATGAGGGATATGAGCAACGAGCCCCTCTTGGCTACGGTTCTTCTTCAGCAGCTAGCTCTACTGTTAGCATGTCTATGGTGGGATGGGGCCTTGGACTTGCCATTGCTATTGCTATTGTAGCCGGAGTCATTCATCAAAGTGCTGCAACTCATAGCAGCTCAAGTTCTAATACACCTTCATGAAATGGCTTAGCCTTCTTTTTCTTCCCCTTTTTTTGTCAGCAAATGAACCTTTTTTTGTTACCTTTACCCCTCCAAAAGACTGGGTTATTTCTGACCCAAGTCAATATCAGCAAGGGATAAAAATTGGATTTATCGAGTCTAAAAAAAAGGTTTTTTCCCCCTCAATCACCCTAAGCGTTGAAAAAATCGGTAAAGCAGATCTTAAAACTTATATCAAAGCCGTTCAAAAAAACTTTGAAGCTGATCAATTTAGCCAGTTCCAGGAACTCGGAACACTCCATACTCTAAGTGGCACGGGAACTCTTATCCAAGTTGATATGAAGAATCGTTATGGTGAGATTCGCCTACTACAAGCTATTACGATTCATCAAGGCTATGCCATTATTCATTCGGCTGCAGTCCCCAAAAATCACTTTTTAACTGTTCATCAAAAGATCCTAAATGCCTTTAAATCTCTCAATATTTTCCCCACAGTTGCAGATTCATGCAATCACCCCAATCTTCAAGAGGAAATTAATTGTATGATGAGATGTTGGAAAAAATACCGTACCACTTCAAAAAATGACACCGAAACACTCTTTAAAAGTCCCTTTTTTCAAAACAACCAATGGAAACCTTTTGTGCGTTATGTGGAAAATGAGTTAAACTCTCAGGGGAGTTGTTGGCAATTACTCGCCATCAAGTACATAAAAGAAACCTTGCTAACGGAGAATGACTCATGAAAAAGCTGATTTCAATCCTCACACTCTTTGCTTTTACCCTTTATGCTAATGATGCCCCACCAGTTGAAAATCCTGATACAGAATCTCCACCAGTAACCACTTCTCCTATTTATACCACTCCAAATCCACCTATCCGTGAAAGAGAAGAAAAACCTTCAAATAAGTGGAAAGCAACTGCAGCAGTCGTTGGAACCTTAGCCGCTGTGGCTGTAGGTCTTTTTGCTTCTGGAAGAGATACAGGAAAACACTATCACAAAGCTGCAGATGCGAAAACAGGATCATGAGAATACTCTTCCTTCTTTTTTTATTCTTCCTGACAAGTTGTCACCGTAGCCCTTGGCAACATACTTCCATTCGTAATGGTGATAACAATTACGACATGGCCAAACTGACCTACCCTCTTTCGAATGAAACTAATGGCATGGAACTTGAAATTACCCGTTATGGAAAAGAAATCCATGCCTATATCAATGTGCATCGCTTTGAGCTTCCTAGCTATGAAAATGATCTCCATGCAACATCCCTTACCATCAGCACTCACAGCGCTAAGAGAACCTTTGTGATTCCCCTTCTTGAAGGAGGACAGAGGGCCCGCCTGACTGATTCCTGTCTGGAATACCTCATCCAAAACTTAGAACTTAAGCCCACAGTAACCCTATCATCCGGCCATTTTTCAGAAGAACTCGATGCATCTAATTTTCAGCGCCACTATGATGCCCTCCTTCGCAAACCTAGCATCGTTGAACCCCGATCAATGATCAGTTTGGAACTATTTTAATAGTGTGCTATAAAGAAAAAAAACAAAGAGGTTTTTTTCATGAATAAGTTTGACCAACTCAAAGAACATACGATTATCGTTGCTGATACTGGCGAAATTGATGAAATTAAAAAGTATCACCCTACTGATGCAACAACCAACCCCTCTCTCATTCTTAAAGCCTCTGAAATCGAAGAGTATAAGCCCCTTATTGAAGAAGCGATTTCTTATGGAAAATCTAAGGGAGGGAAAAATCCTCTCGAGCTTATCATCACAAAAGTCTTCGTTAACTTTGGTGCTGAAATCCTCAAACACATCCCAGGCCGCGTCTCAACAGAAGTGGATGCACGCCTCTCCTTTGATGTCGAAGGGAGCATCAAAAAAGCCCACCAATATATTGACCTCTATAAAGAAGCTGGAATTGAAAAAGAGCGTATCCTGATCAAGCTTGCCTCGACATGGGAGGGTGTTCTTGCAGCCTCTCATCTGGAAAAAGAGGGCATCCACTGCAATATGACCCTCATGTTTAGTCTCGGCCAAGCCATTGCTTGTGCTGAAGCAGGAGCTACACTTATTTCACCTTTCGTTGGAAGAATCCTTGATTGGTATAAAAAATCTGAAGGAAAGGAATCTTATCCTTCCGATGAGGATCCTGGCGTTGTCTCCGTAACCAAAATCTTTAATTACTATAAGAAGTTTGGCTATAAAACCCAAATCATGGGAGCCTCATTCCGCAATATCGATGAGGTCCTTGAACTTGCAGGCTCAGACCTCCTTACAATTGCCCCTAAGCTCCTCAAGGAGCTTACCGAATCAGAAGGCCCCGTCCCCAAAAAACTCTGCGCTGATAAGGCCGCAAAGAGCGATCTCGAAAAAATTACTGTGGATGAAAAGACCTTCCGTTGGATGCTGAACGATGAGGCAATGGCGACTGAAAAGCTCGCAGAAGGGATTCGCAATTTCGCAAAAGATACCGTAAAGCTTGAAAAACTTATCGAGGGAATGCTTTAAAGCTGGATTACTATTCATAGCAATATCAGTCTACCCCTTGAATGAAACTTAAGCTCATTGTATTACAGATTAAATGAGAATAGTTCATACTCAAAAGATCATTGACACCGTCAAAAAACTCTGTATTGATGGTTGTTGCAACCTCCGTTGCGATACTGTAAAGGCATTAAAAAAAGCTAAAGAAACAGAACCCTCTCCTGTTGGGAAAGAGGTCCTATCACAACTCATTGAAAATAGTGAAATTGCTCGGTGCGAGAAACTCCCCTTTTGTCAGGATACGGGCTACGCTGTTCTATTTATAGAGATAGGTCAAGAAGTTCGGATTGAAGGAAGCGGACTAACCGAGGCCCTTAATGAGGGAGTCAGGCAAGGCTATAAAGAGGGCTATTTACGCATGTCCATTATAGATAATCCAATCCACAGAAAAAATACCGGAGATAATACACCTGCAACAATCAACTACAGCCTTGTCCCTGGCGATGGGTTTAAAATTTCTCTCCTCGTAAAAGGTGGCGGCTGCGATATGAAGAGTGCCCTTAAGATCTTTGATCCAGCAGCAGGGCTTGAAGCTGCCATTGATTTTATTGTAGATACAGTAGAACAAGCAGGGCCTGAAGCAAGCCCTCCAATGACATTAGGGATTGGAATGGGAGGACCGTTTGCGCAAGCAGCACTTCTAGCTCAAAAAGCCCTTCTTTGGCCCCTTGATCAGCCTAATCCAAACCCTGATCTCCAAAAAATTGAAGCAACCCTTATTGAACGGATTAATAAACTAGGTATTGGTCCTGCTGGGTTCGGTGGAAAAACAACCTGCCTTGGAGTCCATATAGAAATGGGGCCCGCCCATATTGCTCATTTCCCAGTTGCCATCAATATTGATTGTCATTCTCATAGAGGAGCTGAGGCAACCCTATAATGAAACGGATTTCAATCGAGATGCCTCTAACCAATGAAGTCATTCAATCGCTTAAAGTTGGGGACCATGTCCTTTTATCAGGTTATATCTATACAGGAAGAGATGCCGCTCATATTCGTTTTTCAAAGGCCCTTGAAAAAGGAGAACCTCTTCCCTTCGATCCCCAAGGACAAACGATCTACTATGTTGGTCCTACCCCTAAAAAGCCAGGCTATCCGATTGGTTCTGCAGGACCAACCACTTCAACAAGAATGGATGCACATACTCCTCTCCTCCTTGAAAAAGGACTTAAGGGGATGATTGGGAAAGGGCGCCGCTCACCTGAAGTTAGAAAGGCCATTCAAAAGCACAAGGCCGTTTACTTTGGAGCAATTGAAGGGACTGCCGCACTTCTTTGTAAATGTATTGAAGAAGCAGAAGTGATCGCCTATGAAGACTTAGCCTCGGAAGCCGTCTTCCGCCTCAAACTCAAAAATTTTCCCGCTATCGTTGTCAACGATATTCATGGGGATGATCTCTATGATGATGATGAGAATAAGTACAAAATCTCTCCATAAAAAAACCGCATACCTTTCAGCATGCGGCTCATAACAGAGAGTATTTGCTTATCGTTTAGTAAGCAAGGGAGAAGCGGACATAGGGACCGCCATAGATTAAATAATTATCACTATCAAGATTATCCGAGTTATAATAGTTGAAATCAGTGAAGTAGGTATTTGTTTGATACTTGCCTGCAAAAAGGTGTTCTAGCTGTCAAAAAGTCATGAGTCATAACTCTTATCTTGATGTTGCAATAAAAAAGGGTGATGACTTTCGTCACCACCCTTTTCATATAGTCCAGCAATGAATGCTGGTTTTTAATAGCTTGAAAATGCGAAGTCTAGAATATCCTCTTCTTCTTTATCAACCAACTTCTTCACACGTTTTTCATAGTCGTGGAAACCTGTACCACCAGGGATCATATGCCCCATGATAAGGTTAGCTTTAAAGTCGAGAAGATAATCAGTTTTTCCTTCACATGCTGCATCAGCAAGAACACGTGTTGTCTCTTGGAATGACGCCGCTGAGACAAAGGATTCAGTTCCGAGCGATGCTTTTGTGATTCCAAGAAGGACAGGTGCTGCTTGAGCAGGCTTTCCACCCTCTTCAACCACTTTAGAGTTTTGCTCATGGAAAATTTTCTTATCAACATTTTCTCCATAGAGGAATGTGGTATCACCCGGATCGGTTACTCGCACCTTTTGGAGCATTTGACGAACGATAATCTCAATATGCTTATCGTTAATGTCTACCCCTTGAAGGCGATAAACTTCTTGGACTTGGTTCACAAGATACTTTTGGAGTTCGCGCACACCGCAAACATCAAGAATTTCTTGAGGAACAACGAGCCCATCAGTCAACTGTTGACCTTTGATGACCGTATCGCCACGCTGAACAATTAAGTGCTTTGTAAGAGGGATGAGGTGCTCCTCTTCCATTCCAGTATCTTCGTCTTTAACAACGACAATCCGCTTACTCTTCTGAACACCTTTGAAATCAACAACTCCATCGAGTTTTGCAATTTCAGCGGCATCACGTGGACGACGAGCCTCAACAAGTTCTGCAACTCGAGGAAGACCACCGGTAATATCCTTTGTCTTGATTGCACCGCGAGGTAATCGTGCTAAGATATCTCCAGCACTGACATGATTCCCTTCGCCTACAGAAATGATCGCTCCTGATGGTATCGCATAGGTACCAATCAGTTCTTCAAAGCCTTTATCAGCATAAATAACGATCTGTGGATGGAGTTCTCCGCGGTGTTGTCGAACAACAAGCTCAGTCTGACCCGTTTGCTTATTCACATTACGTACAGTAGAAATCCCTTCAACAAGGTCTTCGTATTTAACAAAGCCAGGCTTTTCACAGATAATTGGAATATTATGTTGCTCCCAATAACCAATCCTGTCACCTTTTTTTACCTTAGCTCCATCCTCAAGGGTAATTTGAGTTCCAAGCTCAATGGTAAAGGTTTGCAGAGGTTCGATCGACTTCGTACTGAGAAGCTTTTTATACTCATCCATAGGACGTCCTTCATCGCGAACGATATGGAGGAATCCATTTTTATTAAGTGCTAGGTGCATTCCTTCTCTATTTTGAACAGTACGGAGATCGCTATAAACCAAGATACCCGGCTGTTCTGCAATAAGATCAGGTGTTGCATGAGCTGACGCAATTCCTCCTAAGTGGAAGGTACGCATTGTAAGCTGTGTTCCAGGCTCACCAATCGACTGTGCTGCAATAATTCCAACAGCTTCACCCATGGCCACTTTTCGACCATTTGCAAGGTTGATACCGTAACATTGAGAACAAACCCCACGCTTCGCTTCACATGTAAGTGTTGAGCGAATTTTGATAGACTCAATACCAGCATCATCAATAGCTTCTGCTTGGGCTCCGGTCAGAGTATCTCCAGCTTTTGCAAGGAGCTTTGCTTGGTCCCCTGGCATATAGACATCATCACAAACAGTCCGGCCATAAAGGCGGTCTCTAATTGGGAGAAGCTCCTCTTGCCCTTGCTTAATTGCAGCCACCTCAATTCCATTGAGTGTTCCACAATCTTCTTCAGTTGCAAGAACATCTTGTGCAACGTCAACAAGCCTTCTAGTTAAATACCCTGAATCGGCTGTTTTAAGAGCTGTATCAGCAAGACCTTTACGAGCACCATGCGAGGAGATGAAGAACTCAAGAACACTGAGGCCTTCACGGAAGTTCGCAGTAATTGGAGACTCAATAATTTCACCCGAAGGTTTTGCCATCAATCCCCGAAGGGCTCCAAGCTGCTTAACCTGAGATTTATTCCCTCTCGCTCCAGAATCCATCATTAGGAAGAGTGGATTAAGCATTGTCCCATCAGGCTTTGAAATCATCTTGAAGAGTTGATCGGCCAGAATCTCAGAAATATCTGTCCAAATGCTAATAATCTTAGAGTGACGCTCACCTTCTGTAATGACACCATCTTCATATTGCTTAATAACAACAGCAACTTTCTTCTGGGTCTCTTGAATAATCTTTTTCTTTCCCTCAGGAATCACAATGTCTTTTACGCCCATTGAAAGAGCTGCTTTTGTCGCATTAGAGAAACCAAGATGCTTAAGTGAATCTAGGAATCTAACACATGCCTCAAGACCAACTTTTTTATAGGTATTGAGAACAAGCTCGGACATCTTCTTCTTACGAAGAGCGTAGTTTTGAAATCCTAATTCATTCGGAACAATCGTATTGAAAACAACACGTCCAGGTGTTGTTTCAATCACTCCTGAATCTAAACGAACTTTAATCTTTTCATGAATATGAAGACCACGTCCATAATCATCAAGTCGGACATTTTCTTCCGCTTCTTGAAACCAGTTATAGCTTCCTGATCCATGTAAGGCATGTAGAACCTCTTCAGACGAACCAAAGACTTTGGTTTTCTTTCCAAATTCTTCAGGAGAATAAATTGGATCATGCATCAGATAGTAAAGTCCAAGAATCATATCTTGCGAAGGAACAGCTGCCGGCTTTCCTGAAGAAGGCAAAAAGATATTATCAGGAGCCATCATCAGGAGTTTTGCCTCTAGCTGAGCCTCAACAGAAAGAGGAATGTGAACTGCCATTTGGTCACCATCAAAGTCGGCGTTAAAGGCAGTACAAACAAGAGGGTGAATCCGAATCGCTTTACCTTCAATAAGGACAGGCTCGAAAGCTTGAATCCCTAATCTATGGAGGGTTGGAGCACGGTTTAATAGGACTGGATGCCCTTTAATAATCTCCTCGAGAACATCCCAAACCTCTGGGTCTCCCCTTTGGATCATCTTCTTTGCTGAGCGAATGGTATAAACCAGTCCTCTCCCTTTAAGTCTTTTCACAATGAATGGCTCAAATAGCTCTAGAGCCATCTTTTTTGGAAGTCCACATTGGTTAAACTTAAGCTCTGGACCAACAATAATCACCGAACGCCCAGAATAATCGACACGCTTACCAAGAAGATTTTGGCGGAAACGGCCTTGCTTACCCTTAAGCATCTCTGAGAGTGCTTTTAGAGGGCGGTTACCCGCACCCATTACAGGATGACCATGACGCCCATTATCAAAAAGGGCGTCAACCGCTTCTTGAAGCATCCGTTTCTCATTACGAATGATCACATCAGGAGTTTTAAGCTTTAAGATTGACTTAAGTCGGTTGTTACGGTTAATCACACGACGATAAAGGTCGTTTAAATCTGACGTTGCAAACCGTCCACCATCAAGGGGTACGAGTGGGCGTAGATCTGGTGGAATCACAGGAATACATGAAATCACCATCCAGTCTGGATTATTTGTTGAAGAAGCAAAACTCTCAATAATTTTAAGTCTTTTTGCTAGCTTCATTCTAGCTTGCATTGAACGAGTTTTACGAAGTTTTTCCTTAAGTTCAGCAATCACTGTAATCAGGTCTTCTTTTTCAAGAAGATCACGGATTGCATCTCCCCCCATATTTGCTTTAAAGGATTCAGGACCCCACTTTTCTTGCGCTTCACGGTATTCGTGATCATTAAGAAGCTGTTTCCTCTCAAGTGTCGTATTACCCGGATCGGTAACAACGTATTCTTCGTAATAAATGACCCTTTCTAAGTCTGAAACAGACATTCCTAGGATATTACCGATGCGAGAGGGTTGCGTTTTGAAAAACCAAATGTGAACAACAGAAACAGCTAGCTCAATATGAGCCATTCTTTCACGACGGACCTTTGAAAGAGTAACCTCAACACCACAACGGTCACAAACGATTCCCTTGTGTTTGATTTTCTTGTACTTTCCACATGCACATTCCCAGTCACGTGTAGGACCAAAGATCTTTTCACAAAAAAGCCCCCCTTTCTCAGGTTTAAATGTCCGATAGTTAATCGTCTCAGGCTTTTTGATTTCCCCTCTTGACCATTCGTTACGTACGACATCATCAGAGGCGATCTTGATCGTTAGTTTATCAAATTGAGAATCATGAAATTCATCTTCTTGCATGAAATTTCTCCGGGGAGCTCCTTTAAATTATACTTCTTCAGCTGCGCATTCAGCGCGTACATCAAGACATAAACCTTGCATCTCTTTTACGAGGACATTGAACGATTCAGGCGTTCCCGCTCTGAGCGTATTGTCTCCTTTTACGATGGATTCGTAAATACGGGTACGTCCTGAGACGTCATCCGACTTCACGGTGAGCATCTCTTGAAGAAGGTGCGCTGCACCGTATGCTTCAAGAGCCCAAACTTCCATCTCACCAAACCGCTGACCACCCATCTGAGCTTTACCACCAAGTGGCTGCTGTGTGACAAGCGAATAAGGTCCAATCGCGCGAGCGTGAATCTTATCAGCAACGAGGTGAGAGAGTTTAAGCATGTAGATATAACCCACTACTACGGGGTTATCAAAACGCTCTCCAGTTCGTCCATCATAGAGATAGCTTTTTCCTGTCTCGGAATATCCTTGTTCTTTCATCATCTCCCAAATGCGATCTTCAGGGAACCCTTCAAAGACGGGACTCTTCACATAAATACCAGCTCTTCTGGCAACAAGACCTAAGTGTGTCTCAAGAAGTTGTCCCATGTTCATCCGCGAAGGAACCCCAAGAGGGTTGAGGATGATTTCAATTGTTTGTCCATCAGGTAGGTAGGGCATATCGGCTTCAGGAACGATGTTAGAAACAACACCCTTGTTACCATGGCGCCCTGCCATCTTATCACCCACTTGGAGTTTACGCTTAGTTGCAACATAAACCTTAACCTGGCGAATAACACCGGGATCAAGTTCTGTGTCTCCTTTTCGCATGTGCTCCACTTCAGATTTATGCTCCATGTGGAGATGTTCAACAGCCATCTCATGCTCTCTTAGGATTTTTCTAAGTGCATCATATGTGTCGTTCTGAGGGAGAATCAAGTGATCAGGATTTTCAGACTCAAGAAGTTCTAGCATTTCTTGATTGATCTTGTCACCTTTCTTAATCAGAACATCACCAGTTATTCGGTGCATGATCGACTCTGGAGCTTCATCTCCGAGTAGGAGTGCCCCAAGTTTTTCATGGAACTGCATTAAAATATCAGTCTCTTTTTCCTTGAATTCACGATGGACATCTTTAATGCGTGTTGCTTCTTCTACGAGTTCATCATCCGTTTTTGAAAGACGATCACGACGACTAAAGACTTTTACATCCATCACTACCCCTTCCGTTCCAGGAGGAGCTGTGAGCGATGCATCTTTTACATCTGCTGCTTTCTCACCGAAGATGGCTCTCAAGAGTCTCTCTTCAGGTGAAAGCTCGGTTTCAGATTTAGGGGTAATTTTCCCAACAAGGATATCCCCAGGTTTTACATCTGCACCAATCCGAATAATTCCATCTTCACCAAGGTCAGCAAGCGCTTCCTCAGAAACATTAGGAATATCACGTGTTATTTCTTCTTTTCCAAGCTTTGTATCTCTAGCTGTGAGCTCAAACTCTTCTAGATAAACAGAGGTATATGCATCTTCCCTAATCAGCTTTTCTGACATGATGATCGCATCCTCGTAGTTATACCCACACCAAGGCATGAAGGCTACAAGAACATTCTTTCCTAAGGCGACCTCACCTTTATCCGTTGCCGGTCCATCTGCGAGTATATCTCCTGCAATCACCTCATCACCCACATTACATAGTGGGGTTTGATTAATCGATGTCCCTGCATTGGATCGCATGAATTTCTTAAGAAGATAGGTTTTCTTGTTCATTCTATTGGCTTTTGGCGCAATAACAATCCTATATCCATCTACATATTCAACAACACCATCTTCCTCAGCGATCATTACCGCTCCAGAATCACGTGCTGTTCTTTTCTCTAAACCAGTTCCTACAAGAGGCGCATCGGTTTTAAGGAGAGGAACTGCTTGACGTTGCATATTCGATCCCATAAGGGCACGGTTTGCATCATCATGCTCCAAGAATGGAATCAACCCAGTGACGACCGAAACAAGTTGCTTTGATGAGACGTCCATATGAGTGATCTTCTCAGATTCAATCTTTAGTGGTTCCCCACGGAAACGAGCCCAAACAATCGGCTCAGCAAACATTTGATGTTCATCAAGGACAGCAGATGCCTGTGCTATCACAGATTTCTCTTCCTGATCAGCTGTCATATATTCGATCTCTTCCGTTACAACACCATCACGAACAATGCGATAGGGAGTTTCAATGAATCCAAATTCATTGATCTTTGCAAAGGATGAAAGGGAAGTAATCAAACCAATATTTGGTCCCTCAGGAGTTTCAATAGGACAAACTCTTCCATAGTGACTTGAATGAACGTCACGCACCTCAAATCCAGCACGTTCTCTATTTAGACCACCGGGTCCCAATGAAGAGAGGCGTCTTTTATGAGTCAGTTCTGCAATCGGGTTGGTCTGGTCCATGAACTGAGATAGCTGCGAACGACCAAAGAAGTCCTTAAGAACTCCTGCAAGCCCCTTAGCAGAAACCAGTTTTCCGGGTGTTAATGTATCCGAAGAAAAGTCAAAGAGGTTCATCCGCTCTTTAATAATTTTCTCCATTCGAGCAAGTCCAATACGACATTGGTTTTGAATCAATTCACCGACAGAACGGACACGACGATTTCCAAGGTGATCGATATCATCGATATAAGCATCTTCGCTTCCTTGCTTTAGCTTGATCAGGTATTTAAGCGCATCAACAATGTCTTCCTTCTTCAGTGTGACAACCTCTAAATCTTCATCAGTTGTTTCACGTCCAATTTTCCTGTTAAGTTTATAGCGCCCAACTCGACCTAAATTGTAGCGTTTTGGATCAAAGAATAGACGCATAATCGTTGAACGAGCATTTGATAATGTTGCTGGTTCTCCTGGTCTGATCTTACGGTAAAAATCTTTTAGGGCTGATTCATAAGAATCAGTCGGATCCTTTGCAAGCATTTTAATAATTGGACTAGTTTCATCCGCATCTTCTGCAATACGGACAGCATTAATTCCTGCATCAAACATCCGCTTAAGCATCGCTGTCGTAAGCTTCTCTGAAGCCTTTCCAAATACGACTCCAGTATTCTCATCCAAGATATCCTCAGCAAGAATCTTGCCCACTAGCTTAGGGAAATCTTTATCCGACTTAATCTTCACACGATATGTATTAAAGAATTCTTCGATAATATCAGCATCAGAAGAGTATCCAAGTGTTCGAATAAATGAGGTTGCAAGAACTTTACGTCGTCTCTTCTTCCGGTCAACATAGACGTAAATTAGATCATTAATATCAAAGGAGGCTTCAAGCCAACTTCCCCTGTAAGGAATAATGCGGAATGAATAAAGAATGTTTCCCTTAGAGTGCTTTTCTTGCTCAAACGATACACCAGGTGAACGGTGAAGTTGAGATACAATAACTCTCTCAGCACCATTGATAATAAAGGTTCCAGGATCAGTCATCTTTGGGATTGTTCCCATATAGACTTCTTCTTCCTTAATGCCCGTTTCATCAGTCAGTCTAAATTTTACCTTGAGTGTTACGTTATATGTAATCCCCCTACGAATACACTCATCAGGTGAATATTTAGGGACACCAAGACTGTAGGATAGGTACTCAAGAACGGTTTTTTCATCGTAAGATTTAATGGGGAAAATCTCTCTAAAGACTTCCTCAAGTCCCATGTTCTCACGCTCATGGGGCAGTTTATCTTCTTGGAAAAACTGATGGAAGGATTTAACCTGAATTTCAATTAAGTTTGGAAGATCGATAATTTCTTCTCGGCTTTTAAAACTCACCCTATTTGGGGGTCTTTTTAGCATGGAAATGCCTCCGTGAAAGTTATGATACGTATTCTTGCTCGCATGGATTTACATGCGCAAAAGCAGAAACCTCTCCGGTGAGGTTTCTGCTGGTCATTTGAGTGATTTAGCTTAAGACAGCTCTTAAACACCCTTAAGTGCAACCTTTGCACCTGCATCAGTAAGCTTCTTCTTGATCTCTTCAGCTTCAGCTTTTGGAGCGGTTTCTTTAAGAACCTTAGGGGCTCCTTCAACAAGCTCCTTCGCTTCTTTAAGACCAAGACCTGTCACTTCTCTAACAACTTTAATGACAGCAATTTTCTTGTCAGCTGGAGATTCCTCAAGAGTCACTTGGAAATCTGTTGCTTCTTCAGCAGCAGCTTCTCCACCAGCAGAAGGTGCTGCAGCCATCATAACAGGTCCACCTGCTGCGGCTTTAACATCCCACTTGTCTTCAAGAGCTTTCTTTAGCTTAGAGAGGTCTAAAACTGAAAGTTCACTTAGCGTATCTACGAGCTTTTCAATGTTTTGTTCTTGTGTTGGCACGGTTAAATTCCCCTTTGCGTTTATTGTTCTGATTCATTTTTCTGAACCTGTTGGTCCATGCAACTAACGACTCCTGTCATTGCCGCTTCCATAACAGAAACAAGTCCAGAGAGAGGTGCTTCGAGAACTCCAAGGAATTCTGCTCGCATTTGCTCTTGGGTTGGCAATGCTGAAATCTCCTTTAAATCTGAAGGTGAACACATCTTCCCTTCAAACTGACCACCTAGGACATCAAGGAGTTTATCGTTGTCTTTTTTAAATTTGTAGACTGCTTTAGTTGTAGCAACGGTATCTTCCCCTGAATAAACAATACCGATATGCCCTTTAAGCATTTCTTTATCAATCTTAATTCCAGCCTCATCTGCCGCCTTTAAGAAGACTCTCTTCTTAACAACGCAGAAAAGACCTCCACTATCAACAATTGATGTACGGAAATCTGAAGCTTTATTTGGGTCAATCCCCTGATAACTTGTTATGACAAAGTCATTAGATTCACTAAGCTTGTCTTTAATCTCGTCTAGGAGAAACTGTTTTTCTTTTCGCATATTCTTTTATTCCCTAACTAAGAGCGAGTGAGTTAATATCAATTTTTAGGCCAGCTCCCATCGTTGATGATAGGAAAAGAGAGCACATGTACTGTCCCTTTGCTGTGGCAGGTTTAGCTCTTGAAATAGCCCCTAATAGTGACTGAACATTTTCAACAAGATGCTCCCTAGAAAACGAAAGTTTTCCAACTAGGTTATTGATAACGCTATTCTTATCGACTTTAAATTCAATCTTACCTTTCTTTAAGTCCTCAACAGCTTTCTTAACATCAGTAGTCACCGTACCAGCTTTTGGCGTAGGCATTAATCCGCGCGGTCCAAGAACTTTTCCTAGCTTTCCTACTTCGCGCATCATATCGGGCGTAGCAATCACTGCATCAAAGTCAGTCCAACCACCCTTAATCTTATCAATAAGCTCTTGGTCGCCTGCTTGATCTGCACCAGCATCTAAGGCTTCCTTGGCTTTATCCCCATTTGCTAGGACAATAACCCTTATTGTCTTTCCAGATCCATGCGGCAAAAAGACCGTACTTCTAACTTGTTGGTCAGACTTCTTAGGATCAACACCAATGCGGAGCGCGATTTCTACCGACTCATCAAATTTTACTTTTGGAGATTTCTTGAGGATATCTACAGCTTCACCCAAAGTGTAACTCTTCTCTCTATCTACAAGTTTCTCAATTTCTTTTAATCTTTTACTTCTCTTCGTCATCTTTCCTTAACCTTCTATGATATCCACGCCCATAGATCTAGCAGTCCCCTCAACAACTTTCATTGCTGCGTCCATTGAACGAACTCTCAGGTCTGGTTTTTTCTTTTCTGCGATTTTTTTCACTTGTTCTTTTGTAAGTTTACCCACTTTATCCCTGTTCGGCACACCTGAACCCTTATCAAGCCCTAGTTCTTTAAGGATCAACCTAGCCATTGGAGGCTCTTTGGTAATAAAGGTAAAACTCTTATCAGCAAATACTGAGATTTCTACAGGTAAAATATCCCCTGCTTTATCTTGAGTTTTAGCATTAAAATCCTTACAGAAGGCCATAATGTTTAGTCCTGCGGAACCAAGAGCTGGTCCAATAGGAGGTGCAGGACTTGCTTTACCAGCGGGAATTTGCAATTTAATCTTTTTTTGTAGTTTCTTCGCCATTACCTTTCCTTATTCAACTTCTGCATCAACTGGAGCTTCTTCAACTTGCCAGAACTCTAAATCATCAACACGTGTGTCTCGACCAAAGATCGAAACCATAACACTGAGTTTTCCCTTCTCATGGTTAACTTCTTCGACTGTTCCCATAAAGTTAACGAATACACCATCTGTAATCTTAACGTTATCACCGACTGAAATCTTGTTCTTGTAGGCAACCTCTCCCTTACGGGTTTGTAGGTCATGTAGGATTTCTCCAACTTCTCCCTCAGATAAGGGAACTGGTTTCCCTCCACCTAAGAAATCTATCACCCCATTAGTTTCCTTGACATACATCCAAGAATCATCGGTAAGCTTCATTTTGACGAGGGCATACCCAGGCCAAAGACGCTTTTCACTAATTTTTTGTTCCCCTCGCTTGACTTCAGCTACATTTTCAGTCGGCACAATCACCTCAAGGACCATTTCAGTCATTCCAGTCGCTACGCGATTTTCTTCAAGGTTCTTCTTAACCTTTTTTTCCTGTCCCGACATGACCTGAATAACAAACCATTGACCTTCCATATTCAAATTAAGCTCCTATTAATCGCACGAGATTTCCAATTCCATCCAAAGTAAGGCGGATACACAAATCAACAAGGTAGATACCGACACCAAGGACAAAAATCGATCCTATTACAATCCTTCCGCAGGTTCTAAGCTCATCCTTACTAGTCCAAGAGACCTTCTTCATCTCTTCTTTCATGTCCTGAAAGAAGTTACCCTTACGCTTGGCTCTCTTTTTCTTTGCTGTGTTTAAATCTGCTATTTTTTGTGAAACCGTCATATTTGGTTTTTTCTTCATTGAGTCCTAATCTAATTCTTAAGAGAGTTCCTCAGGCGAACTTCTCTAACCGAGTGCGGAGGGATTCGAACCCCCGACCGGCGACTTTGGAGATCGCTGCTCTACCAACTGAGCTACACACCCAAATTGCTCCACTTTAGAGCACTGTAAAGAGGCTTAGCTCAAAGCCTCTTTACAAATATTCCTACTTGTTTTACTCGATGATTTTGGTAACTGTTCCAGCACCAATGGTTCTACCGCCTTCACGGATAGCAAAACGCATTCCTTCTTCCATCGCAACTGGGCTAAGTAATTCACCAGTCAATTCAACATTATCTCCAGGCATTACCATCTCAGTTCCCTCAGGAAGAGTGACTGTTCCTGTAACATCTGTTGTTCGGATATAAAATTGAGGACGGTATCCAGTAAAGAATGGCTTATGACGTCCACCTTCTTCTTTTTTAAGGATATAAACCGTTCCTTTAAACTTCGTATGAGGAGTACATGAACCAGGAGCGGCAAGAACCATTCCTCTTTCAATGTCATTTTTCTCTACGCCGCGAAGAAGAACACCAACGTTCTCTCCAGCACGAGCCTCATCAAGAAGCTTGTTAAACATCTCTAGTCCTGTCGCAACACTTTCACGTGTCTCACGAAGACCAACAATTTGAATTTTATCGTTAAGCTTAATTATCCCTTTCTCAACACGTCCTGTAGCAACAGTTCCTCGTCCAGAAATCGAGAAAACATCCTCAACTGGCATAAGAAATGGCTTATCAACTTCACGCTCAGGTGTTGGGATTTTTTCATCAACAGCCTTCATTAGCTCTTCAATGCCTTTTTCCCACTCTGCATCACCCTCTAATGATTTAAGTGCAGATCCACGAATAATTGGGCAGTCTTTATAACCTTGTGCTTCAAGCATCTCGCCGATTTCCATTTCGACAAGTTCTACAAGCTCTTCATCACCTTTGCTGATTTGATCCATTTTGTTTAAGAAAACAACAATCGATGGAACTCCAACTTGTCTGGCTAGAAGAACGTGTTCTTTAGTTTGGGGCATTGGTCCATCTGTTGCACCAACAACGAGAATCGCACCGTCCATTTGAGCAGCACCAGTAACCATGTTTTTAACATAGTCGGCGTGTCCAGGGCAATCTACGTGAGCGTAGTGACGGTTATCTGTTTCATATTCAACGTGGCTTGAGTTAATTGTAATTCCACGTGCTTTTTCTTCAGGACTATTGTCGATGGAAGCGTAATCACGAAGCTTAGCTCCACCCTTTTTTGCAAGGAATGAAGTAATCGCTGCAGTTAGAGTTGTTTTTCCGTGATCGACGTGCCCAATGGTCCCGATATTAACGTGGGGCTTATTCCTTTGAAATGCTTCTTTAGCCATTGTAGTTATCCTCCGCTTAGGCTCCTAATCATATATCAATTCAGTTTAGCTTTGCTTTCTATGCCCAGAATAGGAATTGAACCTACGACCTTTTGCTTACCATGCAAATGCTCTACCCCTGAGCTATCTGGGCACTTTAACTGTAAGGGTTAATACCCTTTCATCACGCCTTTATCTCTAAATAAAGATGTAGTGGAACGGCATACACGCTTACAGTTTTCAAGCGAATGCATTAAAGCTTAACTATGAGCTAAAAAAAATGCAACCATAAATCTAAATGATTGCGATCTTTTTTTCTGCATTCTTTTTTTTCTACTGGACAATCGAGCTTAGCCTTATGCTTAAAAAGTTTTTTTTCTTCACCCTATTTTGACGCTCACTTGCTTTTCTTCAAACCCTTCAACTCTTTAGTTACACCTTCAAAAGAAAAAATTGTCCTTTTTAGCTTTCTCAACCTCTCCTAAAGGTTTTTTTTGCAAAAAAATCTGACTGCAAAACTTGGGCGCTTGATTTCAACCACTAGAATAATATGATTTCTCAATAAAACACCTTCGGCTAAAGGTGAACTCATACAGAGCTTCTTTTTATAGAACAATAGCCCTGCCTTAATGACAATTATTGAATAGCCGCTCTACCTAGGAACAGATTAGGCGATTCGAACTACGCCTGCACAGCCTTTGCATGAACAATTTATTAAACTTAAAGCGCTAAATGCAAGCAGATTGAATTATTTGCTTTTGAGATTAAGTAAGGATTTTTAGCGCCCGAATCAGAGAAAACTTACACGCAATGACAAACAGCGCAATAATGACTCTTAAAGAGCTGGTTATTAGTAAATTAATATTTATTTTTTACAATTTATTAGCAATTATTTAAAATAAATTATATAAATATGTTATTATTAAGGTGATAGTGATGTCAAAATCAAACTAAAAACAAAAAAGTAAACCGAAAAAATTATTAGGTATAAAAGCTATGTCAACTATTACTCATGACCAAACAAGCAAAATTCGTGAACAGATTAATAATATTGAAAACGAAATTTCAAAAGCCATTAAGGGTGGAGATGGCTTATTATTAGAAACTCTTGTTCAAATATTAGAAGCTCTTCTTCAACTAGAGGATATGCTAAAGAAGGATCATCGTCCTCTTGGAACTTTGGGCAATGAAAAAGGGGTAAAAGAAGTTTCTCCAAGTTCGAGTGGATCTACGACTAGCACTCAATCTATAGATGATCTTAGATATATAGATTTAAAAGACAAGAAACAGGAATTAAAATTATTATTAGAGGAAGTTGCTGCAAGAGGAACTCCTTTACCAGTTAATCTTAAAGCCCTCTTCACTTTACTTGGATTATCGGAACCAATCAAAAAGCATCATTAGAGGCCTTTCTTCAATAAGACTAGCCTGTTAGAAATTGTAAGGAATAGTGGTTATCTTTGACGATAGATAATGCGGGCTTTAGAAAGATCATAAGGAGACATTTCTACCTTTACGGTATCTCCTACAAAAACACGAATATTACGCATACGCATTTTTCCGCAAAGATGAGCATGAACTGTCATTCCATTTTCAAGGGCAACTTTGAATGTCATATTTGGAAGAAGGTCTTCAACAACTCCTTCTAATTTAATTGTATCTTCTTTTGGCATACTTACTCTTATTCAATATCTGTGCTGTGGTCAGATTCTATATAAGAGGCTATTTAAACCAAAGGAAAAAAGATGCTGACAAAACAAAATTTTAATAATTAAAATAAACATATACTAATAATTTAAATCAATAAATTTATCGCTATTTGTGTTATAATATTATCATTAAAACAATAATAGTTAATTTAGGAAAGATTATGGAAGTTGTGCAAAGTCCTGGATCTGCTGCTACAGAGCCTTATTCTCCATCTCCTGATCATCAATATCAGAAGTATTGCATGATAAATCTTTCTGAATCAGCAAGTTCCGATAGATTCAAAGAAAAAGTATACAAAGTGGCTTCAATTATAGCGATGGTTGTAGGCGCGGTCCTCCTTGTGGGTATTGTTGCAGGCGTCGCCATTGGTCTCCTTGCTATTTCTGGCTTAGCACCTCCTGTTGCTGCTGCTATTGCCGCCTTAGTCCTTGTTGGGGGAACCGGTGTTTATCGCCGCGTTTTCTATGAAGGCTTTGAAAATAAAGAACTTGGAATATCATTTGGAGTCCTTCCATTCAAGAAAAAGGAAATTGAGCACCGAAGAAGTGCTGAGATCCATGAATCAGTTGCTAAAATGGCAGAAATTGCTCGAGAAAGGAACCCTTCTCTTTCTAAACCCCAATCTAACCTTGTTGGTAGAATCATGTATTGGAGCAGTGTTGCTGACCAGTCAATGGAAAAAATGAGCCATCTTCGCCAAAGAGTTCGTGAGCTCAATGATAAAATTATCCGCATACAACAAAGCTGTACTCCTGAGGAACTGAAACAATTAAAAGGAGAACTTGATCAAATATTGCGAGATCTTAATCATGTAACTGCCACAGAACACGTTGCTGCAAAGGTTAAAGCTGCCTACTTCCACCATATAGCTCTAAACCCATCAGAAACACACAGTTTTGAAGAGTTTGGCAAATTGGAGACCGACAGTTTCCTAGAATCATTAGAAGGGCAAGCTTTAGATCGATCCTCAAATATTTTCTATTCTAACTTAGACCAACGAAAGAAAAATTGGACTGTTCAAGAATTGGAAGGCAAAGGTTATC
The DNA here is from genome assembly GCA_018399075.1 of Simkaniaceae bacterium. Taxonomy (GTDB): domain Bacteria; phylum Chlamydiota; class Chlamydiia; order Chlamydiales; family Simkaniaceae; genus Neptunichlamydia. Next base: position 976,128 of record CP073763.1, on the reverse strand, counting down.
GAGAGATAGCTCAAGAAATCTTTTCTAAGACAATAAAAGTCGCCTAGGTCTATAATCTCAGCTATGGACTATTCTAGTTGTTTAGCGAAACAAACGCATATTAAAGAAACTTTTCTCTCTTTAAGTTCTCAAGAGGAAAGATATCAAAGGATCATTGAGCTCGGCCAGAAAGCCCCTATAATGGCTCTTGATGACAAAGTGAAAGAAAACCTCGTGCCAGGCTGTCAAAGCCTCCTTTACTTGAAGATTGAGTGTAAAGAAGGGCTTCTATCGCTCCAAGCAAGCTCAGATGCATTGATTTCTGCAGGTCTTGCCCAGCTTCTTATTCAAGTCTATGATGGGGAGCCTACTGAAGCTGTCTTTAAATGCCCACCTCTTTTTCTCAAAGAAATTGGACTCTTAGAGGCTCTTTCTCCAAGCCGTGCAAATGGTCTTAAAAGCCTCTACAAAAAACTTCAAAATGAAAGTTTAAAATTTCTTGTTTCCAAATAATTTTTCTGTATGATTTCACCATATGAATCAAATAACCAGTTGGAATCAACCTTTTCTTCAAGGAAAACTGACGGAATGTTCTCAAAAAATCGCTCTTTATGAAACTCTTCGATGTGTGTCCCGCGTTGGACTTCCTCTTATAGCACTCGCATCATTAGGGGGATTTCTCTACTTAAATCCAAGTTATCTTCATATTGCATCTTCCCTTCTATTTTTTGGTTATTATCCAAGTATGCAAGTAACTGTAGGCACTCTTGAAAGGTGGGTGTCTGAAGTGAGAGATGAGGAGAATAGATATCGCGCTATTAGTGGTGAACTAACTCGGGGCTTTTCAGTTTTTCAAGCGCAAATCAATGCTCTCAGAGATCTCCCACCTCCTTCTATTGATGCAAAGGAAAGAGAGTGCGCAGCGTTCCCCTCTTCAGAAATACTTCGGCTTGAGCTCCTAGATCTTAAAAGAACGCGAGCACGAATCACTCTTATTAACGCACGCCGACATGTTGAGATTGCTTATGTCCAATACATTGAGAGAAATCCAGAAGATCTACGCTCCCTTTCAGACTTTGGCACCTTCAAAACATGGCCCATTGACTGCCTTTTAAATGATCAATTATTCACTGTCTTTATTTCGACTGCCGGAAGAGTTTTTACAAATCTTGATAACTTCAGTGAAATCTTCAACTAAAAGTCACAATATCTTCTTGAGGTGGCAATGTAACCTCTACCTTTCCATCTTCATGAATATAGACATCATACTCTAGACGCACCCCAAACTCCCCCGGAAGGTAAATGCCTGGTTCAACAGAAAAGCACGTCCTAGGAATTAGAAGACGATGGTCGTCGGTTTCAATACAATCAAGATTCGCGCCTGGACCATGATTAACAGTGTGAATGTTGTGTCCGGTTCGATGGGTAAAGTAATCCCCATAGCCTCCTTCTTCGATGACTTCTCTCACCTTTGCATCGACTTCGCCTCCCTGAACCTCTCTTCCTTCAGAAAACCGCTTAATCACAAGATCCGTTCCAGTTTTCTGAGCTTTTCTTACCAAGGAAAAGATTTCTTGTTGCTTAGGAGTAGGCTTATCTGCCGCAATCCCTACGCGAGTAATATCAGCAAATACAGCATAATTCAAATTCTTCTTGCACCACAAATCAATCAGGATAAAATCCCCTTTCTTAATCGGACTATTTTTTTCTTTTGTGGGAATATAGTGAGGATCTGCAGCATTCCCATTTACAGCACAAATAGGCTCTCCTTCAGTAATGCAGCCTTCCTTTTCAAATTGGCCTAGAATAAACCGCTGCACCTGATATTCATTAATCGGCTTATCTTGCGATAAATGCATTTTAATTAATTCCCAAGCTCCTGTAACAGCATTTTCTAAAACATGGGAGGCTTCCTTGTGGAGTTGATATTGCTCATTGGTCCAAAGACAGGTAAAGGCTTGAAGAAACGGGGCTGAACTAACGACTTTTGCTCCATAGCTACGAATCAAATCGATTAGCCCTCCATCTATCACTGAAACCGTTGGAATAGCTTGGTTCGGAGAGTATTCCATTGCTACTGTTTTCATTCCATGCAACGTTTCCCCAAGGAGTCGATGCATTTCTTTCCAACTGAAGTAGACTTTTTTTTCACCTGGAAGGTGATCTAAATTATGAGATTCGATCTTATGAACAATCTTATGAGGAGCACCTTTTGCAGGAATAAAGTAAAAACATCGCCTTGTCATCAAAACCTCAGGTTGAATTTTCATGACCGAAAGAGCTAAGGGATTACTTCCATGAAAATCATAGAGTAACCATCCATCAATTTTATAAAACTGAAGCTGTTTTTGGATTTCTTGAATGTTCATCATTTTCCTAATGGTACACACATTGAATGAGGGCAGATGCCGCCATTACTTTTAGGGTTTGATAGGGCTCTTCAAGGAGCTTTAACAAGAAAGGAATTGAGGTTTTATCCCCAATATGACCCAAGGCTCCAAGGATATTAATTTTCATCTCTCGATCAACAAGATAGTAGGCATTTTGAAGAATTTCAATTGCTTCAGTTTCACCACCTGATAAGGCTAAAACAAGAGCGGCCTGCATTCGGATCGTATCATCCTCTTCTTTTAAAAGGTCACGAAGGATATCAAAAGCTCCTTCTCCTCCTTCTTCAAGAAGCGTAGTGGAAGCTGCATAGGTAACTCCAAATACATCTTGAGTGAGAAAGCTTTTTACAGCTTCTTCCGCATGGGGATGTTTTAATGCGGCAAGCATTCCCAAGATCTCTAAGCGGGTAAGATGATCAACCATTGTGGGATATTGAGGAACTTGAGGAATATGGCAAATTCGTGAGGGAGCGAGGATTTCAAACAAAGGATTTTGAGAGGAATCCCACATTACCTTTCCCTTTCTTAACATCAAGAATGTGTAAAGAATATCGGCTAGGTGTTGATGGTTTCCTCCCTGTCCAATTCCACCAAGGGCTACATTAGCTTTGACAAAAGGGTCAGGTGTAATCTTAAGCACTTCGTGAACTAAATGTTTTCCAGTCGCTCCCATTCTCCCCAAAACAAAAGCGCCTAGCCTGCGAGATGATTCATCAGTAGAATAGATCCACCTCCTAGCCACTTGCAGTGCTGTTTCTGGAGCATATCTTGAGACAATCCACGCTGCAGTTAAGGAAACAGGAGGATTGGGATCCTCTGTTAAGTCGATAATTTTTGAAAGAACTTCGGGTTTTAAAGCTTTTAACCCTAAAAAATTCAAGGTATTAAGAGCTGCAATTCGAACATCAGACGAAGGGTCATCAAGAAGTTTTTCAATTAATGGTGCTTTCTCTTTGAGATCAAGATGCGACGCGATTTGGCAGGATAAATGGCGCAGACCAGCTCTTTTTGATTCAGTCAACTTTTTTAGCTCAGTCTCACCAATATTATCATAGATATTCACTAGCGAGGCAATCGCTGCCCCTTTTTCTTCTGCAGTGGTGCGTGAATGAGTAATAATTCGCTTCAGGGGTTCCTTCACCTCTTTTACTTCCATTGCCCCAAGCGCTTGAATAACCTCCAATCGGACAAACCATATCTTCTCGGTTACTAATAACCGCTTAAGGGCATCAATAAGCCTTCCATCCCGATAACGGGGGGATAGCTTCACCGCCATACTTCGGAGAATAGCATTGGAAGAACTAAGCTCTCGAAGAAGCATTTCTGTGGCTCTGACATCATCGGTATAGTAGGCACTCATAAGTGAAGCTACACTGACAATAAATTGCGATGAGTTTTCAGAGCTTCCAATAACGCCCCAAGCTAAGGTTTCAATTAGATCGGAGTCTGGTTCTTTCTCACCAAGCCCTTTTGAATAATGGATTGCTTCTGTATCTTTCCCATTTTCCGCTAAGGCTTTAATATAAACTTTTTTTAGCCCTTCTGACTCAGGATATAACTCTAAACTTTCTTCACACTCTCTTTGAGCAGAATGATAGTCATGGATCAATAGATGGGAATAGATCCTTTTAATTGCCTCATGTTCTGAGGCGTAAAGAGTCGAAATAAAAATTAGAAAAATCAGATATCTCATGCCATTGCGCCGAGGAGCTTTCCACCAATTAAATGAAAATGGAGGTGAAAAACCGACTGTCCTGCCTTAGTTCCAATATTTGTCAGCAATCGATAATTGTCTGCAACATCAAATTTCTTAGCCAGGTTTTGGGCAACATTAGCAATTTCTTGAATAATAGAGAGGTCCTGTTGAGGAACTTCCTGAAGGCTGTGATATTCTTTTTTAGGTATGATCAGTAGGTGAACTGGAGCTTTGGGACTAATATCTTTAATAACGATAAGCGTTTCACTTTCATAGACTTTGTCTGCAGGGAGCTCTCCTTTGATGATCTTTGCAAAGATCGTACTCATTTTTCACTTCCTTGAATGTACTCCAACGCTTTAAGAGCATCTTCTTTGGTTTCCCAAACAGAAATAAAACGCCCCTTGTGGCAAAAAATGGCCCCTGAAATCCCCGATTTTTTCTTTAGCTCTTCATCAATGAGTCCAGCCCATTCCTTTGGCATAGGAACCCGTACTTTCATCCGTTTATCATAACTTGGTGGAATCCCTCTGAGTTTCCATTGATTTCCTGTAGGCATCACAATAAATTGTGCTGGATGCTTATCACCACCAAGCTCGAAAAAGGATTCAAGCCATGGCATCGACTCCTGAAAAATCATCACTTTCTCTTTTTTCTTCATCACTTCTTGAATTTTTCCCCGACATTCTTGGATATAATGGTATTTTTCTAAAAGGCGTCTTAAATGCCCAAGACAAAATTCAAGGGCTTGAAAAAAGGCGGTATTAAATACATTCACACTTGAATCGTGACGAACAGGGACAAAGTTAGCAATCAAGGAAGAAAATGAGCAGTGTCCTAGCATTGGTGCTGCTTTTCCATTATCAATAGCATCAACGCCCATCACAAGAGAACGGTTAAAATAGTGATAGAGCTTTTCATCGATTATCTTTTTATCTTTAAGATATATCAAGATCATTCCTGCGCTGCTTAAAGAACCATTATAATTTGATTGATGGTGATCAAACCGCTTAATCTTAGGGTCATAGATACCCCCCACATCACAAACATATTCACAGCTACTAAGCTCTTTTAAGTTACGACTACGAACAATTTCTTCCTGATCAATAAGATCAAAAAGGAGCAAAAGAGCGCAAGCAGTCACTTCATCAGCGTGAAAGCTTCCATCATGGGTTCCAAAACTACGGGGTCTAATCAGTTCTTTTTCCATAAACTTTGTAAGTTTACTCCTTAAAAAATAATTGCTCAAGGAGAAAAATATGTTATAGGGAAATTATGGGCATTACTCTCTCATTCTTACATCATGACCTGGTTACTCCCGATGGAAAGATCATTGAACTTTCTCATTTAGATGAGAAAAGGGTCCATGCTAAAGTGTTGATTGAAAATATCTCCCCTTCTTTCCTAGGCTTTTCTATTGAAAAAGAAAGAGTGTTTTTCAACCTCAAAAGTACCCTTGCACAGTTAGGTGTCAATGCATCAACATTAGAATTTGACCTTTCTATTGTACAGCGCTCCGGAGAAATATTATTAGAACTCACCTCTCTTTCTCCAGAAGGAACCCTTTTTCTTTCTTGTCTAACCCCTGGAGCTTATATCGGAAAGCTCTTTGCGGCAGACGTTCGGAGACGAGTTCGAGATCCCATCTATTTATCGAGAATGTTTGGAAGAACAGATCGGGAAGGGCGTCCCCTCCTTTCTTTAGGAGAAAAACAAGGGAAATCAAATTGGACATTGGAACAAATCGAAGGAAGAATGATCGCTTTTCTCCCCTTAAAACCAGGGATCCAAACCTATGATAAAAAAGTCTTAGGCCTTATCCCAGTTTTAGCAGAAGCTTTAAAACATCCCGAAGTCAAAGTCCGAGAACTTATCCACCTTACCCAAAAATGGGAAGAAAAAAAACGCCTAGCATCAAATCAACTTCTTCTTGTTAATACGCTTCCTCTCCATATACGAACTGTTTTTGGACGGGTCGTCGATGATCTTCTCCCAAAAGGAGTAACACATACTGCAGCATCTATTCTGCAGCCTGATACTACTGCTTCTGGAGACATCTATGAACTCTATGGAGAAAGCTCTGAAGAACTGAGCCAGATCCCTCTTGAATTTTATACCCTTGATCCCTACAGAGAACATGTCTTTTTCTCAGATCGGGATCAATTGCAAGCATCGATCGAAAATCCTAAGGCTCTTTTTGGAGCCATTCAAACAGCTCCAACTCCAACGCATCATAAGTGCGCAACATTTGTTGTTAAAGGCGAACAACTCCTAAATCTAAAACCTAATGATTGGATCCAAACAGAATCTACCCATGAAGAGTTCCCAGGCTTTTTCCACCCAAGAGAGCAGGCAGAAAAAGTCGAAAAGTATATGTATTCACAACCTGCTTATCCCTTTCTAGAAGCAATTGAAAAAGGGGTTATTACAAGTCAAGGGATTCTCCTTACCCGCTTTTTTCCTTCCCCAATCATGAAGCGGATGCTCCTAAGTGAACAAGTGTATGGTTGCTTAAAGGGAATTTACTTTGAAAAACCCTCTCGCTCTCATGGAGATTTTTTCTCCCATGAAGATCGTTCTATGCTCCTTGATTTAGCAAAATTTGGAATCTCAATTTTTTGGCTCGATCACAAAAGTCAAGAAATCCTCCGCTATGTCCCGAAACCTGGAAAAGACTCCGGAATGTTTGTCCCCCTCTCCAAGGTAGAGACTTTTATTGCTGCTACAATGGTTGGTGTTTATGGTTCTAATTTAATGGAGGGAACCTTCGAACCTCTAATTAAAGAACTTCTAGAAGGGCTCCTAAAAATGAAAAATGAGTTTGATCATCGCTTACTTAACTCAAATACTCCCCTTGGTCTTGTGACAGGAGGAGGACCTGGAATGATGAGCGTTGGCAATCGGATAGCTAAAAGTCTTGGTATTCTTTCATGTGCAAATATCTTAGATTTTCGGTCCAATGGAAATCAAACAGTTAATGAACAGGAGCAAAATCCTTATGTAGAAGCAAAAATGACCTATCGATTAGACCGACTCGTTGAGCGTCAAGCAGAATTCTACCTCGATCTGCCTATTTTTCTTACTGGTGGAATCGGAACAGACTTTGAATATGCACTAGAAGAAACGCGCCGAAAAACTGGGGTGAAATCTCCCTCCCCTGTTCTCCTTATTGGAGATCCAAACTATTGGAAAGAGAAAATCACCTCTCGGTTCAAGTGTAATACTGCAGCTGGAACCATCGCTGGGTCAGAATGGGTGAGTAATTGTTTTTTCTGCATTCAAAATGCATCTCAAGGACTAGAAATCTATGCAGATTTTTTCAGCGGAAGACTAGCTATTGGCCCAAAGGGGCCTATCTTCCCTGAAGGTTTTAGGACCTTAGACTAATCATTGAAGCAAAATAAAAAGCTAAGAAGAACAGAATAAAGAGAACCACAAGTGAAATGAAAACCTTTTTTCTTGGCCTCATGAACCTACCCAATTTTAATAGATTTAAATGACTTCTTCAGTTTTTGAGCAGATTTTTGTCTTCGTAGGTTCATAAAGTGGGGAGCCACCCTTGTGTAGCAGCAATTTGAAAGAAAATAACAGCTAGAGATCCGATTAACATAAAGATAAGAAATAGCTTTCCACCAAAGACCCGAAATCGTTCTTTCTTTTTTTCAATATATCTTCCATGCCAGACCATAAAGGCGGGGAGAAGGCCATAAAGAATAGCAACAAAGACCCCTGCATAACCTAGTGCTGCAACAAATCCGCTAGGATAGAAAAGGGCAAAAAGAAGGGGGGGAACAAACATTAGAAGGAGTAAAACCCCCTTTCCCTTAACGGTCTTTTTAATCTTAAATCCATCAGCTAGAAAATCATAGAGGCTAAGAGCTACTCCAAAAAAAGAGGTAACAAGAGCAAAAAATGAAAAAAGCCCCACTACAATCGCAATCCATGGAATTCCAATCATTGCGTTTAATGCATCAGTCAGCCCTGCTACTGGATGAGGTGCTCCTCCGATATTTTCGAGCCCATATTTACCTGTAAGGGGAAGCATCCCAATAATCAAAAATTCCCAAACTAAATAGAAAATAAGAGGAATCATACTTCCATAAAGAAGTGCTTTCTTCAGTTTCGCAACATCTCCCCCTAGATAGCTTCTTAAGCTAGGGACAATAATGTGAGAGGTAAATGAGAGAATAACAACAGGGACTGCTGCCCATAAATATTTGGGTTTTCCCCCTTTATAGTGCTCCCATTCAACATGAGGTGTCACAAAAAGCAAAAGGAGGAGAAATGAGATAATCAAACCCACCATACAAATCCGATTAATCGCATCGACAGCTTTTGTTTCAAAAACGACAATAAATCCAAAAATGGCAAGAAAAATAAAGATTCCTATATTTGGAGAAATATCATATTTCGATCCTGCACTAATCACATCGGCAATTAGGGACCCACCTCCCGATAAATAAGCTGCAGCGACTGAATAAAGAAGCATTAAAAAGGAGAGCCAAGCGGTAAATTCACCTACAGGCCCCAATCGTTCTTTACAAATCGTAATCAAATTAGCGTTAACCTTATCAGACATCAAGGTTGCTTCCATCAGATAGAATAGACTAAGGAGCATGAAAGAAAACGCGATAAAGAATAGTATTGCAGATGGGAAAAAACCCCCTGCTCCCGTTGTTAAAGGGAGGGCGAGCATCCCCGCACCAATTGATGTTCCACCTACTAGGAGAATACTCCCAAAGGTCTTATTTTGATAAATTTTCATAATTCAGGAATCTATTCTGCCTAGATTAGAGAATATTTGCAAGCAAGAGCAGTTTTAAAATCCCCAAGAAAAACCAAAGCCAGTATAAGAGGTTCGGTCCTTAAAGAATTGCCCTACAGAATACCCATGGTGATAGTTGATAAAGATCCGCATTTTTCTTCCAACTCCTTGGAGTTTACTAATTTCATACCCAATCATATAGGTCCCATCAAGGTTCCAATCATTGACTTGCCAATTCCTTAGATAGACAGCAAGAAATGGAGTTCCATAAAGGCGATGATAGAAAAATTTGCGTCCAAGGACCCGAGCTTCCCCTCCCCACTCGACGTAGAGCGGAGGTTTTATAGGGTAGGTTTTATCACTATGAGCAACCCATCCAAATCCAGCATAAACCCTAAGGTTCATATTGACTTGATAAGAGGTGAAAAAATCTATCGCTTCCATACTAGGATTGACTCTTTTTACTCCAGGATTATGATCCATAAATTCATCCCCAAGATGTGAGGAAATATGATAAACACGAAGCCTAAACGCCCATTTATCAAAGGCATAGCTAAGGGGAAAGCCAACTAAATAATCGGTATTCATCAATTCAGAGATCTCCCCATTGTGATGAACCCCCATTTTAAAAACTGACCAGACCCCTGCCTGGATATCGATCTGCATATCTCCTTTCCACGGAAGAACACTTCTCCATCTGAAGATGGGGAAATTATCTCCAAGAGAAACAGCTATCGACTTAGTACCCATCACATTATCTCCAATATGATAAGCCGCTGAGTAAATCGTTGCCATAGGATTAGCAATCATTGGGGGATAAAGCACTGTTTGCTGAGGAAACCAAGTTCCCTTAATTTGAGGCCTCACTTCCCGTTTTTCAAGCTTTTCCAACTTCTTTTCAGGAAATTTATCAACCTCAGTAACCGATGTCACTTCGGGTAAGTCTTTAACAAAATTGATGATACTGTTTTTTATTAGGGCATTCTTTGGAAGATTATAGAGATAAACATCTCCATTTTCCACATAAACAAGAACATCGAATTCATAATAATGAGAATTCACAAGAGCTTGGATGTATCCTTCAAGATAGGCATCTTCCTCATCATTCAAGTGCTCTTTTGGCACACCATCGGTCCGCGTTGGACCTGCAGCCGTAAAATCAAAAGCCTCAATACCTGCCAAAATTGGGGCCATTATTGCCAGGGAAATGCAGAAAAAAAGTTTAAAATACCGAATATTCATTACCAGTCACTTAAAAAAAATCCTCTTTTTTTCATAGAGGAACTATAATTCCTATATACAGAGGACTTGAAATTATCGGCAAAAAAATTTATTGATTGTGTATATGTTGAAAAAAATATAAGTCACTTAGGAGTCACTTATGGCAGAATTACCAGAGTCTAATTTAACAAAAAAATTCATGGCCCAAGCAAGTCAGCTTGAAGATAACTTATTTACACTAAACGAGCTCTTCCAGCTTTGCTGCGATCCTTCTCTATCAGAGGCTGATCTGCTGAAGAAAGCAACGCCTATGGTTGAAAAGCTTGCAAAAAGTAATCCTGATGTTGCTAAAGAGCTAAAAGAGGTTCTAACCTCTGGAGATCAAGGCAAAATTAAAGCCTTTTTTGATAAAGATATTAAGCGAAGAGAAAGTTTATAACGTCCTTGCAACGTATTTTTATTTGAGGTAACCAGGGAATAATATGAGCAATATAAAATCTCATGAGTTTTTACCTCATCCAAGACCTTACTACCCATGGCTGATCTTGTTGATCAGCCTACTATTCCAACTTTACAAAAGTATCCTTCTTATTATCCCAAGTATTATTGCTTCTGATGTTGCTCAAGCCCTTCAGCAGAGTACACTTAATCTCAGGTTTTTATTTTTAGCTGCATTCATTCCTCTCATTATTTTCCAAATTCCTGTAGGAATCTTCCTTGATAAGTTTGGTGTTCGTAGAATTACAAGTCTTGGAATTTTTGTTAGTGCAATTGGAATTACCCTTTTTGGCAATAGCACTTCTATGACCACTGCTTATATTGGGCGCTTCCTAATAGGACTAGGAACAAGTGTTGCTTTGGTAAACATTATAAAAATTCTTGTTAATTGGTTTAATCCTAAAATGTTTGCCACCCTTATTGGTTTAGCTATCATGCTAGCTGCATTAGGTGATTTAATGGGAATTTATATAACCTCAGCCATTGTGCAAGCTGTTGGATGGCGAACAGCAATGATAAATTATGGTCTTCTCGGTTTTATCTTTTCGATTTTTTTCTTTATTCTCGTTAAAGATACCGCTCCAGGAGCACAGTACGATATTAACCCAAAAGTTCAACGACTTAAGTTAAGTTCAACAATTATAAGAATGCTGAAATGTAAACAGTCTTGGGTTATCGCAATTTTTGCAGGCTTGATTCAAACCCCATTTCCTATATCTATTGGACTTTGGGGAATCCCTTATTTAAAATCAAAATACCTCTTTACTGAAGAGCAAGCCCGTTTTGCTTTTAGTGCCTTGCTCTTAGGAATATGCATTTCTGCTCCAATTATGGGATATATTTCAACCTACATCAAAAAAAGAAAGGTTTTCATTGTTACTGGCTCCCTTGTAGTAAGCCTTTTATCAATCCTTCCTATGATCCTTCCCTTTAAATTAGACTACTTAAACTATTCCTTTATCTTCTTTTTTCAAGCCATCTTCATAGGCATGCTTCCCCTATGTATTACAGTTATGAAAGAGCAAAATGTCCCTAAAATATCAGGAACAAGCTTTGCATTTATTCATAGTAGCTATGCTATCTTCGCATTCTTATCTGAGCTATTGACTAAGTTTCTATTTCATTCTGAATGGGGCCACTCACTGTCTTTTGAAAGTCACATTCCTTCTTCTTATCTTCCATTCATTATCAGAATTCCTCTATGGTTTGGGCTTGCCTTTATTTTTTCCCTTTTCATTAAAGAAACCCATGCCAAACAAAAACTTAAAGAAGAACTTCCTCCTAAGGTCTCTTCTAAAGAGTAGAAAAAAGTCTAGACAAATTCTCTATCACGGGATTAATGCGAAGTGGGTGGCAAAAATAAGAAGAAAGTAGGGAGGTTAGATCTGAAAATACCAATTCACAACAGTCCCATTAAAGCCCCGTTACAAATAATCCTCTAAATGTTATAGTCGTTGCTTTTTCTGGGGCAGTAGCTCAGTGGTTAGAGCTGCGGACTCATAATCCGTAGGTCGTAGGTTCAAGTCCTACCTGCCCCATTCTTATTTGTTCCTCTTCATCCAGAAACTCTTGTACGTAAAACAAACGACAGAAGACATGATAAAAACCCTTCTATACCCCCAAATTTATGCATTTTTTACGCAACTGACCTGAATCAATCAGAACAACTATGCTAAATTTGTAGACCAATTCAAAACACCCATTTTTCCTATCGACTTTTATCTCAGATGAGGAAAGAGTGCGGAAAATCGATACATCAGAATATAAAAAGGCCGCTTCGCTATGGGGGGGGGAAGGGCTAGCGAAGCGGCCAGATAGGTTAAAAAAAACCTACACGGAATTAGGGAAAGTTATCCTTGGAATCTATTTCCATTAGAAATAGTTGCCATATTTTGAATCGTTTGCTGCGCTTGTGATAACGCGTCATTCGCTGTCTTAAGCATCTGAGCCATGATCGATCCCATTGATTGCGCTGCAGAACTAGCAAGTTGTGCATCTGCTCGGTACTCAGCTGCGGCCTTTTCAGCAAACGCTCCTATCGTTGTTCCAATACCACTAAAGACGTCTCCAATTGACTTACCAACTGTTGCGAATGTTTGTACACGTGCCGAGTGTTTGTTCGCTATCGTTTGTTCTTGTTCAGTTAATTTATCGTATTGCTTATCCAGTGCTTCATTTAGTTCTTTTATTGGGGTCTCATCCAATGTACTAAGAAGTGTTTTATCTTCATCAGATACTTGAAGAGCTTTACCGTCTTGATCAACAAAGGATTTTTGCTTTTTAAGCTCTTCAGTTCTCTTTTGAACGGCTTCTTTCTGATCTGGGGTTATTTCTTGTTTCCCAGTATCTAGCTCTGTCTCTACTTGTAATCCATCTTTTTCGTTTATATTGACTCTATGTTCTTCTGGAAGGGCTGATTTGTAGTTCTGTATTCCTTCTTTTTGCTGCTTAATCTGTTCAAGGTCAGCTTTGCTAGGATCACTATATTCACCATAAGCCATTGCTCCAAGTGATACGAATGAACCAGTAATGGTTCCGATTCCCTGAGCTAAAGACTTAGTAAACATCTCTTGTCCTTCTTCAATAGTATTTTCAGCAGCTGCTTCTGTAGCATCTTTGTTTGTAACCGCCATCTCCTCACTTTGTAGAAGATCCTGGTAGTTGATGTCACAAAGGACCTGCTGAAGGTAACATAAAGCTGATGTAACAGAGCCTTCCACACCACTTGATAAACAGAGTCCACCAAGTCCAGTACTTGTTGTTGCTGATGGCTCAGGATTTGGATTTGTTGTTGTTTGCATGTTTGTTGACATAATTTTTATCCCTTATTTTTATTAACCTTGTATTAATGCTTTAAGTTCTGCATCTGCAATTTCTGCAGGTGTTTGGAATGCAGTTGCTACAATTTCTTCGTATGCTTTTATAATCATTTTAAGCTCTTCGCTTGTTTGCTTGATCATTGCATCAACATTCGTTTGAGTTGCTTCATCTAAAGACACATTCGCTCGGTATTTTGAAAGTTTCATTGCATTTTTTCCCATAATGATGGTTTCTCCACCTTGGGCAGCACTAGAAACAGCACCTACAGCAGTTGCTCCAGCAGTGACGCGAGAAGCAAATTGTGTTAATTGAGCAGCACTCTCTTCCGCAGATCGTGCAGTATTTCCAACAGATTCAGTCATCACAGTGAAACCACCGATCGATGCAGTCACAGCAGCAATGATAACTTGAGTAAGCTCAAGAATAATCGCTAGAGCTTTGCTATTTTTCTTATTTGTTGCTTCAAGAATATCCAAAGCAAGTGAACTTGATCCTAGAGTGGATCCAAATCCAAAGGCTCCTACCGCAGCTGATCTCTTCGCGATTCGAGCTCCTCTTGACGAGGTTTTCTTTGTAGCCTCTTCTGAAGTTTGTGTAGTGATTTCTTCAGTTTCCTCAGCAGCGAGATTCGCTAGTTCAGCTGCAGATTCTTCTCCCGCTGCAGCAGTCGTCTCTGCTACAGTAGAAAAAGCTGCTTCAGCAGCTTCCTCCCCCGCTGCAGCAGTCGTCTCTGCTACAGTAGAAAAAGTTGCTTCAGCAGCACCTGCGCCTGCAGTAAGAAGAGTAACAGCAGCGATAACAATGACATCAGCAAGGATTTGACTGCCTGTTGCATCTGCAAGTTTGTCAGTTCCCTCTTGCATCCAACCTGTTGTAGAAGCAATGAAAAGGGCCAACATAATTCCTGCCACAAGCTCATTACCTGTAGCTGCCATCGCAACAATAATAGCAAGCATCGCAACTTGAGTAACAGTTTCAAGAGCTGGGTTAGCAAGTATTTCTAATCCAAGCTTCTTTTCTGATTCCATTACTTTTTTAGCTCCAGATTCGTCACCAACAGCAGCTAAAACTCCAGCACCAATAAGTTCATAATACGCTTGTTCTAAATCAATCGCAAGCGTTGACAGCTCTATCATATCCTGGCCAAACTCAGTTCCTAAAAGAGCAATTCCTTCAGGACCCATAAGCATGGTTAATAATGCTGCTGCAAAGAGGACTTCAAACCCTTGCTTGATATCACCAGTAAAGAGATCTTTAAAGGCCACTCCAACCATTTGGTATCCTTTTGTGAGCTCTTCAAAGCCATTCTTTGCTTTGGATTCATCTCCAGTCACAGCCCAATAAGTCGTTTCCCCAATGTCCTCAAAAAGTTTTCCAACAGACGTAAAGAAGTCTTTAGTCCAATGAAAGAGACCACCACTTTGATGTTCTGAGTTCTTAAGGCTTTCTTGGATCTGTTCTAAATTGTTCTCAAGATCATCTGCAACGTTTTGACTAATTTCTTGTTGTTGCATTGATTGTTGAGTATTTGTGTTGATTTGAAGCTGCTCTAAGTCCATCATAAGCGCTTCCATATCAAACATGGCAGTTTGAGCATTTGCCGAAGAACCTTGGAGAATATTAACGATATCCATCAAGATTTGAATACATAGAAGCATCTGTTCGATTTGAGCTTCAAAAGCTTCCTGCCCATTCGCAAGAGCTTCTTGGAACATAACAGGGCTTCCTACAGCTCCTTCAGCAAGGGCTTCCAGTGTAGGATTGACACTCTCACAATATTTCCTAAAATAATCGGGATCGCCTAAGTGTCCACCCCAAAAGTGGTCCCAACCGCCATTGTCTTCCCAACTTTCTTCTTTGTTATATTCATGAGTTCCCTGACTTTGAATCTGCTCGAGTTGAGCTTCTGTGTCTGGATCATCAGCATATTCAATTTCAAGAGAGTCGATCACTTCATTAAATGCCTCATAAAGGTCTTCGTTTGAACTATTAGGATCTGCTAGAAGATCTTGATAATTTTCCCAAGCAGGACCAAATGTTGCCCACCAATCTGCAGCAGATTGCATGGCTTCAACTTGAGCCTGCATAATGGCAATTTGGTTTTCTAATTCATCTTCAAGACTTTCGTTGGTGTCTTTTTCCATCCGAGACATCTCTCCAGCTGCCTCAAAAATAGCTTTCTCAGTAAACTTAACTGGTTCTGAACTCTCAGAAGACTTTTCAGATGCATCTGATTCTGTTGCCGTTGACTTAGTAGGGACTATTTCTTCATTTTCATTCTCTGGATCCTCTAGGAAAGAATCGCTATATCTTGTCATTTCTCCTAGTTGTAAAAGAGCATCAAGTTGATCAGTCATCCCGAAAACGGCATAGGATGAGGATCCCTTTGCTTTTTGTGTTGAAGAGAAGCTTGTCGCTGTCCCTTCTTCACGATCTTTTATAATTGCTTGCATTGACATATTATTTTACCTTTAATAGTTTTTTATAGATCTTTCTGTAAAAGAGCTGTTACTGTATCGAGTGGCGATAAAATTGCTGACTGAATTTGCAGTAGGTTCTGTATAAAGTTTCCAATTGATTGCAGATTCGTTGCATCGTTTTGTGCCTCGGTTTGAAGCTCGTTCACATACATCTGTCCAGTTGTATTAATTAAGTTATATTGTGTCTGCCACTCTTGAACCTCTGTAGAATAGTTTGGATCACTATCACCATTATCAGGTGGTAGTGGCATTTCTTCCATTTCATCATTATCCGCATTGATCATATTTGTATTGGCTTCAGAAGTTAATTCTCCAATCAAATCAACATGCGTTGCTTGAACGATTTGCGATTCACTTGCTGTTTCTTCAAGATTATATGAAGACGTACAAGCAAAACTAAATC
This sequence comes from Simkaniaceae bacterium, assembly GCA_018399075.1. Classification (GTDB taxonomy): domain Bacteria; phylum Chlamydiota; class Chlamydiia; order Chlamydiales; family Simkaniaceae; genus Neptunichlamydia. Next base: position 959,876 of record CP073763.1, on the reverse strand, counting down.
CATTTGATACAGGTTTAAAATCTCCAGACATTACTTTTCCTCCTATTTTACTAATTAACTTCCTGCATTTTGCATTGCAGTAACAGCTGTTTTTGATGTATCGAGTGCTGACTTGAAACAGTCTTGTTCGACAGAAAGATCCTGGGATGCTTCCTTCGAATACGTTTGCATCTGGGAATTTAGAATCGTGTTTTGTGATTCTACATCATTCCTTGCAGCATTAATCCCATTACTAACCGGAGAAGTTCCTTGATACCCCGAATCTGAAGGATCATCTTCAGGATTTGGAAGGTCCCATAAGCTCGCCCAATAATTTGCTAGACCTTGTGGGTCATTTTGATACTGAGATGGAATAATGACATCTAGCTGATTACTCACATCTGCAATAGGTGCTGCATATTCAGGATATTCAGTCATTAATCTATTAATTTGTTGCTCATCGTAAAGAGCATCTTGAGCATATTCTGGATCTGCGTTAGCTGTTCCATCCGTAGTTCCTGTTGAGTATTGGTCAAAATCCTCTTGGATGGCATTGAGATAATCTCCTATCGTGCTATCAAAGTTTGATTTATCCGCCACTTCAACATTTAAACCATTGGTTGTATAGCTTTGTGAAATATTCATAAGATAAGGTAATTCCATATAGGCTAGCTGAGCATTTCCTTCTTCACACAATTCATTAAGGTGATCTAAAAAACCTGTATACTGTGCTTCCCACCAATCCAAAGTCCCTGGATCTTCGATATCAGGGTCTTGAATATTGGAACCGTATCCTCCTTGAACAGGGTCTACTGTCTCCGACATATTGATTCTCCTTGTATAGTCCCTTTTCTCTCCTGCTTTATTGCAGGAGTTCCCTCATACGCTTATATAAGCGCTCTCTTTTGACATCAGTCAATAACAAGCTTGAACCTTAAGACTTTATAAACTTTTGATTCTAAAGTCCTTTCCAAGCTTCATTCCAGAAGCAAACTTTTTTGCTTCGAAGCTAGGTCACTAGTGATTTACCTAGATTCGACTCAAAATCTATGAATGCTTCATCTAACATCAATCCTATTTCCACATGGGGAAATGTGATGGAAAGCTGAAGTCATACTTTTAGCCCATAATTAACGATCGATAAACCAATCCTAATCAAAGACTTATAAAATTTTTTTTCGCTCAGCAATAATGCCAAGCTAATAAGCATACAAATTAGTTTTAAGACTTACTCAAAAGTTGCTCTTTTGAGTAATTTTATGATAAGGCCTACCATTTGGCTTTATTTAAAAAGTACCAACAAATGGTTATCCTTATGAGATGTGACAATAGTTATTGTTTATTAAAAAAACACTTATTTTATTAATGCCTAATCGGCCGTATATTTATAATATTAACACACTCAAATAATTTAGCAATATTTTTCTTTTATTTTTATAGGAAAAACCACCGTTTATAACTAATAATCAATGACTTAAAAAAAAGCGTACTCATTCACTCGTTAAGATTTAGCCCTTCCAAGTGAGGTTCTTCCTCCAATCTCTCAGTTCAAAACTAAGGGCTTCTGAAGCGTAAGTAGCTAATAAACAGTTGATAAAGATCCGCTAAAAGTAGCCATGTTCTGTGTTAGAGAATCCAGGGGGATAAGGAACCGCTCCGAAAAACCTGGACATGGCGAGAATGAAAAGGCCACCACCAACTCAGAACATCAATTTCGGATCTTATCCTCGCAGCAACCCATAATAGAAACAATCTCAAAAAATATGAGGACGGGCTTTTCCATACAGGCATTGCTTTTTCTAGGGGCTTTTGTTACATTGTAAACATGAAAAATCACCCCCTTGAAATCTGCGGAGTTAAAGTTCAACCTGGTGAACGCTTAACTCTTGCACTACCGATCCCTGAAGTCTATACCTGTGCGCCTCTCCACATCCCTATGCACGTCATCCACGGAAAAAAAGAGGGCCCCCGCCTCCTGATCTGCGCGACTCTTTATGGTGATGAAGCGAATGGAATCGATATTATCCACCGCCTTTTAGAATCCCCCGTTTTAAAAGCTCTTGCAGGAACTCTAATTTGTATTCCTGTGATGAATGTCTACGGGCTGATCAATCACACACGTTTACTCCCAGATGGCCATGACTTAGCAGAAAGTTTCCCAGGGTCCGAAAAAGGGTCTTTTGCATCTCGTCTAGCACACCTCTTTACAAGCGAAATTATTGACCTCATGACCCACTGTGTGAATATTCGATCCGGTCCGAAACATATTTACAAATTTCCACAGATATATTTTCATCCCGATGATCATACTGCCTCGCATTTGGCCAAACACTTTGGGGCCCCTATCATTCGCCCTTCCAATGAGAAAACAGGGTTCTTTTATTCTGAGCAGGGAAAACCTAAATGCCCTACGATCATCTATGAGGGAGGTGAAGCTCACCGCTCAGATGATTACTCCATAAAAATAGGTGTTAAAGGCGTAATCCGAACGCTAAAGGAACTTCAAATGATAAAGCTCAAAAAGAAACCTAAAGAAAATCGGTTCATTGAAGCTAAAAAAACGCTATGGCTTCATGCCCCTGGAAGTGGTATTCTTCAGATCAAAAAGACAGTAGGGACAAATATCAATAAAGGAGATGCACTCGCTGTTGTCACAGACCCTTTCGGTTCTTCTAGAGCTTATGAACTGTTTGCACCTGTTAAAGGGATGATTACATCGATGACAACCTATCCCCACGTTTTTGAGGGACAACAACTCATAGAGATCACTTCATCAACAAATCCTCATGAAGTCCTCATTGAATTCCCCTCTCTTGATCCTCAGATAGAAGACAACTTATAAGTCATTAGGATACCGTTTATGCTGAAGAAACTCTCCTTTTATGGGCTTTTCGTTTGGTCCCTAGCCTCCCTTTTCTTTCTTTACGAATTTTTTCTACAAGTCTTTCTCTCAACTATTTCGGACCAACTCATGCAGTCACTCAACCTTGATGCTTCAGAGTACTCGATCATGAATGCCGGCTACTTTCTCCCCTATGCTATCATGCAGATTCCCGTAGGCATTTTAGTCGATCGTTTCGGCGCAAGACGTCTCCTTACAATCGCCATTTCAGCTGCAGCAGTAGGGGTATTTTGGTTTTCTAGAACAACCACATTTGAAATAGGATTTATCAGCCGTTTTTTCATGGGTTTTGGTTCTTCCTTTGCTTATGTTAGCCTTTTGGTACTGGCGATGAATTGGTTCCCTAAAAAACACTTCGGTTTAATGGTAGGCCTTGCCAATTTTTTAGGAGCAACAGGCCCGTTTCTAGCTGGTGGTCCCCTCGTACTCCTTTTAAAATTATTCAATAATGACTGGCGCCTTATTCTTGTATGCATCAGTATTTTAGGTGTGGTTTTAGCGATATGTGTGGGGTTGTTTGTACGCAATGGTCCTGGAAGAAAAAAAGGGGCTGTTATTCATTTGGACCCTTACAAGGAAAAATTATCGGTGCGGATGAAACTCTTAATCCAAAACCGCCAAGCCTGGATCATTGCTCTGTTTTCTGCGCTTGTCTATGTATCTCTTCCCTTACTGGGTGCCTACTGGGGAACAAGTTATCTTCAAGCGCGGGGATTTTCAATCGCACCTGCTGCCACGCTTTCTTCTTTCTTATGGGTTGGCTACGCAATTGGAAGTCCTCTGACAGGAAAAGTTTCGGATCAAATCAAAAGGCGTAAACCTATCCTTATTTTTTGCTCCATATTAGGCTTACTAGCAACCTTGTTGCTACTATTTCTCCCGACTAATCAATTTATCTTTTTGAGTTTTATTTTCTTAATGATCGGACTGGCAAGTTCAGGGAGTAGCATTGCCTTTGCAACTATTTCAGAGCATGTCCAAGCATCGCTAAGGGCCACATCCATCGGCTTTAACAATTCAGTAGTGATGATTTTTGCAACCATTTTGCCCCCTACTGTCGGCTTCATAATTGAAATCGGGGCAGAGAGTTCCTCTCATTCTTACTCAGTCGACAATTACGAAAATGGTCTGATTCTGATGCCGGTTTTTTATGGGATCAGCCTGATCCTTTCTACGCTCTTTGTTAAGGAGAGTTTCTGCCGCTCTCAGAATGAAGTCATCAGACTAGTCCCTAAGAAAAAATAGTTAAAAATTGAATCCAATTTTGAAATGTTCTGCTCTACTATGCATCGTATTTTTTTTTAGAAACGCCATCGCTATGGATGACAATAATGTTTCGATTCCATATAATTTTAGAACCTTATTTAACTAGGATGAAAATGATGGAAACAACAACTCATTACGGAAAACATATTGTTGGTGGACTAGCAATTGGAATGCTTGTAGGTTATTTGGCTAACGAAGCACAAAAAGTTCAGAAATACAAGTCTCCTCATGGGGGATCAGTCTACTGCGTCGTTGCAAATAGAATACCCGCGCAGCCTCTCCATATTAACGGTGGAACAACGATCTCATTTACAGCTGATGTCCCAGTTAACTATACCGATTTAGGCAAGCTCTTTTCAAAAACGTATTTTGATCTAAATACGGCATTAGCCACTGGTGCAACCATTGGAACTATTTGTGGAACCGTCACTGCCTATAACACAAAAACTTGAAGTGATAACAAATGATCATGGGGGTTGATATTGATTCAACCCTCAGATGTTTTGTTCATCAGCCTGTGGTGGCTTAAAAGCTGGCAAATAGGGATAAACACTTTCATCAAAAAAACTTAAAAACTTAATTTCACGTTTTCTTTTAATCAGATTTTTCTGCGCAGCTATAGCAAGAGGAGCAACATCTTGATGATTCAGATCAGGATAAGAGTCGATTAGAAATGAAGGGTGCTCATAAGTGATTTGCTGACGTATTTCCTCGATGGTGACTGAAACAGTCCAGCAATCATATAACTGACTCTGAAACCAATTACTGTAAGGAATACAAAGTGTCTCCACAACCTCTTCTTCAAGCTTATACATATCATCAATCGTTAATCGATGCCCCTCTAAAGGATGCTGAAATCGGGGTACATTCACTTGATCGCGTTCAAGATCTTTTTGAAAAATTGCCTTTAAGCAATTAGAGAGCCCTATCACTACGTTTGCTACATGTAGGTAGCGAGGAAGACAGGCTTCGGCTTTAGGGATTTCGTCAAAAAAGATGGGATCAATCCAAGCCGTACCATCATCACTTTCCTGGTTAGATAAAGGCTCCGGCAACTGCCTGTTGAACTCAGTAAATTTCACCGTCACTTTTGAAACAGTTTTAGTCAGTCCCTCTTCAGCGGCACGGCTAAAGATTTCGGTTGCCTTTATTAAGGCTGCTAAAACACCCATTGCTCCTAAAAAACCAACTGAAACAGGCCCTTTCATAAGATCCCAAGTAGTCGCTGAACGTAATCGAGTATTGCCAATGTATAATCCATAACGCCCACTTGCAGCATCTATGACAGCTTGACGATAACTTTTAATCAAAAAGTGGCTGAAACGATAGGTTCCAAAAATAGATAAGCTGATAGCCGATATTAAAAGCGTCAATGACCCCCAAAATGGAGCTCCCAACTGAACTTCATCCTTAGTTCTCTCTCTAATAATACGCCTCGTCTCAAAATTACAACGGAGAAAAGAGGTTGTAGATAAATTGAAAACAACAGCAGCCGATCGAAGCGCTTTTATATTAGCAGATGTAAACGATTCCTCCTGAACTTCAATCGTATGTTCAAAGGGCTTATTTCCCTGGCAATCCCTTATAAAAACGCATACCTTTTGAACTGTCATTTGAATCTCCAAAATAAATAAATACGTAAGAATTATATCCATTCCAAGCAATAAAAACAACTGTTGTTCTTTTCTAATTAAAAATTTACTTGATGAGGATTGTAGTTTTATCGTCTTGAATTGATGCGACTTATAATCTCGGTAGTTGAAATACCGGGGGTGTAGGGAACCGTTTTGAAAATTCCCATTTTGATGGGAACGGCGTATTGGGATCGTTTTTTTTCCTCAGAGAAATCATCGCCATGGATCACAAGATCAATGTCATGTTCTTGGATCCACTCCTGGGTAATGCCAATCGGGCTATTTAGAATCACTTCATCGACAAAACGGCAGGCTTCGATAGCAATACGTCGTTCCTCAAGCGTGAGGATGGGCTCCCTTTTATAGTCAGTACAAGCATCGTCACCATGAATCCCAACGATCAGGTAGTCGCCATGGGCTTTTGCTTTTTGAAAAAATTGAACATGACCCGCATGAAAAAGATCACCAACAACATCGACATAAACGCGAACAGGCTTAGCAAAAAGGGTTGTTGAAAATAAGATAAGAAGGAGTAGCTTAATCGGCTTCATCTTATAAAAGACAATGGGTTGTTTTTCTTTTTTCTATAGCAAGATTTTCCTTTTTTGGGTTTAAGAAAATTTCATGGGAATATATAATCCATAGCTAAAGTATGAATTATAAGGATTTAAAATGGAGTGTCTAGCATTAGAAATTAAGGAAGAGCCACCTTCATGGGACTTAGAAAAAAAATCTTACGAAGGGTTTCTTCAACACTCTGTAGAAACTCTTGGTTATGATGGCGATGTTTCTGGGTTCGCCTTTGTCTATCGGAATGAAGGTAAACTCTTAGGCCATATCAGCGGAAAATCATTTTATGGGGGGCTTCATATTAAACACCTTATTGTTGACCATACAATGAGAGGAAAAGGGGTGGGAACAGCTCTTATGAATAAAGCGCTAAAAAGGGGAAAAGAATTAGGTTGCAAGTTTGCCTATTTAGAAACGCTAAATTTCCAAGCTCCAGAATTCTATCAAAAGCTAGGGTTTACCTTAGAGTTTATACGCAGAGGGTATAACCAAGACGTTAGCATGTATTATCTCCGTAAAGAGTTATGACTTTTGACACCGCGTTTCTGCGATCTTAAAATAGGCATATAAAGCCATATCATACTTTTGATCAGCAAGCGATTCGATCATCAGTTTATGAAAATTGATATTATCCCCCTTAGGAAGACGGTCTCCTAAATGTGCTTCCATAGACTGAATCTCTTTTTGGATATCTTCCTTATGAAGAAGATAAGGGGTGTCTGTGCGATAATACTCATCATCAACAGAGCATTTGACTAAACGTCCTAAGGAAGAGACAAGATCTCCTAGCATTTCCTTAGACACCTCGTCCTCTTTTAAAGAGTCGATGAATTTCTCTGCTAAATCAGCGAGTTCAGGATTCTCTCCATTTTCATAAGACTGGAGACGCTTGATCGAAGAAGCATAGGCCTTAGCAAGATTTTCTGGATCAACAATGTGAGACTGATCTTCTAAAATTGTAAAGATTTCACTCGTAAAACTGCAAAGCTCTTGTCCCTTCTCTTCTTTTTCATTCGCAAAAGAAAAGATACTTGCTGCTAAAAATATTGGTAACCACTTCTTCATAACCATCCTTGTTTTTCACGTATTATACGAAATGACCCATTAGAGGCGCAAGTGAGTATAAATTTTTTTGTTGATACTTAATCTTTTTTTTTAAATACCATGTTTTCGATTTTGATCTTCATCACCTACAAGAGGAGGTTTCTATGGCTACTCAAGCTTACGGTCACTACTACCGCGTTGGTTATAATCCCTATGAAAATATAAATCGTGTTCATTCATTTGTTGAAAGTCAGTGTAAGCTTTCAGCAGAGCAGCTCACAGGAATCAATTCATTTTTTACAACTCTCTTTAGAAAAGATAATGTGAATGTTAGCGTAAGAGCTGATCTTACTGGAAAATTGACTGATAAAGCTCCTGACAAGCAGCAAATCCTTGAAGCTATTGGAGTGGTCGCCTTTAGAAGAGCGACTCCCTACCAAATGTTCATGTACCAATATTCACAAGCCATTCTTGCTATGTTCCAAACGGCTGCCCACCATTTAAGGCCAGAAGCTCAAGCTGCTGCCAGTGAAGCAATGGAACTCCGAGAATTAACGGTTCATGATGAAACAATGCTTCGCTGTCTTGCTGCTTTTATTGAACCTATGGGTGAATACTATAGTGCTCATACAAGAGAACTAATTGAAGCAATGGATGCAAAAAGTTCAAGTCAAACTCTTGCTGCCCTAGAGAAAAATATCACGGTTCATACTGTTGGCTATGGTGAAGGAGCTTGGAAGGGAACGCTTGGACGCCTATTTGGATAATGATGGCTATCTAATTTCTTATTTGCTAAATAAAAGAGATGGGTAAACATTATGATGTCATTGTCATTGGATCAGGAGGGGGGACCAAGTTGGTCTCCCCTGTTGCAAAGCTTGGGAAAAAAGTTGCGATTATTGAAAAGGGACCACTAGGTGGAACTTGTCTTAACCGTGGCTGCATCCCTTCAAAAATGCTAATCCATACCGCGCAACTTGCTTCTATGATACGCGATGCAAAACGCTTTGAGATTCATCTTAAAGGTTCATTTGATATTAACTTTGAACATCTCGTAAAACGTGTCTGTTCAACAATCGACCAAGAGTCAGAAAGCATTGCTCCAAATTATGTAGAGAATCCAAATATCGACTACTATCCCCATGAAGGACGCTTCATCGATAAGATGACCCTTGAAGTGGGAGGAGAAAGAATATCGGCCGATAAAATTTTCATTGCTGTCGGTGCTCGCGCTGCAGTTCCTAAAATCCCCGGCCTTGAAGGGACTCCCTATATGACCTATCAGGAAGCCCTTCGGAATACCAAAAAGCCAAAAAAGCTCATTGTTCTAGGGGGTGGATTTATTGCAACCGAACTCGGTTATTTTTATTCTGCTATTGGTGTAGAAACGGAGTTTTTAGTCCGAAGCATCCTTTTAAGGAAAGAAGACGATGATATACGCGAGGCTTTTCAAGAGGCTTTTGCCAAACAGGTCAAGCTCCGCTTAAAATGTGATTTCCACGAAGTCAAATATGAAAATGGAACCTTCACAGTTAGCTATAAAGATGAAGAGGGAAACCTTCAGAAAGCTGAAGGCGATGCCCTTATTGTTGCTACAGGAATAAAGCCATGGACCGATACACTTAACCTAGGAAAAACCGATGTACAGGTCGATGAAAAAGGTTATATCAAAGTCGATGATCGCTTAAGAACCACCGCAGAAAACATCTGGGCTCTTGGTGACTGCATAGGAAACTACCTTTTCCGCCATACTGTAAACTTTGAAGGCGAATATTTATTTAGAACCCTTTTTGGAAATCCGAGTGATGAGGCGATCGTTTATAAAGGAATTCCTCACGCTGTCTTTTCCTTTCCCGAGATCGCAGGGGTTGGGAAAACGGAGCGAGAACTCAAAGAGACAAAGATCCCCTATATTGTCGGAAAAAATACCTACTTGCAAAGCGCTCGCGGCATGGCTCTTCTTCCAGAAACGGGGTTTGTCAAACTCCTCTTCGAAAAACATTCTTTAAAACTCCTAGGTGCTCAAATTATCGGCGAGGAAGCATCCAATATGGTCCATATGCTTATTATGGCAATTCAAATGGACGCTACTCTCGATGATCTTTTGAATATGATTTATATTCACCCGGCCTTACCCGAGATTGTCCGTAATGCTGCGCGAGCCGCCAAAAGCAGCCTCCATTAATGCAGACCGTCCAGCTTTTAGCGCCGTACTTGCAACTTTGTGAACAAGCTCATCCTCTGGAAATTTTTCCATTAGCCGCTCAAAAGTTTTCTTTAGCTCTACTGAAACTCTTCCAATTTCATGTGAACTTTCAACTACCATAATCCCACTCCTTCTAATTCAGCCACTCAGGGTGGCTTTATGCCTTCCATCATATGACAAAAGCTATTTATTATTAAGAAGTAAAGATTATTTTAATTTACCAAATGGATCACCTCTAGTACCACCACAAAGAGGGCATAGAGAATGAGGAAGGAAAGGACCCCTTTGTTCTCTAGCCAGGTGAGATCTGCCTTAAGCTTCCAGGTGTATTTTCCAACCCAGAGGAGGCCTATAGGGAGGAGTCCATTGAGAAAAGCTTCACCAAATCCCCCTGCGACTCCCAGAGCTGTTGTGAAAATCCCTGGGTTGAGTGTTGCTAGAATAAAGGGAGGAATAAAGGTCAGGAGGGTAAGCCCAATCCGTCTAAGCCCTTTTCTTTCCTCGATTTTAAAGCCATCCCCAAGGAAATCAACCATTGAGAATGCAACTCCTAGGGTAGAGGTAACGATGGCAAAAAAGGCGAAAAAACGCCCAATAATAGCAAAAGAGGGGTTCCCAGTGACCGATCCAAAAGCAGCTGTAATAGGTGTTCCCTTTTCTAGGGTTTTAGCTAAAACCCCTTGAGGAACTGCCCCAATAACAAGCCATTGCCAAACAATATAAACAATCAGAGGCAAAAATGACCCCCAGAAAACCGCAAAGCGAAGCGATTTTTTATCCCTTTTTAAATAGGTACATAGGGAAGGAATCACATTGTGGAATCCAAAAGCGCTAAAAAGAACCGGCATTGCCATGAGCATCGCAGGCCATTTAGTGAATTTGAGACGGACACTATCAACTTCTTCTCCCCCACTTCCTATAAGGATAAACCAAGCAGCTATCATAGCAACACTCATCATGATATTGACCCGGTCAATCGATTTTGGACCAATCGCTACAATTAATCCAAAAATAAAGCCAAAGACAGCAAACATCTCCCACCCAGTAAAGTTAAGGCCTACTGAAGAAAAGGCTTCGGCAAGAAGAGGGGCTCCCGCTGCAAAATAAGCGATCATTAAACAATAATAGAGAAAAACAAACATTCCCCCTGAAATAAGGCGTCCCCCTTTTCCAAAAAAGCGCCCTGCTATGGATAGAACATTACTTCCATCTGGCATCCAAAGGGTCACCTCTAAAAAGAGAAGACCAGTACAATACATAAAAAACCAAACGATGGCAGTGACTAGAATCCCTGGCCAAAATCCTGAGGCCCCTGTTACGAGAGGAATGCCTAGCATTCCTGCTCCAATCATTGTTCCAGCGATTAAAAATGTGCCGCTGATTACACGCATTAAATTTGCTTTTTTTGTCATGATATCCTTCCTAACTTGTTAAAAACTGATGAATACAAAGAATCGATTGTCTTTAATGACAATGATGATAGGAAGGATGGTGAGGGAGTAAAAATAAATTCATCATGCAACTATAATAAGAAAGTATGATACGAGTGTCAATATGAAAATTTCTGTGAAGGTTCTACCATAGTCCTCAAAAAATGAGAATGTAGGTTGGGAAGGAGAAGTCCTTAAAGTCCGCTTAACAGCTACTCCTGAGAACGGGAAGGCAAACGAGGCTTTGATAGCCCTTCTTGCCAAAGAATATGGTGTTGCTAAATCAACGATTAAAATTTTGAGAGGAGCGACTAGTCAGAGGAAAGTTGTCGAGATAAAAGATGCTTCAGAGTAACAATTTTTGCCCCCGCTTTCTTCATCTCTTCAAGAGCTTTTTTATCATCGTGGATAGGTCGACATCCATCTTTAATCACAATCACTTCATAACCTAGTTCTAGGGCATCAAGCGCTGAAAATTTCACACAAAACTCGGTGGTAAGTCCTACAATATAGAGAGTCGAGACCCCTTTATCGCGAAGAAAATCATCAAGCCCTGTCTCATGCTCTTTATCATTATCAAAAAAGGCGCTATAGCTATCGATATTGAGATCGGTCCCTTTATGAAAATAGCGATCAATATGGTCTTTTTTTAACTCCTTTACAAGAGCGGCCCCATGGGTTTGTTCAACGCAATGAATAGGCCAAAGCTCTTGCTTTGTTCCATTGATATCAATGATCTCCCCTACTTCTTTATTATGGGTATTAGCAAAACTCACATGTCCTTCTGGATGATAATCTTGAGAAACAATGGTATAATCAAACTTTCCCACTAACTTATTAATAATAGGAATGATCTCATCTCCCCCACTCACGCCAAGAGCACCGCCTGGCATAAAGTCATATTGGAGATCAACAATTAAAAGGGCTTCGGTCATTTCTTTAAATCTCCAATCAGTTGCATTTTTAAGTCGTAGACATTTTTCTCAAGACCGACAAAATAGGGATCAGGATGTAGAAAACGGCGCACGGTAGGACAAAGGGTTTCAAGTTCATTACTGGTATGTTTTTGGATAGATGAGAGAGAGGGAGAAGTATAAACCCTTTTTCCCCTTTCGATGATGGGAACTAGAAGGTCACGGTAGTTCCAATTATCATCAATCGTTTGTATGCGAGTTGGGTCAAGAGGATCGATGAGTTTATTTCTCTCAGAAAGCCCCTTTTCCATGTCATACATCATATCTGCAAAAGCTCTTCCAGATTCATCATAAAAGCGACGGGTTTGAAGAATTCCGGGATTTGTTGTCTTAATCAGCTGCTCGGAGATTTTGACTTTATAAACCCATGCCCCCTTCTCATCTTGAATAGCAGCAAGTTTATAAACCCCATCAAGGGCAGGTTGATCTTTTGCTGTAATTAGATTAGTTCCAACGCCCCATAGATTGATTTGAGCACCCTGCTTTTTTAAGTCGCGGATAATGAACTCATCGAGCTCATTGCTCGCCATGATTTTTGCTTCTTTGAAACCAGCAGCATCAAGAAGCTTTCGGATCTGAATACTAAGCTTTGCTAAGTCCCCTGAATCAAGACGAACGCCGATCATATTGATCTTTTTCTCTTTGGCTACAGCAATGGCATTTTTTGCCCCTTCAATGCTGTTATAGGTATCAACAAGGTAGAGGCAATTATTTGGCAATACTTCTGTGTACGCATCAAATGCCTCTTTTTCCTTATCAAACGCCATGATCCAGCTATGGGCTTGCGTTCCCTTCACAGGAATGCCAAATTGTTTTCCAGCAAATACATTTGATGTAGAAAGACACCCTCCAATAAATGAGGCACGTGTCCCCGATAGAGCTCCATCAATCCCTTGCGCGCGGCGAAGGCCAAACTCTACCACTTCATCTCCTTCAGCCGCCGCTGCAATTCTTGATGCTTTTGTCGCAATGATGGTTTGAAAATTAACAATATTAAGAAGGGCGCTTTCTAAAAGTTGCGCCCCTAAAATCGGCCCCTTAACCAAAAGAAGGGGTTCATAGGGGAAAACGGGTGTTCCCTCAGGCATTGCATAGAGGTCTCCCTTAAAAGAAAAGTTTGCAAGATAGTCGAGAAACCCCTTTTCAAAAAGGGGGGCTCCATTCGCTGTTTTTAAATTTTCCAAGTAAGAAAGATCTGAAGGCTGAAAATGAAAGTTATCGATGAATTCAATCGCTGTTTCAAGACCAGCAGCAATAGCATAACTCCCCTGAAATGGCCGCCTTCGAAAGGTAAGAGTAAAAACAGCCTCTCGATCCATCATTCCGAGTTTCCAATACCCATAGGCCATTGTCAACTCGTAAAGATCGGTTAAAAGGGCGAGTGATGAGGAATAAATCATGACTCAGTTTGGGTATAATCAATCCCTTGCCGCTCTAGAACCTCTCTTTTTCGAACCTCTAGTTTATCTATCTCTTCTTGATAGCGCGCAGCTATCTCCCGACTTGTTTCTGCTTCATTCCAATACCTACGAGCATCGATTAAATTATGCGATTGAAACTGTAGACGGTCTCCCTGATTTTGTGCCCATGCAGCATTAGCAAGCTCTTTATTTCGAAGATCTGTCAACTTGATGACTGCTTCATCAATCGTTGCAACCTCCTGTTTCCATTGAGAGGCAGGAAGCTCCTTGACTAATGCAAGTTCCTCGCCCCCATAAAGGGCTCCAAAACAAAGGACTCCTATAACCATCCAAATTTTCATCTCTGCTCCTCTTCTAATGTATTGGATTTATATTTACCCGATCTTCCTTTTGAAGAAAACCCCAGATTTGCTTATAAGAAAGATATGGTATGTCATTTTGACTTAAAGCCCCTCGAAGAAGGGGACGATAAAGAAACAAAAAAACTTAAATGGGCAACCTATATTGCTCTACTTTTTATGCTTGTCGAACTGACCGGAGGGATCATTGCCCATAGTTTGGCTTTGATTAGTGATGCTCTTCATATGTTTACCGATGTTGGTGCCTTTGTTCTAAGTTTAATCGTCTTAAGGATTGCAAAGAGACCCTCAACAAAGAAAATGACCTTTGGATACCAGCGGGCAGAAATCCTTGGAGCCTTAGCAAGTGGCCTCACCCTTTGGGCTCTTTGCGGCGTCCTTATTTATGAAGCGATTATTCGTATAATCACCCCTCATGAAGTTTCAGGTGGCATCGTCTTTATCATCGCCTTCATTGGACTTCTCTCGAATTTAGCTATGATGAAAATCCTCCATAGCCATGAGCATGAACATGATCAGCAAATCAATGTCAAGGCAGCATACATTCACGTTCTTGGAGATCTTCTTGCTAGTATCGGAGTTATTGTCTCGGGTATCCTTATTTTCTTTACCGGATGGAACATTATCGATCCTATGATTACTCTTATCATTGCTCTCATGATCCTCATTACTTCTGGAAAAATCCTTAAAAAAGCAATACAGATTTTAATGGAAGGAACGCCCCCAGGTATCCACTACGATGAAGTGGAAAAAAGTCTCCTTTCACTCCCTTTTGTTACCGAGGTTCATGACCTCCATATCTGGTCTCTTTCGACAAAACAGCGCTCATTAAGCGCTCATCTTGTTTCAGATAAAAATGTTTTGAAAGAAGCTGAAAAACTGATCAATGAAAAATATAATATTCACCATATCACCCTTCAAATTGATCGCAAAAATTCATCGAATGAAGTAAACTAAATCCCATGAAAATCTGGATTATTTGCTTTATTTTTGTAACGCAGAGCCTTTTTGCTTTTACCCTTCAAGAGAAGTTTGAGCAGGCAGAGACCGGGAGTTATATCGTCACAGAACAAAATGAACTTGTCTCTCTTTTACATCTGCATTCACAAAAAGACCATTGCCTTCTCTTTGAAGAGATAAGTATTCCCCTCCATCAAGCTAAAAAAATCAATTGGACAGAGTGGGTTCGAAGTGGAGCTCCTGGACATACCTCCTGGATCCTTTATGAAGTCGATACCGAGAAAAAATGTGTAACCGAATGTTACTCCCTCACCCGCAAAGCTTGGATCCCAACAGATGAGATGAATGCTTTTTTAATCCCTCTTATTTCCCTTGATCTCAATTTTCTTTCTGAGGAAAATCGACTCCAAAAAGGAGCCACTGCAAGACCTGGAAATATTACCTCCCGCCCTTGGGGACCTCCTCAAGTCAGAGCTGGAAAAAAGGTGAAAAATCCTGAATATGATGTTTACACTGCAAAATGGCCCCATGATTCAACCGATCTCTCAGACAAGCAGATTGTCCTTTATTTTGACAAAAGTGAACAAACCTTCCCCTTCCCCTACTGGCTACAAGCTCGAGATGGTGCTGTGAAATTTAAGATACGCGCTCTGGACTCAGGAACAGGTCTCACATCTCCATCTACCGATATTCCCAGACGAAAAATCTCGTTTTCAAGTGCCATCCATCGAGAAAATGGAAAGCTCTACCTCACCCTCAATGCTCCCACATATTATGATTCACTTTCTCTTTATGCAATCGACCTGACAAAAGAGCCTAAAGCCACGCACGTCCTCCCTTTTGAAGAAAAGAGGAAAAAGGAACGACTGACCCTCCTAGTTGATGAAGAAAAACTTAATCAACTTTTTGTGAAAGGACATGAGTATCTATGGATTGTTACATCAGAAGATTCTGAGATGAAGATCGAGTCTCCACACACCTACATTCACTAAAGTGATTTTAACGCATTAATTTCTGAGCTGACAAAGGCTACCTGCGCAAAATACTCATGATAACTCTTTTCAGTCTGCTGAGGCGGGACATCACTATCTAGATCCCTGACATGAACCTCTGCTCTTCTGATCGCCTCGGCCACTAAGTCTTGCAAACGATCATAAGCAAAGGAAGAAAGCTCTTCGATTTCATCGATAACATCCTCAACTGAATCCCTCCAATCTTGAAGGTTAATGACAATAGGAGGATCCTTTAAAAGCTCCACAAGCTGGAAGAGCAAAAGCTGCATCTTTTCTTTAGACGCTTCATCCTGAGGTATTTGAGACATAAAACCACCATTATTCCTTACCCATAGATATATCAAATAATTACTTTAATACAAATAGGTTCTGACTTAAAGTCACGCTCAACTCTTGTTACAATCCTATCGAAATTTTCCTAATGATCAGGAGCATGCCTCAGATTATAGTGATACCCAGCAAGGAAATTTAGAACGGTTTCTTTCTTCATAAATCTGAATACAACGATAAAAGAAATATAGAATAGATTTCATTTATCTGAATTATTTCAAAAGCCTCATTCATAGAAAACTATGAATGAGGCTTTTTTTGAACAAAGCTTTTCGAGTTTATTTAAGAAGGTTTATCTGCAAGAAATAAAAAGATTAACCGTCTATGAAGAGTGTTTTTAAGTCACTACCCACAAGAAGCTTAGATCAACCCCTAAAGATCTTTATAAAAATTTTACTTTACAACTATCAAAAAAATGCGATTCTGATGCTTCAAAAGTTATGAACAAGTTTTCCACATCCTCAAAATGCCCTATTTTTAGATCTCAGATTCGGGAGGTGCTGTAACTTCTCGAAAAAAGGGATGTCCCTCTACAGCTCGGGCAACAGACCACCTTTCTTCAAGGTTTCCAAGACTCAATTTTTCAATTAAATCAAAAAGCTCTCCATCTTTTGCGTTTAGCGGTTTTTCTCCTTTTGGAATATAGTCAGACATCTTTCCATTACCTTTAAAATAGCTCAAAAGAAAGTCTAGACTAATAGAGAGATCAGCAGCACCACTGCAAGGATTCCAAAAGCTTTGAAAACGCGTGGTAAAAAGAAGAGATGCAAAAGAAAACGCATCTGCTAACATAGGATCATAACTTTTTTCATCGGAGAAAATTACTTCCGGAGCTACGTAATCTGGAGTTCCCACTTCTGAAGTAGTCCTAACCAGCTCTCTTAAAAAGCCATAATCGATAATTTTAGTATTAAACTCCGTATCAACTAAAACATTTTCTGGCTTAATATCACGATGAGCTAGATCAAAATGCGTGTGCAAGTGATAAAGACCCAAACCTACAGTTGTAGCAATGTGGTGAGCTTTTTCAGCCGTATCAACTTTTCCTGCCATTATCATTTCTAGCAAGTCTTCAGTCTTCTCCACATATTCTGTGAACACACCAAGAACAACCCCATCGGTCGCTTTCTTATCCATCGGATCAATCACAAACTCTAGTTGCTGTCTTGCATTAAGGACAAGAATCCCTAGTGTTTGTAGAAGGTAGGGAGATCCCTTTAAGCGTAACCCCAGCACCTCTCCCCCGTGTCTTTGAGAGGTATATCCAGTTTGTACATTAGTGGTCTTTCCATCGTACCGGCAAAGTTTTAAAACAACTGGAGAGTCATATAGTCGAGGAAGTTCTACTAGAAAAACTTGTGGCATCCCCCCTTCTCCTAATTCACGATGAACCTGAATTCCCTCTAACCCAGCCTTAAGAGCGGCAATAAGCCCCGCAGGATAACGAAGAGCTCGACAGGCTCCATCTAGAACTCTTAAATTAATATCTTCTGCTTCTATAGGATTTTCGGTTTCATCTTTAGTTTCAACAGCTGCGGCATCTGCAGCTCCTGCGGCTCCACTGACTGAAGCCCCAGGAGTTCTTGTTTCTCTAATAGAAAACGCCCCTGCGCCAAAGCCAACCGGCAGAGAATAAGAAGTTTGAAGAAATCTTGATGGATCCATTTTTTCCTTTAAGATAATTTATTTAATCGAAGATTAAAGTTTAATTAATAATATAAAAGAATAATAAAATTATTTTTAATGAAACCATAAACGCTTTAATTATCAAATAAAATTTTTACTACCAATAAGGTCTATAAAAAAGTAGTATTCATTGAGCTATTCCTATACTCTTTTTGCTACTACTCATTTACATAAAAAGGAAACTGTTAAATGTCTTCAATCGAAGGTCTATCAGGAGAGTCTCAATTAGAATTCAGTGAAGAACAGCTTGATGGAGTCTATGAGTGGCACATGAGTCAGATAGGCCAAGCCTATTCTGATGGAACTTCATCAAGTAATCCTCTTTATGTGATTAAAGGATGCGTTCACCTGGTAGGGGCTGCGCTTTCTTGGTTCCCTGGCGTGAATCATGTTGTAAAAGCTATCTCAAGAAATTTCATTTCAGATGAAGTAAACTCTCGTTATCTTCTATTTTTAAAAAGAAGTGCATTTGAAAAAGCTTACTACTTAGCTCGCGATCATGGCGCTAATCTCTCTTTAACAGATGATGAAGGAAAAACACTTGCTGATAGACTTCTAGATTCCATCCCTTGCTCTCCTTTTCATTTAGACATCCTTAGAATGGTTATATTAAGAGGAGGAGCCGTTAATCTAAACCATCCTTATCTTAAGTTATTAATCATCTATTATTTAAATCAAAAAGATTATGATCCTTTAGCTGAACTGATTAGACGAGGTTTTTCCATTCCTCAAAGCTATTCTGATAAAATTTGGGTTTCTCTAAATAAATTACATAGAAAAACTGAGCTTCCACCTATAGATCTAGGCCCCTTAAAGCCTTATATCAAAGACCTAACATCCAATGCTACTCATGCTCTTTATGATTACATTCAACCCTCAATTCTAGCGATAAAGCAAGTGACCCAAATCTTCACCCTTAAAAAGAAAAACTATCCCTTGATTTACTCTAAACAAGGAATTGGAAAAACAACACTTGTCAAAGGGCTAGCAAATCTGATTGCTCATGATGAAGCCCCTTATTTTTTATCTGATAAGCGGGTTTTGTCTCTTGATTGGAGAAAGCTGATTTCAGATATTAACAACAACAAAATAACCTTTGAAGGGCTTCATAAAGCCCTAATAAACCTAAAGGGGAAAACAGTCATCTTCTTAGACAATCTTGAGCATGATGAAACTGAAGAATTATCTGCTATTTTTAATAAAAAAAATATAACCCTAAATCATCTTGTAGAAAATTTGATGGCCCACAAAGAGATCTATTGGGTCTCTGCTTGCAATGAAGCTAGCTATAGCTCATTAAATAAAAATCCTTATATCAAGGCTTTCTTTTCTCCTTATGAATTAGACGAACCTAGTAAAGAAGCTTGTTATCAAATGATGAAAGAATTTTCCAAGAAGCTTGAGCAACTATATGAGGTTCAAGTGGATCCCGGCTGCATACAAAATCTTGTGGAGTTGAGTAAAAGATATCTTCCTAATGCCTCTTATCCAGTTACCCCAGCTATAGTTCTTTTGCAATGTGTTACTTTAATCATGTCTCAAAAAAGTTTTGGCCCTCTAAAAGTACAGAGACTTCAGGAAGAGCTTTCTAAGTTGACAGATGAACAGCTATTTTTAGAAGGGTCTTCAGAACGATCTCAACGAAAAAAACTTGAAGCTATTCATGAAAAAATCGCTCAAATAGAAGAAAAAATTAAGGGGTTAAGCCAAAATCTAGAATTAGAGCAAGAAATATTAGGGGAAAGAAAAACCGTTCGAATACAACTAAAATTCATAACCAAGCTTATTGAGAAGCTAACTCATGAGGCATTGATACATCCTCTTTTACTAAAAAAGGCCGCATTAGAAAAACAGGAAAGACTATTAAATCAAAGACTTGCTTCAACTCAACAGGTTTATACCCAATCGATTGATTATTCTGTACTTGCTAATGTTATTTCAGCTGTTTCAGGAATTCCATTGACTAAGTTAACTGTAGATGAAAAAGAAATGCTCAAATCTCTTGAATTGAGTTTGCAAAAGCGTGTGAAGGGTCAAGAAGAAGCGGTTAAAGTTGTTTCAGATACAGTTCGAAGATCTAGACTTGGTTTGAATGGCGATAACCGCCCTAGAGGTTCATTTTTATTCTTAGGACCCACGGGCGTTGGAAAAACCGAGCTTGCAAAAACACTTGCTGAAACGCTCTATGGATCAGAAACTAATATTATCCGTTTGGATATGTCCGAATACAGCAACTACCATGAAACGGCCCGCTTAGTAGGGGCTCCTCCAGGATATAAAGGTCATGAGACTGGAGGACAGCTTACAAACGCACTAAAGAAGACTCCTAGCTGTATTGTCCTTGTTGATGAAATAGAAAAAGCCTACCCCACAGTTTTAGATATCTTTCTCCAAATTCTCGATGATGGTCGCCTTACCGATGGTCAGGGTGAAACAGTAAACTGCAAAGATGCTATTTTTATCATGACATCAAATATTGGAGCAGATGTCTATTCCCTTCCAAAAGCAGAGCAGAAAGAGGGTCTTGATAAGGCATTAAAAGCTAAACTTAGACCTGAATTTATTAACCGCTTTGATGAAATTCTCCAATTTAATGCTTTAGATAATAAGGCTATCATAAGAAAGATTGCTCTTCTCCAGCTTGAGAGTCTTCAAGAAAAAATTGAAAAGCTTTTCAGAGTTTCAGTTTCATGGAATGAAGATGTCGTTCAGTTTCTTACCGATAAAGGCTTCAATCCTCTTTTTGGAGCCCGTCCTTTAAGACACTTAGTCGAAAAAGATTTAATGACTTTGATTTCAAATGCCTTGCTAGAGGAACGCCTTCAAGAGGGTCAGACGGCCACCTTTGAAGTTCAAAAGGGAAAAGTTGTATTAATGCACTCATCTCAAAGATAAAAGATTGAATGAATTGACTTAACTGACATAGAATTACTTCTATGAAATCGTATCGTCTTAAAAAGTCACTCCATGTTTTTCGACATGTTCTTAAGCTCTACAGAAGAAAAAAGAATAAGCTTTCTGAAACTGTTCAAGGGGAAATCTCTAAGACATTAAATCAACTTCAAGAGGAACTTCTTGAAAAGGACCGCGAAAAGGCCGATCGCCTGGCGAAAGAATCAGAGCGTCTCTTCACCCTCCACTTAAAGAAAAGTCCTTTTGAAAAAGGGCGCGATTTTATTATTGGTTTAGCTTTAGCTCTATTAGTAGCCGTCGGAATCCGCACGATGTGGTTCGAGCTTTATGAAATACCCACAGGATCGATGCGCCCTACTCTCGAAGAAAAAGATCGACTTATTGTTTCTAAAACTACCTTTGGAATTAATATTCCCCTTAAAAGAGGTCATTTCTATTTTAACCCCGATCTTGTCTTGAGAAATGGTACGGTTATTTTTACAGGCGCAGGAATGGACATTCATGATGTCAATACCATCTATTTTTATCTTTTCCCTGGAAAGAAACAGTTTGTGAAGCGTTTGATCGGAAAACCGGGTGATATCCTCTACTTCTATGGGGGACAGATCTATGGAATCGATAAAGATGGAAATGACATTTCTAAAGAGCTGAATCCAGAATTTTTAAGTAAAATTGACCACGTCCCTTACATCCACCTCAATGGGAAGATGGAAATTCCGGCTAAGCCCACAGGGGGGATCTATGCTCCAATTACCATTAAACAAATGAATATTCCGGTAGCAAAACTTTCCCTTTCAGCTGCTAATAAGCCTATAGGGGAACTTCTCCCACCTTTCAAGCAAGAGGGTGACTACTACGACCTATGGGGATTTAAAGATTATGGGATCGCCCGCCTCCTCACAAAGGATCAGGTGAAAGCCTTTACGAATCTCCCTGCGGCTCAGGTTAAACAAGCCCCTCTTTATATGGAGGTCATCCATCACCCTTCAACAAAAAATCCCAAGATCGACAAGGATCACATGGGGCGTCTTATTTTAGGAGTGGGAACAACCTCATCGGTCATTCCACTTACAGAAACCCACTTGAAAACCTTAATGGATAATCTTTATACCGCGAGATTCATTGTAAAGGATGGGAGAGCCTCGCGCTATGGATCTCCGATTAAAGCGGGAAAAGGCTGCAACATATGCCCTGAACTCAAAGGGGTGCCTGATGGGACCTATGAGTTTTATTATGGAAAAGGATACCAAGTTCATATTGGTGGAATTATTAAAGAGCTTCCGAAAGACCACCCTCTCTATACTTTTACCCCACAGCGAGTCCAACTCCTCTATAATTTAGGGATTGAGTTTATCAATTACTATGCTCCTTACACAAAAGATCAATACCTTCTCCCCTCGCGCTATGTTTACTACCGGGATGGAGATCTCTATGCTATGGGAGCCCCCTTCATCAATAAAGATGACCCTACATTAGTGGATTTCATCCATGAAGAATACTTAAGGCAAGAAAATGCCCCAACCTATCGCCCCCACATCCCCTTTGATGATCCTGGCCCGCCTCTTCTAAAAGATGGAGAGATCGATAAGACCTTTGTTAGACAGTATGGAATCGCTATTCCTGCTCAGAAGTATATGGCTCTAGGGGATAATTATGCGATGAGTGGAGATACCCGCGACTTTGGTTTTGTCCCCGAACAGAATATTCGAGGAGCTCCTGCCTATATTTTTTGGCCTGTAGGTAATCGACTGGGACCATTAAACCAAGTCCACTACCCCTTCTTTAACTCCCCCCGCTTTGCCGTATGGTGCTTAGCATTCATTGGATTTGGGGCCTATTACATCATCCATAGAAAACGGAATAAACTTCCCCAGCAAATCGATTAATACTTAATAACTGAAGTGGATGCTACACCCTTTTCCAAAAGGGTTACAGTTTGTCTATCACCATCTAGTGTATATTTACAATTTAAAGGGAGGGTCACTTGTGTAGCGATATGCCCTGAAGGAAATCCTAAGATCACTGGATAGGAGGCATTAGAAAAATAGCTCTGAAGAACTTCTTCAACCTTAAATTCCACCTCATTATCAGGAACGCATTCACTCCATGATGCTAAAATAAGCCCTTGAAGCTTATCTAACATCCCTGCCTGCTTAAGTTGGTTTAACATGCGGTCGATACGAAAAGGATACTCACTAACATCTTCTAAAATCAGAATTTTTCCTTTTGTTTCAAGCTGATAAGGTGTCCCAATATGAGCCGCAATTAAGGCTAAATTCCCCCCAACTAAGAGTCCTTCCCCTTTTCCAGAAGCAATGGTCATACATTCCATTGGATTAGAGTATACCCCTAATTTCCCCTCAGACAAAATTTGCTCCCAGACGCCTTCTTCTGTCGACGCCGGATATTTTTCAGGGTCAAAGGCTAAATGCGCAACAGGACCTAAAAAAGTGGTAAGATCACACTTTTGACCTAAAGCTACATGTAGAGCTGTAATATCGCTCATTCCAATAAAAATTTTGGGGTGCGCCTTGATATAATCATAATCAAGCATATCGAGGATTCTTCCCGATCCATACCCCCCTCTGATACACCAAAGTACTTTTACTTCAGGATCTTTCCACATCTCCATAAAAGCATTTGCCCGTTCTTGATCAGTGCCAGCCAGTTTTCCATATCTTTGATCTAAGTTTGGAGCAAGACGAACCTGAAACCCTCTTTGAATCAAAGCCTCACGAGTTTCCTCTACTCTATCACTCCAATAGGCTGGGGCTATAAGAGCAATAGTATCACCAATATTAATGGGATCCGGTTGCACAGCCATTACCGCCTTTGCAAGGAGATAACTGCATGCTCCCCATTTAAATCCCATACTTCTCCTTCTGTTTTTTCAAACTTCACATCGGTTGCAAGGACTTCTCCTGAAATGTAATCACCATGCTTATCAAAACACTCCTGAACATAGGGAGTTGAATCAATAGTCATCGTAATTCTATCAGTTACCTCAAAGCCTTGATTCCGCCGCTGAGTATTCACCTTATTAACGATTTCTCTAGCAAGCCCTTCAAGTTTGAGGGGCTCATCAAGGGTTGTATCAAGAGCAATCGTAATCGCCCCTTCCGTTGCAGCAATCGTCCCCTCTTTGACCTTACGATCAACGAGAACATCTTGTGCAGTAATTGAGAAGGTTTCTCCATCGATTTGAAGATCATAGGACCCACCATCTAAAGCATCACTTGGAAGGTCTAAAATGGCTGCTTGCACCTTTTTCATCAAAGGTCCGGCGCGACGTCCCAACGTTTTAAAGTTGGGCTTAATCGAAATCTCGACAAACCCTTTTTCATCGGCATGATACTCGATCGCTTTCACATTGAGCTCATCCAAAATCAGATGCTCTTGCGCTTTGAGAAGTTTGATCACATCGGGATCAGAAGAAATCAAGTGTGCTTTTGGGAGTGGTTGCCGCACTTTGAATTTATATTCTTTTCGAAGAGCGTGCCCCATACTCACTGCTGTTTGGACAGATGCCATCTCTTTTTCGAGCGTTTCATCTCTTAGGGTTCCATCAACCATAGGATAATCACAAAGGTGAACCGAAATGGGGTCTTCCTTTGTTTTTAGATCTTGATAGATCGCATCACTAATAAAAGGAACAAAGGGAGCAGCCACTTTTGTTAGTTCAAGCATCACAGTGTAGAGAGTCTGAAAGGCCTCATTTCGATCCTCAGTCTCTTCATCTGACCAAAAACGGCTCCGATTCCTTCGGATATACCAATTAGTCAGTTGGTCGATAAAGGTAACAAAAGGTTCAACGGCTTGACTGAGAACATATCCATCCATCCCTTTTTCAACATCGCTAATAAGCTTTTGAAGAAGAGAAAGGATCCACCGGTCGATATCAGTTTTAGGCTTTGACCTATCGGGTTTCCATTTATAAATGTTTGCATAGGTCGCAAGGAATACATAAGAATTCCAAAGAGGGATCAAGAACTGCCGGAGGACAAGTTCAACTCCTCTTTCACAGAAGCGCAGATCATCTGCTTGAACAACGGGACTGTGAAGAAGATAGAGGCGGATCGCATCTGCCCCATACTTATTCATTACAATTTCAGGCTCTGGGTAATTCTTAAGACGCTTCGACATTTTTGTCCCATCTTCAGCTAAGATAATTCCATTTACAATGACATTTTTAAAAGCCGGTTTATCAAATAGAGCTGTTGATAAAATATTCAGGGTATAAAACCACGCGCGGGTTTGATCCAGTCCCTCTGCAATAAAGTCGGCAGGGAAAGCATCCATTGTCTCTTGTTTCTTTTCAAAGGGATAGTGATTCTGGGCATAAGGCATCGATCCAGATTCAAACCAACAGTCAAAGACCTCGCTCACACGCGTATAAACCTTCCCCTTTTCCTCAAAGGTTAACGAATCGATATGGTGACGGTGAAGATCTTTCACCTTTTTGCCTGTCCGTTTCTCAAGCTCTTCAACACTATTAATGACAATCATATCGCCATCAGAGCTTCGCCAGATCGGAATAGGCGTTCCCCAATACCGGTTTCGGCTGATTGCCCAATCGCGTGCATTTTCAAGCCATTTTCCAAAGCGCCCGTGCTTTAAATGGCCAGGAACCCAATGGATATGTTCATTATTGGCGACAATTTGGTCTTTAATCTTTTCAACGGCAACAAACCATGTGCTGACTGCTTTATAAATGAGTGGGGTATCAGAACGCCAACAAAAGGGATATCTGTGACGGATCGTCCCTTGATGGAACATCCGTCCCATCTCTTTAATCCGCTTAATAAGCTCTTTATCGGCATCCTTAACATACTTCCCTTCAAAATCGGGAACTTCAGCTGTAAATTTACCATTCTGGTCAACAGGGCAAACAAGCTCGATCTCAGCATTTTTACAAGCAAAGAAGTCAACCTCACCAAAGGCGGGAGCCGAATGAACAATTCCCGTTCCTTCTTCCTCTCCGACTGATTCCTCAGCAATGATGGTAAAACTATTCGGACTGGCTTCTTTAACAAAATAGTCGAACATCGGTAGATACCGTTTGCCAAGGAGCTTTTTCCCTTTAAAGGTATCGAGAATTTCATAGTCTTCTTTAAAGTATGTCTCTGCCCGCGCTTTTCCTAAGATATAAAGCTTACCCTCTTTCCTCACCTTAACGTAGTCGAGTTTTTCTCCGACCATGACCGCGAGATTCGAAGGAAGGGTCCAAGGCGTCGTTGTCCAAACTAAAAGAGAAACATCAGGATCATCCACTAGAGGAAACTGCACAGTAATCGAAGGATCATCGACATCTTGATAATTGAGATTGGCTTCGAAGTTAGACAGCGGGGTCCCGAGTTGCGCTGAAAAAGGCATCACTTTGTAGCCTTCATAGACGAGCCCTTTCTTCCAAAGCTCCCCAAAGATCCACCAGACGGTTTCCATAAAGGACGGATCCATTGTCATGTAGGTTTGGTCAAAATCAACCCAACGACCCATCCGATTCACAGTTTTCTTCCACTCTTCGGAATAACGCATCACAATGCTGCGACACTCTTCATTGAACTTGGCAATTCCAAACTGCTCGATGTCCGCCGCTCCTGAAAGCTCAAGAGCCTTTTCGATCTCCATCTCTACAGGAAGGCCATGAGTATCCCATCCAAAACGGCGAGGCACATGGTACCCTTTCATCGTTTTGTATCGAGGAACCACATCTTTGATCGTTCCAGCTAAAAGGTGTCCATAGTGAGGAAGCCCCGTAGCAAAGGGAGGGCCATCATATTGGGTAAATTGGGGCCCTTTTTTTCGCTCTTCAACAGACTTTTTGAAGACCTTTTCTTTCTCCCAAAGTTTCTGAATTCTCTCTTCTCTTTCGGGAAAACTTTCCTTTCGATTCTCAAACATGTTATTCCTATTTCCAAAAACTCAAAAGTTTACTCCCTTGAGTTTTAATAATCAATACTTGCCCTATATATCCTAAACTGTTAATATTGAAGACATTAATGTACAAACACCTGGTTATCAGCACTTTGTATATAAACCCTAAATTATGTTATAATCATAGTTGGGGGTGCACCGGTTTCGACTTGGAAACAAAGTACCGATGGCATGCAGAGGATTCGGTTGGCCTCTTAAAAAAGCCGAAACGACATAACTGTCAAAACAAAAAAAGCACAGCGCTTTGAATTCCCTACTCATGCAGTAGTTGGAACTGAAGTTGCTGCAGCCGCTGCTTAAGACCTAATCCGTCTATTGTAGCCGACCCTCTGAGATTGGACCAGGGATCTTAGAAAGGTCGTCAGAGATCTTGGTATGAAATACAGTCGCTTGACTTCCAGAGGCAGTGTTTCAAGATTAAAGGAAGTGTGCGAGTCCCTTGTGGGGTTCCTTACAGCAAGATTCGCACTAAAATTAAGGGACTAAGCATGTAGGCATTGTTATAGAGTTTGCTAAGGACGAGAGTTCGATTCTCTCCACCTCCAACCTAAATTAAGGCTTCAGTTTTAAAGGCTGAAGCCTTTTGTTTTTAGAGGAATACAACCAGAAATCTGAACCGAAAAATTCGGCCACGTAAAGCCCTATTACAGACCATTTACATTGCTCAATCGGGTGAAATCGGAGTAAAAAGTATTTTAATTGTTAGATTGTCTCTTTCATATCCTAAGAGACCCCTCTTCGTGGTGAATTATTTTTGCCCTTTAGAGAGCCTTTCTGCTATAATATGAGGACGTTTATATATGATTTTAAGGAACATGCATTTTTTGAAAAATAATTTTAATCAAGCTTGGTGGTTGCCTGGCGGCCATTTTCAAACTTTATGGCCGAGTTTAAGCAGAAGAAAAGTCTCTATTTCTTTAGTTCGCGAACGATTACATTTGCCTGACGGAGATTTTTTAGATCTTGATTGGACTCAAGTCGATGAACAAGCTCCTATTGTTCTTATATTACATGGTCTTGAAGGATCAATAGAGTCAAGTTATGCTAAAGGAATGCTAGCTGCTTTGAAACACTCTGGCTTACGTGGTGTTTTCATGCATTTTAGAGGGTGTAGCGGCGAAGATAACAAAAGCGTCCGATCCTACCATGCTGGAGAGACAGATGATCTTGATTATGTTTTGCAAACACTCAAACAGCGTAAGCCTTTCACACCAATAGCAGTCATTGGTTTTTCTTTGGGGGGAAATGTTTTATTAAAATATCTTGGTGAAACTGAAAAAGACAATCCCGTTTCTTGTGCAGTTGCAATTTCTGTACCCTTTTTATTGAATCGATTTGCTGATAAAATCCAGAAGGGGGTCTCATCTATATATCAAAAACATCTTCTGTCCATACTGAAGAAGAAAATAATCAGAAAAGCTAAGGATATAAAGCTACCAATTGATGTAAACCAGTTAGATAGAATCCACAATTTTTGGGATTTTGATAATTTGGTCACTGCCAAATTGCATGGATTTAAGGATGCTAAAGATTACTATGAAAAATCAAGCTCATTTTATTACTTATCTAGGATCAAACAAAAAACATTGATAATTCACGCTCGTAATGATCCATTTTTGCCTTTGGACGCTATTCCTCATCAGAGTCAATTACCTGATAACGTGCAAATAAAACTGCATCAAAGTGGAGGACATATGGGTTTTATAACAGGCAATTTACCTTGGAATCCTAAATATTGGCTGGAAGAACAACTTCCTTCCTATATTCATGCAAATTTACTTGCGAAATCTTGACCTTGCTCCAATCAAAAGTTCTGAATGCATCTCCTCCACCTCAAGAGCTTGGTAAACGTCAAGAGTGGGCAAAAGTTCGATTCTCGAACGCCTCTTGTTTTACTTGATGAAATAGCTCTCAACACAGTAAAATTCTTCAAAACCATTGGAGAATTTATGAAAAAAATACTGTTATTTTTAGCGCTTTCTTTATCAATGACTGCATTTTCTGAATTAAGTCAGAAGGATAAGGCATTGTTTGATGCGATGCATTCAATCGGTTTAGAGGCTACAGAAGATGCTCTGAAAAATGGTGCCAATGTGAATGCCACTGATAGGGATGGTTATACACCATTAATGACTGCTGCCCTTAAAGGGAATAAAGATATTGCAGAGCTCCTTTTGAAGCATGGCGCCAAGATGAATGCTACTGAAAAATATGGGGGAACGGCATTACATAAAGCTATAAATAACGAGCATAAAGAAATCGTCGAGCTGTTTTTGCAGCATGGCATTGATATTAATGCTGCTGATCAATATGGAAAGACTTACTTGATGTACGCTGTTGACAAGCCTGGAGGAGCAAATCAAGAGATCGTCGAGTTAATTTTGAAGTCTGGTGCCAATGTGAATGCCAAGAATAAGGATGGATTCTCAGCATTAAAGTATGCTACTTCTTATAATCATGAAGATACAGTAAAGCTCCTTTTGAGTTATGACGCAAATGCGAATATTGCTGACAGAGATGGCCGAACTCCATTAATGATAGCAGCTCAAAAGGGAAATAAAGAGATGGTTCTATCATTCTTGAACTCCGGCGCTGAAATAAATGCTGCTGATAAAAGTGGAGTAACCGCATTAACCGAAGCGGCTCAAAAAGAGACTAAAGAGATGGTTGAGTTTCTTTTGGACTGTGGTGCCAGCACTCATCCCGCTGACAGTCATGCAGTAGAAACATTAGTAGGAGCACATAGAAAAGAAAACAACGATATTGTTGAATTGCTTTTTAAAAGTGGAGCCAATGTGAATGCCGTTGATAAACGTGGACGGACAGCACTATTAAATGCAGCCTATTTCAATAACGAAAGGGAAATAAGATTTCTTTTAAGCTGTGGTGCTGATGTGAATGCAGCTGACACAGATGGGACAACAGCGTTAATGATAGCTGCTTCAGAAAAGAATAAAGGCAGATATAGTATGAATAAGGATCTCGCGGAGATACTTTTAAATCATGGTGCCGATATTAATGCGACAGATCAAAATGGAAATACTGCTTTAATACGAGCTGTCATCTCTTGGGACAGAAGCCGTCAAGATACCATTGAGTGGCTTCTACACCATGGCGCCGATGTAAACATTGCTAATAATAGCGGGCGGACAGCATTATTAGAAGCAAACTATTATAGCGATAAAGATGTAATAAAGCTTCTTTTGGATTTTGGTGCTGATGTGAATGCAGTTGACGAAGATGGAGAAACCGCATTTATGAAAGCGACTGAAGAAGAGAATAATGAGATTCTTGAGATTCTTTCGAATTATGGCGGGGATGTTACTGCTGGTGATAATTCCTAATCAGGACTTGATCTGACGAGAAGCCCCACTAGCTAAGATCTCTTGATTTAGCTTCTTCCATAATTTATAAACCTCGATTCCCTGTGGGTCAGGGTGATGTTCCATCGGCATATTTCGCTTTTCCCAAGGTTTATTGATCTCTTGATAAAAGTTTTTCAAGGTAAAATATTTCCGATCATCGATGTAGTACTCTGCGTAGTCATCACGCGTTGTGATAAATACAACCCGTTTGCCGCAAGGCACATCGGACAAGGGTGAGTAAGAATGAATATTCGATTCACTCTTCCAGTCTAATCCGAACTCTTGGAGCTTTCTTTTTTAGATCAACTAGCGTATTGCTTAAATTTAATAGAACAAGGATTTGAAAATGAGTGACAAAATTATTTTTGCCATCGATGAGAACCTAGGATTAAATATTGAGGACCCGAAATGGCATCAATTCATCAATCAATTTAACATTACCATCTTGAACTATAGCGACATGAAATTACTGACTGAAAAAATGGAAGAAAACACCGTCCAACTCTCCTACCTTCCATCAGGAAACTATTTTTATTTTCACTCAGATCCATTCTATAAGCCCATAGCAAATGCTTTGTTTTGTTCAAATGATGATTGCAAGGCTAATTGCGTATTGATTGTTAAAAAAGAAAGTCCGATCAACTCGCTTCCTGAGCTTAAAGGAAAAGTTTTGGGATATATCCATCCTTATTGTACATCAAGCTATTTTGCTCCCGCGTTGCTATTATGGAAAAATGATTTTTCAATCCACCATTTCTTCTCTAGTCTAAAAGAGACAGGAGCTTGGCAAAAACAAATTGATGCGGTCATTTCGGGGGAAGTGGACGCAACCATGGTTTTAGAAAGTGTTTGGTCTGCTGATCCTAAAAATCAGGAAAAGACAAAAATCATTGCTAGAGAAGGCAATCTTCCTTCTCCACTCATCATATACGGGAAAAGTGTAGATAAAACACTTTTAGCAGAACTTGAAAAAATATTATTTTTCCATAAACCACCGGCCCTTCCAAACGCTCTTTTTAATGGATTTATTCCCTTTCAAAACGGACTGGTTGAAAATTTCTTTTCCGAAGCAACTAAAGCACTTGCCATTGACTCCAATCAAGAGTTTTGAACGCATCTTTCCATCTCCATTATAAGTGATAACACAACAATAAAGCCTATCTTAGGTTTTGATTTTCCACGCATATGAATCACGTCAAGCCTGTTGGCTTGAAAAGAAGCATAAGTCAGAAAGATGGGGTGAATCTAAACTTTTCTGCTTTCTTTGTTTCAGCTAAAACAGCGCCCATCCCATGAGTTTCTTCAATCAATTTAATAGCAACAGGAACTTCCCCTACTATTTTGATGAAATCATCAATATAAAATCGAAGATTTCCAAAAAATAAAACCATCTTTATAAGATAAGATATGGCTAAAATCCTTGAAAATCTTCATCAAAAACGTCCCTGGTATCTCCGAATGTTTTTCTACTTTCAGAAGAAAAAGTATGGGCACCTTTATGAACCTCTTTTACTTTGGCAGAGAACTCCTAGAGTTTTTCTTGGATTTCTTCATATGCAAAGAGCTTTTAACCGTAAAAAATCTCCACTAAGTCCAGTACTAAGAGCTTTAGTAACTGTTAAAGTCTCACAAATCAATCAGTGTGCTTTCTGTATTGATTTTAACGCTTCACTCTTACTAAAAAGAGGAAGACCGGAAAAAACAATCGAAGAACTGTTAAATTTTCGCGAAAGTTCTCTATTCACAGAATCTGAAGTCGCAGCTTTAAACTATGCTGAAAAAGTCACCCTCTCTTCTTATTCTATTCCTGATCAGGATTTTGAGCGGTTAAGAAAGCATTTTAATGATGACGCTATCGTTGAACTGACCGCCTTGATCGCCTTTCAAAATCTTTCGAGCAAGTTTAATGCCTCTCTTGATGCAAAAGCTTTTGGGTTTTGTAAAGCTTCTAAGCCTTTCAAGTAGATTTTTTTTCATAATACCAGGAAATCTCACCTATGTTAAGCTGTCTGCATGGAAGAAACAAAGGTTTCTGTTCATAAATCAAGATCAGAGGAAATTAATTTGAAGATTGTCGTTGTTGGTGGAGGTGCAGCGGGGTTTTTTGCAGCCATTGCAGCAAAAAAGACCCATCCACACGCTTGCGTGATCTTGCACGAGCGTACAAATAAAGTTCTGAGCAAAGTGCGTATTTCAGGAGGAGGAAGATGCAATGTCACCCATGCCTGTTTCGATCCAAAGGAGCTTGTTAAAAACTACCCACGCGGCTCTAAAGAACTCTTAGGACCATTTCACCGGTTTCAACCTGCTGACACCATTCAGTGGTTTTTAGAAAAAGGAGTCGAGCTAAAGACTGAAGAAGATGGCCGTATGTTTCCTATTACCGATTCATCACAAACCATTATAGACTGCTTGCTTGGAGAAGCCAATAGAGTTGGAGTTCAAATCAGGTTGCAATCCAAGTTTAGCCTAAACGAGTTTGATGCAGACCGACTTATCCTTGCCACAGGAAGCGCTAAAGGCGGTTGGGAAATGGCTAAAAATTTCGGACATACAATTCAACCCCCTGTCCCGTCGCTTTTCACTTTCAACATCCCTGATTTTCCACTCGAATCAGTAGCCGGAATTTCCCTTAACAACGTACGTATAGAGTTAGAAGGAATTAGACTTTTCCAAGAAGGGCCCATTCTTATTACACATTGGGGATTTAGTGGTCCTGCAGCATTAAAGCTATCGGCTTTTGGAGCCCGCTACCTTGCAGAAAAGGACTATAACGCTGGGCTCTGTATCGACTGGCTCCCCAAATTTTCAGTAGATGAATT
Source organism: Simkaniaceae bacterium (assembly GCA_018399075.1). GTDB lineage: Bacteria > Chlamydiota > Chlamydiia > Chlamydiales > Simkaniaceae > Neptunichlamydia. The sequence goes on along the minus strand of CP073763.1, from coordinate 927,068 downwards.
AATCTCCCTATTAGCTGTTGAAAGCCCGACAAAAAAGCTAAGAACTATCCGATCAATCCCTCTACCAAAGAGGCTTTGGAATCTTTTAAGTAGTGGAGAGAACCAGCTTTTAAGTGGGATGAGTAAGTCCACCATACGTAGACTTTGTGAAAAATTAAAAGCAGATCGCTATCAGGTAAAGGGAAAAACAACAAACAAAGAAGAATTTGTGACTTGTGGCGGAGTCACATTATCCGAAATTAATTTTAAAACTATGGAGAGCAAACTCCATCCAGGGCTCTATTTCTGCGGGGAAATCCTCGATATTGATGGGGTAACAGGGGGATTTAACTTTCAAAATGCCTGGACTACAGGCTGGATTTCTGGGACAGCTTAACAATATTGATAGCCTTCTCAAGGCTTATGTGAGTAACAATCCAAATATTCTGTCATAAAAGCTGATGTAATTGGGGTTGTAGGAGCCCTTCATCGCTATCTTAATGAGATCCTTTCACTCCGATTCATTTAATTACTTTAATTTTCTAAAAAGAAGACTCTATCATTACTTTCATTCGACAAACTAATAATATAAATTAAAGATTTCATTTTTAGAATATTTCTTCAGTCGAACTGTTTTTGAAGGGTCTATCACAACATTTGAGCTCAAAGCTTCCCTTCCTAAAAGCATACGAAAACGCAAGGGATCTCGATCCGATAGGGTGATTTCGATTTCCCATTTTGCTGTTCCCAGATTAAGTAAACTCTTGATGACATAACGCTCTTCTACTTGACCATTTGAGCTCATCACATTTCTTATATCAAATATCGGACAGCAACAAGGGATAGAAAGGGTATTATTTCTTTGAATAGGATGGACGTAAAATTTAACATAATCCCTTTTGTTTTTAACTACAGGTCTGGTATTGAAAGCATGTAAAGACGAGGTTTTTGCTCCTGTATCAATCTTAGCCTTAATTGCAGGGATTTTAAGGCCTGGTAGGGAAACCCATTCTTGCCAGCCTATATGAAGCTTTTCTTCTTCTTTTTTATCCATGGTAGTGTTTTCTTTTACCCGAAGGTAATATTTTCTCCAAGTGCTTGATAATCTCTCCTGCAACATCGATTCCTGTTATGGTTTCGATTCCCTCTAATCCTGGAGAGGAATTCACCTCCATAATTAATGGCCCCCGATCTGATCTCAAAATATCGACTCCAGCACATTTTAAATCCATTACTTTTGCTGCCTTGACCGCAAGCGCTCGCTCTTCTTTAGAAATTTTTATTGGAATCGCTGATCCTCCTCTATGAAGATTCGATCGAAAATCATCAGAGCTTGCTTCTCTCTTGATAGAAGCAACGACTCTTTCCCCAACAACGAAACACCGGATATCGCATCCATTCGACTCTTTTATGTACTCCTGAACAATAATATTCGCTTTTAAACCCATGAACGCTTGAATCACACTTTGGGCTGCCTTCTTTGTTTCAGCTAAAACAACACCCATCCCTTGAGTTCCTTCAATCAATTTGATAACAACTGGAACACCCCCTACTAATTTGATCAAATCATCAATATCATCAGGAGAATTGGCAAACCCAGTGATCGGCATTCCTATTTTTTTTCTTGCCATCAGCTGCAAAGAGCGTAATTTATCTCTTGATCTAGTAATTGCAATCGAAGGATTTATGGAAAAAACGCCCATTAACTCCAATTGACGGACAACAGCACATCCATAAAATGTTCGGTTTGCTCCAATACGGGGAATGATTGCATCCAAATAAGGAAGATCTGCCCCGTCTATATGAATTGTTGTTTTCTCTGAATTGATGTTCATGTAGCACGAAAGGTAGTCGATAATCTCAACTTCATGTCTTCTACTTTCAGCTGCTTCTTTTAATCGACGCGTTGAATAAAGATTTTTATTCCTTGAAAGAATGCCTATTTTCATATCCACTTAAACTTGTATATATCGTCTTTTTACATATTACTATAATAATAGATATTTGGTTATTAAAAATTCCATCCAAGCCCAAAATTCTAGAATACAAATCTTCGATGAAAAGGTAGTTGTTTTTTCTCCTCAATATGCTTTTACTGTAGGACTTGCACTATTTGCTGTATCAAGCATTACAGATTGCCATATTAAGGCTTGCGATAGGAAACCTAACGAAGAAAAATTGCTCCAATACACTGCTATGAAAGCTTTAGCAATTGGCGGATCAGTAGGAGGAATTCTCCACTTAAGCAGATGTGGTCCTTACCGATTATAAAATTCCTTATGTAGAAAACCCCTTCTCTGCCATCAGTTTAGTGAATACAATTCCATTACGCTTTATGTAATAACTAATCCTAACTAAAAGAATTAGTTTTTTATGTCTTTTTCAAAAAGCATGTTTTGAGCACAAGAATGGTTTTCCCCTGACGGCATTCCACTTCTTCAGTATTGCCAGTTAGGTGGAGATTCTTAAATTTTGTCCCTCTCTTAAGAGTGATAGAAGATCCTTTTACCTTTAAGTCTTTAATGACTTGGACTGAATCTCCATCATTAAGAGGGTTTCCATTGCAATCTTTTGTGCTCATAATTTCCTTTAATAAACTTACATTGATGAATCGGTGTCACCTACATCGATGCTGCCATTAGCAAGATTAATCTTCCCGCTAAGGATCAATCGCTCAAGTTTATGGATCGTATTGATTGTATCTACTGACCACTCATGATAATTTTCAAACGTTTGATTGTCTTCTGAAAGCACTTCTAAAAGAGCCTGAAATTCTTCACTCCTAGGAGCTTTAATATCAAGCTTGCATGTAATTTCTGTTAAAGGTTGTTCAATATTATTATTAAACCTTTGAGAGTTCACAGCAACAACATTTCCTTTTAGAATAAGCATCTGGAGATTCTGCAGAGCATCCATAGCATTCGCTGACCATTGCGCATAACTTAAATTCTTTTCATTACAAAGGCTCAGAGCTTTAAGATGTTCTAGCTCACTGCAATTAAGGCAAATAAGCTGAAGGGATATTCTGGCGCTAGAAAGCTGGCTCTCATCGATCGCTGTAGGACTATTCGAACCAAAATTCACAGTAGCATTCTTAAAATGTCCTGATTGAACTAAGGTTCTCACATGATCTAACTCATTAAGAGTCGTCTGGATCCACTCTTCAAGGTTAGGAGATTGGTAGTCTGGAGGAGGAATAATTGACTCTAATGCCTCACGCTCAACACTTGGTGGGCAATCAAGAGAAATATTGAAGTTAATTATAGAATTTTCTTCGCTTGCATGAGCTGCAGAAAAAACAAGAAAAACTGATGTAAAAACACTAAGGATTAATCTCATATATACCTCAACTTATGAAAAACACCTGAAGTATATATGAAAAAGGCCATTGGTTCAATCTAAGAAATCGACAACCCCTGTTTGAAGATTATAGTAGGCTACATGGATAGCAAGGGACCATTCAAGGCAATTCTTAGCATGTTAAAACAATCTATGCTATTTATCAAAAAATGAAGAAAGTTCTCTTTTTCTGTTTTCTTATGCACGCTTCTTATGCTGCCGATTGGTATGTAACCCCTCATGGAGGTATAGGGTTCTTAAGAACGATGACAGAACACATAGCACCCTTTAAAGATACTGGCGCTCTCAAATACAAAGCAAAATTTTATCCTGGAGTGACCCTCGGAGGTTCTATAGGATATCGAAAAGATTTTTGGGATATTAGTCTTCTTTATTCTTACGGATATAACTCTCTTAGAATTGCAAAAAGCCCCCTTGTAAAAGGGGAGCCCAAAAATGCTCTAGAAGGTTATACTCAATCGCATACGCTTATATTGCAGGGGCTATTTTTTATACCTACCGGAAGCCCTTTTCTTCCCTATATTGCTGGGGGACCAGGTTATCTACGCATAATAACGAAGCAGGATTTAGGTTTTACCTTCTTTGATAAAATCATTTTAAATGACAGCGCAAATGCCTTTGGCTATCGTGTAAAAAGTGGGTTTCAATATCAAGTCACTGAAACCTTTCTAACAGATTTTTATTATGCTTTTTTAGGAGCCGTACGACCTAAATTCAATGATAAAGCTGGAAATTCTTTTCATTCCACATACTATTTGCACAGCTTTAACTTTAGTTTTGTCTATCTTTTCTAGTGTTTATTCCTTTCATTTATGGGGTTAAGAAATCAACAGCACCTGTCTGAAGATTATAGTAGGCTCCATGGACAGCAAGGGACTCAGCATGAACTTTCTTATGGATCGTTCCTGAGTTTAAGAGAACCTTCCGCATATTGAGAGCATTAAATTCAACCGAGCTTTTCAGTAGATCTGTTTTGCCCATACTTTTTGCTTTTTTCACTGAGGGCTCAATGAAGCTCGCAATCACAGGAATATCTTGATCATGATTTTGAACAACCGCATCGACCGCACCACAGCTTTCATGTCCCATCACAACGATAATCGAGGGGTTGAGATGATCGACGGCATAGATCACACTTTCAAGTTCTGTCGACCCAATAATATTCCCGGCCACACGGATTACAAAGAGATCCCCTAATCCTTCATCAAAGATGACTTCGGGGACAACTCTTGAATCGGAGCAAGTGACAACCACGGCAAAGGGTGATTGCCCTTCAGTAAGAGAAAGTCTCCTTTCATGGGTTCTATCAGGATGAAGAAGCTTTTCCGTAGCAAAACGATGGTTCCCTTGCTGAAGCCGCTTAAGAGCATCTTGAGGCGTTTGAGTTGCTGTTAAAGATGCTATGCTAAAAACTAAAAAACTTAAAAACCACTTCATGACTCATTCACCTCTTTCCATAATTTGTAAACATCAATGGCTCGCGGGTTAGGATTGTGAACCATTGGCAAAGCCCGCTGTTTCCAGGGCATGCAAATTTCTTCATAAAAATTTTGTAGGGTAAAATATTTCCGATGATCGACATAGTATTCGGAATACTCTTCACGCGTTGTGATAAAAATGACACGTTTAGGACTACAATAGTACATTGCAGCAAGACACATCGGGCAGGGATGGGCAAGAATATAAAATTCACATCCCTCAAAATGTTCAGACTTTAATAGTTGCGATCCTTTTTGAATCGCAAGGATCTCAGCATGGGCTGTTGGATCATGAGATTGGGCTACCTGGTTTGCCGCTTCCACGAGAACTTTTCCATCCTTCACAATCAGACAAGCAAAGGGGCGCCCACCCTCTTTGACATTCTCCATGGCAACTTCAATTGTTCTTTCAATAAAATCCATTTGAAAATCCTCAGTCCAATCCTATTTTTCTATACCACTTTGATCATTTACATGTGTAAAATGTTTCCTATTTCTCTTCGTTGTGGTAATCTTGATAAAATTTTTTGATGAAAAAACTATGAAGAAACGTGCCTTTTTTTTAATTGCGGTTATTTGCCTTGGAGTCGTTGCTCTTTTTAGCTTTAAGGGTAATGAAAAAGTCATTAAAGTGACCCCTTTTGTCAATATCCTTCCTGAGGGCGTCCCTTTTGCAGGACTTAAGTTTGCTGAAGAGATGAAAGAGTCAGGTTACTGCTTTGAATGGGTTCTGATGCAAGAGCAACCAAAAAAGCGACACTATTTAAAAAGGCTTAGTTATTTTCTCAAAAACCTCAATACTGAAAAGTTCATTTTCAATAACTTAAATCCCCCTTTTTCTAAAGCAAAGCTCAAGCAAATCCCCAAGGAAAAGCTCATCCTTATTTCTTGGGAACCTCCCTCTGTCTTTGACCATCAATATACGCGAGAAGTTCTTGATCTCTTTGGAATGGTATTGACGTGGCATGATGAGATGATCGATGGAAAAAAGTTCATTAAAATTCATTACCCAGCCTTTAGACCTTTAGAGGATAATCTCCCTTCCTTTGAGGATAGAAAGCTCCTTTGTATGATCAACTCGAACTTAAAGTTTAATGACTTTGAAAATGAGCTCTATTCCATGCGTGGAGAAGCTGTAAAATTTTTCGAAGAGAAACCTGAAGGGACTTTTGATCTCTACGGCAGGGGATGGGATGGCTTTAAGAATGCTAAAGGACGGGTTCCAGATAAGCAGGAAGCTCTTAAGGGCTACAAATTTAACTTCTGTTTCGAGAATGGGGCGGTTCCTGGCTATATCACAGAAAAAATCTTCGATAGTTTTGCCACTGGAGCGATTCCTATTTACCTTGGAGCACCAAATATTGAAGAGTATATTCCAAAAGATTGTTTCATTGACTACCGTCAATTTAAGGGTTTTGAAGAAATGCTTGCCTTCATTCAAACTATGACGAAAGAGGAGTATGAATCCTACCTTTCCCATATCAAAGCTTATCTAGAAAGCCCTGAAAGTCAAAAATTCACCTGGGAGTCTTTCTCAGATACCCTTTCACAAGTTTTAAACTCTAATACGGAGAAACCATCATGAAAAAATGCTTTTTACCTCTACTCATTGGACTATTTGTCACCCTTGGATCAGCAAGTGCCTTTGCGAATGAAGAGGAACTAGATCTTCCCATTCGTAAGGAAATCGTCAGCGAAAAAATCTCAGACTATCTTTCATCAAACTCTCTTTATCCCTATATCAAATCAGGTCAAGGTGAGATACAGATTACTAGTATTCTTGAGCCTATCGTAGACAACGCACAACTTGCAATGATTTTCCTTGAGGGAGAGTTTGCAACAGAAGGCAAACCTTTAAAAGGTTTATTTGCCGTGCAGCTCATAAAAGCAACAAATACCTCTCAAGCCAAGTTATTTTGTTTGAGTGATAGCGATCTAATTACTCCCCAGCTCTTTTTTGATATCGTAAATGGTCCACAGTTAACCCTCTCTTCTCCTGAAGGGATGAAACTTCTCCAGGAAAAAAATGGCCACATTTTCATCAGCTCTGATGATAGCCATAATGCTGCAAAACGGGTTCAAACTTGGACTCTTTTTACACCTGAAGAAAGCTATGATGTTCCTGTAACTTTGACAGATGATGGCAAAGGTGGAACCTACTTCACTATATCAATACCTAAAAACTCATAAGGAAAAATTATGTCTGACGCATTATGAATAATGGCCTACACGGCTGCAGCCAAAGCCTCAAAAGACGCTCAAGAATCTGTTATACTTCAACTCACTAGTTCAACAATTGAAAGTCTTCAACTCTTTGCAAAAACTCATACAACAGCTATGACAACCTTAGCCGGAAGCATTGCCTTTTATAGAATGGCGGCTCTTGGATCATTCGCTGTAACCATTCTTTCTTTTAGTGCCATCACTTCGCCCAAAAGAAATAATGGGGGGTTTTTGATTCTCACAGCTTTAGCAGCAGTCGTTTGTTTTGTCTCAATTATGCAGTGGATGGATAAATCTTCGAACTATAATTACCATGCAACATGGCAAAAGCGCGCCCTAGAAATAATAGATTCTAAAAAATTGGCTAGTGGAGCTTAAGAGTGCGGTAGGCCTCATCGATCTGATCTAGCGCAGAGATGCAACAGTTTAGATCTTTGAGGAGGCCGGTAGAGATATCATAGATCCACCCATGGATGGAAAGTTTTTTTTTCTTTGCCCAGGCGTTTTGAACAATCGTGGTGTGGCAGACATTCATCACTTGATAGAGAACATTGAGTTCAATGAATCTCTTTGATCTTTCATCCGGGTCTGAAAGGCTATCGAGCTCTTCTTTTTCTCGAAAGTAGACATCTCGCAGGTGACGCAACCAATTATCAACAAGACCAAATTGCCCATTTTCCATGGCGGCTAAAGCTCCCCCACATCCATAATGACCACAAACAATAATATGCTCAACATTCAGATAATCAACACCATACTGAAGAACTGAGAGGCAGTTGATGTCAGTATGAGGGACAATATTGGCAACATTACGGTGAACAAAGATTTCGCCAGGCTCGAGACCTAGGACCTCATTGGCTGGAATCCGACTATCAGAACACCCAATCCATAAATATTTTGGGGCTTGCTTTTGGGCCAGACGCTTGAAAGTTTCGGGGTCTTCCTTGACTTTCCTCTCGGACCAAGCTCTATTATTTTCAAATAATTCTTGAAGTTCTCTCATATACTAACTATTTTGCATAAGGTTAAGTTTTCTTGCTACGAATAAGATATCTTTAAAGATCAGGTTTATGCTAAAATGACTTGAACGAGAAAATTTTTAAATCTGAAAAAATTGGTATATAATGACTTTTGATACTTTAAGCTTGCATCCTGATATCCTTAAGGCTGTAAATAAGGCAGGATACACAACACCAACGAAGATTCAGTCAAAAGCTATACCAATAATTATGGGTGGTTCTGACATTCGAGCTTCGGCACAGACAGGGACAGGGAAAACAGCAGCTTTCCTACTTCCAGCTCTGAACCTTTTATCAACTCCTGCTAAGAAAGAAGGGAAAGGTCCGCGGATCCTTATCCTTGTTCCAACACGCGAACTTGCCATGCAAATCACTGTTCAAGCAGAGAAATACAGTAAATTCTTAAATCGTGTGAAAACAGTTTGTGTTGTTGGGGGCGTTCCTTACCCTAAACAAGTCAGCAAACTTTCTAGACCTTATGACATTTTGATTGCGACCCCTGGGCGCCTGATTGACTTTATGGATCGTGGAAAAATTGATTTTTCTCGTATCGAAATGGTGGTTCTTGATGAAGCAGATCGGATGCTCGACATGGGTTTTGTTAAACCTGTAGAACAGATTGTGTCAAAAACTCCTGCTTCAAGACAAATGCTAATGTTCTCAGCGACTCTTCAAGGAGAAGTTATCAAACTATCGAAGCGCCTTCTCAACGATCCTCTGGAAATAAAAGTAGACGCTGAGCATGCGAAGCATGAAAATATCAAACAAACTCTCCACTTTGTGGATGATCGTCAACATAAAAACCGTCTTCTTGATCATATCCTGATGCAAGATGGTGTTGATAACACCATTATCTTTACCTCAACCAAGCGCTATGCAGATCAACTGGTTAGAGAACTAAAAGACAAAGAGTTTCCAGCCGCAGCTCTTCATGGTGATATGAACCAAAGACAAAGAACTAGAACAATCCAACAACTTAGAAATGGAAAAATTAATGTCCTGGTTGCCACTGATGTGGCCGCTCGTGGAATCGATGTCCAATCGATTACGCATGTGATTAATTTTGATCTTCCTAATAATGTTGAAGACTATGTCCACCGTATTGGCCGAACAGGTCGTGCTGGAGCCTCTGGAACGGCTCTCTCCTTCGTAGCTGGTCGCGATGCTTTTTTAGTGAAGAAAATTAAAGAGTTTACAGGACAGCCAATCTCAGTTGAAGTGGTTTCAGGGCTTGAACCCAAGAAAAAGCAAGCTTCTTCTGAAGACTCTCCAAGACGCCCCCGAAAGAATGCTGGATTTAAACGCCGTTTTAAATCAGGCCCTGGCCCTAAAAAGACAAACTCTAGAAAGCCTCAGGGAAAGAAGCCAAGTAACCGATCTGGCCGCCCGAATAAAAGACATGGTTAATCTTTTTAACCACTAAATGGAATTAGAGTGCAGAGAGCCATGACAATTGCAAGGGAAAAGAAGAACATCTTTCGCGCCCACTTTTGGTCATTCTTACACGTCAGTCCTTGAATCGAAAGAATGAGCCAAGCAAGTCCAAACAAGCTCATCACTACAAAGTAGAGAGGACCTGCATAGTCAAAAAAGGCTAAAAGAGTGGATGCCATCATAAAAGCAAGACAATAGAAAACCATTTGAACTTTTGTGTTTAGCATCCCCTTTTTAAGGGGAAGTACTGGGATTGAGCCTTTCGCATAGTCTTTAAGTCTAAAGATGGCAATGGCATAAAAGTGTGGCATCTGCCAAAGGGCAATCATTAAGAAAAGAACGAATGCTCCTAAGTCAATCCGGTTAGAAACTGCTGTGTAGCCTACGATAGGAGGAATAGCACCTGCAATACTTCCGATGAGGGTTCCCTGGCTCGTCTTATATTTAGAAAAACTATAGATAAAGACATAAATTCCTAGTCCGGTGAGCGCTACCATTAGGCTTAAAAGATTAGTATAAAAAGCCAAAATAAAAATCCCGATAAGTCCAAGGACTATGCCAAAAGTTAAAGCGCTGCGTGGGGATACCAGACCTTTGGGAAGAGGCCGATTTTGCGTTCTTTCCATCTTCTTGTCTAATTCTCGGTCGATCACATTGTTAAAGACACAAGCAGATGCAATAATAAAGGATAAGCCTTCAAACATCGCAAGGAAAAGCCAAGGGTTAAAACCTCCTCTTGATGCGAGTGTAAAACCTGCTGTCGCCGTTAGGACATTTCCCATAATAATCCCAGGCTTCGTGAGAACTAGATAATTTTTCAGATGATCACTTAAAGAGAGCTTTGCTATTTTTTCCATTTTGTCCTAATCTATATAAAAAAACTTTAACCCGAGATTTTTATGAAAAAGTTCTTCTTATTACCTTTAGTTTTTCTTTTTGTTGCTTGCTCCAAAGGAGAAACGTCTCCTTCCACTTCTTCTGATTCTGATTCTGAGTGTAGTTGCACTCATACTGAATGCCCTTGCCCAAACAACTGCAAGAAGTGTTACTGCAACCAATAACCATTTTTTTCTGCTAAATCATTAGGTTGTAGTTAAGATTATACATGATCCAAAGTGTTCCTAATACGATCACAACAACTAGAAAGACCGTAAAAAGGAGCATAATCAAGTTCCATCGTGGTTTTGACTCAAGTCCTAAATGAAAAAAGAAAATGAGTTGCAAAATAACTTGCAAACATCCCACGCCTACAACGGTAAACATAAGCCAATCGTGTTTGAGGTGCATGTGGGTAACTGTGCGGTAAACCGCAAGGATGGAGATTATCGAAAAGATAAAACCCAAAACTAAGGGCTTAGTACTGGCATTCCAGCCATGATGCGTGTCTATCATATCACTCCTAGTACATATACAAAGGTAAAAATTAAGACCCAAACGACATTAATAAACTGCCAGAACATTCTTAGGCAGGTGAGTCTTCTTATGCTAACAGCTGTAATCCCTTGCTTAAAAACAGGAATGATCAGAACAATCACCCAAAGAAGGCCAAAGATCACATGAAGACCAAACATTCCTATCAAGGAAAAATACATCGATAAAAATGCGGTCGATTTCCAACTATATCCTGCAGCAAAGACATGAGAAAATTCATGTCCCATCATCCCTAAAAAGAGAAGACCTAATAAAAATGTGAGAATAAAGAAGCCAATCACTCCTCCTTTACTCTTTCTATGGGCACACGCTCCAGCAATCCCTGCAGTAAATGCAATACATAGCATGACAAGCGCTTGGATCGTTGCGAAAGGAAGAGAATAGATATCTCGAGGCGTTAGCCCGCCAAATGTATTTTGACTAAGCACTATATAGCATGCAAATATCGTTGATAAAAATATAAAGTCGGTTAAAAGGTAGACCCAAAACCCAAACGTTGTCTTAGAGTAAGCATCGTGATGGGTATCAGGATAACTTTCTTCAGCTACATTCATACGGTCCCTCTATTCATTTCAATTTCTTTAATTTCTTCAACAGTGACATAATATTCGGTGTTTTTCTCATAGAGACGGTAAATGATAGCAATAAGAATTCCTACCGCCATAACTGCTGCAAGCCAGAAAATATGCCAAACAAGAGCAAAACCCAAGACAAAGCTTAAAACGCCGATATTAAACCCTGCTGCAGTATTTCTAGGCATATGGATTTCTTTATAGTCCCCTTTTGGAGGCTTTTCTCCTCTTTTCTTCATTGCCCAGAAAGGGTCTCTCTCATGAACTTCAGGAGTAATCGCGAAGTTATAAAAAGGAGGAGGAGATGCTGTTGTCCATTCAAGCGTTGCACCATTCCATGGATCACCTGTGGTATCGCGATATTTTTCACGATTTTTGACGCTGACATAGAACTGAAGGAATTGAAAGCAAACTCCAATAAAGATAATGACCGCGCCAATTGCTGCAATGATAAACATTGGTTGCCAACCCATTTCCGCAGGGTAATGGTTCATTCGCCTTGATCCTCCCATAAAGCCAAGGAGGTATAGTGGGAAAAAGGCAATAAAAAACCCGATAAACCAACACCAGAAGGCCCATTTTCCATAACGCTCATTGAGTTTAAAACCTATAAACTTAGGGAACCAGTAGGTATAACCTGCAAAAACCCCAAAAACCACTCCTCCAATAATCACTTGATGAAAGTGAGCTATGAGAAAAAGGCTATTATGGACTTGAAAGTCGATTCCAGGAATCGCCATCATCACTCCTGTCATGCCTCCTATCACAAAGCAAACAACAAATCCTATAAACCATAGCATTGGGGTCGTAAACTTGACTTTTCCACGATACATTGTAAAGAGCCAGTTGAAGACTTTTACCCCTGTTGGAACAGCAATGATCATTGTCATGATTCCAAAAAAGGCATTCACCCCAGGCCCAGCTCCCATGGTAAAGAAGTGGTGGAGCCAAACAATGCAGGAAAGGAGGGTAATCGCCATAATTGCCCAAACCATCGATGTATAGCCAAAAAGCTTCTTTTGAGAGAAGACTGGGACGACTTCAGAGAAAATTCCAAAACAAGGGAGAATTAGAATATAGACCTCTGGATGTCCCCACGCCCAAATAAGGTTGATGTACATCATCGGATTGCCACCATAGCCGGCAGTAAAAATCTTTGTATCGAGCAAGCGGTCTGTTGAAAGCATCCCAAGTGTCGCCGTGAGAATTGGAAACACTAAAATCACAATAATGACAGTGCCTAAAACAGCCCAAACAAATACAGGCATTTTCCTAAGGGTCATTCCTGGGCACCGCATCTTTAAAATTGTCACTAAGAAGTTAATTCCCGTGAGCAAACTCCCCACACCCGATATCTGAATACTCCAAAGCCAATAATCAACTCCAACTCCCGGATTATACTTAAGTCCAGCAAGAGGTGGATAAGCAGTCCAACCTGTTCCTGCAAAAACCCCAATCACCAAGGATACAAAAATGTACATACCCCCAGCAGCGTAAAGCCAAAAACTCAAATTATTTAGAAAGGGAAAAGCAACATCACGCGCACCAATTTGCATGGGCATCACAAGATTAATGATCCCAAAAATAAGTCCCATCCCCACAAAGAAAATCATTGTTACACCATGAGCAGTAAAAATCTGCTGGAAATGTTCAGCCCCTAAATAGCCCATCGAATCTCCTGAAGCAAGAGCCTGTTGCGCCCGCATCATAAGCGCATCGATGAGTCCTTTTGCAAGCTGAATGACTGCGACAAAGATATACATGATCCCAATCTTTTTATGGTCAACAGAGGTAAACCACTCTTTCCAAAGCCATGTCCACTTCTTCTTGTAAGTGATTAAGGCAATCAGAGCAAAAGCTGCCAAAAACATTGAAATGCCCGCAGCATACTCAATCCAATCGTGTTTTAATGCTTCTTGAGTCAATCTTCCTAATAACATACCTTATCCTAGTCTTTGCTTTGCGTTGGGGTCATATATTTCATAATAATCTTATTAAAAAGATTTTCATCTGAAAGGACATAATAAGACACTGGGTCATACTCACTAGGCTTGACCAGTTCATTATAACTCTCTATCGTCAGCCTTTTTGGGGATCCTTTTACTGAGTCTACCCATTGGCTAAATTCCTCTTCAGAGGTTGACTTAGCTGTAAAAATCATTCCAGAAAACCCTTTTCCATTAATGTTTGTCGATCGCCCGCTATAGCTTCCTTGCTCATTCGCTAAAAGATGGAGCTTTGAGCGCATGGCTGGCATCGCATAAATCTGCCCTCCTAACTGAGGAATCCAAAAGGAATTCATCGGAGCATCCGCCGTAATTTCGAAATTAATCGGTGTTTTCTCAGGAAATTGCACAAGATTCACTGTTGCAATCCCCTGTTCTGGATAAATAAAGAGCCACTTCCAATCAAGAGCCACAGCTTGAATCTCAATCGGTTTTTTATCCATTGCAAGGGGCTTAAAAGGATCAAGTTCATGACTGGTCTTCCAAGTAATCACTGCTAAAATCGTAATAATGACAAAGGGAACACCCCACCAACACATTTCAGCAATATAATTATGTTCCCAGTCAGGAGTATGCTTTGATTTTTCATTCCCTTCGCGATATCTCCATGCAAAGACAAAGGTCAAAATTAAAACAGGGATCACGACAATGAGCATCAATAAAGAACATGTCACAATTAAATCTCGCTCCTTATCGGAAATGAGACCTTTAGGTTCTAACATCGCTATGTTGTGCGTAGAAATGTAAAATGCTGTTAGTGCACTAGCACCTAGAACAAGGAGAATAATTAAGATCGTTATGAAAGTCTTTTTCATCTTGCTATTTGCCTTCTAAGAGAAATAAACATTTTTTTATATCTACAAGATTCCAAAAGAAATGTCTACAAGAATTATTTTTTTCGGCTTTCGAAGCGTTGGCAAGTAACTTTTCCCCAATAAGGATCATCTCTTATTTCTTCTTTAAATGCGCCCTTTGAATAGTCTTTAATCACCGCACGCCAAAAAGATTTGGCTAGATTTGCCCCTTCGATTTGACGGACTTGCCAGGGACCTGGAAATAAATCAAAAACCGCAAATGCAAACTGCTTTCCTATCCCATTTCCTCTTGCTGAAGGAATGATATAAAACTCTGCGATATCGGAGTAAGAATCACAGACTCCTTTAATACAAAACCCCACTTTCTCCCCACTTTCTACCCAGTAATATCCATGATTGGGAGGTCTCCAATCAGAATCGAGAGTATGTTTTCCATCTTCCCCTTTTTTCTTTCCAGTAATGGGAGAAAATTCTTCCTCATAGTCTTGAGCAAGACGATTAAAAATATGAGTATTTTCTTCTGTAATATCTTCTAGCATCGCAATAATTCTTCTTAACTTGTTGGTAAGATATAAAGGAATTGGTAGAATTTTGTCTAAATAAAGAGTCCCTATGAAAATTGCCATTAGCACCGATGAATACTATCCAATTATTGAAATCCTTCTAAAGGAGGTACAAAAAAGTGGGCATGAAGTGATTTATTTTGGACCAAAGGAAAATGAAAAACCTCAAGACTGGACAACTATTACCCTTAAGGCGATGAAAGCCCTACAAGCGGGTCAAGCTGAAGAAGGGATAGTCCTTTGTTGGACAGGAACAGGGTGCACTCTCATTGCCAATAAATGCCTCGGAATCCGCGCAGCTTTATGCATTGATGGAGAAACAGCCAAGGGAGCTCGAACCTGGAATCATGCGAATGTTTTAGGTCTGAGTCTAAGACTCATTACCCCTATACTATTAAAAGATATTCTCGATGCTTGGTTTTCAACTCCTTTCAGCCGCGATAGCTGGAATCTTTCTCAAATTGAAGCAATCAACCAAATTGAATCTCAAAATGAAACTCATTTCTGAAAAAAAGGGAACCGAGCTCCTAACACTTGCTCGGGCATCAATTTTTAATGAAAAATCCAGAGTTCTGGACACTCAGCTGAGCCCATTCGGCGCTTTTATCACCTTATTTGTGAATGGAAAAGAACGGGGGTGCGCTGGAAATCCTTATCCGAAAAGTTCCTTAAACAGACTCGTTCAAGAGTGCGCTATTTTCGCAGCAACAAAAGACCCTCGCTTCCCTAAAATCAATAACAATGAATCTAACGATACAGATATTCTTCTTTCTATTCTTACCTATCCAAAGGTAATTAAACCAGAAGAGATCATAATCGGAGTACATGGTTTGATCGTCACACAGGGAAGCCATTCAGCCCTTCATCTCCCCCATGTTGCCAAAGAATATGGTTGGGACGTCGAAACCCTCCTCCAAAAGACCTGTCTTAAAGGAGATCTTCCTAAAGATGCATGGAAACAGGACGTTGAAATCTCTTCCTTTGAAACTCAGCGCTTTTTTGAAGAGCTTCGGACAAAAAAGATTCCTCCTATAAGGAAGATAATCCCCCCAATATAACACAGGGTAACAGGCATTTTGTACTTATCTACTTCACTATGAAACTCTTCTTGAACAAACCCCCTAACAGACTCACCAGGAATATATTTCGTTTTTGAGTCAATATCTTGACGTGCTTCAAATATTCGATAACTTCCATACACCCCATATCCTAATAGAATGAGACCAATGAGGATCGCAACTAATCCCCCGATTTTTTTATAATCCATCATAAACCTAAGTGTTAATTCTCTTCTCCTTACCCCCTATCAAAAATCGATAATCCCTTCCAGAAATAAATTTTTAATCGTCCCTTTAATTTAATGCCGATTTTCCGTACTCTTTCATAAAACAGTGGAGAATTTCATGAAAAGAACTGCCTATCTAATCCTTGCAATAAGCTTTATTATCACTTATGCTTCTTGCTCAAAATTAAAGGAGAAGAAGATGTCAGTCACACTTAATGACTATATAAGTCACTATCCAGGGCTTCAAGCAATTGAAGAGGAAAAATCAGCTTTAGATGTCCAAGCAAGCGAAATGGAGCCTACAAAGAATGAAGACCTTGAAGAGTGCGCAAAAGTCTTAGGTAAACTCTACACCGTATATACAACGGAACTGCCCCCTCTTATCGAGCAAGAAAAAAAGATGCGCATTGAAGCTATTGCTAGTTGGAAAAAGCATTATATCAGTGAAGTTGCTGATGCAGAGAACTTAACCTCTCAAGCCTTAAATCAACTTGAAGTCAATGCTCTAAGAGACCTCCTTGCGACTAAAATCAAAGCTAATGAGGTAGCAATTGAGCGATTTAATACCTTTCAGCTTATGGCCGTCCAACTACAAGTTCAAGCGGAATCACTTGAAAAAAGGGCTCAAAATGTCACTATAGAAACTGAAGCAGATCTTCTTGCTGCTCAAGAAGCCTTCAACAAGTTTGGAACCTTTATCTTAAGCGAACAGCAATGGCTTCTCTCCCATCCTCCAACAGAAAAAGCCAAAGTAATTGAGGAGTGGCGACTAGACCTCCCTCATTCTAAAATTGTTGAACAAGCCTTAAAAAGTTATCAGGAAACCTATGAGTGATTACGTTTGCATCTATCGAGGAAACGAGCCCGTAGAAATCGAGTTTATTAAGTCTAAGCTTGAAGATTCAGGGATTCCCTATATGATACGGACGAATGATGCCAGTGGAACAATGCCCCATCTTAACTTAGAACGGGGCATTGAAATTCTTGTCCATAAAGAGAATGAGCCGGAAGCCAAATCTACAATTTAGGCCACTTTTTTAGTCGTTCGAGGTCCTGTCGCTCTTTTCCCTTTCGGCCATAGGATTTTTCGAGACCAGTAATTAGGGCTCCACTTATCATTCATTGTAAGTTCCCCTTTCTTATTACGAATTCCTGCGCTTCGCTTGAGGTAATTCTCTTTAGCCTTCATGCTATAATTATGGCCATATCCAAGAGCTCCAAAGTGAATGATTTTTACCCGCCTTTCTCCATTGATCGTTTTTGATGCCAGTACCATCATTTTTTTTCCTTTTGAGGTTGATGGAATAGGTTTATTTAACGTCCAAAAACGGCTGCGATAAAAATACTTCTCCCCTCTTTTCTTTAGGTTAGAAAGCTTTATACCATTTGACATACCAAACCTCCTATTGGGTAATTTATAATACTTTTGCAGCAATCGCAGCAAGTTCAGAGCGTTCTGTTTTAAGGAACATCACATGTCCATAAATCGGCTCAGCCTTAAACTTATTCACCACATAGGTAAGGGCATTTGAGTTCTTATCAAGATAAGGATTGTCGATTTGCGTTGGGTCTCCTGTCAAGATCACCTTTGTCCCTTTACCTGCCCTTGATACAATCGTTTTCACTTCATGAGGTGTTAAATTCTGCGCTTCATCAATAATAATGTAGGTGTGAGCTAATGATCGTCCTCTGATAAAGGTTACTGCTTCCATCTCAATCTTTTCACTTTCCATAATCCACTGTTTCGTATCAGAACCATTTCCAGATCCTGATGTTGTTTCGCAGATATACTCAAGGTTATCGTAGATTGGTTGCATCCAATGGAGCATTTTTTCTTCTTTCGTTCCAGGAAGATACCCAATATCCTTGCCAAGAGGCATAATAGGTCTTGAGATCAGAATTCGATTATAAACTCCCTCGTCAAAAACTTTACGAAGGCCACAAGTAAGAGCCATCAATGTCTTTCCCGTTCCTGCTTGACCAAGCATGGTGATAAGTTTGATGTTATCATCCATTAGCATATCCATCGCACACTCTTGCTCATCGTTCAGCGGTTTAATTCCCCAAATCGCTGAAGAGAGTCCTTCGACACGTTCAATCCGTTTCTTTTTCCCATTGTAACGGCCAAAGGCTGTTGATTTTTCAGGACATGAAAAACGGAGATATTCATTTGAAACGAGTTCTTCACTAGGAAGTTCCATTGACCCCTTTGTTAAAAAGGTGTCGATCTCTTGCTTTGGAAGTTCAAGTTTTCTAAACCCTTTATAGAGATTTTCATAGGAATTCTTCAAGTTTTCGTAATCTTTGGCTTCAATCCCAATCGACTCTGCTTTAATACGTAAGACGAAATCTTTTGAGATCATAATGACAACTTCTCTTCCCATCTGCTTTAATTTATAAGCAGCAAAGAGGATCCGATGTTTATTGTTATCTAATGAAAGGGGAAACCCCTCTTTTGACATCGTTTTATCTTCAACAAAGACAGAAAAAGTCGCCCCATTTTCAAGTTTGATCCCTTTAAAGATATCCCCTTTAAGCTGATCAATGAAACGGATAATATGGCGTGCATTTTTTCCCAGCTCATCACTGAAACGCTTCAACTTATCTAACTCTTCTAGAACCACAAGCGGCATCACGACATCATTGTCCTCAAACTTCTCTAGTGCATCAGGATCATGCAATAGAACGTTCGTATCCAGGACAAAAGTCTTACTTGCCATACGCTTACTCCTTTTAATAATTATTATTTGGAGGGAAGCTCTGAATCATACCCCCTTACTTCTTTATAAGGGAATTTTTATTCCTGCCAAGCAAAACCTGCTATAACTCAATAAAAATTGCATGACTTTTATCCTATTGATTTGAAGTTGGTTATGATATTAGTTAGCAATCAATACCCCGAAGCGCTAACTTATTCTTGACCCTCATTTTCAAAGTCGTTATAATGGGGATAGAACATAAGTCACCTCGACGGAGGAAGCGGTGAAAAAGATAAATCAAAAGATTCTTAGCATTCCACCTTATATCTCTACTTCATGGAAGAATATCAATACTCTTCATATGAAGGAAATTCAGGGGAAGCCAGTTTTAGTCATCGCCCTCCATAATGGAACATCGATTGATATCCCTGGTCTCGAAAGTGCCCTTATTGAAGAAATCTTTGAAGCTCATTCAAAATATGTAGATCACGAGATCAAAGAGCCTCAGGTTGAATCATTAAAGACTTATGAACCTTCAAAAGAGTCCGATGTCTCTTTTTCTTTTGGACTCCCTTTTCAAATGAATGGAGGCGATTCTTCCTTAAATCCCAGTTCATTTCTGGAACATAACCCGAGTCAAGCAGACGCGCCCGAGATGCCCTCAGAAGTGATTGAAAAAATCACTTCGATCACAAAGGCACTTGGAATGGATATGGAACAAATGAACATCCCTAAAGCTGAACCCCACTGTAACTGCCCCTATTGCCAAATCGCTCGCGTTATACAATCGGATAGTTCATCGAATACTTCTGATAATGTTTCAGAAGAAGCCGTTGATGAAGAGGTTTCAGATGAAGACTTAACTTTCCGGGATTGGGATATCAAACAAGAAGGAGATAAACTTTATATTGTATCAAATCCGCTAAACACGGAAGAACACTACCAAGTTTACCTCGGAAATCCCATTGGCTGTACATGTGGCAAAAAGAACTGCGAACATGTTCGCACAGTCTTAAACAGCTAATTTTTCCTAGCCATTAAACTTAAAGTCTCCTAGAATGAGAAATTAGATTGTTTCTTATTCAAGGAGTACGAATATGTCAAAAGCATTTGCTTTGATTACATCTTTAATTGCAGGCGCACTTCCAGCACTTGCTTTTGCTGATGCAGCCCCACTTGTCGACCCATCGATTACATCAGTCGAACAAATGCCCTCCCAAAAGGGTTCTCATTTTAAAGCTTTCACTGGAAAAATTATTGGAAACAATGTCAGAATGCGCACTGCTGCCGACTTAGATAGCCACATCATTGCAGAGCTTGCTAAAGATGATTATGTTGTTGTGAACGGAGAAAATGGCGAGTTTTATGCTGTTGAAGCTCCAAGTGATTTAAAGGCCTATATCTTCCGTGGTTTTGTCATCGATGATATCGTTGAAGGAGATCGTGTTAATGTCCGCCTTGCACCAGATCGAGATGCCCCTATTATTGGTCACTACAGTACTGGCCATCCAATTGATGGAAAAATCTGTGATGATAATAGTAAATGGCTAGAGATCAGCATCCCTAAAGAATCTCATTTCTTCGTTGCTAAAGAATATGTTGAATATGCTGGGAAACCTGAATTAAAAGCTGTTCAAGATAAGCGTAAGACAACCGTTACTCAACTTCTTGAATCAACAAGTCTCCTGAGTCAAGGGGAAATGCGGAAAGCCTTCCCAGAAATTGATATTGACCGCCTTACTCATAGCTACCAGTCTATTATTACTAACTATGCAGACTTCCCTAGATTTGTTACTCAAGCTGCACAAGAGCTTGCTGCAATTCAAGAAGACTACTTACATAGAAAAATTGCCTTTTTAGAAGCAAAAGCTTCAAAAATGGGAAAACCTATCTCTTCTGAAGATGTTTATGAAGTTACCTATCACCCTAGTGAAGCGGTTTCGCCAACCGATAGGATGAAGGTCTGGGAACCACTTGAAGAAGCTATCTACTTAAGTTGGGCTTCCATGCATCATGCAAAAACAATGGATGATTTTTATAGCGATCAAAAGATGAAATGCCAAGCCATTTCTGGAATCTTAGAAACCTATAAAGAGCCAGTAAAAAATAAGCCTGGTGATTTTATCTTAAAAGATCATGATGTCACAATTGCTTATATTTACAGCACTCAAGTGAACCTAGATGATTATGTTGGAAAGCGTGTAAGCCTCCTCGTTTCATCTAGACCAAACAATAACTTTGCTTTTCCGGCGTATTACGTCATTGAAGTAGAATAGCGGGGCATAATTCCTCCTTCTCAGCCCATTCTCCTATGTCGAAAGAGATGTGAGAATGGGCTGTTTTTTTTGCAAAGAGGCTCTTGCTTTTTTTACCTCTCAGCAAAGTACTCATAAAGGTCAGGTTGAAAGTATAGGAGAGATGGGGTAGACTCTCTTGGTATGGTTCAATTATTAGC
Source organism: Simkaniaceae bacterium (assembly GCA_018399075.1). Classification (GTDB taxonomy): domain Bacteria; phylum Chlamydiota; class Chlamydiia; order Chlamydiales; family Simkaniaceae; genus Neptunichlamydia. The sequence goes on along the minus strand of CP073763.1, from coordinate 905,749 downwards.
TATTGGTTTTTATTTTTTATTGGCTTTAGGGGTCGGATTGCTTTCGTATCGGAAGCAAACGAGCTCAGCTGATTTCTTGATTGGTAATCGCTCTCTCAACTACTGGCTGACGGCACTAGCTGCTCACGCAAGCGATATGAGCAACTGGCTCTTTATGGGATACCCAGCCATCATCTTCATTGGAGGCCTCTTTAATGCTTGGGTCGCCATTGGCCTAACCCTTTGTATGCTTTTAAATTGGCAATGGATTGCCCCTAAGCTCCGCGTTTTAACAGAAAAAAGTGGAAATCTCACACTTTCGGGATTTTTTGAATCCAAACTTGGAGATTGCTCAGGGCTTATTCGCCTCTTTTCCGCAGGAATCTGCCTCCTATTCTACTCGATCTATATTGCAGCAGGCCTAATAGGCCTCGGACATTTAGCAGAAAGTTTATTCGGCATTAGTTATCACTTAGGAATCTTGTTTGGAATCCTTATCGTTATTACCTATGTTCTGATTGGGGGTTATGTCACTTTAGCATGGCTCGATCTTTTTCAAGGAATCTTCCTATTAGGGGTGATCATTGCTGTTCCACTGATTCTTCTTCCAAAGATCGGCGGGATAGCCACTATACAAACAACATTATCGAATACACCCTCTCTTCTCCCTTCTCTTAAAGGGCTCACCCTCTTTCAAATTCTTTCGATGTCACTCGGATGGGGACTGGGATATTTTGGGCAACCTCATATTCTCACAAAGTTTATGGGGATTCGTGATGTCAAAAAAATTAAGCAATCAAAACGAGTAGGAATGTCCTGGATGATCCTCTCTCTGACCGCTGCCACCTTTGTTGGACTTATTGCTGTCCCATTCTTCTCACATGGAATCGGAAATGCTGAGATGATCTTTATTGAGATGGTCAAGCAAACTTTTAGTCCTTTTATTGTCGGCTTTATCCTCTGCGCTATTATTGCTGCTATTATCAATGTGATGAGCTCGCAGATGCTTGTCATCTCATCAATTCTTTCCGAAGATTTTTATAAGAAATTTTTCCATGCCAATGCATCAGAAAAACGGCTTCTAATGATCTCGCGGCTTGCTATTATTGGAGTGGCCCTGATTGCTTTAGTGATTGCATCAACAAGGCCAGCTTCCATCTTCCAACTAGTCCTCTATGCTTGGTCAGGACTCGGTGCAGCCTTTGGCCCTTTACTTCTCTATACTCTTTATGGAAAAAAACTTACCCGAATGGGCGCTTGGGTTGGAATGCTTTCTGGAGGAATCATCTCAGCGCTATGGCCTATGATTAACCCTTACTTACCCGTCGCAATTGAACCTCTTCTCCCAGCATTTATTATCAGCCTAGGGCTAAATTGGGGAATTTCTCAGTTTGTCTCTTCTAAAATATCTGTGCAAGAATGGGCTTGAATTCCATCCCACATGAGGAACCCGCAGATTTGGCATGCAATGGGTCGATCATGTAAAAAGGTCTGATCAGCCCCATTAACATGGTTAAGCTTCGGGTAATAATAGGTCAAACCCGCAATGATAATAAAGAAACTAAATAGTGGAAAAATGGCTCGCTTCATAGCCGCAACTTACAGCGTTTTTTCTACTGTGTCAAGAGATATTTTCATATCATCGGCTTGAATTTCTCGTGGAACGCGGTCGATTCCTTCTAAAGTCTCTAGCTCTATACTTCTAGCTGCCGCTCCCATCTCTTTAAATTTCCTTGCAGAAACAAGGACGCGAGATTCTAATGAACCGACCGCTTTATTATAAGCATCGACAGAACTAGCTAGCGTTCGCCCCACTTTGTTCCAATGCTCTCCCATATCGGTAATCCGTTTATAGAGCTCATGCCCTAATTTGCTCACTTCTTCAGCATGAAGGGAAAGCTTTTCTTGTTTCCAACCATACGCGATTGCTCGAAGAAGGCCTATTAGTGTTGTTGGTGTTGCAATGATGACTCCTTGTTCAACTCCTACCTCAATTAAAGATGGGTCAAATTCTAAGGCTGAGTTAAAAAGGTTATCAGAGGGGATAAAGAGAACAACAAATTCTGGGGTGGGCTGAAAGCTTTGCCAGTAGGCTTTTTTTCCTAAAGCCATCACATGTTGCCTGAGCTGGCGAGCATGATGCTTCATTTTATTTTCTTTGATATCTTGATCATCGGCTTCAATCGCTTCAAGGTAGGCTTCACAAGGAGTTTTTGCATCAATAATGACCTGCTTTTGACCTGGAAGGCGAATAATAACATCAGGACGCATTTGCCCCGAATCTCCCATCTCTTGCTCATAAAAATCACAATGATTTACCATTCCTGCAAGTTCAACGACGCGGCGGAGCTGCATCTCTCCCCAGCGTCCCCTAACAATTGGTCTTCTAAGCGCTTTAACAAGGGTGGATGTTTCAGAGCGGAGTTCTTTTTCAGCATCGGTCATCATCCTTAGTTGGGCTTTAAGGGATTCCTGCTCACCTTTCCGTTCTTTTTCAATAGCCTGCATCCCTACGTCGAGTTTGATCAGCGACTCTTTAACCGGCTTTAAGACATGCTCAATTGATTCTTGCCTTTTCTCAAGATCCCCTTTTGCCTTCTCTTGAAATTTTCCAAGTGTCTCCTCTGCAAGTTGCAAAAACGAAGCGTTACTTTTTTCAAGCGCTTCGCTAGATAAAGCCTTAAAAGCCTGCGATAATTTTTCTTGGGTTGCTTCTAAAAGGATAAGCTTCTCTTGATTTGTCCTAGCTCGCTCTAAATCGCGTGCATTCAAATAGATATTTTCTTCCCGCACCTTCTGCCACTTCACATAGAAAAAAATAGCCAAAGCTGTAGGAATAATTCCTAGTAAATATTCCATTCCACCATTAAAGCTGATTGTCCGTTTAAAGACAATTAACCTTCTCCTCTATTCATATTGAAAGCTTCTCTTATTAAAAAAGATTTTAATGATCGATACCTTTGATATAGTAATTTATTTAGTTCATATCTATCGACATTAATGATATTATTGGTTTTTCATTTTCACTTTGGAGAAACTATGTCAGTGAATAGCGATGCTAAACGTCAACTCCAAAACCGGGCTGTTTTTGGGATCTGTCTCATGATTTTTGGACTAGCTCTTTATCCCCTGTCCGACGCTTTCATCAAACATCTCATGGGAACCTATTCTGTTCCTCAAACATCATTTTTGCGCGCTGCTACAAGACTTCCTCCCCTCTTGATTATGATGTTTTTTCAAGGAGGGATAAGGAAGGTCTTAGGCACCCGACATCCAAAACAACATCTCATCCGCCTCTTTGTGAATTTGATTTACACTCTGACGTTTATGTATGCTTTTTCTATGGCCTCACTTACAACCACCTACACGATTAGTTACACCTCTTCTCTTTTCATGATCATTTTAAGCGCCCTTATCCTCAAGGAATCTGTGACCTGGGATCGATGGGCAGCAGTAGGAATTGGATTGCTCGGCGTTATGATCGCCATGCGTCCTTGGACAGGCGTTTTTGAAATGGTAGCCCTCGTCGTCTTATTCGGAACCTTTTTAGGGGCCCTCAACAAAATTTTAATGAGAAAACTCGCCTCAACCGAGCATAGTTTAGCCATTGCGATCTATCCTAATCTTGTCATGATACTCGCAATGACCCCTTTTCTTTTCTCTTCTTTTGTCCCATGGGATGGATGGGGCCCTTGGAAGGCAATGCCTTGGGAGCACTGGGGACTCTTTGCCATCGTCGGAATTATTACAGCTGCAGGACAATATGCGATTGCTCAAGCCCTTCGATTTGCGCAAGGATCAGCCCTAGCCCCTATTGATTACTCCACATATTTTTGGGTTGTCGCTTTTGACGCCTTTTGGTGGCATAAAATCCCTGACCTTTACATGATATTAGGGGCAGCCGTGATTGTCGGAAGTAACTTATATATTTTGTATCGTTCCTCACAAGAAAAAAGAATCCCAAAGGCTTCCCAAGCTACATAGACAACAGATGCACCTGATAGTTATGATTTCTTATCATTGAGTCAGACATGCTCAACTGGTTTTCTGTAAAAACCATTCAACCTTCTCCTTTATAAAAATTGAAAACTCCCCTATGAAGAAAAAAGAGTCTATTAATGATAGGAAATAGGAATCATGGGTGAATCAACTTCGCGTTTTTGGGCCTGCGTCGGAATTGGGTTTGGAGTTTTAATTGGGGCCACGGATTGGTCGATTGTTCAAAATGCTCTTCCTGCCATTCAAAATAGTATTGGAGCCTCAATTGGACAGCTTCAATGGATCATGAACTCTTTCGGGCTTTTTATGACTGTTCTCCTTGTCACTATGGGAAGGTTGGGTGATATCTATGGTAGAAAAAGGATTTTTAACCTTGGACTCTTCATCTTTGCTCTATCCTGTCTTGGTGCAGCCCTTTCTTCAACACCTTTTTGGCTCATTGTTGCGCGCGCTTTTCAAGGGGTAGGTTTTGCCATGCTTATGACAACCTCTCAAGCTTTATTGACTCATGCTTTTCCGGAGGAAGAGCATGGGAAAGCTATGGGCATCTGGGCAACACTTGCTGGAGTCGGTCTTGTCTTTGGCCCTTTTTTAGGTGGCATTATCGTTTCTTTTCTTCATTGGAGCTGGATTTTCTATATCAACATTCCCATTGCTATTATTAGTTACATTTTTGTGAAAATCTTTGTCGCTGAATCAAAGAATGAGGAGCATCCTCCTATTCTTGATATCAAAGGAATCATCATCTTTACATTAGGATTAGGATCTTTCATTTTTGGGATCATCCAAGGACCTGAATGGGGATGGAGCAACCCAATCATTCTTGGTTGTTTTGCAGCAGCTGTCATCTTTCTGATAATCTTTTATCTCGTTGAAAAACGGACAAAGTTTCCCCTTATTCAATTTTCCTTTTTTAAAAACAGACAGTTTACTGCAGGTTCTCTGGCAATCTTCACGGGATGTTTTCTTTTCTGGACAACCTTTTTTCTTATGCCTCTTTATCTGCAAAATTTCCGCAATGAATCCCCGTGGGTATCAGGGCTTGTTCTCCTTGCCGTTGGCGTCCCCTTCACGATTATTTCCCGCTTTGCAGGGTCCGCAGGGGACCGCATAGATAAACAGAAGCTTATTCCTAGTGGACTCTTATTTGTCTTTATTTTTGCCCTTATTTTCCTGTTCATTGGAAATTCGACCTCAATGATTTTGATTTGCATTGGGCTGATTTTCTTTGGAATAGGACAAGCTCTCTTTTGGGCTCCAGGAACATCTCTTGGAATTTCTGCTCTTCCAAGAAGTCAGTCCGGCGTAGCATCAGGAGCTATCACAACCATTCAAGAAACGGGGGGGTCGGTAGGAATCGCCCTTGCTGGAACAATCTTTCGTGTCACTGAAAAGCATCATTTCCAAGAATTGGCCCAAAACCATCAATTAAATCTTTCCCCTGAAATCATCCAAAAAGTGCAGTCTCTCCTCTCAAACCCTCAAAAGCTTCATATTTTTTTAAATCAACAAGCTCCTGCGCTAGATCACAAGATTGTTGATCTTTTTAAAGCTTCTTTCTTATTTGGATTTCATTCGAGTATGATTCTGACAGCCATACTCTCTTTCACATGTATGATCTCGATATTTTTTCTTCTAAAGAAAAAGTCTACTTAATTTATAGATCTTTTAACGCGAAGCCTTTGGATGAAGAGCAGAGGAATAAAGATAACAAGTGCATAGGTCACTGATTGCAATAGAACATGAATAAAAACCAATAATTCAGCGCAATAGATAAATCGATGCAGTCTTTTCCACTTTATATAGGTTAGTCTCTGGATGCTCCAATCGTTACTTGTCAGGGTTAAGGCTAATAGAACTAAAAATGCCAATACCCCTGGAATGATCACAGGATGAAAAAAAACCTTCAGTTCCAACTGCCCTTTTCTAATGATTGCATCCGTGATAAAAAAGGTTAAATGCATACAGGCATAAATAAAAACCGCTATTCCTATTTCCCGTTTGTAACGGTTTAAATCCTTAAGGATTTGGAGCTTTGGAAAAAGTTTCTTCATTGGCGCTAGGATCAAGCAAAAAGCCAAAAGACCTATAGTACAATATCCACTATGAATGAGGAGAGTTTTCCAAGGCTTTTTTCCTAATTCTTTAAAAAGGGTTGGAAAAAGTAAAAATATGATGGCAGGGAGAGCGAGTAACAAATAAATGCCTTTTTTTGAGATGGCTCTCATTGAAACTTTTACCTTTTAATCCTTATCATCATCGATTTCAAAATCGACAAGGGTCTTAGATTTCTTTCCTGCAATGAGGCGAATAAGAGTAAGAATACACCCAAGAAGGATATAACCAAGGGAGCAGATAAGAAGAACAAGAGGAAGGTAGTAAAAGATTCCATATAGGATAAAGATTGCTAAGAGGACTGTAAAAAGGATCAGGTGAAAGGAGGGAACCCGGAAATGGAGGCTTTTAAGTGAAGGAAATTTCCACTTGCTAATCATCAGATAGCCAAGAAGAATCATGAAACAGGTTAGGATAATAGCTTTCACATGATAGGACATCGGAAGCCAATCTTTTGCAAAAACGGAATGAAGGAAAAGGTTCACCGATATCGCTCCTGCTGCAGAGGCAGGAATCGGAAGCCCTGTAAAATTCTTCTTGTAAGCATTTTGAGCTTCTTTATCAGTTTTAATTTCATGCGCACGAACATTGAATCTAACAAGCCGGAGAACTCCACTAATCGTATAAAGCATCGCTCCAACAACAGCAAAAAAAGAAAGTCCCGTTGCTGGCTGCAAAGATAAACTTTTTAAAAAAAGGACTGACGGAGCCACTCCAAAAGAAATCGCATCAGCCAAAGAATCAAACATCGATCCAAATTCACTTTCCGCTCGAATCACCCGAGCTACAGCACCGTCTAATAGATCAGCAAACGCTGCAAGCAAAAGAAGAAGGGCGGAAGAATAGAGAAGTTCATAGGTTCCCACTCGTGGCTCTGTCATGTTCACTTTAAAAATAACAAAGAGTCCACATGAAAGACCAAAAGCAGTGATAATATTTGGCAAAAGATAAAATTGTTTCATGCCTTTATCGTATCACAAACAAAACTTTTTCGATAGGTTCTTAACCAAGTTCTAACAATTTTTTTTCTTAATCGGTTCGCTTTCTTACTGATGAAAATTTTCTGAAATTTTTTTTGCTTTTATGCACACTTTTTTGTAGACTTAAGAATTCTAACTACAATATATAGTGGGTAGAACGGGGGATTGAATACTAGATGTAGTAGAAGGGGTTAATTTACAGAAAATCTAAATTATTAAGAATTTAGCTTATAAATCGAGGTATTAATATGGTAAAATCAGAGTCTAAAGCACCTAATAATTCTAAAGAAATGCTCAGCTCCGTTAAAAAAGGAATCTTAAGTGGAAGTATCGCAATTGGTGAAAATACTTTTACGGTGATGAAACGGAATGGAACAATTGTCCCATTTAGAAAAGAGCGCATTTCAAAAGCTATTGAGGCAGCTTTTAAAGACACTAAAAAATTGGGCAAAGAAACTCCCCTATCGGAAGAATTTATAAAGATTGCTGATAATATAACTAATCAAGTAGTGGAGCAACTCTTTGAACTCGCTTCAAAAAATGTCTCTCTGACGGTTGAAGGAATCCAAGATTTAGTTGAAGTGACTCTGATGAAAAATGGACACCATGATGTTGCTCGCGACTATATTATCTATAGAGATCACCATAAAGAAATGCGAGAAGACGATCCTCGCAACATTAGAATTGTCCGAAAAGACAGTGATACTCCTGTCCGTTTTAGCCCGATTAAGATCGCTGCTTCAATTGAAAAGATTTTCAGACGCGCCAATCAAGTCGAAGGGCAAACTCCTGATGAAATTATCTCTATTGTTAACACTCTTTCGCAACAGGTCGTAGGAGATGCGGTTGATCTGGCTAAAACAGAAGATCTTCATGTTCACCATATCCAGAATCTGATCGAAGAATCTTTGATGCGTGCTGGGTATTTCCAAGCAGCAAAAGGTTATATTCTCTACCGCGCAGAAAAAGGACAACAAACAGCTGCAATAACTCAACCCACTAAAAAGAAAAGGCGGAAGGCTAAAGATGGTGAACGGAAGTTTGAAGTTGAAAGTGCTACAGGAGAAATGAAGACTGTTACTGAAACCGAGCTTCTTGATCGCCTAGATCATGCCTGTCGCGGTTTTGAAAAACTTGCCTCTCCAGACGAGCTTTTAGAAGGCGCCCTCACAAATTTCTATGAAGGGATTAAAGAAGACGAGGTTGACCAAGCTCTTATTATGGCAACCAAAGCTAAGATTGAAAAAGATCCCCTCTTTGCAAAGGTATCAGCACGCCTCCTCCTCGATTCCTTATATAGAGAAACACTTGGAATCGATAGCCTTGATCAAAATTTAGAGAAAAAACACCAATCTTACTTTAAAGAGTATATTTCTCATGGCATTGAAATAAAACGGGTCTCTCCAGAGCTTGCTAAATTTGATCTTGATGCTCTTGGAAAGGCGATGAAACTTGAGCGGGATGATAAGTTCCAATACTTAGGCCTTCAAACGCTTTATGATCGTTATTTTATTCACGAAGATGGGCGTCGCTTAGAAACACCCCAAATCTTTTGGATGCGTGTGGCAATGGGCCTTGCAATCAATGAAGAGGATAAAACAAAATACACCCTTGAGTTTTACGAAACCCTTTCTAAGCACGACTATCTTTCTGCAACACCCACTTTATTTAACTCTGGAACGACTCACTCTCAACTCAGCTCTTGCTACCTCTCTACTGTGATGGATGATCTCGAGCATATTTTTAAGATCATCTCTGATGATGCCCAACTCTCAAAATGGGCAGGAGGCCTTGGAAATGATTGGTCAAATGTCAGAGGAACAGGGGCTAAAATTAAAGGAACAAATGGTCAAAGCCAAGGGATTATCCCCTTCCTTAAAGTCGCTAATGATACAGCTGTTGCCGTTAACCAAGGAGGTAAGCGAAAAGGGGCAATGTGTGCCTACTTAGAAACTTGGCATATCGATATCGAAGACTTCATTGAACTCCGCAAAAATACAGGGGATGATCGTCGTCGCACACATGATATGAATACAGCTAACTGGATCCCCGATCTCTTTATGAAACGATTAAAAGAAAATGGAACTTGGACCCTCTTTAGCCCTAATGAAGTCAGTGACCTTCATGATCTTTACGGACAGGCCTTTGAAAAACGCTATGTTGAATACGAAAAGATGGCTGATGAAGGAAAAATCATCCTTTGGAAGCGGGTCGAAGCTCTCCAACTATGGCGCAAAATGCTCAGCATGCTCTTTGAAACAGGTCACCCTTGGATCACCTTTAAAGATCCTGCGAATATTCGCTCTCCTCAAGACCATACAGGAGTCGTCCATAGCTCAAACCTTTGTACTGAGATTCTCCTCAATACTTCGAAAGAAGAGACTGCCGTTTGTAACCTTGGCTCGATCAACTTGGCAGAGCATGTCACCGAGAAAGGTCTCGATGAGAAAAAGGTCTCAAAAACAATCCATACTGCCATTCGTATGCTAGACAATGTGATCGATGTAAATTTCTATCCGATCCCAGAGACAAAAAATGCAAATATGGCTCACCGAGCGATTGGCTTGGGACTCATGGGTTTCCAAGATGCCCTCAATATTTTAGGCATCAGTTATGCCAGCCACGAAGCCGTTGAGTTTGCTGATAAGAGCATGGAAATGATCTCTTACTATGCAATCCTCTACTCTAGTGAACTGGCTAAAGAAAGGAACCCCTATCCAAGCTATAAAGGATCGAAGTGGGAACGTGGTCTCCTTCCTATCGATACCATCGATCTTTTAGAAAAAGAGAGAGGAGAAAAAGTTGAAATGGATCGATCCACTTCAATGGATTGGTCTAAAGTAAGAGAGTCAGTGCAAAAACATGGAATGCGTCATAGTAATGTGATGGCCATTGCCCCCACAGCAACGATTGCAAATATTGCGGGAATCACCCCATCAATCGAGCCCAATTACAAGAACCTTTATGCTAAATCCAACCTCTCTGGAGAGTTTACTTTCTCTAATCCCTTTCTTGTTAAAAAGCTTAAAGAACTCAAAATTTGGGATGATCAAATGATCGATGATCTCAAATACTTCGATGGTTCAGTCCTTGAAATCGATCGGATTCCAGAAGAGCTTAAAAAGCAGTATCTCACCTGTTTTGAAATCGATTCAGAATGGATCATTGAATGTGGTGCTAGAAGGCAAAAGTGGATTGACCAAGCGCAATCCCTTAACCTCTATTTAGCAGAACCTAGTGGCAAAAAGCTTCATAACATGTACCTCTTTGCATGGAGTAAAGGGATCAAAACCACCTACTACTGCCGCACTCTTGGTGCAACACAAATAGAGAAGTCTACTCTTGATATTAACAAACGTTCTCTTCAGCCTCGCTGGATGAAAAACGAGTCGCCCTCTGCAAGGGTAAAAATCGACCGAGACGAACCTTCTGTACCGGTTTGTAATCTCGAAGAAGGTTGTGAAAGTTGTCAATAATAATAAGGAGATAAAAAATGAATGCCCCTACTAAAAGAGCCAAAGCGACAGAAAAAAGACTCATTAATTGCTCAACAGTTGATGTCAACCAACTCATGCCCCTAAAATATAATTGGGCATGGGAGCACTATCTTAATGGATGCGCTAATCACTGGATGCCAACAGAGGTTCCCATGGCAAAGGATATCGAAATCTGGAAGTCGAATCAGCTTTCTGAGCCAGAACGCCTTGTCATCTTGAGAAACCTCGGCTTTTTCAGTACAGCAGAAAGCCTTGTGGCTAACAATATTACCCTAGCCATCTATAAGCACCTGACCAACCCTGAATGTCGTCAGTATCTCCTCCGCCAAGCCTTTGAAGAGGCTATTCACACCCATACTTTCCACTATGTGGTCGAATCGCTCAGCCTGGATGAAGGTGAAATCTTTAACATGTATAACGAGATCAAATCGATCCATGATAAAGATAAGTTCGAAATGGCGCTGACTGAAGATGTTCTTGCGGATAACTTCACTACAGAAACTCAAGAAGGAGCTCAAAAGTTCCTTGAAAACCTGATTGGATTCTATATCATTATGGAAGGAATTTTCTTCTATAGTGGGTTTGCGATGATTCTCTCTCTTCATCGACAAAACAAGATGACTGGAATCGGTGAGCAGTTCCAATATATCCTCCGCGATGAGACGATTCACCTGAACTTTGGAATCGATCTTATCAATGGAATTAAAGAGGAAAATCCTGACCTGTGGACTCCTGCATTCCAAAAGTATACCACCGATAAGATCCGTGAAGCGGTCGAACTAGAGATCCGTTATGCTGAGGATTGCCTCCCTAAAGGAATCCTTGGCTTAACAGCTCCCATGTTCCGCGAATATGCCCAATACATCGCCGATAGACGCTTAGAGCGGATCGGGCTAAAAACTCAATATAACTCTAAAAACCCCTTCCCCTGGATGAGTGAAACTATCGATCTTGGGAAGGAGAAAAACTTCTTCGAAACGCGGGTCACTGAGTACCAGTCATCAGCCAGCCTGACCTGGTAAGCAATAAGGGCGCCCTAAAGGTGCCCTTTTTTTTATGTGAATCTACTTTAGTTTCATATAAAATGCCCTATTATGAATCACATTATCAAATTATTTTTTATATTTTTATCGACCTCTTTATTTGCTTATGTCGGTCAACAAAACGCTTCAATCATTGATGAGAAAAGAAACCGTCCGATTGAGATGATAATCTGGTATCCCACTCAGTCAAGTGAAGGGATAAATGAAGGAACCGTATGGATTCAACCTGATGTAGCCATTGACGCTCCTGTTGAAATAGGTAAGCACCCCTTGATTCTCTTGTCTCATGGATGGGGAGGAGAGAAAATTGAGTTAATGTGGCTAGCCGAAAAGCTCGTTAAAAAAGGCTATATTGTCGCCAGTATCGACCATTATGGCAATACCTGGAAAGATTACTCTGAAGAGATTTCTATAGACTATTGGCACCGCCCCTTGGATATTAGTCAGACACTTGATTTTCTCATTCAAGACTCTCCAATTACTGCATCCATCGATCAGGATCGAATCGGATTTGCTGGCTTTTCAATGGGTGGGCTTACCGGTCTTTGGCTTGCAGGGGGAGAAATCAATCAAGCCTCCTATAAAGATCCCCGCATTCGAGCTTTTTTCTTAATGGCACCAAGAGGAAAAGACTTTTCTCAGTCTAGTATCGAATCGATTACAGCTCCCCTACTTATCGTCTCCGGAGAAGAAGATAAGGTCCTCCCCTATAAAGACAATGGAAAATACATCAGTGAGCATGCTCCTCAAAGTCATTTTGAGCTTTTAAAAGGTGAAGTCGGTCACCCTATTTTCCTAAATTGCCCTTCGAAGATAGGAAAAGAAAATCTAGCAGCAGAAATTATTGAAGATCCCCCTTCAATTGACCGCGGCGAAATTCATAGGAAAGTTTCTCAAATGGCCATTCATTTCTTCTCCGAAAATCTTTAAACCCTCTCTTTTGCTTTATCTTCAAATGATTTAACATAAAATCTTATGGATTTAACACCGAAGCATAAGGTGGGGGAAACCCACCGCGAATTTACCTTTACAAAAGTTTTGCCCATTAACGAGCTGCAGATGGTTCTTTATGAGCTGACTCATGGGCCTACTGGAGCACGGGTGATTCATTTAGAAGCCGATGATCCAGAAAATTTGTTTTGCCTCTCATTGCAAACATTGCCAAGTGATTCAACGGGAGTCGCTCATATTTTGGAACATACGGTGCTGTGCGGCTCTAAGAAGTTCCCCGTAAAAGACCCTTTTTTTTCGATGGCCCGGCGAAGCTTGAATACCTTTATGAATGCGATGACAGGGGCCGATTTTACTTGCTACCCAGCTGCATCACAAGTTGAAAAGGACTTTTATAACTTGCTAGAGGTCTATCTTGATGCGGTCTTTTTTCCAGAGCTCAAAGAGATGAGCTTCCTTCAGGAAGGACACCGGTTAGAGTTTGATCCTGACTTGATGTACAAAGGGGTTGTTTATAATGAAATGAAGGGAAGTCTTTCGAACCCTGAGACCCGCCTTTGGCACGAAATTACGAAGTATCTTACCCCAGATTTGACCTATGCTTTTAACTCTGGTGGCGACCCAGCTGAGATTCCCAACTTGACCTATCAAGGGCTAAAAGATTTTCATGCGACCTATTACCATCCAAGTCGATGTATCTTTTTCTTCTATGGAGATTTGCCATTACAAGGTCACCTTGATTTCATCACTAAAAATGCACTTAAGGGTGTGGAAAAACTTCCTCCTCTTGATAAAATCCCAAAACAAAAGCGGTTTGAACAGCCTGTCCTCAAAAAGGGCTATTATCCAGCAAAAGAAGGAAAGGACTTTGTTGCTTTTTCTTGGTTAACAGCCTCGATTGATAACCAAGAAGATGCTTTAGCCTTAGCGGTTATTGATTCCATTTTAATGGAAACCGATGCCTCTCCTTTAAAGCATGCTCTTTTGAAATCTGAGCTTTGTACGCAGGCCGATGGATATCTCGATACTGAAATGTCTGAAATTCCCTATGTGATTATTTGCCGCGGGTGTAAAGATAATGCTTCTGATGACATTAAAAAACTCCTCTTTAAAACTCTTGAAGAGATCTGTGACCAAGGGATAGCTGAGGATAAAATCGAAGCTGCTATTCACCAGCTTGAATTTTCTCGGCTTGAAATAACGGGAGATTATGGCCCCTTTGGTTTGACCCTTTTCATGCGCTCAGTTTTGGCAATGCAACACGGCTGCCCCACTGAAAACTCCCTTTCTATTTATAGCCAATTTAAAAAACTTCAGCTCCTTGTAAAAGATCATGGTTATCTCCCAGGTCTTATCCACAAATACCTTCTCGATAATCCCCATTTCCTTACCTATGTTTTCTCTCCTGATGGAACTCTTGAAAAGAGGGAAGAAGATGAGGAAAAACAGCGCCTTCAAGAGATTGAAAAAGCATTAACTGCCGAAGAACGAAAAGCGATTAAAAAAGAGACCTCAGCTCTAGAAAAGTTTCAGGAAAAAACAGAAAGTCAATCGATTGAATGTTTGCCAAAAATCGGTCTCACCGATGTTCCTAAAGAGACCCAAGATTTTTCACTACATCATGAACAAAATGGTCAGCTCACAATCTTCCATCACGAGTGTTTTACTAACCATATTGTCTATGCTAAAATTCTCTTTGACCTCCCAAAAATCAACCCGGATGATCTTCCCTTCTTGCAACTCTTTATGACGATTCTTCCTGAGCTGGGTGCTGGAAAAAGAAATTACCGAGAAAATCTTGAATATATTAATGCCTATCTTGGGGATTTTGGAGCTTCTCTCAACCTTTACCCACAAGTGAGTGATCCCAATAGCTTAAACCCTACTTTTGGACTCAAGGGAAAAGCGCTCAATCGCAATATTGACAAACTCTTTAAACTTTTTATCGATGTTTGTCGTGGCCCTGATTTTACCGATCATGGCCGCATTAAAGAGCTCATTTTGCAGATCCACACCTCTCTTGAAAATCGTCTCAATCGAAGTGCAATGTCCTATGCCATTCAACGCTCTGTTTCAACTTATACCCAAGGTGCTTTCATTGGAGAACATTTAAGCGGCCTTCCTTACTTCCAATTTATCAGAAAACTTGCTGAAGAAATCGACACAAAACTCCCTGAACTGATTGAAAAGTTTAAAGCCTTGAACACGGCCCTTTTTCACTTAACTTCCCCCCACCTTATTTTAAGTTGTGATGCTAATCAATATCGAATCCTTACAAAAGAAAGTTTTTATGATCTCGATGAGCTTCCAACAAAACCGTTCACACCATGGGGAAATCTGATTCTTCCTCCTGCTCCGGTATCCGAAGCACGGGTGATCTCTTCTCCAATTGCTTTTTCATCGTTCGGTCTTTCAACAACAACACTTCACGACAGCGCCTCGCCTGCATTAAGTCTTTCTACAGATCTATTGGAAAATGTCTTTCTCCATAAAAAGGTGCGGGAACAAGGAGGAGCTTATGGCTCTGGAGCCAATTACAACCCTCTCTCTGGTAACTACTATCTCTATTCCTACCGCGATCCCCATATTGCTATGACCTACAAAGCCTTTGAAGATGGAATTGCTCATCTTTCTGGAGGAAAATTTACAGACCGCGATTTAACAGAAGCTAAGCTTGGCTTAATTCAAGATCTTGATACCCCTATCTCACCTGGCGCGCGAGCAAATCTTGCTTATACCCATTTTCGAGAAGGGTATACCAAAGAAATGCGCCAGGATTTTCGCGACCACCTCTTAATCACAACTAAAGATGAAGTGAAAAAAGCGGCTGATAAATACCTTAAAGGAAATAAAGGAATAAAAATCTCCTTTGCCGGAGAAAACCTTATCCAAAATGAAAACCCTGATCTTCACGTTTTTCCTATTTAACCTTTCATTAAGTGCAAGTCCCTTTATTGAACCTGCAAAAAAAGCTCTTGCTGCAACTGTCCTTATCCATGCTGATGGGAAAGGACAATCGGGGTTTTTTGCTTCTCCAAATGGAGAGATTTTAACTCTCTATCATCCGATAAAAGAGACGCAAACCATCACTGTCGAAAAAGACCGCATTTTCTATCCAGCAACTCTGATCTCTGGAAATTCTGAAACCAATATTGCGCTTCTCCAAATCCCTGGCCAAGACTTTCCCTATCTTGAAATTGCCTCTTCAAGAGATCTTTTGCCCGGTGAATGGGCTCTTATTGCAGGGTTTCCTATCCGCCGTCTTTCGGTCCGCCGCGCTCTCATCAGTACCCTTTGTCAAGAGTTTCTCATCGTTGATACCCCTTTTAATCCAGGCGAATTCGGAGGCCCCCTCCTTAATCTTGAAGGAGAAGTTATTGGTATCAACTGCAGCAATTCAAATAACCTCGGTCTCTCAATACCTCTAGATTAAAAAAAAGTCCTGCGTTAAATTCTTATCTTCGACTAAGATGAAAAATCTAATATTAGGAGACATTATGAAACACCTTTTTACTGGAATTTTTATAACTACATCACTTGCCTTAGCCCCAATTTTTGCCAAAGAAATAGCCCCATCTGATGGGGATCTTGCCTATGGTAAACGTTATCCCACCCACCCAGATGCTCCAGGAAAAGCTTTTTCAAAACCCTTTATCGATCTTGCAAAAAGTTGCACTCCAGCGGTTGTTTTCATCCGTGCTGAAGGAAGCTCTGAAAGAGGCTATGATCCCAATGAGATGTTTAATGACGAGTTCTTCCGTCATTTTTTTGGGGGTCCTCGCCGTGCACCTGGACCACAAGTCAGTCAAGGATCGGGGTTTATTGTCTCTAAAGATGGGCATATTATGACCAACCTCCATGTTGTGAGAGGTGCAAAGAAGCTGACTGTTCACCTCCAAGATGGTTCAAATCGACAGGTCTCAGCAACCTATGTCGGTGGCGATCCTCGAACAGACATCGCTATCATCAAAATTGACGATGCTCATGGTAATAACTTCCCTTACTTAGAACTTGGTGACTCAGATGGAGTTGAAGTTGGAGAGTGGGTTGTAGCAATTGGAAATCCCTTCTCCTTAGAAGCCAGTGTTTCTGCTGGAATCATTAGCGCCAAAGGGCGTCAAGGATTGCAGATTACAGACTATGAAGACTTCATTCAAACCGATGCGGCAATCAATCCCGGTAATTCTGGAGGACCCCTCATCGACCTTGATAAAAAGGTGATCGGAATGAATACCGCGATTGTTTCTCAGTCAGGCGGATACATGGGCATTGGGTTTGCTATCCCCAGTAATATCCTTATTAATATCAAAGATCAACTTGTTGAGAATGGTGTGGTTACACGAGGTTTTCTCGGTGTTTCCCTTCAACCTATCGATCCAGACTTAGCGGAAGCCTTTGGGTCAGATAGTACGCAAGGAGCTCTTATTGTGGATGTTGTTGATGGATCTCCAGCTGAAAAGGCGGGGCTTAAACAAGGGGATATTGTTGTGAAAATGAATGGTTCCCCCATTAAAAGCCCCGGACAACTCCGCAATGATGTCGTCCTTCTTCCTCCTGGAACTAAGGTAGACCTTACTGTTAACCGCAATGGCAGGATGATGAATATCCCTGTCACTCTTGGAGAGTTTGGAGCCAATACCCTTGTCTCCTCCAAAACGGCTTCCCAACACCTTGGTCTGACTGTTGACAACCTCACTAATGAAAACCTTCAGCAGTACCGTATGAGTCAAGATGATAAGGGAGTTTTAGTTGTCAATGTTGAGCCAGGAACACCTGCAGATACCGCCGGGATTAAACAAGGATTCCTCGTCATGGCAGTCAACCATAAAAAAGTACATAACGTCACAGACTTTAATAATGCTTTAAAAGATGTAAAGTCTGGGCAGAAAATACTCCTTCTTGTCCGCCAAGGGGATATGATGAAATTCTACACCTTAAAGGCTAAGTAGAAAGGGAGAAAGCCGATGGAGATCTTACCGATCTCCATCGAAATTTATACCATTTATCAAAAGTATGTTCAGAGAAAAGTCTTAATCCTTTTCATTCGGAACATATTTTACTTGCTTCAAATCATCATAAACTTCTTTTGCAAATGTTCGAATTTTGTGCCACTCTGGATCATTGCAAATTTCGTCATCAGTCTTTTCATTACCATTATACTCCATAAGCATTTCATATAGCTTCTGTAAATCTAAATGCTGCTTATCTGAGAAGTAACTCCATTGAAGTATGCATTCGCAGGGACTCATAAAGTTCATGCACATTTCCTCGAACTCACAAAAACAATGATGACCATTTTCAACCCAAGTCTTTCCGGGACATTTTTCATCTGTCAAAATTTTTAACTGGCTTAAAAAAGAAATATAAAATTGCTTTAAAGTTGTATCTAGTTCAATCATAAGAAATAGCCTTGGATAAGGTATTAAAGTTATATTCATTTAAAGGAATATGAGCACTTTCTGAGTTAGCTGGAACAACTGCTCCATGTTTATTTAAATATTTCCCCCTACAGTTATGTAATATATATGGCTCTCTTTGTGAAGGCCATTTAGATTTTGGATTCCCTGGCATAACTCTTAATTCTGCTTTAACCTTGACTTCACCTTTCTTTCCTGGAACCAGAAATCGATACTTCATCCCTCCCTTTCTTTTTGATAGTTTTACAGTCCAGCTGTTTGGGACACCCTTAGGTCTGGGAAAAGTCTCGAAACCAGCATGATGAAGGATTTTTCGGACTTGAGCCTCAGGTAAGGTCTGATGACGAAAAGTTACTCTTTGATCAGTTCTTCATAAACTAATTTAGCATACTCTCTGATCTCATGCCATTTAGGGTCATTGATGATTTCTTTATCATTTTCAGGTCTTTCATTACTCAAATCATAAGCATCCACTTTATCATAAAGTATTTTAAGCATTTTATATTGTGTATCTGTCATTTCAATAAGACCAGCATCCTTTGCGCTTAGAGGTCTGTCTGCATCTTCACCAAAATACATTGTTGTGTCATCGTATGAATCAACAATATCTAATATTTCATGATTTACCCAGATTCGCATTTGGTAATTAATATTTGAAATACACCAAATACACTGTATTAACCATAAGAAATCTGTAATCTTTTCACACCGCTCGTTTAGCTCTGGGTGCTCTTTAAGTTCCTGATACTTTTCTTTTAAAAACGGGGGAAGAAAATCTTGACTTATCATTTTATCTACTACCCTTATTACAATAATTCTATAGGTCAACAGACTTAATCATTCTCATTTGGAACATATTTTACTTGCTTCAAATCATCATAAACTTCTTTTGCAAATGTTCGAATTTTGTGCCATTCTAGATCATTACAAATCTCGTCATCAGTTTTCGTTCTTTCATCAAGATAGTAATCATAATTATCAACCATTTCATATAGATCTTGAAGCTTTTCTTTTTGATTGGGATTAAAAATGGGCCAAGTAAGAATAACTTCACAAAAATCTAAATAATCCATAACCATTTCATCAAAAGATGCATAACATTCTTTTCCTTCAGAGTCCGTCCATAATTTTCCTGGAAATTCAGGATTAGCAATACTCACTAAACTTTCTAGAAAGGCATAATAATAACTTTTATCTTCTTCTTGAACTTTAATCATGAGGTATTATTCCTGTAAGGGTTTCAAAATTATATTGCTCTAATGGAATATGTGCTTCTCGACTTTCTCTTGACACGATTTTTCCATATTTATTCACACAATTACCATTAACCTGATGCATCACATAAGGCCCTCTCTGTGAAGGCCATTTTGCATTTGGATCACCTGGCATCACTCTTAATTCTGCTTTAACCTTGACTTCACCTTTCTTTCCTGGAACCAGAAATCGATACTTCATCCCTCCCTTTCTTTTTGATAGTTTTACAGTCCAACTGTTTGGGACACCCTTAGGTCTGGGAAAAGTCTCGAAACCAGCATGATGAAGGATTTTTCGGACTTGAGGCTCAGATAAGGACTGATGACGAAAAGCTTTATAGAGATCTGTGCCAAGCTGTCTTTCTTTAGCTGCTCTCATTTCCTCGATGATTGGAGCAGATCGATTCCACCATTCGCGTGTATGGTTAATCATTTGTTGTTCGACTTGAATCGATTTGGACATGCTCTCTAGGGTAAGAATGGCATTGGCTTGGCGCAGTCTGCGTACAGCTTTAACAGCCTTTACTCCACCTTTAAGTAATGCATAATCAACCCCTAAATGTCCGATAACTTGTCCAATAAGCTCTCCTTCACGAGAGGGTGATAAAGGCTCTCGTGAAAAAACTTCTTGCAATTCTGGATAACGAGGTATCAAGGTGTTAATGACGCCATTTTCTTTAATAACAGTCATTACCTCTTGACAAGCACTTACAAATTCTCGCGAGGTTTCTTGCGGTGCTATCGATAAAGCGATGATTCCATGCGAAATTCCGCTTACACTGGATATAAGAAAAGAACCAGCGTCATCTAAGGTTTCTAGTGCTCCTTTTCCTATCCCTTTCATTAACCCTTTGGCATACTCAAAACTTTCTACATTAGAATGCTCGATCGGACGCATTTCATGGCGAGAATCAATAAAATCTTGCAGGGCTTCGGGAACATTTCCTTTTTCTAGATAAGCAATAGCTCTTTCTAGATAAGCTTCTCTGCGATGAGGATAAGCACCAATATATTGGGAAAGGGTATGAATTGCATCTTCAAAGAGATCGAGTTCGCATTCAGCTTTTCCTTTTCGAAATTCGAGCTTTGCTCGCATTTCTTCGGTAAACATTTCCGGAGGAGTCATCTCGAAAAGCTTTTTGATATCCTCAATGCAATTGATGTTAAGTCCTTCAGAATAATGATAAAGAGCGCGCTGATAATAAGCTTCAGGGGCATTATGATGAGCAATACAATGATCAAAGATAGAACAGTAAGCTTGCTTTAAATCTCCAAGCCGAGATTCAATCCAAGGGTAATAAATCTCCATAGATGTTTGAATTCTATCTTTCGTGGCAGTAAAACCCTCTCTTATCCCTTTAGCTTCTTCTAACTCTCTATTATTCTTTTCACTGTCTTTTGCGAAATCTTCTCTCTTTTCCATCAGGTTTTTCATTCGAAATCCAGCTTGAGAATGTCGATCAATGAGCCTTTCATTCTCTTTTAACCGTTTATTGATGATTTCAGTAATTCGCTCATGGGTGTTAATCACTTCTATCGCTTCTTCATCGCAACGACACCAATAATAATAAGAATCATTTAATAGACGATCTTTGAGAGTGGTTTGAATATCAAAACAAAAATCCTGAACCTCTTTCATAGAATCAAATTGATAGGATAAATCATAGGAATCAAATTCTTTATTGTTTTCATAGAGTCTAAGATCGCTAAAAAGTTCTATTCCTTTATAATTACCCTCTTCATCCATATACCATGAGATCCCCCAGCCCTCGGAACAACCATCCCAACTTTCTTCTTCTAAATAAAAAACCCTATTATACCTAGGTTTAACTACTTTTCTTGTAGCTATACGAACTTCTAAAGAAAGCCCTTCCTGTTTAAACTTATGCACCCATGGGTCATTCATTGCTCGTGGAATCTCCGAATAAGAAAACGGGGAACCTTGAATGGCCTGAGCAAAACGATCGAGTTCCCACATTACAAGAAGCGCTTTCCATTCGACTTGGCGCACTCCTTCTGTTCCCCAGGCACCGCAATGATGGGGACATTCAAAATGGGAGACTTTGTCTGGAGAAGTATAAAACCAATCAAAGAAACCTGCTGACAGATAAATTGGAAGAATGGCAAAGAGTGAGACTTTTAAAAGGCGCATTTAAAAAGCCCTTGAATTGATTGCTCATGTAAGCTTAAAGTACGATACTTTTTTTGCAAAAGAAAAAATCAATTCATTAGGCGTTGCTTTCGAATCCTCTAAGAATTTAAAAGCTTTTTGAAGTCTTCGGTTTCTCGAATGGGATCAAAGACCTCTTTTGAGAGGATAGACTCAAGATTTTCGATTCCTCCTTTATGAGCTGCTCTGAGCCAACCAATTGCTGGTTCAGCTTGAGCAAGTGCCGCGCAAGCTTCAGCATTGCTTAAGGCAATTTTGGGATCAGGAAGGAGCTGAAATGAAGGTCCAGCAAGTTCGACGACAAGGGCATAATCTTTGACTTCATAGGCAGCGCGATGAAGGTAAAGCTTCGACTCTGGATTGAGGTGTTTTTCTATCGGAAGAAGAAGATCATAGACGGCCTTGTGCTCCCCTTTCTCTGCTTTTAGAGCAGCGAGATATTGAGTCGTTAAGTTATAAATCATTCCCTGTTTTGCTTTTGTCCGAATTTCTTCCAGTTTGGGGATTGCCGCCTCTTTTTGGTTATTATTCAAAAGGTCTTCAACCTCTTTCATCTCCTTTGCGATTTCATCGCTTCGATCACTTTCGGTAATCACCCGCGATTTTCTCCATGCATCAAAGTTTTGGAAAGCAAAGAGAAAAAAGATGGCTCCCACAAGAAAATATCCGATGAAGAAAAAAGTAATGCTAAAACCACATGAAAGGAGCATGCTGCTAAAGATGGCATACTTAAGTCCTTTGGCACCAAAGATCGACTCTAATACAACACGGAGGAGTTGCCCGCCATCGAGAGGCATGACAGGCAGGAGATTAACAATCGTCCAAAAGAGGTTGACCCAGGTAAAGATTTTAAGGGTATAGAGCATGTAAGGGTTCTCAAAAAAACCGGTCGATAAAATAAAAAGACAGAGAAGAAAGAGTAAAAACCCAAAAACAGGACCGTTTAAAACAACAAGGAACTCTCGCCATCCTCTAAGCCTAGGCCCTTCTGGATAAGTTAGTCCCCCAAAAGCGACGAGTTGAATGCGAGGTTTTTGCCCAAAATAACGAGAAGTCAGAGCATGGCCATATTCATGAACCATGATAGAGATAAAAATCACACCGATCCAAATGAGTGTTAAGATAAAGGGATGGGAGGACTGCATGCTATTGATCCAACCGATAAGTGCGGCTGTCACAAAGAAAAAAGGAGAAATTTTAATGGGTATCTTCATAATCCTCACCCTATCTTAATTGATTTTTATTTTTTACCTTTTTTGAATTCTAACGATTCTCTTCTACATAGGTGTAGTGAACCCCTAAATATGTAATTCCTCTTTGTTCTACTGCTTTTCCAACAGATTGAACGTTCTTTAGTTTATCATCTACAAATACAATCCGCTTAGGCTTGTATTGAATAGAGTCTAAAAAACGAAAAAGAGTCTCTCCTTTATCATTCTTAAGTCCCACAAAAATGATCCCTTGAATAAATTTTGAAGCAAACCCTCCTTCGATTTCTTTATCGTAAAGATAGAGGTTGTTTTTTGAGAGATCAATTCCTATAGATTGTAGTTGAGAATGGGTTGGATAAGCCATTTCAATATATCTTGCAGTCAGTCCTAAAAGTGGAACCCCTCTTTCTTGGAAGGATAAAATAAGCTCGGCTGTCTTTTTTTCTACTGGACTGGTCTTTGATTGAATAAGAATAGAGTGCCAATATGGAATAAAAGATTCATAAACTTCTTCCTTGTTTTTCCCTGTTTCTTTCATTTCCCGAGCAACCTCTATAGCGGCCCACGTATCGCTTCCCAAATATTCAGTGGTTTGCATCAATGTATCGTTAAGATCCAAAACGCAAAGTGTCTCGTTATCAATCCATTCTTTGATTTTTTCAATGTGATTCACTGTAACAATCTCACCAAAAAGAAGTCCCGGAAGGATTCCAATTAAAATCATCCAAAATTTCATTTTAACCTCTCAAATCTGTTAAAATGGGATAAAGATAAATCTCTAGTCAATTGATTTCAAGAAAACAGCGATAACTTATGACGACACTATCTAAGATTTGCCCATGGCTTTTAGAATGGTGCTACCGATCTCAGCTGGAGTTTCAGCAACATGAACCCCCGCTGATCGCAGAGCTTCCATCTTACCTTCTGCCGTCCCCTTTCCGCCAGAAACAATGGCACCTGCATGCCCCATACGTCTTCCAGGAGGAGCTGTAACACCCGCGATAAAACCACCGACTGGTTTGCTGCAATGAGCTTTAATCCAATCGGCTGCTTCTTCTTCAGCATTTCCCCCAATTTCTCCGAGAAGTAAAATGCCGTGTGTGTCGGGGTCTTTTTCGAATAGCTGTAAAACATCGATAAAGTTTGTCCCGTTAAGAGGATCTCCTCCAATCCCGACACAACTTGACTGTCCCAAACCATTTTGTGTAGTTTGCCATACGGCTTCATAGGTGAGTGTTCCCGAACGGGAAACAATCCCTATTTTCCCCTTCTTATGAATATACCCCGGCATAATCCCAATCTTACACTCATCAGGAGTAATCACTCCTGGGCAATTGGGACCGATCAATCTTGAGGTTTTTGAATCTCGCATCACACGCGAAACTTCAAGCATATCCCGAATCGGAATCCCTTCGGTAATACAAATAATAAGGGGGATGCCAGCATCTTCTGCCTCTAAAATAGAGTTAGCCGCAAAAGGTGGTGGCACAAAAATCATACTTGCATCAGGATCGACTTTTTGTTTGGCTTCATAGACGGTATCAAAGATCGGGATATCAAAGATCGACTGTCCACCTTTTCCTGGAGTGACGCCCCCAACAAATTTCGAGCCATATTTAATGCACTGCTCGGTATGAAACTGTCCAGATTTTCCAGTAATCCCTTGAGTAATGACTTTAGTATTTTTATTCACAAGGATTGACATCTATTTGCCCTCCTTAAGTGATTCGACAGCTTTTTCTGCAGCATCTGCCATGCCATCAGCAGAGATGATTTTTAATTTTGATTCTTGAAGGATCTTGCGCCCTTCTTCGACATTGGTCCCTTCTAAGCGGACAATGAGAGGGATTTTAATGCTGAGTTCTTTAGAGGCAGCAATCACCCCTTCAGCAATCGTCGCACAGTTCATGATCCCTCCAAAAATATTGACAAGGATTGCTTTCACATTCTCATCAGAGAGGATAATCTTAAATCCTTCGGTCACTTTTTCTTTACTCGCTCCACCTCCCACATCAAGGAAGTTTGAAGGCTCACCACCATAGTGGTGGATGATGTCCATTGTTGACATAGCAAGACCCGCTCCATTAACCATACACCCAATATTTCCAGAAAGGGAGATATAAGCAAGATCATGCTCTTTTGCAGCAACTTCATTAGGAGATACTTGCGAAGGGTCATAAAACGCTGCAATTTCTTTTTGCCGAAATAGGGCATTATCATCAACGCTGAGTTTTGCATCGATCGCCCAAATCTCCCCCTCTCCTGTTTCTACAAGAGGATTGATTTCTAAAAGGGAGCTATCCGTTTCAATAAAGGCTTTGGCAAGGCTTGCCGCAACCTTCATCCCCTGTTTTGCTGTTTGTCCCTTCCAACCCATAAAGTTTGCAAGCCTTAACAGATGGTAGGGTTTCACACTCCCATCTAGCCCTATTGGCAACTTCAAGATTTTTTCAGGTGTCTCTTCAGCAACCACCTCAATCTCCATTCCTCCTTCAGGTGAGGCTATGAGTATAGGCATGGAATTGTCCCTATCGATAATGGCACCTAAATAGTATTCCTTTGCAATATCAACAGGCTTTGTAATCAGAACCTTGTGGGCTATAATCCCCTGAGGTCCTGTTTGATTGTTTACCATCTTCATCCCAATGAGATTTTTTGCTATTTCGACAATCTCATCTTTTGATTTGGCAAACTTTACCCCTCCAGCTTTTCCCCGGCCGCCAGCATGGACTTGAATCTTTACGACTGCTTCCTTAAGCCCAAGTTCTTGAACTACTTGCTTTGCTTCAGCAGGAGATGCTGCCACCCCAAATTCAGGGATAGGCATTCCATACTTTTTCAAAATTTCTTTCGCTTGATACTCGTGAGTGTCCATAATTCCTATATGTGATACGATGGATTATCGATCAATGAAAAATCTGAGGAAATATGTTTGGTCTCTTAAAGTCAGGACTTAACAAAATTAGAAAAGCGTTTTCGAAAACGCGTTCCATTCTTGGGGATAAAATCCGCTCTCTTCTTAATGGCCCTCTTGATGAGGCAACCTTAGATGAGCTTGAACAGATCCTCTTTGAAGCCGACCTCGGATCGACTCTTGCCATTGAGTTTGTAGAATATGTAAGAAACTATGGGAAGAAATATAACCATCCTATTGATGCGATGAAAGCTCATGCTGAAGATATCCTTCATAAGCCACCCCACGTACAAGGAAAGAAACCTTCAGAATCTCCAAAAGTGATCCTCGTTGTTGGAGTCAATGGAAGTGGAAAGACAACTTCCTGCGCAAAACTTGCCCGTATCTATAAAGATGAAGGGAAAAAGGTGATGCTTGCTGCAGGTGATACCTTCCGAGCGGCTGCGATCGAACAACTCGCCACTTGGTCAGATCGACTTAAAATTGATTGTGTTAAGGGAACACCTGGTGGTGATCCTTCTGCCATTATCTTTGATGCCCTCACCGCTGCAAAAGCGCGGGGTCATGATGTGGTTATTGCCGATACTGCTGGAAGACTCCATTCAAAAACCGATCTGATGAATGAACTTGCAAAAATCAAGCGGGTCATCGAAAAAGTCGTCCCAGATGCTCCTCATGAAATCTATCTTGTCCTTGATGCCACGACAGGCCAAAATGCACTCGATCAAGCAAAAACCTTTAATGAGTTTACTCCACTGAGTGGGCTGATCCTCACCAAACTTGATGGCTCAGCCAAAGGGGGCATTATCCTCTCGATCTACCATCAAATGGGAATTCCTATCCGTTATATTGGAATCGGTGAAGGGGCTGATGACTTTCTTCCCTTTTCTCCTGAACCTTACATCGATGCCCTTTTCTCCTAATCCCCTTTTATGTTTAAATGGGAGTATGAGACAATCCAACTATTCTAAAACCATGCTTTTTGTATCCTTTTCTCCATGTTTTCACTTAATTTCTAGCCCTACTTTTTCAAGTATGTGCTTCAAAATAAAACAAAAACATGGAAAAAATCCTGTCAAAAATCAAAAGCTTTCTAATAGTTGGATAGTCTCATGAACAATTCGGAATACAATTCTCTACTTAATGATACGCTTACCTATATAAAAGGACTTCTCCCTCCAAAAGAAGAAAGTACAAAACTCGAGCTCCCTCCTCTCCCTTTAAAACCGAAGCTCAAACCTCAAGTTCAAGCAAAGCCTCCTCCAGTCAAACCCATTGCACCACCACCTTCCCCTAAGCCAAAAGCTCTAAATGCAAAGGTATTCATTGAGTTAGAACTCCCTAAAGCTACAGCCCCTGAACCAACAGAAGGGATCCGAAAAATCCTTAAAGAGATTGATCCCGATCTTTATATTCATGAAAGTATTCCAAGTGATTACAAGGCAAAGCGGATCAAAGAAGCCTGGAAAGAAAAGCGTTCAACACCTGCCATCCCCATCCTTTTTCAAGGAACCCAATATCGCAGTTTTATCATGCGGATTGCAAAAGCAATCGATACCGTTTATGGTTCCTGCCGCCTTGTCGATATGACCCCTAGAAAGAAATGGGATCTCTTTTTAGAATCGGAAAACTTAAAACTCATCATCGCTCCTGATGCCTTTGTTTTTGGGAGTAAAGAACTCCTCCCCTTTTACCAAGAAACGCCACAGCAGAAAACAAGGAAATTGGGAAATATCCCTCTCCTTCTCCTTCCCGATTTGAGTCTCTATTATAAGGACCCTTATCTCAAGCGCTCACTTTGGAACGTCATATGCAATACGATCGATTCGCTGCCGTCATCTTAGACAAAGGGCTTGATGACCCATTAGATTATGGTTTGACTGAAGACGTTCAGGTAGGAACGCGCGTTCTTGTTCCTGTTCAAAATTCTCTCAGAAAAGGGACCATTGTTGCCCTGAAAAAAACCCCTTCAGTCCCCAAAGTTCAGCCGATCAAAGAGATCCTTTCAGAAGATCCTCTTATCGGTCCCAATCTTTTTAAACTTGCAGAATGGATTTCCCGCTATTATTGCACTTCTTTTCGAAAAGTCTTGAAAGTGCTTCTCCCAGCAACCATTCGGAAAGAAACTCAAGAAAAAAAACAACTCTTTGTTCGTCGCTTGCTTTCACCCAAAGAGACCTCAAGTCACATTGTAAAACTTAGGGAAAAGCACTCCTCTCAAGCAAAGATCCTTGATGTCTTATTAAAAAAGCCAAAGGGGATCCTCCTGACCGAGCTTTTAGAACTTGCAGGAACCTCTAAAAGTCCCGTGACAACGCTTGAAAAACAAAAACTCTTAAAAATGGAAGAGCTCCAAATCGACCGTTCTCCCTTAGAAGATATGGAATTTTTCCCTACAAAACCGAAAACATTAAAACCAGAGCAAAAAGAGGCTCTTGATAAAATTACCGGTGATCTTAAAACCTTTCAAACGCATCTTATTCATGGCATTACAGGAAGTGGAAAAACTGAAGTCTACCTGCAAGCCATTAGCGCTGCCCGCAAGTTAGATTTAGGTGTTATTCTCCTTGTTCCTGAAATTGCCCTCACCTCTCAAACGATCGAGCGCTTAAAATCTCGCTTCACAGAAAAAATGGGGATTTTACACCACCGTTTAAGCGATGGAGAGCGCTTTGATATTTGGCATGGGATCCGAAAAGGGGAAATTAAAATCGTTGTCGGTGCCCGTTCAGCGGTTTTTAGTCCCGTTAAAAACCTTGGTCTTATTATCGTTGATGAAGAGCAAGAATCCTCATACAAACAAACAGATGAGGAGCCTTGTTATCATGCACGTGATATCGCTATCATGCGGGGGAAAATGGAAAAGGCTACAGTCGTACTTGGAAGCGCAACCCCCTCTCTTGAAAGTTATGCCAATGCTAAAGCGGGTAAATATAAGCTCAGCACTTTAACAAAACGGGCCACAGATGCTTCCCTACCCAAAGTTAAGCTTGTCGATATGAAAGCCGAGTATGCAAAATCCGAAGGTTTTACCCTTTTTTGCTCTGATTTGATCGATGGGATTAAAGATCGACTCAAAAAGGGAGAACAGGTTCTCCTTTTCTTAAACCGTCGTGGCTATCACACCTTCCAAATGTGCGCCAGTTGTGGCGAAAGTGTCAAATGTCCTCATTGCTCAGTTAGCCTGACCTTTCATAAAAGAACTAATCACTTAGCCTGCCATCTTTGCTCGTATATCATTGCTCCTCCACCTGTCGCTTGCCCCACCTGCAAAGGAACCGCTACCCTTAACTTTAAAGGAGTAGGAACAGAGCAGGTTGAACGGACTCTCCATGCCCTTTTCCCTGATATCCGCACCCTCCGCATGGATGCTGATACCACCCGCCATAAAGGAAGTCATGATATCCTCTTTAAACAATTTAAGTCGGGAAAAGCTGATGTTCTCATAGGAACACAAATGGTTGCAAAAGGACTTCATTTCCCAGCAGTGACCCTTGTTGGCGTCTTGAACTCTGATGGCGCCCTAAACCTCCCAGACTTCCGCGCCTCTGAAAATGTCTTCCAACTTCTAACTCAAGTCTCTGGCCGTTCAGGACGGGGCGATCTAAAAGGAGAAGTGATTATCCAAACCTCCCTTAAAGGACATCCGATCTTTCACCATGCTTCAACAGAAGACTACGAAACCTTCTATAATGAAGAGATGGAAGCGCGCGAACTTTTTGCTTTTCCTCCTTACACCCGTCTAGCTAAACTGATTTTCTCAGGTATAAATGAGGGACATGTTAAACACTGCGCTGAAACTTTCTATGCAACCATTCTTAAAAAGCTCCCTGCCTCCTATACCCTCTATCCAGTCATCCCTTCAGGGTATGCTAAAATTAAAGATAAGTTTCGCTTTAAACTCCTGATCAAAGGGCCAAACTCCCTTCTTCTCTCCTCTATCCTTCAAGAAACCCGCAAAAAATCATATCTCCCCCGCTCTATCCGCCTCCTCATTGACATTGACCCTATCTCAACTTTTTCTTGACTCTTAGCAAAAAGATTAGTGGCCGCAAGAAAAGCGGCCACATGGAATATTGATCTTCTATTTAGAGGTTTTTCCTAAGACCTTGTCGATTGCATCGTTGATTATTTTAATCCAATCTACACCATCACCAGACTTTAATAAATTCTCCATCACTGCCTGAATGGTTGAAGGAGAATTTGGATTACTAATGGTTCCATTATAGTAGGCCTTAATAAGACCTTTTACACTTAGGTCCTCGTTGAGATCACTTAACTCTTTTTGTTGAGCAGGAGTTAAGGTACCCTGAAAGGCATCAAGAGTATAGCCTTCTACATATCTGTTCAGATAATCTAGCATTTTCTCTTGAAAACTTTTATCATGAGCAAGAGCAGGATTTTCTTTGAGCTGTGTTAGAACAGTCTCTAGATCCTGTAGATCTTTCTGAATATCTTTTGGCAAGTCGGTCTCATCACCTTGAAAGGTTGAAGCTACCACTCCTAGATCTTGCGTGCTTTCAATCGAAGTCATATTCTTATCTCTCTTTTTAAATTGTTAATTTTCTTCATATAGGGAATTTTTAGGTATTGAATTTGCTTTTTGTATACTTTTCCTAAACTATTCCATAAATTATAGATCTTCAAAGAATTATTATTAAACTATTTTTTTTAAACTATTTATAATAAGTATGTTATAAAACCCTCATATTTGCAGACATATTTAACCTCTTTCACTCATAAAAGAAAAAATTTCTTTTTTGCACTTTAGCCAAAAATTGGGGGCATCCGCTATGATAGAGGATTAACCATTGGAGAACCCCATGACAGAAGTCAAAGAGATTGCAACCCCAGACTATCATAGCTACGAAGAATTTCAAAACCGAACAGCAAAGCTAAAGGAAATTCGAGAGCTGGGGATCGACCCCTATCCCCATAAGTATGAACCCACCCATCAGATGCGCGCTCTTCATGATAAATTTGAAAGTTCAGCGATTGGTGGAAGTGAGGAAGCTGGAGAAGGGAAAACCGATCTTGTCCGTATTGCAGGTCGCCTTGTTCTTTTCCGCGCGATGGGAAAAAATGCCTTTGGTCATATTCAAGACGAGACCGGCCGTATTCAGATCATGTTCAACCGCGATTTAACTAAAGTCAAAGGACTCCCTGAGGACTCCGAGGTTCGTCCGATTAAATTTATAGAAAAGAAGATCGATCTTGGCGATATCATCGGCGTTGAAGGGCATCTATTCCTCACTCAAAAAGGCGAGCTTACAATCTTTGCTAAGGAGGTTACTCTTCTATGTAAAACCCTCCTTCCCCTTCCGGATAAACATAGTGGATTGACCGATAAAGGGACGCGTTACCGTAAAAGATGGCTTGATTTGATTACTAATCCTGAAGCGGTTGAGCGACTCAAAACGCGAAGTTTCCTTGTTTCTAAAATCCGTCGTTATTTCGAAGACGCTGATTTCATGGAAGTGGAGACCCCTGTTCTACAGAATATCTATGGTGGTGCTGAAGCTCGCCCTTTTATCTCAGAACTCAATGCACTCCATCAAACGATGTACCTTCGCATTGCGATCGAGATCTCCCTTAAAAAATTGATCGTCGGAGGTCTTTCTCGCGTTTTCGAAATCGGAAAGGTTTACCGGAATGAAGGACTTGACCGGACCCATAACCCTGAGTTCACCATGCTCGAATCGTATGCTGCTTTTTGGGATTATAACGACGTGATGACCTTCACTGAAAATCTCTTTGCCTATCTTGCTAAAGAGCTCTATGGAACCACTGAAATCGGCATGCGCAAAGATAAACAAGGAAACGAGCACCTTATTGATCTTAAAACACCATGGAAACGTCTTTCAATGAAAGAAGCGATTCAAACCTACGGAAAAATGGATCCTGATAAACTCTCCGACGGTGACATGCAAGCTAAGCTAAAAGGAAAGATCGAAGACGCAAAATTAAAAAATGCTCCCCGTGGAAAACTTATCGCTTATCTCTTTGAAGAGTTTGCAGAACATCATCTAATCCAGCCTCATCACATCATCGATCACCCGATCGAAACCACTCCCCTCTGCAAACTTCATCGCGATCCTAAATTGCGCGAAGAAAAATTTGTGGAACGCTTTGAGACCTTTATCCTTGGCTATGAGTTTTGCAATGCCTACTCGGAATTGAATGATCCGCAGCTTCAACGGCAACTTCTTGAAGAACAAAACAAACTCCGTGAAGGGGGCGACGTGGAAGCCAACCCTATGGACGAAGAGTTTATCGAAGCGATCTGCCAAGGAATGCCTCCAACAGGAGGCCTGGGAATTGGAATCGATCGCCTCACAATGCTCTTCACCGATGCCTTTTCAATTAGGGATGTTGTTTACTTCCCCATGATGAGACCCGAAGAGTAAATTAAACGGAGATCAACTTCCCTTTTCTTTCATAGATTTTTACAGTCAAGGCAAAGATGATCCATATTGCAACGACTCCAGCAATCGCTATCCAATGAGGAACAGCAAAGAAAGAACCAATTGTCTCGTGAAAGGTAAAATCTCTCCGATTGATATATGGGAGGATGATAGGAGACATTTCGTTAAACATAAAGGCACCAAAAATCATTCCTATAAGACCAAAAATCATATCTTTTGATCCTTCTGCTAAAGAGGCAATCGCCGTTCCAGGGCAATAGCCTGCAATACTCATTCCTACCCCAAAAATAGCACCGCCAAGTAGACTAAAGAGGATGGGTGTTTCAGAAAGGTGAAACGTTGGAATCATCCCTAAGGCCTCTAATGAATAGATCCCTAGACTCCCCACTACAATCGCTGTTAAAATCACCTTCATCACAGTAAAATCTTTTAAGAGAAGTTGCCCAACAATTGTATCAAACCTTGAAACACCTGCCCTACGGAGTAAAAATCCAAAAAAGATCCCGGTTGCTAAAGCAAAGAGTGTTGTAAATGCGTTTGAAAATAGATGAAGCTCCATTATTGCCTCCGTGTTTTTCGATAAAGCCCAAAAGAAACAGGGATCGCTGCACCAAAAAGGGCAAGCATAAAGACCCAGCTTGTAATAGAGAGTTGAGCTCCCCCACTGATGGCATGTCCTGAAGTGCATCCGTTAGCTAGGCGCGCTCCAAATAATATCAATGCCCCTCCAATGAAAGCCGCGACATACCGTTTAATTTTTGATGTTCCAAAAGCTCCTTCCCAAATCGTATTTTTTTTAGGGGGCGCTCCCTTTGTAAGCTTTGAAGCGATAAATGCTCCTAAAAAAAGACCAATGATAAACACGATCTTCCAGTTAAAAATGATGCGATCAGAAAGCGCTTTTCCAAAATAGTCCTTATTTCCCACTTCGGAAAAAGATTGTTTAATCAACGCACCAATGCGAGCTACACCACTTGAAACTCCTAATTGGTAGCCCCCTGCAAACATCACTGTGAGCAATAGTCCAATGAATAATCCCACAACATAGGGAGACCATCGATCTCTCCTTAAATATCCTATCATTTCCTCTCCTCCTTTACTCAGTAAAACGGGATTTAACACATTTTATTATTGATGCAAGCATCGGCTCATTGATGGTATAGTAGACCTTTCTCCCCTCTTTACTGGGGCGAATAAAGCCTTTATGCTTCATCAAATTCAAATGCTCAGACATCACATTTTGAAGCACATCGCAAGCCTCAGCAAGCTCACCAACCGAATAGTCTTTTTCCAAAAGAAGACCGATCACCTTCAAGCGATGAGGGTGTGATAGCACTCTTAGACATTCCGCAGCTCCATTCCAATCAATATTTTTCATAAATCTAAATATAGAGATATTACGATATATTGAAAAGGAAAAAGAATGATTTTGCGTTGATAACGGTTACTGTTTTTTGACCCGAGATCCAGTGGGACTATCCTCGATAAGATAACCATGCGTATGAATATAATCTCGTTGCTTATCGGCTTCAGCCCAATCTTTAGAAGCTCTAGCGGCCTGCCGTTTTTCAAAAGCTTCTTGGATTTCTATTGGAATATCAAGATTCCCCTGTTCAAGAGGGAGAACAGCAAGAACCGTATTAAGCTCTTTAAGAAAGGTGAGAACTTTTTCTGCCTCAGATTTAGAAACTTTATTGTCATCCATCAGAGCATTGATCTGTTTTAAAAGATCAAAGAGCGAGGCTAGAGCAACTGAAATATTCAGGTCATCCCCTAGCGCCTCTTTAAATGAGGTGCGGCATCGATCAATGATCAAATTGAGAGACTCGCTTGAATCTCCTACATGTGTACGAAGACGGTAGATAAAGTCAGAAAAACGGGTGAGGGTTTGCCGGGCAGCATCGAGCCCTTCAAAGGTAAAGTTCAGTTGGGTCCGATAATGTGTTGAAAGGAGGAGATAGCGAATTTCAGCTCCAGTATACCCCTTTTCTAAAAGGTCTCGGAGGGTATAGAAATTGCCAAGACTTTTGGACATCTTCTTTCCGTTGACAATCAGATGCTGCGCATGAATCCAATGACGAACAAAATGTTTTCCACTGCACCCTTCTGATTGCGCAATTTCATTTTCATGATGGGGAAAGATGTTATCCACTCCCCCCACATGGATATCAATCGTTTCACCAAGAAGCGTTGTAGCCATGGCAGAGCATTCTATATGCCAACCCGGCCTCCCTTTACCAAATGGACTTTCCCAAAAAACCGCGCCATCACGCTTCTCATCATAGGGCTTCCATAAAACAAAATCACACGCTGATTCTTTATCGTATTCATCATCAGAAACCCGCTCTGAAGCCCCCTCTTGTAGCTCATCAAGCTTCAGGTGAGACAGGCGTCCGTAGGAAGGAAAGTGTTTAATGCTATAATAGATCCCACCATCTTTCCCCTTATAAGCAATCCCTTTTTCAAGAAGCTTTTTGACCATTTCAATCATTTCAGAAATATTATCAGTTGCTGAGCAGATAATTTCAACAGGCTCAATATTGAGGGTTTTTAGATCTTCAAAAAAGGCTTCTTTATAGATTTGTGTATACTCAGCAAGAGGGAGACCTTTTTCCTTGGCTCCCTTGATTGTTTTATCTTCAACATCAGTGAGGTTCATCGCTTGAATAAGAGGAAATCCAAAGTACTTAATCGTGCGACGGAGAAGATCTTCAAAAACATAGGTGCGAAGGTTTCCAATATGGGCATAATTATAAACAGTTGGACCGCAAGTATACATTTTAAGAGATGTTTGTCCTTCTGGAAGTTCGATCAGTTCTTTGGTGCGCGATTCGGTATTATAGATATTAAGCATTCTTTTCCTTTATGAGTTCATTCAAGCGGCGAAGTTGCACTTTCCCCGTTCCTGTCATGGGGATTTCATCGATTTGATAACTTTCGGTAAGCTTAACAATTCGAGCAAAGCCTCCTTCTTTTAAGACGTTATTTGCCTCCTCTTTAGTGAGAGGAAATGTTGTGAAAAGAATGAGGCTGGGCTTATCCCCTTCTCGGATACCAATCGCCAGTTGTGGTTCTTCTTCTGTCCCCTTAATCAACCCTTTTTCTTTTGCGAATTTATTGAGCTCCTCTTCCATAGCCATTAAGCTCACCATTTCCCCACCGATTTTCACAAATCGCTTGAGTCTCCCTCCTAAAATCAGAGAACCATCACTCTCGATACGTCCAATATCGCCACTCCGATACCACCTCTTTCCATCGATTTCAATAAAGGGATTGGGAGCCTCTTTCCCTAGATACCCTGAAAAAACATTCGGGCCCCGAATACAAATCTCCCCTTGCTGATCATCGGGCAGTTTTTCATGGGTCTCAGGGTGGATAATACAAAGTTCAACTCCAGGAATCGGTTGCCCAACTCCTTTTTGAGGTTTTCCTTGACGATTCAACGTAACGATGGGAGAGCACTCCGTAATGCCATATCCTTCAAGCATTTCCTTATCTCCTCCAAGACGTTTAACATGCTCAAAAAGAGCGTCAGAAGCTTTTTCAGCTCCGGTAACAAAGAGGCGAACACTTTTGAGTTGGCGCGGCGTTGCAATCCGAAAAAGATTCTTGTAAAAACTAGGAGCTAAGCAGTGGATCGTAATTTTTCGATAAAATGAATCGCGGGCCATTGTATGGGTATCCGTTGGATCAGGAGAATAAAAAACGCGAAGACCCGCTAAAAGAGGGAAGAGCCCCGTTAATGAAAATCCAAATGAGTGAAAAGGAGGGAGCGCTCCATAGAGGATATCGGTTTTGTCAATATGAACACAGGAAAGAGAGGCTCGATGACTGCTGAGGAGATTTTTATGAGAAAGAGGAACTGCTTTGGGATAATTTTCTGTTCCACTCGTAAATAGAATCACAGCAGGGTCATCTTCATTCATTCGATTTAAATGAAAACGTTTTATCCAACTCCCTTTTTTCGCTTTAGAAAGAAAATACCCTGAGAGTTTATTCCATAGGGAGATTCTTTGTCTAAAATCTTCCATAAGAACAATTTTCTCTTCCAAATCTCCTAGTTCTAGAGCATCGACCCGCTCTAAAAAACGGCGAGAACTGAGTATCTGTTTAAGCCCTAATAGATCAACAGCAAACCTTAAGCTTCGCTCTCCTGCCGTCCAGTTCAAGACAACAGGGATTTTCCCCGCCATTAAGATAGCTAAGATGATGATATAACACCCGACAGAAGAGGGAAGTATGACAGCCACATACCTACCTTCAAATTTTTGAAACTTCCTTGCAAAAACGTGAACCCCTATTTTCATCTCTTGATAGTTCAAGATTTTTGTCAGATCATCTCCAGAAGCCATGGCCTTTCCCATTCGATCGGCTGTTTCCAAAAAGCATTCAGGAATCGTTTTTCCTTCTGGATATTTTACTTTAGGGCGAAAAGTTTCCTTTGGCCATTCATACTCTTTAAGGTTCTTTGTATCAATTTTTGCTTTAGAAACACTTCCTTCAACCACTAAAACAAAAAGATCATGGACTGTTTTGAGTTCTGCGGGGCGTGCTGCTTCCACATCATAACGTTGATCTAAAAAGGCATGGACGCTCGCAAGATCGAGAGAGTCGAGTCCCAAATCTCTTGAAAGATCCATCTCTTCTTTGATCTCTTTGACACCTGATAGCTTTTGAAGCTCCCGATAAACATCTTCCCGAATATGATCAGGAATATTGATCTCCTTCTTTGCTTTTGTTTTCTTCTCTTCCCTTGTTATGAGGGGAAGATCTTTTGAAAACCGGCTATATGAAACCAATCTGAGAGGCTCTGAAGTGACAATCTTTCCTTCCTCATTCAAATACCTATTGTACCACTCTTCTAAGAACTGATTCAGCTGTAAACGGGTTCCCTTGTATGGAAAACCTTTTGGATCTGCTTCAAATTCAATCGTCACTTTCCGGCGAGGCATAAAGAAGATTCCATTTTTAAGAGCCTTTTTCATCCCACAAGAAATCTTCTTCCAAAAGTCTGGTGAGTCACCTGTAAATGCGCATGAAAAAGAACTTCCCCAAAGTCCATCGGTCCGGACTAAAACGACCTGGACATCAGGACAATTTTCTAGGATCGAATGGATAAAGGAATTTCCCCCAATATTCTCATGTCCTTCCCTCTTCAAATGACCAGAAGGATAAATCAAGAAATTCTCCCCTTTTTGAATCTCTTCGGAAACTTTCTTCAAAGCTTTTCCGATTTGCCGAATCTTCCATGAGTTTGCTGAAAGTTCAAAGTTAGGGATAGGAAGCGCTCTTATCAGGTCCATAAAAAACCGCGCCCCTCTTAAATAGAAAAAATGTTCAATCACAAGAGGTCTTGGCTTGAACTTACGCGCTAGTAAGTTATAGATTGTGAGCGGTTCTATCTCCGCAGGGTGATTGGGAAGAAAGAGGACCCCCCCTTTTCGCTTTAAGTCAAGGCGATCCAACCCCTTAATAGCGAAAGAATAGCGAAGAGAAAGGAGCTTAATAATAAGCCATGATCCGATCCAAATTAGTCCCTTGCGCATACCTGTGTTCTCACTATTCGATGAATTTTTCAAGCATACCAGTTTCCTAAAATATTGGCGAGAATCGCCTCTGATTCAAATTATTTCTTTATTTCAAAAGTCATTAAATGCTTATTATGAGCTATTTAAGAAATAATTAAATTAAATAATTATTGACAATTTATATCTATAATGAGAGAATTAAAATAGACCACGCATTATAAACTAAGTCTATTACAACTTAATTTTATCGCGTCTCTTAATGTAGTCTTTAACGAACATTAATTTGACGAAAGTGGTCTAGATTAGGTAATCCATTAGGATACCTTTTTAAACAACAAGGAGTCTAAAGTTATGGTTAGAAAAGTTGGTGGCTCAGGAGCCGGAGAATTCTCAATTGGCAGTGGAGACGAACAACCTTCTCTTGATAGACTTTCTAAAGATACAAGCAAAGTCGGTAAGTTTGTTACTTCACAAGCTAAAGGTGAAACAACCTTTACATTGCAAGGTCGCATTAGTTCTGATTTTAGAGGAACTGATTTCCTTCAAGCAATGAGACAGCCCTACACTGAAGATTAAACAGCCGTTTGGCCTACTCTTCTTTCAATATGATAACTTTCAAGGGACCAGCCATTCCACTTTTTGTTTTGAAGCGCATGCAGCTGCTCAGGTTTAAGATTAGCTAGCATTGACGAGACAAGAAGTGCTGGGTGGACCCGGTATTTAATCACGGGGACTCCCTTTCCTTGAATCGGAGGTGCTTGTCCACTCGATAGAGAAGCTTCAAGATCAGCCTCAGGAATATCAGATCCATGAACTTGGTGGTGATGAACTCGATCCGTGGTCAGGTTTTGTCCTAAGCCGCGATCATAGTCATCTTTACACCCAGTATTTACAAAAGTCACTGCAAAGTTATAACCATACTGACTAAGATCTGCGTGCTTTAGATGCTCCCTTTGAAAGTGGAAAAAAAGCATGATAAAGGCTTGTGATTCAGTGGTAAGATGAGCAGAGTCGGTAAGCCCTCCATAATAATCCACATTTTCTTGATTAATCGCATCTCCTTCACGGGGAAAGAATGTGAGGTGGATGAAATCAAGGATTCTCCTTAGTTCATCTTCATATGCTGGCTTAATCGCTAACCCTTCTTCTTGGTCAGCAGTTACTAAGAAATGGGGCAAACGATTTCTGCGAGCCCCTTCCTTTTGCTTAAAGGAATCGATAATTGCCGCTTTAAGGGCAGTAAACGTTGTAGCTCCTTTCTTGAAGAGATCATTTTCAACCGACTGGAATAATAGAATAAGGTTTGGGTGATCCTTTTCTAAGTCAACAATCGACTGGCATCTGTATCCCTCTTGCTCAAACTTTACTCCAAAATCTCCAAGGCGCTGATGAGCACCATAGAGAACCCCCTGCCCCTTTTCATGAGAATACCTTAAAAACTCTCTGTAAGTAAGGTCTATCGGCGCTTTTGAAAGTGATGCTCCAGCATGAGGCGTTGAGTGTCGAAGATAAAAAATCTCACGCCTTTGAGCACCATCTGTCCAAGTTTCAACTTTACGGAGGTTAGGAGGATTCATTCCAAAATAGTTACAGTAGCTCGTTGCCCCTTGAAGTTTTGACGTTTCTGACCAAACAGACCAAAGTTTCATCCGAGAATCTGCACTTCGAAGCGCTTCGTTTCTCATCGCAAAGGCTTGATGAAAAGTCTTAGCAGTCATTGCAGGATGAGATCCCTCATAGTGAGCTCCCACAAGACTCTCTTGATAAGCTTGAATCCTTGGAGTCATCCGGACTTCAGCAATAGCGCGACTCCACCTAAGAACCTCATGACTGTATGTATCTTCTTTTCCTTGGTAATCGTTCATTAACGCTTGATGCGCATGAATAAAGTCCCAATACCGCGCTTCTTCCCCACTGACCATAAGATGATATCCTTGGGAACCTTCGCGGAGAAGATAATGAAGAACGTACATTAAAAGATGATCTTCGTGAGACCGCCAACAATACGAAACGTCTTCTATTTGTTGCAGTTTTATCATGGGATCCACGATTAACTTTTCCTTTAAAAGATAAGCATATTCAGCAAAGAGCGAAGTATAAAGTTTCTGCTTCATCCTATAGCCATTCACTCCATGAACTTCCACATTATAATTCGCAGCTGTGACAAGCATTCCTTCATCTGGACGAGCAGGATTTTCAACTAATACTAAATCTTCATCTTCCATTGCAACTGCAGGCCGACCTGCATTAACTTGAAACTGCATTCTTTGACCACCAATCCTTCCAAAATCTGGCAATTCTACAATTCCTAAAGGACGCTTTGGCTCAATAAATCTAAATGCCTCTCTTCGACCACCCATAACGAATACCCTCAACAGATCACA
The DNA here is from genome assembly GCA_018399075.1 of Simkaniaceae bacterium. Taxonomy (GTDB): domain Bacteria; phylum Chlamydiota; class Chlamydiia; order Chlamydiales; family Simkaniaceae; genus Neptunichlamydia. The sequence continues at coordinate 865,883 of CP073763.1, read as the reverse complement.
GGTACGCAAAGCTTTCAATTGTTTTTCCTCAGTTGAAACGTCTACGCAGACGGCAATCATTCTCCCTTGCAAAGGAAAGTTACACTCAACAAATCGGACGCCATTTCTTAGGATCGCATCTTTAAAACCTTCTAAGGCAAACTGAATTTGCCTTGGATCTACATGTGTTAAATCAATCGGATTTCGTGGACCTAATAAACGAGATTGTCTTCTTCTAACTTCTATGTGTTGAGGGTAATGAGATTCATTGACTACTCTTAGAGCACCAGCTCCCAGCTCATTAAAATCAAGAGCTAGACTCAAAGCGTGATGTTCTCTTCTCGCTTCTTGAGATTGGGGTTGCTCTAATGGACTCAAGGAAGGGTGAATAACACTTCTATCTAAACTTCCGTGAAGATCTTGATCAGCGCGGAGACCTCTTTCTTCTACCTGTAAACCAGGAGAAACAAATTCACTGCCTTTTTGAAAATCAGACCTTGGAGGTAGATCAATGACATGATCCATACGGTCTCTAGCCTCGACAGGAGGTTCTCCTACTTTTGAATCAGGCCTACTATCTGGGTTAGCAACTGTTGTAGAAGGACCTCTTGAGTCAGGATAAGAAGGAGGGAAATCGTTTTTCTTGGTTAGAGGACCGAAAAACCGTGTAGCGGCAACCATGTAAACCGTTGTAAGAACTACGCCAGCAACGTTTCTTTGAAAGGGAGTAAATGTCCGTTTCGTATACCGCTCTATCCCCTTCATGGCTCCAATAGAGAGGGCCATGAGAGCCACAGACGTGAGCCCTACTTTTCCAATAGCATAATAGTCTAGCTGAGTAGGGGAATGCCCTGCCCGATTCATAGGATCCATAGAAAACCTCTTATATAATTGGCAAAATTATACACATATTAAGGTAAAATTCAAACTAATTATAAATTAAGAGACGTATATACAATTAAAAATTTTATTGATTAATTAAAGTAAAATTTAAACATTTTCAAGCGCTTTGATAACAGAGAGATAGAGTTTTTTTTCTTCTGGAAAGGTTACGTAGGATGGGAGGTCCTTGAGAGGAAGCCATTTTCCAGCCATAATTTCCTCAGCCTGGAGGGTATATTCGGGAGTCACCTCAGCAAGATAGAAACGGGCCGTTTTATCGATCAAGACTCCCCCTCGAGTAAACTGGTAGGTCTCGACAAGGTAAGGATGTTCCAAATAGCGAATCACCTTCATCCCGGTCTCTTCAAGAAGCTCTCTTTCGGCAGCTTGTTTAGGAGACTCCCCTTTTTCAGCACGCCCTTTTGGAAAGCCCCAATGAGCTCCATTTAGATGTTGGACTAGAAAAACTTCCCAGAAGTTTTGACGGTAGGTTAATGGAACAATTCCAAATGAATGATCTTTAATGGGCTTCACAAGGACCAAAAATAACGACAGAGTTATGTCCACCAAAACCGAAGGAGTTGGAAATCCCTGCTGTCACATTAAAGTCTTCTGCTTCGTCTCCCACAACATTAAACCCTTCAAGTTCCTCTTCAGGATCTTTAAGGTTTTTTGTTGGATGAAGCTTGCCTGTTTGGATGGCTTTGATTGTAGCAATAGCTTCAACACCACCTGCAGCACCTAGACAGTGTCCTGTCATTGACTTTGTCGCATTCATCTTCATCTCTTTGGTTTGATCACCAAAGACAGAGCGCATTCCTCGCACTTCACAAAGATCGCCAACAGATGTGGCTGTTGCATGGGCATTGATATAGTTAATCATTTCTTTCTCAATTCCAGCATCTTTAACAGCTATTTCAATACAAGCGGCAACACCAGCACCATCTTCACGAGGACTCGTAATATGATAGGCATCAGTAGAGACGGCCCCACCAAGATACTCAGCAAGAATTGGTGCTCCACGCTTTTTTGCGTGCTCATACTCTTCAAGAACAAGGACACCTGCTCCCTCCCCAATAACAAATCCATCACGGGTTTTATCCCAAGGACGTGAGGCTCCTTCCATATCATCATTGCGTTCTGAAAGGGCTTTCATGACGACAAATCCAGCAACACCAATCGGATTTATAGGAGCTTCTGTTCCCCCACAAATCATGAGATCAGCATCTCCTCTCTGAATATGTTGCGCAGCAGCTACAATCGAATAGTTTGCTGTTGCACAGGCTGTTGAAATCGAATAGTTAGGGCCAGTAAAGCCTAGATCAATGGCGAGAAGCCCTCCAGCCATGTTTGTAATAATAAAAGGAACAAAAAATGGAGTAATGCGATTGAATCCTTTATTTAAAAGGGTTTTAGTCCCTTCAGAAAAGACCGTCATTCCTCCCATTCCAGAACCAATAAGAACTCCGCAGCGAGATTTATCGAGTTTTTCTAAGGTCTCACCAGTAAGGTCTGCATTTTCCATCGCCTTTTTTCCAGCAACCATTGCGTAACGAATAAAAGGGTCAACTCTACGCGCTTGCTTTTTATCCATATAATCACCCACATCAAAGTCTTGGACAGAACCAGCAAAGCGGGTAGGATACTCTTCACAAGGAAATTGAGTGATTGGTTTGACTCCACTCTTTCCTTCTAAAAGACTCTTATAAAATTGATCAACATCAGATCCAAAACAGGAAACAACTCCCATTCCAGTTACAACGACTCTTCTTTTTTTGCTCACTCCGCAATCCTTTTTTCTTGCAAACTTAAGTCTATAACTTTTCCATCAGGCCAAAGGCGCTCTAATTGATATTTTTCGCGCATCTCTGGAACAAGAAGGTGAATGACTACTTGAAAATAATCAAGAACGATCCAATCTCCATTCTGCATCCCTTCAACGTGAGCAGGCTTTTCGCCAGCATCTCTCATGATATCTTCGACTTCTTTAGCAAGGGCTACTACATGACGGTCTACATTTCCGTCAGCAATAATGACATAGTCAGTGATCGAAGAAATTCCCTTCACATCAATCGCGATGATATTGGAGCCTTTTTTATCAAATAGCGTTTGGGCAATTTCGCGCACACAGCTAGAGTGTTTTTCAGTCATTCAAAATTCCTTATTAATGAGGACTAGTATATAGTATTTTGATGAATGTAGTCTAGCACTTTTCCCTGCAAAAGATGGCCGCAGTAAAGCCTTTTTTTTAACCTCTCCCGAATCTCAGAACTGCTTATATCCATTGCTGGAATTTCTATCATCCCCGCTTCAACTTTCAATTTTATTTTTTCGGGGAGGTCGTTCAATTTTTCTCTATCAAATCCATGGCGGACCCCCACAATCGGCGGCGCCATCTCCAAAAGAATGTCAACCTCCTTCCACTCTTTAAAGCCATAAGCTGTGTCTTCTGCAACAATGAGACGAATATCTCCCTTAAGTTCCTTAATAGAATCAATAGTAAACGAAGGAGGAGGACGAGAAACTTCTTCTTCGTAAGGATCGCATCCAGGGACATCCTCTAAGGCAAGTTGAAGCATATTCATCCGATGTTTTGCTTCAGCAATTGGTGGAGTAGCTCCTTTAGTTGGGGAAATATGAGCAGGACAAAAAAGGATTTGATCAACTAGCCCTTTTTCAAGAACTCTTATAGCCAAATTGATATGACCGAGATGTACAGGATCAAAGCTTCCGCCAAAAAAACCGATTTTCTTTGTTGTCATACTTATCTTTATGCATCGACTTTAGATTATTTCCCAAGCATTTTTGCGTGAAACTTTTAAGAGTTTCGTATTGGGATTGGCTGCAACAGGAGTACCGGCAGATTGGAGAAAAGGGAGATCCAGATCACTGTCCGAATAGGCTGTCACATAATCAGGAGTAATATCAAGTTTTTCAGTCATCTGGTTAATACAATGAGCTTTTCCCTCTCCAAGGAGAATCGATTCGACAGTTTCGAAATTCCCCTCATTATTAACCGCATAGTGAGATGAATACCACTCATTAACTTCTAGATACTCAGCAATAGGGCCGACAATGAAAGAGGGGCCATTAGATAGGATCACAGTGTGGTGTCCTTGATGTTGAGCTCTGCGAAGGCGCTCAAAGGTGGGGTAATAGAGAAAACGATAAAAGTCTTTCTTCAAGAATTGCGACACCTCTTCTTGAACAAGACTTAAAGGAGCCCCCTTTAAAAACTTCTCGAAAACTTTTTCGTGAAGCATTGTTAGGGAGAGATTTAAAAAATGATGGCGTAGAGAATAAAGCGCAGTACGAAGGAGAGAGATATGGCGGTAAAAACCTTTGGAAATGAGGTAACGGTAGAAGAGGATGCTAGAATTAGAGGAGACCAATGTATGGTCAAGATCAAAAGCGCTAATCTGTTTCAAAATTTCAAGGTATTTTAGATCAATTTTTCTTCAAGATTCTCTAGCGCTTCCATCTCACTTTCAAGATGAATCTTAGCGCTGTCATAAAGCTCACGATAGGTCATCGCTTTTTCAAAGTCAAGATTTGAAGCACCCATTTCTTTTCGGTACTCTTCAACCTGCTTCTTAATGACTTCAACATGAGCAGACCGTTGCTCATAAAGACCTTCTAGATCTTCGCCACTAATGACACTTTCTTTCTTGCTAAAAATAAAGCTTTTAAGGTCGGCAAATTGCCTTTCGAAAAGATAGATTTCCATGGGAGAAAGATTAAGTTTTACATAAGCTTCTTTAAACTCTTCTTCACCCTTCTCAAGGTCTACTAAAGAGGTGGTGCTTTCGTTCTTTATCAAATCAGCAAGCTTTTCTTTAAGATCATTAATCTCTTTTTTAGCCGCATGTTTTTTCTCTTCAGCTTTTGCTTTTACTTTGTCTAGAGCATTACTTCGAGCTTTCTGAATCCGATCTTTTAAAATTTTCACATGGTCTCTACTTAGAGCGACCTCTTTCATCTCATCCTGTAGTGCATTCGATTGCTCTAAAACTCTGCTCCGTTCCTGATTTTCTTCTTGAGAACATAAGGCTTCAAAAGCTTCAACTTTGGGAACAAGGACATCGAAATTTTTCTTTTGCTCTTCAGAGCGCTCTCCCATTTCAGTGCGCCGATCTTTCTCTTTTTCTTTAATCTTATCCCAACACTCACTTAGAGCTTTGCGAGTTTTTGTAAAGCTCTGGGTATTAAGAGTAAGGAGCTTTGCTAATCCCTGAAAACTTTTGATCTCATCACGTATCACATAATAAGGAGCCCCAAATTTTTCATCCCCTTGAGGGAATCGGCTTTCAACAAATGCTTCAACATCTTTGATAAAAGACTCACTGACTTTTTTGATCAGTTCTTTCCTCTTTGGAAAGACATCATCTCCTAATTTTGAAAGGCGCTTTAAGATTTTATTTTTGTGACTAATCCGCATATCAGTTGAGAGAATTTCTTTGCGAAGTCCATCAAGGCGTGAGATTAAGGTTTTTAAGAGTTGTAGCTCCCTCTGAACCACACTATACTCCCCTTCATTAAGGGAAAGGCTTTTAAGTCCTTTGGGAACCTCAAGCTGTGGAATTTGATCTACCAAGCGATCGTAATGGCCAATATCTGCTTCTAAAGCTTCTATGGCAAGTTCGACTTGTTCAACTGAAAAAGCTGCTTGCTCATCTTTAATCTCTTTTAAACGACGTGCTTCGTCCCCAAGCTCAGCATACTGGCTCCAGAGATGATTCCTCTTAATAGGATTCATCTTTTCTTTAAAAAGAGGTCCTACTAGCTTCTTTGCATCCCAAAAATCTTTAAGTGATCCTTTTTCGACTTCTGACAAAACAGACTTCATAAACTCAAGAGCTTTCGTAATCTTCTCTTCCACTTCTTTTTCCTTTTCAAAGGATTCCTTAAAGGCTTTAAAAGCTTCTGATTCGAATTTAGGTTTCTTTTCCGTCTGTTCTTTTTTCTCTGATTCCATCTCTAATATTTGATAAGGGATTGCGCTCCATCTATCATAAAAGAACTCACTATTAATGAAAAGGGGTAATGTTTTTTTTCAAAAAAAGCCAAGGCTTTTGGAGCCTTGACCTATCTCTCTACTGTTGTGTGGACTCGTAGAATTGACTTAGATATAACTTAATATTGCGCAACAGATTGCACTCATAGGCACTAGGGCTAGTTAATGGACTGCCTGTCGCTCTATTAACAAAAAAGAGTTCTCCACTGTGCTTTGCTAACCTTTCATTTTTACTATCCCTTCCTTCCTCAAAGACAATAACGGAGTTATTTGGAACAGATTCGACTTCACCTAGAGTTTGAAAGGGTGCTTTAAATGTTCCATTTCCTCCTGCTAATGCTCCTTGATTCACAAAAACAAACTCAATGGGTTCTCCTTCCTCTGTAGTAGCAAGAAAAGATGCCTCTTTTTTATAGACAGGGATAATTTCGCTGCGTTGAACTGGTTGTATCATCCTTTGTCTAAATTTTCTTGAGGATCGACAATTTTCCTGATTAGCCCGTTTTTTAAAGCCTCGATACATCCGACTTGGGCCTAACGGCAATGAAATACCTAAGTATCCTTGAACGCGTGTATGGAAAAGAGAATCATGTGTCAGTTCAATCCCTGCATCAAAATATTCAAAAATACGGGCTGCAACACGATATTTTCCTCCCCACTTATCCCCAACTTTTATCGTTTTATGATTCACCATCTTAATGTGACGCGATCCTAAATAGTAGGGACCTGCAGCAACATATAATTGAAAATCATCAGGAAGTTTTGGTATCCATCCTCCAACTTCAGCATAGATTGAAGCAAGTGAAGCCTTTGCCCTTTGCTTTAAACTGATGTTATTATCTCTAAAACGATCAAAGCGAGCTTGAGATGTATGGGTTTTATGACCAACAGGCAAGTATCCATTTAACCTAAAATCTACATAGGGACTTAAAAGCTCAAGCCCTGAGCCTAGTTGATACGAAGGCATACTTGAGACTTCACGGTAATCAAAAAAGAAGTTTCCTCCAATCGCCAACTCTTCAATAGGAGCTCCTCTTGCTCCAAAGCCAATGTTTGTCGCAAGCTTTCCATCATTCATGACATGCCCCCGGATGTCAGCGTAAGGCTGAAAGTTGCGGACCCAATTTGGAGTTAAAAAAGCTTCAAGGGTTGTATAACCCGTGTCATATCCGACTCCTTTGTGTTCCCGATGTCGAACAGTCACCCTTGAGGGCGTTTCATCTACGCAATCTGAGGCGTTCGGGGGCAGAAAGGAAGGAACTGCTTCTAATGTCAGCCCCAAAGAAAGAAATAACATTGAGAGAATAGCTATAGCTTTTTTCATTAATAAATCCTTTGCATCTTTTTCTTACACATAACACAGTGAATAATATTATGAAAAAGATTAGTAGTGATGCTATCTAGTAACGACTCTCATAATCTTGAAGGATCATTTCAAGAGCCTTTTGATAGCCATGAATATCAAGATCGACCCAGCGGAATAGTGGTTCGCGCCGAAACCAAGTAAATTGTCTTTTAGCATAGCGACGAGAGGCTTTTTTAAACTCCCAGACAAAATGCTCCCAATCTTCATCACTTTTAGGAGAGGAGAGAAACTCAATGCATTGGCGATAGCCAATGGCCTGAGAAGCAGATAAATTCTCTTGCAGTCCCCTATCGAGAAGCTCTTCAACCTCTTCGATAAACCCTTGCGACATCATTTCATCACACCGCATTTCGATCCTAGAAAAAAGGATCTCTTTTGGAAAGTAGATAAACCAACAGCGAAAATCAAAATCCTTTGGACGATTGGGAATACTATTTTTTGGAAAGTCACTGACTCTTTTTCCTGTGAGCGTCATGATTTCTAAGGCACGGATAATTTTATGCCTGTCTCGTTGATTAATCGTACTGCCATAGTCTGGATCGAGGTTGCATAGCTTTTCATACAGGGGTTCTACACCATATTTCTCTAAGTCTTCTTCTAATTTGGCACGAACTTCTTGTGATGCTGGAGGTCCTTGAGGAGGACCATAGAGAAGGGCATGAAGATAAAAACCGGTTCCCCCTACTACAATCGGGATATGTCCTCGGCTTTGAACTTCCCTACAAATCTCTGTTGCTCTTTCATAAAACTGAACGACATTGAATGATTCGGAGAGATCACAAACATCGATAAGATGATGAGGAATTTCCATCCGTTCCTCTGGAGCTGCCTTAGCGGTTCCAATATCCATTCCACGATAGACTTGAACAGAGTCGGCAGAGATGATTTCTCCACCTAGAATCCGCGCTAACTCTAGGGATAGCCGCGTTTTCCCCGTTGCCGTTGGGCCAGCAATGACAATTACCCGATTACTTTGTGTTGGGGAATCAATTTTTTGTCTTGAAGGGTTTGGTTGATGAGCATATTCATCAATGAGATCACTTCTCACTTATTTGAAAATCCTTGGAGCGCTTCTTGCTCAGTAGGGAAAATCTGAATGATTCGCTCAAATCCTGCCATCTTAATGATTTCCATCACTTCTTCACTGACAGAACAAAGATGGAGACCACCCTCACCGCCCTTCAGCTTTTTTGTAGAGGATAAGAGAAGACGCATTCCTGCGCTACTGAGATAGTCAACTTTTGCAAAATCTAGAACAAGTTTTATTTTTCCCCCATTAATTAGCTCAGCAAGCTTTCGCTCCAAAAGTGGGGCAGAGGCGGCATCCATTCGTCCCTCAATTCGGACGATAGAGATTCCCTGATCTTCTTCTATTTGAATGTTTATTCCAGCAGACATAATAATAACCTATGTATTTCCCTCAGAATAACTATAGTAGAAAATTTATTACAACCCTCGATTGAAATCGAAGGGTTTTCGATTATTATTGCACAATTTCTAAACGGACTTTTCTTCCTAGTCTTGCTGCAACTGTCATTGAGATTTGCCGCAATGCTTTAATTGTTCTTCCTTGTCGTCCAACAAGTTTTGCAACATCATCATCATGGACTCGTATTTCAACAACTGAGCTTTTTGAACCATCAAAAATATCGATTTTAACATCATCGGGAGAGTCAACCAAGTTCCGGATTACATAAGCAACAAATTCTTCCATACTGTCCTGTTTTGGGTTTGAATTGAAACTAAGACTTTAGCATTAGCACTAGTTTTACGCAAGGTTTCAACAGAAATTCTTAGCATCCAAAAACTTGTGCTAACCATTTATAAACAACAGGTTAAGGTTTGATTTTTATAGAGAAATAATATTCTATTTTTGCTAAAATAATATGTGGAGGGCCTTATGGGAAACATTGATCCAATCCCAGATTATCAGATGCCAGGAACAACGCCTAAAGCAACTGTTTCAAGTGCTGGGCAGCAAACATTTCAGGCTCAGGCTGAAGCTTTTTATTCGTGGTATCAATCGATCCGTCAACCGACATCTCCTTCAGATGGTTATAGAGGGCTCCAATATATCATGCAAATTGGTGAGAAAGGGACGGCGACACAAGAGGAAGGAAACCTTGCATGTGAAGAACTTAAAGCCCTCATGGAAGACCTCGATGGAGGGCGAAAGACTCTTGATCAAATTCCTTATGAGATAGGAAGAATTGTTGATCACCTTACAGAAACCAACCCTAAAAGTCGCATTGTGATGCAAGCAACTCAGGTTGAAATTGCTGTAAACCTTTCTCAGTTGGATAACCCAGATGAGTTTAGGGATATGATGAAAAGTCTTCTTCAAAAAGTCAATCCAGAAATGCCTAATATTCAGGCTGAAGCAATTAGTCATGCCCTACAAGAGGGTCTTGACCAGCAAAAAGTCAATGCAGGTGATCTTAAAGGGAAGATTTTTTCCCTTCTGAAATGATGTAGGCAAGATCTGGGACTCTTAAGTCTATGATCAGTCCTTGATCTTGAACATTCTTCTTAAAATCCAGGTAGTGATCGAGCTCCTCTTTATACCTTTTTGGAGAAAGTCGAAGGGTATGGGTCACATTTTCAGCGTATTCAAGAATAATAACAATTTCCCTTTTACCAAGAGATTTTTCATTGAGATGCGAAAGGTCGATTCGTTTGATTTCCTCTTTTAATAGATTGTAAAGATCGATGGCAAGAATCATTTTCCTTCCTTTTAAAGGCTCGTCAAACGAAACAACCTCTTTAAGTCCAAGATAGAGCTCTGGAAGCTTTTTTGGCGTAAAATAGGGACTTAATGGAAAAAGGTGGCCATCAAAGTCAAGGGCCGTGTTTTCAAGGTCTATTAAAGCAAAGGTAGGATTACGAAGAGTATAGTCAATATAAAGTGTTTCAGAATTCAAATAGGAAGCAGAAACCTTCTTAATCAAAGGACTTTTTCCGATAATTTTTTCAACTTCATCAACATCCAAATACTTAGGGTCATTGATAGAAAGATCAAGGATTTCTGCCAAATAATCCGTTTTAAGCCCTTCTTTTATTGGACCAGTTTGGGCAATAATTCTAATAGGCGTCTTCAAAGGTTTTCTTTGTTCAAAATAAGACAGGGTAAAATAGAAAGAGCCGATGCAAAGAAGGGCAAAACAAACTAGCATTAAGGGACGAATATATTTCATAAAAGCGCCTGTAGAAGTTTTGGGCCAATCTTAGTAATATCCCCTGCACCAATTGTAACAAGGACATCTCCAGGTATAAGCATTTTGGGAAGATAGCTAAGAAGGCATTCTTTTTCCAAAAAAAGCATATCTCCTTCATTGACTTGATTAAAGAGAGCTTTACCCGTAATCCCAGGAATCGGTTTTTCACCTGCTGGATAAATCGAGGTAATAATAGATAAGTCAGCAGATTTAAATGCCCCCTTAAAATCAGTGAGAAGCTCTTGGGTTCTAGAAAAACGGTGAGGTTGAAAAAGGGCAATAAGCCTTCTCTTTCCAAACCCTTTTTTTAGACTTTTGAGAAGCGCCTTGATCTCTGTTGGGTGATGGGCGTAGTCATCATAAATAGTAATCCGATTGACTATGCCAATCTTTTCGTGCCTTCTTTTGACACCTTTATACGATAAAAATGCTTTTCGAAGAGTTTGTTCATCGACCCCAAGTTTTAAAGCCATTCCAAAAACGGCCAATGCATTTAAGGCGAGCTTTTCACCCATTAATGGTAATCGAATGTCTTGATAGACTTTTCCCTCGAACTGAGCAGAGAAAATCGTTTCCTCCTCTTTTTGCATGCAGGATAGAAGCTTTAAATCACCCTTTTTCCCATAGGAAATCCCTGGTGGATGGATCTTTGCAAGAAGCGGGTCATCTTTGCACCAAAAAAGGAGTTTCTTATTCTTAATTTGGGACATAAAGGTTTGAAAACCTTCGATCAGTTTTTTTTCATTTTTCCAAAAGGAAAGGTGTTCTTTTTCAATGTTTGTAACAATAGCTCCCTCCCCTACGTAGTTTAGAAAGCTACCATCGCTTTCATCGGCTTCTAAAACAAAGGTCTCTCCCGTTCCATATCCTCCATTTTTCCGAAGATTTTGGAGGATCCCTCCTACAGCAAAGGTAGGATCCATTCCAGCAGAAATTAGGACCCAAGTCAGAAGAGAGGAAGTGCTTGTTTTACCATGAGTTCCTGCAACAAGAAGTCCTTTTTTTCCTTCAAGAAGAGTCTTGACCAGCTCTGATCGATGAAGAATCGGACGTTTTTCTTTCTTTGCTTGAAGGAGACTGGGGTGGCTAGGTGCAATTGCTGTGCTATAGACAACCGTTGCCTTGCTTGGGAGACGATCAGACCGTTTAACCCCAAACTTTTCTAAGGAAGAAATGTCTGAAAGATCCGTTCCTGAAACAACAGTTCCTTTCTCTAAAAGGATATGAGCAAGCGCGCTCATCCCAATTCCCCCAATGCCTAAAAAATGAAATGATTTTGTCATAGCGTTTTAAGTACGACTGAACAGAGGTCTTGTTTATTTTCTTCTTCTTTAAAGCTCCGGAGAGCCCCTTTCATTTCTTTTAAAATCTCTCGATCATTATCAAGTAGTCGCATAATCGCCTCAGCTAAGATAACCCCTCGAAGTCCTTTCTCTTCCAAAGTAACCGCTCCTTTAATCTCATCTGTAACAAATGCGGCATTTTTTGACTGATGATTTTCTGTTCCGAACGGATAAGGAATAAGAATACTTGGAACGGTAAATTCTATGAGCTCAGCAAGGGTTGCAGATCCTGCTCTAGAAATATTAAGGTCTGCTGCTGCCCAAGCATACTCCATCTTCTCTTCAAAGACTTTAACTGAAGCAGAAATCTGATTTTTTTTATAAACTTCTTCAAGTTTCCCTGCGCGCTCTGGATTGCCAACGATATGGATGACTTGGAATTGAATTCCATTCTGAATCAGTGGTTCTAACGCTCCACAAATAAAGCGGTTAATCGATTGAGCTCCTTGAGACCCTCCAAAAATAAGGAAGGTTAACTTTTCTTCCTCTAAACCAAAATAGGCCCGTGCTTCTTTTTTTGAAACTCCCTCTTCCTTTTTTAGAAGGGGCATCTGAACACAGACACTCTTAGATTTTAAATACTCAGAAGCATGAGAAAACTGAATGGCTGAAACCTTTGCCCACTTAGAGCAAAAGCGATTAACACGTCCAGGAAGAGCATTACTCTCAAAGATGATGATAGGAATCTTTTTTAATTTTGCAGCATAAATTGCTGGAAATGTGTGATAACTCCCAAACCCTACAATAAGATCGGGTTTCTTTTTTCCCATAAACTTAAAACAGTTAGCGATCCCTTGTGAAATTTTTAAAAGAGCTTTAATGATATGGAGGGGCTGTTTTCTAAAAGGCGTTCCGCTTTGGATATCTACGAAAGGGAACAGATCCTTTTTAAAGTAGGGGTTTTTCTTCAGCCCTGCCCCAATAAAAGTAATACGAATATCAGGGTGTTTTTGAATAAGTTCTAAAGCTAAAGCCTGAGCTGGGAAAAGGTGACCACCTGTTCCTCCAGCCGCAATGATAATATTTAAGCCTCTTCCAGTTTCATCCATGTTTTTTCCTTCACTCTTCGTGCGCTCATAATAAGAGCTATCGCAATACTATTTGCCAGTAAAGAGGACCCTCCCTGGCTAAAAAAGGGAAGATTTGTTCCTTTGCTCGGAAGGAGCCCCGAAACTACCCCTAAATTTAAAAAAGCCTGAAAAGAAATAAGGAAAATCATCACACTTGCGACGTAAAATCCTCCTTTTGACCCTGCTTTTAGAGCAATATGAAAGCCACTATAAGCAATTGAGAGATAAAGGAGTACCAAAAAGAGGACTCCTATAAATCCTAATTCTTCTGCATAAATCGCAGCAATATAATCACTGCGTGCTTCTGGCAAATAGTTTAGCTTTTGAAGACTTTCTCCTACCCCTCGACCAAAAAGGCGTCCTGATCCCGTTGCAATTTTAGCTTGGTAGGGTTGGTGTCCTTTTCCTAATAGGTCAACTTCTGGATGAAGATAAACCCGAATTCTCTGTTTCACATGAGCCATCTGAGAAGCTGCCACCCCCCCAAGACAAACTAAAAAGAGAACGGGTAGTAGCCAATAAAGCCACTTCACTCGGCATAAAAAGAAGAGGGCCATCAATGTTGCTATGATGATCGCTACAGCTCCATTGTCTGGCTCAATAAGGATCAAGAATAAGGGGACTGATAGTCTCAAGATAATCAGATAAAACTGCTTTAAAGTCATCTTTTCATGTTTTAAATAAAGATGAATAAAATAAAGAGGGGCAATCACCTTCATAAATTCAGAGGGCTGAAAGGAAATAGGTCCGAAAAAAATCCACCGGTGAGCTCCATTTAAAGCTCGCCCTAGTCCAGGGAGAAAAACTAAGACCAAACAGAGGGTGCACCCATAAAATAGATAGGGAGCAAAATCTAAAAGTTTTCTGTACCCAAAAAAATAGACAAGGAGTGCTAAGATTACACCCAAACACCCATAAATAAGCTGCTTAATAAGGGCATGATGGGTGCTGATATTTAAGCTCCGATCGATCACTTCAGCAGAAGTGGTGTCGAAAACCATTAAGATTCCGATCGCAAAAAGGATCGTGACAAAAGAGAGGAGAAAGTAAACGCTTCTCATTTTATCTTTAAACGGTCCCCAGGACGGAGCCGTTTAGCTTTTTCCTCATCAATATTATTGAGTTTCAGAAGTTCTTCTACCTGCATGTGGTGTTTTTGCGCAATTGTCCAAGGACTATCGCCCCCTTTCACTACATAATATTTACCATCTTCTTCTTTCTTAGTCTCTTTTTTCTGAGCTTTTTTCTCAGGAAGCTTTAACTCTTGTCCAATCTGCAAGCGAGAATTAGAGAGGTTATTTAGCTTCATGATTTCATCAACGCTCACACCATGACTTCTAGCAATCTTCTCGAGAACATCCCCTTTTTCAACAGTTACAACGCGAAGGGGTGTCTTCACAGGAGCTTTAAAAGCGGGTTTTTCTTCTTCTTTCTTGGTCGGAGTTAAGACTGGTGGAAAAAGAGCTTCCTCTTTTTTCTCTTCGACTTTTGCCATGGCTGTATATTTGCTAATCACTTGATCAACCTGGTCTCCCCCTTTCTCTCTTGGAGGCATGAGTTTTGCTGCAATGTCGACCTGTTCTTTGATTGGCTCTGAAGATACAAGGTCCATTCCTGTCTCTTTTTTCAGAGAGCTGACAAAGAGGGTTACAAGGAGTCCTGCATTGATAAGGACGGCGACGATAATGATGTCTCTTCGGTTCATGGTTTTTCCTTCAGCTTTTTCACATACTCTTTAAATTTTTTGCCCCGCTCCTCATAACTTTGAAATTGATCAAAGCTTGCGGCTCCAGGCGAGAGGAGGATTGTCTCTCCTTTTTCAGAAGCCCTATAAGCCTCATCGACTGCTTCTTTTAAACTATTACAAACTGTAACATTCTCGAGCTTTTCTTTGAGCTCTGCAGCAGTCTCTCCAATGGCAAACACTTTTCTAACCTTTTCTTGAAACGGTTCTTTCCATTTCTCAAAGGTCTCTCCCTTTCCTTTTCCTCCAGCAATTAAAAGGACAGGTCCTTTTAATTGGGACAAGCCATAAAGAACAGCTTGGGTGTTGGTCCCCTTGCTATCGTTAATAAATGTGATCCCATTTAGCACGCGCACCCTTTCCATTCGATGAGGGGGGCGTTGAAAGGTCTTTATTCCCTCTAAAAAAATCTCCCAGGAAATCCCTAGTTTTTGAGAAGTCGCCCATGCAGCACGGAGGAGGTAATCACACTGTATTTGCCAGTATCTCTCGTTCTCCGTTAGTTGTAAATAAGAATCCTCGTCAAAAATAGTTCCTTCTTTTATTAAATCTCTTAGTCGATATTTTGTTTTCTTATAGTCATCAAAACTATCATACCGATCTAGATGATCTGGAGAAATGTTTGTAATAATTCCATAATCAAACCCTCTTGTCGTCATCGTTTCAAGTTGATAGGAGCTGAGTTCAATAACAAGTAGTTCATCGGGATCTGGATTGCAAGCATATTCTGCAATACTTGTTCCCACATTTCCCAAAGCGCGCGCTTTGATTCCCGCATGCTTAAGAATGTGAGTTAAAAGGAGTGTAAGGGTTGTCTTCCCATTGGTTCCCGTAATCCCAATAGCGCGATTTTTAAGCATCCGCATCGCCAGTTCGGCTTCCCCTATCACTTCGCGCACCTTTGCTTGTGGATGATCTTTCGAAATCCCCGGGGATAAAATAGTCAAATCCACCTCTTCAATCTCTGCCGATTCAGGAAGGACCTTCACCCCTTCCATTTCCTGTGGTTTTTGATCCACAGCGATCACATCATACCCGTTTTTGAGTAGCAGTTTTGCTGCTCCCCTTCCACTAATTCCAAGACCTATAACTAATGCTTTCATTATTGAAATTTGATTGAGGCTAAGCCGATTAATGCAAGAATCAAACCGACGATCCAAAAGCGAATAACCACCTTCTGTTCAGGCCACCCTTTAAACTCAAAATGATGGTGGAGAGGAGCACACCTAAAAATCCGTTTCTTATTTCGATACCGATAACTTAACACCTGCAAAATAACAGAAATCGCTTCGATCACAAAGATCCCTCCGACAACAGCCAGTAAAAATTCTCGCCGCATCAACACCGCTGCCGTTCCTAGAATCCCCCCAAGAGCAAGTGAACCGGTATCACCCATAAAGACTTGCGCAGGATATCCATTGTACCATAAAAAGCCGAGGCAAGCTCCTGCTATCGCGCACAAGTAAACCCCTATCTCAGCACACCCTTCGATATAAGGAATATTCAGGTAACGCGCCATTTCGCTGTTATTTGATAAAAAGGCAAAGATCGACAAAACCACCGCGACTAAAATAATGCAGCCTGAAGCTAAACCATCCAGTCCGTCGGTTAAATTCACCGCATTAGAGGTGCCAGTTACCACAACAATAGTGATGACAAAGGCTAAAATAAGGCCGGCACCACCCAAGGCAAAAAGAGCCCCTTTCTTAAAGGGGAAAAAATACTCTCCAAAATTCACCTCTATCGGTGGAAACCAATTGCCAAAATGAATCGCTTCACCTAAGGGAGGCCACAAAAGATAAAGCCCCAAAATAATGGCAAACAAAAGCTGCATCCCAAATTTCTTTTTTGCAGGGAGCCCTTTTGAGTTTTTATGCTTCATCTTGAGATAATCATCCATCCCGCCAAGAAAACCGAGCCAAACCGTTGCTAAACATAAAATGAGGGTAAATGAACTCTGAAGGTCCATCCAAAGAAGGAGAGAAATAAGCATCGAGATCAGGATCAATATCCCCCCCATTGTTGGGGTCTCTTTTTTCTTTTGATGGAGCTCTGCAAGCATTGGGCAGTCTTCCACGCGGATGGACTGACCTGTCTTCAAAGCATAAAGCTTATTGATAAAGCGAGGCCCCATAAAAATCGTTAAAAGAAGGGTCGTCATTGCAGCCAAAATCATCCGAGTCGATGCATAGAGGAAAACAGCAGGAATCTTTACTGCCGTATGATAAGCTAAATACTGTAAAAATAGATAAATCACCTATCAAATACCCTCTAAGATTGTCCAAAGTTTAAATGAGTTCGACCCTTTAATCAACACGACATCCCCTACATCCATGACTTCTTTCAAATGCTCTGCCGCCTTTTCTTTCGATTCGAAAAGTTCTGCCCGTTTTCCTTTTTGTTTAAAAAGATCAACCATTGGTAGGCATTCTTTTCCAATACAAAGAAGCTCATCAATGATAGGAAGAGCACACTCCCCCACTTCTCGATGACTCTCTTCTTCAAAAGCACCTAATTCTTTCATTGCACCAAAAACCGCAAACCGCTTTTTCCCCTCAGGCATACTTATAAACGCTGCTTTCGAAGCAACTGGTGATGCATTATAGGAATCATCAATAAACAAAACACCTCTTTTTTCGACTTTTTCTCCTCGATGCTTGAAAGGTTTCAGTTTTTGAATTCCTTTGAGGATTTCCTCCTCAGTCATTCCTAAATATCTAGCAATACTGACAGCGGCTCCTAGATTTTCTAAAAGTTGGGGCTCCGAAAACGGTGCTTTCAACGTGCACTTCTCAAACCATGTTTTGGGAGCGTCAATATTTTGAACAGCTTTGAATTCTGCCGTATCTTGATTCAAAAAAGCCTGTTTTATTTTTTTTGATTTAAAGAGTTCGCATTTTGCCTCTGCAATTCCGTCTAAATCGTTAAAAAATGCAGAATGGGCCAAACTAAGCTTCGTCAAAACACCAATCTCAGGAGGAGCTATTTCAATCAACCTTGAAAGCTCTCCTTTTTCACTCATCCCCATCTCTAAAACAAGAATCTCATCCTCCCCTTCCCAGTTGAGGATCGTCAATGGAAGGCCGACCTGAGAGTTCATGCTCCCAGGATTCTTTGCTACACGAAACTTCTCACTTAAAATCCCTGCAATGAATTCCTTGGCCGTTGTCTTTCCAACGGTTCCTGTTACCCCAATCACTAACGGATTTTTACCCTTAAAAACCTCATGTGCTAAATCTTGAAGAGCCCTTCTTACGTCTGAAACAGGGATCAAGTCCATCCCAAAATCGGATCCTTGATACTCTTTTGAAACAATGGAAGCAACAGCCCCCTTTTTGGCTACCTCTTCTAGAAATTGGTGCCCATCGACCTTTTCTCCAGTTAGAGCAAAGAAAAGAGACCCGTTTTTTACTTTTCGACTATCAAAAGCAGCATGCGTCATCACATCCATTCGATCTGAATGACACCCAAAAAACTGTGCAATTTCGCTGACGATTTTTTTCATCTTATACTTAAAATATCTGACTCAAACTTTTGAATCAAAGCATTCTTCATTAGCCATAAATTTTAATTTTCTTTACTATTTTACCGAAGCAACTAAGGAGCACTGAAATGTTTGCATATGCCTCGTCCTATTTTAATCTGGATCCTAGATGGCAAGTCCTGACAACAACAGGACCAGAGTATCAAGTAGAGCGTGAGGCTGTTTCAGGACACTTAGGCTCTCCAGCAAGAGCCCCTGTCCCTAGAATGTCTCAAGAGGTTTCCAAAACATTAGATGCCGTCAAATCAGTCATTGACCTGACCCATACTTTTTCATCAAACACCACAAAAAGCCTTGTTTATTTCACAGCTTTCAATGTTCTTTGTTATCATTTTACCGGCTGGATTTCAGGGGTAGCCCTCATGTATGGAATTACCATTGTTGTCTTTGGCTGGATTAGCCATGATTTTTCTAAACTTGAAGCTGAATCACTCCGACTAAGAGAGATCTTTGTTCTCATTAATGGCCCTATTGACGACCCCATTCTCCGTAGTGAAGAAACGCCCTCTCTTTTGATCCGAGATGGTCGTCTTAGAATTGAAATGACCCTTGTTCAGGTCCGGAATGCCATTCGGGAAATTGATCGATTAAGAGGGTCTTTGCCCATTCTAAACTATTACGCGGTCCCCTTAAGAACTCCTCTTCAAAATATCTCTATCAACCTCGGAAAGATTGAGACCCATCTCCAGGAACAGCTACAAGGTTGACTTGAACAAGAAAATCCTTCATAATGGCGTCCTTTTGGTGGCATGGCCAAGTGGTAAGGCAGGGGCCTGCAAAGCCTCTATCCCCAGTTCGAATCTGGGTGCCACCTCATTTGTTTAGAGTGAGGGAATGCAAAGGGAACTCTGCTTGTGGAGATGGAGCATCTATTGCGTTCCTTTCCTTATGAATAGCCCAAGGGTTATTCATTACGTCAAGCAACTTATATCTACCACCACCTGCACTTCGCATCCCCCTCCTTTGCCTCCCCTCACTCTAAACAGTTGCTCAAGTAAACTAGTGAGATAATATGTTATATGTTGTGGCGACGCCCATTGGGAATTTAAAGGATATGACCTTTAGAGCTGTAGAAGTGCTCAAAGAGGTGGATCTGATTCTAGCTGAAGATACGCGCACTAGCAGCGTTTTGATGCGAGCCTATGACATTAAGAACGAGATGCGAAGCTTCCATAAGTTTAATGAAAGGGGCAGAGAAGAAGAGATCTTAGACCTTTTGGAAGGAGGGCAAAAGATTGCGCTGATATCTGATGCTGGCACCCCAGGAATTTGCGACCCAGGAGCAAGACTCATTCGGAAGTGCCGCAAAAGTGGTGTCAAAGTTGAAGTGCTTCCTGGCCCTTGTGCAGTTGTTGCAGCCCTAAGTCTTTATGGAAGCGAAGAGCATTTTCAATTTGTCGGCTTTCTCGAGAAGAAAGGAAAAAAACAACTGATTGATATTGTCTATTATCCCGGTCTCACCATCGCCTATGAATCCCCTCACCACCTAATGAAAACCCTTGAGTGGATGAACGAAATTGCTCCACAGTCAAAGATTTTTATTGCGCGCGAGCTGACAAAACTTTATGAAGAAACCCTTGAAGGAACACCTCAAGAGCTCATTAAGCATTTTCAAGAGAGAAAAACCCTTGGAGAATATGTCCTTATCTTTTCAGGAAATCAAAATCCTTTTGAAAAAGAGCCTAGTAAATTAGTGGAAGAATTGCAAGAGCGGTTTGGCATCAATCCTAAAGAAGCGCTCGTTGCTGCTGCAAAGCTTTTAAACAAACCCAAACGGGAACTTTATGACGATTTGCATCGAAATGATGCTTAAGCCTCTATAGGTTTTCCCCCTCTAAAGCTTGCTAAATTCGCAGCAAAACATAAACACGAACAAAAAGACTCCGTCCAAATTCTGTATTTAATGCTAATGATTCAACGGAAAAATGACTGTCCCTAACAATATTCCTAAATCTTATTGGGGAAAACTCCATCTTCAAATCATTTATTATGCCCATAAATATTGTCCTGCAAAAGAACACAAATTGAACAAATGTCCCATTTGCAGAGCTATTCAGAATTCATCGGTTCAAAAATCCCAGGAAATCTCCATTGTAAGCTGGTGAGATTGGTAACCATGCGTGAACTCTCCATAATAGGTTACCGATCCATAAGGATAAGCAAAGTCAACTGGTCTAAAAATTGTAGAAAACTCACAAGCAACTAGATTTTTTGAGCCATTTAATGTCTCTACTGTAAATGATCCTGGACACCCAACAAGGTGTGCTTTCACCTTTCCTACACTAAAAGGCGTTCTATTCACATAGCTAACCGATTCTTCAAAAATCAAATTCCAAAAACAAAAATTCACTCTCTCATACATGCGAAAACCAGCTTCAGAGCGCAAGAATGATGAATGATGAGAGTTCTGGACAATATTAAAAGGACTTTTCCCTTTTTCTTGGTAGCGACGTTGCCAATTATTCGCCCAATCCATCATCACAAATGGGCTAACTGTCAGCTCTAAGTTCTTCTGAGGGTTTGGACGCCATGAGTAGCGATAACCTAATTCTAAGTGAGGTGTCAGCTGCCAACCTTTAGGGTTTGAAGTTGAGGTAAACTCCCATCCAGATAAGTGAATATCACGTACATTATGAATCTGAAAAAGACTTCCCCAAAGGGCTGTGTCTACATAGAAACTTTGATTGGACCAGGTAAAGTAAGTAAAGAGATATTCTTGGTTGATATTGCTATGCCCAGTATCCGAGTGTTGATGGATGTGAGTATAAGTATAGGCAACTCCACCTCCCATTTGACAAGACCCTAAGATATTTCTATCTAAACCAAGGGTTACGCCCCCACCATATGGATCAAATCCTGTGGTCTGATGCTGATGCTTTTGGGAAGCAAAAAAACCGGTCCCCTCTACCCATACTGTATAAGGGCGATCCTCACTTTGGATCGGATGGCACTCATTGGGGTTTTCTGATAAACAGTTTGTGTTGTTAGCCTTTGGGGCATTTTCCTCTCTTGCTTTCTTAGGATTTGTCTTACAACTTTCTGTTCGGAAGTATCGATGGTTGCGAAGGTGGGTAGAGAGGCCTTTGTTTAATGAGAATAAATTATTATCTGCGGCAAATAAAGAAATCGCATTCCTTGTAGGCGCCGCCTTTTCTAAAGCTTTATTGAGATTTCCATTAAGAATAGCAGGAATAAAATAAAAAACTTTTTCAATGCAATATTCATTAATGTAATTAGCAAACGCTAGATTATTTGAACTTAGACCTCTTGTCGGAATATATACATAGGGAAGAAGCGAAACACCAAAAATGACACTACCACCAAGTGTTGGAAGATTCGATATAGGATTGCTTGCAGAGTTTGTGATAGGATCAACAAAAGCTGCATACATTGAGGTTCCGTTGCTGCCACCGATGAGCCCTTGGTTTAAATTATTAATCGAAACTCCATTAATAAAACTACCTGCAACTGTGGGAAGGTTTTGAATGGGGGCTCCAGCAGCATTTGTATCAATATTGACATATGCTGCATAGGCAGATGTTCCATCTGAGCCTCCGATCAAAGCAACCCCATTATCATTTATGGCTACTCCCCAAGAGTTAATACTACTTCCTGGACTTGTAGGTATATTGATTACTGGAGAGCCGGCAGTATTTGTGTTAAGATCTACAAAAGCTGCGTAGGCAGTTCCTCCTATTTGCCCTCCAATAATAATTTGGTTAAGATTATTAATCGCTGCATCATTGATTTTCCCTCCTGTTGTTGTCGGCACATTTAAGACTGGGGGGCCCGCAGTATTTGTTCCAAAGTCAACAAGAGCTGCATAAGCAATACTGGGGCTTGAATATGTCCCAGTTACAATAGCCAAATTTGAGTTATTAATAGATGATCCCTGGAGAAACCGTCCTGTTGGCCCCGGTAAGTTAGAAATAGGAGCTAATGCACTATTTATGGAGGGATCGATAAAAGCTGCCCAATGGAAGTTAAGTTCATCACCCGCAACAATTGCCATTTGACCTATATTGTTTATTTCACCTGAACTCAAGAAAGAATTCCCCCCAGGTGTAGGAAGATTTAATACAGGAAGGCCAACTGTATTTGTATTCGAGTCTATTAACGCAGCATAAGGGGTAGTCAGTGGAAAAGTACTTACTCCAGTGATAAGGGTTAAGCCATTGTTTGCAATCGAGCCCTGTCGAATTTTAGTATTCGAAGGATCAGGAAGACCATTAATTTCAGGTCCGGCAGAATTATTCTTAGCGTCTACAAACGCAGCATAGGAGTTTCCACTTTCACCCGTGATGATCGCTTCGGGTAAAGCACAATAACTATAAGATATTGCAAGAAAGAAAATGAATAGTTTGTATATGTGGTTCATAAGTTACCTTTAGTGTGTTTTTACACTAAAAAAAATCAGGATGTCAACCCATAACCAGCAATTCCCGCTAGGGAATTTGCAATTCATTAATTTTTAGTCGAATAAAAAAACTTCCCTGTCCTTCATGAATTTGGGTTTTTTTATTCCAGGTTGGGTTGATTCTTTTTTGCGATAATGACTGTCCAAACAAAGAGAGCATAAGGAAGGACCACAAAAACCCAGGGCTGCCACCAGAGAATATCGATGTCGGTGGATGTTGCGAAGCGTAAAGCTAAGAACAAGGGAATCAGGGTTTGGGGAATGAGCCCAATCGCAAAGTAATTGATCAGTGGCCACCCTTTTAGTCCTGGTTTTCCAAAACAAAGTTGGGCACCATAGGTAAATTCCATTAGACCCCGGAAAACAAAGATAAAAACAGCTGGGCGCAAGTAGGGGCCATGAGTGAACATGCCGATCAATATGAGGAGCTCCAGGAGTACTGTGATGACTGCATTGGTTTGACAGATAGACACAATGGCGGGTTGTAGAGGTTTTTGGTTGATGGGGGCAGTCGCGGCGCTATCATCGACCTGTTTTGGATCGATGGGGCCAGACATTGGATCTGTTGAAGCCCATACATAATAATACAATCGATTGAAACGGTTCTTGGAGTTTTTGTCGATTCGTTTTCCAAGGATCACACCAGTGAGCCAATTCAATGAAAAGTCTGAACCAATGCCCATGTAGAGAACACCTAACCATAACACCCAATCATACCAAGCCATTATTTATCCTTGATTTTTTAACTGATAAATAAAGGATCAGATAATATTATTTCTATTAATTTTTTTATTAAAACAGAATAGAAGTGATTGCCTTTATGATCTGATTGGGTTCTAGAAGCTATTTTATATTTCCAATAAATGTGCAAATACATGAAAATGGCATCTTATTATTTTAAAATGGACCCCCTATGACGATTTGCATCGAAGTGGCACTAAAAGCAGAAGCCACTCCCCTAATTGAAGCATTAAACCTTAAACCTCTATCAGGAACACACCTTTTTCCTATCTATGAAAATGAAGGGATTAAACTGATTGTTTCCGGCGTGGGTAAGATTAAAGCAGGAGCGGCATGTGCTTATTTGGCAGGAATTCATCGTGATGAAGATATTTATGGGTGGCTGAATGTGGGTGTAGGGGGCCATCGCTCTCTAAAACTAGGAACTCCCCTTTTGGTGAATAAAATCGTTGACGGGGCGCGTAAGGCTCAGTACTTCCCCTCTTTTGCTTTTGATCCCCCTTGTCGTACGGAAGAGTGTATCACTATTGAAAACCCTGATCATGGCTATCCGACGAATCAGGTTTATGACATGGAGGCAGCAGGGTTTTATGCGATTGCCTCAAAAATCTCCCCGATTGAGATGATCCATGTTTTTAAAGTAATTTCAGATAATAGAGCTCATCCTGCCAAGGAGGTGACAAAAAAAGAAGTCCACTCTCTTATCTATAATCATGTGGATTTGATTCGATCCGTCATCTCCGAAATGCACATACTTATAGATGAAATTGCCCCAGAAGAAACCCCATTTCTCGATGAGTTTATCAAACGGTGGCACTTCACAACTCTTGAGACGCTGGAGTTAAGAAAACTTTTGCAGCGGTGGCACCTTCTTTGTGCTGATCAGATTCTTCTTTCTCGAGATCTTTTAGAGAAAAAAACCGCAGAAGAGGTTCTCTCTTTTATAAAAGAGCACATTGAAGCAATTCCGGTTAAGATATAACAGGAGAAACCCACCCATTTTGGAGGGCGATTTCCTCGACAGCACCGATCTGGATTCCCTGACGCTCTTGAATGATTTGAACGTAATTTGAGGCTTGGTGAAGGGCTTCAAAGGTCCCCGTATCGAGCCAGGCAAAGCCTGAATCAAAAAGGTGGACCCTTAGATCTCCCCTTTCAAGGTAGGCTCGGTTGACATCGGTAATTTCAAGTTCGCCACGCGCTGAAGGTTTAAGCAATTTTGCAATCGAAATGACATCATTATCATAGAAGTAAAGCCCTGTAACAGCATAATGAGAAGGAGGATCTTGAGGCTTTTCAATGATGTTTGTCACCTGTTTATCATTATCAAAAGCAACAACACCATATCTTTCAGGATCTTTGACTTGGTAACCAAAAATCACTCCTCCTGACTCGAGAGTTCCACAGCTTTTTAGAAGGGCGCTTAGATGCTCTCCATAAAAGATATTATCCCCAAGAATTAAAGCGACATTTTGGTCTTCAATAAACTCTTCTGCAATAATAAAGGCTTCTGCGATTCCATTAGGTTCCTTCTGAATAGCATAAGAGATCTTGAGGCCTAAATGAGAACCATCTTTCAGGAGCGTTTGAAACCGGGGTAGATCGTGATCAGTTGAGATGATGAGGATATCACGAATGCCCGCTTGCATGAGGGTTGAAAGAGGATAGTAGATCATTGGTTTATCATAGATAGGCAGGAGTTGCTTACTCGTAGCGAGAGTTAGAGGGTGTAGGCGGGTGCCAAGTCCCCCTGCTAAGATAATACCTTTCATAGTTAAATCACATCTCTATAGCGTAAATGTCGGGAAGACCCCGGTAATACTCTTTATAATCTAAACCATACCCGACTACGAAACGGTCTTCAATATCAAATAACGCAAAATCCGGGCGATAATCGGTGTTATGAGGAACATCCTTAGAGAGGAGAACAAGGGATTTTAAGGAAGCGGGATTTTTCTTTTCTATTTGAGAAACTACCTCTGCAAGGGTTTCACCGGTATCAAAGATATCATCAACCACAAGGATGTTCTTTCCCTGAATTTCTAAGCCATCAATTCCTTCAACGGTAAGTTCTCCCTTCCTTCCATTCCCATAGCTTGAACAATAGATAGGATCTAAACGAACGGGGAGATGAAGGTGTCTCATAAGATCAGCAATAAGAATAAAGGATCCTTTCATGATCATTACAATTGTGAGTTCTTGCGCATCATAGTTTTTCTCTAACTGACGGGCGACTCTTTCGAGACGCTCTTCAATTTGATCAGCATCAATTAGGAGTTGTAGCTGGAGTTCTTTGCCCGGGGGCTGTTTCTTCTGCACTATTTTTTGGTTCATCATGTACAAAGTTGCATCCTTCTTCAATCAGGCGATCGATAAAATCAAGATTATAATCTTCTCCTAATAGGAAGGTAGGGTTATGAAGCATATATTGGTGAAAAGGTATGGTGGAATCAACGCCACCAATATGAAATTCGCGGAGAGCCCGCTTCGAAATTTCTATCGCATCCTCACGATCTTTTCCTTTGACAATGAGTTTTGCAATCATCGAATCATAATAGGGAGGGATCCTGTAACCAGAATAACAAGCGCTATCCACTCGTACATTAGGCCCACCTGGAGGAATATAATACTCCAGTAAGCCTGGTGAGGGCATAAAATTGTTCGAAGGGTTTTCAGCGTTAATCCGGAATTCGAAAATGTGTCCCTCAAAGCGGATATTCTTTTGCTTGTAGGTAAGCTTTTCTCCCATTGCCATTTTAATTTGTTCTTTGACGAGATCGATTCCCGTTAGCTCTTCTGAAATGGTATGTTCTACTTGGATACGGGTATTCACTTCCATAAAATAGAAGTTTCTTTTTTCATCTAAAAGAAACTCAACAGTTCCAACCGTATGATACTTAGCAGCTTTTACTAGATGAACAGCAGCATCTCCCATTTTCTTTCGAAGGTTTGGAGTCAGAACGGGACTAGGAGTTTCTTCTATAAGCTTTTGACGCCTTCTTTGAATGGTGCAGTCTCTTTCCCCTAAATGGACATAATTACCATATTTATCGCCCAAAATTTGTATTTCTATATGGCGGGGGTTCATGATCATTTTTTCAAGATAGATATCGGGATTCCCAAAGGAGATTTCTGCTTCTGTCCGTGCTGCTGTAAATTGTCTTACAAAATCATCAGCATCTTGAGCAATACGGATTCCTTTACCTCCACCACCAGCAGTAGCCTTGATGAACACAGGAAATCCAATTTTCTTCGCCTCTTTTAGAGCTATATCAACTGTTTCAACAATCCCATTGGAACCCGGAATCACAGGACATCGGACACTTTTAGCAATGCTCTTCGCTTGAGCTTTATCGCCAAGGAGTCCAATCGTCTTTGCCGAAGGGCCAATAAAGGTAATGCCACAACTTTCACAAATCGAAGCAAAATTCGGGTTTTCACTTAAGAAGCCATAACCAGGATGAATCGCATCTGCTCCCGTGATTTCACAGGCAGAAAGGATGTTCGGAATTTTAAGATAGGACTGGTTCGAGGGAGCTTCTCCAATGCAGATCGCTTCATCAGCATGAAGCACATGCAACGCTTCAGCATCTGCCTTCGAGTAAACAGCAACGGTCTGCAATCCCAGATCATGACAAGCTCGAATGATTCGAACAGCAATTTCACCCCTATTAGCAACTAAGACTTTTTTCATGACTTACACAAGCTTTAAGAGTTTTGTTCCAAATTCTACAGGATGAGCATTATCAACAAAAAACTCAGTAACTGTACCACTTTTTCCTGCTTTGATTTCATTCATCACCTTCATTGCTTCAACAATTCCAATAACAGTCTCTTCAGTGACAGTGTCACCCACTTTTACAAAGGGTTCTGCCTCGGGAGAAGGTAATAAATAAAAGGTTCCTACCATCGGAGAGGTGACTTCATGTCCACTCTTAGATTCAATTTGTTCAGGAATAACTGCATTTTGAGGCTGATTTTCTTGCATTTGCGACTCTAGTCGTGGAGCCGGGGCAGCAATAGGTTGCACATATGGAACCGCTTCAAAAGCATTTCCTCTTTCAAGTTCTAGCTCAAAGCCATTTTTGTCCTTAAGGGCAACTTTAGTCATTCCCTTATCTTCCATTGCGGCCATGAGTTCTTTAATTTTTTCTAAATCCACTATCTATCTCCTAAATAGAATTAGATTCTCTGTACATATTCGCCAAGGTGGGTATCAACCTTAATGATATCACCCACTTCGATAAATAATGGTACTTCTACTTTTGCCCCAGTCTCTAAGATAGCAATCTTACTTGCTGATGAGACAGAAACTTTTGATTTCACATCTTCAAGCTTAACAATCATAAGCTCTAAAAATTGTGGGAGCTCTATAGAGAAAATCGTCTCTCCATAAAACATTGCTTTAATTTGTATCCCCTCTTTCAAGTAGTTAACTTTATCACCCACAACATCTGTAGAAACAAGCACTTCATCGAGCTCATCAATATCGAGAAAAAGATAGTCTTTCCCTTCTAAATAAAGAAACTCTAAACGTCTTTCACTTAGAGTAACTTCTTCAATGGCTTGATCCACTTTGAAGTTCTTCTCAATGACCTCATCAGACATAAGATTCTTGAGCTTAGTCTTAATAAAGGGGACTCCCTTAGCGACAGTTACTTTGACGCTTGTCTCCACTCGATAGATTTTTCCATCGAGAGAAAGGGTCGTTCCAGGTGAAATTTGGTTGCTTGTTGTTGCCATGTATTGTTAACCAACTATTTTAAAGGTTTCCAAAAGGGTCTTCAACTCTTTCAGATATAAAATGGTATAATCGACGTCCTTTTTAAATCCAGTATTACCTAACCCTCTTCCCCATTTGAGCTGAACAGTTTTGTACCCAAGTTCTTTAGCAGGAGTGAGATCCAGTGAAATTCTGTCTCCGCAAACTAAAGCATTTAATGGAGAGATTCCCATCTCTTCACTCACTTTTTGATAAATCTTTTTTTTATTTCCATCCGTGCAAAAATAAAGCTTAGTAAAAAATTGAGCTGATATCCCTGCTCGCTTCATTTTTTCCCGTTGGATTTTCTCTTTCCCTTTTGTAACTAAAACAAGAGGGTGACTACTTGAAAGCTCTTGAAGGACTTCGATCGCATCTTCTACAGGTTGGATTGGCTGATTAAAAACGGGGCATTCGTAGACAGCATTAAGAGCCACATCTAAACAATGAACCGGAGCGCCATTGATCTCCAAGAATTCTTTGATTGCCTCACCAGAGCTAAGGTGATAAGTATTTAGCCTCAAGAGTTCTTCATAAGAGCGATTGAAATTTGCCATCGAGAGGCCCACACCCTCCATTTCTTTGAGGGCATTTTTTAAAACACCTGGCAGTATCGAACCACTCGTATCGATGAGTGTGTCGTCTAAATCAAAGATGATCAACAATTTTCATTAACTCTTTTGTTACTTGTTTTGAATTATGACGGATTAAGCTCCTTTTAATCAGAGTATCACCTTTTCGACTTTCTGAAATTTCTCCTAAAAGAGGGGCTGATATGATCCTTGGTCCACTCATATCATTTTCTACAAGCTCCCCTTCTTCTGCATACTTTTCAATGAGTTCTTGGTCGGGCATCTGGCTATTCACAAGGACATAGTCAAAAATATCTTCCCCTAAATGTTTCACAATCTCATTTAAATAGTTGCTGACTTTATATCCTGTCGTTTGCCCTTTTCGATTCATCAAATTAGCAATAAAAATCTTCTTAGCATGAGACTCTTTTAAAGCCTTGCTAACCCCTCCAACCAAAAGGTTTGGAATAATTGAAGTATGAAGCCCCCCCGGACCTAGAATAATCAAGTCGGCATTGCGGATTTCACTTATGGCATGAGGGTTAGATTCAGGAAAGGGTTCGAGATAAATTTTGTTATAGCCTTTATCGATTTCGTGGGAGAGATAAATCTCTTTTTCCCCCTCCAAAACCTTCCGGTTATTAAGAATCATCTTCAGTCGAACTTGGTGAGTCGTTACTGGAATCACTTTCCCCTTAATAAAGAGGATACGCCCCATCTCTTCAACAGCTCTCTCGAAACTTCCTGTCACTTTTTCTAAGGCAGAAATAAATAGATTCCCTAAGCTGTGGCCCCCAAGCCCTCCATTTTCGAACCGATAATTCATGACACTCCGCATCAAGCGGGAAGAGTCAGAAAGGGCCACTAAACATTGTCTGACATCTCCAGGAGGTAAAACACCGAGTTCATCACGAAGAATTCCTGTACTTCCTCCATCATCTGCCATTGAAACAATCGCGCTCAGATCAACGTTATGCTTTTTTAGGCCACGAAGAACGGTAAAATTTCCCGTTCCACCACCCATCACAACGATCTTTTTCATCCGCGGAGTCCTTTGATTTTTTCCTTCATCCCTTCACCTTTGAAGAGATAGGTCCCAGCTACAAGATGGTTCGCCCCGGCTTTAATAACTTGCGAGGCTGTTTGATCATCAATGCCCCCATCCACTTGGATATCAAAAGGAGGTAGAGATTCTCCTTCTTTAGGAACCTTACCCCCTTTCCGAATATTTAACTTATCGCAAAGACCTCTTGCAAACTCGATTTTATCCAAAACCTCAGGGATAAAGGCTTGCCCTCCAAATCCAGGGTGAACGGTCATCAGGAGTATTTTATCACATTTATCAAGGTATTTAGGAATAAGAGATTCAGATGTTTCAGGACAAAAAGCAAGTCCTACATGAACACCACACTTCCGGATGTAATCCAGGGTAGCCTCAACATCTTCGGTTGCTTCCACATGAAAAGTGATGCAATCAGCCCCATTTTCAATCAACCTCTCAACATAATCAAAAGGGTTATAAACCATAATGTGAACATCAAGATAAAGATCAGTTGCCCGGTTAATTGCAGCAAGCCCTTTCGGACTTAAAGATAAATTGGGAACAAAGTGGCCATCCATAATATCGAAATGAATAGCATCAGCTCCAGCCTGTTCTACCCGTTTTGCTTCATCAGCTAGGTGGCCAAAATCAGCTGCAAAAATCGAAGGTTCAATAAAAATTGTGTCATCAGTTGCCATATGCTTTCGATTATAAACCTATTCCTCTAATATTATCAAAGTTTGTGATTAAACCATGGTAGGTTCTCTCATCATATTCAAGATCTAAAGTAATCAAAGAATTTGAAATATCTTGAAATTTTTCTAAAGTCGCATTATCACCCACAATGAAAAATTGTCCTTCCTCCTCTTTTGTCACGAAATCTTGTTGCGTTTGCATTTTTTCAAGGAGGAGAAGGAAAAGATTTTTTAACAATTTAGGATCAAGAAAACTCCTCTTTTCAAGAGGGAATAGAGA
This sequence comes from Simkaniaceae bacterium, assembly GCA_018399075.1. GTDB lineage: Bacteria > Chlamydiota > Chlamydiia > Chlamydiales > Simkaniaceae > Neptunichlamydia. The sequence continues at coordinate 835,217 of CP073763.1, read as the reverse complement.
GTGAAAGAAATTTTCAAGAAGATGGTGGTGCCTCATAGCGATTGAGCCAAGCGTCTTTTCCAAAGCCTTAAACACCTCATTTTGTTTTGAAATCATTCCCCCATTGTAGTCTCGAATCTCTCCAAAGATAGCATGGAGCTTATGAAGAATATTTTGCCGGGCTTTATAAAGATCTATCGAGTGGTCCTCACGCAAAAATTCGTTCAGGGGTAGTTCAACTTTAAAGACTGCCGCCTCCTTAGGATATTTTTTTCGAAGCATTCCGAGCTGCTTGATCCGATCGATTTTAGGGCGGAGAGGAGAAGCAAGAAGAACATCTTCTAAAGGAGGTGAGTTTGGGAGTAATAGGCGAGCTAAAATTACCGTAAAAATAAGCTTTGTTTCTGTTTGCTTCTCAAAAGAAAGGATAACCTGCGGAAGATCTCTTGCAAAGCGAAGCTCCTGCCCTAAAGTCACAACATACTTTAGAATTTCTTCTTCATTGCGTGGCATAAAGAGCGCCCTTTGAAGATGCTCAACCTTTCCTTTCAAAGCTCGAGGAAGCCACCTCTTGAGATCGGAAATTTCTTCTGGCTCAAAACCTCCTTCTTTTTCTATTTCAAGAGCAATGAGATGGAGAGGATCTTCCCCTTCCTTATCAAGATAATCACTTCCCACAACAAGCTCTGCTTTAGGAAGGATATTTTGAATCGCTTTAAGGAGATGACTCTTTTTAAAGAGTTCATTTTCTCTTAGGATATTCATCCCAATCACAACTTCTAAAGCTTCCTTATGGCCTAAAGGAAAGTTAAGGTGACGCCTTTTAACTTTGACCTCAACATGGCGCTGCTTAGGAGCCTTCTCTCCTGATAAAAGAACCTTCTTTCTAACCCTGTTAAGGGCCATAAGTGTTTGGGAAACTTCCTTCACACTCCTCACTCTAAAATACTGATCTGAGAATGTTAGGAAAAATTGTTGCATTTCAGAAAAGAGATCATAATCAAAAAGATTGGGGAAGCGGCGGATTGCCCCTAAGATTCGGTCTTGAATAAGCCCCCTTTTTTCATCCATCGAAAGGACTTTCATTTCTAAAATCCGTGCCGCATGATAAGGGGAACGTACACCAAGCTCAAGTTCATAAAGGATTCTTTCAAAGTACGTGTGAAGCTCAGGTGATGACTCATTGAAATGGACAGTTGCGAATAGAAGCGTTTCTTTCACGCGGTCAAGGGAAAAACGATCAGGGAAAGCATTCCTTAATGGAATGTTTGTTACCATATTAAGAATAAATTTTCTAATAAATGGGCGGTCTTCAGAAAGGAGATGGAGCGTGAGGTCATGAGAAACCTCAAGTTCTGCACTGGGTACTCCCTTCTGCAAAAGATGATCTGCTAATTCAGAAATAATCCTCATATTTTGGCCCCTTTTCCGTAGCATCTGCATGAATCCATGTTCCAGGAAACCGTTGCCACTTCTCCTTCTTAAAAGACTTTACGTGTAAGGGTAAACCGTTTTTTGATGCAAGTAAAATGGCCCTTTTATGAAGGACAAATTCAGGAAATGTTAAGGCTTCTTCGAAGGAAAGTTCAGAAACAAGAATCGCATCTGGATGTTTTTTCGGATCTTTTGAGTAAATCCCTTCAACATCCTTGTAAAACTCCACTTTTTCGGCATGAAGCGCAGCAGCAAGGGCTACCGCAGAGGTATCGCTCCCCCCACGCCCAAGTGTTGTGATCTCTTTTTCATTGCTCACACCCTGAAAACCGGCAACAATAACAACCTTTCCTTCATCCAGGTGTTTTTGAATCCGAATCGGACGCACATCCTGAATAAATGCTTCGTTATGATGACTGCAGGTGATAATCCCCGATTGACTTCCCGTTAAACTAATCGCAGGAATCTTTCGCTCTTCAAGAGCCATTGCAAGAAGAGACATGCTAATTCTTTCACCAACCGAAAGGAGCATATCCATTTCACGCTTCGAAGGGTTCTTAGCGACTTGATGAGCCAATAAATTAAGCTCATTCGTTACATTCCCCATAGCGCTGACAACGACAACAATACGCCCTTTTTTCTCGCGAATAATGTCTGCAATATTTCCAAAGTGCTCAGGCGTTTCTAGAGCAGCACCACCAAATTTCATCACTAGTGTTTTCATAAGAACCATACTAGAGCTTCGAAACGTTTGAAATCTATGAAAAAACCCCTCGGCTTATAGCCGAGGGGTCTTGTAAGATGTGATTGGAAAGCACCTGCCATTTTTACCACTGCTGGTGATAAGCACACGCTCTACTGCATTACGTCTTAGACATAAAGCATGAAAACACCCATATCGTCTGATTTAGATGCCTTCATAGGATCGTGCTCAACAGGTCCCTTCAATTCCTCTACGTTAGCTCCCCTTGGATCTGCTATTAATCTTAGGGTAGCTTTGGACTGACTGATCACCTCATTAGCAGTTCCTGACTCCGCTAAAATTCTTTTAAAAGCCGATTCCGAAAGATACACGTCAAAATCTGTGGTCCCTACAACGCGGTCCCCTTTTTCAACTTCAAAAACACGAAGTGTAAAAGCTTTATTACGACCAAAGATGTGATTGTCTGTAGCAGTCGTAACTTTTTGCGCTCTTCCATCTTTCTTTACGAGCCAGATCGTTGAATCTCCTGCATCAATTGTAATGGCAACTTTTTTCCCATTCACATTCGCAATAATAGCCATATGAAATGATCCTGAAACTCCAAGTTCCTGCAAGTGATCATTAATATCAATGAGCGAACTGTTTATCTGATTATGAAGTTGATGCATAGACTGGAACTCTCGAGTTTCAAAAGCAGTCTGGAGCTGTCGCGTGATAATTTTTTGCGCTTGATTCATATCTGAGTACTTCGTTTTTCCCTCATAACCATCAGGTTTAGCATGCCCCGTATGATCAAATACAAATCCATAAGAGAGTCTAAAAGAATTTTGCGCATGAGCTCTATCAATAATACCTTTTTCCTGGGCCAGCTCTTCTTCCCAATTCGCTTCGCCTTCATTTCTCAACGTCTTGTCGTAGGTCATATCTATTTTAGAGCTTGCGTGAGCTGTCTTAGCATTAAGAGCTTTGACCACACTAATCGCAGGTAGGGCGAGTGTGCCTGTCGCTAACCCTAGAAACATAATCCTTAGCACTGCAAGGACGCCCTGTCCCACATTTCCTGTTCTTTTAGCCACGTTAAACATATCAATGGCTTGATTCCATGTCTCAGTGAAATAGGAACGTCTTCCCGTTCTAATAGGGACAAGCTGCTCTGCAGTGAGATCTGAGAGATCTTGTGAAATGTCTTTAAATGGTTTATCTGACTGAACTGCAGATTCTTGTGAATTAACTTGACCATGGACAGCTGATGCTTGTTCCATAATGTCCTCCCTTCTTTATAATATCTAAATATTATAACATAAATCATAATTATTTTAAATAATTACAATATAAATAGCTTATATACAGTTTTATAAGAACCACGCTAGGCATTCTAAGCGTTTGAAATCTACGAAAAAAAACCCTCAGTTTTTAGCCGAGGGGTTTTGATAAGGTGTGATTTGAAAGCGCTTGTCACTTTTACCAGCGCTGGTGATAAGCATGTGATCTACTGCAATATGCCTTAGACATAAAGCATGAAAACGCCCATATCATCGGCTTTGCTCCAGGCCTTAGGGTTGTGCTGCTCACTTCCTTTTAAATGATCTACCTTACCACCTCTTTCTATCTGCCTTAGAGTAGCCTTGGACTGACCAATAACGTCATCTGCAGTTCCTGAATGAGATAAAATTTGTTTAAAAGCTGGTTCCGAAATGTACTCGTGGAAATCAGTACTCCCTACAACGCGGTCACCTTTTTCAGCTTCAAAGACACGAAGTGAAAATAAATTACCTAAAACCTTATGATGATCCCCTTGTTCTGTAACTTTTTGCACTCTTCCATCTTTTTTTACGAGCCAAAGAGTTGAGTCTCCTGCATCAACAGTAATGACAACTCTTTTGCCATTCACCTTAGTAACAATAGCCATATGGAATGATCCAGAGCACTCCATAGGTCCTAAATCGCGATCAGCAATATTCTTCAGCGCTTGGTTTAAAGCCGCTCCAAGTGATTCTATAGAGGAGAAATCTTTGTTCCCTAAATTACCCTCAAGTTCGGCGCGTATCTTTTGTTGGACTTCATCCATATCGGAGTACTTAGTTGTTCCCTCATAACCATCAGGCTTGGCATGCCCAGTATGGTCCATGACAAATCCGTAAGAAAGTCTAGAAGAGCTTTGTGCATAAGCTCTATCAATAATACCTTTTCCCTGCTCTAATTGACTTTCCCATTCTTCGCCTCTTATCGTCTTATGATAGGTCATTCCTATTGCCGAGCTTGCGTGAGCTGTCTTAGCATTGAGAGCTTTGACCACACTAATCCCAGGTAGGACGAGTGTACCTGTCGCTAATCCTAGGAACATAATCCTAAGCACTGCAAGAGCGCCCTGTCCCACATTCCCTGTTCTGTTTGCAACGTTAAACATATCAATGGCTTCGTTCCATGTCTCAGTGAAATAGGAGCTTCTTCCCATTCTAACAGGACTCCTAGAGGCACTAACTTCTGCTGAAATATTTTTGAATGGCTTATCTTCCTGACCTACAGGAATTTGTGAATTAACTCCATCATGGCTAGCTACTGCTTCCATAATATCCTCCCTTCTTTATAATTATTCTAAAAATTATAACACAAAACCAAATTAGTTTAAACTTTTTATAACCAATATTAAACAAACAGCATAACAACACATGCTGCTTAATATCAATTGGTTATATTATTAATTCGTCTTTAATCATCAGTTTTACCCGCGCTAAGCTCTTATTGTTTAGAGGGCTCCATAATAATAGGACCGACCCTTTTATTTGATCGCTCTTCCTCCTTCAAGAGGCTCCAGACCTCTTTTCTTTGAACTTCTTTAACTTCTCGCTGAAAATCCTTGTGTGATGAGATCCTCTAACTCTATCGAAACAGGATCCTATCCAGGCAATAAGAACGATGGCAATAAGAACAAATTTTGAAATAGGTATAAGTATATATGTGAGCCTAACTAAATAAAATTGAACAGTTAGATAATCAAGTTTGTGAACCTATCTTGAATTAAAGTCTTTACTTGTTTTTTTGAGTTTTTGAGGCGCTTTAATTCTAGATAGGTTCACAGATTCAATGTTATAGAGGTTGCTTTTATTATGAATTATTTGTTAAGCTGTCTCCTTAAACAGGTCCCTACTGCTATGAAATGTTTTGGCAAGAGGTGAAAAACATTATTAACCCACGGAGAAACCCTACAAATGTCTAAAGAACTCGAGTACGATTGGAACGAAAGTAAGATCATCGACGATGTCGATTTCCAAGATGAAGATGCAAAGCTATTCCAGAAGCTATTAAACAATAAAGAAGATACCGGAGAAGATGGCACCATCTCCTCGATGGAAATAGGACAAATCTTAAAGGGAACGATTGTTGAACTCACCCCTGATTTTGTTGTTGTTGACGTAGGGCTTAAATCTGAAGGGCTTATCCCTGTTAATGAATTCAATGACCTCAATGAACTCCAATTAGGTAATAAGGTTGAAGTCTATCTTGATCGTACAGAAGGCGAAGATGGACAAATTGTCCTTTCTAGAGAAAAAGCACGTCGCCAAAGACAATGGGAACACATTCTCGAACATTGCGAAGAAGGATCAATCGTCGAAGGAAAAGTCATCCGAAAAGTTAAAGGTGGCTTAATGGTTGATATCGGGATGGAAGCCTTCCTTCCTGGATCTCAAATCGATAATAAGCGAATCAAAAACCTTGATGAGTATGTCGATAAATCCTATGACTTTAAAATTCTCAAAATTAACATTGAAAGAAAAAATATCGTTGTTTCTCGCAGAGAACTTCTTGAAGAAGAAAGAAGCTCTAAAAAAGCAGAGCTCCTTGAAAGCATTCAAGAGGGAGAAGTGAGAAAAGGCCTCGTTAAAAATATTACCGATTTCGGGGTCTTCCTAGACCTTGATGGAATTGATGGTCTCCTTCATATCACTGATATGACATGGAAACGAATCAAGCACCCTTCCGAAATGGTTCAACTCAATGATGAACTTGAGGTGATGATCCTTCACATCGATAAGGAGAAAGGACGTGTCGCTCTTGGTCTTAAGCAAAAAGAGAACAATCCTTGGGAAGAAATTGAAGATCGCTACCCTCCAGGAACCAAAGTTAGCGGTAAGATCGTTAATCTAGTCCCTTACGGAGCCTTCATCGAGATCGAGCCAGGAATTGAAGGGCTCATACACGTCTCTGAAATGTCATGGGTCAAAAATGTGACCGATCCTAGTGAAATTGTCAACAAAGGCGATGAACTAGAAGCTATTGTCCTATCTGTTCAAAAAGATGAAGGGAAAATCTCCCTTGGAATTAAGCAAACAGAGAAAAATCCATGGGAAGATGTTGATGGGAAATATCCTGTTGGAAGCACTGTTAAAGCAGAAATCCGCAACTTAACTAACTATGGCGCTTTTGTTGAACTAGAACCTGGGATTGATGGTCTTATTCATATCTCTGATTTAAGTTGGATTAAAAAGGTTTCTCACCCCTCTGAAGTTCTCAAGAAAGGTGATTCAGTTGAAGCCATTATTCTTTCAGTCGACCAAGAAAGTAAAAAAATCACCCTCGGAGTTAAGCAACTTGGAAACAACCCTTGGGAATCCATTGAAAAAACGCTTCCAGTTGGAACTGTTATCAAAGGAACAGTAACAAAAATTACTGCTTTTGGCGCTTTTATCGAGCTAGAAAACGGAATTGAAGGCCTTGTCCACGTGACAGAACTATCTGACCAAGCATTCGGAAAGGTTGAAGAAATTGTTGCTGTAGGCGATGAGGTTACTGCTAAAGTGATTAAGCTCGACCCAGAACATAAAAAAATCTCTCTCTCTATTAAGGACTATCTAGTAGAGAAAAACCAAGAGAACCGAGATGATATCGTCGTTTCCCAAAAGCAGGAAGACGAAGAAGAAGAAGATAAAGAATAAGGAGGGTTCTACCCCTCCTTTAACATTAACGATGTGAAAGGCAATGAATAAAGATCTAATCGCAATATTTGAATATCTTGAAAGAGAAAAAGGGATTAAACGTGAAACGATTATTAGCGCTATCGAAGAATCCCTACAGGTTGCTGCGCGAAAAAGTTTAAAAGGCGTAGGAATTGTCTCTGTAACAGTAGATCCTAAGGCTGGAACCATTGATGTAACTGCCGAAAAAGAGATCGTAGAGAATATTGAATATCCAGAAGAGGAAATCACTCTTGATGAAGCGAGAGAACTTGATCCTAATTGTGAAATGGGAGACTTTGTTCAGGTCCCTATCCCACCAATTGATTTAGGGAGAATTGCCGCTCAAACTGCTCGTCAAGTAATCTCTCAAAAGCTCAGAAGTGCTGAGCGCGATGTGATCTATGAAGAGTATAGGCACCGCCTCCATGAAATTATCTCTGGTACTGTTAAGCGTGTTATTAGAGGGGCAACCCTTATTGTTGATCTAGGAAAAGTAGAAGCGATTCTTCCAGAACGCTTCTATCCTAAAACAGAAAAGTACCATGTCGGTGATCGAATTCAAGCCCTATTGTGGGAAGTGCGAGACACTGAAAATGGTGGTGCAGAGGTTGTTTTAAGTCGTAGCCATCCTGAGATGGTTGTTGAGCTCTTCAATCAAGAAGTTCCAGAACTCAGCGATGATACGATTGGCATTAAGAAGATTGTCCGTGATGCAGGATACCGAACAAAGCTTGCAGTCTACTCAAATGATCCCAAAGTTGATCCATTGGGTGCATGTGTCGGTGTTCGGGGAACTAGAGTGAAAAACATCATCCGTGAACTTAACAATGAAAAAATCGATATTGTAATCTATACTGAAGACCAAGTTCAACTTCTCTATAGCCTTCTTCATCCCATTGAGCCAAAAAAACTCACTTTTGATAAAGAAAGCAATACGATCCATCTTATTGTGGAAGATGAGGATTACCCAATTGTTATTGGTAAGCGAGGAATGAATGCTCGCTTAAATGCTGAGCTTGTCGGAGCTGAGCTTGATGTAAGAAAAATGACCGACTATCAATCAGAACTCTCGTTTGAGAGACAGCAGATTCAACATGAAGAGAGTCCAGAGCTCGATGTCGAAATAGACTCTATCGATGGAATGAATCAATTTATTATCGATTCCTTAAAAGAAGCAGGGTTCGATACTCCACGCAAAATCCTCAATAAAACTTCGAAAGAACTTTCGAAAGAAACAGGAATTAGCGTTGAAATGGCAGATGATCTAATGGAGAAACTGCGAAAAATAAGGACATAAAACCTTGGCTAAAAGCTTAAAACTTAAAGTTAAAAATGCCCAACTTGCTGAAGCAATCAAGCTAAATAAGGCAAAGAAAGAAGAGAAGGAGGAAAAAGAAGCCTCGAAAAACAAGGCTCCAGCTAAGGCAAAAGTAGAGACTAAAAAAGCGGCTAGCACAACGGAAAAAGCGGCTCCAAAAGAAAAGGCAGCAGAGTCAACAAAAGGCAATGTCAACCCCCCTGTTCAAAAAGAAGAGGAAAAAGCTAAAAAAGAAGCGCCTCCAACTAAAACTCCTTCGATAAAAACTGATAAAGCTCCCGTCCCTAAGTCTAAAACGATTGAACCAAAGAAAGAAAAAAAAGAGAATGCTGAACAGAAATCTGTAGGCGCCCTTAAAAAGCGTGAAAAAGAACGTCCAGAGCCTCCAAAACAAGAAGAAAAAGGGTTTAAAGCAAACTTTGGAAGAAATTCTAGAGGGACTCAAAAAAGACAAGACTCCCGCTTTGATGCCCGCGACCGAAAAGGGCTTCGCGTTGGTGAAGAACGGATTTGGCGTCGTCGTCCACGTCGCTACCGCCCCAAGCGTGATGAATCAGATATTATTCGCCCAAAAGAACTAGCGGTCCGCCTTCCTATTTCTGTAAAAGACCTAGCGCAAGGGATGAAACTAAAAGCGTCAGAGCTTATTTCTAAGCTTTTTATGCAAGGGATTGCGATCACTATTAACGATTACCTAGAAGATGAAACGACCATTCAACTCCTTGGACATGAGTTTGGTTGTGAAATCACTATCGACACATCTGCAGAAGAACGACTCAGAATTACTGATGAGACAATACAGGAAGAAATTGAAAAAACAGATCCCGAACACTTAAAAGGGCGTGCACCTATTGTTGCCTTTATGGGCCACGTAGACCATGGTAAAACAAGCTTAATCGATGCCATTCGAAAAAGTAATATTGCTAGTGGAGAGGCTGGGGCCATTACTCAACATATTGGTGCTTTTAAGTGTCAACGTGAGCAGGGAGATATTACAATCCTTGATACTCCAGGCCATGAAGCTTTTACATTAATGAGGCAGCGGGGAACTGCTGTAACAGATGTTATTGTTCTTGTTATTGCAGGTGATGAGGGACTGATGCCTCAGACAGAAGAAGCTATTAACCTCGCTAAAGTTGCAAAAGTTCCCATGGTTGTTGCTATCAACAAATGTGATAAGCAAGGCTTTAATGTTGATAATGTTTATAGACAACTTGCTGATAAGGAACTTCTCCCTGAAGCTTGGGGTGGAACTGTCATTACTGTTAACTGTTCAGCAGAATCAGGTGAAGGGGTATCAACCCTCCTAGAAATGCTTGCCCTCCAATCAGAAATTTTAGAACTAAAAGCAAACCCTGATACCCGAGCAAGAGGGTCAGTGATTGAATCTCAAATGCACAAAGGCTTTGGGCCGGTTGCAACTGTTCTTGTACAAAATGGTACGTTAAAACTTGGAGATGCTCTCGTCTTTGAAGACCTCTATGCACGGGTTAAGACAATGCATGATGAACATGGCAAGGGAATACCCCTTGCAGGACCAGCTACCCCTGTAAAAATCACAGGTCTTTCAGGTGTTCCGGCAGCAGGTTCTGAGTTTATCGTTGTTGAAAATGAGAAAGAAGCGCGCAAACTTGCTGAAGAGCGAGCGTCTGGAGAAAAGCATAAGAAACTTCAAAGAGGTCGCGGTGAACTTGAAAGTTATATGACTCGCCATCAAGAACTTGAAGAAAAGAAAGTCGTCCCTCTTATTCTCCGAGCAGATGTTCAGGGATCTGTTGAAGCGATTAAAAATTCTCTTCTCGGTATTAAATCGAAAAAAGTAGAGCTCAACTTCATTAGTGAAGGTGTTGGCGAAATCTCTGAATCTGATGTTGAACTTGCTGCCGCTTCGAATGCTGTAATCATCGGGTTTCATACACAAGTCGAGAGCCATGCGGAAGATTTGATTAAACGGAACAAAGTGATCATCAAAAAACGGGATATTATTTATCAAATCATTGATGACGTTAAAGGGCTTATGCTCGACTCTCTTGATAAGGTCCGACATGAAACTGAAAAAGGGACAGCTGAAGTTAAGCAGGTCTTTAAGTCTTCTCATCTTGGCTCTATTGCTGGTTGTATGATGACTGATGGATCTATCAAACGAGACTACTATGCAAAAGTCGTTAGAGATGGTGAAATCATCCATGAAGGTGAAATTTCTTCTCTTAAACGAGTTAAGGAAGATGTCAAAGAGGTCAATAAAGGACTTGAATGTGGAATTCTCCTAAATAAGTTTACTGACTATCAGGAAGGAGACCTCATCAAAGGTTTCGAAATCACCTATATTTCTCAGGACCTATGACGAAAAGAACGGCACGTCTTAATTCCCTTTTAAAAGAGGTTCTCAGCGAAGTGATTAGGGCAGATGTCCGAAACCCTAAAGTTGCTGAATTCACAACCGTTACCTCCGTTGATATTTCAAATGATCTCCATCATGCTAAAGTCTATATTAGTGTCATTGGAACAGAGGTTGAGCGAAAACAAACTGTAGACGCTCTAGAATCTGCTGCAGGCTTTATTGGGATTCTTGCCTCTAAGAAAGTGGTCATGCGCCACTTCCCCACTCTCACTTTCCGCCTAGATACCTCTGTTGATAAGCAAATGAAGATCGATTCTCTTTTAAAGAAAATTCATGATGAAGAGGAGTCCCGTCGTCATAATGAGTGACCCAAAAGCCGAGGGGATACTCCTCGTCGACAAAGAAAAGGGACGAACCGCATTCTACCTTGTTAAAATCCTTAGAAAAATTTCGGGAATTCAAAAAATTGGCCATGCAGGAATCCTTGACCCTTTTGCAACAGGAGTGATGGTCATGCTTATTGGGCGTCCCTATACAAAAATCTCAGACCGTTTCCTCAATGACAATAAAGAGTATATCGCAACAGTCAAGCTTGGGCAGGCAACCGACACTTTTGATTGTGATGGCCAAATCACTCAAACAAGCAGCAGAATTCCTACTCTTGAAGAAATTGAATCGGTTGTCTCTGAGTTTCAAGGGACAATTGATCAGATCCCCCCTATGTTTTCAGCAAAAAAGGTCGGTGGCCAAAAGCTCTACCTTTTGGCACGTAAAGGAATCGAAATAGAGCGCAAGCCTGTAAAAGTAAATCTTGAAACAAAAATTCTTGACTATTCTTATCCCGAACTCAAAATTCAAGTTTCTTGTTCAAAGGGAACCTATATCCGCTCTATAGCGAGTGAGATCGGTGAAAAGCTCGGTACTTTTGGCCACTTAATTACCCTTCAACGAACCCAAAGTGGTGACTACAACTTGAAAGATTGCATTGACGCAAAATCCCTTGCTGACCCATCCTTTTCATATATCCCTTACCTAAGGAAGACGGTATGAAGGTTGTAAATTCTATTCTTGAAATCCCCCCTCTTGAGGGTCCAGTGTCTCTGACCATTGGTGTCTATGATGGCCTCCATCTAGGTCACCAAGCTATTTTGAAACGGCTCCATAAAGAGACTAAGAAAGAAGGTAGCCGCGTTCTTCTCACCTTTTCTAATCATCCCTCTACCTACCTTAGACCCAACTCCCCAGCTCCTCTTCTAATGACCTTTAATCACCGCCTTAAACTCCTTGAGGAACATAGTATCGATCTTGTTATCGCCCTTCCTTTTGATTCAACCTTTGCAAAACAAACTTATGAGGAATTTTTTAACTCTCTTTGTCAGCGTCTTCCAATCAAACATCTTATTGTTGGTGATGATGCTCGCTTTGGAAAAGAGCGCAAAGGTGGCCCTGATGAGATTAAGGCCCTCGACCTTTTTACTACGACCTATCTTCCCAAGGAAACCTATCATAAAGAACCTATCTCTAGCGGAGCTATCCGTTCTTACTTGGAAAAGGGTGATCTTAAAAAAGTAAAGAAAATGCTCGGCCGTCCTTATTCTCTCCGTCTTCCTTTTGATGAAGCAAACGTTATTCGAGAGGATGAAGTCCAATATAAATGGGTTACTGGAGCTGAAAAAGTCTGTCTTTTGCCACCTGCTGTCTACGCAGTCGATCTTCAGACTGAAGGGAAAAAGATTCCAGCCATCGCTTTTTACCGTGGAACGCATTCAATCAATAATGAAACAGAACTCTCTCTAACCCTTATCTTTGAGAAAGAGATTCCCCCTTCAGATGAAATCGAAATTACCTTTGTTTCATATCTACATGATGAACTCGATAGTGAAATGGTAGCCCCATCACGAACAAACTTATTAGAAACCTTAAAACCTGAATTTTTTCCCTCATGAGTACACTTTCCTGCGGTATTGTTGGCCTTCCTAATGTTGGTAAATCAACTCTTTTCAATGCTCTTCTTAAAAAAGTCCAAGCCGGCGCTGCGAACTTTCCCTTTTGCACGATTGAACCTAATGTTGGAATTGTTGATGTTCCTGATAAACGTCTTCAAGTCCTTTCCGATATCTCAAAGAGTAAAAAATTGCTCCCAGCAACAATAACTTTTGTTGATATTGCCGGCCTAGTCAAAGGAGCCTCTACAGGGGAAGGGCTTGGAAACAAATTCCTTGCAAATATCCGAGAAACCGACGCCATTGTCCATGTGGTCCGTTGCTTTGAGAATGATGAAGTGATCCATGTTGAGGGAAAAGTCGATCCAATAGACGATATTGAAGTGATCAATCTAGAACTCATTCTTGCCGATCTACAAATGACTGAAAATAGCCTTCAAAAGATTGAACGACAAGCCAAGGGAAATAAAGAACTCGTACCCACCCTCGAAGCTCTGAAAAAAGTACAGGCCCACCTCAATGAAAATCACCCTGTTCGCTCACTTTCATTGACTAAAGAAGAGGAGGATGTCCTAAAACCTTACCACTTTATTACAGCAAAGAAAGTCATCTATGCTGCGAATCTTTCTGAGGAAGATATTCTTTCTCTCGATAACCCTCACTTAAAAGCTGTTCAGAGATATGCTGCAGAAGAAAAAAGTCAAGTGATCCCCTTTTGTGCCAAACTTGAAGAGGAACTCTCTCAACTTTCTGAAGAAGAAGCTAAAGAATACCTCGATACCCTTGGCTTAAAAGAACCTGGACTGGACCGCCTAATTAAAATCTCTTATGAAACACTTGATCTCATCACGTTCCTTACTACTGGAGAACAAGAAACTCGCGCCTGGACAGTTCCTGCTGGTGCCACTGCCCCTGAAGCAGCTGGAAAAATTCACACTGATATCCAAAAAGGATTTATCCGCGCAGAAGTTGTCACTTTTGATGACATGGTCAAGTATGCTGGCCGTGTGGGTGCTAAAGATGTAGGAAAAGCCCGCTCAGAAGGAAAAGAATACATCGTTCAAGATGGCGATGTTATCCTTTTTTTCCATAATTGACGAAAGCTGCCCTATTTGTTAAAGTTTTTCTTACTAAAATAAGTGAGAAAAGTGATGTCTTGGAAAATCGTGTCTGTCCTATTAACTTTTGTTTACCTCCCCTTTGCCTTTTCTAAAGAGGTTAGAATTCTTTCCTTAGATGGAGGAGGAATTAGAGGAGTTGCTTCTCTAGAAATCTTGAAAAACTTAGAGATCAATACAGGTGCTTCATTTCATGAGGATTTTGAGATCTTTGCTGGGACATCAACAGGATCGATTATTGCCGTAACACTTGCAATGGGTATCCCTGTCCAGGAAATGATTACTAACTATATTCATTTAAGCTCTAAAGTTTTTGGAGATGAAACAACTTTTTCCCTATTTTCTCCAAAATATGACCAGCACACCTTAAAAAAAAACCTCCTAAAAATTTTTGCATCCCGGGGCTATACAAAAGAAACAACGCTTGGAGAACTTCCGAAAAAGATTGTGATTCCAACTGTTTGCCTTGACGATCCAGAAACAAACCGTTGGTCAATGAAAGTGATCGAAAATATAACAGCTGAAGGGAAAAATATTAGAGTCATTGATGCGATTTTAGAATCAACAGCAGCGCCAACCTATTTCCCCTCTTATAAGCATTCAGTTGATGGAGGCATAGCAGCAGCAGCCCCTTCCTTAACTGCCTATACTTATGCATACCACCCTTATAATATCCATGATCAGGGAGTCGTTCTTCTCTCTATAGGAACAGGTTATATCCCCAGACACATTAAAGGAGAGGAAGATTGGGGAACGGCAAAGTGGATCTCTCCTGTCTCTAATTCAGGAAAAAATGGATCTCTCCCTATCCTCTCTATGATCTCCGATGTTGAAGGTCAGGTTCCAGAACAACTTCTTTCTGTTCTCATTCCAGACTCTTATCGAAAAATCAATTTTGCTCTAAAGAAAGAAATCGATCTAGATGATTACAAAGATATGAAAGAACTCATCAAAGAAGCGGATGCTTTTGTTTCAAGCAATCCTACCATTTGGCAAGAGACTTGCTCCTGGCTAAAAAATTCTCTATAAGGATCTATTTTTTAAGAATCTTAGATAACATTCCTGGAAAAAGGATGAGGTGAATGGGATAAAGAATCCACCAATACAAGCGACCCCAAACCCCCTTAGGTCGAAATGTTGCCGTTTGATCGACAGAGCTTTCATGAACTTGAAACTCAAACCAGGCTTCACCTGGTAGTTTCATTTCAGCATACAGTTTAAGAATGCGATGCTTTTTATCCACTTGGAGTACGCGCCAAAAATCGATCGTATCACCTGGTTTAAGAGTTGTGCGACGGGTTCGCCCACGACGTAAGCCAACACCTCCGATCAAACGATCAATAATGCCCCGGAAACGCCAGGCCCAATCCATAAAGTAATAGCCTTTGATTCCCCCAATAGCATAGATCCGTTTGAAAAGCCTATCAGGGTCTCCTTCAAAAGATTTTGTTACTTTATATTTATAAGAGCCATGTTCTGGGATTTTTAAGTAGTCATGGTATTTGGGATCTGTGCCACTACTTATCCAAGCATCTCGCCAGCTTGAAATCACCGCATTCTCTTCAATCCTGTCCAGCGCTTTTTCTACTGCTTCTTTATAAGAAAGGCATTTTCTACGAAGAATTTTTTCGATTTTGTGTTCACTGCAAACAGCATTAACCTTCATACTATCAACTAAGGTCCGAGCAAGAAAATAGTTTGTAGAAGTCACAAAAATCAACCAATAAGAAGAGAGTTTTGGAGTGAAGAAGGGAACAATAATAATCCAACGAAGAAGCCCCCGAATTTTTGCATACCCCAATAACATTTCTTTATAAGTGAGGATATCAGGCCCTCCTAAATCAAAGGTTTGACCCACACATTCCTTATTTCCCAAACTTTCGGATAAGTAAAAAAGGACATCCCGAACAGCCAGAGGTTGACAGCAACTTCTGACCCATTTAGGGGCTACCATGATTGGAAGTTTTTCAGTAAGATCGCGAACAATCTCAAAGGAAGCACTTCCTGAACCAATAATAATCCCCGCCCGAAAGACTGTGACAGGAACCGTCCCAGCTTGCAGTAGTTTTTCTACTTCCAAACGAGAACGGAGATGCTTTGACAAATTATGGCTAGAAATAAGTCCCGTGAGGTAGATTAATTGCTTGCAATTTGTTTTCCCAAGAGCTTCAGAAAAGTTTTCAGCTGCCTTTCTATCTTTTGTATCAAAATCATTTAAATTACTAGACATTGAATGGACGAGATAATAGGCAGCATCAATATCTTTCGGAAGTTCTAAATTTTTAAGAAGATCTCCCTGAATCACACGGACTTGATCTTGGGTTTTTTCGGGAACAAAAACACTTTCAGGTACACGAGCAAGAGCAATCACTTCATGCCCCTTTTCAACAAGGACTTGAAGTAGACGTGTTCCGATATAACCTGTAGATCCTGTCAGTAGCACTTTCATAATTAATTCCAATTCTCTATGCTTAGGCTTTTTTAATAAAGAGAATAGTCCCCACTGGCATGGCTGAAAAAACCGAGAAGGCGACCCCCAAGAAAATTCGCGATGCGAGAAAAAAAGGGCAAGTCGCTAAGTCAAAAGATTTCCCTGCAGCGTTTACCTTTGCAACTTCTTTTGCTTTGATCGTGGCGACATCTGGCTACTTTTTTAGAAACTTAGCTGGCTTTATGGTTCAAGCTTTTGATGGGGTAAAAGAAGGAAGTCAAATCGAAGCTCATATCCCCATGTTCTTAAAGGCCGCTTTTCAGGTTATTTTCAATACCTCAATGCCTTTTATGATTCTCATCTCTCTTATAGGTGTTTTAGTAAACTTTTTGATCATTGGTCCTCTTTTTTCATTCCAGTCAATGAAGCCGGATATCAAAAAACTCAACCCTGTGACTAACTTAAAGGGAATTTTCAAAATTAAGACTTTTATTGAGCTCATTAAGTCGATTCTAAAGATTACTGGCGCTGTTATTCTAATTTATTCGGTGGTTTACAACAGCCTTCCTGAAATTATCGCCACGGCGGGAATGCCTGTTGTTGGAGCTGCCATTATCTTCAGTGACTTTTTGATTAAAGTTGCATTTCGTGTGGGAATTTTTTTCTTAGCGATTGCTATTTTTGACCTTGTCTTCCAAAAGAAAAATTTCGCTAAAGAGATGAAGATGGAAAAGTTTGAGGTAAAACAAGAATATAAGGATACAGAAGGAAACCCTGAAATTAAGGGTAAACGAAGACAAGTCGCCCAAGAAATCGCCTACCAAGAAAGCCCGAGAGCAGCAAGAAAAGCGCGCGCTGTGATTACAAATCCGATTCATATCGCGGTTGCTCTTCGTTATGATGAAGATGAGGATCCTGCTCCTTTTATTTTAGTTATGGGTAAAGGAACGACTGCTGAAAACATTATTAAAGTGGCTCAAGAAAATAATGTTCCTATTATGAGACAGGTAGATTTAGCACAAGATCTGTACAATAAAGGAACAGAGGGGCAATATATACCTGAAGACACCTATGAAGCAATTGCAGGGGTCTTGAAGTGGCTTGATACCCTTGAAGCTACAGCAGAACCAGAATACAACGTGGATCTATTTAAATAATATGAAAGACATCTCTAGCTACTTTGCAAGTTCAAAATTCTTAAGTATCTTAACCAGATCTAGTGACGTTATTCTTGCCTTTTTTGTTATCACAATCATTGGAATGATTATCATCCCTGTTCCACCAACAGTGATTGACATCATGATTGCGATAAATATGAGTGTTTCGATTTGTCTTTTGATGGTTGCCCTCTATATTCAAAAAGCCGTTCACCTATCAATCTTTCCCTCAATCCTCCTTATGACAACCCTCTTTCGCTTAGGGATTGAAATTGCTGCAACAAGACAGATTCTCCTTCATGCTGATGCCGGACATATCATTAAAGCCTTTGGAGATTTCGTTGTAGGAGGGAACTTTATTGTCGGTGGTGTTGTCTTCTTAATTATTACCATTGTTCAGTTTATCGTTGTCACGAAAGGTGCCGAGCGGGTTGCTGAAGTTGCTGCCAGGTTTACCCTGGATGCCATGCCTGGTAAACAGATGAGTATTGATGCTGACCTTCGTAGTGGAACGCTCGACGCCAACCAAGCCCGTGAAATGCGGCTAGCTCTTCAAAAAGAGAGTCAGCTTTATGGAGCTATGGATGGTGCGATGAAGTTCGTAAAAGGGGATGTTATTGCCGGTATTGTCATTGCGATCATTAACATCGTCGGTGGGCTTGTCATCGGGATGATGATCCACAATATGACAGGGCTCCAAGCGGCTAAAATCTATTCTCTCTTGTCGATTGGTGAAGGTTTAGTGACACAAATTCCCTCTCTAATGATTTCTCTTACAGCGGGTATCGTTACAACACGCGTTTCAAGTGAGAAGAAAAATACCAATCTCGGAAAAGATATCTCCTCTCAAATTTTTGGGCACTCGAAAGGGCTCATCCTCGCTGCCTCTGTTACCTTTGGAATGTCTTGGCTTAAAGGGTTTCCATCCTGGATTTTCTGGTTATTGACCATCTTCTTTGGAACAGTTGGAATCCGTAACCACTTTAAGGAGAAAAAGCGTACTGCAAAAGCAGCATCTGGATCTATGGGCCCAGCAAGTATTGAAACCGATGTTGAAGGACATACAGTTGTTAGCGGTGGGCTTGATGACTATGCTCTCACACTCCCTGTCATCTTAGAAACAGGGAAAAACCTTTCACAGATCTTAAAAAAAGAAAAAGGTGGAACTAACTTTGTCGATGAAATGGTTCCAAAGATGCGTCATGCCCTCTATCAAGATTTAGGAATCCGCTTCCCAGGCATACACGTTAGAACTGACTCTTCAACACTTGAACCTAACGAATACTCCATTTTTCTTAACGAAGTTCCTATTGTACGTGGACGGGTTATTCAAAGCTCTGTCCTGACAAATGAAACGGAAGAAACTCTCAGACGGTATAACCTCCCCTTTACCACCTCAAAAAATATGATCGGAACAGCAGCCCTATGGGTCGAAAATCGCTATGTGGAAGTCCTGAAAAAGGCAGGAATCAAATATTGGAAGCCTCTTGATGTTATGATCCTACACCTTTCACAGTTCTACAAGCAGTACGCCTCTGAGTTTATTGGAATTCAAGAAGTTAGAGCTATATTAGAGTTTGTTGAAAGATCTTTTCCCGACCTGGTTAAAGAGGTTACTCGTTTAGTTCCCCTTCAAAAGCTCACTGAAATTTTCCGTCGCCTGGTTCAAGAGCAAGTGTCTGTCAAAGACCTCCGCACAATTTTAGAATCCTTAAGTGAGTGGGCACAAACAGAAAAAGATACTGTCCTTTTAACAGAGTATGTCCGCTCCTCTTTAAAACGGTATATCAGTTACAAATACTCTCTTGGGCAAACTGTCCTATCAGTCTACCTTCTTGATCCTGAAATTGAGGACATGATACGAGGCGCCATTAAACAAACCTCTGCTGGATCTTATTTAGCTCTTGATCCTGACTCCGTCCAACTTATTTTGCATGCAATGCGCAGTGTCATTGTCCCCACCCCTCCTGGGGGACAACCTCCTGTTCTTCTAACAGCAATTGATGTCCGTCGCTTTGCCCGCAAGCTCATTGAAGGTGATTTCCCAGATCTACCAGTTGTCTCTTATCAAGAGATTGTCCCTGAAGTCCGCATTCAACCCCTGGGACGCATCCAATTATCATAAGGAATTTGAAAAATTATTTTTCATTAAAATTCTATTGACAATCAAATCATCAGGAAGCGAGAATTTAAGTTCGCTCATTTCGCTAACGATGGAGCTAACAATGAAAAAATGCCTTCTTATTTTCTCGACCCTTTTACTCTTTACCGGGTGTAGTAACAATGACTCTCTTGCTTCACAATTTAGTTCTCTTAAAGGACGCTTTTTTAAATCAGAAAGAGAGCAACAGTTAGATAAAGTCTATACAGCAATTCGGGATGGAGATCTTGATAAAGCAGAATTGGAAATTAGTCAAATTTCGAGCCCTTTTGCTAGAGCTACAGCTTTAGGACAACTCGCTCATTATGAAATCTTTGAAAAGAATGATTTAATTTCAGCAAAAAAAATCGCTGAAAAACTTGAAGGAGTGATTCAAGATATTCCTTCTAAAGAAGATAAGCTTTTTGCTGAAATTCAGCTTGTTGACCTTAAGCATTTTATCGATAAATCAGCCTCTAAAGATCTCTTAAAAAAGATTTATCCTGAAGTCTGGTCAATTGTGAATCCAGAGGAGCGTTCTAGATTGTTAATTCGCATAGTTGCACTAGAACTTGAAACACAAAGAGATGTGAGTAAAGCAAAACATACTATTGAGGAAACAAGACAAACCATTGACTTTATCCAAAAAAGTAAAATTAAAGACCTTAGAACAAAGGAACTGAACAATTTGCTTTATGTAAATAATCATATCCTTTGCCAAACTCTATAACCCCTATCATGTTGGGGAAAGAAATCTTTCCCCAACAGATTCTTTGTAAATAAATTTGTGCCCAAAATATCTATACTTTTCATATTGAATCTTCTTTGGTATAAAGAGGGATTATGGCCAACGATGAAGTAAGTAAAGTCTCGGGTGTATCACAAGATGCCCAAATCCATGAGTCGCAAAAAGCTGCAGCTAAGCAAAAGCTTGCCCGTATGGATGCACGTCAAGTCGGTAGTAAAGCCAATATGGAAGAAGCTGGCGAATTGATGTCCTTTAATCCCTTGGCAATGCGGAAAAAATTCGAGACTCTCAATAAAAAAGCCGAAAAAGCTCCCGAGGGACAAAAAACGCAAAAATCTGAAGAAGAAAAAGCTTTGGATACCGGTGAGTCAACTGCTGCTGAAGAAATAGCTGAGGATTACTACAAAAGAAATCCAGAGCTTCAAAAGAAAACGCTGACAAATTTGCATCAGCAGATGAAGCCTGATGATACCCATGAGCAAGTCCTTGAAAAGCTTCAAAAAACTTATACCGACAAAGCTCTTGCTGATGAGGCTATCGATTATTTAATCGAGACCGCTGAAACAAAAGAAGCACTCAAGCAAAAATATATTCAAGCAAAAGAGACATTTAATTCCCAATTTGGAAGGGAGATTCAAGCTGGAAGAAATATTGGCATTCAAGCACGTGCCTTTTCAGAAAAAGGGCTTGGGAGTCCAACGGCTCTCCGCGATCTTTATCGTGAAATAACCGGGAACCCTCGCACTCCTCATAAGCTCTTTGAAGAACTTGTAGAGAAGTTTAAGTTCTCAGACATGAAAAACATTATAGATTTTATCCTACACTCCTTGGGATCCGATATGAAGGCAAAGGGGCCTTCGATTTCAAAAGCAGAGTTGCAACGCCTTTTTGGTGAGGCTCGAACAATGCAAGCGATTCTTGGACTGTTCCGCTTTTTCTTTGGCCGGATGAAAATGATCAAAGGACAGTTTGATCGGTATGATCTTTCTATGCCTAGCCGCATTAACTTCGAAGCCCTAGCTCGCCTTTTAATGAAACTCATTGAAGAGCGCTACCCTACCCCTGATAAAATCTTAAAACAAGCCTTTGTTTTGGGAATTGCTGAAGAATTAGCTGCCCAAGTCATTATCTATTCTCAATATCGCGATGCGATGCGCCACCTCTCTCCAAAACTTTTCAAGTCAGAAAGACACCGCCAAGAGATCCTAATGGCTCTCATGGAAACCTTGAGTGACTTAGAAGATGAACTTAATGATGAAGATGAGGAAGAAGATGAGGAGTAAGATCTAATGGATAAATTTCAAGAGCTCCTTTGGGATCTTGGTGAGATCATTGAACTCCCTCTTCACGTTGATAAAAATCATGCTTGTAATCTCCTCTTAGATGAAAATCTTGAGATCCAAATGCAAATGGACAAGTATGGAGAAAACCTTTTGGTCTGTGCCTTTCTTGCAGACGTCCCACCTGGGCGCTTCCGCGAAGATGTCTTAAAGGATGCACTTAAGGTCAATGGGCAATATCACCCCTTTGGCACCTTAGCTTTTTATGAAAAAAAAAATATGCTAATCCTCCACCAGTATCTTCCAGTTGAAAAGCTAAGTGGTGAAAAGCT
The DNA here is from genome assembly GCA_018399075.1 of Simkaniaceae bacterium. GTDB lineage: Bacteria > Chlamydiota > Chlamydiia > Chlamydiales > Simkaniaceae > Neptunichlamydia. The sequence goes on along the minus strand of CP073763.1, from coordinate 813,338 downwards.
TGCAGAATACCTTGAGATTTTTTTAGAAGAAGCAGAAGAATGGAGAAGAGCTATTGCAAGTGGTGCCACAGCTCCGATAAAATACCATAGCGTTGATGCAAAACCCCCACCATTCATGAAATGAACCTTATCCATTCAAAAGCAGGAAAGGGATGGGAAAAGGTAGGTGTTAAACACCACCATGGGATTCAAATTCCCCTCCTCTCTATTTGGACAGAAAAAAGCTGTGGCAATGGAGAATTCTTAGACCTTATTCCCTTTATTAATTTCCTTTCTGGTGTAGGAATGGATGTGCTTCAACTCCTTCCTCTTAATGATTCTGGAACTGACCCAAGCCCATACAATGCCCTTTCATCAACTGCTCTTCATCCGATCTATCTGAGCCTCCATGCCCTTCCTCACTTAAACTCGCCTCTTCCTGATTTCAAAGTTAAAACAAAGCGTATTCCCTATTGGGATATTTTGGACCGAAAACTTGATTTTCTAAAGCGGTATATTCATGAAGTGGGAAATAAAATCACTTCTGAAGAGGGTTATCAAATATTTATTGAAACAAGTCCTCACCTCCATAATTATGCCCTTTACAAAGTTCTAAAAGATAAAAATAAATCCCATATTTGGCAGAAATGGCCTGATAAAATTCGAAATATTTCAAAGCATGAACGGAAAGTTCTAGGGAAAGAGCTTAGAGGCGAAATGTCGTTTTATCTCATCCTCCAATACCTTTGCCACACACAACTAGAAGAGGTGAAAAAGCATGCAGAAAAAAAAGGGGTCTTTCTTAAGGGAGATATACCCATTCTTCTTAGTCCCGACAGTGCTGATGTTTGGGCACACCAAGAATTTTTCAATCTGTCCTTAAGCGCTGGAAGTCCCCCTAATGCTTTCGATCCTAAAGGACAGCTATGGAAATTCCCCCTATATAACTGGAAGGTAATGGAAGAAAACCACTTCGAATGGTGGCGAAAACGGATTGAAGTCGCAGCAAAATATTTCCATCTCTATCGGATTGACCACATCTTGGGATTCTTTCGAATTTGGGCTATTCCTCAAGGGGAAAAACCCGATAAAGGGCTGTTTATTCCAAGTGAAGCGCCCATTATGGAAATCCAAGGGAGAAAACTTTTAGAAACCCTTCTCTCCTTTTCTGAAATGCTCCCTCTTGGAGAAGATTTAGGAGATCCCCCTCCATTTGTTCGAGAAACAATGAAAGAACTTGGAATTCCAGGAACAAAAATCTTCCGACGCTATCGTAAGTGGAAAACTGACCGCTCCTTTATTCCCTATGCCGATTATTTTCCAGCAAGCATCTCTTGTGTCTCCACTCATGATATCGAAACAACCCAACTCTGGTGGGAACGATTTCCTGACGAGGCCAAAGATTATGCCTCTTTCAAGGGATGGTCTTATGAGCCAAAGCTTCCCCTTGAGCATCTAAAAGATATCCTTTATGACAACCACCATTCTGGAAGTTTCTTTCATATCAATCTCCTTCAAGAATACCTAGCTCTAACGCCCGAACTGACTTGGGGAAATCTTCAAGATGAGTTAATCAATATCCCTGGAACTGAAGACAAGTTTAACTGGACTTACCGGTACCGTTTCCCCTTAGAAAAGTTATTGAAATCAGAAAAATTAAAAATGGAGATCCAAGCGATTCTTGCGTAGGGCCCATCCTTGTGATATCTTGAAGTTTATGAAAGCACTCTTTCTTTTGTTACTCCCCACAATCTTTCTGTCAGCAGAGATTTCTGATGCACATCTTACAACTCTTTATAGGAGTTTAAATCCTGAATCGATTTCAGAGCTTTTTGCTTTCTACCATCTCTATCCACATACTAGGGAAGGCGAAAAAGCTCTCTCCGATGCATGGGAGCTTATGCACAAACATCGAAGTGAAAAGCACCACCTTGAAGGAAACCTCGTTCTTCCTGCGATGGAAATTGATTCGGTTATTTCCCTTGTTAATAAGCAACCTTTTGAAACCGATATTGAACTAACAGAAGATCAACTTGAAATGATCGAAATGGTCTCCGATCATCTTTCAAATCGAAAACTTAAGGGGCACACAATCTGGAAAAAAGAAGAGCTTTTTAAACTTCCTCCAGAAGAGATAGACCTTTCTCATGCCCTTCTTCTCTATCAATTCGAAGACGACCCCTTAAAAGTACGGCAATATGAGGCAACGCTTGATCTGATTGCCCTCCAAATTCTAGCTCACCTACCTATAGGCGCAACCGATCTCGAAAAAATCGATGCAATTAGCCATTTTATCTTTCACGAAAAACGGTTCCGCTTCCCTCCCCACTCCATTTGGGCAAAAGATATTGATACATATACCTTTCTCTCTTCAGTTCTTGATAGCCACCTAGGGGTTTGTTTGGGGGTTTCAATCCTCTATCTTTCCATTGCAGAAAGACTCGATCTTCCTTTAGAAATTATCACTCCCCCCGGTCATATCTACATCCGCTATAGACATCAAAAAGAAACACTTAATATTGAAACGACTGCTCGGGGAATCCATGTCCCTGATCGTTTCTATTTGGGGATTAATACCCGAAAATTGCAAGAGCGAAATAAAAAAGAGGTGATCGGTCTAGCTTTCATTAACCAAGCCTCTGTTGCTTGGCAGAAAGAGGATCATAAAACAACTGTTGAGCTCTATGAAAAAGCCTTACCATTCCTCCCCGAAGACCCTCTTCTAAAAATGTTTTTGGGATATAACTACCTCTTTATCGGAAAAGAAAAAGAGGGGCGAAAACTCTTGAATCAAATCAAGAATCACACCTTCGATTTTGCCGTATCTCGCGATACAACCCCAGAAGATTATTTGAATGGAAAGGTAAACGCTGAAGGAATCAAAACAATTTTTCTCCATGTGGATGAGACGCGTTCTTCCATTCTTGAAAAGCAAGAAAAGCTCCAAAAAGTCCTTAAAAAATTTCCAAAATTTCGAGATGGACTCCTCCAACTTGCCATTACTCACCTCCAGCTTGGTCAAGGGGGGAAAGCTTTAGAGACTCTTAATCGATACCATCACCTTGATCCCAGCTCTCCTATTGTTGAATACTACCTCTCGATCGTTGCCATGAACCGCTTTCTATATCTCCAAGCATGGAAACACCTAGAAACTGCAGAAACCCTTACTCACTTGAGAGAGCACCAGCCTCAATGCCTGAAAGGACTCCGCCATACCCTTCGCACCCTTCACCCTGACCCTAAAGATGAGCTTTAGGATTGTTTTTCTGAGTTGGAATAAAAGAACAACTAAATGCTTTATGTCCCCAAACAATCCCCATTTTTTTGAAATATAGAATATCGGTCGTAACTATTACGCTTGAAGTCTATTCAATTTTTCCTTGTGATTCTGAAGAAGATCTATTAATAAGGAAAAAAAGGATTGTTGATGTTTATTCTTGTCGCCGCCATTTTTCCCCTTATTGCCTCTTCTGGATTAAAGATTGAAGAGGTCATTGCACATGAAACTATACAGAAGAAACAAGAGATTACCATTGAAGAAAACCTTCATGGTGGAAAAGTTCTTGTTCTAAATGATGGATCAACATGGGAAATAGCTCCCCAAGATTTAAACACCTCTCAGTCTTGGATCTTTCCATCTCCTCTAAAAATTGAAAAGAGTAGCAACTCTTCCTATCCTTACCGGATCATTAATACCAATTCAAACTCTAGCGTTCTCGCAAGACCAATCTCAACAAATACGCAATAAAAATCGTTTTTAAAAGGCCTTGTCTTTCTATTCTCTCTATAAAAGAGCCTCTGTCAGCTCACTTAAGAAAAACCAAACCCCTCTCCACTTGTTGGTATGAAAAAACCTACTCAGATTGACTTTCTAAAAGTGGTTCTCTAATTTTTACCGCTTTAGTAAAAACCAGGTTAACAACACGTCCTGGTTGAATCTGTATAGAAGGCTGAAGCTGTTCTGTCCGTTTTATATAATAATCAGTAAGAATTTCATTCATCGGAGCTTTTCCACTATTTCCTTCATTATTTGAACCATGCTCCTGAGAGATCGTTTTCATAAGTGATGAAAATCCAGGCCTATTGAGGATAAACTCTGAGCGATCAATAATCGTCCCACGAATCCCTTCTTTTCTATCCTCTCCTGAAACAAACGCCTCTATTTCAGTTTCAATAAATTCCCCATTTTTAAAGGCTAGGGTAATCCTCTCACCATTAATATAAACCCGCTCTGAGGAAATATCCCCAATAGCTGTACCGATGATCACACTGTTTTTTAGAGGAACAAAAATATGATTAGGAAGTATCCCATCTTGAATAGGACGTAACATAATGATATTACGTTCAACAGAGCTTTTAAGAGCCACTCGACAATCTGCTGCAGAAGAGATCATACATTTCACAACAGTTCCCGCAGGAATTTCATAAAAAACATTTCGGCTAGGATTTGCTTGAATATTCCCCCAAGTTTTGAGTAAGGGTCGTTCGGAATCATTGGAAGTTGTTTGGCTTCTGCTGGCACTACTAACTGTTTGAAGTTGAATATTAGAGCTAGTGGAAGACTTCGTATCTTGAAGAAGTTTTTCAAGAAATTGGATACGCTCAATAATGGCATCTTTTTCTATTTCAATCCGAGCAATTTGGACATCATTGCTCATCATATTTGAGGAACTGGAAAGTTCAGATCCACTTCTGAAAATTTTTTCGAATTTTTTAAATAAGGTAGGTTTAAAATATTCAAATAGGGCTGTTCCTATAAAAGCAGCACAAACCACAGCAATAAGAATCAAATAAAACCGTTGTTGTTTATTTGTCCTTTCTAATTGTTCTTTAAGTAGATGATTCGCCATGATCTGTATCTCCTATTTAGATGTAGCTACTATGCATAATGCTGTTTCACGAAAGTGAAGCTCTTGGGCACTTAAGAAAACCCATGAATTTAAACAGGGTTTCAAATTTTGAGATCTGATCGTAAGAGGTCTTCTTCCTTGATTAATGATTTCGTAAATCACAACGTTTTCAAAAGGGTTTTCATAAACTTTTAAAGGTGTTGCTTCTAAAGGGGCCGGAAGCTTGAGCTCGTCAAAGTTCTGAACAACCCTTTGGGTATAGCCAAAAGGGACACACCCCTCAAGAATATCATTTAAGAATTCGATCGTTTGAGAGTGAAAATGCGTATGGTTTGCAGCAAAGCTATCATCGTTCTTTTCGGGAACATTGATTGTCAGGAATATTGAAGGTTTATCATCGCTTTTGACTTGAATGTCTTGCACCAGGCCTTGACTAGAAACGACTGTTAGGGTTGCAGTAGTATTTTTAAATGTTTTTAAAACTGAAACAAATGCCTGTCCAATCTTAGGATTGATCTCAACATCGAAAATCCGCTCATCGCCTGTCACACTCACAATTCGATCATTTTTCCAAGCAATTCGATTATGAGAGTTATTAGAAAACGTCACTTGAATTGGACCACTTTCATTAAAGTTGATTTCAGTAATATTCTTTTCCAAATCAACCCGCTCATCACTACAATAACAACTTGAAGTCACTAAAAGGCCCAACAAAAATATATAATGTTTGAAATTCATAGTAATTTTCCTGCTCTATTAGATTTTCCAACAATAGAATTGTGAGATAATGTACCTCTGTATGAAAAGAAAGATACATCGTATGAGAACCCTCATTTTTTTCAGCAATTTTTTAATGATGCTACTTTTTTTCTCATATTCTTTTTACTTTCTTATCAAAAAGATCATCATCTTGACTCTTACCCTCTGTGCAGTTAAAATATAATTGACTTAACAAGGAGGAAGCATGAATCCACAATTTACGGAATCAACTGCTAAGGCCCTTTCAACTGCTGTACAAACAGCTAAAGATAGGCGTCATACCGAGGTAACTGAGCACCACGTCCTTCTAGCTTTTTTTGAAGAGTCAAGTGGGTACTTTCGAACACTATCCAGCGCTCTAAGCTTAGATCCAACCCCTCTTATCTCTCAACTAGAAGCAAAGCTCGACTCCCTCCCCACTTTTTCGGGTGAAGGATCAGAACCAAACTTAAGTCCCTCGTTAAATAAGCAGGTCAATAACGCCCATACGCTCATGCAAAAATGGGGAGATACCTACATTAGTAGTGATCACTTTTTCTATGTTTTTTGGGAAACCTCTGAAAACCCCTTTTCTAGCTGGAAAAAGAAATCAGGACTGACCCTCAAACAAATAGATGATAAAATCAAAGAAATCCGTGGAGGACAAACAATGGATAGCCCAAGCGGCGAAGAAAGTCTCCAATCCCTAAAGAAGTATTGCAAAAACTTGACAACTCTTGCCAAGGAAGGAAAGCTCGATCCTGTGATTGGACGAGATGAAGAGATCCGACGCACCATTCAAGTCCTATCGCGCCGAACAAAAAACAATCCCCTCTTAATCGGAGAGCCTGGTGTCGGTAAAACCGCTATTGCAGAGGGACTTGCTCACCGCATCATTCAAGAAGATGTCCCCGATTCCCTTAAAGGAAAAGAGCTCTTTGCTCTTGATATGGGGAGTTTAATTGCTGGAGCAAAATACCGGGGAGAATTTGAGGAAAGGCTCAAAGCCATCTTAAAGGAAATTGAAAAGTCTGAAGGAGAGCTCCTCCTCTTTATCGATGAAGTCCACACTCTTGTAGGTGCTGGAGCTTCAGAAGGGGCTATGGATGCTGCCAATCTTTTAAAGCCTGCCCTCGCAAGAGGAACCCTCCATTGTATTGGGGCAACAACACTTGCTGAATACCAAAAATATATCGAAAAAGATGCAGCCCTTGAGCGCCGCTTTCAACCTGTTCTTGTAAAAGAACCCTCTGTTGAAGACGCTATTACAATCCTAAGAGGGCTCAAAGAAAAATATGAAAACTACCATGGTGTTCGGATCACAGAGGATGCTCTCCATGCTGCAGTTACCCTCTCCTATCGTTACATTTCCGATAGGCAGCTCCCCGATAAAGCGATAGACCTCATCGATGAGGCCGCTTCTATGATTCGGATGCAAATCGGAAGTCGCCCTCTTCCTATCGATACAAAAGAGCGTGCTTTGAGCTCTCTTATCGTGAAGCAAGAGGCCCTTAAACGGGAAAAAACACCGGCCTCTAAAGCAGAAGCCCAAAAGCTTGAAAAGCAAATAGCTGCTGCAAAGGAAGAGCTAAATACTTTAAAAGAACGATGGAACCAAGAGAAGAAAAGCTTAGAAAGCCTTAAAGAAAAAAAGGAAAAGCTAGAAAAACTCCGCTTCCAAGAAGAAGAAGCTGATCGAAAGGCTGATTTCAATAAGGTTGCAGAGATTCGCTATAGTGTCATCCCTGCTCTAGAAAAAGAAATTGCTGACGAAGAAGAAGCTCTTAAAGGAAAAGAAGAGCGACTTCTTCAAGAAGAGGTCGATGAACAGCTCATTGCTGAAATCGTCGCTAAATGGACGGGAGTTCCCGTTAACAAAATGCTTGAGGGAGAAGCCGAAAAACTTCTCAATTTAGAACATACTCTCCATGGGCGCGTTGTAGGGCAAGAAATTGCTGTTGAAGCGGTGAGTGAAGCCATTCGCAGAACGCGGGCAGGCTTAAGCGATCCCAACCGTCCAATGGGAGCATTTCTCTTTGTTGGACCAACTGGTGTGGGGAAAACTGAGCTTGCAAAAGCTCTTACCAAAGAGCTCTTTAGCCAAGAAGAAGCGATGATCCGACTTGATATGTCGGAATATATGGAAAAACATAGTGTTGCGAAGCTTATCGGCTCTCCTCCAGGGTATATCGGACATGATGAAGGAGGACAACTCACCGAAGCAATCCGCCGACGCCCCTACTCTGTGATTCTCCTTGATGAAGTTGAAAAAGCTCACCCTGATGTTTTCAATATCCTCCTCCAAATCTTTGATGATGGACGGATTACCGATAGTAAAGGGCGAACTGTTAACTGTAAAAATGCCCTTTTTATTATGACCTCTAACTTAGGTAGTCAACAACTCCTTTCTCATAAAGGAGAGCTAACAAAAGAAACGGTCCTTTCCATTGTCGATCCAGTGATTCGCTCCCACTTCCGCCCCGAATTTATCAACCGTTTGGATGAAATCCTCCCCTTCCTCCCCCTCCAAGAAAAAGATATGGAAAAAATTGTTCTGATTCAACTCAATCAATTAAGCAAACGGCTGGAAGATAAAGATATTCTCCTGCAGTGGACCCCTGAGGTTCTTGCCCATCTTGCTAAGGAAGGGTATGACCCGGTCTTTGGAGCGAGACCTTTAAAACGACTCATCCAACAAACAGTGGTTAATATGCTTTCTAATGCCATCCTAAAAGGCGAAATTATAAATGGAGATCAAGTGCAACTTCACTATTCAGAAAACACTTTGATGTATAGAAAACAGGCAAAAGAGCCACAAGTCACTTCTTAAACCATGGAAAGGCTGGTAGACCTTTCCACTCCTCATCATCTTTTTCCAGATAGATGTGGGTGGAGCCAGGCGCTCGAGTATGAGAAAGAGTGGCATATTTTTCAAATGCTCAAACCGACTCAGGGATTGCTAGGATCGGCTTACCATCTTGTTGCTACCTTTCTTTATAATATACCTCTGATTGATTGCTCTTTCTATACCATCACCTATGTCGCACTCAGCATCCTTGATCCAAAGTGGATAGAGCATGCCTATGCAAACAGTGATGAGGAAGAAAAAGCCCATTTTGAAAAGAGGTGGCTTATTTCCCCTATTGATTTTGAAGAGCCTTCTATTCCACAAGACTTTGTTCGCACCGATATCCATGACAAAATGCGCCCGATTTTTCGAAGACATGAGAGAAAAAATGTCCTTCTTGTAGGAGCAGAAGGAGTGGGGAAAACTAAGATTGCAGAAACCTATGGGAAGGGAGTGATTCTCGATCACTTCGAACATGTTGACTATAAAGATCTCCTTTCCTTCATTGAAGAAAATAATGGGGCCATTATTGCTTGTGCAAGAAAGCCGGTTCCTCATGAGGAAGTCATAAGAAGATTTTTTACATTCATTGAGATCGAAGAGCCTGGGAGTGCGACAACAAAACAAATCGTCAAAGCACGGTTTCCAATAGCAGAAGACCGAGTGATCGATGCGTCCCTTGAGCTCTGCCAATTTTACCAATCCAACATCTGCATGCCTGGTGCTATCATAGAGCTTTTTGATGCTGCGAGCGCAAGAGACCCCAGAGTGACCCTCACTGGGATAAAAGCTTGTCTTTCAGAAACCTTAAAAACTCCTATTCTCTCTCCCGAAGAGCGTCGTGATTATTATCTAACAGCAAGAGACTATTTAAAAAGGAAAGTCTTTGGCCAAGAACATGTGATTGATGAGGTTGCTAAAGTCTTTGAAAATATTGGCTTTGGGTTTAGAGGAAAGGGCACATTAGGAAACTTCCATTTTGTCGGGCCCACAGGAGTGGGAAAAACAGCTTTAGCTGAAGCAATTGCAGAATTTTTCTTTCGCTCTAAAGAGCGTTTTTTATTTGTTCCTATGGCTCAATATCAACATGCTCACATGGTTTCAGGCCTTCTGGGAGCAGCTCCAGGACTCGTTGGCTTTGAACAAGGAGGATTGATTACGGAAAAAGCTAAAGAAGGGCCATTTGTTCTTCTCCTTGATGAAATAGATAAAGCCCATCCAGATATCATTACAGCGCTTCTCCAGCATACCGAAAAAGGCTACATTGTCTCGCACAATACTCAAAGTTTTGTGAGCATTGAAGGGTGCATTATCATCATGACCTCAAATCTGGGAAGTGAAGAGCTTGTTCATTCCATGAATCGTTGGCGCCCTATCAATGCTTCAGATCCCGAAGCGGTTAGAGAGGTCGTAGAGCCTGTGATGCAACGCCATTTTTCCAAAAAACATGATCTTCTCAACCGTTTTCAAACCTTCTATTTTATTCCCCTATTAGAAAAAGAAATCGTTCACAAAATCGTCACAGATATTCTTCAAAAAGAAGCCCTTTTATTGGCTAAGAGAAATGGAATTACCTTAACTTGGACAGAAGATTTTATTAATGCTTACCATAATGTCGAGCGGATGAAAGAAGCAGGGGCCCGCTGGATCGAAAGAAGTATTCAACTCGGCCTAAGAAATGAAATTCTAAGAAAACGGCTTTCACCCGGAACAACTATTGAAGTCGATTGGACAGGTCGTGAAGATGTCATTCGAGTTATATAGAGGAGGGAGGAGGCCTGAAAACTCTTGAAAATCAACTGCTATTCTAAGATAATTTTCCAAAAACAACCGAGGAAATGATGAAAAAAATATTTGCTGCTTTGATCACACTCATTATTTTTAACACCAACTATGCCCTAGGACAAAATCAAGCCATGGAAGATTATAAAATCATTCACAAAGAAGCCATCCAAATCATCGGAATCGAGCTTAGAACATCAAATACTCCCGATGCTGGCCCCAAAGATATCCCACTCCATTGGGAAAAGTTCTTTTCTGAAAATATTCTTGAACAAATCCCCAATAAAACATCCAATGAAGTGATGGCCCTTTATTGCAACTATGAGGGTGATTATACTCAGCCCTACTCTCTTATTATTGGGTGCCCCGTTAGCTCCATAGACACTATTCCAGAAGGGCTCGTTGCAAAAAAACTCCCCGAGACCTCTTATGCACTTATTCCAGCCATTGGTGAGCATCCCAAAAAGCTCATTGAAGCTTGGGGAAATATTTGGCAATCAAGTCTAAAAAGAACCTATGCAGGTGATTTTGAACTCTATGGGGAAGACTTTGCTGCAACATCCCCTCAAAAAGTTGAAGTCTATATCGCTATTGAGGATTCACAGGGTTGAAAAACTCTTGAAACTGGTCCTGAAGGACTGAAGGGACAATCTCTTCGATCCCTTTTTTGTCATACATGAGAAAGTAACTGCAGGCAATCATTGTACCAAGCGCAGGGCTAAAAAGAGCAACGATGAGAGCAACAGCCGAGATACCAGCACGCTTGATATTAAGGTAGCGCCGGAGGAAAAACTTTTTCAGCTTATGGATTTTAAAACCGGTGAAAAGATTTAGGGTAAGACTAAGAAAAAAGAGGGCAATGGTATAAAAGCCCCAAACAATATCGGTAAGGAGGAGGATAAAAAAGAAAAGGCGCGCTGCAATTGTTGCAAAGAGGTGTCCTTTCTCTTCGATCGATTGGTTTTTTCCTCCAATCGTCATATCAGAGATATGCGTCGAAAGCTCAACCTTTGGATCCCCGACTTCCTTTTGCCGCTCGACATGTTCAAAAATGTCATAGATGGGCATTTTTTACCTCTTATGTTTCACCTTATTAAATCCATTGAGGGCCGCTATACGGTACCCCTCGGCATATGTTGGGTAATTAAACACTTGATCAATAAAATAGTCAATCTTTGCGCTATGTGTCATCGCTACTTGGCCAATATGGATCACCTCTGTCGCATCCCTTCCAATGATATGAATGCCAAGAATTTCCAGCGTGTCCGTATGAAACAAGATTTTAAACATTCCGGGGTCATTTCCAGCAATCGTATTTTTTGCAATCTCGTAATAATAAGCCCGTCCCACTTCATAACGGAAGCCCAAAGCTTGGAGTTGCTCCTCGGTATATCCACAGGAAGAAATTTCTGGGATCGTATAAATACCGATCGGATAAAAAGTCGGAAAATGGTGGGTTTCAGCGCCAAAAGCATGACGCGCTGCAAGGCGCCCTTGCTCCATACTTGTTGAAGCCAGAGCAGGCCCCCCAATGACATCACCAACCGCATAAATATTAGGAACAATTGTTTGAAAAAGAGCATTCACTGGAATATGCCCTTTACTGTCGACGGTAATCCCCACATTTTCAATGTGAAGATGGTCCACATTAGCCACACGTCCAAGCGCATATAAAAGCATCTCTGCTTTGAGAGAGGTTCCATCATTAAACTTCAGTTCAGCACTATCTTTGTGACGGATAATCTCATCAAAATCCCTGTTTCCCATAAATTTTAATCCAATCTTACTTAATGAAGACTGGAGATGCATTCCAATCTCTTTATCTAAATAAGGGAGCATTTGCTCCTTTTTATCGACAACGATTACCTCAGTTCCTAGTGCAGCAAAGAAACTTGCATATTCTGACCCAATAATTCCCCCTCCTAAAACAATCATCTTCTTGGGAACATGATCGATAGAAAGGAGGCGGGTTGAGTCAAGAACCACCTCTTTATCAAAAGGGATATTTTTCGGATTGCGAGGCTTGGACCCTGTTGCAATTAACGTTTTTTCACCTGTTACGAGATGTGTCAGGTGATTCTTATCGTCCAGAACAGCAATCTGGTGATGATTTTCAAAATGGGCAACCCCTTGAATGAGCCGGATTTTATTCTTTTCAAATTGGCGATGAAGCTGTTTGATTTGTTCATCTGTGACCTGAGCTAAACAATAGTTTAGATCATTAATCGAGATCTCACGATTATCAATCTTCTGTTTTGCATAGTAACTTTTCTTATTAAAGTCCGTGAGATTCAAAATAGCTTCGCGGAGAGATTTAGATGGGATCGTCCCTGAATGGAGACATCCTCCACCAGGATTGGGATATTTTTCGATGACAACCACTGATTTTCCAAGCTTAGCGGCTTGCATTGCGGCTTTCTGTCCAGCAGGTCCTGAACCAATCACAACTAAATCTGCATAAAGTTCTTCCAAAATCACCTCGATATAAATTTTCTTTTTAAAGACTCTCAACGAATAAATCAACGCTTGAGGGAAAATCTTAGACCTGTTATGCTGTCTTTAAAAATTATTTAAAGGTTTTACCTATGTCAAAACGGTGTCAAGTTACGGGAAAAAAACCCGGTAGAGGAAAAAGTTACTCAATCCGCGGGATTGCAAAAAAGAAAAAAGGAATTGGTCTGAATGTCACAGGAACAGTCAAGCGCCGTTTTCTCCCTAATCTTGTTAAAAAACGTTTTTGGTTTTCTGAAGAAAACCGCTTTATATCCCTGAAGCTATCGACAAGTGCCATGCGTACCATCGATCGACGCGGCCTTGCAGCCGTCGTGCGCGAACTTCGTGCCAAGGGTCAAAAAATCTAAAGTTAGCCCGGTTTTAGCCGGGCTTTTTATTTTTATTTTTTTACTTGTCTATTCCCTATATATTCCCCTTCCAACCCCCAAAAACCCCATTGTATTTTATAACTCTGAAAAGCGAATCGATTTAAATCGCACCCTCAAAAAAAATATTCATAAGGCCCGCAAATCGATTATTCTTCATACCTATTCTTTCACCGATACTTCCCTTCTCACCCTTCTAAAAAAACGAGCCTCTGAGGGGATTACTATTGATCTCTATTACGATAAAAAGGCAAGCCCATCTCTTGATAGCCTTAAGAAAAAAAACTTTCACCTACACCCCATTCAAGGGAAAGGACTCATCCATGAAAAGATTTGGATTTTTGATGAAACCCTTCTCTTTTTAGGATCGACCAATCTCACCCCTTCTTCCTTGAAGATGCATGATAATCTCATGGTGGGGCTCTATGCTCCAACCTTTGCAGAAAAGCTCTCCAGAGGGCGTCCTGAAGAGATCCACCTAGAGACAGAAAAAGGAGCCCTCCACTACTATTCCCTCCCAAGTAACAGCGCTTTTCAGGCCCTTCTAAAAGCTCTTGATCAAGCAAAAAAAGAGGTTTCGCTCTCATTATTTACTTTTACCCATCCTATCATTGCTGAAAAATTGATCGAACTACACCGCAAAGGGATAAAAATTACTTTAAAGTTGGATGGAACAACGGCGCGCGGGGCAAGCAAAAATGTAAAGAAACTTCTTGAAACAGAGGGTATCAAAGTCCTAGCAAGTCAGGGGCTTCAGCTCTTTCACCATAAGTGGGCTATTATTGATCAAAAAACCCATATTTTAGGGTCAGCGAATTGGACCAAGTCAGCTTTTAATAAAAACAATGATTTAATATTGATTATTGATATTAAATAATTTAGTATTATTTTTTTATAACTAAAAATATGTTATAATATTACAAAAAGGTGAATTATGAGTATATTACCAGCTGTCACAGTTCCTCCTGACTATGTGATGCCGAGCGGCCCCAGTCCCACTTGGGCTATCGGTCAATCAAGAAAAGCTGTCAAAATGATGGACGCTCCCTCGGAAGCTGATGATGCCCTTAAACTCGTTGGAATTGGCGCCCACACTTTCGCATATATTGAAGGAAATAGCTCAACCCCTCCTCTTGAAGCCGATCGATTTACACAAATTAAAAGCGATCTGACATCGATGACAGCTGAAGGGTTTAAGCCTGTTATTGCGATCCGCATTATTGCTCAAACCGTCTCGATTATTCAGTCCTATACAAGCCTTTACAACTTACTCGCAGCAAACCCTATTAGTCCCATCCTACCCTATGACAAAGAGCTAGCTCCTCTGGCAAGTTTTGTTCTAAAAGGAGATGGACTTCTTGATGACATCGAATCGTGGCAAGAAGCTCAAGGAACCGATCAGGAGACTGCTTCATTTATAAAAATGATGGGATCAACGGCTAGCACCCTCCTTTACGCAGCACAAGTTGTTGCCTTTTTAGCCATGACTAAGGTTAATATCGGTCTTCAGGTGACACTTAGCACGATTCTCTATGCCACCTCTATCTACGATATTATTTTAAGTGAAAATGATGCTGCTGCTTCCTATAAAAAAGAAGTAGAGACTCCTCCCGAGATCTCTATGATGGTCTAAGAATAAAAGCAGCTTCATTCTCCCAGATATCACTGTTCCCCTAACTCCAATAAGACCAAGGAAGAATCATTATCCTTGGCAAAACGCTTACAGATAAGTGCAATACGGTAGCAATACACCTATTTTACGCTTACATCCTGAACAATTTTACAATATTTATATAAAATGTTACTAAAAGGCTAAATGGAACATCTATCAATGGCAATAGTATGAAGATCTATATTTATACCTTTTTAGCATCCCTACTTTTCTTAACTCATTCTCTAAGTGCAAACACTTGGAATGGATCTGTAGATGACAGCTGGAACAATGCAAGTAATTGGGATTCAGGTGTCGTTCCGAATGGAATAAGTTCTACAGCTGAATTCACTGCAGTTGGAGCTCCTACTGTAAACATTGACACAGAGTCAGTTACAGTTGGAAAAGTCACATTTAATTCTGCAGCAGGTTATACAATTAGTGGCCCAGAAACACTAACGATGGATAATGGCTCAGCACAAGCTAGAATAATAATCTCAGATGGATCTCATACAATTGCTGCTAATTTGGTCGCCACCAATTCTTTTACCATGGACACGTCTTTTGCTAATCCATTGACTTTCAACGGAACTATATCAGGTGCTACAGTTACCTATAACAGTGGTCTATTCTATCTTAACAATGCAAATACTAATAGTAATACGAGAATTGGTATAGATGCCACTGTTCAAGCGAACGACCACCAAGCACTCAAAGGACACCCTATTGTATATGGTAACCTTGTATATAGTCCTGGGTTACCTTTTTCCGTATCACTTGTAGGGTTGAGTGTTACAGGAACGGTTGACATCAATGACAACACGTTGTCATTACATGATGGGAATATTACTGGGTCAATTATAAACACTACTCCAGGCGGAAACCTCATTAAAATTGCTGGTCACGTTCTACATCTCGCAGGAACGAATACCTACTCTGGAACAACAACAATCAATGATGGCGTCATAAATGTTCCAGGAAGTATTATCAGTAATACACAAGTTAATCCGGGAGCATTCTTAACGGGAACAGGAACGGTTGCAGCTGTGGCTAACTTTGGAACAGTCAGTCCTGGAGAGGCTATAGGGGACACTCCTAATACCACTATTGGAACTCTTACGGTTAATGGAACCTACAATCAAGATTCTACAGGAAATTTACTCATACAGGTCAGTGATGACGGCTCTTCAGACCGCTTAAATGTCATTGGAATTGGAAATGCCACTCTAGATGGAACCCTTACCTTAGAGCCAGAGCCGGGGATTTATCCTGCAGGATCAAGGTTCACTTTTATGAATTATGCTACAAGATTAGGAGCATTGACGCTAATTGATGATTCTGGTCTAGCATTTTCTACCCATTACTTTGGAACATTTGCCCTATTAATCAATGACCTTGCCGGAGCCATTCTCCCAGTTCCTAAACGTCTTTTAAGTGGAAATTCCCGTGAGGTTGCAGACTACTTATTTTGTCGTGGCTTTATCCCTTCCAACTATGATCTTCTAAAGGTTATGGGTGCTTTAGTCAGAGTTCCAGCAGATCAGTTTGCAAAGGATCTTGTCAAGTTATCGCCCGCACAATTTGGAGCTCTCCCCTTAATGAATCTTCATAGCAATCGAATCATTGCGGATGTGATTGTTGAGAATACAGAAAAATTTGACTGGTGTGATCCTTGCGTTTCTCAAAATAATTCCCAGGAAGATTGCCAAGCAAACAGAAATGACACTTCTGTGTGGGTTGCTCCTGTGGGATACTATTACGATCAAGATGGAATCCAGGGGCAAGTGGGTTTTGATAGCTATGCTGTGGGAGTCGGAGCAGGAGCAAGTCACCTCTTTTTTAACTCTTTTCATGTCGGAGGAGGAGCTGGTTACACTTACTCCAAGATTGATTGGGATAAAGATCGAGGGGATGGACATATCAACTCCGTCTATCTTGGCCCTTCTTTAGGATGGAGCCCAAAAAATGGGTTCCTGAACCTTTTAGTGATGGGGTCTTATAATTACTATGATATCGACCGCAAAATAAAATTTCCCGGTGTGAATCGAACTGCTACCAATAAACACCATAGTTATGATGTCCTCGCAAGACTCGATGGTGGATATAGATTCCGCATCAATATAAAAGGGAACTTAGACCACATCTATATCCTTCCAGAGGCAAGAGTCAGCTACCTTAATATCTTTGAACAGCGGTACACTGAATCAGGAGCAGATAGCATTAACCTGACTGTTGATAGCAAATACTCAGCTCTTCTGCAGCCTAATCTCTTAATTAAGTTTTTAAGAGATTTTCATACCAACACATGGTGTATCATGCCTGCCTTTCAAGTGGGTTGGATCTCTAATATTTGGCTCTCTTCCGGAAACTATAAATCACGGTTCTATAAGCAAGAGACCTGTCAGCCCCATTTTGTTGTAAAGAGTTTTACTCGCAACACTAACCAACTCTCATTAGGCCTCGACATTAATTTCCGCCATGACAGCGATTGGATTATTGATGTGGGATGCCGGGTCGACTTTCTTGATGATAATTATGTAGTGGATGGGAAAGTTAAAGTTGAAAAACGTTTTTAACAGGTTCTGTTGCAAAAAATTGTTGGTAGAAAATATTTAGTCTCTTCATGGATCAATTAGAAGAGGCCTGGCTGAAGACTAGATATAGGAGACTCTCAACGAGGTGGAAAAGGAGGGTGAAATAATGGAGAGGGTTTTTACATTTTGCTCTTATAGACTTTTGGTTGAAGTTTCTGATTAAAAATATTTATTAAATACAGGATAAGCTCTTAGCACCCATTTCCCTATAAAAAATATGAATAACTACTCCTTATTTACCATTTCTTTTTCTTTATTTTTGCTTATGGACCCCATAGGGAATATTCCGATCTATTTAGCGGTCTTAAAGGATGTCAAAGCAAAACGTCAGCAAAAGATTATCATTCGGGAGCTTCTTATTGCTCTTGCGGTAATTATCCTTTTTAGCTTTGTGGGTGAACAACTACTCGATATTCTAGGTGTTGGACAAGAAACCATCCTAATTTCCGGGGGAATCATTCTTTTCATGATTGCCATAAAGATGATTTTTCCTAGTGGAAAAGAAGGGACCTATGAAAGCCTAGGAAAAGGGGAACCTTTTATTGTTCCACTTGCAATTCCCTTGGTTGCTGGTCCATCGGTTCTTGCCGCTGTGATGATTTACTCTCACCAAGAGATGGTCGGATTGCTCATTGGAGCCATTTGCATAGCATGGGCTGGATCAATGATTATTTTACTTGGCGCTCCCTTCTTAAAAAAAATTCTTGGGATTAGGGGGATTGTTGCTTGTGAAAGATTAATGGGTCTTCTGCTAACCCTTATGTCTGTCCAGATGTTTCTTGAAGGGCTCTCTCTCTACCTTCAGAAATAGTAACTATGCTATTCTCTTTCCCATGAATATTAAGATGATTCTCTCTTACGATGGAACAGAATTTCTAGGATGGCAAGAGTCTATCGATGGGATCACAATTGAAGAGACTCTACGAAAAACATTAGAAACGATCTACCAACATCCGATTATTTTGCAGGCCGCATCAAGGACTGATCGTGGCGTCCATGCTGAGCAGCAAGTGGTCAACTATATCACTGAAAAAACCATCGATCTGACCCGCCTAAAATTTAGTCTGAATCAGCTCCTCCCCAAAACAATTCGGGTCCAAACAATCGAAGAGGCTCCGGAAACATTCCATCCTACGCTAGAGGCTGTAGGGAAAGAATATCACTACCACCTCTGCATGACTCCTGTTCAATCCCCTTTTCGCCGCCATTTTTCATGGCATATCACAAGCCCCCTTAACCTCGATCTTATGAGAGAAGGAGCCTCCTCTTTTATTGGAACCCATGATTTTCTAACCTTTTGCAATGCGATCTCCCCCA
The DNA here is from genome assembly GCA_018399075.1 of Simkaniaceae bacterium. Classification (GTDB taxonomy): domain Bacteria; phylum Chlamydiota; class Chlamydiia; order Chlamydiales; family Simkaniaceae; genus Neptunichlamydia. The sequence continues at coordinate 794,700 of CP073763.1, read as the reverse complement.
TGCCAAAAAATACGATCCGAACGCTGACTCGCTTAGAAATTATCGAAGAAGGGTCTTCCCTCCGTTTTGAAATCGAGGGGAATAGCTTTCTCTATAAAATGGTCCGAAATCTTGTCGGCACTCTCGTCTATCTTGGACTGGGAAAACTCTCTCTTGCTAATGTGAAAACCTTATTAGAAAATAGGGATCGGAAGGGGGCAGGAATCACCGCACCTGCTCACGGATTAACCCTTAAGAAAGTGTCTTACCTCTAGACAAGGCCTCATGTTTTACATATAATACTTTCAAAAGGAAATTTTATGATCGCAAGAAACGACCCCTGTTGGTGTGGAAGCGGAAAAAAGTGGAAAAAGTGTCACCACCCTTTTCTCGCCCCTCAAGATTTTAAGAGCTTAAAAGCTGAGTATTTTAAAAAGTATCAGATTGTCTTAAAAACTCCAGAGCAAATCGAAGGCATTCGAGCATCAGGCAAACTTGCAGCAACAATCCTAAAAAAAGTGTGCGCTAAAGCTAAAGAGGGAGTCACTACTCAAGAGCTTGATGATTACGCCATGGAGCTCCATAAGGAAGCTGGAGCGATCCCTGCCCCTTTAGGGTATGGTGAACCTCCCTTTCCAAAGGGAATCTGCACCTCACTCAATGAAGTTATCTGTCATGGCATCCCTAATGACCAACCCCTTGTTAATGGAGATATCATGAATATTGATGTCACCTCGGTACTCAATGGGTATTATGGCGACTGCAGCGCAATGGTTACTATTGGTGAAATCTCTGAAGAAAAGCAAAAAGTTGTTGATGTCTCTTATGAATGTCTTATGCGAGCGATCAAAATCCTTAAGCCAGGAATCCTCGTTTCAGACATTGGACAAGTGATTGAGGATTATGCGACTAGTGAGGGTTGTTCCGTTGTGAACCAGTTCGTAGCCCATGGCGTCGGAATTGAGTTCCATGAAGCTCCCCAAATCGCTCATTGCTACAATACTATGGATATTCCCCTTGCGGCTGGTATGACCTTTACAATCGAGCCCATGATCAATGCGGGTGTCCGAGAAGGAGAGATTGATCTGAAGGATCATTGGACGGCTCGTACGCTTGATGGAAAGCCAAGCTCCCAATGGGAGCACACTCTTCTTATCACGGATGATGGATACGAAATCCTCACCCTCCCTTAATGGGCAAAGGAACCCTTTTCTTGGAGTCCTTTTTTAATGATAAAAATCTCTCTTTCGATGCCGATGAGTTCTGATTTCGTCTGCTCAAGCTTTTGCTTCTTCTCTTTAATCTCTAAACTAAGACGATTCACTTCCATACCGAGAGCTTCATCAGGAGCTTTTTTTAGTTTTAAATTCCCCTCTTCAAGAGCAGCTTTAAGGTTCTGGTAATCATTCAAAGTTTGATCGTAAGCTTTTTTAATCATCCCCTTGTCTTTCTCAAGCGTTTTTAAGATAAGATTGTCCTCTTTCTCTTTAAGACTCGGAGGGATCTCTTTAACGGGCAGCGCTTTTTGTTCTTTTCTCTGCGCTTTGAAAAAGGCTCGCGCCCGTTCGACTTGCTTTTGGTACCCCTCAGTAAGGAGGCGAGACTGGTAAAGATCAACGCGAAGAGAGTTTAGCTCTTTTAGCCTCTTGCTTGCAATTTCAGAGATCTCTCGATGCTTTATTTCAAATACTGAAAGTTTTTCCCTTGTCTCTTCTAGATCGGCTTTTAAAGCTTCTAACTCCCGGCCTAATTCAATGGAATCTGAAGAGAGGGTCTCACTTTGCTTGTAGACTTTATCCGACTCTATACGGCTTGCATCGACAAGACTTAAAAGAACCTCTACTTCTTCGCGGGAAGAAGAAAGCTCTTCTTTTAAGTCATCGATTTCATTTTCGAGAGAACGCTTTTCTGTTGCTGTCTTTTCTTCAAAGCTATGAAGAGAGATTTGGAGCTCTTGAAGCGCCTTTTCTTTTCCCTCTTTTTGTTTGGCATAATAGCTCTTCAGCTCTTCCATAGACAAAAAGGAAATCGTTAGCCCTAAGGCAAGAGAGCATCCCCAACCCAGTTTCCATAAAAAAGCATCATTATGACCAAAGAAATAGCTAAAGGCGAAATAGAAAACAAAGACCATAAGGGTCAAAGAAAGGCCGCTCACACGATACCGCCAAGAAAGGACAAATCCCATGACAGTAATCAATGGGAGATAAGGATTTGAAAAGTTCGGAATCGCAACGATCAGGGTAAGCATCACAAGAAGAGGACCAAGAAGCATCCAAAAAAGAGGCTTTGTCTCAGAAGCTGAGAAATCTGCCCATTTCTTAAGGATATCATTCATCCGTGCCATGAATGCCTCCTCTAGAAAAAATTTCTAAAATTTGTGTGACTGATAAAAAGCCTTCCTTAAATCGATCAAGTCCAAAACATTCATTAGGAGCATGCATATTATCTGTTCCAAGTCCGACACCCATCATCACAAGCTCTCCTCCACATATCTTAGAAAGCATTCCAGCAATAGGAATCGTTGCTCCACAGAGTTTGCGACGACACTTTGTATGATAGACTGCTTCATAAGCTTTAGAGGTCTCTTTGACCGTTTCTGAATTTGGAGATGTCATGACACCTGGTGTCCCATGTCCCTTTTCTAAACTTACCTCTATACCCTCTGGGAGATTTTTTTTCAAAAAGGTCTCAATAGCACTGATCACTTGCTCAGGGTCTTGATTAGGAACTAAGCGACAAGAAAGTTTCGCCATGGCTTTTGAAGGGATAATCGTTTTAAATCCATCCCCAGTATACCCACTCTCCATTCCATTAATTTCTAAAGTGGGGCGAATCCAGTTTGACTCAAGGAGAGAAAAGTCTCCTTCACCCTTAAAAACCTTTACATCAAATGGAGCTGCCTCTTTTTTTACATCGGATTCCCAATCGAAATTCGCATGCTCTTCTTTCGAAAGAGCTTTCACTCCTTCATAAAAACCGGGAATCGTCACTTCTCCCTTTTCGTTCCACATCTTTCCAAGAGCTGTAGCTAAAGCCCTAGCTGGATTCAGGACAATGCCTCCATAGACCCCTGAGTGAAGGTCGGTATTGCTATTTTTCACTGATACATTGATGTTTGTGACCCCTCGAATCCCTAGAGTCACTGCAGGAATCCCTTTCCCATACATGTCTAAATCCACAATAAAGATATGATCCGCTTTGAGCTCTTCACTCTTCTCATCTAAAATTCCCTCAAGACCAGGACTGCCGACCTCTTCTTCTCCTTCAATTAGAACCTTAATATTAATCTTTTTCTCTTTTGCCATCTCTAAAAAAGCGCGGATTGCTAGGAGAGTATAAAATCCCTGTCCTTTGTTATCAATGGCTCCTCTTGCATAAACAACATTATCACGAACCTCAGGTTCAAAGGGGGGGCTTTTCCATTCTTCTAGGGGAACTTCGGGTTGGACATCATAGTGACCATAAAAAAGGAGAGTGGGACCATCGCCCCCTTCATAAGATCCAAAGACGGTGGGATGACCTGATGTTTCCCAAACTTCCGTTTCTAGACCTATGGACTTCATGTAAGAAGCGAGCCAATCTTTGCACGCAAGAAGATCCTTTTTATGGGCAGGGTCTGTACTAATACTAGGGAATCTAAGAAATGTAAAAAAGTCTTCTAAGAGCGCCTCTTGGTTTTTTTCAAACCAAGTAGCATATTCATCTAGCATCATCTATCCTTTGTACATAGTTAGAGTACAAAAGATTGGAATTTAAACAAAATAGTTCTCTGCACTTTTCATGAGGTAGGCAATTAAGTCGCGATCTCCCTCATAATCCATTTCGACATTCATCTTCCCTTCCTTCGAAGGTTTACTGCAGGTAATTAAAACAAAAGATAGCTCTTCGCTTGAAAGAGCTTCTTTTAACTTGGTAATATTTCCAAGTCCAAAATTCGGGTGGACAACTTTTGACATTTTAACCAATGGGTTGTTAATCAAATAAGTTTCGTATTTTCTGCACATAACACATTTATATGCAATCAAAGTTGAACACTTTATTAATTAAAATATTCTTTCGATTATAGAAGTGGATAAAAATGGATAAGAAGTGGTAATATTGGAAACAATTGAGGAGGTCAAGATGTTTAAACGTATCTTTCTTTTTCTTGCTGTTAACTGCTTAGTCATTTTAACAATTTCTGCCATTTTATCTTTTTTAAATGTGAAACCTTATCTCACAGCCCACGGTCTCGATTTGCAGTCGCTCTTGATTTTTTGTTTAATCTGGGGAATGGTTGGCGCCCTTATTTCTCTTGCCCTTTCCCGAAAAATGGCCAAATGGATGATGCGTATTCAATTAATCACGCCCAGTGGTCCACAAGCAGATCTTTATCATATGGTTGCCCGCTTAGCACGTGATGCTAACCTCCCCGATATTCCTGAAGTTGGAGTCTTCGATTCCCCTCAGATGAACGCTTTTGCAACCGGTCCCACAAAGAGACGCTCTCTCGTTGCTGTCTCAACAGGACTACTTTCTCAAATGGAAAAACGCGAACTTGAAGCCGTCCTTGCTCACGAAATCTCCCATATCTCGAATGGCGATATGGTGACCATGACACTCATTCAAGGGGTCGTGAATGCCTTTGTCATGTTCCTGGCGCGCGTTTTAGCCTATGCTGTCACAACAATGGGACGCTCCAATAACCGCCGCTCTTCGTATATGAGTTATTATCTATTCACTTTTCTCTTTGAGATTGTCTTTATGATCTTAGGATCGATGGTGATTTGCACCTTTTCAAGATGGCGTGAGTTCCGGGCCGATAAAGGGGGCGCTATCCTTACACGCAAAGAGCACATGATTGCCGCCCTAGAAAAGCTTCGCACAGCAAAAACAATCCCTTCTAGTCCTAAAAGTTCCTTAAGTGCTCTAATGATATCAGTCCCCCGAAAAGGAGGGCTAATGAGCTTACTAGCGACTCATCCCCCTCTTGAAATGCGGATTAAACGCCTGCAGCAAATGTAATACGTGGCCTTAAATGCCTCAGCTTGCAAAGAACCGTTCCCATAACTAGTGGATGAATCACTTCGGGAAGAGCATACCCCATCAGATCCTCGGTAAATGGACGGATTTTATAAGCTAAAAAAGCGCGTTTAAAATCTGCAAAGTGCTTGGAAACGGTCCATGTCATAGTTTCCTCATCGCTTCTTGAAATCTTATAAAAAGGATCAATAGATTGAAAGAGTGCTTCCACTTGTTCAAGCGGCAGTACTTGATCTTCAAAATGAGTTTTTTCAACCACTCTGACTTTCATTCTGAGCTCTAGAGCTTGAATCGCTGGAAACCGAGTACTATAGGCTTCAACCATCGCATCCATCATGAGTTCATTAAAATCATTCTCTTCCTGACTTCTTTTTCTATCTACCCTTGCAAATTCAACCAAAACCCCCATCATCTCTTCAGGCGTATACTCAGCATCAAAGGCCTCTTTAGCATCTGATTTAAAAATGAAATGATAGGTCTCAGGCAGTGATGGATCGATCATCTGCGAAGAAAAAATTCTCTGAGGCTTTGGTTCTTTAAGAGCCCGCTCTTCATGTAAATGATAAACAAGGTTCTCCCATGCATGAACACACCCTTTAGCCTCTTTAAAAGCGACTCGCGTAAGAGTTTTCGATCGAAGATCTGCGAAGTACTGCTGAACTTGATCTTCAAAGGAAACCACACGAACTTTTTCATTTTTAAGACGCCGAATCGCACAATCAAAAATGTCATTATATCTTCCAGGACACATCAAACAGGCTTTACCCATATCAATCAGAACATTGGCTTTATCCCTTGGCAAAAAGCCCCTTTTTAGGTCTTTCTTTAAGTAATGGATGATCCACTGAATCTGAATTCGATAACTCTCCACCTCTTTAGGTTCTAATTGGTAGACCTGATACCCTGTCTCAAGCGCTTTTAGAATATTGCTTAATCCCTTTCTAATTTCACGGGGCGTCCGGATAACAGGACGGTTCGTATCGAGTGTTTCAAGGCGCGCTTTTTCATCAATGTAATGAGCCTCCCTAGGATCCTCAAAATTAATCCGATCATAAATAGTTAATAACTCTGAAAAGGAATAGCAGTGAGGCGGCGCACTTGTGATTGCTTCACTTTCCTGAACCGGAGAATATTGCTCAAAATGACTCGAAGGGATTTCATAGATCACATTCCACATCCATCCCGTATACATACTGGGAAAAGCACCCTTTAAGTTGAGATAATTCTGATAAAACTCTTCAAAGGTATGACTCTCGACAAACGGCCGAAGCCTTCCGGCATTTTGCGTTGCAACAATACCCTCTAAAGGATTCTCAGTTACGCTGCGGTAGACATTTTGACTGATGTCATCATAGGTGCCGCAATACCCCAACCGAAGGGCAAAATCAAGAAGTCTTCGACGATCTTCTGGATCTTCTAATAGTTTTTCAATAGCAGTTGAATCAACTGAAAGAAGTCTTTCACGAATCAGTCGATAGACTAGCCCCTCTCTACCCTCAATGCCAGCCCAATAGAGAAAGTCCCTTGTATGAAAGTTTAACTCATCAACACCCTCTCTCAATGCCCCCTGTTTGAAGATCTCGGATAGCACCCTATCCTCTACTTCCATTTGACCTTCACAATAAGTTTTGATAAGTGCCGTCCAAATCCAATCCACTTTCATTTTAGGGTAGCGTTTTTGAAGATCAGTAACCCAAGCTTTGATTTGGTGAGGACCATGGTCTTGATTCAGCTGCCACAGTTGTCTCACATTCCCCTGTATAAGAGGAAGCTCTAAAAGATTTTCACTCTTAAGGCTAATAGCGATCTTTTCCCTACTCATTAGAGAGCCCTTTCCCATTCGGATAAGAAAGGCTGCAAAAGACCAATTTTCATTGTCGATTGCCGCTTGGTATTCCGCTTCATCTAAACAAGACCGATCAAAGTATTTTGCAGCTAGATCTTCCCTGCCATTAACAACCATGTGCTCAAGAGAGGACATCCCTTGATAGGTTCGAGTCAGGTCTGCACCAGCATCTATAAGTGCCTCGATAATTTCACTGTTTGTGGAGCGAAAAAGAAGCGCCTTTGTATCATAAATATTATTGGGACTCACACCAAGATTTAAATAGCGTTTAACAGTTTCAGTCTCTCCCTTGTCAATAGCCTCTCTTAATGCCTCTCGATAGCTCCCTGCAACAGAAACAAAGATTTGAAAAATAACAGCATTAACCAAAGGGATAAGCATTGAAACCCCTGTTAAAAGATAGGCCGCTCCCACAGCTAAACGCTGAGGCTCTGGAAGGCTCTTATTTGATAGACACTTTTCAAAGATCTCATAAACTACTTGAGCCCCCTGGTGGGTTGCATAAATACCTTCTTGAACAGGTTCAACAAGTAGAGTGCTAAGTGGTGATTGAGGCGCAATAAGCTGACAATCGACAAATGCCATAATTTTTCAAATTTTTTTGTTGGTTATGGCAAAAATTTTATCAGATTTTAGCGATTAAATCAAAAGAGCTTTTGGATGGGAAACATTATTTAAAGTTCCATCACTATTTAATGTGTAAACTTTATTTGGATGGACTTTTTCGGTGAGGCTCGTCAGGCTATCTGACTGAATCACAATGAAATCTACTTCATGGAGGGAGGATAGAAGGGAGAGAAAATCCTGATCGGGATCTGAGTCGATCAGATAGATCATGAGCCTTTCATTTGCAGACTGTTTAGAAAGTTTTTGAATATGGGAAAAGAGGCCACTTGAAACACCATCTTCGGTATTAATCCCAAGAATTGTCAGCTTTTTTTCCTCTAGGGCTTGCTCAAGGGCAAAAAGATGATTTTCATCAAATATTTTATTGCTTACATTGGTTTCTAGAAGACGTTCTGCGAGCTCTGAAAGGGAAACGCGAACACACCCGAGCCGCTCTATGGCAATCCCTGCCGCAATATTTGAAAGCTCGAGCCCCTCTTTTAGATTCAGACCAGAAGCAAAAGTCATCGTTGTCATTGCTAAAACGGTATCTCCCGCCCCTGTTACATCTTTAACCTCACGCGATTTAACAGGAAAATCAAAGCGCTTTTTATTGTGCTCAAAAAGAGAAATCCCCTCCTCAGAACGGGTAACCATGATCATTTCTGAAGCGGTTTGAGACAGAAGAGAATGGCCAATCGCATCGAGGTCAGAATCACTCGGAAGTTTAGAAGCGGCAACAGCTTCCTTATAGTTGGGCTTAATCATCGTTGCGCCATGATACTTGGAAAAATCATCTCCTTTGGGATCAACGATTGTAGGAATTCCCCGCTTTTTAGCTAAATCAATCACCATTTGAAGCAGAGACTTTGAAAGAAACCCTTTTGCATAATCTGAAATAGCAATGACTTGAATTTGATGAGCAACATTAGAAATATAAGCGATAACCTCATTTTCAATTTCAGAAGAAAGGGGGGTAATACATTCTTGATCAACGCGGATGAGTTGTTGCGCATCAGCAATCAATCGATTTTTTAAAGGCGTACTAATCCCTTCTTGGATAAAGATACCAGAGGTATCAACACCTTCCTCTTCAAGGAGCTGTTTGAGTCGGAATCCCTCTTTATCATCGCCTATACGCCCCACTGCGATAACTTCTGCACCCAACGCTTTAAGGTTGAGGACAACATTCCCAGTTCCACCAGGAAGATCTTCAGTTTTTTGAACATGGAGAATAGGAACGGGAGCCTCAGGAGAGATCCTTTGGACTCTTCCAGTTGTATAGGTATCAAGCATGAAATCGCCAAGAACTAAAACCTTGGCTGGTTTCAAACGGCTAAAAGAGCCGAGAAGTTTTACCATCTTGCGTCCTTAAGGAGGTAGTTTTTAACGTAATCTTCGATTGCACTTTCAAAAGTATAATCACTTTTAAATGATAACTTCTTTTCTTTTGCAGCATTATGGAATTTATTCATATCGGCGCAGGTATAATTTTGGTATTTCCCCAATAGATCTTCTGGCATTGGAATGTATTCGATATTTTCTGGCTTTCCAAGCCCTTTAAAGACATTTTTGGCCATTGCATTCCATGTATTAGCCTCACCGCTTCCGACATTAAAGAGACCGCAAATATCATTATCAAGGAAGAACGTAGTCATTTTAACAGCGTCTTTCACATAGAGAAAATCTCGACACTGATCTCCATCTCCAAATTTATCTGGATCAGAAGATTTAAATAAGTGAATTTTACCCGTTTTTTGGATTTGATCAGCCATATGCATGATCATCGATCCCATCCGCCCTTTATGGTATTCATTAGGGCCAAAGATATTAAAATACTTAAGACCGACAACTTTATTTAAAACCCCTTGCTCTTGAAGCCACTTGTCAAACATCTGCTTTGAAAAGCCATAGATGTTTAAAGGGCTTAAAGCATCTAGCTGCGACTCATCATCAACAAAGCCTAGGGAGCCATCTCCATAAGTTGCTGCTGATGAAGCATAAATAAAGCGGTGATCATTCTCTAAAGCATATTCAGCAAGCCTGACTGAAAACCGATAATTGGTTTTCATGAAATAATCCCCGTCCGTCTCAACAGTACTAGAGCACGCTCCTAAGTGAACAAATGCTTCTATCTCTTGCTCTCTTCCATCCAAAAAATCAAAAATATCATCACGCGAAATAAAGTCGACATAACGCTTATTACGGAGATTCATCCATTTCACCGATTCTCGAAAGTCATCGACAAGTAAAAGATTATTATAACCTTTATCATTGAGATAGCGGACAACTCCCGAACCAATAAAGCCGGCAGCTCCTGTTATCACTATGAGCTGATCATCATATAGTTTTGTTTTCATCACCCCAAATCATCTCATATTATCGACTATTTGTCACGTTTATCGCAGATTTGTTTAGATATAACAAAAAGCTCCCAGCGGTTTAGGCTGAGAGCTTTTTATGAAACTAAAAAAACTCTGATTTTTTAGAATTTATAATTTAATGCAACCTCTAAGGCTCTAAACCCAATGTTAGTTGGGAAAACGTTAAAGAGTTGAGAGAGGTCAGGGATAACACCCTCTGCAAATGTTCCACGAATAAAGTCGCCAACATTATATTCTTCATCGCTAAAATATAGAATCTTATAAGCAAACTCCATAGAGAAATCTTTATAAGAATACATTAAACCTGCTTTTAGATTCGTGTTAAGGGTGACAAAGTAATTCGACGGCGATCTCCAACGAGCATTGATATCAAAAGCATCCGTTCCATCATTCCCACCTGTTGATCCAGTGATTACAGATGATCCCTCCAACCCAGCTGCTCCTTTTCCAAAATATTTTGCATAGAGAAGGGCAAACTTAACCTCTGAGACAAAGCTTAAGTTGTGAGGACGCAGACGCATTGGAAGTAAATCCAATGTAGTTAACCATTTAAATGACGGTCCAAAACCAAAGACTTTATGTTTTTGTTTAGTGCGGAGAGAAAGATCTGTAGTGGTTAGACCATCATCAGTATTCGTTTCTCCCATTTGGAAATGAATATCCTTAACGCGGTTATGGTGGTGGAGGTTCAAGTTTTGAAAGCTAAAACCAAAGGAGGCATCATTATGGAAATATTTATCTAAGAAATTTAGAATTGCAATTCTTGTTCTGAAATAAAACTCACCAAAGTGATATTGCCCTGTTAAGCTAGCACTTCCACCAAACACAAAGTCATCAAAGATTTCAGCAGATCCATCTTTAATACGATTAGAAGCTGAAGAAGAAATCCCATAGTAGTTGTAAAATAAATCTAAATAACTGTCTGTGGGAAGAAGGTAACTAAACTGTCCAGTGATACCAAATCGAAAATCTGCAGGAAGCCGTTGCCTATGAAAAGTAATATCTCCTGCTGCAAGACCTGAAACACCTCCAGACGTATCAGCAAAAGTTATATCTGTAAAATAAGCCATGGTAAAATCAGGCTGAACTGCTGCAGGAACAACGCTTATAATAAAGTTTGTTCCATCATCATACTGTTTCTTTTGAAGACTATCCATTACTGTTGAATAATCACCCATTCCATTTTTTGATTGGGTTTGCTGATTGTCCATATATGAAGAGTTATCGTGAGCAATAACTACATTCGTGAGAGCAATAGCTGCAAGGGTTAAAAACTTTCTCATTTTTTCGTTCCTAAATTAAGTCCTAAGAGAAAGTCCATAAAATCAATTCTATAAAAAAAAATCAACTATTTATTTTTTTAAGGAGAAAGCTCTGCTGTTCCATCTCTTGTAACATGTGGTCTAATAGGTCGTGAACATACCCTTGAAGCATTGGATCTCTTCCAAGTTTTGGAAGATCATAACTCCATTGATAAAGTGTTTCATTCGAAATCCCAAAAGCTTGAGATTTTACATAAGAAAGTCCCCAAAGAGGCCAACTAGGCCTTGCTTGCATAGCTCCCCAAACGATTGTGTGCCATTTTTGAATTTGTTCTTCAGATGCATAGGCTTTTTCTTCATCAAGAGACTCTCCAAAAAAGACTCTCCATTTTCTTCCATCATAGTCTATGATCTCTTCTTCAATAAATTTTAAAAGGGTTGCCTTTCGTCCATTTGCATAGGGAGCTACTTTTTCATAGATTCCTGAAGCTACGACAAAGTCTTCGCGCACAGTATCTACCCATGCATGAAATTTCATCCCCATAGCAAAATAGGAAGAGCTCTCTTCAACTTCTTTCAAGCTTTTTACAATAAAATGGGTTCTTTCTCTTGGAAAATGGGTGATATAACGGATATCTGGAAATAAGGTTCCAACCAAAAAGTCTCGTTTGTTGACCTCATCCTCAATGCGGTGCATTTTACAAAACTCTTCTCCAAGAAAAAGATGGGTCATAGGGCCTGCTCCATGAAGAAAGGAAAGAAAAAGTAAAAAAATTATGAGGGTTCGTACCACTTTTCCCCTCGAGAAAGATACGAAGTCTTCCAAAATTGAATTCCCGGAAGAGAAGGATTTTCAACAGATCCTAAGCAATAAAACCCTGTTCCACTGCCTGTCATTGCAACTGTTTCAAAACCAAGATTGATCAACCCTTCTTTAAGCTCCCATAGATCGGGACGAAGAGCAAAGGCAGCATACTCTAAATCATTGATTCCTTCTAAGTCCCCCGCAATGGCATGACCCAAAAGTCTCTTTGGATCAATATCATTCACATTGGGCTCGCAATGACGATAGACGAGAGGGGTTGAAAGTCCTCCCTCAGGTTTTGCTAGATAAAGCGTTTTCTTTTCGAGCGGTGGAAGAGAAAAGACCTTCTCTCCACGACCCGTCGTATAAGCGGTTCCTGTAGAGAAAAAAAAAGGTGCATCAGATGAAAGTTCCCCAGCCCACTGGCGAAGGGTTGCTTCATTGACTCCTTTGCCGCTCATTTGGTTGAGAGCCCAAAGGGTGGTTGCAATATTCCCACTACCACCGCCAAAGCCCCCCTCTGCTGGAATTCTTTTCTCAGCATGGATAGCAATAGGCGTTTTAAAGTCGGTTTTGGTTCGGAAAAGAGCCCGAGCCCTATGGATAAAATTTCGATTATCCGTAGGAATTTTGGGATCCGTGCAAGTAAGGCAATCTTTTTCACTCTCTTCAAAGAGAAGGGTATCGCCAAGGGTGATGGCCTGCATGAGACTTGCGATCTCATGAAAGCCATCCTCGCGTTTACTTAGGACGCGAAAAAAAAGATTGAGTTTTGAAGGTGAAAATAACTTCACTCTTTCGTGCGCTCTTTAAGCTCTTCTTTCATCTCTTTTTCCAGCTCACTTTTCATTGGAAGATCATCTAGTGCTTCATCAGAAACACCCTCAGCTTCTTCCGCCTGAGCTTCGTCTTCCTCATCTATAACCTCTACTTGAGTTTTTACCTCTTGGATTTTGTTTTCCCCTTGAACTCTCAGTTTAAAAGTTGCAGGAACATTTTCCTTAAGTCTCAATTCAATGTCATAAATGCCGACCATCTTAATAGGCTTCGGAAGAATAACATTCTTTCTTTCGATTGTTAGTCCTTCTTGCTCACTCAAAATCTTAACGATATCAACAGTAGCAATAGATCCATAGAGGTGTCCTTGAGAATCGTTCTTTGCTTTAGTTGTTAACGTCTTATCTTTAAGGCGCGCAGCAAGTGCTTCAGCATCTTTTTTATCTTGCGCTGCTTGAACTTCCCGTTCCTCTTTTAGTTGTTCTTGCATGCGTATAGTCCGCTTATCTGCAATAACTGCTTTCTTCTGCGGGAGGAGAAAGTTTCGGACAAAACCAGGTTTTGCTGAGGCTAGTTCCCCTTTCTTCCCTAGATTTGTAACATCTTCAAGAAGAAGGAGCTTTGTTTTTGTACTTTTCTTCTGATTCATCTATTACTCCTCCGCAACAAAGGGCAAAAGCGCCATGTGTCTAGCTTGCTTGATTGCTTTCTTAAGCAATTGCTGATAGTGGTGAGAAACCCCAGTAATCCGACGAGGAAGAATCTTTCCACGTTCTGTAATAAACTTCTCTAAGGTCTCAACATCTTTGTAATCGATTGCCTTAACTCCAGAAGCTCTGAATGGGCACGATTTTCTCTTTTTAAAACCGAAGCTCGGTCGTCTTTTCATCATCGCTTGCTCCTTACGCTTCAACTAAAGGTTTAAATTCGATTTTCTCGACGACTTTTTCCGCACGCATTGTGACATAGCGAATCAAATCTTCGTTCAAGTGGTACTCTTTCCACATCTCATCAAGTAAACTTGGGTATACTGAGAAGTAAAGGAGAAAGTATTGTCCTTGCTTATGTCCATCAATTTCATAAGCAAGCTTTTTGCGTCCCATCTCATGAATCTTATGGATTTCTCCACCATTTTCTTCGATGGTTTTAGTGATCCGCTCCAAAGCTTTTTTGAGAGCATCTTCACTAAGTGATGCACTCAGGATGTACATCCCTTCGTAGAGTCTTAACTCTTTTTTAGTCATGCATGTTCCTTCATTTCATGAAATAGCCACTCTTCAATAAAGTTCACTGCTTGAGTGGTGATTTCGGGGATTTTTTCTTGTTCTTCCTTCGTAAAGGGCATTAAAACATAGTCTTCAAGATAACCAACTGCAGGTTCACCAATCCCAAGCTTGAGACGGTGGTATTCTCTTGTTCCTAAACTCTCTTCGATGCTTTTAAGGCCATTATGTCCACCAGCACTCCCTTTTTTCCTAAACCGGATGGTTCCAAAAGGAAGAGCTGCATCATCAGAGAGAATTAAAACTTCATCAGCAGGTATCTTGTAAAAACTCATTGTTTTTCTAACGGCTTGTCCAGAAAGATTCATATAAGTCGTTGGAAAAAGGAGGAAAACCTTTCCATTTTTCCAGTTTCCTTTAGCAATCTCTCCTTTCAAATCACCCTCTTTCTTAAAAGAAAGGGAGTGTTTTGCAGCAAAAGCAGAAAGGACCATTTGCCCTAGGTTGTGCCGGGTTGAATCATACTTCTTTCCGGGGTTCCCTAGACCAACAATCAGTGCTTTTTGACTTTCGCTATCCATAACCGTTTACCGTTTTGCAATCACAACGAGGATTTCTTTTGGCTTCGCTAAAAGGCGAACCATTTCACTGGCTTCAATATCAGAGACCCGTTTCGATTGTCCAATTTCAAGACTTTTAATATTGATCTTGAAATCTGTAGGGATGTCATCAGGTAAACACCTCACTTCAACGTGGCGCTTTACCGGTCTGACAAAACCACCAAGTTTCACTCCAACGCAATCAGCTTCTCCAATGCAGTTGATAGGAACTTTCACATCAACAGGTATCTTAGGCTCAAGTATTAAAAAGTCTAGATGGAGAATACGATAGGTCGTTGGATGATACTGAATATCTTTAACGATTGCCTTCATTGTCTTTCCATCAATATCGAGTTCAAATATGGTTGTTGGAAGGTACCCTTTCGGTAGCTGCCTTAAAACCGCTTCAAACTCGGCCCCTTTCACGATGATTCTATCGCAAGGTTTACCTTTAGAGTAAACAGCTGCGGGAATATCACCCTGATATCTGAGCTTTGTAAGCTCACTTTTTGTTTCTCCAGTCCGTTTGGACACTGTGAGTTTCATAAACACTCCAGATTTATATTTAGTAACTTGTCCTAAGGGTGATTAGGTGCGGGGGCGGAAAAGAGAGCTGATCGACTCGTTATTGACGATACAATCAATCGCTTTACCAAAAATCCCGGCTACAGAGAGGGTGTCAATTTGAGAATGGTCTATCTCTTCGGGCAATGGAACGGTATTAGCAACTAAAAAGTGATCGATCTCCGATCCATTCACCATCTCTGCATTAAAGAGAGGGTGGGTGACCGCCGCTATAACGCGGGAAGCCCCAGCTTTTTTTACTGCTTCAGACGCTTTCTTAAGCGTCGCCCCTGTTGAACAAATATCGTCAACAAGAACCACATCCTTTCCCTGCACATCACCGATGAGTGCATGTGTTTCCACATCTTTTGCATTCATCCGCTGTTTATCAACAATCGCAAAGCCGGCTCCCAGTTCGTTAGCCATAAGACGGGCAAGTTTAGCACTTCCCACATCAGGGGCACAGGCAACTGGACTCTTCATTCCGAGTTTCTTAATCCCTTCCGCAAACAAACTTTGCGCATAGAGATTATCGACTGGGATATCGAAAAATCCTTGGATCTGTTCTGAATGAAGATCCATTGTTACAACCCGAGTCACTCCTGCTGTCTCCAGCAGATTTGCCACGAGTTTTGCCGTTATCGGCACCCGTCCCTTGTCTTTGCGATCTTGCCTGGCATACCCAAAATAAGGAATGACAGCAACGATTGATCGTGCAGAGGCCCTTTTAAGAGCATCGATTAAAATCAGAAGCTCCATGAGATAGAAGTTGGGTTTTTTCGCAATGCTTTGCACCACGAAAACATCCCTACCACGGACATTCTCTAAAATTTGAGCGCCTATCTCACCATCAGGGAATAATTCTATTTGAGCCTTTCCAAGACTAACTCCTAAGCTTTTTGCAATCTCTTCCGAAAGTTTCGGATGGGATGTTCCAGAGAAAAGCATAAACGGATGTTTAGACATGTACTAACTCTATAAACTATTGGGGTGGGAGGATTCGAACCTCCGCATGCCGATACCAAAAACCGGTGCCTTACCGCTTGGCTACACCCCAGCAAAATTTAACAAGTGTCCATCATATGGGAATGATACAATTCTTTTCAAGCTCTGACTCAACTTCTAAAAATTTATTATATCAATAAAAATCTTCTCTTAACTGCGCGCATTAAGCTCTTTATTGACTTCCTCTTCCAATTCATTTAAATAACACTTATGTACATTGTTCATTTGACAACAGAACTTGCCCCAATTGCAAAAGTTGGGGGGCTAGGTGATGTCACAGCTGGCCTTTCAAAAGCCCTCATCGAGGCTGGAGAAAAGGTTGAGGTGATTATCCCCTTCTATGATCATATCGATAGAAAAAAACTTAAAAATTTGAAAGTCGATATGGAGGGGCTCATCTCCTATGAAGAAATGAATGAGTGTAAAAATACGATTTGGTCAGCAGAGTATGAAGAAATTTCTCTTCTATTGATTGAGCCACATGAAGAGGCTAAATATTTTAAACGAGGGGTTATTTATGGGGAAGAAGACGATCTCCTCCGCTTCACTTATTTTACTAGAGCTGCGATGGAGTACCTCTTAAAAAAGGGGAAATATCCTGATATCTTAAATCTTCACGATTGGCTCACTACACTTGCAGCTCCTCTCTATCATGAAATGTATAAATCACTTGGATTGAAAATTGGTGGGATCATAACGACTATCCATAATATGAAATACCAAGGAATCTGCTCACCAGAGAAACTCGGAAGAATCGGACTTCATACAGAGCACCTTATAAAACAGGATAAGCTGCAAGATCAATCAAAGCCCGAAAAGCTGAACCTTTTAAAAGGGGGGCTTAATTACTCAGACTTTCTCACAACAGTTTCCCCAACCTATGCAATAGAAATTCAAGGAAAAGAGGGGTTCGGGCTAGAGTCTATCTTAGTAAAAAGAAAGGAGAAGCTTCGGGGAATTCTTAATGGAATCGATACTTCCTATTGGAACCCAGAAACAGACCCTTTTATAGAAAAAAACTATCCATCAAATGGATCAAACCTTGATGAAGTTGAAAAAGCTAAAATTGAAAATCGAAAAGCCCTTTATTCAAAGTTAAAGATGGACTATGACCCCGCTCTTCTTTTTACTTGCATCTCACGAATTGTGCAGCAAAAAGGACCTGAGATGATCCGATTTGGGATCGAATATGTCTTAAAAAAGGGAGGTCAATTTATCCTTTTAGGGTCCACTCCTGAACCAAAATTAAGAGCGGAGTTTCAAGCTCTTGCAGAAGAGTATCGAGACAACCCCCATGTTCACTTCCATTTCCTCTTCGATGAAAAACTTGCTCACCTCACATATGCAGCAGCAGATTGCATTCTTATCCCCTCTCTTTTTGAGCCCTGCGGTCTTACCCAGATGATAGCTCTTCGCTATGGAACTATTCCCATTGTCCATAAAGTTGGAGGACTAAATGATACAGTCTTTGATATTGACAATGAAGAAGTTTCTATGAATAAGCGCAATGGGTATACTTTTGATTTCCCTTCAAATGATAGTCTCCGCTGGTCGATCGACCGCGCTTTTGAACATCATAAGAATGACCTACAAAAATGGCGCCTTATGCAAATGAATGGATTCAAAAAAGATTGGAGTTGGAAGGAGCCTGCCCAGAAGTATTTAGATCTTTACCAAGCAATCAGTTCTTCCAAGCCTGCTTGATATATCCCCTGTTAGCCCAAATATACTCAGCTCCAGCAAAGACGGTATAAACGGCTGCAGCAGAGACAATCATAAGACTAATATCTTGAAGTTGAACAATGGAAAGAGCTCCCCATGCATAGGGAATCATCAAGATAAGAATCGCAAAGATAGAGACGGCTTGCAGGACAGCTTTGACTTTCCCACTGGTTCGAGCCGCAAGGGTTACCCCACGAAAAGCACAAACTGTTCGAAGGGTACTAATCATTGCATCTCGATAGACAAAGACAAAGACAAGAAGAAGAGGAAGTCTAATAAACCCTTGCGTAAAAGTGAGAAGGATTGTGAGCCGGGTAATGCTATCGGCCATCGGATCAAGAATTTTTCCAAGCTCCGTCACTAGATTAAATTTTCGGGCTAAAAACCCATCAAAAAAGTCTGAAAGTTCAGAGATAAGAAGTAAAAAAATCAGAATAAAAGGGAGTGCATTGAGAGAAATACCTAGCTGTTGGTATTTCAAATAAAAAATTAAAAAGATCGGACTAATGAAAATCCTGCTAATGGTTAGAATTAAGGGGAGCTTCAATGGTATACTTCCTCTAGATGCTGATACTTTGCTTACGGCTCTCATAATAACATAAAGGTCTGTTTTCTGCCCCTTATACTAATTTCCCATCAATTTCTAAAGGTTTTTTTTGCTTTAGTGCTAATTGTCCACAAGCTGCAGCAATATCCTTTCCTTTTGTATAGCGCCAGGTGCTTCTGATCCCTCTTTTAGTCAAAATATTTCTAAAGGCTTCAATTGTCCCTCTTTCAGGCCTTTTTAAGTGAATGCCTGGAACAGGATTGAAAGGGATAAGGTTAACGCAACATTGATCTCCTTTGAGAAGCAACGCAAGTTCTTCTGCATTTTCTTTTTGATCATTGATCCCATCGAGCATCACATATTCATAGGTTATATCCCGCTTTGTAAACCTTGCATAGTCGCGAACACTTTTTAACACCTCTTCAAGAGAGTATTTCCGAGCATAGGGAACAATTTTTTTTCGAATCTTTTGATTAGGGGCATGTAGGGAAAGGGCTAAATTAACCTTAATCCCCTCTAACATCAGCCGTTTAATATTGGGAGCCATCCCTACAGTCGATACTGTAATTCTCCTTGGAGAGAAGTTAAACAGCTCAGGATCAATAAAAATCTTCAACGCTCGAATCACACTAGCATAATTCTCTAAAGGCTCTCCCATTCCCATGAAAACAATATGAGAGACTCTCTCCCCTTTTTGAATCAAATAGTGGTTGATTAAAACGACTTGCTCAACAATTTCAGCAGAGGTCAAATTGCGGATAAGCCCCTCTTTTCCCGATGCGCAAAATGAACATTTTGCCGGACATCCAACTTGGGAAGAGACACAAACCGTTCGTCTTTCTCCGCTTGAAATTAAAACTGACTCTACAAAACGATCACAGGGAAGTTTCCATAAAAATTTCGCTGTTTCCCCATCTTCTGAATCCTCAACTTTTTCAAGTGTTAAAAGTCCTAAAGAGACTTTCTCGTTAAGAAGACTCCGGAGGCTTTCGGGGATATTGAGCATCTCTCCATACTGAGTGGCCCCCTTTTGATAGACCCAATCAAAAAGTTGCTTTGATCGAAAAGCTTTTTCACCTTCTCCTTCAAGAAAGTTTTTCACTTCTTTTGCATAGAGGCCACAAAATTCTCGCATATTATCTCCTAGTTGGGCAATATTATTACATAAACAAGCGTTTCTGAATAGATGACTTTTCAAGAGATTATAAGTAAATTATCGAATTTTTGGGCTGAAAAAGGGTGCCTTATTCAGCATGGGCATGATGTCGAAGTGGGTGCAGGTACATTCAATCCAGCCACCTTCCTTCGCTCCCTTGGTCCTGAACCTTATAATACTGTTTATGTTGAACCTTCTCGTCGCCCTCAAGATGGTCGATTCGGAGAAAACCCCAACCGTACGCAACTCTTCCACCAGCTTCAAGTAATTATGAAGCCTTCTCCCCTTGATATTCAAAACCTTTACCTTGAATCGCTCGAATGTCTGGGCTTTAACCTGAATGAACATGATATCCGTTTTGTTCATGATGATTGGGAATCTCCTACCCTTGGTGCGTGGGGTCTTGGTTGGGAAGTGTGGCTTGATGGGATGGAGGTGACACAGTTTACCTACTTTCAATCGGTTGCTGGAATTCCTTTAAAGCCTATTAGTGTTGAACTGACTTATGGCCTTGAACGTCTCTCGATGATTGTTCAGAAGAAGGATAACTTCTTCGATATGAAGTATAATGATCAATTCACCTATGGGGACATTTATCATAGAAATGAAGTGGAATGGAGCAACTACAACTTTTACAAAGCCTCTACTGAGATGTGGCTCCGCCATTTTAATGATTATGAAAAAGAGGCCAAACGTCTTATTAGCGAAAACCTCTCCATTCCTGCCTATGACTTTGTGATGAAAGCCTCCCATGCCTTCAATATGCTGGAAGCTCGAGGGGTTTTATCGGTCACTGAAAGAACGGGCTATATTACCCGCGTACGCGATCTTGCAAAACTTGCAGCAGCAGAGTTTTTAGCTACTCGAGAAAAACTTGGCTTCCCCCTTTTAAAAAGGCTTAAAAAACGGGAAAAAACCATTTCTCTTCCACCTCTTCCTGAAACATTTAATCCAAAAGAAAAGAGTGATTTTCTATTAGAAATTGGTTCTGAAGAGCTCCCAGCCGTCTTCGTCCCTATTGGCTGTCAAAATTTAAAAATAGGATTAGAAAAACTCCTAAAAGAATCAAACCTTTCTTATGATTCTCTCCAAACCTACGGAACGCCCCGTCGTCTTGCTGTTTTGGTCAAAGATCTTGTCGAGGGAACTGAAGAAAAGGAGGTCAAACGAAAAGGTCCTCCGGTAGAAACAGTCTTTGATGGAGAAGGAAATGTGACAAAGCAAGGCCTGGGCTTTTTTAAATCACTCGGAATTGAAAATCCTCCTAAGCTTTCTGAAGTCCCGAATCACCCTTTCCTCTATATTCAGGAAATTAAGGGAAAAGACTATCTAATGGCTGATATTGCTGAAAAAGGGGTTTCTGCAGCAAAAATTTTAAGCGAAAAACTTCCAAAAATGATCACCGATTTATCTTTTCCTAAAAAGATGCGCTGGTCTGATCTCGATGTCTCTTATGCTCGCCCTTTTAAATGGATCATAGCGCTTCATGGAGAAAGCGTTGTCCCTTTTGAAATCGCTGAAGTTGTCACAGGAAACACTTCCTTTGGTCACTCTCAACTGTGCAATCAAACATTTACTCTAAAAACAGCTTCTGAATACGTTGAGTGTCTTAAAAAGCACAAGGTGATGGTTGATATTGCTGAGAGAAGACGCTCTATTGAAAGTCAATTAATAGAGATTGAAAAGAGAACAGTCACGACCGCAATCCAGAAAGAAAAGGTCCTTAAACAAGTCCTATATTTAGCAGAGTGGCCAGAACTTGACTCAGCTTCATTTGATGAAGCCTTTTTAAAAATTCCTGATGAAGTTCTTATCTCTGAAATGGTGGAACACCAAAAGTACTTCCCTTTAGTTCTACAAACTGGGGCCTTATCCCCCCTCTTTGTCATTACCGCCGATAATACTCCCAATGATGTGATTAGGGAAGGGAACCAAAATGTCTTATCAGCCCGCCTTTCCGATGGTGTTTTCCTCTATGAAGAAGATCTCAAAACCTCTCTTGATGCTTTTGCAAAAAAGCTTGAGATGATCATCTTCCAAAAAGAGCTTGGAACAATGGCAGAAAAGGTGGATCGTCTTAAACGTTTAGCAATCACCCTTTCTCAAGCCTTAAACCTTGGAAGAGAAAAAAGGATTGAGCGCGCTGCGACTCTTTGTAAAGCTGATATAGCCTCAGAACTTGTTCAAGAATTCCCCGACCTTCAAGGAACAATCGGGAAATATTATGCACTCCATCAAAAGGAAGAAGAAGAAATCGCTAATGCCATTGAAGAGCACTGGCTCCCTAAATCTGAGGGAGGGCCTATTCCAGCTTCTCCAACAGGAATGATCCTCAGCCTTGCTGATAAACTCGATAACCTTATTTCCTATTTTAAAGTGGGACTTAAGCCAACATCATCAAGTGACCCTTATGCTCTGAGACGTCAAGCCATTGGTGTGATCAAAATCCTGATTGAAAATCAACTCAACCTTGACTTAAGCCTTTTTATTAAAGATGAAGAGGTTCTCGACTTTATTACTAACAGAGCTAAAGGAGTCCTTGAAGAGTATGGTTTCCAAAAAGATGAAATTGAAGCTTCTCTACAAGGACGTTGCACCAACCCTTACGACCAGTATTTAAAAACTCAGGCTCTCAATCTTTTTAGAGCTAGCGATAACTTTGAAGGACTCTATGAAGTCTATAAGCGAGCTAAGGGGCAAATTGGTGCTGAGAAAAAGCAGTCCCTTAAGCCCAACCTCTTTCAGGAAAATGCTGAGAAAAACCTCTATGCTTCCCTCTCTTCATTGGAAGGGCCATTTAAAGAGGTTCTTACTGATAGGGATTATAAAGGAGCCTTTGAACACCTTGCTAAACTCCGCTCCCCTCTAAGCGCCCTCTTTGATGAAGTCAAAATTCTAGCCGATGAACCCCAGATTCGCTCGAATAGGATTGCCCTATTGCAGGAGGTCTTTTCCCACTTCTCCCTGCTTCTCGACTTTGGTAAGATCCAAAACCTTTAAAAATTAACGACTTAAATAAATCTTTAAAATAAACACTTGTCTATGGTATAATTGATACCAAGATAGCATATTTGACATAAGAAAATCCCTAATAGAGACTCCCAGGCGGCACCTGGGAGTTTTTTTATCCCTATTCAGTTAATCGATAATTTGTTTAAGCCTTTTGTAATCAACAAGTTAATTAAATCTTTAAAATAAACACTTGTCTATGGTATAATTGATACCAAGATAGCATATTTGACATAAGAAAATCCCAATAGAGACTCCCAGGCGGCACCTGGGAGTTTTTTTTATCTAAGTGATTCCCAAGAAGCTTTAAACACTTCTTCAGAAAGGGTCTCACCTCGATAAGAGGCTCCTCCTAAGTAATGAAATCCAAGAAATTCAACTTCTTTTGGGAGAGTCCTTTCGACAGCTTCCAAATTAGGACGACGATCATCTACGAAGAGGACTTTTTTCGGCATAAAATCACTATGGAGGAAGAAGGCTTCTAAAACATCCCCTTTTGTATATTTTCCTGCACCTCCATTTACAAAAAGAATCCCCTGATCAAAGCGAGGATAGTCTCCATTGACTTTTGGAAATTGGGTGAATGTCTTTTTCTTCACGAATGGAAAGGAATCGGTAAAATCATAACCTAAACCACGAAGTGTTTTAATACGCCATTCTCCCATATTTTCAATGGAACCAAGAGAACCTGTATATGAAGCAGTCAGTGCTATGACTTTGATTCCCCTCTTCGTAATTTCTTGAAAAACTTTTGGAGTCTCTTCATCAATCAGAATTGCTTCAGATCCTACAACCATTAAGTTAACGAGGTGATCTTTCTCATCAGGAGTAAGATCCTTAGTTATTGCATGAACAATCTTCCGGTGTTGTTTCATATTCCCCATTTGAAACGCAGGATCTTTTGTTTGAACAAGGACCATATCAACATCAAAGATAACAAATACTTCTTCATCTAAATAGGGACGAAGCTCACTCATAGTATAGATTTCCATCACATCAGCACTCGCGTAAAGTGTCAATAAACAAAACGTGATCCAACCTATTATTTTCATAGGATTCTCACTAATTCTGGAGGAGGGAAGGAATCCCTTTAAAGGTCTTCTCTAGGAATGAACAACCTTCAACAAGCTCTTTCATCGGGTGGTCATGGTTATACTGAGTATGCTGGTAGTGGCGCATCGCTTCATAAATGGTCGTTAGATCTTTGACCATCCCGCTTTCTCCACTTAGCCAACTCTGGATCCAAACAGCCCCTTCCTCAACCGAAGAAACGATTTTATCACTTAAGTTTTGGACAAAGGGATGAACGTATTCGTTAACAAGGGTCCCTAGGATTTCTGTCTTTGCTTTGCGGTAATGGGTTCCATTTGGAGCAAGGATAATCACAGGCTTAGCATGGAACTTTGCCCACATCATCTCGGCACCCACCCCAAGACCACGACGATGTCGTGCATCGACAAAAACAATATCCGCCATAAAGACTTGGGACATATCACGACCAAAAACAGACTTTTGATCACATAGGTCATCATTCCTTAGTGATGGATTTAGAAATGCTAACATTTGAGGAGCAAGTTTTTGCTCAAGAATGGTAAAGTCTTCTTCCGTCCATCGTGATTCCATCACTTCATGATCTTTTTGGACAGTTCCAGCAAAGTAAATCGCAAGTTTTTTCATGAGACCTCATAAAGATAGATTATTGAATGATTAAGATCATTAACCTCAATGATCTCTTTGGGTTCCCATTCAGGAATCGGGTATGTGTGACTCACAACCTGAGCCCCAACATCAAGTTCTTGTTCAAGCTTTTCCCTAAGCTTTTCCATTCCCCTAGGAAAAAGATAACAAACCACCAAATTAACCCCTTGAAGGGACTTTTCAAAAAAGTCTCCACGAATAATTTTTAGATTCGAATGGTGATTCAAAAGAGCAGAATAGAGGAATGGAACAGGTGAATTCTCATACCCAATCACTTTGCAATGGGGATATTTTTTTGAGAGAGGAAAGGCAAGATTCCCCCATCCAGATCCCAGTTCAACAATCGTTCCCCCCTCAACTTTTGGAAGGTTAGAAAAAAGGACAGAGCGTATTTTATTCGAAGTTGGTGTTGGAGAAATCCCATTCTTCCAAGTAAAAAGAAGTAACAAGAAGAGGATAAGTAACGCACAGCCGAGTGTAACAACAAAATACAGCAATTGGTATCCTATTTAATAAATGTTTCTTCACTATTGAAACATCGAAGATATCCCCTAGTCAAGAGCATAATTCCAGAAAGTCCCGAAGACAGTTCCCACTCCTCCAGCAACAATGAGATCAAATACCCCGTGCTCTTTATAAACCAAGGAGCGAAGACCAAGAGCGACTGTAGCCACAGCCGTAATTGAGGAAAT
Organism: Simkaniaceae bacterium; assembly: GCA_018399075.1. Classification (GTDB taxonomy): domain Bacteria; phylum Chlamydiota; class Chlamydiia; order Chlamydiales; family Simkaniaceae; genus Neptunichlamydia. Next base: position 769,804 of record CP073763.1, on the reverse strand, counting down.
CGCTAAATGGTTATCTCGACTATTGAGTCGCATATAACACATGACTCCAACCGTAAATTTTCCTGAAGGGCGAAGTCCTGGAAATCCCTTTTTTAATAAATATTGAGCAAAAAATAGAAGCCCAATATTTCTTGCTTTTCGAAAGGTAACTTTATACTCCCCATTTTTAAGATGAGGCCATAAATCGGTTACAATCACTCCAGCTGCCATGACATAATGGAGCTTAGTCCCTGCTACTTGAGAAAGTTTTGTCATATTCATGGAAAAAATTATAAATTCTCTGGGATTTTTATTAAAGGGGGAGATCCCTTTATACCGTCGAATTTTTTTGCAAGTTCGAGGATTTCCTCCTCAGAACACCGCCCACTTTGAATTTGAATTTTAATCCGCTCCCGCTCTTCCATCCAGTGGCGCTGGAGCATCTTCGTCACTGTTTCAATCACCCCTTCTTCAGCCCTTTCGGTATTCACCTTTTTTTGAACGATTTCAGAGAAAAGAAGTTGCTCTTCAGGACTTTCAAGGTTGTTTGCAAGGGCAAGAAGATCTGCACTTTTTTCCTCCTCAATATTATCCATATAGTGAGAAAAAAGGCGACGACAGATCGGAGTGCTAAAATGCTCTGGCCTGAGATTCTCTTTAATGATTTGGAAAAGTTTTGGAGAAGAATCACTCAGGAGATAAAGCCATCTTAAAAGATCAGTTTCTATGACTCGTTCAGGATTGACATCAACTTCAGAAAGGGACCCTTCTCGTTTCACATAGGTGGAGCGACGCACTTCTTCCTGTCCAACTCCCACGAGTTTTTCTGGGACTTGAGTCAACCGAGCGAGCTTTCGGAGCGATTCATGAACCATAAGAGGATGGTCCCAGCTCCGAATTCTTTGGACAATCGTTTGGATCAAATGATTTTTTTGAGAGGGAGAGGAGAGGTCTGTTTCTTTAGAAAAATAACTAAGAAGAAAAGAGAGATAATCAGCAGATTTTTCTAAAAGCTCAGTAAAAGCAAGGGGGCCTTGCTCTTTTAAAATACTATCGGGATCCATTCCTATAGGAATAGGAACAACATAGACTTCAACTCCCTCTTTTTGGAAGAGATTGCCTATTTTAGAGGCTGCTGTAGCTCCTGCTTCATCACCATCAAGAGCCAGATAAACTTTTGTGATCCCTAAGTTAAGGAGTTCTTTCACATGTTCTTCGGTAAAAGCTGTTCCCTGTCCCGCTACTGTGATATTAAAACCTGCTTGAATCAAGCGAAGCGCATCAATCTGCCCTTCTACAACTATGGCCCTTTTATCTTTTGCAATCCGTCTTCTTGAAAAACTGAGCCCATAAAGTGTATGAGATTTTTTGAAGAGAGGTGTTTCTGGGGTATTGATATATTTAGGTCCAAAGGACTCCTCATCTATTTTCCGAGCAGAAAATCCAATGACACTTCCAGACACATCAAGGATTGGAAAGGTGATCCGATTAACAAAAAAAGCTTTTTTCTTACCCGTATTTAAGGTTTTAATCAGTCCAGATTTTTCTAGCATATCTGCTGTAAAGCGGTGTTTTTGCATAAATTTACCAAAGAGAATCCCCCTTTTGGGAGCAAAGCCTATCTTAAAAAGGCGAATAAATTCTAAATCGAGTCCCCGATCATAGAGATACTTCAGTGCAATATGTCCTTCATCACTATGGAGTAGATAAGTATGGTAAAATCCTGCTGCTTTTTGAAGGACCTCTTTAAGGTCTTTTTTGCTGGGTCCATCATGGCGCTTTTCATATTCAACTTCTTCAATGGGAACTTGAAAGCGCTCTGCAAGGGTGTCGACCGCTTCAACAAAGCTCATCTTCATATAACTCATCAAAAAAGCTATGGCATCTCCATGAGCACCACAACCAAAGCAGTGATAGTGTGACTCCCCTTTTTGAATCATAAATGAGGGAGTTTTTTCCTCGTGAAAGGGGCATATTCCTTTATAAGCGCTTCCTGCAGGCTTTAGATTCACATAGGAAGAAACGACCTCAATGAGATCGATTTTCTCCCGGAGGAGCTCGAGACTTTTCTTTGCGTAAACACCCATACGTTTTTAAGCATAACTGATCGACTTTTTTTCCACGACGTTGTATCGTAATTTAAGTGATGAATAAAGCAAACTTCAAAAAAAAGGTCTATCGGAAACTCGATTCATCTCCCCTTTCGGAGTCGATCTCCCTATCCTCGATTACTTCAACAACCAAGCCGAAAAAAATAATCCCTTCCTCTGCAACAAAAGGGCTCCGCGAAAAATTTAAAAAAACGTTTCTTCCCCTCTTAATCGATGTTTTTGAACTCCGTCAAATGATCGATAACTATAAATCAAATCCTTCGGAAATCATCGAAAAAACGCCCCAACAAATCCTTGAAAGACTCGAGGAACTTCAAGGAGACATCGAAGAAACACAACGGTGGTGTGACGGCGTAATCTTACAAATTGCTAAGGGCATTGAAGAGGCAAAAGAAGCCCTCGATGAAAAAGAAGAGAGTCTTATCAAGCGAATTCTTAGGAGAATAAAAAAATGACCCCTGCTACCCCTCAAAAAACATCTCCGATGATGAGCCAATGGTATGCATGCAAACAAAAAGCAAAAGATGCCCTTCTCCTCTTTAGGCTTGGCGATTTTTATGAAGCCTTCTATGAGGATGCAAAAATTCTTTCGGAAGCCATCGATGTCACCTTAACACAGAGACAAGGGATTCCAATGAGCGGTGTTCCCGCCCATGCCGCTGAAGGGTATATTGAAAAGCTTGTTGAAAAAGGCTTTCTTGTCGCCATTGCTGAACAAACCGAAGACCCCAAAGCTGTTAAGGGCCTCGTCAAACGGGAAGTGGTCCGTGTCGTTTCCCCGGGGACCTTGCTTACTTCCCTTCCAGAAAACGCAAACAATTTCTTCGGCGCCCTCTCCCTTCTTAATCAAACCCTAGCCCTTGCTCTTCTCGATTTTTCAACGGGAGAATTCCATGTCCTAGAGTTTTCAGGGGTCAAGGATATGCATGACGAGATCTTTCGGCGATCCCCTTCAGAACTTCTTATTTCTGAAAAGGATTTTCAAACATTATCCTCCTCTCTTGAAGAGTTTAAAAAAGGGCTTGGAGTCCGGGTTACCAAACTGGAAAACTGGAACTTTGATCATGAAACTGCTTTCCGAACACTGTCAGAACATTTTGGTGTCCACTCCCTCGATGGCTTTGGCCTAAAAGGAATGGCTGCTGCCATCACTGCAGCTGGCTCTCTCCTCCACTATGTTCAAGAAAACCTCAGCTTAAAAACATCCCATATCAAAAGAATCTCTCCGGATCATCTCTCTTCTTATCTATCTATTGATCAAGCAACGCAAAGGAACCTCGAGCTAACAGAGCCTCTTCATAAAGGGAGCGCAAACTTTACCCTCTTGAAGCTTCTTGATCAAACCATTACCCCTATGGGAGCTCGCCTCCTAAAATCTTGGCTTATCCACCCTCTCCTTTCCCCAAGAGAAATTCGAAGAAGACAAGAGGGAATAGAAGAACTTATGAATCATCTATCTATCCGCGACCACCTCCGCCCTGTTCGAGACCTAGAACGTCTTATGATGCGTGTTTCAACTGGAAGTGCTACCCCTCGAGACTTAGTCGCTCTTAAAGTCTCTTTAAAAGCCACTCCTGAGGTTGCAAAAAGCTTAGAACCTATGCAGGCCCCCATTATAAGAGACCTTCTCTTCCCTCCCATTCACCCTATTACTGAAAAGATTCATGCCACCCTTGTAGATGAACCTCCAGTAAAACTAGGTGATGGAAAAGTAATCCGTGAAGGCATAAGCAAAGACCTTGATGAGCTCCGCTCCTTAAAATCGAATAGCCAATCGTGGATTGCAAAGTATCAAACCGAACTTCGAGAGATAACAGGGATTAAAACCCTCAAAATCATCTTTAGTAAAGCCTTTGGGTATTGCATTGAAGTGAGCCGAGGCCAAGCAGAGAGAATGCCCGATACTTTTCAGAGAAGACAAACCCTTGTCAATAACGAACGTTTCATCTCTCCTGAGCTCAAGGCATATGAAGAGAAGATTTTGACTGCAGAAGAAAAAATTCAAGCGATTGAAGGGACTCTTTACCAAGAATTGCGGAAAGAGATCGCCACCCATAGTGATACAATCAATGCAATCGCCAAGAGTATCGCTACACTTGACACCCTTCTTTCATTAACCATTGTTGCCGCAAAAAAACGGTATATCAAGCCCCAGATCGATGAAAGTAACGTGATTGATATCGAAGTGGGAAGGCACCCTGTGATTGAATCTTCCCTCCTTGATGATTCTTTTATTCCTAATGATACAAAATTAGATAAAAATCAGAATCTTGTGATTATTACCGGTCCCAATATGGCAGGAAAATCAACCTATATTCGACAAGTGGCCCTTATCGTTATCCTTGCTCAGATGGGCTCTTTCATCCCCGCTCAAAAAGGACGGATCGGAATTGTAGATAAAGTCTTTAGCCGGATTGGCGCTAGCGATGATCTTTCCCGCGGTCAATCAACATTTATGATCGAGATGACTGAAACAGCTAATATCCTTAATAATGCCACCTCACGCTCTCTTGTGATTCTAGATGAAATTGGACGAGGAACCAGTACCTTTGATGGAATCTCTATTGCTTGGGCGGTTGCAGAACACCTCATAAAAATGGAGTGCAAAACTCTCTTTGCTACCCATTACTGGGAATTGACCGAACTGGATGAGACTCACTCAAGTGTTAAAAATGTACACGTTGCTGTGCAAGAAGCGGCTGATCGTATTGTGTTTTTAAGGAAAATTGTTTCAGGAAGTACTGATAAGAGCTATGGGATTCATGTCGCCCGCCTCGCAGGACTCCCTGCAACCGTTTTAACACGGGCTCATGAAGTTCTCCATAAACTCGAAGAAAATGACCTCAATGCTCCAGAAAAGCCCTCTCCAAAAGCCCAGGAGCAACTCTCATTTTTTAGCCCGACTCCCTCACCACGTGAACGTGAACTCGAAGCTCTTGCTGAGGAGCTCAAAAAACTCAAGATTGATGAAACGACTCCCCTGGCAGCCCTTAAGAAGCTAAGCCAATGGAAGAGCGATTTTTCTCTTTAAAACTCTCTACTCTTCCCTTGTAACAGTATAATTCAGGTTAGCATATGTCTTATTCTCTTGAAATTTAACATTGCTACCAACCATGAGAATAAAAATAAGTTGAATGCTATCAAAGGGATCGGGAGCCTCTTGAACCATCTCACGAACCTCAGCTTTTCTTTGTCTAAGATTTTCTTCGAGCAAATTCTCTTCACCTTTAGTCGGGTACTGCTCGAAATGTGTAGTCCTTGTCACTTCTTGAAGTAGTTCTTCTCCTAAAAACACTTTCATTGAGAGAATAATTGTTTTTATTTTAGTATTCGTATTTTGGGCTCTCATTTGAGGATTAATCCCTCGCATGAAATCGTTTGCAATAGAGTTACATAGTACATCACTGACGGCAGCCATGGTTTTCTCCTTAAAGTAAAGTTAAAACGGCGAACCTTATAAAAATAAAAGATAAAACACAATGTAAAAGACTAAATAAGACCCTCTATGCGAGGATCTTATTATTTTTTAGACAGCTTCTTTTGAAATAATTCTAAACTGATCAAAACTCTTATTTTCAGCAAAGACTTCATTAGAATCAGCAAGAAGGGCAATAGAAAAGTCTAATTTATCAAAAGGCATTTCTAATTTTTGTACCCATTCACGAATTTTTCCGGCTCTTTTTTTATTCATAATCTTAAGAAGATTAATTCCAGGAACTTCGATTGTTGAAGGTCCCACTTTCTTCTTCATACGCTCGCCTGCAGGCAATTGGATAAATGTTTCTTTGGCTGTAAGAGTTCTAATTTTTTCACCTTTCGAAAAAACATCCATAGAAACAATGAGTGTTTTTTCCAGTGTATTCTTATTTTGTTCGGTGATATGATCTGTCACTCCTTTCAACACTTCTTCTGCGATTTCATGACACTGAGAACTATCAACTGCTTCAACCATAATTTTCTCCTTTTGTTAAGTTAGAACTTGAAGATCAAGAAATTATAAAGGAGGAAAAAAATAATAAAAACAATAAAATAACCATTATGACAACAATGGATTTAGACTCTCTTCCTAAAGAGCCTGGCGTCTACCTCATGAAAGATGGGATGGGAAAGATCCTATATATTGGGAAGGCAAAACAATTGCGGCAGCGAGTCAAACAATATTTTGTTCCAGGACGAGATGGGCGAATGATGGTCCCTTTTCTCACCTGTCAAGTTGAAGAAATTGAAACCATTGTCACTTTTTCAGAAAAAGAGGCTCTTCTCCTTGAAAACAATCTTATTAAGCAGCACCAACCTAAATATAATGTCCTCTTAAAAGATGATAAAACCTTCATTAGTTTGAGCATTAACCATAAACATAGATGGCCTATGATTAAAGTGGTCCGCTATCGTGGAAGGCCTAAAAAAGAGGGGCTCCATTTTGGCCCTTATACAAGCGCCTTTGCAGCAAGACAAACGCTTGATCTCATGACCCGAATCTTTAAACTACGCCAGTGCAGCGACCGTGAGCTCACCTCAAGAGTCCGCCCTTGCCTCCTCTACTCCATCAAACGGTGTCTGGCTCCTTGCGTCGATAAATGTACAAAGGATGCCTATGATACCGAAGTTAAGAGGGCCATCGACTTCTTAAAGGGAAATAATCGCGATGTGATAAAACTGCTCAAAAAAGAAATGGAATCTGCCTCTAAAAATCTCGAATATGAACGAGCTGGAGCTCTTCATAAAACAATAGAGCAGATCGAACATGTGACACGAAGTCGCCAGTCAATTGTCCGATCTAAAGGAAAAGATTGCGACATCTTTGCCCTTTACCACGAAGGAAAATACCACCTTATTGCAAAATTGATGTACCGCGAAGGCCGTCTTATTGGAGCCGATCACTTTAAGTTTATTGAACTCGCTTCGACCGATGAAGAAATTTGGGAGTCCTTTCTCCTTCAACATTATCAAGATAAAGAAAAAAGCCCCCCAGAAGTCCTCCTACCAAAAGAACTTAAACAACAAAGGGCTTTAGAAGATATTCTTAAATTCTCTCTCCTTTCACCAAAAAAAGGGGAAAAGTATCACCTCCTTAAGCTTGCAGAAAAAAATGCAGAAGCCCTCTTTACAAAAGAGCAATCAAAAGAAGAACTTCTCCTTGATCTACAAGAAACTTGCGATCTCTCTCACTGCCCTGTCCGGATTGAATGCTTCGACACCTCAAATATCTCTGGAACTGACCTTGTTGCTTGTATGGTAGGCTTTACAGATGGAGTGCGGGATAAAGAGCGAACACGCCTCTTTAAAATTAAAGGGGTCGAAAAGTCAGATGACTATGGCGCTATGCGCGAAGTATTGACCCGTCACTACACCAAGGCAAAAGAGAAAGATGAACTTCCAGACCTTGCTTTAGTCGATGGAGGGAAGGGACAGCTCAACGTGGCCCTAGAAGTCTTTAAAGAGCTTGGCATTGCGAGTGTTGATGTCATTTCTCTTGCTAAAGAAGATGGGCGCCATGACAAAGGATTAAATTTCGAAAAAATCTTTGTCCCCCATAAAAAAGATCCTATTTTTCTCTCTCCTCGCTCATCGACCCTCTTTATTCTTCAACAAATACGGGATGAGGCGCACCGCATTGCGATTTCCTACCATCGAAAAAGGCGAAGCAAACGGCTTATTCAAACTGAGCTTGATGCAATTCCTGGAATCGGACCGAAAAAGAGGACTCTTCTTTTAAAGTCTTTTGGTAGTGTCAAACAAATCAAAGAAGCAACAAAAGAATCCTTAGAAAAGATTTCAGGATTAAATGCGCGGGATATTGAGGCAATCATCAAGTTTCAACAAAAGTAAGGGAAATAGGATTTTGATAACCCAGGCGCCTTGCTAAAATCCCCCCAAGTTCCTCTTCCATCTGCACAAAAAACGCCTCTTCTTTTTCTTGAGGAAGAGAAATGAAAAGTTCGATCATAGATTTTCCCTTGATCGTTATCTCGCTAACGGGGTCATGTTCTGGAAAAAGGGTTTTAAAATAGGTTGAAACAGAGTCTCGAATCACCTTTTCTTCCACCTCAATCTTTGCCCCCTTCATCTCGAGCTGAAAATAGCGCCGCCGATTCATAACAAAAAGGAGAATAAACAAAAGGACTCCAAATCCCAAAAGACTCCCCCCAATGACAAAACAGAGATCAGAGGGATGGATCAATAGATTAATCAATTGAATGCGGAAATAATCAGCATAGGGAAGGGCAAGAAAGAGTATCCCTACTCCAAAAATAAGGAAGATAACAAAAAAGTGTACTGCAGAGAAAAGAAGATTCCCAGAGCGCATGACGCTGTCCTTGGCTAAAATTCTTCGGAACTAAATTCCTCGTCTTCTTTTTCCATCTCCTCTTCGATAAGCTTCTCGAGAGGCTCATCCGTAATAAGAGCTTTAAAGACCACATGGACAACTGAGACATGAAGCCCTGTCAATTTGCAAATCTCAGCGGCAATCTTAGTTTGAATCTCTTCAGCTTTTTCAGGAATGGAAATCCCATGAGCTATGTTGACTTCAACCTTAATGCTCACCGAGTGATTTTTAGAGTCTTGCTCTACATGAATACCCTTGATTCGCTCATTTCCTTCGCGCCCAAGTAAGTTATCAAGGAGTGTTCCTTCCAAAAGGGCAACCCCCTCGATTTCAGCTAAACACTTAATAACAATTGCTTGGAAAACGCGAGTTTCAATGTCTCTTACAAAAACAGTATCTGCAAATTTAAGTTCTTTCGTATCTAGCTCTTTAAACTGATCGTGCACTTTTTCCTTCCTATCACTAAAGTTTTTCTTCAGTTTATCTCAATCGGATCAAATATCCAAGAAAAGTTTACACACGGTGCGTTACTTGCTCTTTATATTTATCAAGATTGATAGGAGAGCTGCAGGGAGGTTTTTTTTCATCATCTTTAGGTTTCCCCTGAGGATAAAATGCAGCTTCCCAAATCCCTTGAACTCCCCAAACAGCTAAACTTCCAAATGCCATAAAGGCTGTTCTTCCCCCCGTGCCCATATTGACCCAGCAACTATAGAGCTGTTTAAGCCAGCAATCATTTGTCACCTCAGTTTCTCTTCGATACTCATCACGGAGTTCAATCCACTCCCTTTTATCTATTGATTTTGGAGTTTCTCCAACTGCGCTGACAGTAAAGCGGTGCATGAGCTTAAAAGCAAGCGCTTGAACATCTCCATTTTGAACAAGCTCAGCATGGTCACACTTCTCAGTATCAAAATAATTAAAATGGCGCGCCTCAATAGGAACTTGCTCTAAGCTTATCACAGCAGTTATTGTGTGGTCTAAAATTTCAGGATCCAAACCCTCACTTGCTAAAAGCTGCTCGGCTAAGTGACAGCAAGCACCAACAAGATGATAGTCCTGTCCCATCGGAACAGCTTCACTTGAAACAAATCTCACCGGGAATACAGCATTTTGAAGACATAGTGTACAATCATGTGACATCGAGTCGCCCCTTTAACCCTTATAGGTTGTTAATTTTCTGTAAAGATTAAATCTAATGTAAGAAATTTTTTCAACACATTTTTATTCCACCCTTTGCTATACTCGAGAAAAAACTTTAGGAATTGCGATGTATTTGTTGTTTTGCCTTATTTCTTGGACTTTGATTGGGTATCTTTGCTCAAGGATTGCTCAAAATAGAGGAAGAAACCCAATGATTTGGTTTGCCCTTGGTGCGATCTTAGGATTACTTGCTGTGATTGCTCTCTATATTCTTCCTCAAAAAGTAGCTGTTGCCCCTGCTGGGATTGTTCCAGAAAATAAAGTAAGAGAGGAAGAAATATCCTATACCCCTCCTGAAGATGTTGCAACTCGCCCCCCTGAAGCTCTCTGGTACTATCTTGATAAAGAGAATAATCAATATGGCCCTATGAGCTTCTATGCTCTTAAAAGCGCATGGAATAGTGATGAAATTGATGCCACTGCCTATGTTTGGAATGAGAACATGGAAGACTGGAAAACTCTAGAAGAACTCCCCGAAACCTTAGAAATAATCAAGATATAAAAAAACCTCCAAAGGTCTTTTGGAGGTTCATAATTCTCAACTCTTAGAAAACTCTACCAAGAAGCTTTAGTCACTCCTGGAATCAATCCAGAATTCGCCATTTCGCGAAAGCAAAGGCGAGAGAGGTTAAACTTACGGAGGTATCCGCGAGAACGACCAGTAAGGCGACAACGATTTCGAAGACGAATTTTAGAAGAGTTTTTAGAAAGCTTATTTAGCTTTTCTTGTGCTACCATCTTTTCCTCTTCAGAGGTTCCAAGGTCACGAACAATCTCTTTAAGCTCTTGTCGTTTTTCCCAATTTAATCGGACGAGGTGCTCACGTCTCTTTTCCTTTTCGATTAATGCTTTTCTAGCCATACTATTTTTTCCTTGCAGGTCCTTTTTGGCGTTGTTTTCGGTTTGGGTCTCTCTTGTTAATCACATAAAGACGACCCCGTCGTCTGACAATTTTATCCCCTTTATTGGGATCTGCTTTAACTGATGCGCGTACTTTCATCATGAATCCTAAAATTTAACAGTGACCCACCATCATACACACCTGGGGAATTCTTGACAACCAACGAAAATAAATCCTTGATGAATGAGATAGAGTACCTATTAAATTTTTTCATTTTTGAATCCAATAGCAGTATAGTCTTGAAGAATTTTTCCCAATGCGCTAGAATAGCTAGCAGTTTATGAAATAAAATATTGATGAGTCATGAAACGTACATACCAACCAAGTAAGCGCCGCCGAAAAAAAACACATGGTTTTCGCTCAAAAATGAAAACACCAAGCGGAAGAAAGTTAATTAATAGAAAGCGACGAAAAGGTCGAAAGCACCTCGCAGCGTGAGACTTAGACTTTCTCGATTTCAACGACTCTTAAGCCGTCACGATTTCCGTGCTGTCTATCAGGAGGGTCGCAGGTTTGTCGGAAAAAGGTTAGTCCTCTTCTATCTAACCGATCTAACATCCCACCCTAGATTAGGGATCACTATTACGAAAAAATGGGGAAAAGCCCATGATCGGAACCGTTTTAAAAGGGTGGCTAGGGAAGCTTTTCGAAAACTCTATCCCAATCTTCCTATTGGTCTCGTTATTAATATCCATCCCAAAGAGGGATACCGGGATTTAACTCCCGATGAAGTAGAAACTGAACTAAATAACCTCGTAGCGGTCTGTGGCAAAACTGAATCCGAATCAGCAGAAGGCGGTAACCGCCACTGAAGGACGTGTCCTCATTCTTGCCGGTGCAGGGAGTGGGAAAACCCGCGTTCTTGTTCATCGCATTGCCCATCTAATTCGTGAAAAAAATGTTCCCCCCTCATCGATTCTAGGCCTTACCTTTACCAATAAAGCAGCAACAGAGATGCGAGATCGAGTAGCCAAACTTGTCAGAGATAAGGAAGCTAAAGAGGTTTTTCTTTCCACATTTCATAGCTTTTGCATGAGGATCCTTCGCTCTGAAATCCATCGCCTTGGTTTTACCCAAAAATTCACCCTTTATGATGAAAAAGATATGCGCCGCCTCATTATGCAGGTTGCCTTAGAAATCTTTGATGGTGAAGAGCTCTCATTAGAACCGATTATTCAAGCTATTTCCTATTTAAAGGGTAAGGGGCTCAGTAGTGATGACCTTCCCAAGAGTAGTGATCCTAAGCAAGATGCTTTTATTAAAGAGGTTTATGATGCGCTTCGAGTTGCAATGCGTGCTTACAATGCTCTCGATTTCGACAGTCTTTTGACCCTTACAGTAGAACTTTTTGAGACCTTCCCTGATATACTCGAGAAGTATCAAGATCAGTTTCGCTACATCATGATCGATGAGTATCAGGACACCAACCCCATTCAATATCGACTCGCCTCTCTTCTCTCAAAGAAATATGGGAATCTTTGTGTTGTGGGAGATGATGATCAATCGATTTATGCCTGGCGTGGAGCAGAAATTGAACATATTTTAAGTTTTCCTGCTAAAACAACGATTAAACTCGAACAAAACTATCGCTCTACCTCCCATATCTTAAAGGCTGCCAATGCTGTGATCCGCAACAATGTTCACCGCCATGATAAAATTCTCCATGCCAATGCTGGCACAGGGGAAACACTTGAAATTTTTAATGCACCAACTGAGCAAGATGAAGTAGATGCCGTCATCGAACGCCTCCTAAAGTTTAAAGAGGAGAAGAATTATCGATGGAAGGAAATGGCAATCCTCTATCGATCAAACAACCTTGCCCGTCCTTTTGAACTCTCATTGATGCAAACTGTCTGGAGAAATGAAGGGCAATGGGTTCGAGGCATTCCCTATCAAGTCTTTGGGGGAACGGAATTTTTTGAGCGGAGTGAGATCAAAGATCTCATGGCCTACCTCCGGATCATAGCTAATCCTAAAGACCAAGAAGCTCTCCTAAGAATAGTGAACTATCCTCGCCGTGGTATTTCTGATAAGACTCTTGATACGATTACTCAGTTTAACCGAAGGGAAAAACTTCCCCTTCTTTCTGTCATGAAAAAAATCGCTGCTGGAGCCTATCCTGAACTTATTTTAACTTCTCGTGGAACACAAGGGATTGGAAACTTCATGATCCTTTATGAAGAGATGGTAAAAAAGTTTGAAACAGTCTCACTTTCTGAGGGATTGAAATGGCTGATAGAAAAAACCAACTATAAAGATGCTATTTTTACCGAGGTAAAAAGTGATAAGATGCGAGAATTAAAGTGGGAGAATGTTCAAGCCTGCATTTCTGCGCTTCAAACCTATGAAAAGGGCGAAAAAACCTCTCTTCACGATTTTCTCTCTTCAACAATGCTCGACAACAGAAAGCACGACAGGAAAGACCGTTTTGGAGATGATAAACTTAACCTAATGACCTTTCATAGTGCTAAGGGATTGGAGTTTCCTGCGGTTTTCTTAGTAGGCCTTGAAGATCACCTAATCCCCCACATGAAAAGCCAGACAAAAGAAGGAATCGAGGAAGAACGTCGCCTCCTTTATGTAGCAATCACAAGAGCTATGGAAGCGCTCTGCTTAAGTATGTCGCGGAAAAGACCCCACCACGGAAAAATGGTGAGCTGTAATCCCTCTCGCTTTCTCTTTGAAATTCCTAAGGATATCCTAAAGGTAACATCTTGGAAATAAGCCCTGAAATGGTTTCTCTTTCTTCTGGAGGAGCGTGACGATAAGAAACTTGTGCATGTTCTAATGCTTCTTCTTTTTTCTCTTGCTCCATTAAATACTCAGAAAGGACCATATGAATTTTCCAGCAGTGATCTCCACTTGCTTCCCCAAATTTTGCAATATAATGTTCCAGTGGCTCAGATGATTCACTTTCTTGAAATTCCAAAAGAGCTAAACGGGTCTGAATCTCTTTATTTTCCATAGCCATTAAGGTTTTTCGAAGTTCTTTTCCCTCTTCTGTCCCCATGATAGTGATATACTTTTCAAGCATTAGTTCTGGAGAGTCCTTGAAACCAAAATTTAGGATAGCCTCTGATAACGTCGTAGCCCCCATCTCTTTTGCTTCAATGAAGCAAACTTTTAGCTCTCCCTTATTTTTTTTTCGCTTTGCTTCCTCAAACCGCTTTTGAAGGAGAAAGTAACGCCTTCCCATCTCTTTTAAATAGTGTCCAAAATCACTCACCCCTTGAATAGGATAACCTAGACGGGTAATTTCATTTTGCTCTTCATCTAATAGAATAACCATTGGGAAGGTTTCGACATGAAACTTTTCCTTTAGCTCGTGGTTCTGCGATAAAATTTCTTTACTTTGGGTATTAAGCTCAGGAAAATCAACCTTTACAAGGACAATCTCTGACGAAAGATTCTCTTCAAAAACTTCTGCGATCAATTCTTTTGAGCTCTCTGACCAGTCAGATCCCGTGAAAACTAGGGCCATTGGAAGGTGATGCCCTTCTGATAAATCCTTTCCCTTAAAAAAATCTTCTGTGACATGGGGGGAGGCAAAAGCGGTATTGACTAAAAGAAAAATTAGAGGGATGAAACGCTTCATAGATACCTTGTTTTTTTCGAATAATAGAGCTATTATAGCTATAATAAAATGAATGCTTTTCTGCCCACAACTATTCTCCGTCACCGCAAGGAAAACCTGAAAAAGTGTAGCCTCCATGGTCTTGAGTCTAGAGAGGATCTCCACTTTCTCACCTATCCTATCGATCCCATTCCCTTTTTAGAGAATGCAATCATCCTTGATCTAGAAGCTCCTCCTCTAACAAAAGAGGATCATGGGCATCAACTCTTCCTTATCGACGGAACATGGAAATATGCTGCGGTAATGGCGAGGCAACTTCCTCATAATAAAGAATGGATCCGTCGGAGTCTTCCTCCAGAAATTCGGACGGCCTATCCACGGAAACAAACAGACTGCTCAGATCCTGAAAGGGGGCTTGCTTCAGTAGAGGCACTTTATATTGCCCACTATATTTTAGGATATGAAACAAAAGGGCTTCTCGATCACTACTATTGGAAAAGTCAATTCTTAGAAATTAACTCAGAATCCCTTTCGTGTAATACCACTTTCCATCAACCTTTTCAAAAGAGCTAATTTCATGCATGAAATGTTCTTCTCCAGCTAAACGAAAAGTCGCAATAAATTGAACCGTCCCTTTATCACCCTCTTCTTCACTAAATAGAACATCGAGCTTAAGCCACTCCATCTCCTGAGTATTATTTTCAGAGTCGGTTCGATTAAAGCGCTCTAAAGCCTCTCCTCTCATTGTTTTCTCGATATAGTCAAGGTTCCCCTGTGTGAAAGCGGTATATCTTGAACGCATCAGCGCTTCAGGCGTCGGAGGAATTTTTTTTCCTTCTAGATAAGGACCGCAACAATCGCTTAAGTTTTTTTTACTCCCGCAAGGACACTTCATCAAATAAGCTCCTTGGTTAGTTCAATAATAAGTTCAAAAATAACAAAAAGACTCAGCAACAAAAGGACCCCTTTTCCTCCTGGAAGTTGCCGGTTTAAATCGGAATAATCCTTATGATATCTACCGACCCAAACCATTATGATCGGAAGGAGACCCAATAAAAGCGCACATCCAATTCCCCCTGCATAACCAAGCGCCCTTAAAAAGATATTGGGGTTAATAATCGCAATAATCACTGGAGGAATATAAACAATGGCACAAAGGAGAAACTTTTTCCAACCAACTTTAGGAAGTTGAAGACCATCGGATAAAAAGTCCAAAAGACCAAGCGTTACACCCAAAAAGGAGGTCGTGAGTGCAAAGGCACTAAAAAACTGCCCCGTTGTATAGATTGGGGAGTTAGGGAAAACATACTTTAGAGGTTCAACTGCTGTATATCCCAACGCTTCAGCTTGCATAAGGCCATGGGGCCCATCCGTCGGAACCAGTCCTAAAATCAAATATTCCCAAATAATATAGGCAATGAATGGAAGAGATGTCCCTACAAGGATTGCAAAACGGACCATTTTAGGGTGACGGTCCAAGTAAGCGGTTAAGCTTGGGATAATTCCTTGATAGCTAAAAGAGGTAAACATGACGGGAAGAGCCATGATAGCTGGGAACCATTGCATCCGCTTGAGAAACTCCAGCTTGACATGTCCCGCTCCTAAAACAACAAAAATTAAGTAACTCACCCCAAGACCAATCATGAGTAGGAAATTTATTCGATCAACCGCTCGTGTTCCTAAATAAACGAAGGTTCCAAAAATGGCTGTGAAGAGAATGACCCCGATCCCATGAGAAATTTTCCCTCCAAAAAGCTCAACAATAAACCCACCGCCACCAGCGGCATAGGCAATTGTTAAACAGTAAAATAAAAAGAGGTAGAGGATCCATGCTGAAAATTTTCCTACCGGCCCCAAAAGATGGTGTGCCATTGAGATAATGTTGGCATCATTGGGCATCCAAAGGCAGACCTCCAAAAGCAAAAGGCCTGTACAAGCGCTAAATAACCAACAAATAATAAAAATAACAATTGCTGGTAAAAACCCACCCATTCCAGTAACCACGGGAAGAGCAAGCATTCCAGCACCAATAGCGGTTCCCCCTACAAGAAGAGCTCCCCCAATGGCTTTTCGAAGAGAAAAATCCATAATTCACCTAATTTTGATAGCCTATTCTAATATAACATTCTTTTTGACCGCAACAAGATGTTCCGTTAAAAAAATCCATCGTGTATCCTAGGAATCTAACAGCAGGAAATTTGTGCAACCCAAAACCTATCCAAAAGAAACACATCGGATTGATGTGCGTCATATTGATCCCAAAGCGCTCTATATTTTAGAAAAGCTGCGCGCATCAAATCATACGGCATACCTTGTTGGAGGAAGTGTCCGCGATCTATTGCTGAAAAAAAAACCAAAAGATTTTGATATCTCCACCTCAGCAAAGCCTGAAGAGATCAAACGCCTTTTTCCCAGCTCGATTCTCATTGGAAAACGCTTTCGCCTTGCTCACGTTCGCTTTGGTCGAAAGATAATAGAGGTCTCTACCTTTCGCTCTGGAGATATCGAAAGCGAAGAACTCATTACTGAAGATAATATTTGGGGAACTCCTGAAGAGGACGTCCTCCGCCGTGACTTCACTATCAATGGCCTTTTTTATGATAGTGAGAAAGAAGAGATCATCGATTATGTCGGTGGTTATCCTGATATTGAAAAGAAAATCCTGCGCGCTATTGGGCTCCCCTTTCAACGATTTAAACAAGATCCAGTCCGAATGATCCGTTGCCTAAAATTTCAAGCCCGCTTTGGGTTAGAAGTTGAGGAAGAAGCGCGTCTTGCTTTGATTGATTGCAAAGCAGAAATTACAAAAAGTGCCCATGCTCGTGTTTTAGAAGAAGTTCTCCGGATGCTTGAGTCAGGAGCTTCAAAAAACTTCTTCCGGCTTATGACAGATCATGGGCTCATGCAACAAATCCTTCCAGCATTAGCGGAGCATTTAGAAACTCCTGATGGGAATGAAATCTATGCCTACTTGCAAGAAGCTGACGGAACCCTTCAAGAACCACATCAACCTGAACTAGAGCGCCCTGTTCTCCTAGCTTGCCTTGCCTTTCCACTCATGGAGCAGCACTTAAAAACACAATTTATTGACCGCGAAAAAATCCCACACCTTGGTGACATCTATCGAGAAGCAGGTCTCTTAATTGATACTATTTTTCATACCTTCCTAAAGCTTCCCCGTCGCTTAAAAATACGGACGATGAGCATATTAATTTCCCAATATAGGATTACCCCTTTTCAAAAGAAAAAGAATCCAAAAATACGCATTCCTCGTGCTCCGGAGTTTCATCTTGCTCTCCAGTTTTTTAACCTCCGTTGCCGATTAGAGCCAGGACTTCAAGAAATCCATGACCAGTGGAATGACGTCTACCAAAAAGTAGCAGAAACACTGCCCCAACCCCGTCAAAGACAAAGACGCTCCCGAACCCCCCGTCGAAAACCATGACTATTCGCTCCTATGAAACCTCGGGAAATACAAAAGTTCTATTCTCTGGTCCTCCATTAGAGGAAGGCCCCCTTCCAACCCTGTTTTATTTTGCTCTTTCTGCAGAAGATAGTCTGCAGAGAGACCCATTCAATCAACCCATCCAATTTTTAGAAGATCTCCCTCTTCGCATTTTCTCACTGACCCTTCCTGCCCATGAAAATAACCTCCCTCCGGAAAATGCGATGAATATCTGGGAAGACCGAATGAAGGCTGGGGACACTGTTATCCCACCTTTTATTGAAACAGTTCAAAAAGCCATTACCCACATTAAGCCTTATATTAAGGAGGGCAAGCTTGGAGTCGCTGGCCTTTCGCGAGGAGCTTATATTGCTTGTCATGTTGCTGCTGTCTGCCCAGAGATCTCTTATATCCTCGGTTTTGCTCCCCTGACTCAGTTTCGAGCTGCAAAAAACCTCGACCTAGAAACATTGATTCCTACTCTCTATAATCGAAACGTTCGTTTCTACATCGGTAACCAAGATAGCCGCGTCGGAACTGACCATGCTTTTTCATTCATTTATAAACTTGCAGCAGAGGCTCATAAAAATAGGATCCGCTCCTCACCCATTGAACTATTCATCAGCCCTTCCATAGGCTATCAAGGTCACGGAACCTCTCCTGAGATTTTCAAAGCAGGCGCTGAATGGATTAAAGGAGCTCTGTTATCATGAGCTATGACCTATTTATTTTTGCAGGAGAAGTCAGCGGAGATCTTCATGGAGAAAAACTCCTTAAAGAGCTCTATGCTTTAAACCCTAAACTCAAGGTAAAAGGGGTTGGAGGCCCAAAGATGCGGGCCGTTGGCATGGAGTGCATGATCCCAATGGAAGAATTTCAAGTCATGGGATTTATTGACATCCTATCCTCCCTTCCAAAGCTCTATAAGAAGTTTAAGATCATTAAGGATGAAATCTTAAAAAGTCACCCCAAAAGCGTTGTCACAATTGACTACCCTGGATTTAATCTTAGAATGGCAAAGGCTCTCTCAAAGAAAGGATCATCTGCAAAACGGATTCATTATATTTGTCCCACAGTTTGGGCATGGGGGAAAGGGAGAATTCCAAAAATGGAACGTTCCCTTGATCAACTTCTAACCATTCTCCCCTTTGAACCTAATCTTTTTTCAAAAAATAGACTCGATACGACTTATGTCGGCCATCCCCTTGTCTCAAGAATTAAAAATCACTGTTACGATCCCCATTGGGGGAAAGAGTATGGAATCGAAAGTGAAAAACAAATCCTTTCAATCTTCCCTGGAAGTCGCGAAAAAGAGCTCCGACGCAACTTTCCCCTTCAAGTCAAAGTAGCAAGAGAAATTCAAAAAGAACATCCTGATCTTATTGTTGTCATTTCTTGTTCTGATGAAAAATTCCTTCCCCTCCTAAAAGAAGAAGCCGAAGACCTAACGATCGTGAAGCCAAAGCATCCTTATGAACTCATGAGAGCCTCTCACTTGGCGATCGCAACATCTGGAACTGTAACCCTTGAACTTGCCCTTCATCATATTCCTACAGTTGTCACTTTTGCCATCAACCCTCTCGATGTCTTCATTGCGCAAAATATCTTCCGCATTAATCTCCCCCATTTTGCTCTTCCTAATATTCTTCATGAAGGAGAACTTTTTCCAGAATTTTTTGGACCGAACCTAAAGGAAAAAGCCCTTTATCATAAGGTTCAAGAATTCATGCTAAGCGAGTATGTCCGCTCAAGTTGTATTGAGAAATGTAAAAAACTGAAGGATTTTTTAGGAAAAAAAGACGCGAGCAAAGAAGCTGCTCGCGCTATTATAGAATCTCTTAACTAGAAAACTCTCCCATCTACTTCAAGTTTACCAAAAACTCTTGGGAAAACTTGCCATTCAACAAGACCAGCTCTAAAGCCAATGTCTTTATAACAACCTGAAAGAGCTAAAGCACCAAGTGTTTGGAATGCCCCTGTAGCAAATGCTCTAGTAAAAGGTGTGCGGTAATTAGCATGGAGAGCCTTTGCCCCTGTTACCAGAAGCTTTCCTGACCAAAATAGAATAGTTGCGGGTGTTGAAATCAGTACCCCTGCAACAGTGGTTCTCAAAGCATCGGTTTTATATTTATTCATTCCATAGTAAATAGCTCCAGCTAAGGCAATTCGTGAAAAAGAGTAAGCAACGACCTTTACTGCTGTGCGAAAATTTTCATTATCTAATTTATAGTTATCAGCCTTTGCTGCTTTATGCATATTCACAGCGATATCAGTTATTGGCTGAGGGTAAATATATTGAAGTGGGTTAGACATCTTAAATTCCTCCTTAAGAAAGGTTATAAAGGGAGCAGTCTAACTGTATAGTAATTTTTTAATCAAAGTTTTTTTTTAATCGTAGTTTTGAGTGTAGTTTAGTGATTCTCAGAAAAGATTTTGCTTAAATTCTCTTTCTTTTTCAGAAGAGAAGGGGCAAAATTGCCCCTTTTCAAGGAAACTAAGGGAGAGAAGAAAGCTAAAGATTGCTGAGAATCAGTGAAATAAACCCAAAACTTAGATTTTAAAACTGGGGATTGATGTTTATCTTTCTCTTCTCTAAACTTTATTCACGTATGAGAAATTTTCTTAAAATTTATATTGATCGTCTTGGTGATGGTCAGACAGAAAAGATTGAAGAAACCGTTCCTCCAGAGATGATTGACGTTAATGAGACGGACCTTCAATTTAAACAACCTGTCTTTCTTTCTGGAAAAGCTTATTTAGCTGAGGATCATTTGATTATCCAGCTTAAGATCAAAACAGAGGCAGAGATGCCCTGCCTAATTTGTAACGAGCAGATCCAAAAAAAGATTGTTATTTCTTCTTTTTATCACACAGAAGAAGTTGCAAATATTAAAGGGCATATTTACGATTATACTGGTCCCATGAGAGAAGCGATTTTACTAGAAGTCCCTTCTTATGTAGAATGTATGGGAAACTGTCCTAAACGGACTGAATTAAAAAACTATTTAGACAAAGGGGAAACTCAGTTTCCCTTTGCAGACCTCAACTAGGAGTAAAAAAGTGGCAGTCCCACGTAACCGACATTCAAATGCGCGAAAAAATAGTAAACGTGCACACCATGCAAAAAAAGAGAAACATGTTTCAAGTTGCTCAAACTGCGGAAAAATGCACCTCCCCCACCGCATGTGCCCATTCTGTGGCTACTACGGAGGACGTGCCGTCATCTCGGAAGAAGCATCAGAGTAAAGTTCCAAATATTGGGCTTGATCTCTTAGGTGGGGATTTTAAAACCCCCGACCATATGCTCGAAACTCTCCATGCTCTCTATTTAGAGATCAAGGATCCCTTTTGCCTAACCGTTTTCTCTACTCCTGAAATGGCAACCCATATTGAAGCCTTCCGAAAAGCTAAGGAGCTTAAGGAACACGAACTTGATGTCGTTGAAACAAATGAAGTCATCGACATGGAGGATGATCCTCTACTCTCCCTGCGGAAGAAAAAAAAGGCTTCAATGTTCATTGGAATACACCTTCTTAAAGAAAAAAAGATTGATGCCCTTGTTTCAACAGGAAATACTGGGGCCCTTATTGCCAGCGCAACAATGATGCTACCAATGCTTTCTGGTATTTCAAGAGCCGCTCTTATCACTCTCCTTCCTACTCAAAATGAGCCCGTTGCTGTTATTGATATCGGAGCAAATATCGAGTGCACCCCTGTGCATCTCGTTCATTTTGCTAAAATGGGTGTCGCTTACCAAAAAAGTCGAGGAATCAAAAAGCCTGTTATTGGCCTTCTCAACATTGGAACTGAAGAGAAAAAAGGAAGACGAGAACTCCGTGAAACCTATCAGCTCCTTCAAGAGTTCAACCAAGAAGACACCTCTTTTGCTGGTAATATTGAAGGGAAAGAGGTCTTTACAGGGAATATTCATGTCCTTGTTACCGATGGCTTTACCGGTAATGTCTTTCTAAAAACAGCAGAAGGAATCTCCTCCTTTATTTTAGAAACAATGCATAAAAACAAAAATCTGATCCCCTTTTCCAAACCTCTCATAAAAAGACTAGAGAGGGAACTCTACTCTGCCGAATATCCTGGTGCAATTCTCTGTGGAGTGGATGGTATTATCATGAAGTGTCATGGAGATGCTTCGCCTGATGCGCTAAAGTGTGGTTTTCAGGGTGCTCTTGAACTCATTCAAAATGACTTTCTCTCTAAAATCAAACATCAGCTATCTCTCAACTAAATTTTAACAACTTTTCCTCCAAAAGCGAAAAGAAAGCCTTTCAAAGTCGCAGATGATTATTGATCCAAAAAATTATCATATACTGGGGAGTTTATTCGAGTCCTTGAAATTGATTGTTGAATAATGTATGATCGGAGTTTGCAAAAAGTGACCTACACTGGTGAAACCGATGAAAGAAATTCTTCTAAATGTGACCTCTAAGGAAAAACGTTGCGCAATATTAAAGTTTGGAAAACTTCAAGACCTGATCGTTGAGCGAAAATCTAACAGACAACTCACTGGTAATATCTACCGGGGAGAGGTCATAAATATTTTGCACAATATTCAATCTGCTTTTATTGCCATCAACGAAGGGGAAAACGGCTTTATTCATATCAGCGATATCGTTGAGAATACCCAAAAATTCCAAGAAATGTTCGATATGGAATTTGAATGGGACTGCGATGTGAGCGCTATTAAAACCCGTGAACTTAAGGATGCTGATATCTCAAAGTTTATGGAGATTGGACATCCTGTTCTAGTCCAGGTTGTAAAAGAACCTATTGGAACAAAGGGAGCCCGTCTCACATCAAATATTACGATTCCTGGACGCTACCTCGTCCTCCTTCCAAATACCCCACATCGAGGTGTATCAAGAAAAATTACCGACCGTTCTGAAAGAGATCGGCTGAAAAAAATCATCCGCGCTTTTGAGATGCCCCAAAAAATGGGACTTATCTGCCGAACTGCGAGCGCTAGTGCATCAACGGATGAACTCATTGCAGAGGCAACTGAGCTTTTAGCGACTTGGGAAAAAATTCAAGAGGATTTTAAAAACAGCGAAGAGCCAGTTTGCCTTTATCGCGAATCTGATCTCGTAAAAAAATCTGTATTAAAAGCCATCAATAAAAAATATTCCCGAATGCTCGTCGATGACTACAAAACCTATCAATATTGTCGAGAGGTTTACAACAAGTATAAAGGAGATCATATCCTTAAACTTGAGTGTTATCGGGATAAAATTCCAATGTTTGACCGCTTTGCTGTAGAAAATGAGATCGAGCGGTGTTTAAGACGAAAAATCTGGCTCCAAACAGGTGGCTACCTCTTTTTTGATAAAACAGAAGCGATGTATACAATCGATGTCAACTCGGGTAGAAGTACTTCTTCGAGTGAAAACATTGATGTTGAAGAGACTCTTGTTCGAATTAATATGGAAGCAGCAGAGGAAATTGCACGCCAGCTCCGTATTCGGAATATTGGAGGCCTTGTGATCTGCGACTTTATCGACATGCGGTATCGTAGAAACCAACGAAGAGTACTCGACACCCTTAAAGAAGCCATGAAAGAGGATTCTGCAAAATGTACCATTTTAGGGATGAGTGATTTTGGTCTTGTTGAAATGACACGACAACGGACCCGAGAATCTCTTATCCAAACCCTTTTCGTCCATTGCCCCTACTGCAATGGAAAAGGGATGATCAAAAATTTTGAGAGCACCTCAATTGAGATCGAACGAGCCATTATGAAACTCATGACAATGCACAAACAGCAACAGGTTGAACTTGTCATTCACCCTCAGATGTATGACTTTCTTTCAAAAGGAGACCTAAATCTCATAGAAAGACTTGTTAAGAAATGTAAGGGGGAAATTTCGTTTAAAAGGAACGATGAGCTTCATTTAAACGGCTTTGAATTTTATTCACTAGCTGATGGACAAAAAATTGAATGGTAAATTCGAAAAGCTTTTAGAGAAAATCGAGGAGCTTGCCTCCTCGAAAGCAATTCCCGATAAATATCCTCAGATATTCCGGGAATTCTTAAATAGCTATCAAGAGGTGATTGTTGAACATGGAGAAGACCCCGAAAATTACATCGGGATCTTTGACACTTTTATTGAGCTCGTAAAAGAGGGGTTTAAAACACCCTTTACTTTTGAACCATACCATGAAAAAATTCGCTCCCCTTTTGACTATTATAAGTTTGGCATTGACTTCCTCCGTCCTTTAGTAGATCTCCCAAACTCTACAGTGTCAGGTGCAAAGAATATCGATTACATGGAATCCCTCCTCAAGAAAAATGAGAATGTGATCCTTTTTGCCAATCATCAAATCGAAGCCGATCCTCAAGCCATTAGTATTCTTCTTGAAAAAATGCATCCTAAGTTTGGCGAAGAGCTTATTTTTGTAGCTGGAACGCGGGTCACTTCTGATCCTTTAGCTATCCCATTTAGCATGGGACGCAACCTCCTCTGCATTCATTCAAAAAAGTATATCGATAATCCTCCTGAAGAACAGCACGAAAAGCAGATGCACAACAAACGCACAATGGAACGGATGGTTGAGCTCCTCAGTGAGGGAGGCCACGCTATTTATGTTGCTCCAAGTGGTGGAAGAGACCGTGCAAATGCCGAAGGTGTTGTTGAAGTTGCCCCCTTCGACTCTCAAAGTATTGAAATGTTCTATCTAATGGCGCAGAAGGGGAAAACCCCAACCCATTTCTTTCCTCTTGCCCTTTCAACATACCACCTCCTTCCTCCTCCTGAAACAACTGAGGTAGAGTTAGGAGAAACGCGGGTCACTCAAGGTGGAGCTATCCACCTCCATTTTGGGGAAGAAGTGGATATGGAAGACTTTCAAGGAGCTGAAAAAGCTATCGATAAAAAAGATAAAAGACGCATTAGAGCAGAGTACCTCTGGAGCTGCGTCAATAAAGAATATGAAAAATTCCCTAAATAGCATTATCATGAAAATCCAGCTTAAGAGTTCTTCTTGGGAGAAAATTCAAGGCGCCCAGGAAAGTGGGCATCATAGAAGTTTTCCCTAGAAAGGACTAAGGAAACTAGATTCTTATAACAATGCAGTCTAAATAATAGTGAGGAAAAATGAAAACCCTGATCTTATCCCTTATCTGTGCAACATCTTTAATTTGGGCTAATAGTCCTAAAGGATATGAAGAAGTCCAGGATCAGTGCGATCTGATAATTCTCACTCCCTCACTTTCCGAGAGAATGACAGCAAAAATCCGTCTCGATAATGGTCTTGAAGCCTACCTTATTTCTGACCCTAAAGCAGATCAATCAGCTGCAGCCCTCTCGATGGAAGTAGGGTCTTGGAATGATTCTCCTCAATATGCAGGAATCGCTCACTTTTTAGAGCATCTACTTTTTATGGGATCAGAAACATACCCTGAAGAGAACTCCTATGATAAACAAGTCTGGGATAACGGCGGTGTTTTAAACGCCTACACAGCTCCTGATCGTACCGTTTATATCTTTTCCGTAAATAATGATGCCTTTCCCACAACTTTAGATATGTTCTCCCACATGTTTGTTGATCCCCTCTTTAACCCTTCCGGGATTAAAAGAGAGCTTCATGCTGTTGATCAAGAACATGATAAAAATATCGAAAGTGATGGATCTCGGTTATGGATGATTCTAAAAGAAACAGGAAATCAAAACCATCCCAACGCCCTTTTTAGTACAGGAAACGCAGAAACACTTGGAGGAATTCCACAAAAAGAAGTAAAGCTGTGGCATAAAAATAATTATAGCTCAAACCGCGCCCATCTTGTCCTTTATTCAACCCTCCCAATCGAAGAACTCAAAGCACAAACTGTTCGCCTCTTCTCTGCTGTTCCCAAATCATCAAATCCCTTGACCTATTCAAAGGAGCCTCTTCTTTCTGAGCGGCAACAAGGAAATATCATTGCCGTTAAGCCTTTCAAAGATCTTCGCTCCCTCTCTCTTGAATGGGAACTCTCCCCAGAATATGTCCAAAATTTCGATAATCGTTCTCATGATGTTTTAGGATATATCCTAGGGGGCAGACATGCTTCAAGTCTCTACACTCAACTTAAAAATGAAGGGCTAATTGAAGATATTTCCTCAGGAATGATGCGTGCAGGAAAAGAAACCGGCCTCTTTTCAATCAATTTTGATCTCACTCCACAAGGAGCTGAGCAATTTGAAGTCGTCATCGAAAGATGCTTTCAAACCTTAAATTCCCTTAAAGCCAGTGGTGTACCCCCCTATATCTTCAATGAAATGAAGACAATGGCAAAAATCGATTACGAATTTCAGTCACGGGCAACTCCTTATGCCTTTGTTCAGAATCATGCACATAACCTGATCGATGAACCCCTTGAGACTTACCCCTTAAAAACAGTACTCCCCACAACTTATAATGCAGAAGAAACCGAGAAATTCCTAAGTGAACTCACTCCAGAAAGTGCTGCTTATTTTCTGATTGCATCTCCAGATTTGACAGGGATTCTTCCCGAAAAAAAGGAAACTTGGACAGGTGCTGAATATGGCATCAAAAAAATCTCTTCTGAAACTTTTACCGCTTGGAGTAACCTCCCCTCTCACCCCCATATTGCTCTCCCCGAACAAAACCATTTTATTCCCAACCATCTAAAGCTCGTTACAAGTGAGGGAGATGGTGAATTCCATGTTTCTCCCCGCCCTAAAATGCTCGTCAATAACGATCGCGGAATGTTGTACTTCTGGGAAGATACCCAATACCGTGTTCCTGAAATCTCTTGGATCTTTAATATCTACACTCCTCTTATCGATGGAACAGCTAGACAAACGGTTCTCTTTGATCTCTTTACATACACTCTTGATGAAAAGCTTGCTCCTACCCTCTCCTTTGCACAGCCAGCATCGCTAGGAATGGGGTGCTATCCCAATGACATGAAGTTTTCACTTCAGATCGGTGGCTATAGTGAAAAAGCCCCTCTCTTACTAGAAGAAGTCTTAAATAAACTTAAAAACTGCAAAATGACAAAAGAAGAATTTGAGCTTTACTCTATATCCCTAAAGAGCGGTTATGCAAATGTTGCCAAAGGAATGCCAATGATGCAAGCCCTTGAAATCTATCAAAACCTCCTCTTTAATAATGCACCTAAGCACACTGAAAAGCTTGCCTCTCTTCAAAGTCTCACTTACGAAGATTATCTTTTCTTTGCCGACCATCTTCTTGAAGACTGCTATGTAGAAGCTCTCTTTGCCGGAAACATGACAGAAAAAGAAGCGCACGAAACATGGACAACCATCCATGAAAAGCTGGGAGCAAACCCCTACCTCAAGAAAAATCATGAGAAAAAGCAAATGCTTACCCTCTCCTCTTTCCAGGGACCTTTTAAAATTCCTGCGCAAACAGAGAGCCTTGGAAATGCCGCTATTCTTATGATTCAAGAAGGTGCAATGACCTTCCCGAAAAAAGCTTCTCAGTCCATTTTAGGAACAGCCTTGCAAGAAGATTTCTTTGACACCCTTCGAACCAAACAACAAACAGCCTATATAGCCAAGGCGATCAGTGCTGAAGAAGAAGAGCAACTCTATAACCTCTTTCTTGTCCAATCTACCTCTCATCAACCGGATGAGCTGATTGCCCGTTTCGAACTCTTTTTAGAAACCTACATCAAAGACTTTGAAACCATGCTTTCAGAAGGGCGATTTGAACTTATTAAAAGTAATGTCATCACCATTCTAGAAACGCCTCCTACTAACCTAGGACAAATGGCTGGTCAGCTTCAAACGCTTGCCTTTACCCATAAGGGAGACTTTGAGCGGCGCGAGAAACTTATCGCAGCCCTTAAAGAACTCACCTATGAAGACTTTAAGAAGGATACCACCACGTTCCTTTCACGCAGAAATCCCAAACGAATTGCCATCATGCTTGAAGGAAAGCAGCCTGAAGGAAAAGCCTTTCGCTACGAAGGTATTACTGCTGAAACCTTAAAGACTGAAGGAACCTACATCTCTCTTCCTTAGATCTTCAAAAGATATTAGGGACTCATACATGTTGACAAAAACTTATTTAAAGTTTGAGAATGAGTCCCTTTATACATTCATTTGGAGGATTAGATGTTAAAAAAATGGCTTTTCTTAGGAACCTTTCTTCTATCAACAATTTATGCTGAGACAAACTCCACGATTAAAGTTCTCCAGTATAATATGAAGTATGGGAAACCTGGACAACTCTGCTGCAACCAGACCCAAGGAAATCAAGTCGGTCTTATTGAAGCCACCCTTTCTGGAAATGATGTGGATTTTGCTTGTTTAACCGAATGTCAATCTGCATCCGATGATAAGAGCTGTATCAAGTGGTCTATTCCAAGTTACGACTTTCAATGCCATACATGCCCTGGAACAACATCCAGCTATAATGAAGCTTTAACTCTTATCTATAATACCAACCGGTATACCTTTAAAACACTATGGTCTCCAACCCCTCCAAATCAGGGATGCTGCGCTGCGCAGCAATTAGGCCGCGGCTTTATGGCTATAGCATTAACAGAAAAAAGCACAGGAAAAAATATCATTTTTATTGGTATTCACCCCGATCATGGCTCGCATGATCCTCTTTTAGATCAAATCGCAGCAGCCATTCAGGACTTAGGCGGAAGCTCTTCAGAGATCATCCTTGCTGGAGATATCAACTACCAAGGAGGAAAAGCATCGTTTCAAGAGAATAGTGATGATTTCCGAGATTCTCTCTCTAAGAAATTGGGAACAACTTGGTCGAATATTTCAAATTTGATCCAGTGTGGAACAAATAACAGCAACTACAATGGTCCTGAAACATTCGATAATGTTTTCATTAATCAGACTGTAAATATGGTTTGTGAAATCCCCACGCAATATGTCTATCAAACGGATCCCAATCATTATTCCCCAACCGGTGCCACCTATCATCTAGGTGGAAACGGTGTCTATAGTCAGCTCGAGGGAATTCAGCATTTAGGAGATGCTCGTAGCGAAGAACATATTCCCCTCCTTGCCACAATCACTCTAACTAACTCAGAGTAATAAAAAGCCCAGAGAAACTGGGCTTTTTTATCATCCCCACTTCCCTAGTCAGGGAATTCACTTGCGAATAAATAGAGTGCTATTAAAAAATAACTTTAATTTTTTTCGAGGTTCGTAAAGAAGAGGCTTTCAAATGAACCCTACTAGGCTATTCAACCTAATGTTAATTCTTTCTCTTGGAATAATAAACCAAACGGCTTTTGCAATTGATTATGCTTATTTTGCAAATTTATTTAATAACTCTGTCTCAGTCATAGACACCTCTAGAGATGTCATAGTCGCTACAATCACTGTGGGTCCTAAAGCTCTAGGCATTGCGACTTCCCCCGATCAAAGTAAAGTCTATGTAACCCTTGCTAATGCTAATAGCATTAATATCATCGACACCAATACGAATACCACTCTTGGAACAATTCCTGTAGGGATGAACCCTTTTGGGGTTGCAGTAACCCCTGATGGAGCATTTGTCTACGTTAGCAATTTAGTTTCCAATGATGTCAGTGTAATCAGTACAGCAACGAATAATGTCATTGCAGCAGCTTTTGTTGGAGCTGCTCCTCAAGGCATTGCCATTACTCCCAACGGAAACTTTGCTTATGTCGCTAATAGTGGATCAGATAACGTTAGTGTCATCAATACAACAACAAATGCTGTAGTCACTATGGTCCCAGTAGGAACGGATCCAGTAAGCATTGCAATCTCTCCTGATGGGGATTATGCCTATGTTGTAAATAATACTGGAAATAGTGTTTCAGTGATCGATACAGCCACCTATTTAGTCACCACTTTCCCCTTGGGGTCATTAGGACCCTGTGATATTGCCATTACACCTGATGGGAATTATGCCTATATCACAAATGATGGTTCAGTTGATGTCACCACCTTTGACCTAGCAACAAACACGGTTTCAGGAACTATCCCTATTGGAGGGATACCTGACAACATGAATATTGCTATCACACCCGATGGCAGACTAGCTTTTGTCGCTTATCAAAATAATGTAGGGCGGATTGATCTTGCCACAAACACACTCGCTGCAGTCATTCCCGCTCCTCAATTTAATGCTGAAATTACAATTGTTTCATTTTCAGACCCCTTTCCCCCTTTTCCCTTAAGCCTTGTCAACATATCGGCATCAGCAAAAGCAAAAAACAATACATTTCTTACTGAAACCGACATCTATAATACCCTCCGTTGGACAACTCAAAATAACGGCTATACCCCTACAGAATTCAAAATTTACCGAAATAAAGAGTTGATCGGATCTATTCAAGCCGATGCTCCTTTATATTTTGAAGATCACAATCTTAAGAAAAATCAAACTTATAGTTATACAATTGTAGCATTTGATGAAATCGGCCCCCTAGGGACTGTATCAATAACAGTCAAAACAAAATGAGGCTCTTTATGAAACAAAAAATCTTTACCCTTTTTCTACCCCTTTTCTTGGTATTGCAAAGCCATTTTGCTTTCAGTGATAGCTTTGCCTATGTCACGGGAAAAGGGAACAATGACATTACCCTTGTCAATATTACAACCAATACTTTGGGAACACCCATTCCAATTGGTGGTCCTTCTACAAGACTTGCAATTAGTCCTGATGAGTCCCTGGTCTATGTCTCAAACAATGGATTGAATGCCGTCACAGTGATCGATACAGCAACTAGCTCTGTAACAGGAAATATCCCCGTCGGCAGTTTTCCAACGGGAATCGTCTTTACTCCCGATGGGAACTTCGCCTATGTGGGAGAACGAACACCTAACACTGTGAGTGTGATCAACACAGCAACTAACCTTGTCATCGCAACGATTCCTGTGGGAACAAATCCTGAAGGTCTAGCTATTAGACCAGATGGAGCCTTTGTTTATGTCGCAAATAATGGAAGTGGAGATGTTAGCGTCATTAATACCACAACAAACACCGTTACAGCAACAGTCTCCCTTGGACCTAATCCTATTGATATCGCTGTATTACCTGATGGGACCATTGCTTATGTTACAATTGCTGGTGCGGATCAAGTCATTGCATTTGATACCGCAACGAATTCTATTACGTCAACATTTGGAGTTGGAACCTCTCCATTTGGAATTGCCGCTAGACCCACTGGAGGCTTTGTCTATGTTGCAAATCAAGCATCGGATGACGTCTCAATCCTTCAAGGCATTACATTTCTAGGATCTATTCCTGTAGGAGATAATCCAATTGATGTCGCCGTCTCGGCCGATGGGAGAGTTGCCTATGTGACAAATGCAAGTGGCGATACTCTCAGTGTCATTAATCTCATTACAAATACTGTGACCGCAACGATTCCTGTTCCTACAGGAACGAGTCCCCACGGTCTTGTCCTTACAACTTTCCTCCTTCCTCCACAATCCATAGCAGTGAGTGGAAAAGCCAAAAGAGATGACTTTCTTGTCGAAACCGATCACTTTATTCAGCTTAATTGGTCGATCCCTCTTGATGGAGCCATCCCTATTTTATATAAGATTTACCGCGATGGGACTCATATTGCCAGTCTCCCCGCAGGAGACTTCCGCTCCTATAAAGATCATAATCTTAAGAGAAAAAGAACATATACTTATCAAGTAATAGCTGAAGATTCATTAGGTCCAGCTGCAGCTGGAAGTGTTTCACTCAAGGCTAAATAAGGAGTGAAAATTAATGCTGCCAGTTTTAGGCTGGCAGCCTCTAAAAAACCTATAAAAAATATCTTTAACTCACTATCATTCTTTCATCCTCAACCCCTAACAAGGATGATCCAATGAAGTCCCTTTTCAAAGCCTTCTCAATTTTCTTTATTTTCACATGCATCACCGCTTTTCCTGATTATCTTGTTACAAACATAAGTAATAGTACTGTCTCTATAGTAGACGGTGCAACAGATGCTGTAGTAGGAACAGTAAGTGATACGGTGGCCCCCTTCTCTCAGCCTACCACTGTCACTATTACCCCAGACGGAACCATGGCCTTTGTTACAAATATTGGAAACAATATCATTTCCGTTATCGACCTTAAAACCCTCGCAGTTACTGGCATAATAAACGATACTATTTCTCCTTTTAATCAACCTGCTAGCCTCGATATTACTCCTGATGGATCCACAGCCTTTGTCACAAATGAAGGAAATAATACTGTATCTGTTGTCGATATCGCAACTCTTGTTGTGACAGGAATAGTGAATGATGTAGCAGGTCCTTTTTTCTCTCCTAATATTTCTGGAATGACACTGGATGGAACCACTAGTTTTGTACCTAATGATAATGCCACTGTATCGATTATTAATGTGGCAACTGAAACGGTACCGGGACTCGTGAATGACGCAGCAGGCCCTTTTTCTGGTCCAACGATTGTTGCCCTAACCCCGGGTGGAACCACTGCACTCATTCCAAACTCATCCAATAATACTGTTTCTATAATGGATGTGGGAAGCCAAACCATTACAGGACTCATCACCGATGGAGGGCTCACTTTTAACACTCCAGGACTTGTTGGCATTACCCCTGATGGGACCCTTGCTCTTGTAGGGAATGATGGAAACAATACTGTTTCAGTTATTGACCTTGGAACTCTCTCAACAACTGGAATTATTAATGATCCTTCGACAACGATTCAATCTCCTGATGGCATCACCGTTAGCCCTGATGGTACAAAAGCCTATGTCGCGAATTCAGGAAATAATTCAGTTTCTATCATCGATATAGCAACGCTCTCTGTCACAGGAGTTGTGGATGATACAACTGCAACGTTTGGGAGTCCCTCCTGGATCGCATACTTTGATGGTGCTGCTGAAGGCATTGCTATTGCCGGTAAAGCAGGGAACAATGATTTTTTAACCGAAACTAACAGTTTCGTGAAGCTTTCTTGGACCTCTTCTTCCAATGAGACCTTTAACATTTACCGCGATTCAAAGCTTGTTGGAACCGTTCGTGGGCAAGGTCCTTTAAAATTTACAGATAATAATCTGAAATCGAAAAAGACCTATACCTATCGCGTTGTTGCTTTAAGCTCTGCAGGCAGCTCGCTTGCTGAAGGTGTCTTGACCATTAAATCAAGGTAGCACTCTTGTAAACTGCTGCCAGTTCTCGGCTGGCAGCTTCTAAAAAAATCTATAAAAAATATCTTTAACTCACTATCATTCTTTCATCTTCAAACCCTAACAAGGATGAACCAATGAAGTCTCATTTCAAAGCCATTTTATTTTTCTTTATTTTCACATGCATCTCAGCCTTTCCAGATTACCTCGTTACAAATCTAGGTGGTAATACTGTATCTATCGTAGACTCTCAAACAGGTGATGTGATTGGAACAGTTAATGATACAGTGGCCCCTTTTGTCAACCCAGGCTTAGTCGTTATTACTCCCGATGGAACAAAAGCTTTTGTAGGTAATGCTGGAACCGACACAGTTGCAGTGGTAGATATGACAACTCTAGCAGTGACAGGACTTGTCAATGATGCTGCAGGACCATTTAGCCAGCCTATTTCTATATTAATTACTTCCGATAACTCTAAGGGTTATGTCGTTAATGAAGGTAATGATACCGTTTCTATTTTTGACATCGCAACACTCACAGTCACTGGAACCGTCAACGATGCTGCTGGGCCTTTTTCTAGTCCTGATGGAGGAGAAATTACACCCGATGGAACAATGCTTTTTATTCCCAATGACACCCCAAATACCGTATCCGTTGTAGATGTTGCAACAGACACAGTCACTGGAACTATCAATGATGTTGCTGGGCCTTTTGATACCCCTGAGCATATAGCCTTTACTCCTGATGGAACCCTTGCTTTAGTGACGAATAATAGCAATGATACTGTTTCTATCATCAATGTGGGAACTCAAACTGTTACAGGACTCATAAATGATGCTGTATTTCTTTTTAGTTCACCTAAAGTTGTTGCCATTAGCCCTGATGGAACGACTGCTCTTATAACCAATCAAGGAACTAATACTGTTTCTATTGTTGATATTGGAACTCAGACCACCACAGGATTTGTAAATGATCCTCCTATAACTTTTAATATCCCTTTTGGAGTCACGATTAGCCCAGATGGAACACAAGCTTTTGTCGCCAATTCTGGAGGAAACTCTGTTTCCATTATTGATATGACAACCTTAACTGTCACTGGCACAGTGGACGATACAATTTCCGCTTTTAATAATCCTGTTTGGATCGAGTTTATTGTAGCACCTATGGCTGACTTTACGGTTATGGGAAAAACAGGAAGAGATAGTTTCCTCACAGAAACTAACAGTTTCGTGAAGCTTTCTTGGACCTCTTCTTCCAATGAGACCTTTAACATTTACCGCGATTCAAAGCTTGTTGGAACCGTTCGTGGGCAAGGTCCTTTAAAATTTACAGATAATAATCTGAAATCGAAAAAGACCTATACCTATCGCGTTGTTGCTTTAAGCTCTTCTGGAGGTGCTCTTTCAGAAGGTGTCTTAAAGGTTAAGGCAAGATAGATGGTTTTTTAAATGTGACCGTAGTCGCCGAGTTGTTTGATCAACTTAGCAACGGCTGCGGTCCATCCCATTTGATGATTAGCACCAAGTCCCTGCCCGGAACATCCATGAAAGTATTCGTGGAACAGGATATAGTCTTGAAAATGGGGATCCGATTGAAACTTGGGACGGTCTCCGAAAACGGGACGCTCCCCTTTCTCATCTTTTTCAAAAATTTTGACAAGACGTTTGGAAAGTTCTGCCGCCACATCCCAAAGGTTCATCTCTTTTCCTGAGCCGGTTGGAAACTCCACTTTTAAATCATCCCCATAGTAATGGTGGTACTTTTGAAGAGCTTCGATGAGAAGGACATTAATCGGAAACCAAATCGGCCCTCGCCAATTTGAATTCCCTCCAAAGAGGCGACTTTTTGATTCTCCCGGTTCATAGTCCACGCAAAAGGTTTTCCCATCGATTTCTAGTTTAAAGGGATGTTCTTTGTGACATTTAGAAATCGAGCGGATTCCATAGGGACTTAAAAACTCCTCTTCATCGAGCATGACTTTCAGAAGTTTAGTCAGTTTTTCCCGATCTACAATCGAAAGAATCCGTCGCTCTTTTTGCCCCGGCGTTTTCATACAAGCGACTTTTTCACAAAGATCGTGGCGGTTATCTAAAAACCAATCCATTTTCCGCTTAAAAACGTGGAGTTCTTCTAGAGTTTCGGGCTCAATCGTCGAAACGGCAAGAAGAGGCATGAGCCCAACGAGAGAGCGAATTTTCAAAGGATACTCCGTTCCATCGTCCATCCTCAAAATATCGTAATAGAAACCATCCTCTTCATTCCATAAGGGCTTAGAATGGAGTTCTTCATGATTAATAGCATCAGCAATCAGGAGAAAGTGGTTATAAAATTTATTGGCCATATTCTCATAAGCGCGATCTTTTTGCGCTAGTTCAAAGGCAATGGTAAGCATATTCAGGGTAAACATCCCCATCCAACTCGTGGCATCGGATTGATAGAGGGTTGCACCGGCTGGAAGCTGAGAGCTTCGATTAAAGACGCTGATATTATCGAGACCTAAAAAGCCTCCCTGAAAAATATTTTTTCCCGCATTATCTTTTCGATTCACCCACCAGGTGAAATTCAACAGAAGCTTTTGAAAGACTTTTTCTAAAAAGATCCGATCCTGAGTGCCATTGATTTTTTCATCGATTTTAAAGACACGCCAGGTGGCCCATGCATGAACAGGTGGGTTAACATCATTGAAGTTCCATTCATAAGCAGGAAGCATTCCATTGGGGTGCATATACCATTCTTGTGTCAGAAGAGTCAGGTGATGTTTTGCATAATCGGCATCGAGCGTTGCAAGAGGAAGTGCATGAAAAGCCGTATCCCAAGAAAAGAACATGTTGAACTCCCACTTATCGGGAGTTGAAACGATATCATCTGAGTAAAGATGGAGCCATTCACTATTGCGAGCTTTGCAGGGATCATGAGGGGGAAGAGGGGGATTGAATCCTTCATCCCCTTTGAGCCACTCAGGAATGACTAGATTGTAATACATTTTGTTCCATAAAAGCCCTGCATAGGCTTGCCTCGCAATCAAGCGGTGCTCATCAGAAAGATCTGATGGGAGAATCTCCTCATAAAACTCTTCAGCTTCACGTAACCGGGTTTTTAGAATTTTCCCTATATCTTTTAAACTTGCACTATCATCTTTTGTTAGCCGAAGATGGATCTCTTTACTTTCATTCGGAGGGATTTTTAACGTATAGTGAAAGGCGCTTTTTGTTCCTTTCTGCTCAGGATTCACTGCCTCTTTTTTTCCATGAACGAGGTATTCATTCATCCCATCTTTTGCATATTGCCCCTTCCCCTTTGTCTCATTCTCAGTAAAAAGAAGCTCCGCACCCTCATCACCATGCAGATACCATGTCCCCAGCTGATAATGTTCTACCTTAATCGCTTTTCCATCATTTACCGCTGAAAACTCAGGCTTTTCCACTCCCTCTTTAAACCAAAGGTTTCGTGCCCAAAAAGTAGGCAGAAGGTGAAGGATTCTCTCTTCATTTCCCCGATTATGAATCGTTACTCGAATAGCGATATCATCAGGATTTTTCTTTCCATACTCGACAAAAACATCATAATATCGATCGTGATCAAAGATTCCTGTATCAATCAGTTCATACTCCCCCTCTTCTTGGCTTCGCTTCGCGTTGGCTTTCCGGAGTCCATCATAAGGAAAGGCTGCTTGAGGATATTTATAGAGATACTTCATGTAAGTATGGGTCGGCGTATTATCGAGATAGTAGTAGTACTCTTTAACATCTTCCCCATGATTTCCTTCCGGATTGGAAAGGCCAAAGATCCGCTCTTTGATAAAGGGATCCTCTTCATTCCAAAAACTCAGAGCAAAACAGAGGCGCGCACGACTATCACAAATCCCTGCGATTCCATCTTCTCCCCAGCGATAGGCTCGTTCCATTGCCATTTCATAAGTGAAATAGTCCCATGTCTTTTCATCAGAGCTATAATCTTCACGAACGGTTCCCCATTGCCTCTCGGCAAGAAAGGGACCCCAATGTTTCCAATACTTGGTCCGCTTTTGATTTTCTAAGATCCGTTTTTTTTCTATATTCATATCACTTAAATCTCTATATAGAGAATAAATGCGAATAAGTGCAATGAGTAATCGCTACGATATTATTGTGATTGGTGCGGGTGCAGGAGGATTGGTTGTCGCCATTGGGGCCGCTGCAGCAAAAAAACGGGTCCTTCTGATTGAAAAAGGTCTTTTTGGAGGAGATTGCACAAACTATGGATGTATTCCCAGTAAATCTCTTATTGCCTCAGCTCATATCGCCCACTTCCTAAAAGTTTCCAATGACTATGGAATAAAAACCTCTCCTTTTTCCTTTGATGCTTCTGGAGCTTTGACAAGGGTGCGAAAAGTTGTTGAAGAAATTCGTTCTCATGAAGATCCTGCAGCCCTTTCTAAACTTGGTGTTGAAACACTTCAAGGTATCGCTTCCTTCATGGATCCCCATACCCTCGCTGTCGAAGGCAAAACCGTTTGCGGAAAACAAATTGTGATTGCAACCGGTTCCTACCCCGTGATTCCGCCCATTGAAGGACTTCAAGACACCCCATTTCTCAATAATGAAACAGTATTTGATCTTCAAGAAATCCCCAAACGGATGATCTTCATTGGAGGGGGACCGATCAGTTCTGAACTCTCCCAAGCTTTTTCCCGTCTAGGTTCAAATGTCACTCTTATTGAAAGTCGCCAATCGCTCTTAGAACGCGAAGAACCTGAAGCCCAAAAAGTAATCTTGGATACCTTTCAAAAAGAAGGGGTTTCCCTTCTCTTGGGCTGTCGCACGGAAAGGGTTTCTTATAACAATACCTTTAGGGTTGAAGTCCGTGGAGCAACTACGCAAACCGTTGAAGGGGATGCTCTATTTGTCGGTGTGGGACGTCAACCTCATCTAAAACAGCTCAACCTTGAAAAGGGGAAGGTGAACCATTCTGAAAAGGGAATACCTGTTAATGATTATGGACAAACCAATCAAAACCATATCTGGGCGATTGGAGATGTCACCTCCCCTCCCTACTTTACCCATTATGCTGAAAATCAAGGGCGGGCCGTTTTAATAAATCTCCTCCTCCCTTTTAAACTGAAAAAGAGTTCTCAACCAATTCCCCGTTGCACCTATACCGATCCCGAAGTGGCAAGTATTGGTCTTAAAGAAGAAGAGTGCAATCCGAAGAAAATTGCTGTTTATACCGTCCCCTTTTCTGAAGTCGATCGAAGCATCACCTCAGGAAGAACGGAAGGGTTTGTTAAAGTCATCACTAAAAAATGGAGCAGCAAAATCTTAGGAGCAACCGTTGTTGGCCCAAGAGCAGGTGAAATGCTGATGGAACTTTCAACAGCGATGTTTGCAAAGCTCCCTTTAAGAAAACTCAGCAATCTCATGCATCCCTACCCTATTGAAAATTTAGCGATCCGGAAAGCTGCTGATAAATGGCTTAAAGAGACGATTATAGGAGCGTTTAGAAAGTGAAAAAATGGATTCCCCTCATCATTATCGTTATCTTAATGGTCATGGCCTACGTCTCTGGAGTGACAAAGCATCTCTCATTTGGAAACATTAAAGAAAATCGACAAGTAATCCTTTCTTACATTGATCAATATCCTCTCTTAATGCCTCTTCTATTTATTGTAATCTATATTGTTATGACCTCTCTTTCTCTTCCCGGGGGAGCTCTCCTTTCCATTCTTGGTGGATTCATCTTTGGTATCCCCTTAAGTACAATTTATGTCGTTGTTGGAGCAACCATTGGAGCCACGATCATTTTCTTAGCCGCACGAACAGCGATTGGAGATCTCTTAAAGAAAAAAGCTGGCCCTTTTCTGGCTAAAATGGAGTCTGGCTTCAAAAAAAATGCGGCCAGTTATCTCTTATTTTTGCGATTGATTCCCCTTTTCCCTTTTTGGCTAGTAAACATCGCCCCCGCCTTTTTTAATGTCAAAACACGCACCTATCTTTGGACAACTTTTCTTGGAATCATTCCAGGAGCCTACGTCTTTACTCAAGCAGGAAGAGGACTGGGTGCCATTTTTGATTCGGGAAAGGACTTCTCTGTAGAAACCGTTTTTAATATCGAAATTAAGATCGCTCTAGTCGTCCTAGCCCTCTTTGCTTTAATCCCCATATTTGTTAAACGGTTAACCCATGATCGATAGCAATTTTAGAAATCCTTATCAACGCCTTGTTATTCATCCCCTTTTAAAATGGGGAATTATAAATCGATTGTCTCCACAGGTATTAACTCTGTTTGGAGTTCTAACAGGCGTAATGATTCCTATTTGCCTTTATTTTCAGAAATCTCATTGGGCCCTGATTTGTCTAGCTTTGAGTGGCTTCTTCGATACTCTCGATGGCTCCCTGGCTCGTCATCTAGGGAAAACCTCACCCAAAGGAGCCGTTTTAGATATCACTTCTGATCGCCTTGTTGAATTTGCCATTATCTTGGGGCTCTACCTCCATGCTCCAGAAGGAAGAGCCCTCCTATCCCTTGGAATGCTAGGAGCCGTTTTTCTCTGCGTCACCACCTTTCTTGTTGTAGGAATCTTTCAGGTAAACAGCTCAGAAAAGAGCTTCCACTACAGTCCTGGGCTAATAGAGAGAGGAGAGGCTTTTCTCTTCTTTACTCTAATGATTCTCTTCCCTTTCTTCTTTGCTCCCTTAGCTATTCTTTTTATAAGCCTTACATCCTTAACCGCTTATATTAGAATATTTCAATTTATTAATAATTAAAATAATTTTTATATAAATTTTAAATTAAAAATATGTTATAATGTTTAATATTTAGTAATTTATTACGTGGTAATTTGGGGATAAATAAGTGGCAATTACACCTATCCATCACATAGAAGCTCCTGATGGGACCTATGAAGAAACAGCTCATGGTCTCTCACGCTTGACTACGTGCCACGTAAACAACTCCATTGTTTCTCGGATGCTCTCTCTATTCCATAGAGAAGCTCAAAAAATTATCGCCGCTCCTTTTACGGTTCAAGGCTATCACTATGATAGAGTTCGCGATGCTTGGGATGTAAAATTATTATTTGAAGATGGTCGCACACTGACTCTTGAAGTTGCTTATCAAGACATTGATGAAGAGCTAGCTCTTTCCCCAAAAAGAGAAGTGCAAAAATCCTTCACCGAGTCAACAGGACTGATGACCCGCTCTTATGAAGATGGTTACTCTCGAGCTACAACCCACTTTTTTACAAATACCCCTGTTAAAGAATCCAACCTATTAAGCGAATGGAGCTGGAGCAAGCCTCACGTCAGATTTGTTGTTCAAGATGGAACAATTCATTTGATGAAAGGTTTTTCTAAAATCGAAACGATTTTCCGAAAGATTTTTTATCCTGAGAAAATGCGTCAGTGGGAAGAACAGAACCGCCTAGCCACTCGCTCCTATGTCTCCTTTCTTGAAAAAGAGATTGGAAAAGAGAAGCTTGAGCAAATCCAAAAAACCTATGGCTTCGACTTTGATGAGATGACCCGAAAAGGAACCCCCCTCAGACCCAAATATATCTATTTTTGCAATATAGGGATGAATAATATCGAGATGCCTGATGTCACCCGCTTAGGAACTAAAGTTGAAGTTTTTCTAAGTGAGCATAGAGTTAATGAAAAGCTTCTCACAATTTTTACGGATGGAAACCACCCTTTCACAGATCGAGAAGCCCGTGCTATTCTTCAAAAGTTTGGGCCCAATGGAACCGTCGCTGATTTTTATCGGTATCTTGGAGCTATAAGGGATGAAGAAGGACCCTCCGAACATTTTAGTGATGCTCGTTTTGGAAAACTCATGAGCATACTGGAAACCCCTCAGAGCCAATGGGAAAAACTATATACTGGAAGAAAATTCTCTAAAGCAATCAAGGGTGCCTACAACAAGGAGATCACCGACAGAAAAACGTTTCGCCCCTGGGTTGACCAACAAGAACTTCTCCAGGTCTTTAATGAGATGAAAAACCCTTTTCCAGGGCGCGCTGTTAGTCTTGAAAAGCTCGACCGATACTTCTTCGAAGCCCTATCAAAAGTTGTCGTTAAAAAACACCTAATGAGAAGTGAAACGGATGGATCCTGGCGCGTAGGAGCCTTAATCCCTTCTCCATACAAAGACAGCTCAGGGAATACCGTTTACTACCGGGTTGACCAAGGCGTCGACTCAGGCCTGGGAAAACTTTGGTATGTTTTAAGGCCTGCCAGTGAAAATTATGACCTCTCCCTCCCAGTGATTCGAGCACCTAGAGATACGACACCCGATCTCTATGCTCAAAGAGGAGGCCACACCTTAACTCGAGATCTAGCTAAAGAAACGGGCTATCTTTACAGCAGCTCAACTCTTCAGGAAGATGATGACTTCTTTAGAGAATTCACCCTTCCAGCTTGGATGGGGCAGCTAGCTGTAACAATGAAAACCTATAATCAAGTTAAAGAGTCCGAAGAATATGATGCTCTAGTCCCTCCTTTAAACGCTATGCATAACGCTTTAGAGATTGAAATCAAAAAAAGAGTTTTTGAAAACCGCATGCCTAGAGAACATGGAGAAAGTCTTCTCTATCAACTTCAACAAATCCATAAATCTATTCAAGGGGCTGAAGGTGTCGACCTATTTAGACTGACACAAACCTATATTGCAACTGTACTTACTATCAATCCTTATAGAACTCCCGAACTTGCTCCCTATGATGTTGATGACTTCTCCCGATTTAACCAATTAATGAAAGGAAGAGCTCCTCGCCCTCTTGCTTCAATTGGGAATAGTTTAGGGGGATTTGATGCTCAAAATGATCTTGTTCGCCACACTCTAGCAACAAACCGGATCCCCATTGTCAATGTTCAGCTCTATACCCATAGCTCTCTTAAAATCGATAAAGAAGAAGATGACCATTTTTCAGACTTTATTTTAGAAAATAAAGACCTCCTTAATGCGCTCGGAGTTAAACTCTCGATCCGTCATGTCACAGAATTTAATGATAAAGTTTCCTTAGTGACCTATGGAACGTTCCTAGGGAGAGGATTGCAAAGGCACGCCGAAGAAGCCGCAGTGAAAGGTGAAGATTTTCCTGTTGATGTCACATTAGATGTCTTTAAACCCATTCCTTTTTCGACAAATACGCAAATAGCAGAGCTCAAAATGCACTTGCGCCGGATTGAACATTTAGAAGAAGGCGTCGACTTTATTTTCCTCTCAGACTATAAGTCTATTGCCGCCTATGACGCCTATGCACGCAGCTATCGTTTTAAGGGACGTGAGCTTGAATTTTGGCGTAAAGCAGGAATTACTCTAGACCTGCAGGGCAAATCTCAAAAAGTCGTTTATTTATGGAGAAAAATCAAGGGACTTACTCATCGGATTCCAAAGTGCTTGGCTAACCATAAGCTCATTGTCTGCTATGATCAAAGCAGAGGAGAAAACGAGCATCGTTTTGTTCCTCCTAGCCCAACCCATCATCTCGACAAGCTTCGTTATTTAATAATTCCTACATCTTAAACAGTATAATTAAAATAATTTTTATTATTAAATAATATTAATAATTATGATATAATATATATATAATTTTAAAAAACGGATTTAGTTATGTCAACTTCTGGGACTCATATTCTACCAAATATAATCGATGACTACGTCCCAAGCAAGGGCGTTGATGAAGTTGTTAACTCTTTTGAGCCCCTTATACGGTCTGAAATAAGAGATGTGACTCAAGTCGTCACAAAACAGGTCTATGTTGGAATCTGGGGAGCCTTTGGATACGCAACTGAGGTTGTTGAAAAGCAAGTGATTGGAGAAGAAACCGTCGTTCTTTATCCTGCGTTTGAAAGAGATAAAAAAGCGATTCAACAAGAGCTTGCTCCCTTTTTTGATGAACCTGAAAAAATCACCTATGAAAATGTTAGAGAGTATATCGAAGCTTTAAATGAGACTTATCCTGACTATGCCATTGATGAAAGAGGCGATTTATTAAGTGAGATCAGAAGAACAAAAGATGCCATGATACAGCGCGGCGAAAAAGGGTTTGTCAATGGCGTCGGGTTATATTCTTGGTTTTCTGAAAGCGGAAGAGAAACGATGCTTAAGGTTGTCCAATATAAAAAGGACCGAGATAGCGTTGCAAATGATATCGATTACCAAAGAAACATGCTTCAGTGGTTTAAGTTTTTTAACAGTTAAAAGTTAACCTTCCATATTGTGAAAAACGACGTCAACGTCATCAAGGTTTTCTAGAAAATCAATGAGCCCCTGATTCGCCTCTTTAGTGCTGGGGTCGCATTCAACCATTGTTTTTGGAATCATTTCCAAGCTTGCTTCTTGAATAGAGATCCCATCTCCCTCCAGCTTTTCCTTCACTTCATAGAGCATTTCAGGAGGAGTCACAACGATAAATCCTTCTTCTGTCACATCAAAATCATCAGCTCCAGCATCGGTCGCTTGCATAAAGAGAGATTCTTCGTCCCCCTGATCCTTTCCAACCTGCAGAACCCCTTTTCGATCAAAATTAAAAGCAACAGAACCAGGGGAGGCAATCGATCCCCCTTTCTTATTTGTAGCAATTCTCATATCAGAGGCTGTCCTGTTTTTATTATCGGTCATTGCATCGACAATAATCCCCACACCACCATGGCCATAAAGCTCATAGGTTAGATCGGCAAAGTCTGCCTGGTCGGCACTCGCAGCCTTTTTAATATTCCGATCGATAACATCGGAAGGAACATTGGCTCCCTTTGCTTTTTGGAGAGCTAAACGAAGCTTCGTATTGGCTTTAGGGTCAGGTCCTCCTTGCTTAACAGCAGAGATAATCTCTTTTGCAACTCTGGAAAAAATCTTTCCTTTTTTTGCATCAGCCCGCTCTTTTTTATGCTTAATATTTGCCCACTTACTATGACCAGCCATCTAACTTTCCTATAACTCCATTTGCATTAAAATTTTTCCAAAGTAGTTCCCTTTCATATCTTTGAGATAATCAGGATGATGCCCATATTTTTTAAACCCAACCCTCTCATAGAGACGAATGGCAGGATTCTTATCATAGACCTCAAGGTGAAGGATTTCGATTCCAAACTTAGTCTTTGCAAGCTTTTGGACCTCTTTAAGAAGAAGAGTCCCTATCCCTTTCCCTCGAAATTTCTCATCAACAAGGATCACAAAAAGAGATTGATGTTTGAGCTTTTCGACATCCTGGACATAAAGATTAGCAGCACCTACAGGCTTCTTTTTATAGAGAGCGGTAATCGAAGCTCCCTTGGATAAATATTGATGCCAAAGACGGACCGCATCATCAATCTCCCTCTTATCAGTCATAGGGAAGCCCTCCAAAACGCCGGGTTGCTGAAGCCACTCTTTATAAGATTCTAAGTCTTCGACAATTGTAGGGCGAAAGGTAATAAGAGGTTTTTTACTTGCCATCCTGCTCCTTAAAATTCAGCTGATAAATGTGGCGGGCTAAATACCCCTCTTTCTCTTTTACAAACTTCTCCTGCTTGAAAACCTCGGTATATCCTGCTTTTTCAAGAAGAGGAATAGCAGGACATCCTTCAAACACCTCAATATTCATCCATTCAAAACGGAAATAACTTTTCCCTAGATGATTGATGTTTTTAATAAGAGTGTTTCCAACGCCACTTCTTGCATGCTTTGGATCAACGATAAAATAGAGAAGGCAGTGGTGGATGACTTTACGATAAGGCATTAAAAAGAGGGTTGCAATCCCTACAGGCTCATTTTTATAGACAGCCGTTAAGCTCGCTCCATAGCGATGAAATCCAATCCAATTTTTTGCCATGGCTTCAACATCTTTATCAGAAGAAATGGGATACCACCTGCGGCACTCCCCTAACCATTTGTGCAGAAAGGGCAGATCATCTTGAGTTGAATAACGGATATCAAAGTCACTGTCTTCGGTAATATTCACTAACCAAATTCCTTAAGATAGGCATTTACAAATCCATCAAGAGAACCATCCATCACCTCTTGAATATTCCCTTCTTCATACTTTGTTCGGGTATCTTTGACAAGAGTATAGGGCTGAAAGACATAGTTACGAATCTGCGACCCCCAAGCAATCTCTTTCT
This sequence comes from Simkaniaceae bacterium, assembly GCA_018399075.1. GTDB lineage: Bacteria > Chlamydiota > Chlamydiia > Chlamydiales > Simkaniaceae > Neptunichlamydia. Next base: position 725,113 of record CP073763.1, on the reverse strand, counting down.
TTTCTCCCCCTATTTTTTCAAGGGCTTCTTCGCGCTCTAAGATCTCTTTTTCGTAGAGCTTTGAACGGAGCATTTTAAGACATGTTTCCTTATTCTGCAACTGACTACGCTCTCCTTGACAAGAGACAACAATCCCTGTGGGAACGTGGGTGATTCGAACAGCAGAGTCTGTCGTATTAACATGCTGTCCTCCTGCCCCTGAGGCGCGAAAGGTATCGATCCGAATCTCTTCGGGTTTGATTTCAATTTGAATGTCATCCTCAATGAGAGGAGAGATGTCGACAGAAACAAAACTAGTGTGACGACGGGCATTACTATCAAAGGGAGAAATCCGCACAAGACGATGAACCCCTTTTTCTGCTTTGCAATAACCGTAAGCAAAAACGCCACTAATCTGAAGCGTTGCATTTTTTATACCCGCAACTTCTCCATCAAGCTTTTCAATGACCTCAACTTTCCACCCCCGTTTTGCAGCCCATTTTTGATACATTCGAAGGAGCATTGAAGCCCAATCACAAGACTCTGTTCCTCCGGCTCCAGCATTGACACTTAAGTAACAATTCTTATTATCAAGTTCACCAGAAAGCATCTTCTTAATTTCTAAGTCTTCGAGCCCCTTTTCGACTTCTCCAAGCTCAGTGAGGAGCTCTCGATAAAGTTCTGGGTCATCCTCTTCTTCAATCTCTTCAAGAAGCTCCTTTGCCCCTTCAAACCGTTTCTTAACATCGCGATAAGGATGGGTCCACCCCTTTAAAATATTGCATTGATTAATGACTTTTTGAGCCGCTTCATTGTCGGACCAAAAATCTCCCTCTTCCATCTTTTTTTCTAGGAGAGCTACCTCTTTTTCTTTGACCTCTAAGTCAAAGATACCTCCACATGTGGATGAGGCGATTATCGATATCTTTAAGTTTTCCTTTAATCTCTTCGTTCATAAAATCTCCTTGCGTTCCACACAGAATAGAGCTTTCTTTCTTTACAATAAAGAAATTTCCTCTATAATTCTTGCAATATTGAGTTTAGGGCAAACCCTATATAAATGATTATTTTACGGAGGTAATTCAATGGCTGCATTTCTTAGAGCAATTTCAGACGCTGGAAGCGGTGCTATCAACACAATCACTTTAGGAAGTGAGAAATTTTCAAATACAACTCTTTGGCAAAGAACGGGTGGAGTTGCCCTCCCTCATTTTAAAACAGTAGCTTCCTACTGGCCGCAACCACTACGGTTCAATATTATTTCTAAAGAGGCTGCTGGAGGCGCAATTTCTGCAGTCTTAGTCGGTGCAGCAATTAATAGAATAAGAAGCTAGTTTTTCTTAAGATGGATTCTTTCATGAGAATCAATCGAATAAGTCCAGAAAGGACCTGAATGTTCAAGTGGCTCAGTGATGAAAATCACCCGGCCACTTTTTTCTTCTGCGCGCATCCGCATTCCATGAGGAACTTCAAGAGTTAGATCTCCATTAATGGTAATATTTTCCGCAAAAAATTCTGAGTGTCCATGGAGAACAATCTTTAATGCTGCCACCCTTTTTACTTCGTGCTTCCAAAAAAGATGATCCTCTTCCCAGTCGATCCCTCCATTTTTCACACAAATGTTTTTCAAGTGACACCGACCTGTTTGATTAGAATAGTTCAAAATCCCTTTTTCAATATGCCCAACCGGATCAGTTGCATGAATGAGGAGACTTCCATCAAGCGAAAGATTCTCAAGTTCTAAGTCAGCTATTTCAAGTTGAAGCTCGCTTCCGTTCTCGAGCTTTCCCCCACGAACTTTTTGCCCAATGATTGAATAGTGAGGACCAAGAGCTGGATGATAACTAAAAAGAAAGGAAGGTCCTTCCTTGATGAATGTCTTTTCATCAGGGAACGACGGAAGCTCCATTTGACAATGCGCTTTAAGGAGTTCTTCTGCATTCAACATATAGTCATAGTAACACCCTTCAGGGGTTTCAAGCATTTTCCCTTTGATCGTCGACTTTCTTTTCGTCGTTGAAATCGTTTTGCGCCTTTCGTTAAAGGTCAGATAGGTTGGAAGGGGAGCCTCTTTTTCGACTGAAAAAGCGTCAGCAATATTTTGCATCGTTGTCTCTAACCGGGCAATCTCTTCCTTCTCCTCTGCGGCATGATAGTGGTGCCCTTTTCTGAAGTTGACAAGGAGTCCTGGGTTGGGATGTTTTATTGCAGCTTCTCTAACCGCTTTAAGATCAGCAAAAAGAATATTGGTATTCGATGGAAAACGAGAGTACTTCCCTCCGGGCTCTGTGGGTTTATCTTGAATGCCACATTTTTCAAAGTCACAATATTCGATATTAGTTAAAACCTTTTTCCCATTGATCTCTTTTACAACATTCATTCCCTCTTGAGCATTCACTAAGCGGGAACAGGAGGCAAATCCAAAGGCCTTGTCCTGCTGATGGCCAATCCCTAAAAAAGCAAGAAGCCCATGGTCAATCGATGCCATTGGATTATTAATTTGTCTTACAAGAGCTTTTGAAACCCCTAAAGAATCAAACCACTCAAAAACCCCTTCCTGCTTGAGAAGCTTCCAGAGCATCCCATGCCCTCCAGGCTTTAATAAAAGCTTCAAGGGTTTTTGCAAACACCACTCCCCTTTCTTCGTAAAAGTCGGAACAGAGGGCTGTTTAAAAAATTTAAACGAAGATTTGGGACGACCAAACCACTTGTTTTGAATACAAATCGATCGAATATGTTCATGGTTTCTATGAACGAGAGATGTCATCATTCCAATCGGAGTTATGACCTGGTTTCCGAAAAGTTTATAGTGGAGGTATTCTCGAGCTTGCAAATCACAAATCACCCCCTCTAAAAGAGGTTTCCCCAAAAAGATCAGACGGGCTGCAGGAAGCCCTTCTTCAGTTTTATCATCTTTAAGTTGAAGACGATCAGCGGCTCCCCCTACTGGATAAAGCTCTCCCATTTTTCCTTGATCTTTGATCCCCTGAATCACAGCTTTTCGAACCTCTAAGCAATCTTGGCTTAGATCGGTTCCTTCCGGAGGATTCAATGTTTCATTTTCCCCACTGATATTTTCAGTTGTCAAAAGAGTTAAGACTAGGTGTTGGTAACCAATAATCCCCCCAAGATCTTGATAAAAAGATTCAAGAGCAAGCAAGTCTTCAAGAAGAGGACGAAAGCGATGAATACTATCTTCTTCGACTCTTTCAAAAAGTCGCCTCCCTTGTCCAATAGCAAAAACCTCTTTGATTACATATTCGCATTCCAAAGAAAGCCCGCTTAAAAAAGTCTTCAAATGAGACGGGAAGGAAAAATAAGCATCAACTTCTGGAAGGACATTAAGCACTTCAATCTTATCATAAATCGATGAGGCTCGCCTAAGCGTTACCAAAAGAATGCGCAGCTGCTCTTTTTGTCTTTCTAAGGGATCTTCCAGTAGTCTTAAATTCATATCCATAAATTGCCAGTTTTTCTCCCAAATGGCAAGAAAATCCCCTCATAGGAGAAATTTCTTGCTGATTTTGCTTTTTTTTTTGACTATAAATCCCCAAGAAGGATACAAGTGGGCTTAAGTTTAACTAATTCAAATGCCTTTTTCGAAAGGAACATATTTTTTTAAAGGAGAACCAAATGGCAAAAAAAGCAGCAGCTAATTCAAAGTTCATGAAGCCAATGAAGATCAGCGCAGAACTCGCTGAAGTTGTAGGAAAAGGACCAATGCCACGTACTGAAGTGACAAAGAAACTTTGGGCTTACATCAAAAAACACAAAAGACAAGACCCAGATAACATGCGAAACATCATTCCTGATGAGAAGCTTTCAAAAGTTTTTGGTGGAAAAAGAGCCATCAACATGTTTGACATGACTAAGAAAGTTAACAAACACCTTTCTTAAAAAATCTTATTGCTTTCCGCACTTTCCAACGAGAGTGCGGAAAATCCCCCTTTTCTCTATAATTACTACCTATGAAACATATTTCTTTAATCTTACTAGCAGGCGGTAGCGGCATCCGGATGGGATCAACAATCCCAAAGGTTTTTTTACCCCTTAAAAACCGGGCGATGATCCTTCATAGTTTCAAACTCTTTTTCTCCATGAAAGAGATTGCCGAAATCGTTGTTGTCTGCCCAAAAGAATACCACTCTTATTTTCCTTCGAACACTCTCTTTGCTCCCCCTGGAAAAGAAAGACAAGATTCTGTTGAAAACGGTTTTAAAAAAACGACAGGTGAGATCATCCTTATTCATGATGGAGCTCGCCCTTTTATCAAGAAAGAGGATGTATTAAAACTTCTTAAAGAAGGGATCCCCATTGGAGCTGCAACCCTCGGAGCCCCGACCAAAAACACGATTAAGCAAGTCAACCACAACTCTCTTGTTGAAAAAACACTCGACCGCTCTATCCTCTATGAAATGTATACTCCTCAACTTTTAAAACGAGACCTATTGGAAAAGGGGCTCTCTGCTGCCAAAGAAAAAAAACTCACCGATGATGTCTCCCTAGCCGAGCTTATTGGCCATCCCGTTAAAATTGTAACAGGCTCATCACGAAATATTAAAATCACCCACCCTATCGACCTCAAATTAGCAGAAATACTATGAAGTATCGGATGAATCTTAGTTATGATGGAACGCTCTATAGTGGATGGGCCGTACAACCCAATAGCACCTCCATTCAAGAGCTCATTCAAAAAGCTCTTCAAACCGTTCTTCGAAAAGAGACTCCCATTGTCGGCTCAGGACGAACCGATGCGGGGGTTCATGCTAAGCTCCAAGTTGCTCATTTTTCTTATTCCAAGCCGATTGACCTTTCCTCTCTTCGTTATTCCTTAAATGGGATCCTCCCTCGAGATATACGCGTTCATGAGATTCTCCCCGTTGAAGACGATTTTCATGCCCGCTTCAGCGTTAAAAAAAAGATTTATCATTACCATCTTTCAACCGCCCAAGACCCTTTTACCTACCGCTACTCCCACTACATCCACTCTCCTCTAGATTTAGACCTCCTCAATAAATCTCTTCCTCACCTGATTGGAACCCATGATTTCTCGGCCTTTGCCTCAAGCCATTGCGGCTCAAAAAACCCCGTGAAAACCCTCTATCGCCTAGAAGCCATCCCTCAAAATGGGGGCTTTCGCCTCGAATATGAAGGGAATGGCTTTCTCTATAAGATGGTGAGAAATATCACTGGAACCCTCATCGAGATCGCCACTCATAAGCGCCCTGTCGAAGAGCTCCCTAAAATCCTAGCCTCTAAGGACCGTAAACAAGCGGGGCAAACGGCCCCTCCTCATGCCCTCTTCCTCTATCGCGTCGAATATTAAAATATTCATTATTATTCTTTTATATTCGAATTAATCTTATTATTATCCCCATGACAACAGGATCAAATCCCATAGCTGAACTGATTAAGCAGCAAACCCAACAAGGCTCATCCTCTGACGAGAAAGCCCTCTCTTCTGCCTTTGAGGTAGCCTTAAAAGTCATCTTTTGGTTTATCGATCAAATTCCCTACATTAATACCTGGTTTATCAATCACTTTGAAAATTCTATTCCTGCCACGGCGACTAAAGTATTCAATGATAGAGAGCTGATTCAGCTCAGTGCATACCCTTGTCCCTCCTATTTTACAGCAAGGCAGGTTGCTCACGTTCAGAATAAAATCGCCTTAGATTATCGCGCTTTAATTGCCCGCGATGCAGAAGCTCCTGAGTATTCTATTTGCTACTCTGTTCTTGGGGTCGTATCAGAAGATCTAAATTGTATCGGTGATCTAACGCAAAAAGTAACTCAATTCTACCAAGCTAAAGGGCACTCGATCCATCTTGGAAAACCCCATCATGAAAAACGCCCTTTTCTTTCCCCAAATTTTATTCGTGTTTGCGTCACAATTCTCCCCCCTCTTCTACTCACAGAGCTTTATATTCATGGCCCGATAGCAAGCAAAGATGACAGAGAACGGCTAAAAACAATCATTACAACAACAAATACACTGGCGACGGTGCACCTCGAAGTGGAAAAAGTATCAGCCACTTATTTCACAAGTGAAGCAGATGGAATGTTAGGTGTGAATCATACAATCACGGTTTTTAACCTAACCCTCATGGGAAAAAGGAGTCCACTAACATTTGATACAGACCCATGGGGCCCTCTTAACGCTCATGCACGCTGCACCTTAACTTATACCAATGTAAAAGCCCCCGATGGCTTTGTCCCCAACAGACTAACATTTCAATAAATTCTCAATCCCTGTAGAATCACCAACTTTCTTGCCGATGTGGTGAAATTGGTAGACACGGTAGATTCAAAATCTGCTTATAGCAATATAGTGCTGGTTCGAGTCCAGTCATCGGCAATTTTCTATTCTTGGTATTCCTTTCCTCATGTCTTTATGAATCCGATAAAAAGGATCAAGGCTCTTTTTTTAAAGATTGTCGCAAAATTGTTTACCAGATAGAATGCTTTTTTTTTTATATTCTAAGGGAAAATAAATGGATTTAATTAATACAAATAGCGCATGGAATAAGAACTCTCCTGAATTATGGGCCTATGTTTTTGAGTTTCTAGGCCACCCAAATCCAGATATCTCTAAAAGTTCTCGCGAAGGATCCTCTCTATTTCAGGAGCGCTTTTATTTAGATATCACTGAGTTTTATCGTGAAGATGGGGGAGAATTATTTGTAATGAAACACTTTTCTCTTCTTCCTGAATACCCGATAGCGGAAAAATTAGAACGTATTATGGAGAGAATTGGTGCAGCCTCTATCCATTTTCATGGGATTGGGCTCATGGGAAAAAGAGTTTTAGTTGCCTATGAAGACAATTTAAAAATTGAAATTTTAGAAACCTGGAAGCGAATGAAAGGGGGACGTAATTATATCAATAAGTATAGAGCTTCCCTTCTCCTATTGCCGGGTCTAGAGTTTGGCAGGGCCTTTACTTCCAAAACCGAATAATCGCCATGTAAAACAAAGAAGATTCTCCCTTCCTGAAATGAAAAGTCAATCCGACAGAACTGGACAAGGTCTCTTTTCAAGTTTTCTACGGTCAACGCTTACCCAGAATGATGAGAATCACTTTTAAGCTAATCAACTCTTTTAGCAATAGAACCTTCTTGAAATCCTTTTTTATCAACAAACTTTTCTTTTATTCAGGTTCATGCGATTATCTTCCATATGAGTTGGATTTTAGATTATTCTCCTATTTTTTTTGATTTTGATGGGCTCCTCGTCAATACTGAGCATTTGCACTTTCAGGCCTATCAAAGAATGCTCGAAGAAAATGGGGCCTCATTTCCCTGGGACTTCCCCTCATTTGCAGCTGTAGCTCATAAAAGCTCTGAAGGTCTTCGAAAACTTATCACTTCTCATGCTCCGGCGCTTGTTAAATCCAAAACATGGGATATCCTCTATGACGAAAAGAAAGGTGAATATGCAAAGCTTTTAGAAGCCGGCAGTTTAGACTTAATGCCAGGAGCTCAAACGATTCTTGAAACGGTCCAAATGGCAAAAATTCCCCACGCTGTTGTAACAAATTCTACGCGGAAACAAACCGAAATGATCCGTGAAAAAATTCCTGTACTTAATAACATCCCTTATTGGATTACTCGGGAAGATTATGAAAGTCCCAAACCTTCACCTGATGCTTACCTTAAAGCGATTGAAGTGCTGGGAAAATCAGATAAAATGCTCGGTTTTGAAGATGCCCTTCGCGGCATTCGAGCTCTTGAAGGCGCTGCAATCACCCCTGTTCTTGTTTGTCCTTCGGATCATCCTCAGATGCATGATGTTTCAAAAGATGCCTTGCATTATTATCCCTCTCTTACAGATCTGCTAGGTTGAATCTAATCATTTTTCCCCTTATAATATCCTCCTATTCATAACTAAGGAGTAATTATGTCAGATGTATCTAATGTTTCTGAAACCCCATCGATGATTGAGGCTGCTTCAAGTGAAAATTTTTTCTATGAGCCGCTTCAAACCTTATGCGAGCAAGCTAGCGAAGCCATTGAAAACAAAGAGACCGATCGCGCCATTGAAATTCTTGTTGCCCTTGATAAAGGTCAATACAAAGGAGGCTTTATCGGTTTCCAAAAATCTGAGCTCGTTAAAGCTCTATTTAAAATCGTCATAACTCTATGGAGTCAGGATCCTGTAGCTGGTCAAAAACTTCTTAACCTAGATTTTCAAACGTTCATTATCTCCCTTGAAGGAAATAGAGTGGATCTCAGGTCTACGGATGAATGTTACTTTACGACCTTCACCTTTGAACACAAAACATCTGCAGAAGGTAAAGAGCTTTTAAAACAAGCATTTGATTTATTCGAAGAAAAAGAATTCACCCCATTTGAAGAAGCTTTGAAAGAACTTCTCCAAATGCATGTAGATCATCAGATATCTGATAAAGATATCGTCTACTTTGCTGAATCGCTTTGTAGAGAAAATATTGTTGCAGCAGAGCGCTTTTTCCCTTTAATGAATGCGTTCCTAAAGATAGCCTTTGAAGATAATCATTTAGTGATTCAAGCCAATACTTTCACCGGAACTTCCCCTGAACATTTCTACGCCTTTAGAGATGTTGAGCTAGGACTCAAAAAAATTGCTGAAGAAGATGACACTGAAGAGCGCATGAATCTTTATATTAAGCTTGCAGGAATGCATGAAGACCGTGCTACAGAGATCCTTAAAATGGCTGAAGCTGAGCTTTCCAAATTATCTTCCTTTGAGCAAGTAGAAGGTACTATGTCTCTTTCAAGCGGCTATGCAAAATGCAAAAATGTGGAGGCATTAAAAGCTCTTACTCCTAAGCTAGAAGAAGCTATAAACCTGTCAATCGAAACTGTAAAAGTCATGCAAAGGATTACTCTTTCTTTGCATCAAGCTACGATTGCCCTGACTGAGAAAGATAAACAAACCTTTGACTCACATGTTTCATCGATAAAACACTCTTTATCTAATCTCGCTATTGATGACGAAGATATAGAAGAGCAGATAGCTGAACTCGAAGAAAAGGGGGAGAAGACTTTCCCAACAGATCCAATGATTCTTAAAAATCAGAAGGTCTAAAGACTATACTCTTTGAGTTTATTTCGGAGAGTGCGGACACTGATACCAAGAGCCTTGGCTGCTTGGGTCCTGTTCCCGTCGAGATGCTCAAGCATTTTTAAGATATGCTTTTTCTCAAGCTCTTTGATTGTAACAATGGGGAGCTCTTCCTCTGATCCCTTAGGATCGATGAGGAGATGCTCCTCTTCTATGATATTCGAATAATCCATCACAACCCCATGCTCTATTACATTGCGCAACTCACGGATATTTCCAGGCCAGGAATACCCAAGGAGTTTTTCTTCCGCCTTCTTTGAAAAGGCTTTATGGGGAATTTGGTTTCTTTCACAGACTTCCCTGAGAAAATGACTTGCTAAAGGAAGGATATCTTCCTTTCTCTCTCTAAGAGGAGGAAGGTAGATCGGAATCACGTTCAATCGATAGTAAAGATCAGCGCGAAAGGTTTTTTCATCGATGGCCTCTTTCATCTCACGATTGGAGGTGGAGACAAGGCGAACATCCACATGAATCGCTTCTGTTCCCCCCACCCTTTCAAACTCTTGCTCCTGCACAACACGAAGAAGCTTTGCTTGAAGGATTGAAGGAATCTCCGAAACCTCATCTAGAAGAAGAGTCCCTTTATCGGCCCTTTCGAACCGACCAATCCTTTTCTGGTGAGCCCCTGTAAAGGATCCCTTCTCATGACCAAAAAACTCTGATTCAATCAGAGTATCAGGAAGAGCCGCGCAATTGACACGGATAAAAGGGTGGGCATTTCTGCGCGAAAAGGAATGAATAAGCCCTGCAATCACCTCTTTCCCTGTTCCTGATTCGCCGAAAATAAAGACATTAGAGTGACTTTTTGCAATTTTTTCGACCTCGCGAAGGATTTTTTTCATCCTAGGACTCTCTGCAATAATCGTCTTCTTAGGTTTTGCTTTTTCAAGAAGGTGGAGAAGGAGAAGACTCACCCCTTTCTCAGAAAAGGGTTTTTTTAGGACATGGTCGATATCTTTTAGAGAAGGATCATTCTCATCAGAAAGGTGGATAATGGGGGTTCCTAGAGGACGACGACTGGATCGATCAAGGGTTTTAATTCCCTTTAAATCGCTAAATATGAGATCGAAAGATCGTTTTTGCAGAAGCTCAAGGGCGCTCATCCCGTCTTCGACGGTAAAGAGCTGAAACTCTTTGCCTTTTAATAGACTAAAGAGCAACTCTCGCGAAGAGAGCTCTTTCTCAATAATGAGAACCTTCTTCATCCCAACCTTCTTTTTCCTTACCCTTTCCCATATAAGGGTCGAAATTTTTTTGCAAACTTCGATATACTCCAAATAGATGAAGATAAAACTTATACTCTTAGCTTTTACTCTCAGCACTTTAATGGGCTGTTCAGGCCTCGAAAAGTCGGAAGAAAAGAAGGTGCGAACACAAAATCTTGTGATCGCACCCATTCAACGTCAATCTGATGAGATTCTTTTTCCTTTTCCTCCTACTTCTTTAAAAAAAAGAGACCCCTACCGTTGGGAAACAAAGAGAATTGGATCCCACCTGCGGATCACGAAAGAATTTTTCCGCTGCAGAGGAAGTGTTTTAAGTCCTCCTATTCAGATTCTTCGGCAAAAAGATTTTATCTATCATCTCGACTGCGGCGGGATTGAGATGCATAGCTTGCCCTTAAAAAATGGAGAGGAATATATCTATCCCATTCTGATTAATCTTCTCAATTTCCTCCAAGAAAAGCTCGATAGGAAAGTCGTGATCACTTGTGGACACCGATGCCCCGTCCATAACCTCTATGCTGACCCCTCAAAAAAGGGGCAGGTCTCTAAACATCTCATCGGGGCTGAAGTGGATTTTTATGTAGAAGGGCTTGAGCAAAATCCTCAAGTTGTTCTTGACACCCTTTTCTCTTATTACAATAAGCCTATGCTTCGAACCATTTCTCTTACAGACTCTTCAACACCTTCTTGGTACAATAAAGAAGTTGGCATCACTCTCTTCCATTCTACAGAAGGGAGAGACTTTGATAATGATCACTCCTACCCTTATATCTCAATCCAAGTTCGCTATGACCCTGAGACAAAGCGAACAGTCCAGTACAACTGGCATCGCGCCCATAACGGGTATATGAAGCACTAGATTTGATCTCTGAGTTGTCTTAGATAAGCAAAAATTGCAATAGGATCTGTATCAGAAACCTCAAGAGCCTTTTGAAGTGAAAGGTTATTCACCCGTAGAAAGGGGTTCGTTTTCTTCTCAATAGCAAGTGTTGAAGGAACCGTTGGCTTCCCATCAGCAAGGAGGGTTTTAACCTCTTCCAGGCGAGCTTTTATATCGGAATTGTTAGGCTCTATAGAAAGGGCAAACTGAAGATTTTTTAGAGTATATTCATGCCCACAATAGATTTCTGTATTATCAGGTAGGGCCAGTATTTTTTCGAGAGAGTTCCACATTTCTTTTGGCGTCCCTTCAAAGAGACGACCACACCCCCCTGAAAAAAGGAGGTCTCCACTAAATAAGAGCTGAAGATCTCTAAAAAAATAGACCACATGAGGTTTTGTATGTCCTGGTGTTGAAAGAACCTCTATTGAAAAAGGGCCGAAGAGAAGTTCTTCTCCATCATCAACCGATTGTTCAAGCTTAGGGACACGCTCATCATCAGGACCAATCACATGGCACTCTGTTTCTTTCTGCAATAACTCATTTCCCCCCGTATGATCTTTATGGTAGTGGGTAATGAGGATATTTCTTAGGATTAACTCTTTTTCCTCAATGAGGGCAAGAACTGGTTTCCCTTCTCCAGGATCCACAACAAAAGCCTCATGATCCCATGCAAGAACATAGGTATAGTTATCTTCTAAAATCTTAATCTGGTAGAGGGCTCTCCCCTCTCCAAGGTCTTTTTTATTGACTAAACTCATACTCTATTCATCATTTGCATCTGTCCCCAAGCAATTACCCAAACATAACATAAGAAGTACAGAATCACGATAAGAAGTAGAGGGCTCTCCCCTCTCCAAGGTCTTTTTTATTGACTAAACTCATACTCTATTCATCATTTGCATCTGTCCCCAAGCAATTACCCAAACATAACATAAGAAGTACAGAATCACGATAAGAACTCGAATCAACCCTACATTGCCATGAAAAACTTTATTTTCACCTCGTCTATCCCAGGTGGTCATTCCTGAACCCCTTAATTTGACAGCAGCAACAATCATTGTGATAAGAGAAACAATCGGAATGCCAGCTCCCATTCCAAGCCACCAGACCGAAAAGCTTCGGCTCATACTTTCTGAAAAAGAAAGTTTATGATGATTTTGATCCCGAACTGTCACTTTAAGCATCCATTTTCCGGGTGTCGCTCCCCAAGTCGCTAATAAAAATGTCTCGATAAAGGTCCATAAGAAGATGGCGATCATCCCTGAAAAAGATCCTAAAGACCCAAAGGTTAAATTAAAATATCCTATAACAAAACCGATGGCAAAGATAAAAAGTGAGTAGTCAATCATCCGCGCCCAAAAGCGAACCCAAGGACGTGGACGGACATAATCTTCATCAACCTCTCTAGAAAAATCTAGTTTTTTCTCAATTGTGATTGTTGGAGTTTCATCTAAAGTAGACATATTAAAATGTTCCACCTCAGAAATGGGAAGCCAATCCTTAAAATCGTCTGTCCAAATTTTTGTTGAGGGATTAATTTCTCCGGCTTCAAGCTTTGCTTGAAGATCTTGATGGGAAATAGGACCCGTCTTTTCTTCCCCAATTTTATAGTACCATACTTCTTTTTCCATGAAGGAACCTCTCTATGACTTATAATCTCAATAAATCCTATTGTTCCCTTTTTGTAAACCCCCCTCCTGAACATCGTTCATTGACATTAAATCACATTAAATCACATACTTGAATTGTTTCTTTAAAAGGAGATGAAAAATGAATAAAATGAAAATTGCAATCCTTTCTTTAGCAAATGGCCTATCAACTACCTTTGCTGCAGATGTAGAACAGTCAGACTTCTACATAAATATTGAAGGCGGATACCCCAGCCTTGTGAGCATAAATGTTGGACACCGCTCTCAAAAAGATCAGAATGGCTTAGATCTTGGCGTGGGTGGATCCCCTATCATCTATGTTCTTAATGCCTATGGATATGCCAACTATCTCTACTACCCCAATCCAGATCCCTACTCACAGTATTACATCGGAGTTGGGTCTCAGGTGGGATATGGAATAGTTGGTCCAAAGTTTTTCGATAATTTCTCGTGGTATGCAAAACCACAGCTTTTGGTTGGAAAGGAGTTTCAAATCAATGGTCGAGAAAAACACTTTATCCAACTCGCTGGAGGAAACTATTTTAAGTTCTCTGGAAAACACGACTTCAACCCGAGTTTAACATTAAGCTACGGATTTAAATATTAATTGGCCTAAAAATGAACAACGTTCAAGGAGTAATGATTATGAGAAAACTTATCATGACACTGAGTGCAATACTTTTAACTGGAACAACACTTCTGAGTGCTGAAGAAACAAAAAATATCGAAGAGGTTGAACAATCTTATGGTTACTATGGCTTTAGCGGGGGGTTCCCCAATATTTTTACCTTTAGTCTGGGTCAGCGGGCCCAGTCTGGACATCATGGTTTGGATGCAGGGATTGGGATTACCCCCCTTCTCATTGCTGTTGAAGGACACGGGTATCTCAATTACCTCTATTTCCCGAAACCTAACCTTAACTCTCAAGTCTATATGGGACTCGGCTCTCAAATAGGGTATGGAGCCTTTGTCCATGGTTGGGGAGATGGAATCGGTTTTATTAAACCACAGCTAGTCCTTGGCAAGGAATACTCCCTAAGTGAGACCGAAAAACGGTTTATTCAAGCTGAACTTGGAGCGGCCTACTTTTCAACAAAGGGAACAGCCGTTGTTCCTAGCTTAATGATCACTTATGGGGTTAAATTCTAAGCCGCATTAGGCCTCGAGAGATCGGGGCCTATATCTTTTCTCGATGTTCCTGAATCAAATCTTTATATGCCGACCATTTAGAATAAAGGAAATTCCACTTTAGGAAATGACTTGGCCTGTCCCAGGTATTAGGACGATATTTTCGATTAAGAAGAGTTGAGAAAGAGGTGCTAGGAGACCGAAGAAAAACGGTATAAGCATCAAGCGTTTCGAGCTCCATTTGAGCAAAAATCAGTCTCCCAGTTTCAGGGTCTATCCCTTTCCCCTTTACCTTTTCAAGCTCTTCAAGAGCTATTTCTATATAGGACTCTGCTTTTTCAAGACTTTCTCTAAGAAGGTTGAATTGTTCTTCAATCTTGCCAGGAGGAATAGGTAAAGGATGCGTTTCTATCGCTTGATGTACCATCCCATAAAGGTCATAAGAATGAGGGAAAGCAATCTCTTGCAATGGAGTATTGGGAACATTTTTAAAACCCAGTCCTCCTGATGTGGCATTGATAAAAGAAAAATTAGGATTGCTTTTAACAAAGGTGCTAACTGTTGCACTTTCCATAACCCATTTAATGAGTGTGGAGATCGGATTACCATAGATATCTTTTCGAGAAAGGAGCTTTTCAGAGGTACGGTTCTCTTCTTTCCTCTTATTTATCCCTGCAGAAGAGGAAGTAACAACACCTGGAGTGTAGGTCTGATTATTTGTAAAAGCAAGATCAACACCTACCAGGATGATTGGATTGCACCCATAAGTGCAAGCGAGTTGAAGCGCAGCAGTTGTAACAGAGAGAGCTTCCATGGTAAATCCCATCTGAAGGGGCTCTTGCTTAAGCCCTAGCTTTTCTTCCATCCAATGTTCAGCCCACCCCCCTGTTTGTGTATGAAGATAGCCACTGGAGCCATTACACGTGTTAAAAATTCCTGGATGGAGGCGAGAAGCATAAAGGATGGGGATTTCAAAGGCACTTGCTGCCATGAATCGTTTAAGTTCTTCTTCATTGGGGTCATAAGCTATGCCAAAATGAGGAATCACCCCTTGATTGCTCAAAGCTGTAATCGTTGATCCCCCTGCAAAAATTATGGCTTGTTCTTTCAGAGTCCTAAGCGTGGACATATCGTTTGCAAGAGAAGGGCCAGCTCCACAAACGATAGCGGGAATCCCTTTGAAAGCATCTTTTAAACCGTTCCCATCAAAGGAATTTTCCATCCGATGGAAATTAGGAATAAAATTATCAAAAAAGTGGTTGTAATACCGATTTTCATGAAAAAGCGCATGCTCAATCGTTGTTTGCCTATGAAGTTTTAGACGGAAACGGTAAAAGCGTGAACGATACCACTTTTTATAAGAAGCCAAAGCAACCACACCGATTCTTTCAACTGGAAAAGATTGGGCGCACTCTTCTACAAATGAGGTGAGTCTCTTCTTATCGAGATTAAAGCGAATATGAACCTGAGGATGAGATAGAATTTCTTCTGCATGTTCCATCTCTAAAAAAGCCTTCAAAACGGTAAGATTCTCTTCGATAAAGATGAGATCTCTCTCTTTATTTTCTGTAAGCCACTTCTTAAATGGAAAATAATAATAACCCAGTCCCAGTCCATAGATATAGACAGCTTCAAGGGTTTCTAATTTTAGAGGTTTAATAGCGCTGCCAACCTCTTTATCTAAATTGTTTTCATGAAGAGAAAAAGAGAGCGGGGTTATTTCATCCATCCGCAAAAGAAAGGAAAGATTGGGATACCGCTCTTCTAAAGCATCAGTTTTCATGCTCTCCTTCATTTTTTTCTACATGGAGATTACCAGTTTCATCCCACTTTTTGAGATCATACTTTAAAGGCGTGTAATAGTTCCGCTGTTCTTGTGGAGATCCATTATCAAAAAAGCGGCGATGAAGACCTATAGGATCCCCTTTTTCATACTTTCCTTCATCGATTAAAGTTCCACCAATACTCCACATTCGATCAAAGCCATCTCGAAAGCCTCTTTGAAAGTTGACCTCCCGTTTTTTTAATCCGCTAGGCCAATAGAGCACTACTTCTCCATCTAAAGCCCCCACTTTGTAGTTCATGACAGTTTTAAGAGCTCCATTGTCATAGTAGAACTCTTGCTTTCCATGAAGGACTCCCTTTTTGTACCGTTCGATAGAAGACAATTTTCCTGATAGATAGCGTCTCGTTGCTTTCCCCTCTTTTTTCCCCTTATAATACCAGCTTTCTGAAAGACAAATTCCACTTTCGCTAAAAAATCGTGAGGGACCATAAAGCTCTCCTTCTTGATAATAACATTCTGATTCAACTCTCCCATCCAGATAGTAAAGGAGGTATTGCCCATCAAATTTTCCATCAATTTCAAAATAAGCCCGTAGCACAATCCCCTTTTCATCTTTTTTTACCACCATTTCAGGCAATGCTGAAAAATCATTTGGAATCACCCGTGGGGTATAAGAGCCACTAATATCAATCTCAAGTTCTGGGTCTTGAATAATGAGGTGTCCCTCTCTAAACTCATAAATTTCTTTCATGCACAAATTTCTCTGTCAATTGTTGATAAAAAAGGATTTCCTGCAGTTTTTTTTCTAGCATTGGATTTTCCATCGCTTGAATAACTTCTTCGTTTTGGAGAAGATGTTTCCATATTTCCCAAATAGGAAGAAGATGAGATTGAAAGAAAATTTCTTCATCGAGCTCGCACTCATAAAGAATCACATTTTTATCCTGTGAGAGCCCCTCAACATATTCTACTAGAGTTTTTTGGACGTTTGTCAAACTTTGATCCAGCACTTCAAGCTTTTCTCGAACTGTCTCAAGCTGAAGAAGCGGCGCTTTTAATACCTCTTGATGAAGCTTTGAAAAAAGATCGAAGGTTCCTTGATAGAAATCAATCTTTCCATAGGGAATTCCTTCTAAAGGAAGGCCTCCTTCAGAAGCGTTAATAAATGTTGTTTCCATATGACTTTCAGAAAAATCTTCAAGCCATTTCTTTGCCATCAAAAAATCAGGGCGGGTTGTCACGCTATCCCCAAATCGATCGGTAAGGGTTATGGGGTTTTTCCTTTCATCCTTCCCTTCCACCCCACTTGCATAAGAGCCCTTTTTTGAGACAGAAAGATCCATCCCTACAAAATAGATAGGGTTACACCCCATAAGGGTGGCAATAGAAGTCGCAAATGTTGAAACATTCCAACCCACATCGGAAGTCGGTAGCCCCAAGTCTTCAACAAGCCATTTTTCTAAAGGAAAACTCCCACTTTCTCCAATGCAAAGTTTGGGTCCATGATGACAGCTTAATAAGGAACTGGCAACTTGATTTTGATAGAAAAGGGGGACTTCAAAATAAGTCTGCCGAAAAAATCGTTCAGGAGGAGGCTCAGGATCCAGGGCTACAGTGAAGTGAATGGGGATATTTCCCCTAGAAAGTGGGCCTAACGCAGACCCGCCTCCAAAAATAAGAGCTCTATCGCCCACCTCTTTCAAAAGATCTAAACTTTTTTCTAGAGACGGCCCTGCTCCGCAAATAATTGCCGGAATATTTTGGAATTTTCCTGCTAACGCATTTCCCTTTCTTGACCCATCCCCTTTTTTTAAATTCGTAATAACATTGGAAATTTCTGGGACTCCAAAGTCTCGGTAAAGGGCAAGCGTGAGCTCAACACCTAAAATAGCCGTTGCAAGCTCCTCCTCTTTATCTTGAGTTCCTCCAATAAGTTCCCAAGGCTTATAGAGATGATCCCATGCAAAAGCAATAGCTGTATTTCCAATTTTCAACTGAGGATGTTCCAGTAATTCTAAAGAAAGATCATTCAAATAGTAGGGAGAATCAATGATGAGATAGACTTTTCGATTTTTCTCTTCCTCTAACCACTCCATTATTTTTTTCTGCCAACTCTTGGGGCCGAGCCCTATCACATAAAGGGCTTCAGTCTCATTTTTTGGTAGAGGAAAATCAGAAAGTTTTCTTTCTTTGTTATCTGCAGTTAAAAACTGAAAGGCGAGAAGAGGGTTCTTCTTTTCAAGAGACTTTAGAAGGTTTTGTTTCATCACACAGCTTTTTATAACTTGGCAATTGGTCCAGTGACATTACCCGTTTCGGATCTTCCCATCCTAATAAGAATTCCCCATCATTGGCAAGACAAATGAGAGGAGCCTGGATAAAGGCATTATAACCCATCACTTGTGTTAACATCTTCTCCTGAAGACGTATTCCTTTACATTCAATCAAAAGAAGGGGACGAAGCGTTTCTGATTCATAACAAAGGATATCAAGCCGTCTATCAGGAACGTCCCTTTCTAAAAGATGCGGAAGTTCAGAAAGTCTTTTTTCTATTGCAATAGCATGGGGAGGATATCCAAGCTCGCCCGTTAAAAGATTTAAAATCTTTTGTCGGACAAGCTCTTCAGGGGTAGCAATGAGCCACTTATTTCGAATCGAATCGTAGACTTTTTTACTCAGGTGAGACGATTCCATAACCGCCATCTCGCCTTCTATAGATGACTTTAAGCATTTGATCCTCTTCAGAGCGATAGATCTTAAAATTATCGTCTGAAAGCTCCATCTTCATGACAGCTTCATCGATTGTCAATTTTTTCAAAGGAATCTTTTTCTTCTTGATTACCTTTGGAAGAGAATAATCTTTTTGGAGATTTTGATTATTTGCATCGATGATTTCTTGATTGATTTCTTCAATCTCATGCTGTGCATGTTCAAGGATATTCACTTCCATCTCAGTGGAAGAGACCCCTTTAACATGATGGTCTTGAATCCGACTCTTCCATTTGCGAAGTTTTGAGTAAAGACGCTCAAAAGCCTTATCAATCGCTGAATACATATTTTCAGTAATGGCTCTCACATTGACTCGAAAATGAGAAAATTTCATAAAAATATCAACAGTATGATTCAACTTTTGAAGTTCAAGATGAACCTTCAAATCAATGATATCTGTTGATAGAGTTTCTATCTTAGAAATTTTTTCTTCGATATAATCTCGAATGGGTTTTGTGATTTCAATATTTTTTCCAATGACGCTAATTGCATACTCTTGCTCGTCGAATTTTTTAGAGCTTTTAGTCATAACAACCCCTTTTGTTGAGGTTTTATCTTAACTGAAATGAGAGTTTTTCTCCAAAAAAAATATGGTTTTTTATAAACGTAAGGAATGGAAGTAAAAATGCCAAAAAAGACCTCTAAGCACCTTTTCGTTATTCGCATCATTACTGGCGCGGCCTTTCTTTTCTTTGGAGTGTTTCATATGCTTCACCCTGAAAATTTTGAAGCGCTCCTCAGGATTACTGAAATTCCTCTTGTCTCTTTTAACTCAAACTTTATCCGTCTTGTCGATTGCCTAATCGGCATTTTTCTTCTTATAGGATTCCAAACCCGCCTAACCTCTGCAATTGGATGTCTCTCCTCGGCTCTTATAATCTGGCTCTCTATCTCCATCATGCAAATGTCCGTTGCCGATCTTCCTGATGGCCTCACGCAAAAACCCTTCCATCCTCCTGTTTTTGTCCTGATCATTGTCTTTATTTTTTCCTTTTATCTCCTTCTTTTTGGAGGAGGGCGTTGGAGTCTAGACAAGCGGGGAAAAAAATAGTATCCTTGCTCCCATGAAAAAGCATCTTGATCGCCTTCTGATACGAAAACATCGAGGGTGCTACCTTAAATATCTATCACTGATTCACCAAATCGAGATAAACTCAATCGTTGAAATTGGCGTCTTTCGAGGGAAAAATGCCGCTGTTCTTCGCGAAGAGTTCCCCGATGCCCGTCTCTATTTGATTGACCCATGGGCTCCCTCTCCCACCTATCTTGATTCAGGAAGTGCTGTTTCTGAAAGCCAAGAAACCTATGATAACGCTCGAGCCCGCGTTGAATCTCTTTTTAAAAATGACTCCAAGGTCACTCTGATCAAAAAACTAGCTGCTGATGCAGCCCCCGAAATTCCAAACACTATTGACCTAGTTTTCATCGACGCTAACCATGAATACAATCAAGTGAAGCAAGATATTTTAACCTGGAAAGAAAAGGTCCGCTCTGGTGGGATCCTTTCCGGACATAACTATGGACGCAACCGATTGCCAGGAGTAAAAAAAGCTGTGGATGAAATTTTTGGTGAAGATTTTTTGCTAGGCCAAGATGAAGTATGGCTTCATATTAAAAAATAAAATTTCGCACCGAAGAGGACTCGAACCTCTAACCACCTGATCCGAAGTCAGGTACTCTATCCAATTGAGCTATCGGTGCAATTTGCAAAATTATAACAAAATCTCACTATTCTTTCCAGAACAATGAACCTGATCTAATCAGGAAAATCCAAGGCGTCTGAAAAGGAGCTTTCGTGTACTAAAGTTTTGCTATGATAAAACTCCCCTTTTTTTTACGATTTGTTTACTTTTTTTAATTGACCCGCAAAAATAAGAAGGAATTCATGGATCCACTAACCTCTAAAAAAACAACTAATCCCCCTTTCACACCATTAGAGGAAGAAGGCTCAGGCTTTGATCCAACAAGTCTTACAGCAGATGAATTCGAGCAACAACTCATGCAAGCAGTAGAAGAAAACCCAAATACAACCGATAAAACAAGAGAGCTTGCAAAAGAACTAGTAAAATTTCGCCGAGAAGTGGATGATTCTGTGAAACTAAGTGATGAGGTCAGCAAAACTATTGAGGAATCTAAAGCTCTTCTCGCAAGGTCCAAGCAGATTGTAGAAGAGAGAGAACGCCAAACAGCTGAATTACAGCAGGAAGTCAATATGTTACAACTTGCATTAACAGGAATTTCCTACGCTCTATCTTTCTTTACAACTCAAGACAATTAGGTAGTATTATTTGTTCCTATTCATATGATGTTCTGAAATGAACGATGAAAAAACCGAAGGGATCGTTCTAAAAGCCGTCCCTTTTAAAGAAAATGATCGTATTTTATCACTCTTCACTCCCGATCAAGGGGTGATGAGCCTCTATGTCCGAGGTCTTTCTAGAAAAAACCCTTCCCTTGTCAACCTAGCAACCCCCCTTTGCAGAGCAGAATTTCTATTTCGAAAAGGACGCTCAGACCTCCACCGCTTCATTGATGGAAGCATTATCGATCTACACCTTCCCATGCGTCGCTCTTACCGCCACCTTGAATATGCAGGGAAGATGCTCCAAGCCATTCTTAAATCCCAAATGCCTGGGAAGGGGGCTGAAGGTCTTTACTACCTTCTTTCCTCTTATCTCAAAAAGCTTCCTGATTCCCCACTTCCTGAAACACTATGGACAAGTTTTGAACTCAAGCTCCTTAAGTATGAAGGTCTCCTTGCTATTCATGATACGTGCCTTTCGTGCGGAAAAGAAAAAGCATCCCATATTAGCGAAGGGGAAAGTCGCTGCGAAAAGTGTTGCCATCCAATGAGTCTCCCCTTTTCAGACCTCGATTGGAAAACCCTCCTAGTCCTTTCTCATGCAAGAACTTTCGCCCCCTTCATTAACCTCGAGCTCTCCCCTTCCTTCATCCAAGCAATTGAATCGATTTTCATCTCACAATTCAATTGAAGATAATTCAATAAAATTCTATGAAGAATTATTATGATTAATTAATAAAATCAACATTGAAAATAAGAATATTTATTTTATCTTTTCTTTTTTTTAGCACACTTTTGAGTGAAGAAACTCTCCAGCTTTCCCTTTTTCAGGCTGAAGAACTCGCCCTAAGCAATAACCAACAAGTACAAGAAGTAGAAAGCCTAGTTGAAAAAGCCCGTTTTGGACATCTAGTTTCCATTTCAGATTGGCTCCCTAAACTTGAACTCATTAGTCAAGCCTTCCAAACGCAGCACGATCAAATCGGAGGCTCTAACAATAAAAGTACCTTTTTAACACAGTTTTTACTGACCCAAACGCTTTTTTCTGCGACCAAATACTATAACCTTCAAATCACAAATCTCCTCTATAAAGAACTAGAATGGGTCAAACAAGGAATTCTAAACGATGTTCTTTATGATATCCGCAGCGCCTATTACAAAATTATTTTAGACAAAAATCAAATTGAAACCGCTGCAACACATGTCGAGGTTTTAAAAGCTCTTGCTCTTCAAATGGAGATGCGTCTAGGAATCGGAACAGCAACAACATTTGATGTTAATCAATTGCAAGTGGCTGTCTCAAATGCCCTTTCCATTTACTATAAAGCTTTAAAAACATTGAAAGTCGATTTAGATATTTTTACAAAACTTCTAGGTTATGATCCTGGTTCGATTAAAGTCGAAATACAAGAAGAATCTATTCCTCTTGAATCGATTTTGTTCTTAAGAGAAAAGCTGAGTCAACAACAAGAAGTTTTTCTTAAAACCCCTATCGCCTCAGGCCTCATTTTCCCCTCTTCAAATCCTGAAAGACAAATCGAGTGGATCAATCAACTTTTTAGCTATGAAGAAATTAAAGGGTGGGAAGAAGTTGCCATAAAGTTTCGACCAGATCTTTTGCAAGCAGAAAGTCAATGGAAAATTGCACTGAAACAAGTAAGTAAAGCGCGGGGAGAGTACCTTCCAAAGGTCGAGTTTCAAGCAAATTACGGGGGAATGCCCACCCCCTTTGATGAATATCCGCGCTCTAGTTTCTCAAACCAAGATTTTGAGTGGGGTGTTGGAGTCACTCTCAAGTGGAATCTATTTGATAGCTTTAAACGTGAGCGGAAAATCTCTGCCAATAAGGCAGAAGCACAGGCTGAAAAATCAAATCTTAATGCTCAAGTCCAAGAAGCTCTGAAGGAGGTTCGCGATCAAATTTTCTCCATAGAAAATGCCATCGCAACAAATGTCTCTTCACAAAGCACCGTCAAACTTGCTCGGCAAGCCCTTGCTCAAGCAGAAGAAAAGCTTGAGATTGGATACATCTCGATTTTTGATTATCAAATCGCTGTTAATAATTACATTGAAGCAATGAATATCTATTTTAATTCCCAATTTGAATTGATCGATTCCTACTACCTGCTCCGTCATGCAACAGGAATCGATGTAAAACGTAAGGAAAACAACACTCATGACTGAAGAAATAAAAAAAAGGGGGAAATGGGGCTATTTTGTAGGAAGTGGGATTCTCCTTATCTTACTCGTGATTGGAGGGATTTACCTATTCATCCAAGAGGAAAAATATGTAGGGACAAATGATGCCTTTATCGATAGCTATCGGATCGATCTTTCTCCAGATATTCTCGCAAGAGTCATCGAACTTAAAGTTGATGAAGGAGACGCTGTCAAGCAAGGAGATGTTGTGGCGATTTTGCAGCAGGATATTTTTCTCTCTCAAAAAGTTGAAGCAGAAGCGGCTTTGGAAAGTTCGATTAGAAATGTCTCTTTTCAAAAAGCCCACCTTGAAAAAGTCCAAAATGATTATATCCGAGCCACAAAAGGGATTAAAGACCGGATCATTTCTTCTCAAGAATTTGACCACTTCCAAAAAGATTATGAAATGTCTGAAGCCTCTTACAATAAAGCTTTAGCAGATACCGTTCTCGCTGAATCAAAAGTGCAGCTCATCAATACGTACTTGAACCACACCTTGATCTATGCCCCGTTTGATGGAACCATAGCCAAACGGTGGATTTTCACCGGGGATGTGATGCGTCCGGGCCAATCAATTTTTACTATGTATGATCGCCAAAGAGTTTGGGTTCAAGCGAATTTAAGTGAAAAGAAAATTGAAAAAGTGAAAATTGGCGATCCCGTAGAAATTTCGGTTGATGCCTACCCCAATAAAACATTCTATGGAAAGGTTTTTACAATCAAATCTGCAGCTGCTTCCCAGTTTTCAGTGATCCCTCAAAACAACGCGACAGGAAACTACACAAAGGTTGCTCAACGAATCCCCATTAAAATCACTTTAGACTCAGCCTATTCCGATAATAAGCTTTATCTTTTTCCAGGAATGAATGTTGAAGTGAAGATCAAAGTTCAGGGAAGTTAATGGGAGCTATAAAGCATAAACTCAATTGGGATAAACCGCGCGTATTAAATCCCTCTCTCTCCTATCTACCCTGGATCAATTTATGCATTATTATTATAGTAACAATTCCAGCCATCATCATTGGATTTGCTCTCATTATCGCCGACAGCTCAATCCAAGGAAGTCTTGTCATCGGAGAGCAAAAAAACCTATGGTTTACGATCAGTTTTTTCCTCCTTTTGGCAACCATTGTCCCGATTGCTAACTGGTGCGCAGAACGTTTTGGCGATAAAACGATCTTTTTTATCGGAGCCACACTCTTTTTTATTCCCACCTTTTTTTCAGCTTTTACCACAAATTACTGGATGATGATGTTTTTACGCGCCTTTTCTGCACTTGGGGCAGGTTCAATTTTTCCAACAACTCTCACGATTATTGACCGGATGTTTGATCCCAAGCAAAAGAGCTTTGCGGTGGCAATTTATATCGCCTGCGCTTTTGGCCTCGGAACTGCAGGGGGAACTTTTATTGGGGGCTATTCTGCTGAATTCTTATCCTGGCCTGCAATCTTTCTCCTCGCAGCATCTTCTGCTCCTCTAGTGTTACTCTGCACATGGCTCTTTTTCCAAGAAAGAGAAAGGGCTAAGGAAAAACATTTTGATTTTCTAGGGACCTTTTTATACCTGATTCTCATTGGAAGTCTTGTGACAGGGCTTGCCAATGTCAAAGAACCTTGGACTACTGAAGGGGCTGATTCGCCATGGATGATAAGTTGCGGCCTTCTGTTTTTTTTCTCTTTATCTGGATTCATCTGGAGAGAACTCACCTTCTCAGAACCTCTCATCAATATTAGGCTATTTAAAGTTCGTCCATTCACTTTAGGAAATATTTCCATATTCATTGTTGCTTCCACTTTTTTCTCTACCGTTACAAATCTATCTGAAATCTTTGAAAAGCAGCTCCATTATTCGAAATATCAAATAGGACTCCTACAAATCCCCTTTGGCCTTTATATTGGAATCTGCGGTTCGATTAGTGGTCTTTTGACTAAAAAAATAGGGATTCGCATTCCAGCTGTTTTGGGGATGAGTCTAGTGGCCCTTAGTTGTTTTACTCAACATAGCCTAACCATTCAAAGTGACCATTCCCAGTTTTTTTTACTTCAAGCACTTCGAGGGATTGGAATCGGTTTCTCACTCGGCCCTTTTACAGCTTTAGCCCTTAAACGGATTCAAATTGAAAACATCGGACAAGCTGCAGTGATTATTACCCTTTTTAGACAGTTTGGAGGCGCCCTTGGAAGCATTATCATTAATCTCATCCAAGCCATTCGCTTCCCCTTCCACCTTTTAAGGTTTGGGGAACAAATGGTCCTTAATTCCCCAGCCCTTGATAACCATCTCCGCACTGTCGATACCCTTCTCGTCAATCAAGGAGGATCGATTCCAACCATTGAACCTTATTCAGCTGAAGGCCTAACAGAAGTAGCCAGTGTCAGAGGGCTGGCCCAACTTAGAGAATATGCGGCGGCGCAAGCTCACATTCTTTCAATTAATGATGCCTATTTTCTCATTGGGTGGGCTGCCTCTATCATTCTAGTCATTGTCCTCTTTTTTATGCTTAGAGCAAAATTCAAGGAAAGGCATCCCTTACCTTGAATTTTTAAAGAATCAAAGTTAAACTTTCTCCAGCAATGGAAATTATC
The DNA here is from genome assembly GCA_018399075.1 of Simkaniaceae bacterium. Taxonomy (GTDB): domain Bacteria; phylum Chlamydiota; class Chlamydiia; order Chlamydiales; family Simkaniaceae; genus Neptunichlamydia. The sequence goes on along the minus strand of CP073763.1, from coordinate 699,504 downwards.
AATTATTTTTTCTCAAGATCTTGGACTCCTGAAACTATGGCCTCAGAGCTTTGGGAAAGTCCCGAAACAGGAATCTCTACAGATACTCAAGCCCGCGTGCAATCTGCAGAACAGTATTTGTCGCGCCTTGGCTACGAGCTTAAAGGAGTTAAGGCCGATGGAAATTGTTTTTTCTATGCTTACCATGAAAGTTATAAAACCATTCAATCTATCCGTAACATTCCTTTGCTTGATATGCAACAGGACCCTCCTAAATTTTTAAGAGAGTCTCTAGCCAGTCTTTTTACCAATGTTTCAGGAAAACAGGGATTAAAAGAGGAAATCGAACAAGACAACCATTTCGTGAAAGCCACAGATGGAGCTCATCTAGCCCATCATTTTGAAATCCCACTCCGCATTCTCTCTCCAAATGAAACGGGAACTGTTATGGATCTTCTTCAGTATCCTAATGCCAAGAGAGATGCCGAAGTTTGGAGCACCATCCCTCAAGATATAAGACCCAAAACCTTCATCTTTATTGTTGACCTTGGCGGGCACTTTGTCTATGCCGCTCCAAAGCCCTACCCTCTCCAAGGACGAACTTTTCAGCTCCTCTTTCTTTTGGGGGCTTGTTTTGTGATTTATCAAATCGGCAAAAGAATTTTTCAAAAAAACACTTAGAAGCTAGCCAAGGAATTCTCTCCCTGCTATAGGAGAAAGAATGTTGAAAGATAAAAGTCTTCTTAGAACCGATAGCTACATCCATGGAAAGTGGGTCAAAGGGAAAAAAACTTTCCCTGTAAAAAACCCTTTTGATGGGAAAAAAGTGGCCGATGTTTCTGAAATTGATGGAAAAACCGCAGCTAAAGCCATTGAAGAGGCGCACACTGCCTTCGAAACATGGAAAAATGTCAGTGCTAAAGAGCGAGGAGCCCTTCTGAAAAAGTGGGATGCTCTCATGAATGAGCATTGGGAAGACTTAGCAACCCTTTTAACACTGGAACAGGGAAAACCGTACGAACAATCGACCCATGAACTGATGGGTAACAATGGGTTTTTCAACTGGCATGCTGAAGAAGCGCGCCGAGCAACAGGTCTGACAATGACCTCTCCCGATCCGAACCGTCGTTTTATGATTTGGAAACAACCTGTGGGCGTCGTCGCAGTCGTTACCCCTTGGAATTTCCCTTCTGTTCTTCCGATTCAAAAGTGTGCTCCGGCTTTGGCCGCTGGTTGTACGGTCGTCATGAAACCTGCTGAAGATACTCCCCTATCCGCGCTTGCCCTTGCTGAATTGGCTGATCGCGCCGGAATCCCTCCTGGCGTCTTTAACGTTTTGACGTGCAATGACCCCACTGAAGTGGGATATGAACTGACTCATCACCCTTTAGTCCGTAAGTTTACCTTTACGGGTTCAACAGGTGTGGGGAAAAAACTCTATAGCGCCTGTGGCAATACCATTAAGAATGTCACAATGGAGCTCGGAGGCAATTGCCCTGCAGTGATCTTTGATGATGCCGATATCGATAAAGCCGTTGAGGGGACCTTTGGCTTTAAGTTCTATAATGCTGGGCAGTGCTGCAACAATATCAACCGGTTTCTCGTTCACAAATCGGTGTGTGATCAATTCGTTGAAAAATTTAAGAAACGGATCGAAGAAAATATCATACTGGGAAATGGCCTCGATAAAAAAACCACCGTTGGCCCTCTGATTAATGAAGCAGCGATCGCAAAATGTGAAGAGCTTGTTGATGATGCTTTAGCAAAGGGGGCAACCGCTGTGACAGGAGGAGCCCGCTCCACAGTTGGGGAACTTTTTTATAAGCCAACCCTTCTCATCGATATGGACCCTAAGATGCGGATGTATCGGGAAGAGGTTTTTGGCCCTGTCGCTCCTATCTATACCTTTTCAACAGAAGAAGAAGCGATTCAAATGGCCAATGATACCAACTATGGCCTTGCCGCCTATCTCTTCAGTGAAAACATCGGGCGCACTTGGCGCGTGGCTGAGGCTTTTGAAGCCGGGTCTGTTGGAATCAATACAACTGATGTGGTTTCTGAACTTCTCCCCTTTGGTGGATGGAAAGAGTCAGGGCTTGGAAGAGAAAATAGTGTCATTGGTAGTCTTGATGCTTATCTCGAAAAAAAATCCTTGATCATTTCTGGTATTCAAAAATAAATTACTATGCTAAGCTAATTTCCATTATGAGCTGGTTTCAAAAAATAATATCTGATTATTGGGGTGGACAAACTCCCCCTACACGAGTAGAAGATGACACCTTTACAATCATTGATAAAGAGATAGAACTCCAGTTAGCAGAAGCTATCGCTTCCCATCTTCCAAGAGAAGGAGAAAAGTTTAAAACGGCCCTTGCCAATCGCTTTAATCTGACTCTGATGTCTGAACTTGGTGAAAAAGGACCGACAAAAGTCTGGCTGACCGTTTTAGAAAAAAGGGGGGGTGCCAAGCAAACACTGGCCCTTCGCATTACTCGAGTCGATACTTTTGGCTTTTCTGATACAAGGAAAACCTTTTTCTCCTTAAATAGGAGAACAAATTTGTTTGGAGTCGAGTGGCATATCTTTCTTCCAGACGCCTCTCACCTTCCCCGTCCTAAAGCTGCCGTTGCTTGGAACCACACTAAAGGTGCGTTTGAAATCTTAATGCGAGAGCAAATCACTCAGCATTATGAGGGGACCAAACCATTCGAAGATCCCTATACTCTTTATGCAACTCTCAGTCCCTATGTTGCAGATGGAAGCCCTCTCTATCTCCATTCCATGCTCGATGAAGAAACACATGACACCATTTCCCCCTATATTCCTCACCGTCAAAGAAGCCTGTTCCGTTTTACTTTAGCAACAGCATTAAGAAACCTAAGAGTTGTCAAACCTTTAGGCGAAGGTTCTTTTTCCCAAGTTTGGCAAGTCACCTTTACATCAATCGATAATACTGAAAGAAGCATGGCACTAAAACTTGCTAAAACGGAAACGATAGGGCAAGAACAGGTGCGTGAAAACTATTTTCAAATTAGTAGAGACCGTTTTGGCGGCGAGTTTGGAGCGTTTCTTCCTGAAGGCCCCTATATTCTCTCAAGCTTTTATGCCATTGTTTGGGATGAGGAAAAAAGGGTCTACCGCCTAATGGATAGAGAAGAGATTAATGGGTATCATAAATATCCAGAATCCATTGGAACAAATGTCTTCACCCTTTATGGAACCTTAAGTGAATGCCATGAAGGGGCAAGAACTCTCGAAGAGCTTATGCAATCAGGAGAGACACTTGACGTTGAAACCATTAAGAACTATGCCTATCAACTTCTCCTTGGCCTTGCAGAATTTCCTGAAGGAATGATCCACCGCGATCTTAAGCCTGCTAATATCTTAGTCACTGAAGATGGTTTTTTAAAAATTCTTGATTTTGGTTTTTCTGCAGTTGGAATGGATGTAGCTCAGTCCACTCTTGGAAGTCCTCTCTATATGCCGCCAGAAGTCCATCAGCAAACGACCTACGATCAAAAAGCAGACCTCTACTCTCTCTTTTGCATCTTCTTTAAAATGGCAACAGGAGAATACCCTATTCCAGCAAAAAACTTTCCTGAACTGCGCGCCAAAATGGCAGCAGCAATTAGTGGAGGAAAAGATCCTAAAGACGATCCAAGACTAGAAAGATTTGATCCTGAGTTTCGTAATTTTTTGAGTCGCTTAGGACATATTAGCCCTGAACAAAGATGGACTCTTCATGATGTCCTACAAAAAGATTGTTTCCTTCAAGGTGAGATGCCACCTGTAAGACCTGATGAAGCTTCTATTATTCCTAACTTGATCCCGACTACGCCAGCATCCTTCCTCGCATCGACTTTCCTGAGTAATGCCTCAAAATATATTCCCTCTCTTCCTTCTTTAAAAGGACGGGTCCATAAACTTCTGATTATCGGTGGAGCAGCTTTTGTCCTCTATCATCTCGCCCGTCGAGCTTTCATCCTCTGGAATAAGCCCCGTTGGAAGAACCTCTAAGAAATCTTAAGAAATTAAAAAACACCCGCGCAATCATTTCTTGAGCTTGTGAATTAAGTTTAAAGGATTGATTTAAAAAAGATGCGAAAGGGGGGACTTGAACCCCCAAGGGATATTACTCCCACTACCACCTCAAGGTAGCGTGTCTGCCAGTTCCACCACTTCCGCAAAAGTAGAGAAAGAGGCATAATAACCATAAATTGTTATGGAATCAAGGATTTTAGGGTGAAATATTTATTTATAGGACTCATTAAACTCTATCAATGGACACTTGGCCCCTTTACTCAGGGGCAATGCCGCTTTTACCCTTCATGCTCGGAATATGGGCTGTCAGCCTTCAAAAAGTATGGCGTTTTTAAGGGGAGCTACCTAACAATTAAGCGGATTTTAAAATGCAATCCTTGGCACTCAGGGGGGCCTGATCCCTTGCCTTAGTTAGGGTATTCAGGAGGGAGTAAAAGCTCTGATCCCAATTTAAGATTTTCTGATTGGAGTGCGTTCATCTCTTGGATCACCTCTACTTTCACCCCATAGTCGCGAGAAATTTTCCAAAGACTATCACCCGGCTGCACAATATGGCGACGAGGAGGGTTTTCAAGAGGTTTCCCTGCAAGTTCTTGCATATGATCGGAACGAAGACCATTTTTAACCTCGGATAAAAAGGCTTCAATCTCAGGAGTTTTTTCTGTTAAGAGAGAAAGGAGTTTTTCCATTTGAGCATCATCAAGCTTTTTTAAGGCATAGTCTTTTTCAAGTAAAACTAAGAGATAGGCAGCAAGTTTTGAGCCTGTCTCTATTCGAGGCATTAAAAAGGGGATAAAATCAGAAATCTTTCCATCAGGGCTATTTTGGATTTGATCGGCTAAAACTTTCACTTCATTCCAATTTCCATTCGTAACAAGGGAAAAAAGAGCCTCTTCTGAAAGATTATAAGGAAGACGATGAAAGGCGCGCTTAATCACAAAGTATTCAGTCGTGTTCTCAAAAGCTTCTTTTAAGGTTGTGGGGATCTCTTCTCTAAGGCTAATTTCCCGAAAGAGCCCTTCAGGAGTCAAAGGCCAAACCTCAGTTCGCGCAAAATTGCGAATGCCTTCAAACCTTCCTTCACTTAAGCCTGAATAAAGGGTGACTTTTTTTCCATCTTCTAGGGTTATGACTCGTTTCTCCACAGGATAACCTGAAAAAGCACGTTCGACATCAAAATGATGAAAGGCCCCTAAAAAAGCGAGGGCTAAATCGCACCGCCGCTGTCCTTCTTCCACATGCAGTTCATCAGAAAGTTCGCGGACAAGCTTTTCATAAGACATCCCTAAAAAGCTTTGAAGCACCTCTTGGTTTGACAAAGAGGCTTCCTTAACAGTCATTTCCACTGCCATTGGCAAAACAACCCCTTTCCGCTCTTTTAAAACAAAGGTAAAAAACGTCGTAATTAGAGCAATGTTGAGTGTTCCACTAATGATAAGAGAGTGAATTAAAATCCGAGAGCGTCTCTGAAGAACTTTTTCGAAGGTGTCCATATGGATAGCGTAGCAAATGAAAAGTTTTGCAAGCAAGATCGATCGGAAGTTTTTCTTGAAAAAAACCAATACTTAAAAGAATATCTTACCATTTTCATAATCAACCAAAGGTAGATTGTCATGGTAGAAGCAATAGATGAAGGTTCTCCTGAGTGGGGTGTTTGCGAAATAGCCTCGGAACAAGGAATGACTGGTAAAGACCTCCCTACAAGTATCCCAGCTGCAATCCCCCAGCTGCAGACAAGTAGCATCTCTCTAACGCGCGATTTCACCTATAAATATGCGACAGAAACAGGCTCAATGCAAACAACCGCTGAAGAAGCTTCAAATCTTGCAAATGACCCTGTAGTGGGGCCGGCAATACAATCAAGCTCAACTCAGTATGCTGAGGCTCTAACACACTATCGAGCAGGAACCATCACATTTGCTCAGCTTCAGAAAGAATATTCCACAAATTTTTCAGCGCTTCTATCAACTGTTGAAGAGGCCATTTCAAAAGATACAACAGGAAAGATTTTCCCGATTAAAAGTGATTATGATGATGAGCATCAAAAGGAATATACTACCCACTTACAAGTCCTTATTGGACTCGCTCAAAATATCCTTAAAATCCCCGCTTATCAATGTTTACTTCCTCCCAATTCTGACTCCAAAAACCTTCTAATCAATGGAGACTTCAGTAAAGGAACAGCTGGATGGGCTATTACTGCAGGCTCTGCAACCCTCCAGGCTAACACTCCTGACCCTTACGATAAAACAAGCCCCGTTGAAAATAAGAGTAGCTTATCTTTTTCTGATATGCCCCCCTCTCCTGGATATGTCACAGTCAGTCAAACTGTTCCGACAACTCCTGGTCATACCTATGTCGTCTCAGGATATATTATTGGAACCCCTCCAGAAAGTGCTGACGCAGCTTTTTCAGGGGGAGTTGGAATGACTGGAGCTAAATCAATCACTAGCTCCATTACAGGAAAAACAATACATTTTCCGCAAACCTCAAATGAAATTTATCATGATGGAATCCAAAGACGCTATTTTTGGACAGAAGCAACGGGAACAGAGATGACCATCAATTTATATGGCGGCCCTCAAACTGTCTTTAAAAATGTAAGTGTGATCGAAGTTTCTGAGGGAGATGTTTTTAAAATCGCTCAAGCTCTTACTCCCCCAACAGTCACAACTGGTGATCCTGAAGTTGGACACTACCCCCAAATCGAAAGTGTATTCCAGGTTGGAGATAATTTGATCGATGGAGCGATATCTTTCCAAAAAAACATTGATCAAGCTCCACTAAAAAATGCGGGGCATCCTTATTGGTTTATTGATGACCACAATCCGGCTAATCATGGAATCAAAATTACAAATGCTCAAAACAATGCCCATGGCCTTTACATGCCTTTGGATGCCTCAGTAACAACGAATGGTCCCGTTCCTTGTCCTGTAGGACAGTATACCTATTCGATGCAAGTTTTTGTACCTGGCGAGTCTAATGGGAAAGTGAATATTCAATTCACTGGAACTACTTTAATAGATAATGCTCATCTTCCAAAAATCTCTAAAGACTTTGATTCTCTTACTCCTGGAACAGTCAATAGTATTAACTTCCCTATCGATACAAGCTTTTTTAAAATGATGCCTAAAGGGACTTTTTTCAGGCCCACTGTGATCATTACGAATAATGGAGAAGCTGTAACCGTTTTTGGTGCTAAACTATCAGCAATTGATTCTTCTCTTTACGATCAAGTCAATCGGATTAATCCTTACAACCCAAAAAGCCCTTGGTATCAATCCCAAGGTTTTTCACAAACTTATGATTTTAAAAAAGGCCCTGTTGACCCTGATTGGGCTGTGGCTCTAACAGGTAACACAATGTTTAGTCCTGGAACTCCGGCATCTGATTATACCCAACTCACACCTGAAGGGGTTGTGATAACAAGTATTCGAGATAATAGCGATTCTCCTCCTTATTCAAATGGAGGAATTCAATCGACTCAATTCCTCCCTAGTGGACAAAATTTTTCTATCTCTATGCAATTTACTGCAAGTACAAGTACTCCAGACTATGAGCCCACACTAGCTCTTTGGACTTATGGAGAATCACAAAGAGGTCCTGAAAATCCTATTTTCCATACGAATGCTCCAGGAGCAGATCCGATCACAGAGTTTGATTGTGAAATGGGTTCAGACCCTACACCCAATACTCCCCCACCTGCTGGCACTGTCTATGCTCGTGATGGAAGTTATATCGGTCATGCAGAAGGAGGGCATCAGGAGTATCTCGATGAGGATAGTAAAGGAAATCCTATATGGAAACCGGTTCCAGATTTTTGGGATACTCATGAGCATACATTAACGATGGAAGGAAGCTATAGCCCAGAAGGGCACCTGATTCTTACCCGCTTGCTTGATGGGAAAGAGTTTAGTAAACAAGATGTAGGCCCAGGCCCCTTTAGTCCAACCTATATTAAAATTGCTCTTGAAAATCCAAATTGGAATAGCCGTGGAAAAACGGATGGAACCGCTAAAGTCACCATTGAAAACATCTCTGTTAGCACTCAGCCTCCAACAGGATTAAATGAGGGTGTGACGATTCCTGAAATTCCTATCGATGAAATTGATTACGCATGGTTTACTCCTGGAGGAGGAGGTTCTCCCTCCTATACCCCCTTCCCAGATGGATAAAACCTAAGACAGAAAATTAATGCTCCAATAGAGCGCTTATGTTATTCTTAGATGTTAAAAAAACTTTGGATTTAACATGCGTGTTCCCCTTTCTTGGTTAAAAGACTATGTAAAACTTGAACTATCGAATGATGAGCTCTCTGATATATTAACGCTGGCCGGGCTTGAAGTGGACAAGGTTGAGCCAACCCCTTTTTCATTTAAAGGTGTTGTTGTTGGAGAAGTAAAGGAGACCAAGCCCCATCCAAATGCTGACAAGTTGAAAGTCGCGCAAGTTTTTGATGGAAGCGAGACCTTGCAGATTGTTTGTGGTGACCCCAAATGCGCTGTGGGGATGAAGGTTGCCCTTGCAACGATTGGTGGCGTCCTTACCGATAAAGAAGGAAAAACATTTAAAATTAAGAAGTCGAAGCTCCGTGATGTTGAGTCCTTTGGAATGCTCTGCGCCGAAGATGAACTTGGCCTTGCAGAAAATTCTGATGGGATCATGGTTCTAAGCGAAGATTCCGAGGTAGGAGCCGATTTAACCGAGCTACTCGGTGACGTGATTTTTGAGATTTCGTTGACCCCCAATTTAGGACATTGCATGAGCATGGTCGGTATGGCTCGCGATGTAGCAGCCCTTTTAGATCAAAAGGGGAAAAAGCCTCCAATTCATCTTGAATCAGGAAAAGAGCGCTGCGATGTGACGGTCAATGTTAAGGACAGTGAAAACTGTTACCGGTATAGCTGCCGAAAAATTCGTGGTGTCAAGGTGGGCCCCCCTCCTGAGTGGATGCAAAGGCGCCTTGAAAATGCTGGCGTTAGAAGCATTAATAACATTGTTGATGTCACCAACTATGTGATGTTAGAGGTGGGACAACCCCTTCATGCTTTTGATGCAAAAAAAGTCCAGGGACAAAAGATCAGTATCCAATCTACTGAAAAAGAAATTACCTTTAAGACTCTTGATGGAGAAAAACGAAAGATCCCTTCAAATATTCTGATGATCCATGATCAAAAAGGGCCCATTGCTGTTGCTGGTGTCATGGGTGGTGCTGACTCTGAAGTGGATGAAAAGACGAGTGATATTATTTTAGAGGCTGCTCACTTCAACCCATCTGCAGTTAGGCGTGGAAGTAAAGCATTAGGCCTTCGAAGTGAATCATCTGCCCGCTTTGAGAGAGGTGTTGACTTTGAAATGGTCACTGTCGCTCTAGATCGAGCCGCCGGATTGATCGCAGAACTTGGCCATGGAAGTGTTGACGAAGGAAAGGTCGATATTGTTGCCAAAGATCAAAAGAAGCGAAAAATTAAAGTCCGTCTTTCTAGAACGAATGAAATCTTGGGGACAAAGCTTAGCTTAAATGAAATCGAATCCTTTTTAAAGCGTCTTGAGATGGAGGTGAAAGCTGAAGGGGAAACCTTAACAGTGGTTGTCCCCTCCTATCGAAATGATATCCATTATGAAATTGATTTAATTGAAGAAGTTGCCCGCATTTTTGGGTATAACAATATTAAAAAGAGAGAAGCACGTGTTGTGAACTCCCCTCTACCTCATGCTCCCATTTATCTCATGGAACGGGAAGTAAGAGAAAGGTTGATTGGAAGTGGGCTGCAAGAATTTTTAACTTGTGATCTCATCAGCCCTCAGCTTTCCGAACTTTCAATTGAAAAGAGTTTAGGTGAAAAAGAGGAAATTCATGTTCTCCGCCCGAGCTCAGTCGATCAATCGATTCTACGAACCTCTTTTCTCCCCGGAATGCTTCAAGCTGTCAAACACAACTTTGATCGACAAAATGAAGATCTCTCTGTCTTTGAAGTTGGAAAAATTCATTTTAAAGATGGCGACCACTTTAGAGAGCGACTCACCGCCGCGATTTTACTTACAGGAAAAGTCCGTTCTCATCATTGGGGAATCAAGGCTGAAGAGGTTGACTTCTTTGACCTCAAAGGGATTATTGAGAATCTCTTGGAAGGCTTTCATGTTTCAGGAGAAAGCTTTGAACCGACCCGCTTGAAAAGCTTCCACCCTGGAATTCAAGGAGAAATTACGGCTCAAGGCCTTCGCCTAGGAGTTTTAGGAGAGGTTCACCCCAACCGCTTGAAACGATTGGGGATTGAAAGAAAGGTCTTTTATGCACAGATAGATTTACATGATCTGATGAGTGTTGCTGGAAAAGATAAGAAAATGACCTCACTTCCCCAATTCCCTGGATCTGACAGAGATTGGACAGTCACGCTTCATCATGATGTCCCTCTTGGAAAAGTCTTTCAGGAGATCAAAGCCTTCCACTCTAAGCTCTTAAAAGAGTATTACCTTCTCGATCTATATGAGAGTGAAAAACTGGGCAAAGACAAGAAGAATGTCACTTTCCGTTTTACTTACAGAAGTGAAAAACAAACAGTTGAGCAAGCTCAAGTTGAGAAGGAGCATGAGCGTTTAGTTGGAGAAATTACAAAAAAGTTCCGTGATTTTATTTCCTAAAATGTTATGCTTTGAAAAATAGCAATCTAACGAGGTCAACTATGAAAAGGTTTTCTCCCCTCTACATCGCACTTTCAAGCCTACTTGTTTTTGGCTGTCAGAATTCGAGCAAAGATCAAAATGAAAATGTCGTTTCAAAACGGTATATCCATAAGTATGGGTATGATGTGTCAAAAGAAGAATGGGATGGAGCCGGTTATCCCGGTCAGGTCGTTACCACACTACGTAATGGTGTAACGGTTACCGCTTCCTATGAAGATGGTGTCCTTCACGGTCCTACTACTTACACCTTCCCCCACTCTCACACGACTGAATCCTTAAATATTTACGAGAGAGGCAATCTTGTTAAGAAAGTCACTTACGACATTCGAGGCATTCCTCAAAAGGAGCAAGTCTTTCTCTCTCCTTCTCATGTTAAAACAACTAAGTGGTACCAAAAAGGGACCCCTTTGAGTGTTGAGGAGTACCATAATAATGAGCTCCTGGAAGGAGAATACTACAATGAGAAAAATGAGACAGCAAGCCGCGTCATTAAAGGGTCTGGAGTCCGAGTTACTCGAGACCAACATGAAAATATTGTAGCAAAAGAAACCATTGAAAATGGTTTTCCTATCCTTCGAGAAACCTTCCACCCACATGGGATCCCTCATACGGTTCTCCCTCTTTCAGGTGGGAAACTGCATGGTGAAAAGAAGGTCTTTGCCCCTACAGGTGAGCCTGTTTCTCTAGAAACCTATAAACTCGATGCCCTTCATGGTCCAGCAACCTACTATCAGAATGGATGCCGCTACCTAGAGATCAACTATCGAGATGGTCTAAAACATGGAAAAGAGCGTCACTTTGTTGATGGCGAAACAGTTGTGGAAGAAACCGAGTGGATGGAAGGTCATAAACATGGCCCTTCAATTGTCTTCTTTGATGGCATGTCGCGCACACGGTTCTACTATAACAACCAAGCCGTAAGCAAAGAAAAATACCGCGAACTCTGCGAGATTGAAGAGAATATCGCAATCATGAGTGACCGTGCTCTCCACAAAGAGTAACTCTAAGCAGCTTGAGGTCCAAGAATCTTGGACCTCAGGCCCTTCTATCCTCACCTCTTTTTTCACAAAAAATAACTCTATTACTCGAATTGTCCTTGCCCAGGCAAAAGGATTTAGCTGCCGGATCATTGGAAACAATCTTGAAAATGAAATCTTTGAATGGATGGAGCGTTATTCTAAAAGAGAAAAAGGGAGAAATTTACCTCTCGATCTATCGATGATGACCCCCTTCACAAAAAAAGGTCTTCTAGCGATCAAAAGGATCCCTTTTGGGGGGGTCGCGAGCTATGGGGAAATTGCTTCCCTTGCAGGACAAGAAAAAGGTGCCCGGGCAATCGGCAATGTTTGCAATAAAAACCCCTATCCTCTCGTCATTCCTTGTCACCGCGTGATTCAAGGAAATGGTGCAATTGGAGGATTTGCCTATCCTATTGAAATGAAACAACTATTGCTTGATTTTGAGTCTTAGTCGAAGGTCCCATCACTAGGAAAAAGCCATTCCTCTTGATCAGACTCATCCGTTGATTTCTTTTCACGCATTTCGCTTTCAGCACTTCCAATTAAGACCCAAGAAGCACTCATTAAACGAAATAGAAGGGATAATCCCCAGTCCATTTATACTCCATAACGTTATAACTCTTTAGTTATCATAGGTAATTTTTTTCTGCAAATCGATTTGACACTTAAAGCTAATTCTAAAGTCTTTAAGGAAAAATCATCCAATTGGAACTTTTGGCACACCTTTTTCAATAGAGAATAAGTGAAAGGAGGATTCATTGTGGACCAGGATAAATTACTTAAGAAAGTTGCGAAGTTAGAGTCAATGTGTGATCAACTTCAGGCAGAGATGAGGTATCTCGATCAACTTCTAGTTGAAGTAGGGTTTGAAGAAGGGCTTAAGACGTTGAAGGCAGCAGCCATAGAGCTCATTGATAAAAAGAAACCACCTGGATAAGATTAAGAGTCTTTAGCTTTAGCAAGTTTGACTTTTTCTTCGTAAGGGAGTTTTCTAAAGGGCTTAGGATGGTCAGCTGGCTGGAAAGGTCGGACGCGCGGTGCACTCATGCAAGACTCTTTGCAACACCCTTTCATTTTCTCCGCGCAAGAATTGCAACTGATAAAGAGAGCATTACAATCCATATTAGCACAGTTATAGTAAGTATCAATTGTTACGCCACAGTGAGAACAGTGACTGATAACTTCTGATTTTTCTTTATCACTAATGGGGACAACTAAGCGATCATCAAAAACAAAGAGATTTCCCTTCCAATGCTTATTCCCTTTCTCAAGGCCATACTTGATGATTCCTCCATCAAGTTGATAAACCTCTTCAAAACCTTGTTCCTTGACTAGACAAGAATAGAGTTCACACCGGATCCCTCCAGTGCAGTACATCATTACCTTTGTTTTCTTCGGATCAAGGGATTTTCCCAGTTCTTCAGCATATTTTGGAAATTCTCGGAAAGTTTTGAACTCTGGCTTTTCGGTTCCTTCAAAATGCCCGACTTCCCATTCATAGTCATTACGGACATCTAGGATAATCGTATTTTCATCCCGACCTTCTATCATCTTTGCCCATTCATCACTAGATAGATGCTTCCCACCCTTTTCCAAGTCGTAGTCCCTGTCCATTGCTGCAAGTTGCTCACGATACTTAATTGTCAATTTAGGAAAGGCTTGTTCGGGATAGGTATGGACCTTGATTTCTGTTCCTTTATAACGCTCGTCACCTAAAAACCACTCATAAAAAGCAGGAGCCTCTTTTTTAGAAATGCTCATCTGAGAATTGATCCCTTCTTCGTTAATATAGATACGACCCATCGCATCCTTTTCTTGAAGGAATCGTTTCCAATTTTTTATCTCTTGATGTGGCTCATCAATCTTCTTTAAAACGTAAAAAGCTAAGACTAGGTAATCCATATTTGAGATATTTTATCCCAAAAAGGAAATTTACGCAAGAAGGGCTTCTCTCTGATTCTTTGCATCAAAAAGCTGCCTTTCAAGTAGAGCTATTTCTTTTTCGATCTCTACTTTTTTGCAATGAACTGTTGAAAGATTCGCATACTCACATTCAAAAAGGAGCAAACTTTCTTTTAAGAAGGAAAGTCTATCATTACAGTGCGTAATTTTTCGCGTGAAAAACTCAAAATTTGTTTGTATCCGATGGGTAGGATTCAAAACTTTTAGGCGCGCTTCAATCAGTGCAAATTTTTCTTGAAGCTGCCCAAGGGCTTTTGGATTTTCTAACTCTGATAAATTCTCAAGACGCCTTTTTAAACGACTCGTTTGATCGCGATAGGCGCGATAAAGCTCCTCAGTTAAAAATTCTTTACTGAGAATGTCTTTAGAGATGATTTCTGCCTCAAAGGCGAGTGCTTTCCATTTCATAAATAAGCCCCACTTTTCCCTACCTCTATTATACCTGATTTTCCAATATTTTTTTACTATTTTATAAATCATTATTTATTAGCAACTTATGAAATATAAGAATTGTAGCTCTTGTACAAAATTTAGCATTTCCAGTAGGATGGTGGGTCTTTATTACAAGGAGTGTTTAATGTCTCGTTATACTGGTCCGAAAAACCGCATCGCCCGTCGTTTTGGAGTTAATATCTTTGGACGCCTGCGCAACCCCCTATTACATAAACCTAATCCTCCTGGAATGCATGGTGCAAAACGGAGAAAAAAATCAGACTTTGGAGTCCAGCTTGAAGAAAAGCAAAAACTAAAAGCTGTTTATGGAATGCTAAGTGACAAACAGGTCCTTCGCTATTTCCATGAATCGGTGAAAAGTGAGGGTAATGCTGCCCACCTTCTTCTTCAACGTTTAGAATGTCGTCTAGATAATATCGTCTACAAGCTGAAATTTGGATCAACCATTTTCCAAGCACAACAACTTGTGGCTCACGGTCACATTCTTGTTGATGGAAAGAAAGTTGATATTCGCTCGTTTCGTGTAAAGCCTGGGATGACAATTTCTTTAAAAGAAAAGTCCCATAATATCAAAGGGCTTAAAGAAGCTGTAGAGAATACATCAAGAACTGTTCCTGAATATCTTTCTCTTGATGAGAAAAAGTTTTCTGGGCAGCTCCTTTCGACTCCTGAAGCTGACCAAATTGTCCTTCCCCTTCCTATTAATATCGCCCTTGTGTGCGAATTCTTAGCTCACACCCACTAATGGATGGCGAGAGACCTTTATTGATCGGTGCACACACCTCCACTGCGGGGGGTGTGCACAATGCTCTCATTCAAGGCCAAGATATTGGCGCCACAACAATCCAAATCTTTACCAGCAATCAAAAACAATGGAATGGTCGAATCTTTTCTGAAGATGACCTAGCAAAATGGAAAGAATACCTTGCTGCATCAGGTATCAAGGATGTAATGAGCCATGATAGCTATCTGATCAACCTTGGGTCGAATAAAAATGAGCTTCTTGCAAAAAGTCGAAAAGCCTTTCGTGAGGAGATTGAACGATGCCTTGCCCTTGATTTAACCTATATGAACTTTCATCCAGGTGCTGCAACGGGAGCTCCTGAAGAAGAGTGTCTTGATCGAATCGTAGAAAGTCTCATCACATTAGAGCCTCTATTAGAAAATAAGCCGACACGTCTTTTGATTGAAGCCACTGCAGGACAAGGGAGCACGGTAGGACACCGGTTTGAACACCTTGGATATATTATTGAAGGAGTTAAAGGAAAGATCCCCATCGGAGTATGTATTGATACTTGCCATATTTTTGCAGCTGGCTATGATATCCGCGATGAAAAAGCATGGGAAAAAACTCTTAGAGAATTTGATGAAAAGGTAGGACTAAAAAATCTCTATGCCTTTCATGTAAATGACTCCCTTCACCCCTTAGGATCCCGAAAAGACCGTCATGCTAACCTTGGAAAGGGGGAGATTGGAATGAAATGTTTTGAAACAATGATGACGCACCCTAAAATACGCTTTATCCCTAAATATCTAGAAACTCCCAACGGCGAGGTTATGTGGAAAGATGAAATCAAATTGCTTAGAAACTTCACTTGCATCACGTCAAAAAATTAAATCGATTCTGTCTGCTGAGGAGTCGATCATTGGTCAAACCCTTTTAGTCTGCGGGTGGGTCCGAACAGTTCGCGATCAAAAAACCTTCGCCTTTATCGAAATCACAGATGGCTCTTCCTTTTCTAACTTTCAGGTAATTGCTGAGCCACAAATGATTGAAAATCTTTCAACTGGAGCGGCTATTGCAGTTTCTGGAGAGATTGTAAAAAGCCCTGGGAATAAGCAAAAGTATGAGATGCAAGCTAAAGAGCTCAGATTGCTTGGAATAGCGCCCAACGATTACCCTCTACAAAAGAAGCGCCACTCTTTTGATTTCCTCCGAACGATTGCCCATCTTCGTCCCCGGACAAATACACAAGGCGCTGTCGCTCGCGTAAGATCACGCCTTGCTTATGCAACGCACCGCTTTTTCCAAGAACGTGGTTATGTCTATCTTCAATCTCCGATTATTACAGGGAGTGACTGTGAAGGGGCAGGAGAGATGTTCCAAGTGACGACGCTTAATCTCGATAATCCTCCAAAAAATGAAGAAGGGAAAGTCGATTTTGCTAAAGATTTCTTTGGGCAGAAAGCCTTTCTGACTGTTTCAGGACAACTGAATGGTGAAGCTTATGCGAGCGCTCTTTCTGATATCTATACTTTTGGCCCAACATTCCGCGCTGAAAATTCCAATACTTCGCGCCATCTTGCAGAGTTTTGGATGATTGAACCAGAACTTGCTTTTGCTGATCTTCCGATCATAGCAACCCTTGCTGAAGAGTATTTAAAGGCCCTTATGACCGATATTTTAGAAAGCTCCGTAGAAGACCTCCGATTCTTTGATCAATTCATTGAAAAGGGGCTTATCAATCGTCTCACTCAAGTTAGAGACACCCCTTTCCTTCGCCTCACCTATACAGAGGCTATTAATATCCTTGAAAAATCAGGCCGCTCTTTTGAATACCCTGTAAAGTGGGGCTCCGATCTTCAATCGGAGCATGAGCGTTATCTTGCAGAAGAGTATTGCAAATCCCCCATCATCCTGACAGACTACCCTAAAGAAATTAAGGCCTTTTATATGCGGGAAAATAAAGATGGAAAAACGGTTGCAGCCCTTGATGTCCTTGTCCCTAAAGTGGGAGAGATCATCGGAGGATCTCAGCGGGAAGAGCGCTACGATGTTCTTAAATCTAAGTTTGAAAAGCATCGTCTCGATCTTGAAACCTATAAATGGTATCTTGATCTACGAAAATATGGTTCTGTTCCACACGGTGGATTTGGTCTTGGCTTCGAACGCCTGGTTCAATTCACTACCGGGATCGATAACATCCGCGATGCTATCGCTTTCCCAAGAGTCCCTGGAAACTGTGATTTTTAACTAGATATATAAGAGGGCTCAGCACTTCGAACTGAGCCCAGAACCTTTTTAGATTCTTATTTTGAATCGCCATGCCGACTGCCGCGTCCTTTTAAAGAACTTCCTCTTCCCATGTCATGCATAGTATGGGCATTCCTTTGATGTGCGAGAGTCTCTCGACCTCGATCATCGTAGAAAGGATCTCGCCTCTCATAAGGATTACCTCTTCTTGAGTCTACTGCTCTATCAACTCTCGCCTCAAGATTATCACTATCGGAATCTTCATCCATATATTCATTATCAAAAGATGCTTCTGAAATAGATCGATTATTAATATTTTCCATTATTATCTTCCTTATTTTTCACCCCCTTTCAAATATTTATTATAACATATATTTACATAGTCGTAAAATTATTTAAACTTTTGTATATAAACCGCTTAAAATAAACCTGACTGAAAAGTTATGTCTTAGTTAAGGGCTTGAAGCTATCCCTTTCCCCAGAGTCCCAGAAAGTTGTGATTTTTAGTTTCATTATCCATTCTACCAAGTGCCGCCCCTCCAATTCCAAAAAGGAGAGCTGCAATTGTTACAATCGTCCCTAAATAAGGAATAGTTGTAAGGATAAAATAGACAATGAGCCCAAATGAAAAATAGAGGCGGCGGTGTTTCTTGAATTCCAACTTACGGAAAATATTAGTCGAAAGCCAAAGAACAGAGAAAACTTTAGCGGTATAAAGCCCAATAACAGTTAATGAAAGTAGGGCCAGCGCAAAGGGAGCCCCCAAAATTGTAATGAGAAGGACTAGCATTGTCACGGGCAATAGAAAGAGAAGAACAATGCCTGCAACAAGAGACTGTGCTGGCTTGCTGTTGAGAGTCTCTATGGTCCGTTCAACCCGACGAGGGAAATAGCGGAGCATGACAAGGCCGATAATAAAGCTATAGAAAAAGTTCATAAGAAGGGCTGCAAGCTTTGATCCAATCTTCAGCCCTTTTAAAAGTTTACTGTGGAAAAAGTCATAGAAAAATGAGGGATGATGGATGATTCCTTCTTTTATTTTTGCGTTGGGATCAACCAGGGCGTTTTTATTACTCCAGTACTCTAGGCTCCCTCCAATATTCGCCTTTGAAGTCAGTCGCAGATGACCCACATAAGCAATCACTTTCCCTTGAATTCCATCTGAAATACGAACACTTGATGCGTAAAGACGAACATTATTTCCTACTTTTGATTCTAAGTCGGTATTCCCTGAAACAATGACAGCGTTCCTCCCTATACTTGAGGAGGGACTTAGCTCAATCGTTCCTGTGACTGAAGTAATATTTCCTCCGACCTGCCCTGAAATCAAAGCTTGCCCTGCAATGAGCCTTATATTCTTCGTGACTTTTCCTGAAATTTCAACGCTTCCACCAGCTACTAAGACATCTCCATTCACAATACCATCAATAAAAATTTGCCCACCTAGCACATAGACATCCCCATTAACGGTTCCTGAAATTTCAACAGTCCTGCCATTGGCAAAATAGTCATTGTCAACAACAGCATTGCTGGGAAGAACAATGATTTCTCCTCCATCACTTCCTTGCTCTTCTTCGGCAAAAAGAATCGTGCACAAGAAAAGAAAAATTATTGCGAGACTGCGTAGCGCCATTTTGCTTGCTTTCGCTCCTTAAATAACTGCATCTGTCTTTGAACAGCTTTTTCGATCACATTTTCACATAGGGTGATTTCTTTTTCACCACTCTTTTTTTGTGCAAGCTTTCCAATCTGATCGATGTTATAGAGCTTTAGTTTGGGATGAGCTCCCAGTTTCGGATCAATATTTCGAGGCACACTTAAATCAAAAAGAAGAGTCTGATGGAGGGAGCGGGTTGACCTCGTAAGGATATGATTTTTATGGTAAGTTCCACAAATCACAACATCATAGGAATCCCATTTTTTTAAGACTCCCCAATCTTCAATTAAAATTTTAGGGAATTCCCCTTTTTTCATACGAGTGCATAATGTTAGCTTTTTTGCCCCTCTAAACTGAAAATATGAGATAAGCTTCCGATTAATCGCAGAGTTTCCAACAAAAAGGATCTGAGAATCCTCTACTAGTCGCTGATTTTTCTCAAGAATCCCTTGAATGACTACAGGAAGAGGTGTCTCTTTTTTTGACATTAGAAATGAGCTACGCATCTCTTTTCCAATTTTTAATCCTTTCTGAAAAAGATAGTGGATTTCATGGGAAAGCTCACCTTTTTTTCGGGCATATTCATAAGCAAGCTTCACCTGCCGTTGAATATCACTCTCTCCAAAAATTGCACTATCAACCCCTGAAACAACCCTTCCCAAATGATTGAAACAGTCATGGCCAAAATAGGAGTAAAGAGCATGCTCAAAATTCTCATCCATCTCCTCCCTAAGGAGAAAAAGAATTTCCATTTGAGTTTCTGCTAAACTGCGTGCACAAAAATAAAACTCTGTTCGATTACAGGTCGATAAAAGGACGCCATCTCTTTTCTCAAATGCTCTTTGAAAGGCTCTAGCGAGAGCTTCCCGTAAAGGAAGCGTCGATGACTTATGATTGATTCCTACGATCCCAACTTGCATATTAAATGATATATATGGAATCTCGATTAACTAGTAAACAATTCTTGACGAATCAAATGATCATCAAATCCTTTTCCTCTTAAAAACCGATAGAGCCTCTCTTTTACTTTAATGTCATTAAAGTCGTCTTTTCTTGTTTTCTTTTCGATCCATTTTTTGATGGCGGCTTGTTGTTCTTGATCGCTCACCCCCTCTCGGACCATTTCTTTAAGCTCAGGCGCTTTCTGCTGGAGCTTGTATGCGATCATCTGAGGCCCTAGACCCCGCCTCTTTTCCCGAGCAATAAAGAGCTTCCCCTCTCTTTGATCGTCCAAATACCCCAATCTTTCACATTCTAAGAAAACCTCTTCAATGGCTT
The DNA here is from genome assembly GCA_018399075.1 of Simkaniaceae bacterium. GTDB lineage: Bacteria > Chlamydiota > Chlamydiia > Chlamydiales > Simkaniaceae > Neptunichlamydia. The sequence continues at coordinate 679,457 of CP073763.1, read as the reverse complement.
CATGAGCGATCTTATATCTTTTGAGCTTCGCTTTGAGCTCTGATTTCATGTAACCCCTAAGGGCCAATAACTTATAAACAATCCCTCTTGCAATTTTTACATCCACTCTTAATAATAAGTCACTTAGGTCTTTTTTTGATGGGCATCGGATAATTTCACGTAAGTAATTCTTATAGAGCCTTCTATGGATTTCTTTCCATAATTCCCCATCTACCAAGATTTCGCTAAACTGTTTATTATCAATGATTTCTATATTCATAAAAACTTAACAAAAGTTGCATAATTAATTCATTATAGGTATAATGGAACTAAGGATAATTATAAACCCACGATGTGGAGGATAAAAACTATGGTAGATGCCATTGATAGCACAACGCCTTCTACAACTTCTACAACTTCTACGAATTCACAGTATGATGCTTATCAAGATCTTCTTTCGGAAAGCGATCAAAGCTCAAATATTACTGGGTCCACTATTTACCAGCTTGAGATGCACTCGGCGATGGAAAGCCTAACAAGTTCATCTAAGGAAGTTCAACAGCAAGCTCAAGAAAATGCTAAAGAATCCGGCGAGCAGGCGCCTCCAATTCCTACATTCTAAGGGAACTAACGATTATAAGTGATCAAGCCTTCGCTTTTGCGGAGGCTTTTTTTTTGACTTTTGGAGTTCTGAGGGGGTAGAGTAGAGTTAAGAAGAGGAGGAGAATCATGAGTGGTGTGTCAGGTGTTGGTGGCTCTGGAAATATTCCTCAGCAGCCTCCAGCGCAGCCGGAAACGGATCAAAATCAAATAGATGCTATCAATACATTTAACAATCTTGTTCAAGAATTAGCCTCTCTAGCAAGTGAAGCCAAGTTAGGAGGGAAAAGTCATGGCTAGTGGTGTTCCAGGTCCAGATGGGCCAGATCCTACTCAATCAAGTGAGCCTAAAGAGTTGCAAACAGGTATGACTAAAATGTATACCGCTCAAAAAGCCCCAGGGTTTGCTCAGATGCTTAATCATTGGTTTCCAGGACAGGTCACTCCAAAAATGGTGGCTGCCTTTGAGCAAGGGGTAATGCAGATGATTTCAAACAGCATCAATGAATCTAAAGCCCAGCATACCAAAGTCCAGCAGAAGATCAAAGAGCGAATCGATGAGGGCGGCTGATTTTTATCCTTTGATCTGCTATACTCTTTCTCAATATGAAAAATTTTATTGTCGAGGAGCCAAAAAGGCTCGATAAGCTTTTAGCTGAGCATTTTCCAGACCATTCACGGAGTTATTTCCAGTTTTTAATTGATGCTGGCTCAGTCACCTGCAATGGGAAAAAAGTAAAAAAGCGTGCCATCCCAAATACTGGGGATGAAATTCAAATCTTTTTTCTCACTTCTCCTGAGATTAAACTGACCCCAGAAAACATCCCTCTGGAAATCCTCTACGAAGATGAAGCGATTATTTGCGTCAATAAACCTCCTGGGATGGTTGTCCATCCAGCGCCAGGACATAGAGCTGGAACCTTTGTCAATGCCCTCCTTTACCACTGCCGCTCTCTCCCTCCTCAAGATCTCCGTCCTGGTATTGTTCACCGACTTGATAAGGAAACATCAGGTGTTCTGCTAGCAGCTAAAACTGTTGAGGCTCATCAAAAGCTCATCGAAGCCTTTAGTGATCGACAGATCGAAAAAGAGTATCTAGCCATCGTAGTGGGAAAACCTGGAGAAACTGTGGTCGATCAGCCTATTGGACGTCACCGCGTTAAACGGAAAGAGATGGCCATTATTGAAGGCGGGCGGCATGCAATAACCCATATTGAAGTGTTAAAGTCATCAGGCGGATTTTCCCTTGTTAAAGCCAAGCCAATTACGGGACGTACACACCAAATTCGAGTCCACCTCAAATATCTAAAAACCCCTGTTTTAGGTGATACTGTTTATGGCCCTGAAAAGCTGAGCAGAAAGTTAAAGATTGAAAGGCAGCTCCTCCATGCTCACCGCCTTTCTTTCCCCCATCCCATTCATGGAAAAAAAATCGAGATTGAGGCTCCCCTTCCTCAAGACTTTAAATCATTTCTTAAAAATCTAGATTAATATCTTTGCATTAGATTATTATAAGCCTGTGAATGATAGCTGCGTATGGATAACGCTAAACCAAGGATCGAACTATGAAAGAATTTGTTGAGTACATCGTAAAAAATCTCGTAGACAACCCCGACAAAGTAAATATTAAAGAAATTGGAAGTACTCATACTCTGATTATTGAGCTCAGTGTTGAAAAAGCCGATATCGGCAAAATTATTGGAAAAAAGGGAAAGACAATCAATGCAATCCGGACCCTTTTAATGTCTGTTGCCTCACGAAACGGTCTCCGTGTCAATCTTGAAATTCTTGAAGAAGATGGCGAAAAATCCTCTGATGAAACTCAATAGATCAAAATGAAGTTAAAAGAATGGTCTTGGTATCCAAGGCCATACTTTCCTTTGTAATTAAAAGAAGCTCTTGGGGCTGTTTTTAAATCCCATTTCACATCAAATCCTCCTCCAGCTCCAACTAGGAATCGAGAACGATAATAGCCATAAACATCAATGGGACATCCACCAAAACTACTTTCTTCCTTTCCCCCATTAAACCGTTTTTCCAATAACCCACTCACTTGAACATAGGGAGTAATAGTTTTCCTTGTAAAGTGGAAACAATGGGTCACATCCATTCCAATTTCACTTTGAAGGAAATTTGCATGTTTACTTGAAACATCAAGATTTAGGCTTTTGGCTCCATGCTCATCAAAGCTATCTTCATACTGATACTGGTAGTCTAAACTTGTATAAGGACCAAGAAGGGTTTTATTCACTGGAAACTGGAAAGCACCTTTCACATGACCAGAGGCTTCTAGACCATAATGACTTTCCTTAGCATGACGATGAAGAGGAATCAATCCACTAATGTGAATCTCTCGTTGTGTGGAGTAGTGATCATATCCAAGAATCACAGCACTTTCAAGAAAACCCACTTGGGAACCTAACCGACTATAAACCGCTCCATAAACCCCATGAATTCTTCCATCTCCCCTTTTCTTTTTCCATGTGATATCGGAGTTCGTATACCCCAGACTTCCTCCAATTTGAAAGCTTGGAAAAAGCCATCCATCCACACCCACTGCAATACCAGGAGTGAGCGCATTATAACCCGCCTCTTTCCCATGGTTATTTTCTTGAGCTACTCCAATGAGTGGGGACCCCCAGTAACGATACCCTTCCTTTTCTTCCATGCAAGAACGGGTCCGGGACTCAAGCCTGCTAAAAAGGGCATTACGCATGTAGAGAGTGCTCTCTTGTTTCACTACGGAAAGAGATGTAAAGAGGGAGGGTTGCATTTCGAGTAGAGATTTTTCAATCGATTCTACCGTTGTCACAAAACGAAGGGAATTGATTACATCATAAAGATCACTTCCAGGACGAGGATTTAACCCATCCAAGCAGTGGGCAACCTTTTGAGCATTCCCACTGAGGCCTTGAAGGGAACTGACTGGGAGAAGAGAAATTGAGAGATAAACATTATTAGCATCATAGGAAAGATTTCCAAAAAAGAGCGGGAAGGGGTCTGCAACATGATCAAATGTCCCTGTCCTTCCACCTGTCGTTTGAATAATTGTGTAATTTAAGGGTTCTACATAGGTCGCAGGTTGTGGAAAAAAGTCAAATGATGAGTCAGGTTGAATATTGAGGGTTCCCGTGATGTTAACAAAATCATTCTCTGTAGGGGTCAGTTCAACGTCAAGCATCGATCCTGAAGCAAGCGTTTGTGTTCCATTAAGGGTAATTGTTCCTATTCCATTATCCCCAGGAACAAGTGTTCCACTAACTGTCACATTCTTGTTTATTGTTCCTATTCCTCCAAGAGTTGCTCCACTATCTACGTTCAGAGCTCCAGCTCCACCAAATGTGCTATTAACAAGAAGCTCTCCTTCAGCAACTGTTGTTGTTCCACCAACAACTTGAGGTGTTGAAAACCTTAATGTCGCTCCTCCTTGTTTAATCATATCCCCTGTTCCCCCTAACGTTCCTAAAAAAGTTCCATCAAAGGTTTGATCAAAAACAAGAGTTCCTGGAGCTGTGATCGTCGTAACAAGCGGAGGAAAGCTTAAAGAATTTCCTTGGAGAACCCCTTGGTTAACAACTGTTTGACCTGTATAGCTATTCCCTCCCAACAAGACAAGCGTTCCTGCACCTGTTTTTGTCACACCACCAGCACCGATAATATTGCTATTAACCACCATATCATATAGGGCTGGCCCATCATTAATATTAAAGGTGTTCTGAGCCGCTAAAGTCAGGGATCCATTCATCACTGCCGTTCCTGCAGCTCCTGTAAAAGTAATAGTCCCTCCAGGGCTTATGACTACAGGTCCATTAATGGTTGTAGCCGCCATGGTTAAGGGATTCACAGCATCAGTTAGAGTTAAAACCCCTCCCCTTTGAATGACCGAGCCTCCAAGATAATTTAATGTCGTGAGAGTTTCATTATTCCCATTCAGATCAAAAATCCCACCATTCATGGCAACTATTTTGTTATTTGCAATTTGCTCTGCCCCTATAAGGACAAGAGACCCTCCATTTATGGCAATATTTCCTGCCGCTGCTGGAATCGCAAGAGTTCCTCCTGTTTTATTTAGCCTGAGGGATCCGCTATTGATCGTTGTTGTTCCTGTAAATGTATTACTTGCTCCGCCACCAAACTCAAGTGACCCCTCCCCAATTTTTACAATGCTCCCTGCTCCACCTAGGACTCCAATCATTTGCATATCAGGTATTGCCGATCCATTTCCAATATCAAATGTATGCACTCCAGCTGGAGTAATATTCAAGTTTCCAATTGTTGCTATTCCATTGAGCGAGGGATCAAAAACAACCGATCCTGTTGCATTTGAAATGTCAACAGTTCCTCCAGCTAAGGAAGTTCCCCCAGACATCTGAAGAGCTGTCGAGTTAGACTGCAATGTCAGCGTTCCAGTAAAGCCATTGACCGCTCCTCCAATAAAATCTAACCGATCGATCGTCTCATTAAAGCCCGCCATGTTAAAGGCTCCCAATTGAAGAATCATTGTCGAATTATCTGCAATCTGATCAGCGGCTAAAAGGGAAAGGGTTCCTCCATTGATAAAAACATCCCCTGGAATTGAGGTAAGTCCTGCTTGATTTAAGCGAAATTCGCCCCCATTAATGAATGTTACCCCGGTATAAGCATTACTTGCTGCTCCTGAAAACTCAAAAACTCCAAGCCCAGTCTTTACAAGCCCCCCACTTCCAGAAAAAATACCTGTTCCTGTTAAACCTGTAACGCCTGCAGGAATATTGACTTCATGTAGCGCCGATCCCAAATCTACTGCTCCAGCAATCGCTGAAAAAGACCCTGCGAACGGAGACATGACAATCGCTCCAGATCCTGCAAAGACAATGTCAGGGTTGACTGTCACATTGTTTCCAATTGTCAAAGCTGTTGCATTGCTTGTGAGAGTTAAAGTTCCTGCTGCTGCAGTGAAGTTACCCACTTGATAATTTAAATGCCCAATGATCTGAGAAAAGGCGCCAATAGCCAACGTCGCATTAGCCCCATTGATCGTAACTGTTGAACTATTTCCAAACTGATTAGCCGCTGCCGTTGTGACTGTTCCAAAAGAGATCAAAATATCTCCAGGAATTGCAGCAACACCGACAGTCTTTTGAAGGGTTATTCCTGATGCAGCATTTGTCTTATTAATCGTTGTAAGCCCTGTATAGGTATTGGGCAATGTTCCAGCAATGGCAACCTGTCCATTATTTCCAGTGAATGTTAATGTTCCCGGCCCTGATATGGGACCTGAAATACCAATAGTACTGTTAACAGTATGGTCAACCACTAAATCACTAGCTAGAACTACATTGCTCGAGATCAGATGAGCCCCAGTTCCAATTGCAATATTAATTTGAGCATTACCTGTACTTGTTTGATAAGTGAGGGCATTTGCTGCAATCTCATATCTATTCGCATTTTGAAATGTGGTCGTTCCAATAGTCGTTGCTTGAGAAAGTGAGACAACGCGATCAGCGGTAATGGCACCCAGAAACTGAGCCACATCATCCACGGCATTGGGGACTCCTGCTGACCAGTTGGCTGGCGTTGCTGTCGCCCAATTTCCATTGTTATTAAGCGTCCATTCTGAAGTCAATGCAAAGAGAGAGGAACAGGAAAGAAAAAAGGGCATTACATATTTTGCATACGTCATACCCTTTTATTAAAAGAAAAACTCTTTTATTTCATCTAAGAATTTATCACTACTCATTAAAAGGAGTAATTACTACTCCTTGATCATGCCAAAGTGCTGCTCCTGACCCTGCAGTAAGGAGCGCAAAAAGTGCTGCAAATCCTGAAAGCTTTTGAAGAAGAGCTGCGGTTCCTAGCCCTCCAAAAACTGTCAGTGCAATCAAGGCGTAACGGATAATTTTTTTCTGATCGAGTGCAATCGTCTCATCGATTTCACTCTCAGGCTTTAGCTTCAACGAATAGATCAAAACACTTGCTTGAGAATAAAGAACAACAAGTGGAGTAAATGCTGCTGATGTTAACGAGTTTTTTCTAATCGCAAATCCCGTTCCAATCGCTGCAATAACTGTTAAAGCAACAGTTAAAATAAGCGCTCTTTGTTGGCTCTGTTCTGGTTTTTGAAGAATTTCTTGATGATAAGCTAAAACACTTGTTTGAACTTGCTCTGGAATTTTCCTTACAAAGGCAAGAGCTTGATTTAGATTTTCCATGTATACCCACCCTAATTTTTGAATAAAATCACAATAATTATATTTATTTATTATTAAAAAGGAATTATAGATAATATTTTAATTTATTAATTCTTAAGACGCTGATTATTACTGGTCTAGACGAGGGAGGTATGGGGCAATCATAGCCTTCCGAGAATTGAGGCCTCCTGCATTATAGCGAAGGATAGCAATAGGGAGATCCTGAGGCTTTTCTGGAAAAATGTGCTTAATAGGGAGGAAGCTCTCTTTAAAAACCTGTGAGAGCTCACGGCCATTATTCCCAAGAAATTCAACTTCGAAGGTTAGTTTTTGAGCAGCTCGAGACCCCTTAAAGCCACTAAGGAATAGTTTTAATTTTTCAATCGCAAGTTCTGTGGGAGGAACCCAAAACCACATCTCATCTTGATGGTTATAGGAAAGCTTTCCCCCTTTAAAGAGCTCTTCAGCGCTTGCTATGGTTGAAATAGTATGGAGATGGAGCATGATCTCCCGGTTATTGGCGTAGATACTAAGAGCTTTTTCATACCATCGTTTCTGAAGCTCAGGAGCCAGCTTTTGAAACGTCTCATAGTTGCGGGCAAAAATTTTGGTTTGTCCGACCCTATTGCAGTAGCTGAGGATTTTGGTATCTGTAAAGATGTTGGAGCTCTCTCCTTTGAGACATCTCTCAAAATTCTCATCAACCCCTTGTTCTTTGTGCTCATAAACCTTGCTATAAAGGGAGTGAAAATCTTTGTTTTGGAGAAGACGTTCAGCCGCTTTCGCCGTAAAATCGGTATCCTCTTTGATATCGTCAAAGTTAACAATCTCTACTTCTTTTTTCAGCATAAGCGACTTTAGCCGGTTTAAGAGAGAAGCCATACATTCCACATCAATGCGGGAAACTTTTGTCAAAAGATCGGTATCGTCTAAAATCGCATAAATAAAGTGGATGTACTCTACCATCTCTCTCTTTGGAGAGACATAATGATCGTCGTTATTTTGGAAAACTTTCTTCTTCTGGAGGAGACGCTGATAGATGCGAATCCCTTGGACGGTATTGAGCTTTTTTGAAGCTTCTAGAAGCTGCTTATCTAACTCTTTTTCAGATATACCTCCAAGTCCATATTGATCATTAATCTTAAAGGCCATTTCAGCAACGATGGCATTAGAAGATTGGGCATCACTGATCATGACTTTTGGTGGAGAATCGGTATTTAAAGTGCTTTTATGATGATCGATCACACTGATGATTTGAAGATAGGACGGAATCTTCATCTCCTCGCGATTACAAAAGTCGCGGAGCGTAACAGTCCCAAGGGTCTCTTTCTGGAGATCATTGGCATGGACAATCCCAATAGGAATCGGCCGGCCTTCAGCATCTGTTTGGTTGACTGTTAGATAGGAGTACTCTCCAATTTTAGAGCGGATCTCCTCAATATCGGTTCGGTGACTCAAAAATTGGGGAATAAAACCAAACACTTCGGTCTTGATACGAAAAGCAATATTTAAACTATCCACATAGTTTCGAATCGCTTTAAAGGCATCTGATAGCATCTTCACAAGAATTTCTAATTGATTGAAAATCTGTGGTCGATTTTCAGTTAAAATCCCCTCTTCATCAAATAGCTCTGATTTAAGAAGAGAGCGGAGCCAAGCGATAATCTGGGTAAAATTAACGATTTCAACTTTTTCAATAGAAAGAGCAAACTCTTCAAAAGATGAGTTGATCCCTTTTTCAACATTGAGAACTTTGACTAAGTAATCATTAACAAATTGAAGTTGCTTTGGAGGGAGCTCCTTTGCGGGTGCGCATTCATTAATTTTCATTTCTAAAAGAGCACGAATCTCTTTAGAAACTTTATCAACCGTCACTTTTTTCTCAGCAAAGCAGGAGATGAGCTCAATATGAAGATTCGATTCAAACCACATAAGGCAATTATTGAGAGACATAACAATTTGCCTGACTCCCTCAACATCAATCGTTCGCCAATCACCAAGATAGTATCCCTCTTTATCGGTTAATACGACGGCATGACGTTGCCTTTCATGATCAAAGCTTAAAGCCAAATCATTCGTATGTTTACGGACCATTCCGCGCTGCGTCATTAAATCAAGACTCGTAAGGGTCAAGGAAAGGCGCGTTTTTGCTAAGCAGTCAAAGACGTCTTCACCAAAAAGCTCATTAAAAAGAAGACCTATTTCTACTTGTGTGACTGGAGGACCACCGGGAACATTCCAAATATGGAGCCCCTCGCTGACTTGCGCAGCAAAAGCATCGATCCATCCCCAAAAACTAGCAACTGTGGTGTCTAGGTCTGGAGAATTATGCGCTGTAACAAAATGGGTTCCTGGATAACTTTTTCCCATTCCAATCGGAAAGTAAAGTTGATAAGAGTCTCTAGGAATCCACTTACCAACGATTTTGCCCCGAATTTTGTAGTTATCCTCTTTATTTAGCTTGGAAAACTGATTAAGCCAAAGTTCAAAGGAAGAAAAAGTATACTGTTCAATAATATTTTCTCTTTGAATGCGAGAAATAAAATCGACAACACGATCCATTAAAAAGACAGGTTCTGGAGCTTTGAGAATAATATCTGCTAAAGTTTGGTTGACAAAGTCACCCTTATCATGGGCATTCTTTTCTTGAAACTCTTTGGTTTTAAAAGAGGAGAATAGAGGGTCAAGCCCTTCAAATTTTTTCAATTCGAAGGGAAATTCCCCTAGTAAAACCCCTTCAGACTGCTTTTTTGTCATGTAACAATCGCTTTTAAAAATTCGGATTGAGCAGGACTCGAACCTGCGACCGTCCGCTTAGAAGGCGGATGCTCTATCCAGCTGAGCTATCAATCCACGGATTAATGTGGATTTTAGTCATAAGAAAAATGAATTTCAAGTATATTTGTTTTCTTAAGACTATATTGGAGGTCAAGTTGACGTTTAAGATTGATGAAATTGAGATAGGAAAGGACCATCCCCTCACCGTAATTTCAGGTCCTTGTGTGATAGAAAGTGAAGCACACGCCATGAAAACAGCTGAAGAATTGAAAAAAATTTTTAGCGATGCAGGTGTTCAATTCATTTATAAGTCCAGTTATGACAAAGCCAATCGCTCTTCCATCGATTCTTATAGAGGTCCTGGCCTAAAAGAGGGGCTTAGAATCTTAAAAAAAGTTAAAGAAGAGCTCAATCTGCCCGTCTTTACCGATATTCACCACCCCGATGAAGCAAAGCCTGTTTCTGAAGTCTGCGCCGTCCTTCAGATCCCTGCCTTCCTCTGCAGACAAACCGATCTTCTTGTTGCTGCAGGAAATACAGGAGCTGTGATCAATATCAAGAAGGGACAATTCATGTCTCCTTGGGATATGGAACATGTGGTAAAAAAAATCCTCTCAACAGGAAATAAAAGAATCATCCTCACCGATAGAGGAACAACATTTGGCTATAACAATTTAGTCTCGGATATGCGAACAATTCCAATCCTTCAGTCCTTTGGATTCCCTGTTTGTTTTGATGCTTCCCACTCGGTTCAACTTCCAGGAGGAATGGGTTCACTATCTGGGGGGCAAAGAGAGTTTATTCCCACTTTAGCAAAATCAGCCCTTGCTGCAGGAGCAAACCTTCTCTATATTGAATCGCATAACAATCCTGAAAAAGCGCTCAGTGACAAACACTCTGTGATGCCTTTTGAGGCTCTTAAAGCTCTTTTAAAAGAGGCCAGCCCTCTTTATGAACTCATTCAAAGAGGCCCATAATTGATTAAGCGCGCCACCCTTTTTGCTAGTCTTTTCCTAGCTCTATTCACAAGTGGGGTGATTTTTGAGGCTTTCTACTCTTCATCTGAGGTTAAAAGCATTGAGGAAACTCTTACCGAAGAAGTCTCTATGCCCAAACATGAAGAGAAATATCCTAATAAGCAGATGAGAAGTGGCGTTTCAAAAGATCTATGGATTTCTGATAATAATCACGGGCGCCTCCATCATCATATTGAAAGTCCCCGCTCAATTCTAACTGCGATCCCTCATGAGAACCGCATTGAACTTGTCGAACAGATGATTGGAATGAAGTGTTATTTCCAAGAAAAAATTGAAGATGAGGATGGAAAAATCGTCCAAAACATTCGGTACCTTCAATCAGAAGAAGGAACTTACCGCTATACCGACCATTATTTTGATGCTCATAGTGTTTTTCTTGCTCTTTATCGCGTTCCTGGTGAAACCCTATCAACTCACCTCAATACAAATGATGCTTACCTTAAAGGGGTAGCTGAAGAAGTTTCTCTCTCCTTTTCAGATGGCTCTCCTAACTTTCATGCAGAAAAATTCAAAGCACAAATCAGACCCCAAGGCCCCCTTAAATGAATCATTGGTTAATCTTATTAACTTCTCTTTCTCCTCTTCTTGCTGAGATTCCTCCCTATGATATCTCCTCTGATCTTTCTTCCGATACAGCCAACTATGATGGCGATGTTTTAGTCCTCAAAGGAAATGTCACATTGGACCATGATTTAGGCCAAATGAAAGCTGAAATCGCAACTTTAAATAAGGGCGAGCCTACACTAGAATTTTCATCTATTCTATTGCAGAGAGAGGTTTCTATTTTCTTTCAGTCGCAAGGAAAACTCTTTTCAGACCAAGCCTTTTTTGATTTTCAAACACTCACAGGAGAGGTCTCTTCAAAAGAGTACCCCGTTATCTATAAAGGGAAAGACCTTGACCTTTTCTGCAGAAAAATTGACCTTTCTTTAAACAAAGAAGGGATGAACTTTAAAATTTCTAACCTTGTCGCTCAAAAAGAGGTTCACATTGATTATCTAACAGATTTTCATATCGATTGTGATAAGGCCCTTTATGAAGGAGACGCTCTGACTGCAACAGGGAAAGGACTTTCAACCGTGACCCACCTTGATGACCGGGTCGATGCAAAAAAAATCACCCTAGATCTTAAAACTAACCTTCTATTGTTAGAGTCTCCTAAAGGGACACTCTCCTCGCTCTTTTTCCCTGATGACCCCAATCGAAAATGCCAATTCGCCTCCCACCTTTTAACATGGGATCATCAAAATGACCTTCTAATATTAAAAGGGGGCGTCGTCATTCATGACCCTCTTCTTGGAACGCTTATTGGAGAAAATATTTTTTCTCTTAAACAAAAAAAACATTTTGGAAAACGGACGATTCAATCGATTGAAACGGAAGGGAAAACCATTCTCTCTTCAAATACCAGCGAATCCCTTACCTCATATGGAACATTAAAGCTTGATCGTGATGAGCTTTTAGTCACGTGTGAAAGTCCGCCAGATAAGCAGCTCAAGTATGAAAATAAAGAGCTCCTTTTATTTGCAGATACTGCCCGAATCGAGTATACCCTGCAGGGATTTGAGCTCAAACCTCAAGCCATTTATTTAGATGGAAATGTCCAATTTTTTTCTCATGACCTCAGCCGCCCCTTAAGAAAAGGGATTGCTGATCATGTCGTACATGATCCACTGTCAATGGAAACACATCTATTAGCCGATGGTGAAAACTCTGTCCTCTTTTGGGATGAAGAAAAAAAATTGCGACTTAGTGCTCCTGAAATTCTCATCACACACGATGGAGAAGAAGAAGTTGTAAAAGGGATTGGAACTGTCCGTTTTACATTTACTGAAGAAGAAGGAAAACGGATTGATGAACTTCTGCCACAAAGGGATACGAAATGATACTTAAAGTCAAAGATCTCTCAAAGTCTTATTCTGGTAAACGGATTGTCAATGGCCTTTCCTTTAGTGTCCGTGAAGGGCAAGTCGTCGGTCTCCTTGGCCCCAATGGTGCAGGGAAAACAACCGCTTTTTACATGACAATTGGTCTCATCAAACCAGACAGTGGTTCAGTCCATTTTCAAGATCAAGAAATCACGAGCTCTCCCGTTCATATTCGTGCCCAAATGGGCATGGGATATCTTGCCCAAGAACCCTCAATTTTTCGCAACCTCACTGTAGAACAAAATATCCTCTGCATCCTTGAAACCCTTCCCATCTCTCGAATTGAAAGAAAAAGACGCTTGGAAGAGCTTCTTGAAGATCTTCACCTGACACCCCATGCTAAAAAGCGTGCCGCAACCCTATCTGGAGGGGAACGTCGCCGCCTAGAAATCACCCGCTCCCTTGTCACAAATCCCCGTCTCCTCCTTCTCGATGAACCTTTTGCAAACATCGATCCTCTGACTATTCATGATGTGAAGCTAATGATACGCCATCTTACCTCAAAAAATATCAGTGTCCTGATCACAGACCATAATGCACGAGAAGTCTCATCTATCGTTGATCATTCCTATCTTATCCAAGAAGGACGAGTCACCCATTCTGGAACGATTGCTGATCTCCTTGCAAGTAAAGATGCTCGCTCTACCTACTTCGGCGAAGATTTCGAACTATAGTCAAAAAACCTCTTTACAATTATCCAGCCCCGCGCAGATAGTATTTTTTAATTTTATTTTAACGCGAGGAGATCAAGGGATATGGTTAATGCAATCGATAGTTCAGAAGAAGTCGTCAAAGAGTTTGAAGATTCAGTTTCAAAAGAAAAAGCGCCAGGCCATGAAGAAAGTCTAAATGTCATTGAAAAACAGAGTCGTCACTACCAAGAATCTGAGCAACGTGTATCCTTAAAAGTCTCACATGAACTTAAGATTGAAGAACGCCGCTCAGACAAGGCAAGTTCATTTGCAAAAGCTTATCTTCGAAGCCCCTCTAGCTTAGCTGCTGTCCCCTCAGTCACTTCATTGATGACAACAACGACCCCTGTCCCAACAACTCCGCAGGGAATAGCCGATGCGATTGTCAAATGGATTGGCCCGAATAGAGCCAACCTCATTACAAACCTTAAACATCAGATGGAAGGGCTAGAAACAAGTCTTAATCAAGACCGGACCAACTATCAAAAAGGGTTTCAACCCTTTGTAGATAAAGGGCAGATCATTAAACATCCCGATGGAAGTTACTCCTATGACCCCCATTCTCTCCTCCCCAGTGTTGTTAATAACATTCTATCTTTAATCACCGCCGATAAAAAAAGTTTTACCAGCAGCTTTTCTTCTTTGATAAAGAGCTATCTTCAAGGAGTAGCAAATCAAGTTGTCCCCATCCAAAATTTCCCCTATGATAAAGAATCATTCAAAATAGCCGTCACTTCATTAAATATTCAGGAAACTCAAGAGCTGATTGATGAATTCTATAAAGATCTACAAATGGGAATAGCTCCTCAACTTACAGATCTTGCAAAAAATATTTTTCCAACCTCAACCCCTTCTCCTTTTCAGCCTAAAGATAATACAAATACAGGAATGGATATGATGGCTCCTTATATCCATTTTAACACCTCAAGTGCTGTGCCTCTTTTTCCAAGCAGCCCTACCTCTCTTTCCCCTTCAATCACAAGTCAAGCGGCCCTCCCCTTTTCAAGTTGGTGGGAAATTCTAACCAATGCTGCAGCAAAAATGGTAGGCATTCAAGTGAGTCCAGAGGGGTCAACTCCTGTTGCAAACCCCCATTCCCTTTCTATTGATACCATCCAAACTTTATACCAAAGAAATCCCCACCTCTTTCCCACCTATGGCGCAAACATTGAAAATGCAACAAAGGCTACATCAGGACCTGGAACAAACTCCAATCTTTTCCTAAAAGATGGAACGCTTACTCCTGGAGAAACAGTCTTTGCTGTAAGCTCAGCTATCAATGGCGATCCACAACCCACAGGAAACCAAGGAATTTATACTGTTGGGAATACAGGGACAGGGATCGTCTTCAGTAACCCTGAAACCTATTCTATCGGAACCGATTCAAATTGGGATGGTCGAACCCTCACTTATAAGCCAGGTTATGAAATGCTTGCAGAGTTAACAAGCAGAGCTTCTCCAATATTCCAAAATGGTCCCATGGAGATCCATGGTACGCTCACTCCGACAGGAGAAAACTCTGTTGTTTATCAACAAAAACAAACCGACGGAAGCACTCTAACCATTCCTATTGTGAAAAATTCTCCCTATATTACTCAGTTCACCCATGATACCTCCCCAAAAGTTATCTTTGATACAAGCGGCGCTAAAGTTACAGGCATTACAACCTATCAATGTATAGGTGGAACATGGAAGCAAGAGGGTTCTCCAATTTCAAGCGGAACAACCCCTATGGGACAACTTTTTCGTGTTGCAGTCGAAGGACCGAATACAACAACCTATTACACGGTCTATGCAGACCAACCTCAATCCTTCTCCTTATCAAACACTTTAACAAAAAGAGTTGTCCCTGATGGATCAACCATGAAGTCAGGAGATGAAGACCATTTTATTCTCTATTCTGATGCCGTAGCAGTCGCAAAAAAAATGGGAATCACCCTTCCCCCAGAAAATGAAATGAATTGGTTTTCAGCAACAATCAAAGTCCCCTCTTTAACATCTACTATCAACACTCTGGAAGGGACCCAAGGGCAAGGAGACCGAGTTCTCGCCATCTCAAAAATACCCCTTGCAACAGTTGAAAGGTTAACTAGCAAAGGAGCTAATCCTTTGAATGAATCCTATGGACTGACTTTGGACTGCGGCATCCAATATCTTCCTATCCAAAGTGATATCAAAGAAGCGATTGCAACAAGCCATGGATCGACAAGTGAAACAACCGTCCAATTCTATAAAATGACTTACCCTACTCCTTCAACTCATGCCTATGTTGGACAACTCTTGAACAACTTCCAAACCATAGAAGGAGCCCCTTCCGAAAGTGATTATACCAATGGAACACTTCCTTATTACCAAACATTATGTGGAGTCGAACGGATGATTCCAAAAGTTCCAACGCAAAATAGTGATGGAACCTATTCTACAACTCTCTCCTATAGCGATTCTTCTCTTTATGGGCTCTACAATCCTCAAACATCTCAAGCATCAACAGGAGTTGATTGGATGTTTCAGGCTCCTAAAGAGACTCTCAGTATTATGGTCGATGTCCTTACTGACCCATTAGTGGTTCCAAGTGCAAAGATCTGGGATCAAGATTACTCTTTGAGTCAACAAATTCAAACCAATGCCTTAACAGCCTTAGAAGCAAAAACAATGCTATCCCTTGCTGATCAAGGAAAAGTTTCCCTTACCCCCCAACAAAAAACGCAATTGACTCAAGTGCAATCTATCTTCGCCGCAGCTGCAAAAGATCGACTGGGGGTTTTTCTCGGCTCACTTTCTTGGGACTCCTCGCATAACCTCCTTGTCAGTGTCTATGGTAATCTGGCAGGTTCGGGCAATTTTTATAATAACCTTGGACAAGATCTTCAATTTACTAATGGGTATATGATCCATGCGGCTGCGATCATCCGGATGTTAGATCCGACCTATTTTCAAACCCCAGATAGCACAACTCCCTACGTGTGGGATGCTCCAAAATCAAGCTCTATTCCTAACCAAGCTCAATACCGTGGAAGAATTGTTGATGCCTTAGTTGGTGAAACAGATCCTCGTCCAGGCAATATAACGGATGCCTCAAAGTTTCCAGGGGGAAGACAACTTGATAACGAAACACATCTCTTCAAATCCCATGGTTGGAACATCCCTACCCTTGATGGCCAAGACCTAGAATCCACTGCAGAAGCGATTAATTTCAGCCGCGGCGCATCCCTTTGGTGTTCCCTTCAAGCCCAAGGAGCGAGTGATCCAGTAGCAAAATCCCACTATGTTTCGAATGCAAGTTATCAACTCAATCACGCCATTGAAGGCACAAGAGCGGCTCAAACCTTCCGCGACCCTGCATACAAAGGATCGATCTATTTAGACCCTCTTTCAGCCCAAGAGTTAAAAGAGTATGGACAAGAGATCGCCCTTTCTAACATCACCTTTGTAAGACAAAGAACAAGTGACACCTATTGGGGACCTGGCCCCAAAGGTTTTGCCCTTGCTCCATTCGGCGCAGCAACGATGCAAGGGATTAATATGCTCGGCTCGAGTCTTGATAGCTCAACAGCACAAAAACTTGTTGAAACCCTATTTTATGATGTCTTTTTCAATAGTGATAAAACGCCAAGAACTATCCCAGATTGGACACAGATTACCCAATCAGATATTTTCCAAAATGCTGCGTGGCAAGACCCTAAATTCCGAGGATCCATTGCTATAATGATCCCAACTATTCTTCCCTATGTTGCTCGCTATAGCCCCCACTTAGCAAAAGGGGTCCTTGACTGGTACCGTCAAGAGCATGCAAAGGATCCTAAAACCTACGACTGGCATCCTGGGGGCAATCTAGCTACATCCATGAATTATATTCTAGAAGGACAGAGTGTTAACGAGCAATCAGAGCGTTGGACAGATCCTGTCTCTGATGCCGAAATGAACCAAATCACTCAAACCCTTTTAATAATGAACAATGGAAATATCTCAATGGGAGGAGAGGACAAGGTCTTCAAAAGACGCATGGAGCATCTCGATAATTTTTGAGGGAGGAAGTGTCTCTAAACAATCACTTTTTCCAGAGCCACCGCAACCTGGTTGATAACAAGGGCGGCAACTCATGGGCATTGTAATCACATGAGCATGGGGATTTCGATAGGGCCCCCAGTTTTGATCACATGTGGGACCAAAAAGAGCAATGACAGGTTTTTTAAGGGCGCTTGCTAGATGAAGGGGAACCGAGTCAACGGTCACAAGGAGACGACTCTTTGCGATGATCGCGCCCAATTCTTTAAGAGAAATTTTTCCAGAAAGATCGATCACTCCAGGCGTTTCAGCGGCAATTTGCCTATTCATCTCCATTTCAACCGGATCAGGACTTGCCGTTAAAACAACTTGTTCTCCTTTCTCTTGAAGATAGCGAATGGCTGCGCTCATCGTTTCAATAGGAAGCGTTTTAAACATCCACCTTGAAACCGGATGGAAAAGGACAAAATTTTCTGGAAGAAGTTTTTCAACTCCTTCCGCTACATCTGTAGGAATATCAAAGAAAAGATCTCTTTCTTCAGGAGTTGGGAAAAGCCCTAAACACCGAAGAGCATCGAGCTGCTTTTCGACAGTATGGCGCGGGCGCGGCGTATGTTTAATGATATGGGTATAACACCCTTTTTTTCCTTTCATTCCATCCCCTTGAGGATCGAACCCAACGGCATAAGGAGAGCGCGATACTTTTGCAGCAATCGCTCCCCGATCTCCCTCCGTCAAATTAATGACTAAGTCATATCTTCCCTTTCGGATTTTATTCAGGAGTTTCATCTCTTGGAAGTATCGTTTAAAAAAGAGCTGTTTTTTCCAATCTTTGTCATAAAGTAAAAAGTCTGAAATTCCTGGATGACCTTCCAGCATAGGAAGGGTTTCTTTATAGATATAAGCATCGATTTCTAAATGGGGAAAACGTTCATTTAAAATCGAAAAAACAGGACTTGAAAGGAGAACGTCTCCATGATGCCGAAGCTTGGCGACAAGAACTCTCTTTATCTTAAAAAAATCAACGGGTCGTGACATAATTCCACAGGCGATATTCAACCGTATTCAAAGGGGTTTCCTCTAGATTATACCCGATTCCGTTGAGTTCAAGCAAGAGAATTGCTAACCGATCTCCGACGTTTGGCTCCCGAAGCCGTTGGTATGTCATAGGAGTCATAAAATTCCCTTGTCTAAGGAGCCAAAGACCATATTCAAAAATAATGGCCACAGCGCTATGGTAAATAAAACGAGCTGTAAAAGTTATTTTTTTGATGAGACTCCAACCGGTTTGATCAAATGCAAGTCTCCGCTCTCTCAAACATTCATTTTTCCTCCTCTCCCAACCCCTTAGAGTCTCTCTTTCAAGTTGTTCATACCGACCTAATGTTCCAAAATCCGCTCCCAGATCTTCTCCTCTACTATACCGCCTTCTTAACTCATCGAGTGCTATAATAAAATTAGACCAAGGCATTCCCTCCCAGTCTGACCCTCTTCGTTCCTCATAAATGGTTTTAAGAACAGCCCCTAATCCTTCTGGAATCAGGGCAAACTGTCGAGTATTAAGCTC
Source organism: Simkaniaceae bacterium (assembly GCA_018399075.1). Lineage (GTDB taxonomy): Bacteria > Chlamydiota > Chlamydiia > Chlamydiales > Simkaniaceae > Neptunichlamydia. The sequence goes on along the minus strand of CP073763.1, from coordinate 660,701 downwards.
TTCTCTTCCAGTCAGTGTTGCAAAATTATCACACTCTGAATCCTCCAAAGAGGCTTCCCAAATGCGCATGTAACGATTGCTTGGATCAATAATCACATCTGCAATTGTATAGGTTCTCCCTATGATAAAGTCTCTATTTGCACAAGAAAAGCGGCTAACTTCCCTTCCATCCTTAAACCAACTCAAAATATTTGTAGAAAGTTGAGCTCTTAAACTTGCTTCAAGATGGCTCTTACGGAAAATACAGCCACACCGATCAATAATGACTCGAGGATCATCAGGCTGATCTGCTTCCATTGTTTCACAATATCCGGGCTGACACCGGCATTGAAATTCATTATGTAGTCGACTTTGTTCCACAGGACCTCCTCCCATCATGACTCCTAGAGATTTTTTCGAGGAAAAGTTAAAGAAATTCTTTAAAATTGTCAAGTTGTTTTTTAAATATAAATGGTTTATGATTGCTCAACCGAACAAGGAGAAAACTATGACAAAAGAAAGAACACTATCGATTATTAAACCCGACGCTGTGAAGAAAAATCATGTTGGTGACATCCTCTCACGTTTTGAAAAAGCAGGCCTTATCATTGCTGGAACAAAGATGAAACACCTCAGCCGCGAAGAAGCCGAAGGCTTTTATGCTGTTCATAAAGAGCGTCCTTTTTTTAAAGACCTCGTTGATTTTATGATTTCTGGACCGGTAGTCGTCTCTACTCTTGAAGGTAACAATGCGATTCAAAAAAACCGCGACCTTATGGGTGCAACTAACCCGAAGGAAGCAGCACCTGGAACGATCCGTGCAGATTTTGCTGAGTCGATTGATGCCAATGCTGTTCATGGATCCGATGGACCGGATACAGCAAAAGTAGAAATTGCTTACTTTTTTAAAGAAGACGAACTTTTTAGTCGGTAATCAATTACCCATCTGTGGGGGAGGGGCCAAAATGGAACCCTTCCTCTACAAACCCATCCCCAGGGCCGGGACCAAAGTGCTCCTCTTTAACATTTTCATCCCCTTTATCCTCGCCATCTCCTGGATTCGGACCAAAGTGAATTTCTTTTCCCTCTTCTTTCTTCTGACAACTTGCAGCAGTCACTCCTATAGAAATAAGTAGCGCTGCTCCTAAAAAAACTTGTTTTCTCATTGACAGTTCTCCTTTTGTTTTTGAAATAGCATGTAAAATCTTGTTTGTCAAAAAATAGCTTGACTGTTAACGTTTTCGGCAAAAATGTGAACCGACTCTTAAGGATTTACAAATGACCGACGCCGCTCACGCTTTTCCACCTTTAATCAACTCCGATAATGCTCCAACTCCAAAGGACTACCGCTCCTTCAGAAATCAACAAATTACAAAAGGTGTCGTTGCAACAGGGCTAGGGCTAGCAACAATTGGCCTCACTTTTGCCGCTGTAAAATGGGATAATGGACCTCGATACAATGCCCTCATTACAGCTTCTGCTGGACTCGTTTTTGGAGGCGCTTTTCTCCTTATCCCTTATCGAACAAAGCTCAATGCACGCGACGTCACAAAAGTTGATCTTACAACGATTGGATACGTCATTGATTTCACAAAAGATAAGATCATTAACTATTCTGCTACCTTTTTCATTGTAGCAACACAAATTTATTTAAATGTCCCCCAATCAAAATGGGCAACGCATTTGATCTATGGGGGGTTTAATGGAATTCTTGGTATTCAGTTAGCAACAATCATTGACAATCTCTTCCATCTGAAATTAAAAAATGACCGGAGTGAAGGGATTGACTTAGAAGAAGAGGCTCCTCGACGCGTCGAGATGTTAACGGGTAATAGCCCAGGAACAAGGCGGGGAATGGAAGTTGCAAAAGTTGTGGTTGCCATTGCGGCTATTGTCTTTGGACATTACTACGCCCCAGCAGCAGTTGCCTCAAAACTGGGAATGATTCTGCTGGGAAACTGCGTAGGAATAGCTTTCCATGAAACGATTCATGGAATCAAAAAACATTTGGAGAAAAAGCATCAAGCAGCAGCAATACCCGAAAGCCCCTTCATCCCTCCTAGTGCAACCATGCCTACTTCAATAAAAATCCTCACAGTCATCGAAAAAATTGAGCAAGTCTTTGGTCTCTTCTTTCCTGGATTTGCCATTTCCTTCAATACGACAGCGACTGATTTCCTTTCCGGAGCCTTCTATGGAATGCTTCGCCAGTTTGATTGGATACGGATCACTAAAACTCCCATAAATGATCTTGATGAATTAAAAAGACGCCCTCCCGATGAGCAAAATATTACCCTTAATCGGGTAATCACAGTTGTAAATTGGGTTTTCTCAATTGTTGTTGTCGGAGGTTTTTTAGTATATGGTATTGAACAAGGGATTGCAAAAGGACCTCATGTTGATGCTTTTGCCCTATCAACAGTGATTGGAGTTCTATATGGCTCTTATTTCCTTTCGCGATTTATGGATAGACAAAACATTCCTAGCAATCGCCTATATAACACCCTTTTCTTCCTTACGAATTACTCCCTTTCTCCACCCCTTATTTTTTATGCAATTACACAAGTCCTTCAGATCGGAGATATTGCTCTAAACGATTATGGCATTTACAAAGTGATTCTCTCTTGCATAGCCTATGCCTCTCTTTCCTTTTCTTTTGGAACAGAAGCAGGACGCAGGGCAACCGACCGAGCGATTCCTTATCCTGCACAGGTGAATCCTCTTTTCATGCTTTATACAGCTTTCTTTGCACAACAACTCATAGGAAATAAATAGGAGGTTATTATGGCAGAACGGGTTAGAGTTGACATTCAGATCTGCCAGCTCATCCCCCTGCAAAATGGTCTTAATAAAACGAACCTCCGTGCAATTGGTCGAGATCCTCAGGTAAGAAAAAGTCGACTCACTGAAGACGTTATCATTCGAGTTATTACAGCCCTCTTTGTTCAAGCTATCGGTATTGAAAACTTTAAGCGTTTTGCCTCTTCCGAGACCTTTCCTTTTACCGCTCATACCAAATTTTTTCCTACCTTCAAACAAGATGCCTCATCGATCACAATGGTGGTTAACACAATCATGCAAAGGAAGAGCCCCCTTGAAAGTGATGAAGTCAAAGAGAGTTACCAATCCCAAGGATTTGGAACTATTGTCCCCACAAAAACTACTATAAAATACTGGCTTGAACGCGCTGTTCGCGTGATGCCCCACCCTCTTTTTACAGCCAGACAAGAAGGGTATCACCCCGACGTTGTTGCTGTTGCCGAAACCTATCATCACGAGATTCAAGAGCTCCCCCTATTTCTCTATAGTCAACTTGCTCCAGGAGCGCGACGCGTTACCTATAGCGCTTTTCCTCTTCTCAACCTTTATAAATGCGTCGCATTAATGACCCCAGCGGGCCCAATGACGTGGGGTTGTTTAGTCGAAACGTATAGGGACTGCGTTCCTGATGAAAGTCTAAGAGCAGAAGATCTTTTAAGAGCTTATCCTTTTCCTTGCGTTGCCCAAGAGCTCCATACACTTTGCCCTATTCCTTGTGAACACATGGACCGTTATGAACCCTTCCAAGATTTTACCATTAGGATGACCCTTAAAAGCATGGCCTTTTTCTTATGCCATACTCTTCCACGTTTATTTTTAGATAATTTTTCCAGGCTTTTTAGTGCAAACGAATCCTTTCGCCATGACTTTGCTCTCTTCATGAGAAATCCCAAGCAACGTTTTGTCGATGCTGAAGGGAATTCCTTCAAATCACTCGGTGGAGATCCAGTCTATAGTGAAGAAGAGACCCGCTATTTTGTTGCCTACCGAATGTATTACCAACTTGTCCATTACCATATCCCAGTGCCAAAAAGAGAAACAGAAGAAGGTGCTGCTATTTTTGAGTGGGCTTTTCATAGCAACCATTTTGAGGTTTTGAATATTGACCAAGATTATTACTTAGGCGCCACTCCTCCAAACTACTCTGATCCTCAAAGAGATGTCCCAATGGTAGGGGCTCTACAAAATCTTTATGAAAAAAATGGAGAAACCTTCATTGAGCAGGCCTTTAGTCTCTTGATGCTTATCATCAGCCTCAAAGATCCCGAAACCTTTATCGATTTTCTCTTGCGATGTCATGTCTTTCCCCATGCAGCCATCTCTACATCTCAAGTCTTTCAATATTCTCATTTTAACGATGCTCAAGTCTTTGAAAACGATATCCATTTTTTAGAAGGACTTCATAAGCTAGCTCCAGTGCAGCTTCGTGGGACAACTCCAGCATTTTTTCACCTTTTTCATACGCCCTTTACAACGGAGGTTGATGAAAGACATCATGAAATTGCTGTTTTTAATAACGGCCTTCGAATACGCCCTGATGAGCTCATTAACGCAGACCTTTATTACAAAGCTCTTCGCTGTTTCTTGATGGGTAGAATTACCGTTCACCATCTTGAAGTTTTTGATCTCTATAAAGACGAATTCCCCCACATGTCGGTAAATGAGAAACTAGATCTGATGCTTCGCGCAACCGTAAGAGATGGAATAGCAAAAAGGGTATTCCTAGAAGACAGCGGCGAATTGGACTTAGCAAGGAGTGACCCTCCCGCTCTTTTTAAAACTTTAAAGCTTATCGATAAATCAAAAGAGCCCGGAATTGCAAGAGCTGTGCCCCTTTTTGAACAGACCATTTTAAAAAGAAGAAGAGTCTCAATAGACGCCATAAAGTCGCTTCGAAGACACTTCCTTTCTCCTCTTCCTGAAACAACATCTGAAAAGCACCTTGCCTACATTGTTGATCGCATTGATTATCTTGGCCATCCTTTCACTGAAGCACAACTTCTCCGCATCTTTTATGAATTTCTCTCCTTAGAAGCAAACCATGAACAAATTCACTGCAATGTAGAATTTATCAAAATTATAGAATTGATGACCTGTTCGAATGAAAGGATGAATGCAAGGGTCGTCACTCAATTTTTAGTCTATCATCCTAAGCTTTCTATGGAGCAAGCAGGACAACTGAGATCGCAAATGGATCGATTTGTTGAATGTCGAACAAAATTCCTCAAATCAAAGATGGTTGAAAGGCCTGTCCTTCCTCGCTCCTTAGTTAGAGACTTTATTGATGTGGCAACTCAACTGCAACTTATCCTACACGATCCAGAAAGGGAAATGGACTTTATTAAAGAAGGAGCCATGGTTCAATATTTCATCGCTCCTTTCCAAAGTTATATTTGTTATGCTTCAATTCCTATTTCGATTCGCTTTTTAACTGCAGCCCTTCCAAGTATTGTCCCACAAAGAGGACCACGCAACCAAGCGCTGATGCCCCTTGATTATCACCAAGATGTTGGGAAACAATTCTACGCTTCATGGGAGCAAACAGCAACAGGATTTCTCATGCGTTTTTCCCTTGTGACATCGGATGAAAAACGGTGTTTTTCAGGAAAAGCTCCCCTTAATATCGAAGAGGGCGTCATTCCAACCAATCCCTCCCTTCTCCTGATCGTTAAACACATTGTTTACCATCTAGGATTTGATGGAGCAGTGAGAGGTGATTATCCAGACCTTAATACCCTCGAAGGGTTCTTAGCACACCCTAAAGTTGCTCCAGTTTGGGATCCCTTTATTCCCTCTCAAGGAGATAAAGGAGAGATTGGAGAGGCTCTTTTTTTATTTTGTACAACGCTCCGCGTGAGCCTAAGAAAAACCTTTCTTTACCTAGCTACAATGAGCAATCCTGCTCTAGGTGCTAGGACTAGTCAAAGAATGGATCCCCTATTTATTTCAACTATTGCCGCTGAAGGACATGTTATTCCCAATGGAACGCACCATCTTCTGCCCCCCTATGAATTTGTTAAAGGGAGCCGCCACGACTTGATGTGCTACGGAACTTTTAAAGAAACACTCTTTTTAATGGACCGAGAACAAACCAGGGTCGATAATGCCCTCAAGAGATACGAAGTAACCTTTCGTCATGAAACACTCTTACATATCTCTATTCATGATACCTTAGCCCTTCTTCCTCTTGAAGTCCATGGAGCTGAAACAGTCATTGATTATGATGACAGAGAATATAAAGAACTGGATAGCGAACGAGATGCTTATAAATGTGATGCTTATGCTCTCATACTTTCTACTGAGGTTGATAGACTCCCCCTATCTGTCCGCGTTGTTTATACAGGTTATGATCTCTATACAAAGGATACTTTTACAAAAGCCCTGAGTTGGCACATCGCTCAACTAAAAGCGCGCGTCTATGAAAGAATTGTTAGCGCCCAATAGGATGAACTAACGTGAGATTAAAAAGGTGACAGGGCCATCATTCACCATGGAAACAGCCATCTCAGCCCCAAATTTCCCTGTTGCAATGTTTTCCTCCCCTAAAAGCTCTTTTCCCTTAGCAATAAATGCCTCATAGAGTTTCTCTGCCTGATCGGGTGGCATTGTTTCGATAAAAGAAGGTCGCCTTCCCGCATTGCAGTTTCCATAAAGGGTAAACTGGGAAACGATCAAAAGCTTTCCTTCTTTGTCTTTTAGAGAAAGGTTCATCTTCCCCTCATCATCTTCAAAAACGCGAAGGTTGACTACTTTTTCAACAAGCCAAGGAATCTTCGACTCATCATCCTCTTTATGAAGGCCTAAAAATAGGAGAAGTCCAGGACCGATAACGCCAATCATTTGGTCATCGACTGTTACTTTTGCTTCTTTTACTCGTTGAATCAGTGCTCGCATGGCCAATATGCTAACGAACATACCGTTTTGAGTAAATAAAGATCAGAAGATAAATACCTGTTAGAGCAAGCATTAATGAAGGCATGGTAATGGTTACTGGACCCGGAAGGGTTTGAATAATCAAAACACCTATGACTGGCATAAGCATATTAATAAAGTTCATCACTGCTGAACCTGTGGCTCTATCTTCAAAGTGGTTGCTTGCAAGGACAATGGCATTTGAATAGGCAATCGGGTAGCCAAAATAAGCAATGATAAACGGAATAAAAAATGTATAGGGAGTAATATGACCCGAGGCAAAGCAGATGAAAAGAACAATAAAGGCAATGCCAAAAATCACCAAGCCTCCCGAAATCATTTTGAGAGCACTAAATCTCTTACTTAAAGCAGCAGCGAGCAAGTTTCCTGCTACATAAAAAATGGCAATGAGCAAATTGATAAAACCATAATTTTCAGGTGTTAACTTCAGGGTATCGATAGCAATAATGGGAGCAGTTGCCGCAAAGATATAGATCATCCCAGTAGTAATTCCAAAAAGGATTGAAAAAGCCACGAGTCGTGGGTCCTTAAAGGCCTCTTTATAGCGGGACCAAATCACTTTCGGGCGCGTTTCTTTCCTGTTAAGATTAACGCCTGTTTCAGGAAGGCGCGTTGCAAAACAGAGAACGACAATATAGTAACACACCAAGAAATAAAAGCTGCTGGCCCAACCAAAGTGATGAACAAGAACTCCCCCAATAGCTATCCCTATAAAAGGGACAATAGCAAAGGCAGTACTCACAATAGGGACAACCTTCCGCGCTTGATGCTCATAGTAATAATCATTGATGATCGTGAGCGATAAAACAAGACCCACACTTGCTCCAATAGCCGTGATCAAACGGGAGATAATCAAAAGTGAATAGGAATGGAGAGGGCTTGAAAGAGCCGAAAGAAGGCTCCCGAAAATAGCAATGACTAATCCTATATATAGGGTTGGCTTCCGTCCAAATCGATTAGCAAAAGGGCTATAAAGAATCTGCCCTAAGGCATAGCCTACCAAGAAAAGAGTCAAAGCAAACTGTGCATCCCCTTCAGTAATTCCAAAAAATTTAACCATCGCAGGAATTCCAGGAGTGAACAGAACAGCTCCTATCGAGGCAAGAGAAATCAGTTTAATAAGAATGGCTGTGTGAGGTTTTTTTGTTTCGAGCTTATAATTCACTGACCCGCCTTTCTAAGTCATCGAGCTCCTTAGTGATTTCTTTAGGGAGCCGATCACCAAACAGGGTGAAATATTCACGAAGACCTTTTACCTCTTCCTTCCAAGCATCTACATCAATTTCGAAAAGCTCATCTGGGGCACCAAAATCTTTGGGGAATATTCCCACAGGATTTTTCACCCCTTCCCCTAAGCCGTCACATCTTTCAAAAATCCACTTCAGAACCCGCATGTTTTCACCAAATCCTGGCCAGAGAAATTTTCCATCCTTCCCCTTTCTAAACCAGTTGGCATGATAAATTTTTGGGGCTTTGCCTCCTAGGAGGCTCCCCATTTCCAGCCAATGGCCAAAGTAATCCCCCATGTGGTAACCACAAAAAGGGAGCATGGCAAAAGGATCATGCCGAAGCTTTCCAATTTTTCCAGCTGCAGCGGCAGTCATCTCAGATGAAAGCGAAGCACCTAAAAAGGTTCCATGAGCCCAAGTGAGGCTCTCAATAATAAGAGGTACAACACTTTCGCGCCTTCCTCCAAAAATAATTCCTGAAATCGGAACACCATTCACATCATCAAAAGCAGGATCAATCACGGGGCATTGCCTTGCAGGAGCAGTAAATCGCGCATTGGGATGAGCTGCTTTTTCCTCTGATTCTGGGGTCCAATCTCTCCCCTTCCAATCAATAAGGTGGTTAGGAGGGGTCTCGGTCATTCCTTCCCACCAAACATCCCCATCATCGGTTAGTGCTACATTCGTAAAAATAGAGTTAGTCTTAATAGACTCCATGGCATTAGGATTTGAATCATAAGAAGTACCAGGTGCAACTCCAAAAAATCCATATTCTGGATTGATCGCATAAAGCCTTCCATCCCTACCAATTCGCATCCAAGCAATATCGTCGCCCACACATTCGACCTTCCATCCAGGAAGTGATGATTGAAGCATCGCAAGGTTTGTTTTTCCACAGGCGCTAGGGAAAGCCGCTGTAAAAAAGAGCTTTTTCCCTTCCGGATTTGTGATTCCCACTATCAGCATATGCTCAGCCATCCACTTTTCATCCCTCCCTTTCACAGAAGCAATGCGAAGAGCTAAACATTTTTTTCCAAGGAGAGCATTTCCCCCATACCCACTTCCAAAAGACCAAATCTCTCGCTTTTCAGGGAAGTGAACGATATATTTATCATCAGCACAACAAGGCCAGAAAGAATCCTCTTGTTCCTCCTCTAGAGGAACGCCTACAGAATGCAAACAAGGAACAAATTCTCCATCGCTTCCCAAAACATCCAGGGCTTTCTTTCCCATACGGGTCATAATATAGGTATTCGCTACAACATAAGGACTATCGGTGATTTGCACCCCAATTTCTGAAAGCGTTGAACCAAAGGGCCCCATACTAAAGGGAATCACATACATTTTCCGTCCCTTCATACACCCTTTGAAAAGACCGAGAAGCTTTTCCTTCATCTTTAAGGGCTCTTCCCAGTTGTTTGTTGGGCCAGCGTCTTCTTTTTTTTCGCAGCAGATGAAAGTCCTATCTTCAACACGTGCAACATCTTCGGGATCTGATCGACACCAATAGGACCCTGGCCTTTTAGCCAGTCTCACAAAAACCTTTTTATTAACAAGTTCTTGACAAATAGCATCATGCTCTTCTTTAGAGCCATCACAATAGTGGACCGAGTCAGGCTCACAAAGCCCTTTAATCGCTTCGATCCAAGATTTAAGTTTTGGGTGGTTTATATCCATACCCGACTAAATAACCGATTTGGGATTTATAAAGCGGCTTTTTTGAAAGTTTCTAGATACTCAAGAGCCTTACCCGTTCCCATGCAGACAGCTAGGAGCGGATTAGTAGCCACAATAACAGGAAGTCCTGATTCTTTAATCAGCGCTTTGTCGAGCCCCTTAATAAGCGCTCCACCACCAGCAAGAACCATTCCACTTTCTACGAGGTCCGCAGCAAGTTCTGGAGGACAACGCTCTAACGTTTCCTTTGTGCAGGCAATAATTTGTTGAATAGGCTCGGAAAGACATTCACGGATCTCTACAGAATTGATCCGCTTCGTGATTGGAAGTCCTGCCACTTGATCTCTGCCACGCACTTCCATTTCAAGCTCGTGATCACCAAGAGGATAAGCAGAACCAATCGTCATTTTGATCTCTTCAGCAGTACGGGGACCAATCATTAAGTTATAAGTGCGACGCATGTAGTTGATGATACACTCATCAAACTCATCCCCCGCAATTCGAATCGAACGGGATTCGACAATCCCACCAAGAGAAATAATAGCGATTTCGGTGGTACCCCCACCCACATCGATAATCATATTTGCAGAAGGCTCATGAACAGGAAGATCGACACCAATCGCAGCTGCCATCGGCTCCTCGATCAAAATCACCTCTTGAGCTCCAGCTCTTAGTGCAGAATCTTCAACAGCACGCTTTTCAACCCCAGTAATGCCCGAAGGAACTGCGATCAAAATCTTTGGTCTGAAAAGGCTACGAGAAGGGGTTACACGAGAAATTAGGGCTTTAAGCATCCCTTCAGCAATCTCAAAGTCCGCAATAACACCATCTTTCATGGGACGCACGGCATGGATTTTTCGGGGCGTTTTACCAAGCATTGCTTTCGCTTTATGGCCTACAGCAAGAACATCATTGGTCACCGAATCGACTGCGACAACAGAAGGCTCTGCAAGAACAATTCCTTTTCCACGAACATAGACAAGGGTATTAGCAGTTCCTAAGTCAATACCAATATCACTTGCAAAAATCCCGGTCAACTGACCGACCTTGTTCATAAATCCTTGTTTAAAATTCTTGAGGAGACTTCCTTTCCCAGCGACCTTAACTTTCATTTTCATTCCTTTTCAATCCGAAATACGCATCAATTACATTGTTATTTCCATAATGAACGATCGGATAAAATTGATCAAGTCTGAAGGAGCTCCAAGACATCTTCCCACGTCAATTTTGTAATGGCTTCATCATCGCAGCTGACAATTTTCTTCACAATTCCCCTCTTTCGGTTCTGCATTTCCACAATTTTTTCTTCGATCGTTCCATTAGTGATCAATTTATAAACAGAAACAGATTCTTTTTGTCCAATCCGATGAACACGGTCGGTTGCTTGATTTTCAACGGCGGGGTTCCACCACATATCATAGTGAATGACTGTATCAGCACCCACTAGATTTAATCCTGTTCCTCCTGCTTTTAGAGAAACTAAGAAAACAGGAATATTGGGGTCTTCATTAAATTCTTTAACGATTTCAAGGCGGTTTTTGCTCGATCCATCGAGATAATTAAAGCGAATGCCTCGCTGCTCAAAGTCTTTGCGCATGATTTGAAGCATCTTGGTATATTGAGAGAATATGACCGTTTTATGTTGCCCTTCAATTAATGTTTGGAGAAGCTCGACAAGCATGTCATACTTCGCAGAATCTCCCATTTCAGCCGTTTCCTTAGCAAAAATCGCTGGATGACAGCAGATCTGCTTCAAACGTGTAAGGGTAGCTAACACATGGATTTGGACCTTATCAAAACCATCTCGCTCAACAAGTTTCACAAGTTCATTCCTTGCTGATTCAGCATAAGATTTATAAAGGTCTTTTTGAACTTTCGTTAATTGACAGTGGTAGACATTTTCACTAACTGGTGGGAGGTCATCAAGAACATCAACTTTCATCCGACGCATGATAAAGGGAGCTACCTTCTTACGAAGATATTGAAGGTTTTTGGTCTGTTCTTCACCAGAGAGCCGTACATATTTTTCAACAAAACGATCATATTGCCCCAAAAATCCTGGCATAAGGAAGTCGAAAAGGCTCCAAAGTTCATCAAGCGAATTTTCAATTGGAGTCCCTGAAAGAATCATTCGATGCTCGGCTTTAATCTTTTTCACCGATTTTGCATTGCGAGTCCCTCTGTTCTTAATATGCTGCGCTTCATCGAGGATCATATAAGAAAAAGTTACCTTGTCATAAGCTTCTATATCCTTTTGGAGGAGGCTATAGGAGGTAATGATCACATCATATTCTTTCACATTCTTAATAAGTTTTTTTCGTTGGTTAGGCATTCCATCGATAATCAACGTCTTAAGCTTTCCATTAAATTTATGACACTCCTCTTGCCAGTTATAGAGAAGAGAGGTAGGACAGACAACTAATGCAGGGTTTGTCGCTTTTCCCATATGTTGCGTCAACGCAACGATCGCTTGAAGGGTTTTACCAAGACCCATATCGTCAGCTAGGATTCCATTAAGATACATCAGACGAAGACGCTCGAGCCAATGAACCCCTTCTTCTTGATAGTGCCTTAGCTCAGCTTTTACCGTTTTAGGAACTGGGCTAAACTTCAAGACTTTTTCTCCAAGCATTTGCTCTCGGATCTCTTTAAGTCTTGGGCTCATTTTAAACGTCACTGGAAGTCCTTCGAAGCTCTTTTCATCAATGTTCGCAAGGCTCCAAATCGGTCTTTCTAGCTTTTTATTCTCTAGATTTTCAATCGCTAATTCATCAAAGAGTTGAACAACAGCTCCAACTTCTTCTAGATCAAGGACCAGGATTTTAGGAATTTTATTCCCTCCATCCTTAGTCTTAGCGTCCTTTTTTTGCCCCATATCAAGCTCGAGATAAGCACGGCGTGAAATAATACAATCCCAAAGACGATCAACAGTAACCCCTTTAAGAGCACCCTTAACCTCTAAATCCATCTCATAGACATCGAGGCGATCAGTATTCGTGAGAGATAGATTAAATTTCGTCTGGTCATAAATAAATTGATCAAGAAGGTTTTGGGGACAATTGAACTTAACGCGGTGTTGATTGCGAGGAATGATATCGGTCATAAACTCGATAATTTTCTTCTCCGTTTTTGCCACATAGATCTGTTGATCGTGATCAAAAATAAAATCTTGGAAAAGATCATCAATAATCTTTTGTTCCTCTACTAAATTACGAGCGACAATCCCCTCTTCAGTGACAAAAGAATCAATATCTGCAAATTTAAGTTTTTTCGAAGAGGATGGAACGATATGTTTATCATATTGGAATGCAAGGGTCGCATCGAGCTCCCCATTTAAGAACGTCAAATCACAAATCGCTTCTATCGAACCAACAAACGGAAGAGTCGTAAAGTGCTCAACAACCCCTGACATATCGACTTCAGCAAAACGGGCCATTTCAGGAAGTGCATTCTCTACAAAAGTTCCAAAGAGAGGTTCGGGAATCGTCATTTCTCTCATCGGAAGGAGACTTCTCAAATGTTGTCTCGTGATATGAATGGGAAAGCGATAAAAGACATGATTATAAATAATTCCAGGTTTAGCACACTCAAAAAAGCGTGCATCCTCTAGCATAATCTTTTGCTGATCAATCAATAAAGTGGGGTTTAATAAGATTTTTGTTGTCGGTGGGTGGATATATTCCAAAGAAACATTCACCTGCGCATTAGACTTTGAAAAACGAATAGGAGACTCTAAATTTTCCTCGAAAAGACATGGAAGGGTAGGGAGTTCATCTTCTTGAAAAGCCCATCCTTTTTGGTTTAAGAGATCAGAAGCTATTTCCTCAGCTTTTGCTAAAATCATTCCAAAAATCTTTACATCGAGAGTCGCCATCTTTTGAGCCCTCTCACTCATCGTTTTTTCTGGAAGTTTTGCATGATCCATCACCAAACGAGCAATCCCTTGTTCACTCTCATCAAAAGAATCAACAGAAAATAAATGACTTTTTCCCCCAACATATAAAGGCTCCTGATACCGAAGCGCTTCTAAAAAATGACGGATGTTTGGAATATGGAGAGGCTTAGATCTTGAAGGGAGGCGGAGAGCTAGTTGGACCTCTACATCATTTCCTTTCTTAGGAAAATGAAAAATGACAGCGAGTTCTGCTTTTTCAATCTCCCCTCTTTGCTCAGGTAAAAAGAAGGGGGATTTTGCAAGCAATGACGAAGCGCCTATATATTCTTTTAAAAGTTCCTTTTGATATTCTTCATCTTTCCTTTCAGCTTCCTTAGATTCTGCTTGTTTGACCGCTTCAAGGAGCTTTTCTTTCTCTTCATCACCGAAGCTCTCATCCTCAGTGACCTCATCTAAATCGGTCTCTTTGGAATAGCTCACTAAAATTTCATCTAAACAAGTCTCTAGATAGAAAAGGACTGCTGCTAAATGTTGACAATCATAATGATAGGGACAATCACAATCAGAGTCGATCGTCTCACTTTCCATTCGATCAAACTCAATTTCACTCTCATATGTATTTTTATGTTGGCCCACAACCTGTGCGCTAATTCGAATTGAGGTCGCATCTAAATGGAGAATTTTTGCTGATTTGACTTTGTCATTATCAAAAAGGTCTTTTCCTTCCTTCAAAATCGCTGGAGAAAAGTCCTTTTTTAGCTTTCTCAAATTCAACATTCTTTCATTTACCTCGAATAAAAATTTTATCCCAATTATGTTCTATGACTACCCTTTTCACCAAAAAAAATTCAACTCTTTTTTTCCAAAATTCCCTCCTTCATCCAGGAAAAAAATTTATAAAAAAGAAAGTGTTAAGATGATATATTAAGGACTCCAATCCTATTTAGCTATTTTTCTTTCCTTCGCAAAATCTTTCGTTTTGAAAAAAAAATCTCATGTGAGTATAGTGATTGGACTTATTAGTATGCGGGTGTAGCTCAGTGGTAGAGCATCACGTTGCCAACGTGAGGGTCGTGAGTTCGAATCTCATCACCCGCTTTTTTTTACATACAGGATTGATCAGGACCTATGGTAGAACAAAAAGAAAAGCCTCAAGAATTTAAATCAGACGCTGTCACTTTCACCATCGAGCGGAAGCCAGAATGTATGGTTGAATATAAAGTTAAAACCTCTGCTGAGGTTGTTAAAAAAGCACGAAGAGAAGCGATTAAGTCCGTTTCAAAAGAAGTTTCACTTCCTGGTTTCCGAAAAGGGCGAGCCCCCGATCACCTAATTGCTAAAAAATTTGCAGAACCTGTCAACGAGAGATGGCAAAAGGCTATTGCAGATGAAGCCTTTCGCGAATGTCAAAAACTCGCTCACACTCCTCTTTTAAGCAACGATGCCAAGATTAGCTTCAATATCGATAAACATTCGATCGAAGAAGGGGCTGAAATGACTTACACCTTTGAAACCGAGCCTGTTGTACCTGATATTAACCTAGCCAATGTTGAAGTTGAAGAGGTTAAGCGAGAAACAATTGATGAAAAACGGATCGAAAAAACTTTAAGTGATATTCAGAGCTATTTTGTTGAGTGGGAAAAAATTTCCGATCGAACCGCAAAAGAAGGCGACTATGCTTTAATCGATGCCGACATTATTGATCAAGACCCTCCTGAAAACGTCCTATCAAGCGCCCGTTTTGAAATCCAAAAGGGTAAAATGGCCAATTGGATGCATGAGTTGATCGTTGGGATGAAGATTGGAGAGTCTAAAGAAGGCTTAAGCAAGCCTGATGAAGATGCTTCTAAAGATGAAAAAGAATCCATGCCTCCGAAAAAAGTTCGTCTAACGCTTCGTGGCATTGAAATTCCTCATTATCCTGCTATAGATGACTCCCTTGCTCAAAAAATGGGAACAAAAGATGCAAAAGAGTTGCGAATAAGACTCGAAAAGCTTTTGAATAAGCAAGCCGATGAGCATGTCCAAAAAGAATACCGTGAACAAATGAGCGCGTTCCTTCTTGATCATTACCAGTTTGAACTTCCAAAAACCCTACTCCAGAAGGAAACACAGTTCAGAATTAAGCAACTTGTCCAAGATCCTTCCTTTCAACAAAAACTCATGAAGATGGGAGAAGAGGAAAGAAAAGCTGCTATTAAAGATATAGAAACTCAAGGAGAAAAGGCCGTGCGCCTCTTCTATATTTCTAGAAAGATTATTCAGGATAATAAGATTTCGATCACTCCCAGTGAGGTTCACCAAGGTGTTTCAACTCCTTTAGAGGCAATGTTCAGTGATCAATCTGATCTCTACACGGCTCAAGAGCAGTCTCAAGAACAAAAAGCCATTGCCACCTCACGACTCATTCTAAGTAAGGCTGAAGACTTCCTTATTTCTAAAGCAAAAGTTGTTCCACCCAAGCCCAAGAAAAAGGCTGCAGCTCCGAAAAAACCGGAGGCAAAAAAAGAGGAAGAACCAGAAAAGAAAAAGGCCGCCCCAAAAAAAACTGCGGCAAAAAAAACCGCTCCTAAGAAGACTTCTAGCGAAAAAAAAGCAGCTCCAAAAAAGAAATCGACGAAGAGTACTTGACCTGAAGCTCCCCTCCCGTCTATAAAAGGAGAAAACGTTAATATAAGGAAGCACCTATGCCTTTAATACCCTATGTTATTGAAGATACCGGACGTGGCGAACGTTCAATGGATATCTATTCCCGTCTCTTAAAAGACAGAATCATCTTTATTGGAACAGAGATCAATGACCAAGTCGCGAATGCCGTAGTTGCACAACTTATTTTCCTAAAAGCGGACGATCCTAAAAAAGATATCAGTATCTATATTAACTCCCCTGGTGGATCTGTCACTGCAGGGTTTGCAATTTATGATACGATACGCTTTTTAGGACTCGATGTTAGCACCTATTGTATCGGCCAAGCTGCATCGTTTGGAGCTCTTATCCTCTGTGCTGGAACAAAAGGAAAGCGTTTTGCTCTTCCAAATAGCCGGATTATGATTCACCAACCATATGGTGGCATCACTGGATCTTCGGCTGATATCCATATCCAAGCTCAAGAAATACTAAGAATGAAAAAAGTCATCTCTGAGATCATTGCTGAACATACAGGGCAACCCCTTGAAAAGGTCTTAGAGGATTCTGATCGAGACTTCTTTATGAGCGCTGAAGAAGCTGTTAAATATGGACTGATTGATAGCGTGGTAACACCGAGTAAAGGAAAAAAAGATAAATGAGCAAACCTCCCTCAGGATCGCAAGAAATAGCCGCCTGTTCTTTTTGTGGCCGCACCGAAGAAGCTGTTGAAAAGCTCGTCTCTGGTCCTAATGCTTTTATCTGTGATAAGTGTGTCCGTCTTTGTATGGACATCGTTGAAAAAAAAGCTGTCAAACATGAGATCAAACTTTTAAAGCCAAAAGAAATTAAAGTTCGGCTTGATGAGTATATCATCGGACAAGTAAAAGCCAAAAAGACGATTTCGGTCGCTGTCTATAATCACTACAAAAGAATTCGCTCTCTTTCTAATGAATCAAACGAGATGCAATATAGCAAATCAAATGTCCTCCTTTTAGGTCCTACTGGTTCAGGAAAAACTTTGATTGCACGCACCCTTGCAGAAGTTCTTGATGTTCCTTTTGCGATCGCTGATGCCACAACTTTGACTGAAGCAGGTTATGTGGGTGAAGACGTTGAAAATATCATCCTCCGACTCGTTCAAAATGCTGACTATGATATCGCCCGCGCTGAGCAAGGAATCATCTACGTCGATGAAATCGATAAGATCCGTAAAACCACAGGTAATGTCTCTATTACACGTGACGTTTCTGGTGAAGGTGTCCAACAATCCCTCTTAAAAATCGTTGAGGGAACCATCGCTAATGTCCCTCCAAAAGGAGGACGCAAACATCCCAATCAAGAATATATCAAAATCAACACTCAAAACATCCTCTTCATTGTTGGCGGAGCTTTCGTTAACCTTGATAAGATCGTTGCAAAAAGACTCGGTAAAGGAGTCATCGGCTTTGATACCAAGCAGCAAGACCGGGCCTTTGATGCGACTGAGACTAACTACCTTCTCTCAAAAGTCGAGACTGAAGATCTCATTGAATTTGGACTAATCCCCGAGTTTGTAGGCCGCTTTAATAGTTTAGCCAATTGCAATGAACTCACCCTTGAAGATCTTGTAGAAATCCTTGTCAAGCCTAAGAATGCGATTATTGAGCAATACATTGCCCTCTTTGCAGAAGATGGCGTTGAACTTAGATTTACCGAGGATGCCCTTAAAGCAATCGCTGAAAAGGCAAAGAAATCAGATACAGGGGCCCGCGCACTGCGAATGATTGTAGAAACTCTTCTAATGGATCTGATGTATGAAGTTCCTTCTGATCCCACCATTAAACAGGTGATCATTGAAGAAGCAACAGTGAAAGAGGATAAGCCTCCAGTCATTAAAAACTCTAAAGAAGAAGCAGGTTAAGCTCCAGATCTTGGAAGGGGACTAGAAATGCCTTTTCCTATGCGCTCTTCTGCTTTAGAAAGAATCTCCCGACAGGAGCTTACATCATACCCCGGTTGAGCCACGGTATATTTATGAACAGCATGATCCCTTCTTCTAAATTCAACTAAGCTAGCACCTAGGATATCTTTTACGGTATCATTTTCACGCTCATATCCTCGAAGACCACCCGTATAACCGCGGAATATTGCTGCTGCAATAATAAACTCGAGCCCCCTAGATTCACTAGCAAACCCACTTTGAGTTTGTCCTTCAATAAAACGAGCTTTTCTCATACGAGAAGGATCAGACGAAGTCGTTGCAGCAATATCATGGACAAGAGCCCCCATATTCGTTGCCATCTGCTGAATCTCTTTATGATCCGGCCTTTTATCTGGGTCAAGAGATGTAAGTGGTTTCTTTCTTATCCCTAAGTAGTAGTTAAGCTCTCTAGTAGGATTCTCTTGCATAACTGTCTTTTCAAAACTTCTAGCAATATCAGTCGCAACTTGATCCACTAGGTTATTTCTTACAACATCTGCCCCATGAGTATCGGCTACTTGAACGCCAAAATTGGGGCGAGATTGAGAAGACATTTGTCCAAGAAAAACTTTTCCTGGTCGTGCAGTCTGTTGACCGCTAAGCATTCTTCCATCTGCAGCTCTTATGGCTTGGTGAGAAACGGTTATAGAGCTATTAAGGTGCATTAGCATTAGATTCAATACAGAAGGATTAACTTGAGCTATCTCTCTTTTAATTTTATTCAATTCTCCAATTTCCTTCTTAACAGCATCAATCTGTCCTTGTTCAACTGCATTCGGAATGACTGGTTCTGGAGGTGTAATTCTTTGAAGTTCAGCTTGAAGTTCAGCTTTTTTCCTTTCGATATTCTGCATAATAATCCGTTGCAGATCAGTTGCTCTATGAATATCGTTTATCGTTGCTGCACCTTTTGGAGTGAGCGTATGTTTATCGCTTCGTGGCCATATTCTGCTATCGGTATTAACCAAACCTAAACGTTGCATGGTTCTAACATAAAACCCACGTTTTTCATCCGTTCTAAGGACTTTTTCTGCCTGCACACTTGTTCTAGGAATAAATGGAGCAAGTCCTTGAATGTTTCCTCTATTTCCAGCCTCAAAAGCATAAGCTAGTCTGCCCCCTGTCTCAGGCTCAATGATCTTTCTCATTTCACTGTTGATACCCTTAAGTTCCTGAGAGAGCTCTTTGATTTGTGTGTCTGTTAGGATAATTCCGCGATCACGAAGGAGCTGCTTCAGACCACCACCACCTATGACTGGACTTCTAGGATCTTCATTCAGACCGTTATCAAGAAGGTCGTATTTTCCTTTTAGATTGCCATCTCTATCATAAATTTCAATCCCATGCCCATTAATGCTATAGTTTACAACATCATCTTTGGTCAGTCCTAATTTGTACTTTAAAAAGGCAAACTTCTCATCAAATTTTTCTTGGCGCTCTACATCAGACTCGGGTTTTTTGTCCTTGTCTTCGACTTCCTTTGTCATCTCAACAGAACGACCCACACCACCGGTTGATCTTGTTGAAAACCAAAGAGGAGCTTTTCCTTGTGTCAGATAATCTTGTGGATTAAATTCTCTATTCTCAGGAATTAAGACATAACCACCCGCACGTTCAACACCTCGAGCTTCATACTCTGCCTCTCCTTGAGTTCTACCAAGAGCAACAGTTGCAACCGCATCCACTCTTTCAGCTCGACCATACTCTTCTAGCTCTTGGGTCAATAAACTTGTACGCGCCTGAAAATCTGCACGTGGAGGTACAGATTCTCTCCCAAATACTAGTGGAGGAAGCGCTTGGCGAGAAACATGGTCTACATCAAACTCTAACTCATCCAGATCTGAAGAAAAACTAGACGCTGGGCTAAACCCTAAAGTCCTATGAGCCTCTACAGGCGTACTTCTTCCTGACATAATATTACCTTTATATTTAACTTAATTATAACATATTAACCATTTATTTTAAATGGGTTATTAAAATTAATAATAATATAACAGCCTAGAAATAAACAACTTATAATGCATTTAAGCGGTTCAACTTCAATAAGTTGAATGCAAGCTATTGATTATTAATTAGTTAAAAAAAATGTCTTTTTGAGCCTTTTTCAAGATTGGATAGCATTTTGGGTCATTTTCCGCTCACTCCCTAGCCCCAGCCCCGGTTCGAGATTTAAGCGAAATTTTCTGAAATTCTGAGAAAATAAGCACTATTCTATTTGATTTTGCTTATTTTTTTGATAAGAAGAAATTGAACTCAAAAATCATAGGTTTATGATAAAACAGCCAGGAAAATTCATCTTTTTCACCCTCTATTTGATTTATATCCTCGATCTAGTCGGAATGGTTTTTGTCTATATTATCGTTTCCCCCCTGATCATTAATCCCGAATCATCCATGCTAGCCTCTAACGCTTCCCTTGGAACACGGAATCTTGTCATTGGACTCCTCTTTGCAACCTACCCTTTAGCACAGTTTTTTGCTGCCCCCATTCTAGGAGATCTATCGGACCGCTTTGGACGTAAAAGGATTCTTGTGATCTCAACACTTGGAACAACCCTTTCCATTGCCCTTTCAGCGATTTCCATCTACATGAATAGCCTCTCACTTCTTTTTATCAGCCGTCTTCTTTCCGGACTATTTGCCGGTAACCTCACAGTGACACAAGCTACTGTTGCAAACCTTGCTCCCGATGAAAAAAAAGCGCATTATATGGCTATTTTTTCAGCAGTCGGAGGAATCGGTTGGACGATAGGTCCTTTCGTTGCAGCTTTTCTCTCTGATCCAAAAATTCTTTCTTTTTTTGATTTTGCAACACCCTTTTGGTTTCTTTCTCTCCTCTTTTTCTTAAGCTTTCTCTTTCTTATCTTTTCCCTTCAAGAACCCAATAAACCCAAAGCGAAACAAAAACTTCACCTGTCGAAAATTGCTCCAAATCTATTAAGTGTCTTCAAGATTAAGAACGTCTTAGTCCCCTTTTTAGCCTCCCTTTTTACGATCTTTGGATGGATGATCTATCAGGGATTTTTAGCACCCTACCTCATTGAAAAGTATGGGTTCACTGAAAGATGGGAAGGCTATGCCTATGCCCTTTCTTCCCTTTTCTGGTTTTTTGGGGGGATGATTTCAAATAAATGGCTTCTTAGAAAGAGCCCTGCAAAGCGTGCGATTATCATTCCAATGTTCTTATCGGGGCTTGCCGTCCTCCTTTTCCTAGTTGCCTTTAAGTCCTATTGGGCATGGCCTCTAATGGCCGCAGCAAACCTCATGCAGGCAATTGTCACCGCATGCTTCTTTACTCTATTTGCCCATCTCGTTCCTCCTGAGGGGCAAGGGAAAATCTTTGGTTCTTGGAATGCAGGCTTTGCCCTCGCTTCTTCCTTAGGCCCATTTCTAGCCAGCATCTTTGTACGATTCCAAATCAACCTTCCCTATCTCATTGCTGCTGCAATTCTCATTATCACTGGATTCTACTACCTCATGTGGTACAAAAAGAAGGCCGCTGAAGTCCCCTAGATAGAAAAAGGAACGCCCCACTTATGTGAAAACTCCCCAGGGTTTGGGGATTTGGGATGTTTCGGTTTAGGTTCGCCGGGATTCTGAGGATCTCTTTGGGTGTTGCGACGATGGGACGGGCCTAGCCCTTTCATAGGAGCAACATCCAAAAGGATCCCAGAAGATCGGTAAGCTTAACCGAATAAATCCCAAATCCCCAAACCAAAAAAAAGGGCCGCTTCGCCGGGGGAGGGATAGCGAAGCGGCCAGTTAGGTTCGAAAACCTACATTCTGAATTAAGAGAAATTACCCTTGGAACTTGTTTCCGTTAGAAATCGTTGCAAAGGTTTGAATCGTTTGTTGTGCTTGTGAAAGCGCATCATTGGCCGTTTTAAGCAACTGTGCCATGATTGATTGCATTCCTTGTGATGCAGAGTTAGAAAGCGCAGAAGCCGCTTGGCTTTCTGCCTGTTTCTTCTTCTCAATGGATGCACCAGCATTTGCACTACCAGAAACAACTGTTCCAAGCGACTGTCCAACCGTAGAGAACGTTTGTCGTCGTGCTGATTGCTTATTAGCAATCCCTTGTCTTTGTTCTGAAAGTTTGTCAAGGCGATTATTTAATGCGTCTTTAAGCTCGGTTGCTTGTTTTTTATCCATTGCACCAATTAGATCGCTGTCATTTTGCGTTGCATCTCCAACTTTGCGTTCTGCTACAAGAGCCTTTCCTTTGTCATCAGTGAATTTAGTTTCTTTCGTAAGCTCTTTAAGTCTTCCTTGAACTTCGTTAGCATGATCCACTTTTGCTTGAGCTGCAGCAGCTTCTTCTTGAGTCTGTGCACCCTGTACTTGAGGTTCTGCATTTGGCGTTTTCGTTCTTTCATCAACGGTAGGTTTGAATTCTTTCGGAATCGCTTTTTGGTAGTTTTGAACACCTTCCACTTCCTGATCCACTTTTGCAAGTTCAGCTTTGTTTGGATCACGCAGTTCAGCAATACCCATTGTTCCAAGAGAAATTCCAGATCCTACCACTGAACCAAGTCCTTGAGCTAAGGCTTCAATGAACATCTCCTCACCAGCTTTAATGGTATTTTGAGCGCTGTATTGCGATGCCATTTGGTTTGCAGTAGCCATTCCTTGGTATTCTTGAAGTTCCTTATTGTTGATATCGCAAAGGATCTGCTCTAAGTAACTAAGCGCGGCTGTTACAGCAGCTTCCATACCGCTTGAAAGGTTAAGGCCCATCCCTGAACCTGTTTTTCCTGATGAAGGAGCTGTATCTGGCGTTTTAGTAGTAACATTTTGCATATTTGTTGACATAATTTTTTATCCCTTATTATTAACCTTATTATTAACCTTGTATTAGTGCTTGAAGTTCGGCATTGGCCACTTCTTCAGGAGTTTTGAAAGCCGTAGCGATCATTTCCTCATATCCTTTGATCAATTGCTTGAGTTCTTCACCTGTTTGCTTGATCATTGCATCCGTTGAGTTCTGAGTTGCTTCATCAAGAGTTACATTCGCTTCAAGACCTTTAATTTTCTTTTCAGTCAGTCCTTGAATAATTGTTTCTCCACCTTGAGCTGCTCCAGAAACAGCCGCTACAGCAGTAGAAGCCATCGCCATGCGAGAAGCAAATTGTGTTAGAGTAGCAGCTGAAGATTCAGCTGTTTTCGCAACATTACCAACAGATTGAGTAATCGATGTAAATCCACCAATTGAAGCTGTTACAGCAGCAATAATCACCTGAATAAGCTCAAGAATAATGGCAAGTGCTTCACTATCTTTCTTACTTGTTGCTTGAAGGATATCAAGAGCAAGTGTACTTGATCCAAGAGTCGATCCAAGTCCAAAAGAACCCATTGAAGCAGCTCTCTTAGCAATTTGAACGCCGCGTGAAGCTTGCTTACTACCAGCATCTTTTACTCCATTCGTAGCATCATTAACACCTTCATCAACTCCTTCGTCGATTCCTTCATCGGCGGCTTGTCTAGCACCCATTTCAACCATTTCGATTCCTTCCTCTTCTCCTACTGCAGCAGCAGAATCAACACCAGTTGCAAGAGCAGCTTCCGCAGCACCAGCACCAGCTGAAAGAACGGTAATTACGAGAATCACAATAAGATCAGCAAAGACTTTAGCTAAGTCAGGATGTTTTTTACCCCAAGCTGTGTTTTGAATAGCGCTAGCAATCGCGTTAGTCATTTTTTGCATCAGTCCAGATTCAGACATCACGAAAAGAACAACCATGATCGCTGCAAGCCAGTATTGTCCTGAGATTGCAGAAGCGACAATAATCGCAACCATTGCAATGTCTCCAATAAGCTTAAGAGCTGGGTTAGCAAGCATGTCTTCGCCAAGCTTCTTGTCCGATTTCATCAGCGCCGCAGCGTCTTTTGAATCGCCAACATACGCTAAAAGTCCTGCTCCTAGAAGTTGAACAAATGCTTGAACCGCATCCGTAACAAGCGTTACCAGATTTTGCGTATCTTTACCAAACTTTGTCCCTAAAAGAGCAATTCCTGCAGGTCCGAGGAACATCGTTAGAAGGGCTGCAGTCATGAGCTCTTCAAAACCTTGCATCATTTCTTTGAAGTTACCAGAGAAGATTTTGGCGAAAGCTTCACCAAAGATCTTAAATCCTTTCGTTAGCTTATCAAATGCCTGCTTAGCCTTATCAGATTGCCCAGTAGCTTCGTAATAAATGGCTTTACCGATATCAGCAAATAGCTTTCCAATAGACTCAAAGAAGTCTTTAATAAATCCAAAAAGACCACCACTATGGTGTTCAGTTGCTTTTTTAAGAGCACTTTCGATCTTACTTAGATTGTGTTGCAGGTTCTCTGCAGTTCCTCGGCTAATTTGCTGTTGTTGTTGCGACTTTTGCGTATTCGTGTTGATTTGGAGTTGCTCTAGATCCATTAGAAGGGCTTCCATATCAAACATCGCTGTTTGAGAGTTACCACCAGAGCCTTCAAGAATCTTAACGATATCCATTAGGATTTCTATGGTTTGGCAAAGCTGACTAATCTTCGATTGGAAAGTTGACTCACCATTAATAAGAGCGTTTGCAAAAAGCTCCGGGTTTCCTACAGCTTGTTCTGCAATATCTTGCAATTGACCATTAATGCTCTTAGCGAAATTCTCAAAATAATGAGGATTGCTTAGAGGCTCTCCATGCCAGAAATGGTGCCAACCACTTTCTCCTTTCCATTTGTCTTCATCATGCTTTTCACTTGAACCCCATGATTCGATCATTTTAAGAAGAGCTTCCATACTTGGGTCATTACCATATTCTGCTTCAAGAGCCTGCATCACCTTTTCAAAGGCTGCATAATCCGAAGGATCTTTTTCAAAGGCTGCCCAAGCAGGACCAAATTTTTGCCAAAATTGCTCAATCGCTTGCATCGCTTTGAGCTGAGCTTCCATAATCTTCAGTTCGTTTTTAAGCTCATTTTCTAGGCTATTGTTACTTTCAGTTTGGAGTTTAGACATTTCTCCAGCAGCTTCAAAAACACTCTTCTGGTTAAATTGTACTTTACCACCTTTTCCAGAATCGTCGGTTTGAACCGCTTGAGTTGCTGAATTCGCTTGAGTCGTTTCTTTGCTATCTTCGTTCTCTTCGCTTCCAAGTGAATGGTGGTCTCTCTCTGTAACTTGAACGAGTGCCTCGAGTTGCTCGGCGGCTAATCCAAGAACTGCGAGGGATGGGGATCCTTTTACCCCTTGTGTCGCTGAGAAAACAGTAGGATCTTCTTCGCGACCTTTTTTAATTACTTCTATTGACATATTTTTTATTCCCTATTAATTATTTATTTTATAATGAACTTTGTAAAAGAGTTGTTACTGTATTTAGTGGCGAGATAATTGCTGATTGAATTTGAAGTAGGTTCTGTATAAAGTTTCCAACAGCTTGCAAGTTCGATCCATCATTTTGCGCTTCAGTTTGAAGCTCGTTCACAGGCATTTGTCCGGTGGTGTTAATTAAGTTATATTTCGTCTGCCACTCTTGAACCTCTTCAGAGTAAGTTTTACTTGAAGTATCAGTCGGCATTTTTCCCATTTCTATATTATCGGCGTTAATCATGTTGGTATTGGCCTCAGAGGTTTTCTCGCCAACCAAATCAACATGCTCCGCTTGAATTCTTTGCGATGCATTTGCAGTCCCTTCGATATTGTATGAAGAGGTACAAGCAAAGCTAAATCCATTAGATACTGGTTTAAAGTCTGATGTCATATTATTGCCTCCTATTAGCTTGATGCGCTTTGTGCAGCGGTTACTGGTGCTTTGATCATATCCATCTCTGAACGGAAACAGTCTTGCTCAAAGGCAAGGTCCTTAGAAGCATCTTTAGAATAAGTTTGCATCTGAGAGTTCAGAATGGTGTTTTGTGATTCCACATCGTTACGTGCCGCGTTAATCGCATTACTCACAACAGAGGTTCCTTGGTAAGCATCCTTTTGTGATGTATCAGTTGGATCTGGTAACTTCCATAGACTTGCCCAATAACTTGCAAGATCCGTTTGACCACTTGGGAGAGTAAACATCGCATCTAATTGGTTACTCACATCTCCTAATGCATCTGCAAATTCAGGATATTGCTTCATTAAAGCCTCAATCTTAGACTTAGCAAACTGAGCATCCCCAGCATAATCAATCGGTTTCCCAGTATTAGGATCGGTAGGAATCTTTCCTGAAGAGTATTGGTCAAAGTCTTCCTGAATTGCGTTGATATATTTCCCAATTGTACTATCAAAGTTAGATTTGTCAGAAACTTCAACGTTCTGACCATTCGATGTATAGTTTTGGGCCATATCCATAGCCATCGGAATTTCTTTGTAGGCTTCTTGAGCCTTGCCATGATCAACCAAATCTTTGAGTTTGGTTAAAATCGCTGTATATTGAGCTTCCCACCACGTTAAAGTTCCAGCATCCTCAATTTTAGGAGGCTGAATATGGCTGGAGTACCCATTTGGCATTGGATCTACTGACATAAATTATTTCCCTTATTATGTTTTTATTATTCTAAACTACTGTTTAGATAGTATTATTTACGGGCAATATGGAAATGTATTGAAACATTTGGTCGGACAGAAATGTTCTGAAAGAATATTTCCCCTTTTTTGTACCTAAACCCCTAAATTCACCCGCTTCCCTAAAGCAGGCATACCCTTTTGTACCGCACTTACGATAAGTGCTCCTTTTTTGGCATCAGCCAATAGCGAGCTTGAATCATGGGCCTTCCCAAACCCCTGGGATATAAGAATCCCTTCAAGCTCCATTTGCTAGAGCAAAGCTTTTGCTCCGAAGCTAGGCCACTAGTGATTTGCCTAGGTTCGACTCAAAAATATCTGTTTTCTGCCTAGCAAATATCGCCAAGCTAATAGCAAGCAAGTTTGGTTTAATATGACTTACTCACAGGCTCTCCCCCTCTGAGTAATTTTATGATAGGATCTGCCATTCGGCTTGATAAAAATATTACCAACAAATGGTCATCCCTATGGAATACCTGACAATGCTTATGGTCTATTACATTATAACAATATTACTGAACTATCTAATATTATGGTCTATTATCTAATTACCCAGATAGTCCCTAGATTTATATTAACATATCTCGTTAATTTATCAACAGTTTTCTTTATTTATTCTTAATAACTATTTTATTATTTATTGATTATTAGTAACTTATGATCTATTTCTGAGCAGAAAAAAGGGTGGGGAGAATCCCACCCTAATAGAATTGAGGTTATCCGTTAGCTTTATTAGCGTTACTAATTGCATTTAAAGCACTTACGGACTGAAGCGCTTCCTCGAGCATCTTATCAACCTGACTTCTGAAATGAGAACCCGTACTTTCTAGGACTCCTTTCAGAGCTGCGTCCACTACAGCGACTTTCGCATTTTGCTCTTGTTGTTCGAGCCTGTCATTTCCTGCAGCAATATTTCCGCCTCCAGTTGAGACCTGTCCAAGAGCACTTGAAACCTGTACTCTCATATTATTCCTATTAGATATCTCGCTCATGCGGGCTTGCTTTCTACTCGCAATACTCTCGAGCTTTTTGCGGTACTCGTCTTGAAGCTTTACTTTTCGCTTATAGGTAGAATTTTTCACAGCCTCTCTTTCTTCTTCTGAAGGCTCCTGCCCTTTAAACGCTGATTTATCCTTAAGCTTGTTTACTTGATGATCAATTTCATCTTTTTTGTCTTGACCCAATTTTTCTCTTTCATCGACACCCGCATTCGGCCCTTTATTAACTTCTTCATCGATCATCGACTTGTAACTTGTAGCACCTTTTTCTTCCTCACCAATACTAGTGAGTTCCGCATCAGAACTTAGCATTCCATGAGCACCCATTGCTGCAGTCGGCACTCCGGCAACAATACCCGAGATTCCCGTTGCATAACTTTCAGCCTTCTGATCTTTACCAAGCTGTATATCGAAGTTTGCAATATTTAGGGCTCCACTCATACTTGTTCCTGTCACCGTTGTGACAAGCTCCTGATAGAGATTTGAAATTTGTGCCCACATCCTAAGAAGGGACATCATAGCTGGTCCCACGATATAGGAAAGTCCCGGCATATATTCCGCGCGGCTTCCACCACTAGCAGGCCCTAAAGTCTGGCTTGCTGTTGGTGGTAATTCTGTAACCATTTGTTGTGCATTTGTTGACATAATATTTATTTCCCCCTGATATTAAACAATATTTTGTGACATAACTTGGTATTGAGCATCAGCAACGAGTCCTGGTGCTTTAATCAATTCGTCATTCCATTTATCAAACTCTTTAATGAGAGCACCACGGTGCGTGTCTGTTTGCTGAATTTGAGCATTATTGATCTGTTGGAATGCTTGGATGGCTTGGAAAAACCCTTTCTCTTTTGAAAGTTCTTCTAGATAATCTCCTTTAAGCATTTCAAGTCCCCCTTCCATGCCTTGACCAACTCCTTGCGTCACCATCGAAACTCTTAGAGCCTTTGAAGCAAGCTGAGTAAGCTCTTCCGCATTTTCATCCATGTAAGTCGCCATTTGCTCAATATAGTCAGCAAGTTTTGGAATGATTTTTCGAATACCATCTGTAATCGAGGAACTTGATTCTGCTGCAGATGACGTTGCTCCTTCAGCAGCACCACCAAAAGCCATACCTGCTCCACCAACAGCTGCCGCAATCGCAGCCATTACAGCTTGGACAATTTCTAAAATCTCCATCAGTTCTTTATCTTTCGAGTCGATCGCTTTTGCTAAGTCAACTCCAAACGATGTTGAACCGAATGAAATTCCAAATCCAGTCAGCGCAGCTCCACCCCGTTTACCAACAGTTTCCCCAATGGCGCGCGCTGCTCTTGCTAAGAAATTCTCTTCTTCTTGAGCGACTTGATCAGCAGCATTATTGGCTGCATTTGCAGCGTTTTGGGATACAGCTTCTACAACCTGAGCACCAACTTGTTGGACAATCGTTGCAGCTGCTACATCTTCATCCTTAACAGGTGCATTCTCTTCGCCA
The DNA here is from genome assembly GCA_018399075.1 of Simkaniaceae bacterium. GTDB lineage: Bacteria > Chlamydiota > Chlamydiia > Chlamydiales > Simkaniaceae > Neptunichlamydia. The sequence goes on along the minus strand of CP073763.1, from coordinate 631,585 downwards.
CCTTCTCCAGAACTTTCAGCAGCCAACTCGCCTACTTCTTCACCAGATGCATCGAGTGAACCGGCTCCGAGCGTCAGAGCAGTTACAATAATAACAACCGTGACATCAGCAAGAACTTTTGCCACTTTATCGCTGACACCCATATCTTCGAAGAGCTTAGCAATCCCGCCAGTGATTTTATCCATCACTCCAAAATCAGACATGACAAGCATGACGGTCATAATCCCTGCAAGCCAGTATTGCTGCGCAGCAACAGCTAAGCAAATCACAACAACCATCGCCACATCCATTAAAGGTTTAAGCGCTGGGTTCTCGAGCATATCGATTCCAAGCTTCTTGTCTGATTTCATGATCTTCGAAGCGAGATCTTCCTGCCCAAGCGCCGCCATGAGTCCTGCTCCTAGAAGTTGAACAAAGGCGCGCACAGCGTCAACAACAAGTTTCACACCGTTTTGGATATCCTTTGTAAATTGACTATTCGTCGCAATAAGGCCTATTCCACCTGTCAGCATTGCTGAAATCATAACAGCCTCAAAAATTTCAAAGGCCTGCAGAACATGTCCTTTTGCTAAGGCTTCGAAAAATTTCGCATACATTTTAAGTCCCTTAGAGAGATCCTTTAAGTCATTGCCCGCAGCAGCAAAGTTTCCCGTAACAACATGAGCAAATAATTTTCCAATATCGGCTAAAACATGGGCAATGGCATCAAAGGCATCTTCAATCCATCCAAATATTCCATGATGATGGTGATGTTCAGCTTTCTCCAGTTTCTTCAACGCTGCAGTGATTTTAGTAAGTGTCTGTTTAAGTGCGAGGATATTGGCTTCAGATTCTTTTTCTTGAATTTTGTTTTGATTAGCATTCTTCTTTAAAGCTACAGCTTCAAGTTGCATGACAATCTCTTCCATCATAAAGATTGCTTTTTCCCCATGATCTTCTTCAATATAATGAATAATCTGCTCAAGCTCAGAAATCTGCTTAAGGGCTTTATTGATCACCTTATCAAAGGCTGCTTTCCCTTGTGAGATATAAAGCTCGGCTAAAGCTGGATCATCCATATTAGTTTTCTCGATATTATCGAATGTTGAGACGATGGAATCGGCAAACTGATTCCAAATATAGTTATTATTCCCAAACCACCAGTTCATCATTTTTGAGTCAACGAAGGCTCCAATTCCTTGCTTTAAAATTTGATTGAGCTCCTTGCGTACTCCAGGATTTTTCCCAAACTCACTGAAAAGGGTGAGAAGGACTTTGAAAAAGTCTCCAAAATCATGTGTTTTCTCAAACTGTTGAACTGCAGAGGTAAACTGATTGAGGAGTTTTTCCATTTTCACTAAATGCTGAAGTTGCATCCGCAGTTCAACAAGACGCTTTTGAAGGTTATTGATCTCATTAGTTTCCGCATCGTCAGCCACATCTGAAACTAAAGCTGCAGATTCAAAGATCGCATTTTGGCCTGTTGAGTGCTTCCCCCCCTCAGCAACTTTAATTTGAAGCGCTAGGAAAAACTGACTAGCTTGATTGTTCTCTTTTTCAAGTTTCTCCATCTCTTCATTAAGGACCCTTTGGAAGGGGGATGGCATTTCCATGGCTTTTTCTAAGATCGACTCCAACTGAGGCATCACTTGGTTTTTGAAGATTTGATAGAAGTAGCCCCCAAAATTCCACCCCATAAAAGGATCATTCCAAAATTGCCCCCAATTATCATGGCAAAATCCTTGAATGTTGTTGAGCATTGTTTCGATCTGAGGATTTCCTTTGAACCAAGCTTTAAGATCTTGAATCATTTGCTCAAAATCCTGCCAGTTTCCTTCAGGTCCATTGTTTCCACCCCACCAGTCATTATCATTGATCGATTTCATATACTTCACAAAAGCATCGACCAATTTTTCTTGGGTTAATAGATTGTTTGTATTGAGCTTATTGACTTTTTCATTTACCTGTTCATCAAATGCTGTATTTTTATCCGCTTCGATCCCCAGTTTTGAAAGGAGTCCTGCAGCTTCAAAAACTGCGTTTTGTCCGCTAGCTGTATCTCCTTGAGTTTCATTAGTGTTAAGTGTTTGATAAAGAAGTTCTTCTTTAGCTTTTTGAGCCTGTTTCTTTCCTTCTTCTTCTTGAAGCCTTTGAAGAACCAGCGGATTTTCATGAGCGTAATGAATCCCTAAATGCTCTAAAACCTCATTCGTGCGAAGTGAAACCGTTGAGGTTAATAGATCCTCTGAACTCGCTCCCTTTTCTGAAATTGAACTTGTGATATGGCGCACACTGTCTTGCACCTGTTTAGTATTATTTTCCATAAGTATTTACCCCTAGTATTATTAGTATGAACTTTGCAGTAGGTTTGTAATTGAACTTAAAATATTGTCGACAGTCATAATGAGCTGCGACACTTCTTGCGATGAGTTACCATCTGATTGCATTGTCTGTGTATCGGCATCGACATACGGTTTAATCTGCGTTGCTGCTTCTTGTGATTCAGATTGATCAACCTGAAGCTGCGTTGCCCACTGACTCTCTTCCGGCCCATAGTTTTTATCTCCAGAACTAGGGGGATGGGCTGCTTTATCATTAATAACCCCCTCCCAGTGCTTGTAGATATTCATCAGCAATATTGATAGTTTATTCGTTGTTGTTGCATCTAATTGCTGGGTAGATTGAATCGTATTTTGGTAACCGACCATCGACTCAAATATAAATAAAAGCCCTTCAGAACTCATGTTAGCCACCTCCTTATTTTTTTAATTATTTTCCGATATTATTATTTGCTGTTTTCTCAACTCCTGTCATAGATGAAAATCCCATATGAACAACAGCTTTTGCCGTTGATTCTTGTTTCGACCAGTAGTTAATTTTTGCTTGAACAACTGAAGACTGACTTGTTGTCTTCGCTTCGTTGAATTGGTTATTGACAATCCCTAAAATTCCCCCTTGGTTTGGAATTGTTCCTGCATTTGCCCAAGCGTTATGCCAATCTGTATTAATCGAACTGACATCTAGTGTTGTGTTTTGAAAAATAGTGGCATTCGGATCATTAGAATTTAAAAAGTGATCTTCGAAACCTTCGACAAAGGTATCAGAAAAATACCCCTTCTTCTCAAATTCAGTCATCAGTGTTGTTAACTGATTATAATCATTAACGGCATCACTAGCCACCGATGAACCTGTTTTTGAACTATTATATTGGTTAAAGTCGTTTAGAATACTATTCCGCAGCTCTTGAACCTCTTTCAAAGCATTCATAATCTTTGCCTGACGATTCATGCGGTAGTCTTGTACGAAGTCTCCAATTAGCATGAAGACTGAAGCGAAAATATATTGAAGAGCCTCTCCGACTTTACCGTGGGCCATCAATTCATCAATATGATGACGATCAGATTGCCATTGGCTCTCCCAAGAGTTCGGCTGCGCAATTGGTGCTGACATAAGTATCCCCCTAGGATTATTTACTCAAAATGAACCCTTCCCAAAATGGCCATTTTGCGCCAATAATCGGCAGCAACCAAGTATGTATATGTTTGTACCTTTCCTGAGCTTTTTGTACCTTATCCCATGACATGGGCGTCTAGTAGACGCACTTACCTTCCCCGTAAGTGGCTTTGAAAAGATGCTGGACACAGCACCCTTCAAGTATTATCTTAACACAATCCTAATAAATTGCAAATATATTTATGAATTGCTATTAACGCTTAATTTATTAACTTTCAGCTGGTTAAGACTGAATCCAGTTTTTCGGTGGCTTCTTTTTTTTCTTCTTAGAATCTTGGTGGGCCTCTTTTTTCGGAGCAGCCTCACCTTCTTTCTTCATATTCGCTGCATCTTTAAGCGAGCTGACTCCCTCATCGAGCTTTTTCTTAGCCCCTTCAATCGCATTCCATTGTTCAGGTGAAAAGTTTTTGGGGTCGTTAGAGTAAGCTGCAAGTTGTTGAGGAGTAAGACCTGTTTTATCGCAGACCCTTTTTGTTTCCTCTTCAATCTTACGTTTAAGAATCATGACCTTCTTGACGGCCTCCTTCTTTTCTTCCGGAGTCCCATTCATCATTATATACTTAAAGCGTTCGAAATACTCCACTGAGTCCTCAAAAACCTCTTGGAGGCGCCCTTCTTTTTCTTCGGCGCTGAGGTTGAAAAACTCCATAATCCTATCAAATTCATCTTCCATCGCCTTCTCCATATTTATCGGGCCTACTCCCTCATTATATAACATCATTGGAGGGGTGTCTAGTTTTTAGCCCTCCTTGCTTGCGAAAAATCAGAGAAACCTTTAAACCAAGGGGTTATTATGCAAATTGAACAGTTGATCGAAAATCTCACTGCTGAGCTTAAGCTTGAAGCCATCCCTCAAAAAGATAAAAACGGGCTATATCAGCTCAAAATTGGAGCCTCTCCTCAAGTTTCAGTCAAAGAACTCGAGCCTGGAGTCTTTTTTGAAGCAAGAATTCTCCCCCTCCCAAAAGAAGGGAATAAAGAAGCCCTCTTTATCTATTTAATGAAGGCCAATCTTTTGGGCCAGGGAACAGGTGGCGCTGCAATCGGTATCGATTCATCTGAGAAATTCCTTGTTTTAACCCATGCCCTTCCTTTTGAAATAAACTACAAAACCTTTCATGAAAGTATAGAAGACTTTCTCAATTACATCGACTTTTGGAAAGATGAGGTTACTTCTTTCTTAACAACTTTGTTGTAGTCATAAAACGATTAAATGTGTATTTTTCGAAAGATAAGAGTCTTTAATGGTATGAGGTAATGGCTAGTTATTTAGTTGCCGAAGAAGGACCCCTCGCGGGTCTTGTCATTCGCTTCGAAGAAGGAAGTGAATGGATTCTTGGGCGTGATCCCGATGTTTCTTATCAAGTGTTAGAAGATCCCATGGTTTCTCGAAAACATGTGATCTGTCGTTTAACCGATGATGGATATGTTCTCGAAAATTTAAGTGCTGTCAATCCTGCAAGTGTTAATGGAAAGCCGATTGATGCCCCCGTTTTATTGCAAGAAGGGGATACAGTTCAAATTGGAAATGTTTTCTTTCAGTTCACCCTAAAAGACCCAATTGAAAACCAAGTTCAAGAGAAAGATAAAGAAGAAAAGGTCTCGGAAGATTCTCCTACGATTTATGAAGAATCAGACGATTTGGGCGCTTTAGCTTTTAGTGGAACCAGTGATTCTAGGTGGATCATCAAGGTTATTTCAGGACCTAATGCAGGAGCAGAGTTTGGTCTCCCCGAGGGGTCAACTTTTATCATTGGAAAAGACCCCAATACCTGTGATATTCTATTCCAAGATTTAAGTGTATCAAGACAACATGCAAAAATCACAGCATTGGCTGATGGAACGGTAACGATTGAAGACCTTGGAAGCTTAAATAAAGTTCTCATCAATGGACAGGAAATTACAGCTCCTACACAGCTCCATACTCAAGATCTTATTGCTTTAGGAACAACCTCTTTCTTAGCCATTGATCAACAGCAGACGCGTGAAACAATTATCTCCCCTTCTGCAGGAATGGAATACACGCCTCCTCATGGGGAGGAAGAAGAGGTCGATACTGCCGAGGAAGTCGCCAAAAAGAATTGGAAGAAAATGGTAATTCCTACTCGTCACCTAATCCTTGCTGGCGTTTTTGCTATCCTATTAATCTTAGGTCTTGGAGGAGTGTTTAGCCTCTTCAAAAGTGAATCAGTTACCCTTACAATGGGTGATGAAACTCAAGAAGTCGGGAAAGCACTCAAAAACTTCCCTGAGGTTGAATTCTCCTTTAATCCTGCTACTGGAAAGCTCTTTATTTTAGGTCATGTAATGACAGAGATCGATCAGCAGGAGATGATCTACCAATTAAAGTCCCTTGGCTTCATCCACTCGATCGAAGACAATGTTATCATTGATGAATTAGTTTGGGAAAATACGAATGCCCTCCTTATGAAAAACCCCTCATGGCGCGGAGTTAATCTCACTTCAATGATTCCCGGCCACTTCGTCCTTCGTGGATATGTACAGAATATCGAAGATTCAGCAAAACTTTCCGAATATATCAATATTAACTTTCCCTATTTAGATAAACTTGACAACCAAGTTGTGGTTGAAAACACTTTGGAAGCTCAAATTCAGGGAATATTACTTCAAAACCAGTTTGGAAATGTGACCTTTCAGTTCGCAAATGGAGAACTTGTCTTAGCTGGACGCGTTCCTTCAAACCAAGAATCCAAATATAACGATATGATCTCTGATATTAAGAAACTGACAGGGGTTCGGATGGTTAAAAACTTTGTCGTTATGTCCAAGCCAACAAGTGATATCGTTGATATTTCTTCTAAGTATAAAATTACTGGAAGTTCAAAGTATGGCAATGTAAATCAATATGTCGTTATTAATGGAAGAATTCTTTCTGTTGGTGGTGATTTAGATGGGATGACAATTATTCGAATGGAAAATAATTCAATATTCCTAGAAAAAGATGGCATAAAATACAGGATTAATTACAATCAGCCTTAATGCAAGAAATGTAACTTAAAGGTTTTCATAGCTAATGTTCGGACTAGAAAAAGATAAAGATAAACCGAAACGCTTCGAGTTTGACTTAGAAAAAGAGCTTAAAAAAAGCAACACAGAAAAAAAACGTGTCCTCGATCAAGTTGAAGGGCAAACCAACCAACTTAAAACAACGCTTCGTGAAGGGACAGCTTCTGAAAACTTTGATAAGTGTGGAGTTCTTCTCCAAGCTTATGCTGCTCTTAAACGCGTTGTTAATCGTACTACTAGAACCTAAAGAGGTAAAAGGGTTTGCTAAACAAGATTTTGCGGCCCTGATAAAAAGAAAATCAGTTAATCCTTTTCTTAAATGCCTATTGTTTGGCATAGGGATAAGAAAGATTAAAATCATGGAGATATGATAAAATGGCACATAAACCAGGCTTCCCTTGTTCATTAACTTTTGCAACATTGATTAAAAAGTATTCAAAGTTACAAGCCTCTGTTGTTTCTCAGGTAAGAAATGTTGCGAGTAAACTCTCTGCAGCAACCCCTGGAAAATTTCTCCTTCTGCAATTTTCGATGTCGCAAGTTACCCAAGTTGGTGATTCGATCTCTAACTTGATCTCTCAGGTCAATTCGATGATCAATAACTCGGTGAGAAACCAGAAGACTAGTTAATCCTTTCCTTAAATTAATAATAATTAGAATAAGGAAAATGAAAAAAGGAAATAGATCATGGAAGATCTTTCTAAATATGATGAAGACTTCTTCTTATTTTTAGAGGCAGGATTCATTGCTATTAACCAAGCTGATGAAGACGCAGCTCTTAAAATGTTTAAGGCTTGCGAACTTCTCCGACCAGAAAATACCCTAACGACTGTAGGTATAGGATATCTCCATCTCCATAAGCTAGAGTTAAAAGTAGCCATTGAATACTTCCGCACTGTCATCGCAAAAGAGCCTGATAATGCACTGGCACAAACCTTTTTAGGCATTGCTCTTTCTTTAACTCCTGATCAAGTGACTGAAGGAGAAAAAGTCTTAGAAGAAGCAGCTAAAAATTCAACGGATGCTGATGTGAAAAAAGTAGCAAACACCACTCTTGACTTTGTTGATGAGTATGTGAAAAAAACAGGGGCCTCACCAGGATAATCACAAGCAATGGCAGACGGTAGACCAGACGAGATTTCAAGCGCCACAAATATCGATCCTACAAAATCGATACAATCAGGTGAACAAGAGCAACCCAAACCTTCTCAATCCTTCGAATCTTATATGAAAGAAGGTGGGACTCAAGGCCCAGGAGCAAAAACCGAAGGGCCTTCCCCTTTTGACTTAGCTGCGCAAGGAAAAGCCGCTATGTCGACTGGGCCAACTCATGAATCAATCATGGGGCAAATGAACAGCACATCTTCAGTGCTTGGCGACTTGCAAAATCAAATGAATAATAAGAATCTCAATCTCCGCCAATCTCAAAAATACCTCCTTCGCAATAAACTAACGAGCGCTAACCAAAATATCAGAACAGCTGCGCAAAAAACAGGAGCTGACACAGGTCCTCCTGTTTCTCAGTTCAATAGAAAAAATCCCGTAAACAAATTTCTCGGGCTCCTTGCTGATTCTCAATCGCAACTATCTAATGCACAATCAAAAATCCAAGATCTGAATGCCAACGGCCAATCGATGAATCCAGGAGATCTTCTCCTCATACAGGTTAAACTTGCTAAAGCACAACAAGAGCTTGAATACTCCTCTGTTCTTCTAAGCACTGCTGTTAGTGATATCAAAACCCTCTTCAATATCCAACTATAATACTCGCCTCATTTCTCTACTATTAATGACATGATGGGATCTCGCTTTAAATTATCTGCTCAGATATAATGAGAATTGGGTATGTATTGTATAAAAAGGCATCTATGACTAAAGGTCCCGACTTTGAAAAACTCATCAGCCATCTAGAAGACATCGAACTGACAACTGTCCATGGACGGATTACTGAAATTGTTGGGATGCTGATCCGCGCCATTGTACCCAATGTTAAAATGGGTGAGGTCTGCCTTGTGAAAAGAGAGGGAGAACCTCTCATCACAGAAGTCGTTGGCTTTACTAAAGAAGAGGTTTTCCTCTCTCCTCTAGGTGAAATGAAAGGCATTGGCCCTTCTTCAGAAGTGATCCCAACAAGACTTCCTCTTCATATAAAAGTGGGCCCAAAATTACTCGGAAGAGTATTAGACGGAATGGGACGTCCTCTTGATGTCGCTGAAAAAGGACCCCTAGAACTCGAAGAGACCTATTCAGTTATTAATCCTCCTCCAGACCCTCTCGAAAGAGAAATGATTTCTCAGCCTATCTCTGTTGGAATCCGTGCCATTGATGGGATCCTAACAGCAGGGAGAGGTCAACGGATCGGTATTTTTGCAGCTGCAGGAGGAGGTAAATCAACTACCCTCGGAATGATGGCCCGTTATGCCCAAGCTGATGTGAATGTTATCTCTCTCATTGGTGAGAGAGGTCGTGAGGTACGTGAATTTATTGAACATGACCTAGGCCCTGAAGGACTCGCCCGATCGGTTATTATTGTCTCTACTTCTGATCAAGCCGCTCAACTCCGTCTAAATGCCGCTTATGTTGGAACATCGATCGCAGAATATTTCCGTGATCAAGGGAAAACTGTCATTTTAATGATGGACTCCGTAACCCGTTTTGCTCGCGCCCTCCGTGAAGTTGGTCTTGCCGCAGGAGAACCTCCTGCAAGAGCAGGTTATACTCCCTCAGTTTTTGCCACATTGCCGAGACTTCTTGAACGATCAGGAAACTCTGCTAAGGGATCCATCACAGCTTTTTATACCATCCTTGTTGCCGGCGATGATATGAATGAACCGGTAGCTGATGAAGTCCGCTCTATTCTTGATGGACATATCATCCTTTCAAGTGAGCTAGCTCGTCAATATCATTACCCAGCAATAGATATCCTCGCATCCGTTAGCCGGATTCTTCCAAACGTTACAAGTGAGGAACACCGAAAACTTATTGGCCAGGTCCGCGAAGTCTTAGCGAACTATAAAAAGAATGAACTGCTGATCCGTATTGGAGAGTATAAGCCTGGTTCGGATAAGCAGGCTGATTTTGCCATTAAGTATGTCGATAAGGTCAACCGCTTCTTAAAACAAAAAGTCGATGAAAAGTGTACGTTTGAAGAAACACTCGAGCAACTCCAAGCTCTCTTTAGGTAGTGATGAAGGATAAATACCCTCTTGAACAACTCGTCCGTATTAAAAAACGAAGGCTTGATGAGGCTGAACGGATATTAAAAGAGAAAAAAGAGGCCTTAGAGAAGGAGAAGGAAAAACTCAAAAAGCTCGAAGGAGAACGAGACCAAACTTTCCAGCATAAAAAAGCTAAAATGGATCAGCTTCGTCAAAAGCTCGATAAAGGAACAACAAGCGACAAAATTGAAATGATGCGGGATTACATCAAAGTTGTTGAAGATGAGCTGAAGCAAAAGGAAAAAAAAGTAGAAAATCAAAATGAGCAAATTGAAGAGGCTAAAAAAGCTGTCGATGCCGCCCGCCAAGAGATGATCAAGAAACAACAAGATGTTGAAAAGTTGAAAATCCATAGGAAAGAGTGGGATAAAGAGATGAAAGCTGTCGAAGTTTATGAAGAGGGTCTCGAGACCGATGAGCTCGGAACTTCAATGCACACATCAAAAAAACATAAAAGGTAAATCGTGGATCCTGATAAAATCGAAGGGAATATCCAACGCCCCTATAACGCTCCAGAAGATAAAGACACGCCTGAAAAAGTCGACCCCGAAAAATTTAAAAAAGTCATGAAAGTCGAAGAATCGGAAGAGACGCAAAAAAGAAAAAAGAGAAACCTTCCTAAAGAGGAGGAGGAAGGTGAAGATGAAGCGGTTCAAGAAGAGGCTCCCCCTCCCCCTTCAAGTTCTTTTTCTGAATTCATGAGTGATAAAGATCAACTTGACAATGTTTTCGATAAGGAATCGGGTGGAATCCGCAGACAAGCAGCTCCAGATGAAGGTGCAGCTTTTACTGCCCCTCCTTCTGGATCTATTTCAACTGAGGGTGTTAATCTCGATCAAGAAAGTGAAACGCCTCAATCTAGCCCAGGTTTTTCATCGCAACCACCACCTTCTTCGCCGCAGGAAGGAGGAACTCAACAGCCTCCTCCAACACAATCTCAAGACCCTTCTTCTTCTGGGGGTTATCAACAGCCCAGCGCAACTCCTTCTAGTCAAGAGCCCAGTGAAAACTTCCCCTTCTTTCAAGGAGAATATGAAGAAGCTACTCCTCAACAACCCTCGCAACCTCAACCGCAGCAGCCCGAGCAACCCTCATCAAGCGATCAAGCCCAACAAAGTGAGACAACCCCTTCTAACCAAGTAGAGCAACCGACCGAAAAGGAAAAAGGAGGAGAACAAAAAAAGCCCAAAAAAGAAGAAGACACCTCTCTTTTAGCTTCGCAACCTAAGACAAAAAACCTTGATGCTCTTAAAAAGAAGGCCCCTAAAGGGATTGCTCCCGAAATAAAAGTTGTCCCTGAAGAGCAAACAACTGAAAAAAAAGGTCCTATCCCACAAAATGTGGTTAATAAAGAGCCTCAAAAACTTCAAGAAGGCCTCGTCCCTCCTCCAAAAGAAAAAAAGGAACCTCCCTATCCTAAAATGGAAGAAGGCCTTACCGGAATCGCTGAAACAGGAAAAGGGGCTCCTAAAGAAGTTCCAACTGGTGAAGAGCTCCCCCAAGAAAAACCTGATGAACAACCAAAAGAAGCAACCTTCGGTGCGTTGAAGGAAGGACCTGAAAAAGAAACAGCTAAAGATGCCAGCCCTTTTAAACGGTTTACTCCCCAAGAGGTCCGCAATCAGAAAATGGGAAGAGAAAGCGCAACAGCCTCAGAAATCGAAGGGCTTCCCGTTCCTACCTCAGGAGAAAGCGAACAAGGGGGAATGGGACATCAAGGGAAAAAGAAGGATGATGATTCCTTTATTGAAGCCAATAGTGATACGGCAGGAATTCCTCTCCCAACTTTTGAAAATCCTATCCCTGCGATCATCCCTGCAACAGAAATCCCTGCTTACTCAAAACTCTCCCCTGAAGTGCATGAGCTTTTCGAAAAAATGGGGGGCGTCATGACGATTCAACAAGATAAAGGGATTACAACAACGACAATGAATATCAACATGCCTGGATCCGTTTTCGATGGAACTCAAGTCATTCTTAACCAGTATAGTACCGCTCCCAATTCTTTCAATATCCAACTTGTAGGAAATCCTGAGTCAGTCAAAGTCTTTAATCAAAATCTTGATGCCTTAAAAGCATCCTTCACTCAAGCGAACTTTAACTTCGAGACTAATATCCTCAATCCTATTTTGACTACTGGGAAAAAATCTCCTCATCTTATCCGCCGCGGGAAGAGCGCAGGCGACAAAGGTGGACGTGGAGGCAAGCAAGGCAGTTAGTTCCCTTGCAACCAATCTTCAATTCTTTTATTGTGAAAGCGGAATTATGAGGATTGATTATGGAAATTAAGAAAACTCCCCACATTAACACACAAAACGCTGAAAGAAAAAAACAAGAGAAGACTCCACCCAAACGGAGTTTTCATGAGGTGATGGTATCCCGCGATCTTCCCCGTCAAGTCCAAAGACGACAGTCGGTTTTTGATATGGCTTCGAAAAAAGAAAAGCAGGGCAGACCTTCTCAACGAAAAAAAGAGGTGGATCACGCTCCTCAACATGGTATAGCTCAAGGACTCCTAACTTCATCGGTCTCTGGAGAAACCCTCTCGGTTGGCTCCGCTTCAGAACTATCAGCAGAAATGTCCCTTTTAGTCGAAAAGATGGCAAATTTTATTCAAGTTGAAAGCCAAAATGGAATAACAACAACAACTGTTATGGTTGAGATGGAAGGTTCTATTTTGGATGGATCACAGATTGTGATTAATCATTATGATACAGCTCCCCATAGCTTTAACCTTCAACTCAGTGGTAGTCCTGAAGGGATTGATCTTTTTGCTGCTAATTTAGCCTCTCTCCAAACTTCTCTTCAAACGCACCAGGCCCTCCAAGGGCTCCAGGTCCATATTCTCCCTCCAACCCTTAGTGAAAAATCAGATCTTTATCTAAGAGGAAAAGAAAGAAAAGGGAGAGCCAATGGAATGGAAAAAGGTGCAAGGGTCGCACCGAAGAAAAAAATCTCTTTCTAATTTGAGCTGAATCACGTATCTTTTGCAATTATGAAGAATTGGGTAAAAATCATATGAGTACAGCATCTGAGAGTTGGATAAAACGGGTTGAATCTGTAGCGCTAGGTGCGCAGGAGATTCCGATGTGGGGTTCTCTCCCTGCTTTCCCTTGGAAAGCTTTTACAAAAGAGCTCTCTACCTCTTTAGGAGTAAAAAACCTAAAAGTTTCAGCAGGAAGTGCTGAATGGAAAAAAGGAAGCAGCATCCTTACAGGAATGGGACGCTCACCCCTTCAGCTTGCGATTGAACTGTCCCCTCTCAAGGAAAGTTTTTCCCTAGTTTTCCCTTCAGAAGATTTCTCTAAGCTCTCTTCTTGGGCGATTCATCCCGATGCAGGAAAGGAAGGATTTTCCGATCCATATCTACAAAAAGGTTTTTTTCGTTATCTATGTGCAGAGTCCATGGAAATCTTAGAAAAACTACAACTATTCCCTGGGCTTTCCCCAAAGCTTATTGATATGCCTCTTGCTAAAGAGGATGCTTATTGTATCGATATTGCGATTGAGCATGAAGGAGAAACAATTTGGGGACGGATGATTTGCCCCACTCTTTTTCAAGAGTCGATGAGACACCACTATGCCCAAGATTGGACCCTATCTCTTCCCTCTACTCTTTATGAATCATTCTTTGCTGATGTTTCAATCTCTGCCGGCCGAACGACTCTGACGCAAGAGGGATGGAAAAAGATTCAAGCAGGTGATTTTGTGATCCTTGATCACTGCTCATATTACCCTAACTTGAAGAAAGGTACTTTCCAACTAGAGTTTGAAAACACCCCCCTCTTTCAAGCAAAGATAAAAGAAGAAAATATTAAAATTCTCGATTATGCACACTACTTTGAGGAAAATAAAATGGACGATGAAAATTACGAGGAATCCTTTGGTGAACCTATGGAAGAAGAGGCTGTTTCTGTTGAAGAATCTCCAAAAGAGCCGATGGTCTCTCCAAAAAAAGTTCCCGTTTCCCTCACTGTTGAAGTGGCGCGGCTAAAGATGAGTTTAGATAAACTCTTAAAACTCAAACCAGGTAATGTGATTGAGCTTGGTGTCCAAGTAGAAAAAGGGGTGAACTTAGTTGCTAATGGTCAATGCGTCGGAAAAGGAGAGCTCCTCCAACTTGGCGATGTTATCGGTGTTAAAATTACAAAACTCGGTGAATAACCTAACCTGGAATATTTGGAGTGGCTGCAAAAGATTTTCATAAGCAATCGACCCTTCCAAATCTGACGGGAGGAGAAGAAAAACCTCTCCCCCATCCTCCTAATATTGGCCCATATAAAATTGAAGCCCCTCTAAGCAAAGGAGGGATGAGCTACCTCTATTTAGGCTTAGATTCAAAGGATCATACCCCTCTTGTTATCAAAGTTCTTTCACCAAAATACCTCACACATCCCGAAATGGTGCAGCAGTTTCTAAAGGAAGCTGAAATTATCGCCATGACTGATCATCCCAATATCATTAAACTTCGAGGTCATGGAGAGTGGGAGAGTGGTCTTTATATTGCAATGGAGTTTGTTCAAGGCATCTCTTTGAAACAATTCATCATGCAGCAGAATTTTTCGCCACGAACCTGTATTGAAATAGTCTTGCAAGTCGCTTATGCCCTCCTTCACCTTCATACTCATGGAGTGATTCACAGGGATTTAAAACCTGAAAACATCTTAATTACAGAGGGAGGTAGCGTTAAGGTCATCGACTTTGGTATTGCTCAACTCATCTATGATAAAGAAATCTCTCTTCCCTCACAGAGAGGAAAGTTTTTGGGGACACCAAGCTATATGAGTCCTGAGCAAAAGAAAGACCCTCTCAACGTCACCTTTGCAACAGACATCTATTCACTTGGGGTCATTACCTTTGAGCTCCTAGTAGGGAAGCTCAGTTTTGGGTCGATACAACTTTCCCTTCTTCCTAAAGACTTAAAAGGAATTGTAGAAAAAGCTTTAGCCCCTTCCCTCAATGAACGGTACCAAGACATTGTTGATTTTATTACTGACATCACAGCCTACCTTAAAAAAGAACAACAAATGGGTGCAGGCGAAGGGATGAAAGAAGTTTGGGAACATTTAGAAGAGAGCCACCTAAAACTCCTTCCCACAGAAGTTCCTAAATGGCCTGCTTTTGATATAGGACTGGCAAAACCCGATCGGGAAAGCGATCTTGGTTCCTATTATGACTTTATCCGCTTTGCTGATCAAACCTATTTTATTGCTATGGGTGAATATATGGAGTCTTCTGTTGAAGGGCTCTCATATATTGGCCTTCTTAAAGGGATGATCCAAAGCTTAACCCGCGAATATTTAACAACTGCAGACTCCCACTTCGAACCCATCACTTTTATTACTGCTCTTAATGAAATGATCGCATCCCATAATCTCAAGTCAAACTTCCTCTTCCAACTTCTTTATCTCTCCCCTACGACGAATCAATTTTCATTTATTTCTTGTGGGTGTGGAGCACTCATGCATCTTCCCCTTGGAACCAAAACACCCCGTTTCTTAGGCAACCAAAACCCTTCTCTTGGAGAAGATCCCAATCACGGATTTTATGAGACAACGGAAAACTGGACTGAAGGAGACCTCCTCATTGCACACTCTTTTGATACCGAACTCTCCACAGAAAAGCATGGACAAGATTTTGAAGATGCTCTCAAAGGAATTGTCAGTGATAATCTTCAGCTCTCAGCACAGTCTCAAGCTGAAGGAATTTTGAATGGGATCGCAAAAAATTTCCCTTCTCTAGTTGAAGCTTCCCCAAAAACCGTTCTTACAATTCATAGAATTGTTTAGCATTCTCATAAAAGATCTTTCTCTGATCTTCTAGATCATAGAGGCTTAAAGTCTTTCTAAAGATATCAATGATCTCACTATAGGAAATAAAAAGTGAATCGGGAGGAATATTGCTTCCAAATATACACCGGTCTGTTCCAAATACCTTAATTCCTCCATGAAGGAACTTCTCAATATTGATATGGTCATATCTTTTAAAAATAAGTCCAATCCCACTCACCTTTAAATAGACATTTGGATTTTCAGCAAGAAGTGTAATATCTTCCATCCATTTGGTAAAACCAGCATCACTCACATCAAGGGGCCACCCTAAGTGATCCAGAATAAACATTACACCGTCATACTCCTTAGTCACTTTTGCCACATCACGTATTTGGTGACCAAAAACGGCAATATCAAAAGAAAGAAGTTGGGAGTTAAGGGCTTTAAGACCTTTTTGCCAAAGAGGATCATTGAGCAAGTCTCTCTGTCTAGAACCAGGCTCATGAAAGAGAATCTGCCTGATCCCTCTAACATTCGGAAACTGACACTGGTCCTTCAGATCATTTTCAATATCGGGATCGGTTAAATCGGCATGCGCCACAATAGCCTGAGGAAATCCATGACTATCGGCAATTTTCTGCAACCATTCTGTTTCATAAAGAGCTTTTTTAAGAGAAGCATTGGCTTCAATGTGAACACCTTTTGTGACATTAAAGGGTTTCACTAACGCTTCATAGTCAGGAATAAGAAAATTCTTTTGTATTTTCTTAAAATCACCAATGATACTTTCGAAGTGACCCTCTTCCCCTTTAAGCCAGGGGTAATCTCCATGGTCTAAATCCCAAAGGTGGAAGTGTGCATCGATGATTTCATCCTTGTACATTCTTAAGCTCCATAGGTTTCTTATATCCTTAAATTCATATTAATGATTTAATAATTTTTTTACATTGATTCATTTTTGAATAGCAGGAAAAATCAGATGAAGATTTCATTGAGAATTTTATTCCTTATCACATTCCTATCATTCGCTCCCGCATGGGGAGCTTTTGATGAGCCGGTAGGATTTTATATCGAATCAGGAGGACAAAATCCCACTGATCAAGATCTTCAAACCCTTATTTCTAGCATCAACGTTGAAGACTATAATGAGAATCAGGTTTTTCTCATTTATAAGCCTGTTTATTTAACACCTTGCGAATTATTAGAAAGGATCGAAATACCTGCTCTTTCTCCATCAGAAAGAACAGCTTTTGAAAATGCAAGATCATATGATTCTGGGATATTAATTTTTCAAGGTCCTAAACATATCATGCATAGTTTAAAGAAGGCTCTTTGTCTTAAAGACTCCCTTTCTATTGCTGATTTAACCTCTTCAAGAGCCCATAAATTAGTTGCCCCACCCCTCTGTTATTGGATGTATCATCTTAATAATGATGATAATCCTGAATGTATCCTTACTTTTGCAAAACAGAACATCGATAAGTTTCCAATAGATGATCAAGAAAAACAACCCGTAAAAAATTACTTAGAAGCAGCAAAAATCCTAAACCAAAATGCAATTCTATTTATTATAGCCTGTAATGAGTCTGCTAAAAGTGCCTTATATCTCGTTCTCAGTCGTAGTAATCAGTATTGCCATCTAACAGGTGGGCTTTCTTACGAAGAATGATGTGACCCCTTCTCTTGTAGGGTCATGATTTAAATAGAAGATTTTTACTCAAGATACTCGGTTTTAGGCTTCATAAATATTTCACAAAATGAAAAAAAAATTTCATTAGAGGAAAAAGTTGATGCGGAGTAATTCCCATCTCTGGTATGAAATAAGATCTTTAAATAATGATAAAATACCTGATGAAAAGTAGAAAACTCCTCCACCTCTTTCTTCTCACACTCTTTTGCTTTTCTTCATCCCTCCTTCATACAGCTCCGAAAAGCGATAAAAGCTTTGAGGAAAAAACAACCCCCGATGCAACACTCATTCCTCCTGAAACAGGGGAAGGTTATACCATTAACTTCGACAATGTCCCAATTTTAGAGCTTATCAAGTTCATCAGCAAGATTGGGAATGTCAACTTTATCTATGATCAAGAGGATCTCAATTTTAACGTCACAATTGTTTCGGAAGAACCGACTGGACTTGTCCATGTCATGGGAGCTTTCATTCAAGTATTAAGACTCAATGGACTAGATCTTATTGAGCAAGGAAATAACCTCGTTATTTCTAAAGGAAGTGGAGTCAGACAAATTGCAACGGTGGTCTCAGCAGAAGTTCCTCTAGAAGGAAATTCTATTCCTCCCATCATGACCCGTGTCTTTCGGGTAAAAAATGCTAATCCTGCGACTCTTGCGGGACTCATTGGCCCCCTTCTTTCTTCTAATGCAATTATTGAAGTCTCAGAAACAACAAGACATATTATTGTCACAGATATTACACAAAACATCGAAGAGATCCATAAACTCTTCTATAGTTTAGACATTCCAAAATCCTCCCTTGAAATCGATTCCTATTCTGCCAGAAACAACTCCCCAGATAATTTAATTGCCCTTGCGAATCAGATCTTAATCCCTATCTCTGAAGGGAATCCTCTTATTTTTGTGCCTCAAGCATCAACAAATACTATCTTTGTTGTTTCAACCCCTTTCCTGATTGAAAAATCGATTGCTACCTTAGAAGATTTAGATTCTCCACCCTCGCTTGCAAGAGGTATTCGGGGCCCTATTTCATCAGATAACATCCTGATTTATCACATAAAAAATAAGCCCGCTGATGTCTTGCAATCTGCTATTAAAGATATTGAACAAAATCTTACCCAAATGGGTCCTTCTGCACAAAACCTCGTGCTAGCCATCAATAGCATGAAGTTTGTGAAACAAAGTCACTCTCTCCTTTTCACTGGAGACGCGCAGTCGTTATCAGAAGTTAAAACGCTCTTAACAAGTTTAGATGTTCCCTATAGTGAAGAAGAACTCGAATATATCCGTGGCGGTTTCTATATCTATAAGATAAAATATGGGGATGAGGAGCAAATTGCTAGATCCCTTCAAAAGCTCGTGCAAAATCTTAAGAAAGCTCCCTATCCAGATAACGATCTGATTGAAGCTATTGAAACGATGAAGTGGATCAAAGAAAATGACTCTTTGATGTTTACAGGAGACCAGCGCTCTTTAAATCGCTTGAAGCAAATCCTCCCTACTTTTGATATTTCCAAACACGATGTCTCTAAAGTCCCATTAAACAATGATTTCTTCATTTATACCCCTAAAAATGAATCGCCTGATGAGCTTCTGAAGCAAATTCAAGAGACCTATACAAGCTTAAAAAATTCAAATCTATCTGATGCAGCCTTCTTAAAAGCTCTAAATTCTGCAAAAATCTCTACAGCTCAAGGGACGATCACCTTTACAGGTGATTCAGAATCTCTGAACCGCATCCGAGCCCTTGTTTCTATGCTAGACCAACAATCAGGTCCTAGCCCTGAGAAAATGTCTACCTATATCTACCGGATCCAATTTGTTGATCCCGATATGATTGAAGCAGGACTCAAAAAAATTGCAAGCTCTATCCCTTCAGATGAAGGGCTAGGTCAAACGATTGACAATATGAAATATATTTCTCAATCGAACTCTTTCGTCTTTAGAGGACCTGTCGATGCAGTCAATCAAATTAAGGGGATTCTCCCCTCATTAGATAATGCAGAAATTGCAAGTGAATCTAAACCGACCTACTTTGTTTATGCCCTTCAAAATGTTCAAGGAAGTATAGTTCTTAAGCAACTTGATCAAACAGCTAAATCGATTAAGGGTTCAGGTGCAGACGATAAGGCGCTTATTGATTCAATTCATAATATTAAGTGGATTCAATCAAGTAATTCGCTTGTGATTACAGGCCCTTCACATGTCATTGACCGGATTAGATCAATAATCGCTAAATATGATGATGCTCGTTCAGCTCAGCCCACTTCATCCGCCTTTTATGTCTATAAACCTACAGGAGAAACTCCTAAAGAGTTTAAGAATAAGGTCGTTTCAGCAGCAGAAGAGATGGAAGCAGCAGGACTAGATGATCCAGCACTCATCAATACTTTAAAGTCAGCCACACTTGTTTCTAGTGATACGGCTGTCATGTTTACGGGAACACCAGAAGGAATTAATAAGTTAAAAGACGTTCTCACAACTTTTGACACCTCAAAAGGTCCCGAAAAATCTGAATTCTACATCTATAAACCTACCTCTGTTACTGCTGAAAAATTGATTGAAAGTATTAAGCGGTCAGCAACCCAGCTTCAGAATTCCGGATTGAAAGACCCTGATTTGATTAATGCCATGGAATCTGCCCGTCTAACTGAGGATAAAACCCGTGTTATTTTCACGGGGACCCCTTCAGCTATTGAGAAAGTTAAAGTAATGGCACGCTCTTATGACAATCAAGAAAAAGAGTCTCAAGCCTCCCAATATTATATTTTCAAGCCACAGAATCAACCACCTCAAGCTGTCATTAAACAAGCAAAACATGCTGCAGACCAAATGCAGGATTCAGGGCTCGCTGATTCCAACCTTATTGCAGCCCTCAACTCAGCAACCGTTGTCTCAAATGGAACAAGCGTTTTATTTACAGGAACGCAGGATGCTATTAATCGCATTAAGCAGATTGCATCGACATTTGATACACCGACAGAACAAGAGGCAAAAACCACTCAGTATTATATTTTCAAGCCCCAACACCAATCACCAGAAGCCATCATTAAACAAGCCAGCCATGCTGCAGATGAAATGAAGGATCAAGGGCTAAAAGATCCAAACTTAATTGCTGCTTTAAATTCAGCCTCAGTTGTTTCAAAAGGAACAGGTGTTTTGTTCACTGGAACACAGAATGCAATCAGTCGTGTAAAAGAAATTGTCGCTACCTTTGATATCCCTGTTGAATCAACGCCTCAAGCAAATGAGTTTTATGTCTATAAACCTGTCCATATCTCTGCTGATGACCTTAGAAGACATGCACGCATGGTTGCGGATGACATGGAATCCTCAGGATTTGCAGATAAAAGCTTAATTAGCACCCTTAAAAATACCCGTTTAGTATCGAATGGAAAATCCGTTCTCTTTACAGGAACTGAAACTTCCATCGCGAAAGTTCAAGGCCTTCTTCCTTCACTTGACACCCCATCTGAAGATCAAGTCAAGCAGGTGGGGAAAACAACCTTCGTGATCTATAAGATTAAATATCTCACAGGTCCCGCATTGATGGGCTACTTGAGAAATATGGCCTCCGACTTAAAAAGAGCTGGTTCAACGCAAGATGATTTGATCACAACGCTGAATAATATGCGCTATGTTCAAGATACAAACTCTATCATCTTTACAGGACCTCCATCTGCTGTACAAGAAGCTATAGGTTTAGCACAAAAGTTTGATATTCCTGGTCTTGCAAAAGAAGCTCCTGCCCGATCGCCATCGGGATACCAAATTTATAAGCCGAAATTTGTACCTGGAGAAGAGCTCATTAAAATTCTTAGAGATTTTGAACAAAATCTCATGACATCTGGTGTGACCGATAAAGAACTCTTTGATGTGATCAATAACCTAAAGTGGATGGAAAAAACATCTACAATCCTTGTTTCAGGTGATGAAGCGGATACTAAGAAAGTTTATGGTCTCTTAGAGCGATTTGACATCCCAGGACCAGGAATCCCTGATGGAGAACCTGGGATTGAAACCGTTTCTGATATGAGCTTCCTTATCTATAAGTTGCAATACCACAGTGGTGCTGAGATTCAAGATGCAATTAAGCTCATTGGAACAGACCTTGGGAAAGCCAAGACAAAGGTTAATGACAACCTTGTAGATGCTATTAATACCCTGCAGTGGATCGAAGTCACAAACTCTCTGATTGCTACAGGACAAGCCGATGCGCTTGGAAAACTCAAGGAGCTCATTAAGAGTATTGATATTCCTCTCAAGCAGGTTTTTGTCGAAATCCTAGTGATTGAAACTACGATGAGCAATAACCTTCAATTTGGCCTTCGTTGGGGATCTCAGGGGCAATATCGTAATAAGTTTGCTTATGGAACAGGTGTCTTTCCAGAAACAATTGGGGGTGTTCCAGATCCGCTTATCTCTTTCCAACAAGACCTCTCAAACATTACTGCAAAAACAACGCCTACTGGATCATTTATCCCCTTCACATCAGGTGGCGACCTTGGAGTCATCGGAGATATCATTCTCCATAAGGGACAATCCTATTTTGCTCTTGGTTCATTAATGAATGCGATTAGAGATGAAGGTGATTCAATCATTGTGATGAACCAAAAAATCATCACCCAAGACAATAAAATGTCGACAATCTTTGTCGGCCAAAACATCCCCTATACTGGATCTTTAGTCACTAACCAGTCACAAACAACAACAACAACCGCTAACCTTGAGTACCGCGATGTTGGTGTTAGCTTGAGTATTACCCCCGTTGTTGGAAATAGTGATGTCATCACCTTAATGATTGAGGAAGATATTTCAGAGCAACAAAATCAGGCAGACTCAGGCTCATCAGTGAGTAACGTTCAAGTTCAAGGAATTACAACTAATAAGTCGAGTACAAAGACTGTTGTTAGCGTACCCGACAAGAGTTTCCTTGTTCTCAGTGGGTCGATGCAAGATTCTAAAACTTATCACCGAACAGGGGTCCCTTGTTTAGGAGGCCTCCCTCTCATTGGTGCAGCTTTCAGTGATAACGAAAAGAATGAAAACATCTCTAATCTTGTTATCTTTGTTCGCCCCCATATCATCAAGTCGTTCGATACCTACCAAGAGATTACAGAGCGTCAAGAAGACCTCTTCCGTAGCCAAACCAATGCAGAAGACTTTGATGCAGGACTTGAAATCGTCAAAACTCCTGACGATTCCTATTAATTTCTGAGTCGCTTTTTTCTCCTCTCCATTAAAATTAATATTTTATATTTTACAGGCATTGATTATACTTCATTCACTTTTCAATGACCCGAAAGGTCAATAAATGAAAAACCTGAATGGAGCAAGAAAAAATGAAAAACTCAAAACTCTCTTTAAAAACTCCAATAGCATTAGCGCTACTAGTCATGTCTTTCCTAATAAACACCGCCTTTGCCAACCAATATGTTCTATTTGGCACTGTTGGTGAGGGAGGAGGATGAGGAATAACAACACTTGTTGTTATCGATCAAAATACAGGAGCTGTTGAAGAAACCATTGGAACTATTGGCTATCGCGTCAATGGCCTTTCTTATGATCCCACAACGGGAAACCTTTATGCAACAACCTCAATAAATGATCCTATTGCTCCCAATAGCCTCATTACTATTGATACTGAAACAGGTGCCGGAACTGTCGTTGCCCCTCTTGCTGTTCCTCCTACTGCCGAGACAATTGTTCTTCTGACTTGTGATTCAACGGGTCAACTTTATGCGTGGAGTGAATTGAGTCCAGGACCGGACGATGATTTAGTCAGTATAGATAAAAACACTGGAGCCGTCTTTGAATTCCCAGACGCAGGACTTTCGACTTATACGCATAGTTGAGATTTTAATGATTCGAATACCCTCTATCTCCTTAATGGAAATTCAAATATCTATACAGTCAGCACCACAACAGGTCTTCCAACACTCGTAGGAACAAGTGCTGCTCCTATTGCCCACCACGGCAAGTTTCATCCAATCACCCAACAGCTATGGGCTATTAATGAAGCTTATAATACTAATCCCCGTGGTATTGTTATTCTTGATATCCCCAGCGGCGCTATTATCAACACTCTTCCGACTGTTGATAACCTTCATACTCTAGCCTTCGGCCTTAATCTCCCCCCTCATTCGGTGACAGGGAAACAAAAAAACAATAAGTTTTTAACAGAAACCGAGTATTTCAATGAACTTAAGTTCCATTTGGTTGCTCCTGTTGAGGCTTCGGCTTTCCATATCTACCGTAATGGGGTACTGGTCGCGGAGCTTCCTCCTACAGCCACAAAGTATATCGACCATAACCAAAAGAGAAAGAAAGCGGTTGAATACACCGTTGAAGTTCTCTTTGCAGATGGGACAACAAGCCAACCTCAATCGGTTGTCGTACAATAGCTTCTAATGTTTCATAGGCAGAGGGATAATAGATTTTCTGTGGATACGTTCTTTCAATCTAATGGACTTTTTCTCAGATTCTGTTATGATCCCTGTCTATGAAACGAGCTCTTTTAACTTTTTTAGTTCTATTTTTCTTAGCGGGTTGCTATCGGGTTCCCGATAAGATTGAGCCACAAGTGAATTTCTCTGTGCAGGATAAGTACTTAAAGAGTCTTCCTCCAGCCTTTCCTCCCTTAACGCCTCAGGAGCGAGGGGAACCCTGGGGACAGGAATACCTGATTGCGCAGAAATTTGCTGAACATCTCGACCTATATAGAGCGATTACTACTTTTAAGCGCTCAGAGTTTCTCCTTCCGGCCGGGCATCCTACCCGTCTTGAAGAGATTCAGTACCAAATCCTTCTTTCTTATTACCTTGGAAAACGGTATGAGGAGGTAGCGCAAGAGTTTACCCATTCAGCTCTCTACACCGCGACAAAAACCTTTCCTGCCTACCACGATCTTTTGATTATCATGTATGAAAGTTACCTTGAGGTGGGTGATGAAGAAAAGGCGGAGTATGTCCTCCGCGTCATTCAACACCATTATCCTGAAACGGCAAAGAAGTTGGAGCTTTCGACGATCATGATCGAGGGGGATCTTGATGAGATCCGGTTGGCTGAGAGGGGCGACCCCTCGAAGACTTACCTGACAAACCTTCTTGATAACTACGACGCAAAAAAAAAATCTGTGAGTAAAGCGCAAACTCTCAACGCTCTTCTTCCTGGAGCCGGCTATCTCTATGTCGGACAAAAGCAATCAGCTTTGACTTCTTTTCTCTTAAATGGCCTTTTCATCTGGGCTGCAGTCCACTTTTATACCAATGGACATTTAGCAGCCGGCATTATCACAACAAGTTTTGAAGCGGGTTGGTATTTTGGCGGAATTTATGGTGCTGGAGAGAGTGCAAAACTCTACAATGAACGCTTATATGAAGATCTTGCCTATCCGGCTCTCAATAGAAATGGTCTCTTTCCTGTTCTGATGTTAAAATATGGGTTCTAATGAAAAAGGTTTTGTTTTTAGCCCTTTTTTTTCTTCCTCTCTTTGCTGAAGTCGGGTTTGTTCATCCATGGGGAAAAGATGAAGAGCTTGTTCCAAACAGAAGTTTAATCCCCCCTGTTCCAACAAAAAGAGGGCTTATGACTAAGCTTTCTGAATATGTGATCCTCTTTCACCAAAACATTCTCTCCCCTGTAGATGGGCCTCGCAGCCATTTTCGCCCCACAAGTTCGCGTTACATGCTCCTTTCTATGAGAAGACATGGCTTTATCAAAGGATACATTATGGGATGTGATCGCCTCTTAAGAGAAAATCGTGAAGAGTGGGTCTATCGAAAGGTCACCATTGATGGGGAAGAGTTCAAGTGGGATCCCACATTCTCTTCTTCAAAACGGAGATCTTCTTCTAAAAAGTCCCCTGAATGAGAGCTCTTCTTTTTCTCTTGCCGCTTTTTCCCTTTTAAATAAAAAACAAGGGGAGCTCCTGTAAACTTATAGGTTTTTCGGAACTGATTGATAAGATACTTTTTGTAGCTATCTCCCAATAGATCAGGATTATTGACAAAGAAGATAAACCGGGGAGGAGCAACATCAACTTGCGCCATATAATAAATACGGAGCCTTTTTCCTTGGAGCATCGGGGGATGGACTTTATGCGTGGCTCCCTCAACAAACTTATTGAGTTGTCCTGTTGAGATGCGTGTTCCTAAATAGCGGTGGACTTCTTGTATGAGTGGAAACAGTTCATCGATCTTCCTCCCTGTTTTAGAGGAGCCAAAAAGGGTGGAACAGTAAGTGATAAAAGAGGCTTCAATCTCTAGACTCTTTCTGCAATGCTCCATTCTAAAGCCTTTGACAAGGTCCCATTTATTGAAAAAGAGGATACATCCTTTCCCTTTATCTTCGATCATCTTAGCAATTCGCTTTTCTTGAGATGTCATTCCCTCTTGAGAGTCAAGCATTAAAACACAAACATCAGCCCTTTCAATGGCTCGTTCAGTACGAATAGCTGCAAATTTATCGACAACTTCATGCTCTGACTTCTTCCGCCGAATTCCTGCTGTATCGATAATGGTAAAGGTTTCTCCTTCCCACTCTACCGAAACATCAATCGAGTCCCGGGTTGTCCCAGCAATAGGGCTTACAACGCACCGCGACTCATCTAAAAGGGTATTAATTAAGGTAGATTTACCCACATTGGGTCGTCCAATAATGGCAACTTTAATCCCATGAGCTTCTTCTTCCTCCTCAACAATGGGGCAAGGAGCAAGGGCAAGTTCTAAAATTTCAACAATATTCCGTCCTTGAATAGCTGAAACAGGAATAACATGTTCAACTCCAAGAGCATAAAATGGGGCAAGCTGCGTTTCATCTTCATTATCAATCTTATTGACGGCTAAAACGAGAGGTTTTCCACTTTTAAGGAGAAGATGAGCCACATGCTCATCAAGACCGGTAATTCCAATGCGGGAATCAACGACCATGATAAGGCTGTCAGCCTCTTCAATGGCTATTTCTGCCTGCATTTTAACTTCTTCGGCAAAAGGGATCGCGCTACTCTCGTCAATCCCACCTGTATCGATGATCTCAAAGGGACGTCCAAAAAGTTCTGCTTCAGCATATAAGCGATCACGGGTTACCCCTTCCATTTCATCAACAATGGCGATCCGCTTTTTGGCAATGCGATTAAAGAGAGCCGACTTCCCTACATTGGGGCGACCTATAAGTGCGATCTTTGTCTTTTTCATATTCAAAGATCATACCAAACTCTCTATTAAAATAAACATTACCTCTTCTGTCCACAATATTCACACCAATCAATGATGTCGGGGTTTTTCTCCCCACAGTTTGAGCAAACCCAATCGCAGGTAATAATAGGAAAAAGGCAGGCGATGATTAAAAAAATATTTTTCATCATAAGCACTTTGGTTGGTTTAAATGATTTCAATATTAGAAATAAAAAAAAATTTGTAAACTATAATATTTACGCAAAAATTTAATGCATTTTTCTAGAAGAACAGTTAAAAAAAAAGTATGGAAAACCGTTATCAAAAAGCCTATTGGCTCTTTTTAGGCATTGCCATCATCTCGCTAGGAATTTCTTTCTTTGTCGAATATGTCATAGAGATCCGTCCCTGCATCCTGTGCAAATTGCAAAGAATCCCCTATTTTGCAACGGGGGCTTTAGCTCTTCTTGGCCTCTTTGTATCTTTTAAAAGAGCTCTTCTTCGCCTTATACAGGTTTGCTTCCTTGCGGGAGTGATTTTGGCAAGCTACCATAGCTGCGTCCAATTTGGATTTTTAGGGTCTTCTTGCCAGACAAAAAAGGTGGAGCAAACAGGTCCTTCTTGGAGAATCTTTGGTCTCCCTCCTCCCCTTTATAATGGTCTCTTTTCTCTTGCTGTTTTGATTGGAACTGAAATCTTTTTAGTCCGGACAAGAAAGAAAGGCTAGAGGGATCGACACCCTCTAATCTTTTACGTCACGATTCATCTGATTGAGAAGTTGGATGAGGTCATCGCGATCTAAGTGTTTGATCTGATCTTGATCATCATAACCAATCACCCCTTCTGTAAGAGAAATCTTTCGCTCAATAAGGGCATGGATATGCTCTTCAATAGAATTCTTATTAACCATTTTAAACACTTGGACCCCACGGTTTTGCCCAATACGGTGAACACGGTCGGTCGCTTGGTTTTCCTTAGCAGGATTCCACCACCGATCATAGTGAATCACAACGGATGCTGCAGTGAGATCAACACCGGTTCCTGCTGCTTTTAGAGACGCAACAAAAACCTCACATTCGGGATCATCTCGAAACATTTGCAGTTGTTTCTTCCGATCTTGAGTGGAACCGCGAATAGTGGCATAACCAATTTTATTTTCTTTGAGGTAATTTTCGATAATGGTCATCATGTCTAGATATTGGGAGAAAACAACAAGTTTTTGACCACTTCCTCGCGTTTCCTCTAGAAGCTCAATAAACAGATCCCACTTTCCACTTTGATGCTTGTGATAGTCTTTGATATTTTTTGTAATAAGAGCAGGATGGTTACAAATTTGCTTAAGGGTATTGAGAAGAGCAAAAACATGCATATAGGGAACCTCTTTCTCAGAGTTTTCAATATCTTTAAGAATCGTTTCCCGAGATTTTTTCACAACATTACGGTAAAGGTTTCTTTGCTCTTCCGATAGAAAACAGTGGGCAATCTCTTCAATCTTTTCGGGGAGATCATCAAGAACTTCCTTTTTCTTTCTTCTGAGAACAAAGGGATTGATCAGTCGAGAAAGAAGGGCTCTTTTTTCTAAATCATGGAGCTTTTCAATCGGGTTAATAAAAAGTTCGCGATAGAGAGAGGTCTTAGGCATATAGCCAGGGAGAACAATATCAAAGAGAGCTTTAAGCTCAAGTAAACGGTTCTCAATAGGTGTCCCCGAAAGCCCAATTTTAGTTTTAGCATGAAGCATTGAAAGCGCTTGATGCGTTTGAGATTGAGCATTTTTTGCAATTTGAATCTCATCAAGAATAGCGACATCAAACTCTAGGGTAGATAAAAGCTCTCTTTCACTGCGTAGCGTTCCATAAGAAGTCAAAAGGATATCTGCGTTTTTATTAAACGCCTTAAGAGTCCGTTGGGTCCCATAAAAGATAACAACTTTAAAATCAGGAAGAAACTTTTGAAGAAGGTCTTCCCAATGATAGAGAACGGATGTCGGACAAACAACAAAGTATTGAGGCTTCTTTTCTCCTCTTGCATTTCTCGAAGCTGCAAGAAGCGCCATGGCTTGGTGCGTTTTTCCAAGACCCATATCATCACATAGAAGACCTGATAGCCCATAAGAATAGAGGAACCAAAGCCACTTAACCCCTACCTCTTGATAGGGGCGGAGAGTGCTTTGAAGGCCCTCTATATTTAGAACATCCGTTGTTTCAAAGGAATCAAGCTCCTCTAAAAGTGCCCGCGTCTTATTTGCTTTTTCACTATTTTCTTTAGGCTCTTCAACGTTTTCAAAGGTTCGAAGTCGGATCCACTGAAGCGTTGAAAAGATCATCGTATTGTCTTCGATACCTCCAAGCTCACGTAGCCAATTAAAGCGAGGGTCTTTAAAAAAGAGAAGGCCGGCTTCAGTAATAGCATAGGAGCGATGACGGTCTATACTTTCTTTAATCTTGCTTAAACTTTCTTCTCCAAACTCACTGATATAAGCAAGTTCAACTTCCCACTCTTTCCCTTCAGTTTTCTCGATATTATTGACTTTCAAGGTGAGGTTATGGGGCCGCTTCAAACGGCGATCGATCTTAATAATATAGGACTTGAGTTTTGTCAGCTCAACAGTAATGAAAAGGGGCTCTCCATTTTCATCAATAGTCGCTTTTTTTCGATATTTTTCTGGAAGGCGTGCGGGAAGAGGGATTTCTGAAAACCCTTCTCCAGGAACATAGGCAAAGTTTCCAAAGTAATGAATCTCTTTTCCTTCATATTCAGGGCGATAAAAATATTGGGGCTCGACAATAATCCGATTTTTTCCGTCCATCGAAATATTGAGCCCTGCTTTTTCTAATGGACATATCGCACTAAAAAAGTTCTTAATTTGCTCAAGCTCTTCTTGATTTTCATGAATAAATAGGGGGATTTCTTTGGCTTTGATTTTTTTCCCAGGAGCAATTTGTCCAAGACCGCGAGCGCGCACCTTTTTATAAAAGCCTTTTCCCCTCATATAGAGCCAATCTCCAAAATCGAGGATATCATCGGTCCCTTCATAGGTACCTGATTCACTTTCAAAAATGAGATTTTTTAAGTCGAAGGAGTAGGATAAACGAAACTCAACATTAGAGAGATGAATTTGAAAGCCATCATGTTCATTCAGCCATAGGCGATATTGATTGATGAAGTCCCCAATTTTTTCAGGAGGAATAATACTCTCAGTTTTTTCAAAGAGAGTTTCCTTCATGGGAAAAAAACCCCGTCCATCAACGTAAACCCACGGATGAAAAACGGCTGTTCCCTCCTTTTGAAGATCACCTTTTTCAAACGCATAACTAATCACATGGAGCCGTTTTTTTTCATCGAAAAAGAGCTCATAGCAGGGAGCAATTGCTTCGCGCGAAAGAACGGCCCCCTCTAAGTACTTTTGAACAGCTTTAAAATTTTGCTGAAGAAATTCTCCGAGCTTATTTTGGGGAATGACTTTTTTCTTCAAGAGAGGGCTTGTCGATGCAGGGAAAAAACCACTTTCTGAAAAGAACTCCCATTCTCCTATCTTAACAGCATTTTTTCCTCTTTTGTCCTCAAGAGGTTTTGATGCTATATGAAGCTCCTTAGCCTTGACATCGTAACTCATCTTTTGAACCATAACATCCCGAAATTCATGGACAGGAAGAGAAGACTTAACTTGTTTTAGTGAAGGAATAATGTCTTTCCAATTCACTTCTGCAATATAAAACTGAAACTCTAAATCTTTAAATGAGAGGGAAACTTTTTTGGGGAGTGAATGCTCTGAAAGGCTAAAGTCTATTGAATAGGGAATATCAAATTCCTCTTGAAGAATCATCCATTTTGCAATATCAGACCAAAATGAAAGCTCATATTGAAGCTCTTGTGTCGGCGTTCCCCTTTTCCACAGGGCTAGTTCTTCAGGAGGGAGATTGGAAAACTTTAAAGAGGTCTCTTCCGTTTCTTCTGGGCGGTTAAAAACCATTTCATCAAGAAGCTTCTTCCCTGTTGGATTTTTCACTTTTAGTGAAAAGAGGGTTTCTCCACTTTCAGCTTTGCAGATATATTCTTTATCCCCCTTTTTCTCAAGAGCCTTGGGGTCAATTCCATGTCGCTTGAAAGCCATCATGCAAAGTTTATTCCAAAAGGAGTCAGCAAACCGCATGTGGAGTGGCTCTTCCTTTAAAACTTTCAAATAGGCTGCAGCAAGATGAGAACAGGAACGCTTTTTTTCTGCTTCAGAACAAGTACAAAAAGCATCTTTGACTTCTCCTTCATCACCAATTTGCAGAAAAGGCCAAAATTCTTCCTCTAATTTTGGGTCATGAACTTCTACTTGATAGGTTCCACCGGAAAAAACAATGTTCTTGACATCACCAGATTTGATGAGAGTTTTGCCTTCAATTTGGTGACTTTCCTCAAAGGGGAGATTCACAAGCTTTTTAATACCTCTTCTGGATCATGAAAATCATAGTTTAAGTCATGAGCAACGTGTTCATTTGTCACTTTTCCTAAACAAACATTCATTCCCGGCCTTAAGAATGGATCTGAAAGAAGTGCATCTTTATACCCCATCTCAGCAATTCTTAAAGCATAAGGGAGAACGCTATTAGTCAGTGCTATTGTTGCCGTTCTAGCGCATGCACCGGGCATATTAGCAACGCAATAATGAACAACTTCATCATGAACAAAAATGGGGTCTGAGTGCGTTGTGGGACGAGAGGTTTCTGCACATCCCCCCTGATCAATTGCCACATCCACAATGACCGATCCATGTTTCATTTTTTTCACAATTTCTTTTGTAATTAGTTTAGGCGTTAGTCTTCCTGGAATAAGAACAGCTCCAATAACTAAGTCACAGATAGAAAGTTCTTCTTCAATTGTAATAGGTGTTGAATAGAGCGTCTTTAGCCTTCCTTCAAAGAGATCATCGAGGTCTCGAAGCCTTTGAAGGTTACTATCTAATATCGTTACATCAGCCCCTAATCCAACGGCCATTTTTGCAGCTTGAGTTCCAACAATTCCTCCACCAATAATGACGACCTTTCCAGGTGATACTCCTGGAACACCGCCAAGAAGAACGCCTCTTCCTCCTGAAGCCATATGAAGAGCATTAGCGCCCGCGTGAATTGAAATCCGCCCCGCTACTTCACTCATCGGGGTTAAAAGAGGAAGGCGCCCTTTATGATCCACTACCGTTTCAAAAGCAATCCCCACAACTTTTTGCTTAAGAAGGGCTTCGGTTTGCTTAGGATCGGGTGCTAAATGAAGATAACAAAAGAGGATCTGATTTTCTTTGAGAAGGGGATATTCACTGGGTTGTGGCTCCTTCACCTTGATAATCATATCGGCAGTATAGACTTCTTGAGGTCCAGGAACAATTTTAGCCCCTACCCTTTTATAATCACCGTCTTCAAAACCAATCTTGCTGCCACCTCCCTTTTGAACAACAACTTCATGCCCCCCTTTTATCAGGGCCCTTACCATTGCTGGGGTCGCACCAATCCGGTATTCATGGTCTTTAACTTCTTTTGGGATTCCAATTTTCATAGCCGAACCTTTCCATCAAAAACATGCCTAACATCTCCGGACATTATAATGCTCTTTAGGTTTTGATTTTCTGTTAATATCTTAAATTGAAGTTGCTCCCCTGAGCCAAAAATCACTTTCACGGGGCCAGCAATTCCAAACTGTTTCCATGCTGCCATACATACAGCTGTAGCTCCACTTCCACAAGAGAAGGTTTCCTCTTCTACACCTCTTTCAAAAGTGCGCATGTGTATAGTGTTGAAGGGGTCGATTCTAGCATAGTTAACATTTACTCTGATAACAGAAAAACGCTTCCTTGCCTCCAAGTCAAACTGAGACAGATCTTCAACAAAAGTCACTAAATGTGGCACTCCTACGTCGAGAAGTATCTCAGAGCCCTTTTCTTCCAAAATCGTTGGGGTCCCCATATCAACAAAAATCCCCTCATTTTTTATTTCGCAAGGATAGATTTTTTTTGCTGTTTCAATCGTGAACTTTCCCTTGTTTTCTCCAAGATCGATTAAAAACTGCAGCAAACAACGGAGACCATTGCCGCACATTTCTGCTTCCGATCCATCTTTATTAAAGATTCGCATTGCAAAATCCCCTTTACTAGAAGGGCGAAGGAGAATTAAACCATCGGTTCCAATACCATATTGGCGATGACAAAGTTTTGAAATTTTCTGAGGATTAATGGGAAAGACTTGCTGCCGATCATCGATCAGGATAAAGTCATTTCCCGTTCCCTCATATTTTGAAAAAATGAGCTCATTCAAAGCCTAGCTCTTTATAAGAGGTGACAATTCCATCTAAAAGACCAAAGTCTTTTGCTTCGTCGGCACTCATCCAGGTGTCCCGATCAATGGTTTTTTCGATCAATTCAGCAGGTTTTCCCGTTGATTTAGCATAGACATCAACGATTTGCTTACGGGTTTTGATGATCTCTTTTGCTTGAATCTCTAAGTCTGTGGCTTGGCCTTGGATCACACCAGAAATTAGGGGTTGGTGGATCATAATCCGCGCACTTTTTGTTGCAAACCGCTTTCCAGGAGCTGCAGCTAGGCTCAAAACAGATCCCATTGATGCGGCAAGCCCTGTAACAAGAGTTGTCACAGGAGAGGTGATCATCATGATTTGATCCCAAATCGCAAAGCCAGAATCGACAGACCCACCTGGTGAATTAATCACAAAAAGGATCGGCTCGCCAGGGGCTGTATGCTCTAAATACCATAGTTTTCGGATCGCATCTTTTGCACTTTCATCAGTAACTGCTGAAGAAAAAAAGATTCGCCGCTTTTTTAAAAGGAGTTCTTCCACCTTTGCATCGAAAGGTTTTGATTTTCCCTCTTTTTCGTCTTCGTCATCATCACATCGGATAGGATCAAATTGGGTCGTCACTTGTTTTTTCCTTTGTTATAATATTACTTTTGGCGTTTCCTCGAGCATAGCCAGTTCGGGATATAGTGGGAAGTCCCCAAGAAGTGTTGTCACTTCATTTCTGACTTTCCCAAGTACCTGGGCGTCTATATCAACTTTTGCTTTGCCTGGCTTTCCGGTCCGCTCTACAATCTTTGCTTTAGATGCTTTTAACAGATCGACCATTAAATCGGCAATCTGATGCATTTCTTTCTCTTTAAGACCACGTGATGTGAGGGCTGGCGTTCCAATGCGTACACCCGATGTATACCATGCTCCATTGACATCATTCGGAATAGAATTTCGATTAACGGTCATGAGCGCTTCGCGCATGGCTGTTTCAGCCTGCCTTCCCGTTAAACCAAAGCTACTCATGACATCCATGACAAGAAGGTGGTTATCAGTTCCTCCCGTGTAGAGCTTTGCTTCCCTTGAAACAAGTCTTTCCCCCATTGCCTGAGCGTTTGCAATCACTTGCTTTGCATAGTCTTGGAAGCTTTCCTTTCGCGCTTCTCTAAAAGCAACAGCCTTTGCGGCCATCACATGTGGAAGAGGTCCACCCAATACAAGAGGACAGCCTTTGTCGATCACTTCGCGCCATTCTTCTTTACAAAGGATCATTCCTCCGCGAGGACCACGCAATGTCTTATGTGTTGTTGATGTCACAATATCGGCATAAGGAATCGGATCATATTCTCCTGTTAATGCCTTTCCAGCAACAAGACCAGAAAAATGGGCCATATCGACAAGAAAAACAGCGCCACACTTCTCAGCAATCTCTTTCATTTTTGCAAAGTTAACAAGACGAGGATAAGCAGAGTAACCCGCCACTAGAATTGTCGGCTTTTCACGCAGCGCTTTTTCTTCGATCGCCTTGTAATCCATCAGCTCGCTCTTAGGGTCAACACCATAAGAGGCGATTTGCATCATCTTCGCTGAAACGTTATGTCTGAACCCATGGGTTAAATGTCCCCCTGCATCAAGGGCCATTCCCATCATCTTTTGCTTTAGCATTAGCTGGCGAATGCGTTCATACTCTTCAGGACTCAGCTCATCAATACTCTTTTTTCCTAGCTTTTCAACCTCTTTATTTTGAACCCGCTGGACTAAAATCGCCCAAAAAGCGACTAAGTTAGCATCAGCACCTGAGTGCGGTTGAACATATCCATGCTCAGCACCAAAAAGCTTCTTCAGTTCCTCAACAGCAAGCGCTTCAACGGTATCAACATTATCGCACCCAGCATAAAACCGGTGATAGGGATACCCTTCGCTATACTTATCTGTGAGGAGATTCCCCATGGTCAGCTGCGTTGCCAAAGAAGAGTAATTTTCAGAGGCGATGAGTTTTAAATAGTTTCGTTGGTCTTTTAGTTCTTTAACAATGGCTGACGCCACCTCAGGATTCTCTTCCCTAATATGATCAAGGGAGGCTAAGTAAGCAATCGCTGCTGAACTTCTTTCTTCTTCGGGAATTTTTTCTAGATAACGACTTAAAAATGACATAGGGGCCCTCAACTGTTTCAACCTGAAACTATACCTGATGTCGGACTATATCGCTAGATAGAATTCTATTATTTGTCGCCTGTAGGGGATCTATCTAATTGGAGAAGCCCCCTCTCTCTTGCCGCCTGCTCAGCAGAAATTCCTTTTCTTTTCATCCGACTAACAATAATCCCTAACATATCGATATCTTTTCTAAGGGATCTCCCCCCACCTTTGAGATTTATTCCACTGATTATCTCTGCAAAGTCGTCAGGAATAGAGATACCTCTTTCCTGATATTTTCTAATGTGCGCCTTCAAAATTTCTGTCCTTTCCGCTTGACTCATTGGCTCCACTTCAACGATTTGAAAACGATCTAAAAAAGCACGATTCCTTAAAAGAAATCCCCCTTCCTTGGGTGTTGTGGCACCAATAACAACGACTCCTTGATCCTCAATTTCCGTCAAAAGCGTTCCCGCAATATCTGTTGTTCCTCTCTCTCCTATCCCCGTTCCAATGAGTTGCCAGATCTCATCAATAAAAAGAATAACCTCTTCATCAACCCCCTTTAAAAAACTAAAAAGCTCTTTGATTCTTTCCTCTTTAGCCCCTACATATTTTGCTCCAGCAATCAAATCCTTAGCCGTTGATGCAAAAACGCGATATCCCTGAAGGTCTGTAAGCTCCCCTTTTTGAATTTGAGCGGCTAAAAAGCGTGCCATCTGAGTTTTTCCAATCCCCGGCTCCCCAAGCAATATCACATTATTATTCTTAATATCGGCGCAGATCACATCGAGGACATTATCGACTAAATCTTCTCTTCCTATGTAAATAACATCCGTCCCTTTCATTTCTTGAATAAATTCAGGCTGCTTGGGAGCTCGCACAGCAGAACGCTCAGAGAGATGGGGAACTTCAGCATAAAATTTCATCACTCAATAAGGGGTTTGAACAGCACTTGCAGTGATACAAACTGAGCGATGCTTACTTGAAAGGATGATTCCGATGGATGAAACGATAAGAGCGCTGAGCGCAATCATCTCAACCGATAGATGAGAAGCCATAACAACAGGATGGGGCTTTGCCTTTCTATTTCCTACAGCGCCCATTTGAATGATGGCGCTCAGCGCCGTTCCAAGCACCCCTGTTAAGTTATAAAAGATCGCTCCACTGCCGAGCTGAGGACTACTGAAGTAATAGAGAGATATTGCATGAAAAAGAGTGCCCGTAATGTTTAGGATTTTCATCAGCGGCAGCCGATAGGGATCAGAAAGAGCTGAGCTTTTAGCGCAAGCTTGACCCACTTTGCAAAGCCCCCCTAAAAAAGCAAAGCCTCCCACATCCTCAAAGTTGATTTTAGAAATCATTGCCCTGAACCCTCACACTACAAATTAAAAGTGGGAGCATCCTATTAAAAATAAGGTTTTATTACAATTCTTGAGGAAGTTGGTCCAAAATAAGATCAAGATTCATTGTTCCTCTATAACCTCTATCTGAAACTATGGCTACAACACGAAGAAATAAAATGTTTTCTCCAAAGAATCCTAAACCTCTTCTTTTACTTTCTGCAGACAATTTCCCTCTGAAACCATCTGAGATCTCGCATCCAACCTGATCGAATGTATCTAGATACCCCTCAATGTAATCATTCAGCTCTTCTTTCAAAACCTCATCAGCAGTACTCCCTGATCGCGCCATCCTTTCTGCAACAATATGGAGGAGTGAAATATCACGGCGAAGCCCTCTTTCACCCTTGAGCTTGTTTACTTCTTGAATCTTTTCAAAGAACCCTTCACCCAGCTGAAGCTCTGGAAATTTTGCTTGTATTTCACCTAAATGCATTTGCAAAATCTCTTTCTTTAATCCATCTGTCATCCTCGGCATCCGGAGCTGCTCAAACCTCTGCCTAAAAGGTTCATTACCTCTTAGCTTATTGTAGTGATCACTTGTTGTTGCTGCAACAATACGAATATCAGGATCTGTCATATGGATTAATAATGCTTCTGCTAAAGACGCATCTGGAGAAGACATTGTCTTTCCATCAGAGAGCGCTTGATGAATCTCATCAATGAAAACAATGGCTTTCTTTCCTTTAAGAAAGCGAAACATATCGTTGACCTTGCTCTGGAGCTCTCCTACATATTTAGTATTCTCAAGAAGCATTTTGCTATTGGTCGAATAAACCTTCCACCCCTCGAACTCAGGAACTCTTCCTTGATTAATCTCTGACGCAAAAAAGCGAATCAACTCTGTTTTTCCTGATCCCGGCGTCCCTACAAGACAGGGGTTATTTGTTGGGATTTTAAGACTGAGAATCACTAAAAACTTTCCTAATAAATCAGCACGCCCTAAATATTTCACCTTTTTTTCACTTAACTCAGCCGTTTCATCTGTTAAGTAATAGGGAGGGATATCATTAAATAGCTTTTTTTGATTAACTTCCTTGAAATAAGAGGTTTCTTGGTAGAATTTTTTTGCATAGCCCAATGACAAAATAGAAGTAGCGAGAATACATTGAACTCTTACGTTCGAGTCGATGGTAAAAATCGCTGCGACAACCACCACAACGTATGTTGCTAGAGCAACCATTTCATTAGAGGAGTGTACGAGTTTAAAAAAAGCGGACTTTTCAAGCGCTTCCTTGGAGGTAAACTGAACGGCCCCTTCCAAAAAGAACGCTCCAGTTCCTAAGAGGGTCAGATTTGCAGCAAGCATCGGAGCAAATTCAGGATTAGATTTTGATAGGGGCTTAATAAATGCGTGGAGAGCAAAGAAATAAAAGGGAATTGCGAATACACCCATCTTAGGGTTATTAGTCAAAGCCTCTACGCCTTTAATAGAGGCTACGGCCATCGCCCATCTCCCTACACCAGCGTAAGGACAATTTAAAACTGTTTCCATTTAACATCCTAAACTCAAATAATTTCAGAATATTATCACCTTTATTGAAGAAAACTTCAATAAATATTGTTTCAAAGGTTTCCTATGAAATGAGATATTTCGCTTGAGGTATTTAGGGATAATGGGTACGATATTGGTGATAAGAAATAGCCGAGAGAGCCCAATGCAAAAAGGACTAAAGCCACTACTTGACATTCAAGAACTTGATATTAAGATGATCCGATTGATGCGCGTCAAAAAGCAGCGTCAGGGAGAACTTAAGCAGATCGAATCGCTCAGAACTGAGCTTAAAGAGCAGCTTCAGCTTAAAGAAGAAGAGATCAAGGAAATTGAAAGCCAAGTCAATGGCCTCGAAGAAAAAATTCAGACATTGACTGATAAATACAAAAAGTTTGAATCACAACAAGCTAGTGTCAAAAAAGTCGAAGAATTCAATGCCCTCACTCATGAAATGACCACCGTCGAGCGGGAAAAGGTTGCTCTTGAGACTCAAATTTCTAATATTTTCGATCGAAAAGTTGCTGAGGAAGAAATCCTTGAGAAAATCAAGGAAAGTCTTGCCGCTTCAGAGACCAATAGTATTGAACTTGAAAAAGAAATCAAATTGAGCATCGACCATATCAATACTGAAGGTCAACATCTTAAAGCTGAGCGAGATCAAATTGTTGGGAATGCTGAACCCGATAGCTTAAAAATTTATGAAAGACTCCTTCGCAATAAAAAAGACCGTGTGATTGTGCCGATTGAAAACCGGACCTGCAGCGGTTGCCATATTGCCCTTACTCTTCAACATGAGAACCTTGTTCGCAAGGGAGAAGCTGTTGTTTTCTGTGAGCATTGCTCACGGATTCACTTCTGGCAAGAAAGTGAAGTTGTCGATGGAACTGCCGTTCAAACTCGTCGTCGTAGACGTCGTACGGTAAAAGCTTAAGTTTACTACCACGGAGTGGAGTGCAATCGCTGTTGTAGGAGCTCAGCTTCTACAAGAGAGGAAAGTCCGGACTTCACAGAAATAGGTGCCAGCGAAAGGCTGGGGGTCGTAAGACTACGGAAAGTGCAACAGAAAACAGACCGCTAGCTCTTTTGAGTTAGATAGGATGAAAATGCTGGGTTTGAGACCTAGCCCTAAGATAGAAATATCTTGGTGATGCAAACCCCACCTGAAGCAAGAAAAGAGTTCGAGCTGTTTTTCGCAATGGAACTCTTTCAATATCGCTTGAGGATCTTAGCAATAAGATCCCTAGATGAATGATTGCAACCTGCAGCTTGCAGGTCACAGAATCCGGCTTATTCCTCCTCCGGGAATTTTGAGCGTCAACGGTCTCCGTTGACGCTTTTTTTTGCCCGGGGATGGGACCTTTCATAAACTTCCCTCTTAAGCTTTGTCGAAACGCGCGTATAAATCGTGGTAGTGCTAAGGGAAGAGTGCCCAAGCAGAACTTGGATTGTTTTAAGATCCATCCCCTTTTCAAGCCAATGGGTTGCTATGGTATGGCGAATCGTATGAGGGGTAATATTTCCAGCAAGCCCACTTTTTCGAAGATAGGTTTTAAAGAGACGGTCAATGGACCGGGTAGTCAAGCGTTCTCCCCATTTATTCAAAAAAATGGCGTCAGGATTTTTTTCTGCGTAGGGCTTTCCCTCTTCGTAGCGACGGGAATCTTTGAGATAATTTTGGATCCACTTTGCGACTGTCTGCGTAATGGGAACGATCCGCTCTTTTTTCCCTTTTCCTTTTACCCGAAGTGAGCGTGCTCTAAAGTTAAAATCAGAGCGACTAAGGGCTGCTAGTTCGCTGATACGAAGGCCTGAACTATAAAAAAGCTCCATGATTGAACGGTCACGAAGACCTAAGAGTTTCTTAGTATCGGGCTGGCAAAAGAGCGCTTCGACTTCTTCGTAAGAAAGTGCTTTTGGAATCGGTTTATCGAGCTTAGGACTTCCTATATCTGCAGCAGGATTCTCTTTAATTTTTTTCTCTTTTAGAAGGTACTTAAAGAGAGAGCGAATCGATGAAAGGTGCCTGAGAACTGTCCTCTTAGAAACCCCTTTCATCTGAAGATGGCCTAGATAGCTTCGGATAAGCTTTTTATCAACCTCCTTTTTTTTGACAAAAACCTCAAAGGCTTTTAAATCGAGATGGTAGTTCCGTAATGTATGCTCCGAGGCATTTTTAACCACTTCCAAATGATGAATAAAATCTTTAATCGCATTTTTTATGTTCATAGCATCAATTTACTCTAAATCCTCTTGTATCTTCAAGGAAGATTTGGTAAAGTTCTTCCCATGATTACGTTAGATAAGATTTCAAAGAAGATTGGGACTAGAGTCCTATTTGATGATGTTAGCGCCGCATTTAACCCAGGGAACCGGTATGGTTTAACGGGACCAAATGGTGCTGGAAAATCAACCCTACTGAAGATTATGATGGGAGTGGTGGATGCCTCCTCTGGTTCTGTTTCACTCCCTAAAAAGGTCGGCTTTTTAAGACAAAATATCGAAGAGTTTAAAAATGCTCGTGTCCTTGATGCTGTCATCATGGGAAATGAACGGCTCTGGAACGCTTTGGTTGAACGGGATATGCTCTATGATAAAGAGATGACCGATGCGATCGGAATGCAGCTTGGTGATTTAGAAGAGGTCGTTGCTGATGAAGAAGGCTATAGCGCTGAGTCAGATGCTGAAGTCTTACTGATTGGAATGGGCATTGAAGGAGAATTTCATGAAAAGAAAATGCATGAACTTCCCAGTGATTTGCAATTTAGAGTCCTCCTTTGTCAGGCCCTTTTTGGGGATCCTGAAGCTCTTCTTTTGGATGAGCCAACAAACCACCTTGACTTAGGATCCATCGGATGGCTTGAAGAGTTTCTCCATAACTATTCCGGAACACTCATTGTCGTGAGTCATGACCGCCACTTCTTAAATAGTGTGACAACTCATATTGCCGATATCGATTACGATACCATTATCACCTATACAGGTAATTACGATGACATGCTTGTTGCTAAAACAGCGGTCCGCGAAAGATCAGAACAAGAAGCAAAGTCTAAAGAGAAGAAGATTGCGCAATTGAAAGATTTCGTTGCTAAATTTGGCGCTGGAACGCGCGCCTCTCAAGTACAATCTCGCGTAAGAGAGATCAAACGACTGCAACCACAAGATCTCAAAAAATCAAATATCCAACGTCCCTATATTCGCTTCACTCCTCCTGAGAAACCCTCTGGAAAAGTGGTTTTTAAAGTCGAAGGAATCAGCAAAAAGTTTGATGACAACCAAGTCATCAAAAACTTTACTCTCGAAATCATGCGGGGCGATAAGGTTGCCGTTATTGGAACGAATGGGATTGGAAAAACAACCCTTCTTAAGATGTTGACTGGAGAGCTGGAGCCTGACAGTGGAACTATTGAGCGGGGGCATCAAGTTGACCTTGGTTACTTCCCCCAAAATCACGATGATTTCATTGATAAGTCTGAAAAAATCGAGGCCTTTGATTGGCTTAAGCGATACAAAGCAAATGCTTATGATCAAGAGATCCGTGGGGTGATGGGAAAAATGCTCTTTGGAGGGGACGATGCCTTTAAAGAGATCTCTAAACTTTCTGGAGGAGAAACAGCTCGTCTTATTTTCGGCGCCCTTCTTTTGAACAATCACAACACCCTCATTTTGGATGAGCCAAATAACCACCTTGATCTAGAAGCTGTCTCTGCACTTGGCTGGGGTCTATCAGAATTTCAAGGAACGGTCATTGTTGCTGCTCATGACAGGGACCTTATCAATGATTTTGCAACAAAAATTGTCTCTATCGAAAAAGACAAGATTGAAGTCTTCGATGGGAACTTGGAAGCCTTTCTTTCAGCAAAGACATAATGTTTACAAAAGAAAAGTTTTTTTCTTTGACCCATCGTCGTAGACATAAAAATGCAGGGCTTCACCTGCGCGCTCTTTATGAACAAAAACTTCCCATTGATCTCCATTACCGTGCTATGGAAGAGTGGCTTAAACTCTCCCCCTTAGATGAAACAATCGAACAAATGACCGATCGGTTTCATCTCCATATGAAGGAAGCTGCGATTTCCCTTCAAGAGCATAGCCTCCTTGTCAAGCGGTTCGACACTCTCTCTGATACCCCTTATGGGCCCCTAATGATCTACCTTGAAGACCTCCGCTCCGCTTTTAACATTGGAAATATCCTCCGCACTGTTGAAGCCTTTCGATTGGGAACCGTTATTTTTTCTAAAAACACCCCCTATATCGATAATCCTAAGGTCCAAAAAACTGCGATGGGAACAGATAGGGCCGTCCCCACAAAACAAGGAGACCTCTCTTCTCTAACTAAACCTCTGATTGCTTTAGAAACGGTTGAAGGAGCACCTTCTATTCACGATTTTTTCTTTCCTGAATCTTTTTCCCTCATCATTGGAAATGAAGAGTATGGCCTCAAAGAAGAAACGCTTAGCCAGGCAGACCATGTGATTCAAATCCCCCTTATTGGCTCAAAAAACTCTCTAAATGTCGCTAGCGCCTTTGCCATTGTCGCTTCCCATATTAAGAATCAATTAAGTCTTTGTTAATTTAAAAAAAATTGCGATTCTTCTATTGAAAAATGGCTGACTTTTCAACTATGATGATAGTCAAAGAGGTATGTAAATGAATAAAGAAGACAAAAAAACAATAGCGGTGAACTTTCGAAAAGACCTAGAAACGTTTACTTCCCACGTGAATGAACTCACTAAGAACTCCGGGCTTCCCACTAAACGTGATTTCCTTGAGCGGATTGCAAACGACGTCAATAGCCTCTATGCAAGTTCTATCAAAGTGCAGAAAGAGATCAAT
Source organism: Simkaniaceae bacterium (assembly GCA_018399075.1). Lineage (GTDB taxonomy): Bacteria > Chlamydiota > Chlamydiia > Chlamydiales > Simkaniaceae > Neptunichlamydia. Next base: position 589,063 of record CP073763.1, on the reverse strand, counting down.
GAGGATATCGAAGAAATTGGATCAATCATCCAAAATATCTTCGTTCAACCTCTAGCCATTAAACCCCATCACAGTGTGACAATACTCAAAGCTGTCGAATCTTTTAATGGTGATAAAAAGGAAGAAAGTGATCTTTCTCATGTCATGCGTGAGTATGTGAAACATCCTGAGTCCACAAAAAGTTTTATTCGGGAACTCGAAATTCTTAGGGAAGATCTCGACGCTATCTTAAAAAAGATCGCTTAAGAACAAATCGCTACAGCAATCGTCAAATGGTGTTTGACCTGTAAAGACTTAACCCAGGTTTTATTTACAAAAACCCAACCCTCTCCATGGCAATCCCATTGGTTCATATCATCTTGCAATCCGATACCTAGTGATTTTAAACTTGCTTCTTTACGGCTCCAAATTTCCCAAAATCAGGTTATAAAGAGTTGAAAGAGCGCAATCGGTTAATTTAGCGATTGCGCTCTTCTTTAGGTAACCAACGATCTCTTTCTTCTCTCTAATGGAGCTTAAGTGAGGCTGCTGACCCTTTAGACCTTCCTAATTCCACCCCATCAGACTTTCTATTTGCTAAAGTTTCTTTAGTTCTAACGCTGATAAATTCCCTTTCTACCTCTGCCGCAAGCTCCAAGACGGTTGCAGTGATTGTCGATTGCATCGATCCATTTATAATCATTTGCTTCTTTAAGATATAAATACAGATCCTTAGCAATGAAACGGCTGAATGCTCTCAGAAAGAAGATTCATTTCACACGAGCAAACAAAGAGTTAGGAAGAATATCAAAAACAGACCAATAGCCTGGGAAAACGTGATCATTTACGGAGAATATAAGTTTGACGAAAGTTTAGTGGAACGTTAGTCTCTTAGCGTATATCAGCGCATCGATGGCGCTCTGACCCTTATCTTTAGGTGAAGAGGCCTTCTCATAAAGGATTGATTTATCTTAAGATTTGCCATATGAAATTATTTTCGCGATTATTTTTCCTTCTTTGTTTGCCAGCACTAATTTGGCATGCACCACTTCATTCTGAAGCCCCATTAAAAGTAGAAGTTACTGAAGACTACAGAAATTTTTCTCCATGGGATCTGTTGAAATATGAAAATCTTTCCTTTGATCGGATTATGAATTTCATTAATGAGGTTGAATATGGACATATTTTAGAGAGGTGTTGCAGCGAGCAGCAGTTTCTTGAGATTAGAGATTTTGTCATCTTTTTGGCGCGCAACGGAATTCCATCTTGGGATACCGAGGGAAAAGAGCAGCTTGAAAGAGATATCGAAAAGCTCCTTTCTGATGATGACGATGATGATGATTCTGAAGAGGCCTCTTGGTGGTATTCTAATTTCAATGGCTATCAGGCCATTATGATTACTCCGGCTCTTTTTAGATCCTATGATAAGCCGCAGGTCATGCGTTGCAAAAATTGGTTTGGTAAAGAATGGAAGAAGACAACAAAGTTCATTAAGAATCACAAGAAGGCTGTCATTATCGCTGCTGTCGTTATCGTTGCTGCAACCGTCATCATCATTGCCACTTCTGGAGCTGCGACCCCTTTAATTGCAAGTGGTGCTGCTACAGAAGTGGCTGCTGGAGGCTCTAAGTCTAGTTCTGATGATAAAGAGAAGACTAGAACTCCAGTCAATAAGCCAGGCGAGGTGCAATTCGGAGAAGATCGCAACCCCCCACCTCCTCCAGATAATTCCTACACTGGAAATACTCCACCAAACGAAAACTATATCCCAAAGATTACAATGCCTGTAAAAGAAGCTATTGTTAAGCAGTCTGAAGAGATAAAGTCCGAGCTCACAGAGATTATTCCAGATGATGCACTCAATATCACTAAAAAAGATGAACCCTCATTTTGGGCATCAGCAACAGACAAAGCTAGAGCAACTGGCTCTCATATTGCCCATGAAGTTTATGAAACCGTCACGGATCAGATTGAGATCATTCCGCAGGTATCTGGAGCTTTTTCTCATATCCTGCCTGACCCCCTAAAAAATACCGATCCCTTTGACAAAGATCCTAGAGAGTCCTATCACGAAATTATCGAGGTTGGGCATGAGAAAATAGATGAAATCTTCGGAACAGATCAATCTGACATGTATGCCGCTGAAGGAAAAGCTGCTAGAGGAGAGCTTACAACTGGAATGCTTCCTCCTCCTGTGGGATTTAGTAACATAGCTAAAAATGGAAAACCTTTAAGCCAAGCGTATATAAACGCGAAAAATGGTGGGAAGCATGCGAATCTTATACCTGAATGTGGAGGTCAATCCATTAGGGAAATAAAAAAAAGTATAAGAAGCTATGAAAAGCAAATTGTTAAACACAAGGATAAAATCGTGAATCCTTCGAATCATATTAAAGAATGGGATACACTAGACGCAAGACACCAGGAGCATCTAGTTAAGGTAAAGTGGTCTGAGGAAATAAAGATTTTTGAAGAGCAAATAGATATTCTTAAAGATGTTTTAATTGAGAGGGTAGATTAAATATGGGCTCTAAAAATTTTAATGGGTTTGTTATTGATTCAATAACTATTCTAAAAGAGAACGCAAAAAAAGCAAAAAAGAATTCTGAAACCGGAGATGATAGATACAACAAAGGAGTTTTAATGGCTTATTGCTCAGTTATTTCCTTGTTAAAATATCAAGCTCGAGCTTTCAATATTGATGAGAAAGATCTTGGGTTGTCAGACATAAACCCAGAAGCAGATTTACTCGGACTACATGAGAGAGAGCAAGACTCCTAAATCGCAAATGAAGTGTAATATTAGCAGAAAGATGGAGCCAGAATAGATTATTCATTCCCAAAGCCAACGGGGAATACTACTGAAATAAATTTGCAGGGACAAAAGGTTCTAGATGAGATATTGAATCATCCTGATAAGCATATTTCTGTTGAAAAACCCCCAACCTTAAGTTTTGAAACTTTAGATATTGTCCTGCCCGATGGTCGTGGAGCAAGATTTACAAAAGATGGAAAAGAAATGATTGGATTTTTGGAGCCAAAAAAATGAGCAGAGAAGATTTTAGAATTATGATTGCTGATGTTCCAGATAAAGAAGAATCAGTCTGCGAAATATATTATAAAAATTCGGGCTGGGTACAAATATCTGTAGAAGTTCCAAATGAATTTGTAATAGCTTTTTGTAATAAAAGAGATGGCAATTACTGGGAATTACCTTTTGATGAAGCAATAGAAATTATTCAAGAAGCTAAAGAACATTTAGCCAAACTTCAAAGAACTCCAGAAGAACAGGCTGAACACGAAGCTTGGGTAAAAAAATACAAAAACTGGAAGCCAACTCCAGAAGAAAGAGCAGACTATGAAGCTAAAATGGAAGCACAGCGAAAAAAATATTATGACTAAAAATTCCGAAGACAAACCCGCATTTCGATAAAATCATGATCTATCTTGAAGTCATCCTTCTTCGCATGATGAAGCGTCAAGGTCAAAGGAGCCCATAATACTGAAGAAACATGAAAATAGTCTAACATGGTAGTGTCTACAAAATTGGGGTAACCCCATTGGTCTTGCGATTACGATAGTGTACCATTTATTCTGTAAATTCAATTTCTGCTGAGAAGTAGGAGTTGAAAAAAAGTTTTGCTTTAGAGCTCTGAGATTATAAAAAAGGCCCTTTACATTTCATCGGGCCAATTACAAACTAAAACTCAGCGCATATTCAAGGATTAATCTCTTCAAGAAAGAATTGGGCGATAAGTATGTTTCCAATGCTCCAACCTTTGAACGTTGCGATTTAAATTTTCTTGGCATCCTATCACTGCATATACTCTCATCCATAAAAGCGCCTGAGAGAGATATCCAAGAATATTTATAGCAACCTGGTAAGTAAGGTTTTGAATGTTTGTTCTATTTCTTAGACCATCAGCACTTAAGTGATAGACCTTCCAAAAAGAAACAAACTGAACTAAATCAGGATTTGTAAGGGATGCAAGATGCTCTTTAGAAGCAGCATTGATTTGCTCAAAAGAAAAGTTGTTCACTTGATCACCCCGAATTTTGTGAAATAGGGGATGTGTTGGAATGAAGTGATTTACTTGATCCATGGGAAGTATCTTCATTCGGTCTTCTGTAATGCATTTGGCAGCTTTAGGATTAGTGATCCATTTCAATTGATTTCCTTGCACCCATTCCATGCAGTGGTGACATTCAGGATTCTTTTGCATCTCATTAATTTCTTCCTGGCCAAGACTAGGGACTTGAGTTTTTATTAAATATTTCATAAGAGCAGCGGGACAAACATTTACTTTTTCTTCGCTTAATAATGAGACCTGCTTGTCAGTGAGAAATGATTGAATCTGAGCGTTAGTAAGAAGATTGATTAATTCTTTGCTTTCAAATTGCTCAATCTGTTCTTTTTGTAATCCTTTGATTAATTCAAGAGTCCAATAGCCTTGAACTTGCATGAATTGAATCTGATTTAAAGTCAGCTCGGGCACATGGTCTTGAGTAATATACTGTAAAAGTGGATCAGGAAGGGATGAGACTTTCTGAGGTTTTAACCACTCGACCCACTGCTTAACTTGAGTATTTTTACTTCTTGCTACTTCTTCAAGTCTGGGGATTAAACTGTCGGCTATTTCCTCAATGTGTTTTTTCTGAATTTGGTTTCCAGGAATTCCTTCTAGAAGGGATCCACTTATCCAGTTAAAGTGTTTGGGAAGCAAGAATTGGCAATATTTTTCGAGATCGGATAGCGTAAGGATTCCTTCTTTTATTTGAGTTTCTGTAAAATGGTAAGCAAATCTTGGATTAATACGGTCAAGAAATTTAGGCAGTACCGCTTGTATTTGCCACTCTTGATCAAAATCAATATAGTAGTCTGGGTTGACAAAAGGAATAAGCTCTGATTGCGAATCTTGTAGATCTTTTAGTTGATTTTTAGAAAGAAAGTACAAAGGACCACTTTCATCTTCCTGATAGATTTGACTGGAACTACGAATATGAACTACCTGTTTTGGAGCGAGCCACTTGATTTGCCGAGGAATGCAATGGGGAATATGGTAAGGTTGAAGATAACGCATTTGTCTTCTTGAAAGGTTGTCATCAGCTTCATCCCCTAAATAGGGGACCAAGTCGGGGTGCAGTTTTTCAATTTTTTTTCTTGATTTCAAACGTTTTACTTCTTCTGGGCTATCCGAGACATAGTGACCTTTCACCGGCTTTTCTCTTTTAGCACGCCAAGAAAAAAGAATTTGGTTATCTGCCTGTTCAGGAGATTGCCCTTGGCCAGTCACCTGCAATAGGGAGGGAAGGCAGTTTAAAATGTGCCTTTGATGCTCATCTCTTGCTGTTCTTAATCTTAAAAAATCGAGTTTTAACGAGCTTTCTTCTTGAAGCCAAGGGATAAAATAATTCTCATACTTACCTAGCCACTCTGCATTCCCATGAAATGCATTGATCTCAAGAAGCCCCTCTAAAATATGATCCTCTTCTAGGTCTAAAGAGGGAAGTAGCTTTTCCTCTTTAAACAGAGGACTGCCATCTGGCTGAATGAGCCACATGTCATTTCCTTTATATTCTCTCATGTACTTTCTAATATCACTTGCTTCACGTTCTGAAAGGAGAAGCCACAGCACTTCATCTTCTGAGATTTGAATCGCTAAGATTTGTTTAGGGGGGCGTTGCAAAGGGTGAAAGACATTGAGGGTTTGTTTGCACGTGTTAAAATAAGCCTCTGTTCCAAAAATTGGCTCTGAAAAAATCTGTTCAAAGTGTTTTTGTTCTCTTTGAAATCCATAGCGAAATCGGCCTAACTGCTGTTTTAAAGACCTTGTTTGAGGTTTCTCAGATCGGAGATCCTTAACGAGTTCAAGGAATGCTTCATGGGTGATTCCCAAATCAGGACGATAGCCTAATCCATCCCCTTGTTCATAAAGTTGTAGTTCCAGCTCAACTTCCTCGTCTACCTCTGTCTCTTGTTCTCGCTCTTGCTGGAGATTGACCTCAAGAGTTACCTCCATCTCAACTTCTGCTTCGGTCTGCATTCCGATCATTCCTATAACGTCACAAGTCTTTTCTGAGCGGGCAGGTAATATGTTTTCTGCAGATGCAAGATAGTCTTGGAGCTGAGAAACTTCTTCTGATAATAGAGGATCTTGACCAAATACTTGTTCCCATTCTCGAGTTGTTTGCTTAAGTTTATTTTGGAGTATCGGTATTGTATCGACCTTCTCTTTAGGTTGCCCAACCACCCTAAGTTGATTGTCATCCCATGTTTGAACAAAATAGGGCTCACCTTTTTCAACGCAATCGACAAAGTCTTTTCCATCCCATTCTAGGCTGCTTGCGTTTTTTGCCCGAAAGAGCAATCTGTCAGTAGAATGCCCTCTGAATAAAGAATTGATCTGCTGGTGAAAGTAACGGACCATGTTACCCGTTTTACGAACCGACTGAATCCCTGCAGAATGAAAGACCAGGTGCTGAGGTTTCTCTCCTTGATAAAATAACACCTCCAAGGTTCGTTTATCTAAAACGGGCTCTATATTTTGAGAGCTCAAAAGTTTCCTGAGCCGCATCGCTCCTTGCCCAAAGGTTCTCATCAGCATTTTTGTATCAAAGAAAAAGAGACAGACTGCATCAGAAGCCATTGGAATATCGATACCAGTCGTTTTATCTTCATTAAAAAGAACGAAATACCTAGAGGGATCAAGACCTTTTGCTTCAAGGTCAGCAGCTGTTGTTCCCCCCACCTTTTCAGGCTCATGAACCCCCATCCTCCATACGTATAAAGTGTCCGCCTTAACCTCTCCAGGCTCTTTATAAAAGAAAAGAACACAGTCAATATCTTTGTGAACAACACCTTCTTTTTGTTTTCTTTCCAAAAACCTTAACATTCCTTTTGCAATGGATCGATTGTTTGGGCAAACCTTTAATAGCCCTCCTCCATCGATCGCTCCTCGAATTTTTTGTGGATTAGGAGATTCTGCAAAAATATCCTCTAGCATTTGCTCAATATCAGGAACAAAATCAATTTTATGAATCGTTTCAACATTTTCAACGATGGCATCGATGACTTTCCCTTCTGTTCCAACATCTGGAATAAAATTCCTAGCTAAACTCTCCGGATATCCTTCAACATTCCACGGCAGTCCAGCCATTGTCCGCTTGGATTTTAGTCGACGACAAAGATCGATCCCAGTGCAACTCAAATAAGAGTCTTGTATTTTAACAAGATGGGCAGCTACTTCCTCCTGAAGTGCTAGACGTTTATGAACATCCTTTTTAAAGTTCTTTTTTACTTGTTGAAGTGCCTCCTTGCAACGGCGAGACTTAGGATCTTGAAATTCATCAAGGGAGACTCCTGTAAGATCAAGAAATTGAAGATATTCCGCTGTTTCTTTAAAGACTTCTCCACTTTTTTTCATATAATAATGGGCTGCTTCAGTGGCTAAACGAGCGAGTTGTAGAATTTGTGCCTTTTTTGGAGGGGATGTTGATGCATATTGATAATAATGACAGAGTGCTCCCCATACATACCCAAAGTCTCGGTCTATAGCTGGGGAATCAACCCCGTCAAAAGGACACAATTTTCCATCAGGATTCCCAGGAATGAGTCCAATATCACGGTTTACGTGTAGATTTAATGTAAAAGACAAAATATCCTGGAATAGATGAGAAGTTAAATTGACAAGATTGGCTAAGGTTTGATGATGAGGATGAAGAGACTCATAATAACCATTTAGGATACGCCAAAAAAGGATGTCGTTCCGGAGCTCTTCTAGTGTTCCATCTTCTCTCCATCTTGCATTAAGATGGGTTAATGTTTGCTCATTCATCTCAAGAGAGCCGTTCACAAACTTGCTTAGGTAATGAGGAACTTTTCCTGTCACATAACGGACAAAGGAATTAGAGAGATCTTGGGGCAACTGCTTAAAAGGAGCAAATTGCTTGTATAATTCTCGTGCAATCACAGGAAAAACATGCCTTGTAAGTTTTTCTGGATCGATTGATTGTTTATTTGACAAAAGTTGAGTCACAGCTAGCACAGATGGCTTGCCAGGAAGTGTTGGGATCGTTAAATCATCTCTGATCAATTGCAGATAAAGGGCATGGCCCAGACGATTATATTTGGGATTGATTGGGATTTTTTCTCCATCTGGAAAATTTACCTCTAATAAACAATCTAAAATCAAATCGACTTCATCCATCAAGGCATCGGGTGATGCGGTAATGATCTCGGCTAAGAGCTCTATTTTTTGCCGATGCTCCATCCCAATTGCTTCAAGTCTTTGGATCCGCTCATTTAATACCGCTAGCCGCTCTGGATCTTTCCCGTCTAGCTCAAGGATCTCTTCCTGGCTAACTCTGATCTCATGATAAATCCGCTTAAATTTTCTCGACTGACTTAAGAATTCTAAATCAAAAACCTGAAATGAAGTAGGTGTTGCAATCACCGCTTGTGGATGATCCTTGCTTTTCTCTAGCAAAGAAACCAATTGCTTCAATCGATACACCGTTAACTCAGAGCGCTTCACATTGATCGGTTTTAGGGATCTATTGAAAGCTGTTTTTAAGGCAGTGCTTAAGTTGGCACTCACACTTTTGAATAGAGGGGCAGGAATCATAAAAAGGGCGATGTGCCCCTTTTTCATAGCAGTGAGTTGCAACAGGAGCGTTGCAATCACAGAGGTTTTCCCTCCTCCCATAATCAATTGAATCACGATATCACGAAAGCGGCTTGGATCATCTTCACAAGTCTCAGACATTTGAAGAATCAAGTCGATTTGTTTCTTAAAGGGAATCATCCCTGTTTCTCCACAGAAAATGCGGAAGGTGATCTGCTCCTTTGGAGGCAAATGGCTAAAATGGTACTCTGCTTCCAAGTCTTCTTTGAGTTTTTTGCAGTGATCTTTATAAGTGAGGTTATGAGGGTCTCCATTCTTTTGGAGTTTTATCACTCTTTCTTCCATCCTCTCAAGCTGCTTCTTCCAAGATTTAAGATCTTCAATATCGATGAGGCATTGGGTAAGATATTTGATATCTTCTTCCCTCAAGGAAGGGTTCTTCACAAGAAAAGCACGCTGATCACCGCTCAATAAAGCTTCTCTTGCAATATCAAGTGATAAAGGATTTGCAACCCTTGCTCCTAGTTTGGATATGTGGCTCAGCCTTTCAGCAACTCCAATCGGCATCTGGTTAAAAATTCTAAAGGCTTCTTTCTCTTTTTCATCAAGCTCCTGAGAGCACTTTGATTTTTCTTCTTGTAAGTCTCGTAGAAAATGAGGGCAGCTTTCTTCAGAGATGGTGATCGGAACATCCTCGGCCCTTTGCCTTGCCCCTTCTTCATAGTCATGAGCTAATATACCCAGGTCCTTTGCTAGGGCTGCTCGATATTCTTCATCTTGATTATGAATAAGTTCTCCGGCTAGGGAAAAGTCTAGCTTTTTTTTCCCTTCACTTTCCTGACGAGGATCGGGAACAAAATATCTTTTGTTCCAATCTTTTAGCCTTGCGAATCTTTCATCATCATATTGAGCTTTAGTTAGGGGTAGGGGAATAGGGGACTTTCCGAAATTCCTTAATTTCCGTTTCTTTGGATCATACCAAGAATCACCTGCGAGGGGATAAGCCTTTTTCTCTCTTGAATTCATTTGAATGCTTCTAGGAGGAAAGCAGTGCTGGTTGATTTTGGATTCAAATCCATAAAAATCAAAATTATATCCCTTCTCGACTGCTTCTAGGAAACTTTTTTTCTCCTCATGAGATGTTTCTTGCGTATCAATCGGATCTGGAAAGTTTTCTGGACAGCATGCGATATTAATCATGAGATCTAGATAAGGAATGGCTCGCTCATCACCAATCCAATGTAGACGGTAATTACGCAGCCTCCATATCATGGCTCTTCGCTCTATATCGCTCCCTTTCTTAGCAACAGACAAAACATGCAATAACAATGCTCCATTTTGATAGGGAGTGAAACGACTATTGTAGGGATAATAGCTGACTAAAAAGGGGATTTCTCCAGCCTCTAACCATTTTGTCTTAAGCTCTATCTCTTGTTTGCATCTTCTTACATAATTTTCATAGTCTTCCCTGTAAAAGCGCTCAGGCAAGCTCAAATTGAAAGCGACGTTCTGAAAGCAAGATCTATTTCTCCCCTTTGTATTGGAGCGAGGAAGCTCTCTTTTCCCCTCTTTCAAAGGGATTAGCTCTGCCCCATTTTCCCCTTGAAGTTTATGAATGCGGCTCTTGATCTGGGTAATGCGTTCTTTGAGCTTTTCTACTTTATGGGGATCGAAAAGAGCTATTTTTTGTTCATATTCATAGATCAGCTTTTCTAGTAACTTTTTTTCTTTTTTCCGTGATAAACGACAGCTCTCTGAGAGATGACTGAGTGATTGCAGGTAATCTCCTGCTGAAATAATAAGATTTCGAAGATGATTTAGATCTTCTTCTTCCACCCCAAAATAGAGCTTAATTTCTTCTAGACTTTGCTTATCTAACTTCTCCATATATTGATAAGTTGCTCGAAGATAAATCGCATGCGTATCAGGATGATCTTCAGGGGGAGCACTTTTTTGAATCATCAAAAGAATACTAAGTGCTTTGGGTGAGATCGTATCTGTAGGGAGCTCTGCATCGATTAAACGGGCAGCTTCATTGTAACGCTTCTGCTCAAAATAGAGATAGGCTAAATACCACTTTGCTTCAACAGAGCGTGCAATCACCTCTCCCCGGTCAAAGTCGTAGTCAAAATACTCTCGACTTCCCCACTCTTCAATGGGGGCTTCTTGTTCATTTTCTGAAGTGTTTTTAGAGACTCTAAAAGGAACAAAAAGTTTTCCCACTCCCTCTTTTTTTATCGAGCTCAAGTAGAGATACCCGTCAAACCGACCAAGGCATCCCTTCTGCTTTTCTTGAAGTCTATATTGTTGATTATCATTCCAAAAAAGCCCTTCTACCCCTTTCTTTTTTTTCAAGAATAATGGGTTCCCTTCCATGGAAACAAACCGAGGAAAATGGAGCTCTTTAATCTCTCCACCTTCATTAGAAAGGGTGAGAATATATTGAGGATCTTCAAAAGAGGTAACCCCCTCAAAAGAACGGCTCTCTTCTCTATTTTCTTTCTGCCCCTCTAAAAAATATGCAGCTAAAGCTCTTTCCTTAGGGATGGGTTTTTCAGGGTTTGATTGAATCAAATTGCCTCTTTCATCGATGAGCCAACAAAGCTCCTGCGTTTTTAAAGAGGTGATGATCCCTTTAAAGGGGAGTTGATTTTGCGGTAAAGGAGCATCAATAGGAAGAGACTCGATTTCTTCTTCCGCTTCAAGATCAATGATATTAGGATCATAGGCTTGCCCTGATTGTTGTTGCGCACAAAAGATTGCATGGAAGGTACTTTCTCTTTGAATATTTTGTTCAGAAAGAGGAACTTTAGGACCTACGACTTTGCCGGCTAAGATAAATCGTACATATCTTTGCTCACCACCTATTTTCTCTTTCAAGTGTGAAAGTTGATCAAGGAGACTCTTACTGAGATCTAGTTGTAGAGTATAAGTCTTGCCTGTCATTGACCGTATAAAGACCATCACTTGCCCCCCATGGCCTTGTGGCTTTCTATGTACAATCTCTTTCACTTTAACCTGAGCCCAGAGAACATGATCTTTTGTAAGTACTGGAGATAGGCCAAGTTCTTTTTCTTTTTCCAGATTCGTTGGAAGGTATTGGTACCATTCACCCCCATCTTCAAATTGATGTTGAATATGGTTGGCGCCATAATGCTTTTTTAAAAGGATTTTAAAATTTCCCCACTTAGGATGCTGAAAGAAAACAGCTCCCTCTCCTGCTTGGACATAATCGAACCCTTTTTCGCCCCAGAAAAGCCTTTTAAAAGCGAGATCTTTTTCCCAAGCGCGATCCAAGCTCATCCGTTTAACTTTTCCTTCTGGAAAAAAGACATCTCCTTGTCTAAAATCAATACAAAAAGGCTGCTGATCAACCGTTTGCCCCTCATATACAGGATATCCAAACGTTGGACTCTCTCTCCATTTAATCTCATATTCCCCCATTTGGAGGGAATTGATCAGGGGAGTGCAGAACTCTTCTAGACCTTTGCCACTTTGGTGGTGAAATGCAAGGAGTTTTGAGATAAAGTTTTCGATCAAATGGAATGAAACAGGGGTGATCGGATTGTTAAAACGTTCACCATAATAGAGACGGAAATGGATCCAATCTTGATAAATCGTTGCTGCTGTTTGATCACCAATTTTTTCAAGAGGGGTTAAAGAATTCAATAGTAGACGATAGAGTCTAAGAGTTCCCCGGGGTTTTCTTGAGATTGTTTGATCATTGATCCATCGATCAAGCTCCCCTTTAAAATCGAGCTCAGCGGCTAAGTCATGCCGATTGGCATCGATGAGATATTTTTGCATAAAAAAGGTGAGCTCAAATAAGAATTTAATCCCATCAACTTCACTTGTTTCCAGATCTGCAGCTTCTTGCTTATGTCTTAAATTAGAAAAATAGGAAAGGGCTTTTTCAGTAAACTCTTTGAAGCTCTCTAATACATCTCGATCGAGAATTAGAGCTCCAACGCCCAAATGCACCTGATTGTTTTCATCAACAGGAGAGCGAAAGAGAAGTTGATAAATGAGCGTTTGAAGAGAAGGGTTTTTTAAGAGTTCATAATCCCTTTGCAGTTCGAAAAAGAGTTGATCCGGAGTCAGTTTCCACTCAGATAAGGTCCGAGATAAATCACGAAGAAAAGGGGGAAAGTTTTTTCGGTTCAGAGCCTGGGCTTCTGCTGTTCCGCGCTGCCATCGATCCATCTTCCGTGTTGCTTGAGGAATTTCAAGGAATTGTCTGTGCTCTCGATCAAGGCTATGGTAATACTTTTCACAAACAACCCTTTCCCAACTACTAACCCAGCGATCGTCAAATGTTGGCTTCTCATACTGTCCTGACACAAGACCTTCATGACTATATTGATCAGGTCTTGTTGCCTTTCTGGTCAGATCTTTTGAAGGGTAATTGGGACGATAAATTTTTCTATTGATTAGAAAGGTTAGGAAACGGACATGATTAATGTGTTGGTAGTGTTCTAAGAGAAGTTCATTTCCTCCTTTGGAGGAATCAAACTCTTCAAGCAGTAGCATCTGCTTGGTGAGTAGAGGAAGATTTTTAAGTCTTTTGGGTTCTGGCCTTCTAGAATAAGAATGAAAAGAATATCTCCGATTCTTCTGCTCTTCATACCATGTATTTAACTCGCTCTGTTGCCGTTCAAAATCCCTTTGAATCTCTTCTTCGGAATAGTCTGGGAAGCGCTCCTCGGCCCTATGCTTTACAGCCTCACCAAATAAAGGGTCTTGTTGCATTAGTCCATGCCATAAGTGTGCATTTTCAAGGGCTTCATGAATAGAGTCCTTAACGACCTTTGACTCTTTCTCAGATGAGGAAAAGAGAACGCCTCCTTTTGCAAACTTATTTCTCCAAGCAAAGTACCCTTTGACCTGCTGAATCCGCTCAAATTCCTTCCGATCGAGAAAGATAAGATTGTTTATGTTATTGAGTTGATCCACCTCAAAAGGAAGGCGGTAATAAGTGAGAGATCTTTTTTCCTCTATACGAAGTTCCTTTTCTATCTCGATGGCAAGAAAATGAACAATGGCGTGGATTGAAAAGAGTGTTGCAAAAGAACGTGTCGGGAGATCTTCTCTTTCCCCTTGATCGAGGTAGAAAACACATAAATCAGATAGATAGCCGCTATACTCTTTCTTCTCACCTAAGGATAGATTTTCCCAGAAGGAATTATCGATGGGGCCCTCTCCAAATTGGGGAAGAGGGAGAGCATCTATCACCTCATGGAGTGAAAGAGAAAGAGCTTGATAACAATGGACTCTTTTATCCTCTCTCTCCTTTTCTTCGAGATATCTTCTGTGCAAAGCAGGAAGGGCTTTTTTTAAGACAGTTTCTTGATTACTAGTAGTCAAGAGAAACGGCAAAGCACTTTTATCGGGAGGGTCTAACTCGCGACATTGAGGTTGCTCGGTCCAATACCTCTTAGCTCCTCTTTTCTCTCTTTGAACGTCTACATCTTGATCTTTAAAGTCGATCGGCAGGCTTTCACTTTGTCGACGGCTTATCACTTCAGCTGAAAGGCTTTCAATCCTTTCTATATGTTTGAGAAGTAGGTGTTGGATATCATAGGCTTTTTCTATGGGAAAACATGAATTCATTCTTTCATTATTGACTAGCTTATCGAGACTGCCAAGTAGGTTACGTCCTCCATTAAGAAGGGTTCTTCTCATTATCTCTGCTTGCTCATCGTCTCTGTCAAGAAAGGGAGATAACTCTTGATATAATCCTAAGAAGAGAGTCCAGTTGAAATAGACCTTGAATAGTTTTTCATCCTGTATTGATTCAAAGAATGACTCTCCCCAAATTTTTGTCGATGAAGGAACGCATGTTCCACCCCGTTGTCCTGTATATGTCCCAGATTCTTTAGGGTTGACTTTTCGATAAAATGGACTTAACCAGTCTAAAGCTTCAAGAACATCTTCTTCCTCTAAAATTTTATTCGGGTCATACTTACTGATTGGATAAGATAGCTCAAAAAGTTGTTGGAAAAAAATTGGGGGGGCTTCTTCTTCAAATGAGGCAAAAAGGTGATCTTGTGGAATCCCTTCCCAGCAAACAATAGGAATGATCCGTTGTTTATCGCCTTGAAGAAATAGTTGAGTGAGTTGGAAGCCGGTAGAAGTATAGAGAGAAACATTGAAGCGGTTCTCTGAAGTGCGGATCACTTCAAAAATGAGGGCATGTCCACTTCCACCCCCTATATTTCCCCACCCTCCAGATAAAGGATAAGACTCACCAACCTTTAGCTCAGAGACAGCACGAGTATAATCATGTACCACCTGAAGAAACTCTCGTGGATCAAACTTGAGATAGAGCTCTTTCTCTTTTTCACATTGATTATGGAGTACTCGGATCATTTTACCCAAATCATCAATAGGAAGCCCTTCAACTTCTTCGGCTGGTAGATTCTCCAATACCCATTGCCAAACTTGAAAATTATCAAGGGGTTGCATCCCATCAAGAGGCTTTGACCCTCCAGTAGATAATCCGCCCGATAAAAAATTGGCTGCGATCCTTAGTGCCATTTCTTCTTGGGACTTTTCCTCTCCTCCAAGCTGCTTTGTAAGATCTGGGAAAGGGGTGATTTTCCTAGAAGATGCAGATGATTTTCCTTCTTCTAAGGATTGATTCCCTTTGCCAAGAGGATAGTATGAATTCTGTAGAAATTTAAATAAATTGAAATTAATAGTCATAAAAAATAAAATTTAAAATATTAAAGCAGAATTATTATAACTAAAGTTAAAATACAACTCAACTAAATACGCAAGGCATTTATTATAAATAAATTAGGTGTTTTTATGCAAATATTTTTTCCATTCGGTGACAATACAGCTCGGTTCAGATTTTAGCTAACCACTCCAACTTTTCGACAGGCCCCAATGCCGAAGAAGTAGGCGCTATAATAGCTGAAGGTGATTTCGAAACTTCCATAAAGAACTCCGCCAAAGGCCGTGGGTTTTCGAAAACCATTTCTTGACAGCAAGTATAAGTAGACAACGACCCTAACATGTCCTCTGCATAAAGAGCTTGCCCTATTTCTACGTAGTGCATGAAGGTCTGTGTCATCACATCTAGCGTTGTCGGAATCTCGTCAGGAAGATTGTAGGAATGGAATTAAGAGTAGTTTCCTAAGGGAAATTCAAAACGTTTGAAATCATCAGCAACGTCAACGTTGGGGAAAATTTCCCTTGCTTCTTCAGCAAAGGGGTCAAGATCGCGATAGCGAGCAGAGAAGTGAGTCAGAATGAGTTTTTTTGCGCCGGCATTTTTAGCAATCGTTGCCGCTTGTTTTGCCGTCATATGGTCATGAGAAATAGCAAGCTCTTCATGTTCATTTAAATAGGTACTTTCACATAGCAAAAGCTTTGCCCCTTTAGCAAGGTCGATAGCATTTTGGCAGTATTTGGTATCGATCACTGAAGCAAAAACATCGCCTTCACGAATGTAGCTCACATCGGTTAGAGAAATGGTTTTCCCATCAATAGTAATCGTCCCTTTTTCTTCAAGCTCGCGAACCTGCACCCCTTTAATGCCTGAAGCTTTAAGTTTTTCTTTATCAAACTTGGTCGTATCTGCTTCTTTAATCCGCCACCCTACATTATCAACGCCATGATCAAGGAATTTCGCTTCAATTGTGAAGGCCTTATCTTGATGAACAACCCCCTCTTCTGTGACGGGGTGTTCGATCACTTGGATGTGGTCATGGTAGATCGTCCCATAGCGGAGTCGATCAAAATAGACCTTTCCACTTGCGGGGTAATAACAATGGATAGGATGGTCAACCCGATCGAGGTTAAGACGCATGAGCATCGAACCGAGCCCTAAACAGTGGTCTCCATGAAAATGACTCACAAAAATCCGCGTAACAGTCGGAGGAGCGACATCAGCAAAGATGAATTGACGTTGCGTTCCTTCACCAGGATCAAAGAGAAACCCCTCTTGATTCCAACGAAGAAGATAAGCGCCATGATTTCGCAGTCGAGTGGGTTGCTGCGAGCTACACCCTAAGATAATGAGATCTCTTACGCTCATACTGCACCTTTAGAGAAAAGTGGAATTCTCCCAAGGACAATCCCTGTGATCGCCCCACTAATATGAGCAGTATTTGCGATATTCATAGAGAAATCTGCGATCTGGTACCGAATGAGGAAAAAGGAGACAAGCTGCAAAAGCATCATCCCAACGATAAAGATGGCTAAAAAGGCAATCGTCCCTTTTTGGAGAGGATACCCTTCCCATGGTGCTCTTCTTTGTCGCATCCAAATAAAGCCTGCAAGGCCACAAACAATTCCAGAGTATCCAATAAAGAGTGGGCCACTCATGAGATATTGAAAGGTATTGGAAAGGATTCCGATAATGAGAGTAACAGCAATGTATTGCCACTTTTTTGTCCGCTCTTCAACTTGCCTTCCAAGCATCCAAAGCCATAGCATATTAAAAAGGATATGAAGAAATCCTCCGTGGAGGAAAACGGGAGTGAAAAGGCGCCAGACTTCCCCTTGCCTAATTTGAACAAACATAGGGGCCTCTAGCTCGGCCTTTGACTGGGGCCACCCTAAAGCGACACCATAAAATCCATCCCAGACTGCATCATCACCGATTCTATTTTCTGAAAAGATCTCTTTGCTAAGCTCCTCTCTGTTTTCTGCTGTCGGCATATCGTAGGAGAGCTCGGTCATCAGTGGTGTTAAGGTATATTGCTTGGGATCTTTATCTTTTTTAGCAATGTCTGCCATTTGATACCCATTCCAAATATAGAAAAGGGCGCAGATAAGAACAATAAAACGGGTGAGAGGCATCTTCGGACGAACCTTTTCTCTAAGTCGAATGGCACGCAAGGGAAGTGGTTCTTTTTCCCCACCCTCCTCTGCACTTGAGTCTTCGGCAATTCCTTGAGTATCGATCGGATGCTCTTTTACAATAAAGCGGGGGTCTTCAGGGTTTTTCTTAAACTCTTCAAGCCAGTGGATAGCGGTATCCACCTCATCCTCGTGCATTACCCAAAATTGAAAGGTATCTTCCTCGCGAGAATCGGGCTCATAACTGCATTCAATCTTCTCCTCCTGCAAAAATGAGTAAAACTGAAAAGCTTCTTTTTCCCCTTTAAGAGTACCTATTAAACGCATGTTTTTATTTTCTCAATGAGCTTTGAGGTTGAAAGTCCAGGGACAAGTTTAACAATATGAATTTTTCCACCATGTTTTTTTACTATTTCAGCCTCGATACACTCTTCTCCATACTCTGAACCGTTGTTATGAATATCAGGTTTTATTTTTTCAAGAAGAGCTATCGGATCCGTTTCATCAAAATAGGTTACATAATCTACAAACTCGAGCGCAGCAATCATCTCCAAGCGGTGCTCTAGGGAAACAATCGGCCGCAAAGGACTTTTATATTTCTTAATCGAAGCATCGGAATTAAGGGCTAGAATCAAAACATCTCCTTGCTGAGATGCTTCATGGATCATCTTTAAATGCCCGGCATGTAAAAGATCAAAAGATCCATTGAGCGTTGTTATTGTTTTTCCAGACTTTCGGATCTCTGCGGCTTTCTCTTCGAGCTTTTCAGGAGAAATATACTTTTCTTTCGTCCATGAGTTCATCGCTTTCTCCTAGGAAAGGCGATTTTGAAGACATCATCATAAGTGTCTACAAAGTGAATAGCGATCCCTTTTTTTAGATAATCAGGAAGCTCATCATAATCTCTCCTATTGTCTTTTGGAAAGATAAGTATTTTCAGCTTGGATCGTTTGGCAGCAATGAGTTTTTCTTTTAATCCTCCAATAGGAAGGACTTTACCAGTAAGGGTAAGCTCTCCCGTCATTCCTAGATCTTTTAGAACTGGCGTTTTCATCGCTAATGAGAGGAGCGATGTGACCATCGTAATCCCTGCAGAAGGACCATCTTTAGGGGTCGCTCCTTCAGGAATATGAATATGCACCTCTTCTCCATCAAAAAACTTCAGCTTTGGTGCATAGTCTTTAATATGAGAGCTCATATAACTCCAAGCGATTTGTGCTGATTCTTTCATGACATCTCCCGCTTGACCGGTGAGTTTCATTTGAGTTTTTTCAGCAGGCGATGCGGAGGCTTCAACATAGAGCGTTGCTCCTCCCATTGCAGTCCAAGCAAGGCCTGTGCAAACCCCTTGCGGCGTTTTATCATAATAGCGATCGGAGGTAAAAATGGGTTTTCCAAGGTAGTTCTCGAGAGTTTTCTCAGAAATCGTTACTGATTTCACTTTCTTTCGTCCCCGTTTTTCAGAAGAGCGGACGATTTCAACAGCAACCTTACGAAGGATCTTCTTAATATTATTCTCTAAACCACGTACTCCAGATTCACGTGCATAGCGCTCAATCATCTCTTGAATCGCACCCGTTGTAAACTTAACTTGGCTTGCTTTAAGACCTGACTTTTTTCTATTCCTTGGAATGAGATATTTTTTTGCAATCTCTACTTTTTCCTGACGAATATAGCCTGAAAGACGGAGGATATCCATCCGGTCTCTTAAAGGACCAGGAATCGTATCGAGAACATTTGCCGTAACAATGAAAAGGATATTTGAAAGATCTGAGCGAACATCGAGATAATGATCGAGGAAGTCTTTGTTTTGTTCGGGATCAAGAACCTCTAAAAGAGCCGATGCAGGATCTCCCTGATAACTTTGCCCCATTTTGTCCACTTCATCAATCATAATCACAGGATTCATCGTCTGCGATGCTTTAAGTGCTTGAATCATTTTCCCTGGCATAGCACCGATATATGTCCGGCGGTGCCCTTTAATCTCAGCTTCATCTCTCATTCCTCCAACAGAAAAGCGGAAGAATTTTCGATTGAGGGCGCGCGCAACACTCTTTCCAATACTTGTTTTCCCAACTCCTGGCGGCCCCACTAGACAGATAATACTTCCCTTTACCCCTTGAGTGAGTTTTCCAACGCCAATAAATTCAAGAATTCTCTCTTTGATATCTTTTAGACCATAATGATCTTCTTCTAAGATCTCTTCAGCTTCTGCAAGATTATGATTTTCTTTGCTATTGACACCCCAAGGGACAACCGTCAACCAATCAAGATAGTTCCTTGAAACAGCATACTCTGCTGATTGAACATCTAGCACTCCTAGCTTTTCAAGCTCTTCATCGATCACTTTTTGAACATCTTCTGGAACTTTTTTATCTTTTAAACGTTCCTGAAACTTTTCGGTATCGCTGGTCTTATCATCTTTTTCAATCCCCAGTTCACGCTTAATCGTTTTCAATTGTTCCCGAAGGAAAAATTCCCTCTGGGTCTTTGAAATCGTCGCTTCAATTTTTTGATTAATGCTACTTTGTAGTTTACTAAGATCGAGTTCCTTCTTAAGGAGGACAAGGGTTTTATCTATCCGGTCTTGAACATCAAATGTTTGTAAAATATCTTGGAGTTCATCCCGACCTGCAGTTGTAAGTGCAACGGCAAAATCCGCAAGTTTTCCTGGCTCGGTAAAGTCTGAGTGGCCAAGGAAAATTTGAAGTTCTTCTTTAAAAAGAGGATTGAGCTTAAGAAGTTCTTTGATCGTAGTAATGATGCTAATCGAATAGGCTTTAATAATTTTTGACTGTTCTTGAGTGATCTGATCATCATGATAGGTAATTTTTGCTCTAAGATACTTCGACTTAGGCATCGGCTTAGCAAGCTTAATCCTCTTCTCCATATTGAGGACAACTTGAGCTCCCCCTTGCTCTAAGGGAACAATACGCAAAATAGTCGCCATAACCCCGACCTTACAGAGCTCATCAAAACCCATCTCATAGATATTAGCCTCTTCACTCTCAGTGAGAAAAAGGGCTAGAGTTTTGTGTGATGATTTAGCAACAATTTTTAAAACTTCATAGAAAGGACCTGGCTCAATCACAAGAGGAGCTGCCATCCCTGGGAAAAAGGGGCGCCGCGTTAAGGGAAGGATAAAAAGCTCATCGGGGTAGGATTCCTCCATAATTGGCTTTTTTTTATTTCCAATTAGTTTCTCTAAATCACTATCGAGAAGAGAGTCCGAAAGATCAAACTCTTCATCCTCAGGATGTTCATCCTGAGGCCCACCATTTTCATCATGAACCAATTGTTAACCTCTTTAAACTAAAAGTATTCTTAGACAGTGTATCATTCGCCCTTACTTTTTGTATACTGGGCCCTGCAAAATAAAAACAACTCAGATATAATGGTTCCAATATTAATTTTTTAACTGCAAGTTGTTATGAAGTTTTTGATTATTGACACCAGTGGTCCAGATAGCTTTGTCTCGTTATATCTTGATGGCAAACTAGTGACCGAGCACCTTCCTTCTATAAGGCAGTCGCTAACTCTACTCCCTGCGATTCAAAAACTTTTAAAGAATCAAACGATTGATTTTATTGCTGTTGGAACGGGGCCAGGCTCTTTTACAGGCACTCGCATTGGAGTGATCACAGCTAAAACTCTTGCTTTTGCAAAAAAACTTCCCCTTGTTCCCTTTTGCAGCTTGAAGATCTATACCCCAGATAAAGAAGGCCCCTTTACTCTTTGTAGTGATGCTAAGTCGGGCGGACTATTTATCCTGGAAGGCATTCGCACCTCTAAGTCAGCTACCTTTAAAACCCCTTATATAAAGGAAGGGAAAAAGCCTCTCTCTAAGTCTCTCAACCTCCCCTTCATGGGAGTATATCTTTTGGAAAAGTTTCTTGAAACTCAAGAGAACCCTCCCTCTGAAATCGAGGTTTGTTACCTAAAAAACCCGTAAAATATTGAATAATAAGGGGAATGTGGTATATAATAGCTAAAGCCATCGAATAGCTGTATTCGATAAAAATGTAACAGAAATTTTAACACCTCTAGGATGTGATCGATTTATGCCGAATGTAAAGGTTCGTACAGGCGAATCAATTGATAAAGCTCTTCGAGCTCTTAAAAAGAAGCTCGACAAAGAAGGAATTATGAAAGCTGCGAAAGCACACCGTTTTTATGATAAACCTTCTGTAAGAAAAAGAGCGAAATCAAAGGCAGCTCTCAAGTACAAAGTCAAGAAAGGACGCTAACAACACCATTGTGAGATCCTTTCACTTTTCCTCATAGATGTTTAGCCTTCTTCTCTGGCCATTTTTTTGAAAAGGGTCATTAGAGAATTTAAGCCAAACTACCTATGAGGAAAAGAAAATTAACTCAAACCCCAGTTTAGCACTTGAAATATAAGAGTGCTAATCGTTATACTTAAGCGCATATGACAGACTATTATCAAGTTTTAGGCGTTCCTAGGGACGCAAGCCAAGATGAGATTAAAAAGGCTTATCGAAAGCTCGCGATTAAGTTTCATCCTGATAAAAATGCAGACAATCCTGATGCTGAGAAGCAGTTCAAAGAAGTTTCTGAAGCTTATGAAGTCCTTAGCGATCAGCAAAAGCGGCAAATGTATGACCAGTATGGATCCGATGCTCTAAAAGGATCTGGAATGGGCGCTGGTGGTGGCGCTGGTTTTTCATCTATGGAAGAAGCCCTCCGCACCTTTATGGGTGCCTTTGGTGGGGGCGGTCCCGGCGGTCATCCCGGTCAAGGTGGTGATACCATCTTTGATTCATTCTTTGGAGGAGGATTTGGTGAAGGCCAAGACTATGCCCGTCAAGGGGTGAGCAAAAAAGCACAACTCTCTGTCTCTTTTGAAGATGCCGCAAAGGGGATCGAAAAAGAAATCGCCGTCACCAATTATGCTGAGTGCGGCAAGTGTAAGGGAAATGGAGCTCGCTCTCCTTCCGATATTAAAGCTTGTACAACTTGTCATGGAACAGGGCATCTTCACCAATCGCGCGGCTTTTTCAGCATGTCTAGCACCTGCCCTCACTGTCATGGTTCGGGTAAGATGATTACAGCAACATGCGATGAGTGTCATGGCGTTGGTAAAGTAAAGAAAAAAGAACGTGTCAAAGTTCCAATACCAGCTGGTATTGATGATGGAATGCGCCTTAAAATGGCGGGCTATGGAGATGCCGGAGAACATGGAGGTCCCCCTGGAGATCTTTATGTTTATATCAAGGTTAAACCTCATGATATGTTTAAGCGCGAGGGAGACGATTTAATTATTATTCTTCCTATAAGTATTTCTGAAGCTGCACTTGGCTGCAAGAAAGATCTTCCCCGTCTCCTTTCTAAAAAGCCTGTTCGTCTGACGATTCCCTCAGGGACTCAAACTGGAAAGGTTCTCCGCGTTAAAGGTGAAGGACTAAAAAATGTTCATGGTCATGGAAAAGGTGATCTCCTTATCCATATCAACGTAGAAACTCCTGTAAATCTTTCTAGTAAACAAAAATCTCTTCTCGAAGATTTCCAAGCAACAGAAAGCGATGAAAACTCCCCACAGAAGAAGTCGTTCCTCGATAAGCTGAAGGTTTTTTTTTAAATTCCCTTAAGCGCTTTATCCCCCTTAAAACAATCTCTAACTATTAGGTTATAGCCATCTTTGCAAAAGGCTCGATTGAACTTGAGCCAATGCTGCTCCATCAATAGGCATATGAGGCGCTTCACTTGCTGGCACCTCTCTGCAAAGCCCTTTTCTCTTTTCTGAATGCTGCTCTACTTCGAGAATGGTATTTGAAAGCCCCTCAGCAAAAACTTGCATCGACTCAGAGAGTAAGGAACGAGAAATAGCTAAATAAGCATTCGCTGAAGAAGTTCTAGGATCTTTCCCGGCTTCGAGATTAAAACTAAACTCCTCCATAAATTTCTGATCATTGGGATTTCGAAGGGGAATCGCTTGATTAGAAAAGCTCTTAGCAATCATGAGGATCTCTCTGATAATAAAAGAATTGGAGGAAATCTTCCCTTGAAGCTCATCGATACCCATCACCGCTTTGAAACTCTCACGATCTGTATGCCCAATATTTTGAAAACCAATAAAGAATGTCGGCTCTGCTGTAAAATTCCCTATAATTGCACCATAAGCCCAAGATTTAATAGAAATGAGAGGGCACCCTTTTGCTGCAAGGAATTGGACTTGGGAAAGGGATGCTGCAGCAAGCGCTTGTACATTTCGATCAGAAGATTGAGCAAAGCGATGCAATCCTTCTTGTATATGATGGGAATCGGAGGATTCTGCCATACTCTCAAAATTTGGTCCGGTGTCTCTTTGGAATTCTTCATAAACAGCGCGCCCTAAATCTCTAGAACTAACTCTTAAGTTTATTTCATGATCATTCATATTAAGGCTCTTTTCCCCTAGGTTTGAACTTCCAAGATAAATGGTCCTTTTATCAATCATCACAATCTTTTTGTGATAAGTGGTATTGGCGACATTAAATTCATAAATCTTGATTTTAGGGTTTGCTTTCCCCCCATAAAGTGATTTCCAATTTGAGCGTGAAAGCTCCACAAAAAATTCATGGGTAAAGGGCATATCAGGACCTGTGCGGTTCGTACAAATTTCGATCGCAATTCCTCTGCCAGCAGCTCTTTTCAATGAATCTAGAAGTTCTTCTGTCGGATGGAAATACATATGTTGGATATGAATTATTTCTTGCGCACTATCAATATCCCGAATCAGATCTTTTAGGAGATTATTTTCTGTGCTATCAGGACCTGTTGAATAAAAAGTCACCTCCTCACTCATGTTTCGCTCTCCATGATCATCGATATTAGCAGCTCTTGCTAAGTCACAATAAGGCCTAACAACATGATGAAAACGGGGATGAAAAGAGGCTTGGATTCGACCCTTGACATCCTTTGCTCCCCAAACGGGAAAGAGGCTAGTCAATTCTAAATAGAGGGCATATCCAATACCATGTTTATCCTCACTTTTAAAAATAAAGTCAGCATCTCTAAATGCTAATGGTTCCGTAGGTCGCCCCGATGGGGATTGGATTCCCTCCATTCCTGTCGTTGCCCATTTATCGACAAGACCAGACCCACCCATTTCGAAATATTTTCCATAGTCAATCACAAGGACTTTACTATGGTTGGTACGGTAGCTTGTCCTGTCTGAAATTGGGCTACTATAGAGTTGAACTTCTGGGGTGATTTGCATAAGGAAACGCCTTGGATATTTTTCCTCTAAAGCGCGGATTTGCACTTTATTTTCTCCCGTTAACATATAATCAGAACCGATAAGTTTCACATCTAGCTCTGGATTTGCTTCAAGATTCCCCTCTATCACTGCAAGAGAGCGTCCAAAAATTTCTCCACCAAAATAACAACCTGACATCACAATCGATTTCTTTGCCGCTCCAAGAAGCTGGAGTTTGTGCTCATTTCCACTCATAGAATGGGCAGTAATGGCTACAGAACAAGAATGAAGGACCTTTTCCCCTTCTGAGGGAGCTATAGCCGCTGCAAGAGAACGATAGCGGCATAAGAATTGTTCTGAATAGACAAGCTTAAGCTTATCTGAAAACGGTGGGGTCAAAATTTCTGATAATACCGTTCCCAACTTTTGATAGTACCCTTTAAGTTGTGGATCGATCGTTTCCATCACGGGAAATGCTGTCGGGTTTTCTAAACGGAGGTGCCCTAATACTTGATGAATTTTTTCCGTTTTGCTTTCCCAATACTGGACCGTTTCATGAATACTAAAATACTGCATAGCATTGGAAAGAGGATCTTCAGCAGTTTTAAACCCTTCTAAGACTTCCGCAAGGAGAAGAGCATCGGTTCCTCTTAATGGAATATATTTTTGAGTCTCACCCAAAAGATAAGCAAATTTTTCTGCAATTGAGTCTCTTTTTTTATCATTTGCAAGAATCTCCAAAACAGCTTGCATTTGTCGTCTTACCGTTTCCCCTTCCTTTAGGTAGGGAGTCAACCATTTTTCAAAGGCTTTTCCAAGATGGAGGGGTTCCATTTTTTGGATCACCGATCCATTCACCTCTCCAACCGCTCGCTCCAGAAAAGTTTCCCTTAATGATTCATGAGGATGCTGACCAAAAAGAGCTATTATCACGGGAGTTTTTTCACTCATCATTAAATCAAGGTAGCGAAAGACAAAGGGAAACTCTCCTTTCTTTGCTTCTCCTTTAAGGGCGACTCTTTCATCCCTTGTTAGAATGTTACTTTGTTCTAAAGTATTAAGAAGCTGTTTAACACCTTCATAAAATCTTTCTGGATTTTCGAGATTATTGACAAGCTCCTGAATCAGATCGGACTCTAATTTCCCCTCTTTTTCCCATGAGTTTAGTTTTCCAAAGAGAGCATTTAGAGTAGGACTTGCTTTTGAAGCCTCGAACAAACGCTCACTTTCAAGTAGCTGCCTACTCACACTTCCAAAGCACCCTTCAAGATCCACTGAAGGCAAAGGGGGATTCCATCGAAATCCTTGGTCCATTTTTGGAGCATCGAGTAGCGCTGGATTCCTCATTGGCCCAGGGAGAACCCATGAAAACGCTGTCATATCAAGGAAAAGGGATCCTGGGAGATTCCCTGCAAGGGACGACTGTGAAATCGCTTTTTCCTTATCAAGGTTTTGAACCAAGTGATTAAAAAACTGAGGAGTCAAGACATAGTTATAAACAAAGGTCCGCATGAGTGCTTTCGATTTGAAAAAGCTCATCACATTGCTACAAGCATTATCGAGAAATTTGATCACAGGATTTCCCAAAGTCAAACTTTGAACGACATCACTTCCACTCATCACCTCTGTGAGTTTCTCATAGAGAAATCCATGAAAACTACTCGATAGACTTCTTTCACTTCCAGGAAGAAGGAAGCTTAAGGCTCCAGAGGTTCTTTGATCAACCTCATGTTTGAAAGCGCGGATTAAAGGTCCTTCTACACTACTCCCTTGTTCACTAGATAAAATCGATGAAAGAGATCCTAAATGACTCGCTGCAGTCTGCCCGAAATTCATCACCTTTTGAACGGTTTCTCCCATCCAGCCCCTGGTCACTGAATGAATAGAATCCATCGGAAGGGGGCGGGTTAATAGGCCTTGAAGAGCACTTTTAAGAGCTTCTTCTCTTTTGCCTCTTAAAGAATCATTAAAAACATTCGTAATTCTTGCTTTCTTCTCTTGAGTAAAGAGTGCTTTTTCTAAAATGGATATAGTTTGCAAAGTGGCTGCTGGAGAAAGAAGTGGGCTGGGACCATAGGAAAAGCGTGTGAGTAAGGATCCTAAATTTTGCCTGGCTCCATCTCCAACACCCAACACTGTTTCAGTGATTTCTCTCATTTTCCCTTGTGGTTCCCCGATCTCAGCCATACCATTGATCAAAGAGAAAAGAGAATCATTCCACCGCGATAAAACCTCTGTATCCCATGATTGATATTGATGCTCAGGATCCACTGGCATATCCATATCAAAAGATTCAATACAGTTTAAGAGAAAAGTATTCATCATATCGGGGGAGAAAAAAAGATCAATTCCCCCTTTTAAAAGCTCTGGAAGGACAAAGGCTGTTGAACGAATAAGCTGCGCCTGTAAGGGAGCCACTCCATGGCATTGACTCCGAATTAGTAAATCAGAAATTGCCTCTAATTTTTTGTTCACATCTCGATCAGAAATTTTTACTGGAGCCCCTCGCACTCTTTCTAAAGCCGTAATGATCAACCTCTCCTCTTTTCTCTGTACAGCAAAAACAGGATAGGCAGGGTCTTTTTTTGCCTCTTGAATGGCTAATGCATAATCCTTCAAAAAGGGTCCAAGCGCTCCATAAAAGTCGACAACCATTTGCTGCTTGGCTTTTGAAAGGGTCTTGTTTTCTCTTGCTGATAAGGCAACCATGTCTGGGAGAAAGCCTTGAACCATCGTTACACTCAGGTCGATAACATTCGTCACAAGAGGGCTTTCTTTTAAGTAGAGCTCTTTCACATATCCCCGGAGATAATCCCCTACTAAAAGAGACATTCTTTGGCCCAGCTGCTCTGGCACACCTTCTTGAGGGAGGACTGGAAGGGTTGAAATTCTTGGAGAAATCAATGCTCTTTGCCGCTGCACTTCTACACTTAAAACGCCTCCAATAAGATAACGGACTGTATATGTCCGCATCATTTCTCTAGATTGAGAAAGAGCATAGAGATTTTCTGTTAAACTCTTTCCAAATGTGTGAACAGAGGGCATTACCCATGAAGTTACACTGAGCATCCGACTTGTTTCTTTTGGACCACTTTCATGGACAATTTTTGTAATTTTTTGGAAGAGTGCTTCCGGAATATTAGCTTTTTCTTGCACACTTCCTAATTTACATGCGCCAGTCTCCGTCCAACCGTACCGACGAATCACACTGACGCCTAGTGTTGCTGTTTTCACCCACTCCTCATTTGAAGCGCCACCTGTTTTCTGAACAGAAAAAGCTTCTTTTAAGAATGCTCCAATCTCATCTTTAAAGAGAGGTTTAGAAAGCATCCTCATCCCAAACCGAAGGGTTGACTTCATTATCCCTGGGCTATCGGTCCTCATAAAATGGGTCTTCAGCATGCTTGTAGCAATCCATGATCCAAAACGGGGATTGCCAAAGTCAATCAGTTCATTGATAAGTTTCGTGAGTTCTAGTTGCAACTCTGCAGGAACCTCTCCTGCATCAGTTTCAGACGTTTCTCTAGGTTGAAGCTCTTGAATTTCTCCCATAATCTTATCATCATCAAGAAAGCCCAAGACTAAAAGTTTAGAAAACTCTGGCGATAAAACTGTATCGATCATTGCATCAAGCACTTTCGTTGTGCTAAGTGCAATGTGATTTTTTTTATCCTCTCCGATCGTCTTTCCTTGTTGAGCCTCATATAAACTCAAAAGGTTTTGGCAAAAATTAAAAAGTATTTCTTGTTCAGAAGCCTTTCCTTTTGACATTTCATGATAAACTTTTCCATGCATTTCATGAGGGGAACATCTCCCCTCATTTTTCTCTATTGCAAAGCGCATTTCATTGTAATCTTTAATAAATCGTGTCATCGAACCAATCACTTCACAGGTCAGGCCAAGATCAGCTTTTTGCTGTGAGGTCGCTACTCCTTGATCAAAAAAGAGTGTAGGGAGAAATTTCTCAAACCATTCTTCTACCCGTTCAACAATAAGATCATGATCTAAAGCGCCTTCCTTAAGCGTTGCTGGGAGAAGGTGATCCCTCATAAAAAGAGCTCCAACCTCGGCTGCTTTTTGGACAAGCTGCTGCTTTTCTTGAATCCCTACTCTTCCTTGAATTTCATCTTCGAAATAATCAACACAGTCATAAAAAATATCTTCTTCACCATCCGATTCTTCAATAATGGGAGCTCTAAGCTCCTCTCTTGCTACGACCCTTTGGGGAGTTAAAAGCTTGGCATCATGAAAATAAAGCTCCGCCTTTAAAACAAGAACAGTCGCACGAACCTCCATTCCACTTCCTAGATCTCTAAAAAGCTCCACCGTTTTATATTGATCAAGAATCTCTTCCACAGCTCGGGTATCAGAAGGGGTAATTTTTTCGAGAGCATGAACCATTCTTACAACATCATCCCGGTTTTGCTCAGTAATAATCGGCTGAAACTAATGATGAATCGGGGTTGGAATGACAGCTTCGACTTCAACAGGATCAATCAGCGTCAAGGCTTCACTCGAGCTAGCTCCTTTCCCTTGAACTGGATAACATGAAACTTCATCGAGCTCTTTTACACCTAAATATTCTCGCCTATAGGCTAAAAGCTCTGCAGCATGCTCTAAGCTCTTAGCTTTAACCATAAATGCTGGAGAATTCCCCCTTGTGATTGCATGAGATCCATGCGAGTCAAAAATGCAAATTTCCCCTTTCCCAAGAGAGACACCGAAATACTCCCTTCCAACAAGAAGCATGGCCCCAATTCTCCTCTCTTTTCGTCTTGTTTCCAATTTTTGAAGAATATCTAAATAAACCCCTTTAGCATCAGAAGTAAGCTCACCCTTAATAACCCCTCCAACTCCTTCTAACGTTTCTCTAAAACTAGGTTCAACCTCCTCTTTCCAATTCAAATGTGTTCCCATTTGAAAATATGAGCTTTTTTGACCCAGAGTTCCTATCTGCTCTTCATAAGCTTTAGTTCCAGACTGAATCACTCCATCCATGACTTCCCGAGAATTTAATTCTCCCTGCAGCATCTTCTCTAAAGCTTTTCCCACAATTGGACCGCAGGCAGCCGTTCCCCTTTCATCTTGATATTGATTTCCACTGGCAACAAGAACCTCAGCCCCTGTTAAAAGACGTCCCATCTCCTGTCTCTCTAGGCGGTTTTTAAGTTCTAAAAGAGTGGCATAAGAACTTTCCATCTTCCGAAGAAGTGGTTCGCGGAGGGTCCGAACCTGCCCTCGCACCCCTTCAATCTCCCCTCCCAGCTCCTGCAAGCGCCGACGCGCCTCAAAAACATCAAGCAGATCAAAGCTTTCTTTTAATTGATCAACTTCAGACTCAATTCCACAAACCTTTCCTTCATCTAACGTAATAACCGCAGACATCTTCCTCTCCTTCAACTAGGTTTCCCCTAGTTCCCCGGCCCTGCCGGAAAGTTATACATACAACATTTATTGGTTAATTTAACTAAAGCCTATTGCTCCACGATTGAAATTATATGAAACCAATATTTAATTGCATATAAAATGAATATTTTAATTTGTTAAATTAATTAATTTATATTTTCTGAGAATAATCAAACTTCCCTCTATACTTTTTCCAAATCAACGAGAAAATCATGGTTAGCTTTAATGCTCCTTCCCAAAATTTGCACAGATTTTCATGCGAAAGATAAGAGCAGAAGAATCTTCCCATCCTCAGATAGAACTAATCACTGATTATCGTTTCAGCAATAGAGTGGTTCAAGCTGTATACTATGGAGCCGTTACTGCTTTTATAGGAAAAAGCTTCTCCCGAAGCTATGATTTATATTTCAATCCTTTTAGAGTCTCTAGCTGCAATGGTCATTGTAGGAGCGGCCTGCAAATTCACCGAGGGTGTAAAAAATGGATTATCAACAATTTCAAAAGGACGAATTTCTCCTATTACTAGTCCCCTTTCCCTTAAAGGCGCCCTTACTTCAGGGATTGGGGTCCTGCTGCTTAATAACCATATTGACAAACCTAATCATCAATAATTTTGCTGATTATCCTCCAACCGTCTTAGGGTTGGGGAATGTTTCGTACGAGATGGTTTAGATTTTGAGGATAATTTTGAAAATGATGATGAAGGGAAGGGCCATTAGCCCTTTCCGAGAAATCATTTTTAAAAGGATTCCAAAAGATAAGTCAACTCGTACGAACAAATCCCCCAATCCTAAGATAAAAAAAGGCCGTTATGCTTTCACACAACGGCCGGGGACCAGACTTCTCAGTCTGGAAAAAGAAGGGGGAAGTTTTTTTATGAATAAAAGGGATAATTGCCTTATGTATTCACTTACCTATTCGTTTATCATGTAGTCATCTTTTTGTCTATCACATTTTTTTTCTATGTGTTAGTTTGAAATTTTTTAGGGAGTAATTTTATGGCAAAAGTTTCTGCAAATGGAATCGATTTTTACTATGAACGACAGGGAAAAGGCGACCCTATTATTTTGATTTGTGGGTTTACAAATACTCTGGAAATGTGGGAAAAAATTGCCCCAAAACTAAAAGATAATTTTGAAGTGATTACTTTTGATAATCGAGGTGCAGGAAGAAGTGGTGTAACTTCTCCTCCCTACACAATTGATCTTCTGGCTGACGATGTCATTGCATTAATGGACGCTTTAGACATTCCTAAGGCCCATGTCATGGGTTCTTCAATGGGAACAACGATTGTTCAAACATTAGGACTAAGGCATGGAGAAAGACTTCTTAAAGGTGTATTGCTTGCCCCCTTTAATGCGATTCCTAGCACAGTGATCATGGTTGCAAAAACAATGACAAAACTTTTTGAATCAGGCTTGGAACCTGCCCTTGCATTCGAAACGATTCTCCCTTGGCTTTTTAGTAATACTTTTTTATCCGATCCAAAAAAGGTTGAGCAAATGATTTCTGATATGGTTAATAACCCTTTTCCACAAACCCCCGATGGCTATGTTGGACAACTCGCTGCACTTGCCGCATTTGATTTAACCGATAGGCTCCCTGAAATTGAAACTGAAATGCTGATCATGCCGGGAGAAGAAGATCTATTTACCCCCATATACTGTGCTAAAATTTTGGAAGAAAAGATTCCAAATGCAAAACTGCGCCCTGTCCCAAAAGTAGGGCATATGCTCCATATTGAAGCCGTTGAAACTGTTGTGGAGGAAACTCTTGCCTTTTGCAAAGCTTAATGAAATAGATCTCTATTATGAAGTTCACGGAACAGGAAAACCTCTTGTTTTCTTATCAGGATTTTCAACACACCACATGACTTGGCTTTCATTTAAGGAATCCTTTCAAAAAGACTTCCAAATGATTCTCCTGGATAATCGTGGGGCTGGGCAAACAACCGCACCAAAGACATCTTATACCATTGAAACAATGGCTGATGATACGATTGCCTTATTGGACCATTTAAATATCGATCAAGCAAGTTTTATCGGCTCTTCAATGGGAACAGCTATCATTCAAACTATCGCTTACAAATATCCGGATCGAATTGATAAAGGAGCTCTTATTGCCCCCTTCCATAAACTCCCTACTGCCTCAATCTTCAAGATTGCAACAACAGGGAAGCTTATGGAAGCAAATGTTCCGATTGAGCTTATCATTGATACTGTCATTCCTTGGCTCTTCAGTAATACCTTTGTTCAAAGCCCTGAAAAATACCAAGGAAAAGCTGATGAAATGGCTAACAATCCTCATATTCAAACCTTTGATGGGTTTAAGGGACAGTTCGAAGCTCTTAAACGCTTTGACTCATCTCCTTTTCTTTCAAAAATAGAAGCAAATCTTCTCATTCTTGCTGGAGAAGAGGATCTCTCAAGCCCCCTTTGGTGCGCAAAGTATCTTTATAACCATCTTAACCATTCAACGCTTCATTCATTTCCGCATGTTGGACATATGGCTCATGTAGAACGTCGAGATGAGGTGATTGCTTTAATTAAGAAACATCTTGCAGGATGAGTCGATTCGCATTAAGCGTTGCAAGCTTTTGAATTTGACTTTGAGAAAAGGTTCCTTCTAATAAACGAAGGAATTCTTGGTAACAACTACTGTTTGAAAAGCTCTCTTGATAAAAGGGTCTTAGATGCTCAATGGATGGAAGGGGAATCCCTCCAAAAAAGTCGGCACCAAGAGCAAGGGTATCCTCACCACCTAGAGCTAATCCGTGATGGATATGACTTAAGAAGTCTTCAGGATGATTGCCCACAAAATGGCGGACAAAGTTTATTCCTATCACTCCACTTCGAGCAATAATTTCTTTTGCTAAGTAATCAGGAAGATTTCGGGGATGATCTATAATAGCTCGAAAATTTGAATGACTAGCGATCGGTATAATTTGAAGCCCTTTTTTATCGATATGATTGAGAATTCCTTCTGCTAACGGATCAGAGGTATGACTCAAATCGATGGAAATTCCCTTTCCATCCATATACTCAAGGAGAATTTCACCATCACGCTTTAATCCGGTCTTTGTTTGATCTCCTCCTCCAAAACGATTTTCTTCTTTCCAAGTGAGGCTGACATAAAGCCATTTTTCTTGATCAAACCGATCAAAAAGAAGATCTAAGGGTTCTTCTTCTTCAAGAAGTCCGCAGCAACTTTCTATAGCAAGGATAAATTTTGTTTTAGATTGGGTTTTTTTTTTGATCATCTGCTGATAGCATTCGATTTGCCCTTCAGCTTCTTTCCGTGATCCCACGCCTAGTTCAGAAAAAACAGCGAGGGTCTGAAACACAACTCCCCCTTTTTCTAAAAGGGGGAGAGAGCATCTCGATGCTTCATCCATTGGTCCATTGTTTTCTCGATCTTTATTAAGAAAAGCAAGAAGATCACAATGGAGGTCAATGACAGGTGTCTTCATTAGAAGTCAAAGCGTGCTTTGAATGTAAGACCTTGTAGGAGAAGATCTCCTGCATGATCTGGCTCACTCGCTTTAATCATCTCATTATGAAGAATCCATAATTGGTGTTCCCATCCTAATTGAAGAAGGATGTGGAATCTATCATTAGAAAGCCATGCATCATAACGGAATCCTGCAGCAAGATCAGCCACTGGCTCTTCTGTCCATGGGCTAACACTTGTTTTTAATGTGTCATTAGTAACTCCAGCTCGACTTGTAACTGAATCTTTGCGATCCAGATCAAATTCACCCCAAAGAAGTGCTAAGTATAGATCAGCAAAAAAGCTCCAATTCTTTGTAAATTGGAAGGTGTTGTTTAAACCAGCTCTAAGACCAATTCCCCAAAAGTCTTGGGTAAGTTTTGTCTTTCCGGACTCATTGGTTTCTAGATCAAACTGCGCTGAATAATCTTGATTGATCCATGCCGCTTGAAGTCCTGCAAAAAGACGGAGCTTCATGTATTGGCTGAGGTAAGCATTTCTTCCTAAATCAAGAGTCACATTGTTGTAATGCACATCCCAATCTGCTTGTGCTTTGGTAAGCGTTCCAGCAATAAACCCAGTGACATTCCAATAAGGAATGAGTGTTGAGGTTGCTGCACTTTGCGTTTTAGAATCGCTTATATTGCTGCGAACCCAAGTATATTCAGCAAATAGATCCCAACCATCATGAGGAAGGTTAAAACCAAGGCCGACTTTGAAGCCTGGCTCCCATTTCCAATCTAAATCGTGAACTTTTCCACCTGAAGCACCTGTTCCTGCACCAGAAACAGCATAGAACATTCCATCTTGACGAATTGTCCAATAAATAAAATCAGCGGTTAAAAATACATTCCAATCACTGTCAATACGTGGTCCAGCATTTGGCGTGATTTTAATATCACAATCGTCTGAATAGTATAACATTGGTTTGGGTTGATCATCATGAGGATGTGCAAAAGCAAATCCCATAACTCCTAGAAAAAAAGCTAACATCCAAGAACGTTTCATTTCATTATCCTTCTTTTAGAATGGTCATTGTTATAAAGGATTTGATGATAGGGGATTTTTTTTTAAATGAAAAGAAAATTTGGCTTTCTATTTTATGAACAACGCCGTTGGACACGCTACTTTTTCAAGAGTTATTCCTTCTTGATTCAGTTGAGATTCTATCTCAACTGTTAGAGTGCTGAAGGAACTCTCCTCTTGAGTTTTCTTAGGCTTTTGGTTTACCCAAATCACCATTTCCCACTCTTGAAGCCCTTCGGTTAACTTAACTAAATGCGCTAATGGAGAAGGCTCATTACATGAAAAACCGCTCTTTTTTGCTACATTGAGTAGAACCTCTTTAACTTTTATTTGATCAGCTTCTCGTTTAACAGAAAGAGGAATACTAACTTGATATACTCCCTTTTTTTCAAGGGACCAATTGGTTAACTTTTTCGAGATGATTTCAGTATTTGGAATGATCATCCTTTTCCGATCGGGCGTTTCGATCACTGTACTACGGATATTTACCATATCAACAATCCCAATCACTCCTGATTCAAGCTGAATAATATCCCCTGGAGTCACATTTTTCTCAAAGAGGATAAGGATCCCTGAAACAAAATTGCTCAAAATGGATTGAAGGCCAAATCCAATCCCCACACTCAGAGCTCCAGCAATCACTGCAATTCCTGTTAGATCAATGCCAAGTGTCGATAGGGCGGCATAAAACCCTACAATCAAAATAAGAAAATAGAGAAGCTGGCTAATCGCATAGGATGAGGAGGATGAAACCTTTCTTAAGGAAAAGGCCTTTGAAATCCCCCGCCTAACAAGCATTCCCACTACAAGAGTTATTAATATAATAACCATGAACACCAAAAGCTTAATCAAATTAATTGGCGTTTCTTGAATATTAAATAACGTAACTGTCCAATGTGAGTTCATGATTGTTGTTGAAATTGAATCCTCTATTAACTATAGGAAGAATTATATATTAGAGTAGGAATTGAGTCTTGTCAAACAACAAGTGTAAAAAATGTGAAATCTGCCATGAAGAGTTCCTCTATGCAAAGCTCTTTCCCATTCGGCTCATTAGAAATTCTGTTCTAGAGACCATTTGCAAAAAACATCCAAACATTAATAAGAATGGATTTATTTGTTATCCCGACCTAAGAGAAATCCGCTCAGAACATATTGAAATACTCCTGACTGAAGATAAAGGAGCTCTTTCAAAACTCGAAAGGGAGGTTCTTGAGAGTTTGCAGCATCAAGTAGTGCTAGCAGAAAATGTGAACAAAAAGTTCGAGAAAGACCTTTCCTTCGGAGAAAAAATGGCTGATAAAGTGGCCAAGTTTGGGGGAAGTTGGAAATTTATCCTTTCTTTCTTTTTTATCCTTATTGTTTGGATGATTTTTAATGGGCTCTATCTTTATAACGACGCCTTTGACCCCTATCCCTTTATTCTTCTTAACCTTGTCCTTTCTTGCCTTGCTGCCATTCAAGCTCCCATCATTATGATGTCTCAAAACCGGCAAGCAGAGAAAGATCGCCTACAAGCGAATGAAGAATATTGTACGAATCTTAAGGCTGAGCTTGAAATTCAACAGCTCCATTCAAAACTTGATATTTTTATGAAGCATCAATGGGAATCGCTCATTGAGCTACAAAAGATCCAAATCGAACTCGCAGAAGACCTTGTCCACCATAAAAAACACTTGAAGTCTTCAGAAGATAAGAAGTAAACTATCTTTCCTATGAAACGGATCGTCATCATTGGTAGTTGCGGATCGGGTAAAACAACGCTTGGTAAACACTTGGCCAAAAATCTCGACTACCCCGTTACAGACTTAGATGATCTTTACTGGCTTCCTAACTGGACTCTCCGCCCAAAAGAGCAATTTGCTTCACTAATTGAAGCTGCCACGAGCAGTGATTGTTGGATTATCTGTGGAAATCAATCGAAATTCCGTCATCTCATCTGGCCAAAAGCAGATACGATTATCTGGCTCGATCTTCCCCTCCATATACTCTTATGGCGCGTTCTCTCCCGCAGCCTTCATAGAATCTTTGATAAAAAACCGATTTGTAATGGAAACTATGAAACTTTTTCACGCCTTTTCTGCTCGAAATCTATTGTTCTCTGGGTTCTAAAAACCTACTTTCGACATCGCCACGACTACCTCAAAGAGATGAAAGCTCCCTCTGATGTAAAATGGATTCATACTCGAACATCAAAGGGAATCCACTTTTTAGATCCCAATCTTTAAATGCAATCAAGGCGCTTTTTTAATCGTCTTTTCGCATGCCATGTGCAGGCACCGATAAAGATCCAAAGCATTGTCACTGATAGCCAATAGGGCAAATACCCTGTTTGTCCGAGAGCGGCTGCTCGCATCCCTTCCATCACATAAATCATGGGGTTAATCAAACTAATATATCCAACAGCATGGTTTAACTCATAAGCCGATTGCCATGAGTAGACGTACCCTCCAAACATCCACATTGGAGCGATATAGCGGAGCCATAGACTATTTAAGTCTGTCATGCTTTTGATCACGCTAGTCAACCACACGGCAAAGTATCCAAAGAATAGATTTGCCGTGATAAACATGATTGTGAGCCGCCACCACGAAACAGTATCCAGGTGCCACTCCTTAAAAACCAATAGCTTTCCCAAAGGGAAAAGAAGAATCGAGAGGAGTACCGATGTTATGGCCCACGAAATTCCCATATAGTAAAAGACCATATTGGATCGAATAGGCATCACAAGGGTATGGAAAATCGTTCGATCTCCCCCCATATCTGCAAGCTGAACACCTACCTTCCCAACAATCTCTACAAAACCAAAACTGGCGATAGCCCCAACAACAAAAAAGGCGGCATAGCCTTCATGAGCTCCTTCTTGCTGCAAAAAGTACCCAAAAGCCATGACGTTGGTAAAAAAAAGGAGTGAGGTATCAATAAACTTCTTGCGAAAGTCTCTTTTAAAAGCGGTTAAGTCTCTACGAATAAGCTGAAAGAAAACAGTCCAACTACTCATTTTCTCCTCCAGAGTTAAAAATTTCTGCATCGGGATCATCAACAAACTTGAGGAAAACCTCTTCTAAACTGTTTTTTTGATGTTGCTTTTTCAAATTTTCTGGTGTGTCAATCGTACGGACTGTCCCTTCGTGAATAAGACAAATCCTATCGGAGAGAAACTCCGCTTCATCTAAATAATGAGTCGTTAAAATCACAGTGATCTGCTCTTCACGCAGCTTTGATATCACTTGCCATAGCTCGCGTCGAATATGAGAGTCTAGTCCCACAGTCGGCTCATCAAGGATAACAAGCTGCGGTCGATGCATCAAGGCCCTTGCAATCAAAAACCGTTGTTTATATCCACCTGAAACCTGGTCAATGTTGGCATCTAAATACTCTTCAAGCTTGAACTCTTTAGCAAGTTCGTTTCTCCTCTCTAGCGCTTCTTTTTTGCTTAGCCCATAGCACCGCCCCGAAAAGACAAGATTTTCTCCAAGAGAGAGTTGCTTTTCAATATTGGGATGCTGGGGACAATACCCAACAACCGACCGATACGGAAGTAAAACGTCATAGATCGATTCACCTTTCCAGCAAATCTCACCTGTAGTCGGCGGGTGAAGTGTTGCTAAAATCGAGACAAGGGTAGTCTTTCCTGCTCCATTAACACCAAGCAGTCCTAGAACCTCTCCTTGATAAAGATCAAGGGAGACTCCTTTCAGCGCCTCTTTTAAAATGCGACGCTTTTCAAAATAGGTTTTCGAAACCTTTTCAATACGTAAAAATAGCTGTTTCATGACTCTGGGGATAGTTATAGTGGGGACATTTTACCCCTAGTCGAGTGTTATGTCAAATCCTTTTAATAATGAAAAGGCTTCAGGAATGGAAAATTTGGCTTTTTTAATCTGATTAACTTGAGGATCGATCATATAGTTAACAGCCTCTCTAAAGTCTGCCCCCTTTAAATCACACTGATGAAAAAGGGTTCCCTCCAAGTCACATCTTTTAAAGTTGCCCTCAGACAAAAGGGTTTCTTTAAAGTCACATTCCTTCAATTTACTTCCCTCAAATGACATTTTCTTCATTTTTAGATGTGAAAAGTTGCAGCTTTGGAGGATCGACTCTTTAAAACCCATTGAAAAGAGTCTTTTTTCAACTAGATGAAAGTTTGCTCCCACAATTTTACATCCTTGAAAAGTGATCTCCTGAAGACGCGCACGTTCAAAGTTCACCAATGATAAATTGCAATTTTTAAAGGTGCAAAAAGCAAATTCCCCACCTGAAAAACGGCTTTCAACAAATAGGCAGTCTTCAAAATGACACTCTGAAAATTTACAGTCAGCAAACGTTGTTTTTGTATAATCTTTTCCTTTAAAGGTCTGATTTTCCATAGAGATAGATTACTCTACCCTTTGAATCGAATGCCAGAGATTTTTTCGAGCTTATCGATAGGGAAACGATACTCTTCAAGATCTCCTGTTTCAGGTTGATTTGGGATCACATAGGCCCACACTTTATTTTTAGATAAAACGACTTTAAAAAAGTGGGTAGGAACAGCAACCTCGCTGTCTCCAATAACTTGATAAGTGACAAATTTTTTCCCTTTTTCTTCGTAAGAGAGGAAAAGAGGTCCGGTCACAACTTCAAGAGGGCCATGGGTTTTAACAAGAGTGCGGAGATGGTTTTCTAACTTGTTCCACAGTCCCCGATTAAATTGAGGATGCTGGGGACAAATATTTGAGAGATAAAAGGTCTCTAAAAGAGCTTCTTTAGAAAACCGTTCATCCCCTGCTGGAACAATATGACCTCTATCAAACCCAGACTTATGATAATCAGATAAAGTACTGCGATGAAGTACATAGAGATCAGGATCTTCCCTAAAGGACATGCCCGATCTTTCAGTATTTTTCACCAGGCTTTCCTCTGTGAGGTGCTCATGCGTCCAAAAAGGAATTTTTCCACGCGTATCGTAAGCAAGAGTGTACCCTTCCCTCTCAAAGACAGGGAATATCGAAGGTTGAAGCTTTTTATCAAGCTCTTGGTATGAAAAAACTGAAGCTGCTCCAACAACTGCTCCAATAGCAAAACCGAAACCTTTTTTTACCAAACGCATACAAACTAGTGTCTTATTTCAAATATTTTTTGGATAGCGAAAAAGCTAAACCTTCGGGTACTCTTGATTCAGACTCTCAAACCTTGGAGAAAAAGATGGCAACAACAAAGATAGCAAAGGGCATTTCAATGTCATGTGTGACTGTTTCTAGTTTAGAGGAAACAAAAAGACTTTTTTCTGACCTTCTTGGCCTAGAAGTAAAAGAGTATGCTGAAGATTTTAAATGGATGGAGCTTGAAGGAGAAGAAGGAGGACGTGTTGGCTTTGGCGAACCAATGGGTGATGGAATGAAAGCAGGAACCAATGGTGTTGTTTCAATTAGTGTTGACAATGTCGATGAAGCAAGAGCTTTCCTTGAATCAAAAGAGATTCAGTTTTAGGTAAGACTGTTGAAATTCCAGGAGAAGTAAAACTCGCCATGTTTGCTGATAAAGATGGGAATCAATATTTCCTTGCAGAGAAGTTGAATTAGCTTGTCTAATTTGCTAAGTTATAAGTTATGAAAAAATTTGTAATACGGGGAGTGATTGCGATTGCCCCCTTAACGCTTTCCATCGGAATTATCTACTGGCTCTTTTCTTTTTTAGAACAGCTTGTGGCTCCTCCCATGAAAGCGATCATTGGGAAGTATTACATCCCTGGAATGGGGATTGTTGCTGCTGTAATTATCCTCTTCTTCATAGGATGTATTCTCAATACTTGGATTATTTCCCATATTACGGCTTTCTTTGACCGGATTTTAAAAAAAATCCCCTTCTTTAAGTCGCTCTATAAAATGGTTAAAAATGTGACCCACTTTTTCCAAGCTTCACCAAGTGGAGAAAAGGACAAAGTTGTCGAAGTCACTATTGCAGGACAAACTCTTGTCGGTTTTATTACGCGAGAGGATTTTTCAGAATTTCCTTCAATGGGAGCCGACCGGGTGGCAGTCTATCTTCCAATGAGTTATCAGATTGGAGGCTATACTGTTTTAGTGCCTCGGTCCTCCCTAAAACCTATTGACCTGTCGGTTGAAGATGCGCTTCAGTACACATTGATTGCATGGGCACGAAAACCTGAGGAATAATGAGAATTATATTCTTTCTTATTCCAGTCCTACTCTTTGGCGTCCCGAAAAACCTTCCAATAGACTCCTATCTAACAAAAAAGGCATGGGGAAGAATCGGCGTTCGAGATCACTATGGTATTGACCTTCCCCTATTAGGAATCCATA
This sequence comes from Simkaniaceae bacterium, assembly GCA_018399075.1. Classification (GTDB taxonomy): domain Bacteria; phylum Chlamydiota; class Chlamydiia; order Chlamydiales; family Simkaniaceae; genus Neptunichlamydia. Next base: position 548,226 of record CP073763.1, on the reverse strand, counting down.
GCAGCCATAGTTCTGGTAACGGAGAATTTCTAGATCTCATCCCTTTTGTTGATTGGATGGCAAAAAATGGATTCGATGTTCTTCAACTCCTCCCTCTTAATGATACGGATGGAATTGCTAGCCCTTATAGCCCTATCTCATTTAACGCTCTTCATCCCATTTATCTTAGCTTAGAGCTTCTCCCTTTTTTAGGCATTGCCCCCCCTGATCTGATCAGAGATTTAAAAGCCTTAAAAAAATACAATGAGACAGAGCGTGTAGAATATGAAACTGTTCTAGAAAGAAAGAGAGAATGGCTTCGTGAGTATATCGGCCATTTTAGCGCTCAGTTGATGCTGCGCCCTTCCTATCAAGAGTTTCTAAGTCAAGCTTCTTCATGGGCCACCGAATATGCTCTTTATAAAATCCTTCGGGCACGCTATGGACATAATTGGGATCTTTGGCCAGAAGAAGCAAGCAAGCCAACAGCTGATTCGATCAAAAAGCTTAAAGAACTCTATGCTGCTGAGCTCCCTTTTTATCTTATCGTTCAATCTCTTTGCTTTGAACAGATGGAGTATGTTCACCATTATGCCAATAAAAAAGGGGTCTTTCTTTTAGGTGATATGACCTTTCTTATCTCCCATAATAGTTTTGAAGTATGGCGGCATCCCGATGCTTTTAAAATTAACCTCAGCACTGGAACCCCACCCGATATTTTTCAAAAAGAGGGACAATATTGGGGCCTTCCACCCTATAATTGGGAAGTGATCGAAAAATCCCACGCCTTTCTTATTCTTAATCGCGTAAAAACCTTTAGCCAAATTTACGATATCTACCGTCTTGACTTTGCTAAGGGATACTTTTATCAATACGAAATCCCTATTGATCACCCCCCCAAATCAGGGAAGTTTTTCCCTGATACTCTTGAGAAAGCCATAAAAAATGGAAAGAAACTCCTCGCAGAAATGATTGAAGCTGCTCCTATTCTTCCTGTAGCAGAAGACCTTGGGATGGCTCCTCAAACAAGAGAAGTTTTAGATACCTATGGCATTCCCGGTTTAGAACTTTTTGTTTTTAGAAATAGTATCCGTTCTCCTGAAGAACAAGTCCTTCCCGGAGAAAAGGCTTCTCTCCTTTCTGTTTCTCAACTCACCAACCATGATAATCCCCCCCTTCGCCTTTGGTGGAATACCCATCCCGATCGAGCAAAAGCCATTGCTAAAAACCTCAAATGGGAATACTCCCCTAAACTCTCTCTTGTGCAGCAACAAGAACTTCTTTGGATGGATATGCATTCTAAGAGTCTTTTTCATATCCAGATGTTTCAAGATCTTCTTCCTCCAGATCTTTCTAATCCATCAGATACACAACGGATCAATATTCCTGGAACTGTCACTCCTGATAACTGGACCTACCGCTATAAACTTTCCGTTGAAGAGATCGCAAAAAACCTGAAATTGGAAGCAATGATTAAAACCATTCTTGCCCCCTCTTCCCCTATGAGCAAACAAGCTCATGTTACTTCCACTAAATAGTGTTAAGTGCTATATCTTAAAAAAAGTTTATAAATTTAAGGTATCTTTCAGTGTCTTTTTCAAAATCATTAATGTTTTCCCTCTTCATTTTCCCTCTTCTTGCTAACCCTAGTGGCAGCGATGTGCCTAGTGATCATGCAGTAATCACTCATCCTGATGCGCAAACACTCCACGTCAAAACACAGCAAGAAAAAACGATTATTAACTGGAAAGACTTCTCGATTCAAAAAGGAGAAAGCACGCATTTTATCCAACCCAATACCACGTCAACAACGTTGAACCGCGTCATAGGTGTGAATCCTTCCGAAATCTTAGGACAACTCCATTCCAATGGTCACCTTTATTTATTGAATCCCAATGGCATCCTTATCGGGGAAGGTGCCTTTATCAACACCGCGGCTTTCATTGCCTCAACTTTCAATATCCTTGATAGTAAGTTTCTAACAGGAGATCATTTTGAATTCTTTGGGGACTCTTTAGGGTCAGTTATCAATTACGGAACCATTCATACAAAAGATGGCGATGCTCTTCTTATAGGCCGAGAGGTAGAAAATCACGGAACGATTGATGCAAATGGTGGACGCGCATGCGCGCTTGCTTGCACAACTCTGCTCTACCAGCCTAGTCACAAAGACCCTCTTTATGTACAAGGAGCACTCTCCGAAGAACTGAATACTGAAGGAAATGCTTACTCTCATGCAATGAAAACCAATGCACAGCCGGATGCATTAACCATCACCAAAAAAGATGGCAAAGTCTTTCTCACAAGTGTAAAAAACACTGGGACAATCTCTTCAAAAAGAGGAGATAAAGGAGGAGAGGTTTATCTTCTAGGAAACAATGTTAAACTCGATGAAAAATCTTTTATCGATGTCTCAGGGAAAGCTGGTGGCGGAACAATTTATATTGGAGGAAGCTTTCAAGGAAAGGATAAAAACCTTTTATCATCGCAATTTACATTTGTCTCTAAAGAAAGCCGGATTGCTGCCAATGCTTTAGAAAACGGCGAAGGCGGGAAAATTACCTTTTGGTCCGATAAAGAAACACGATTCATTGGTCATGCTGAAGCAAAAGGAGGTATAGAATGTGGAAATGGGGGATTAATAGAAGTTTCGGCTCCTACAACAAACTGGACCTTTGCTGGAACTGTGGATTTAACAGCCCCTAATGGAAAAGTTGGAGAACTACTCCTTGATCCCAATGATATTACTGTAGGAACTGCTGCTTCAAACCCAGCCTATGTAGCAAGTCCTTATATTGGAGCTCCCGCAGGAAGCGCTCAACTCCTTTATACAGATCTTGCTACCGCTCTTGCTGGTGGAAATGTGACGATTCAAACAAGCTTGGGAACTCCTGGAGGAAATGGAGATATTTTCTTTGACCTTGCGGGTAATATCTTAACTTGGGGAAGTGGAAACAGCCTCTCTGTTTTGGCCAATCGAGATGTTGTTTTTCGTACCCTTTCAGATATTCAGACAACAGGGGCGGGAACCAATATCACTATCAATGCAGGTAGAGATTATACCAGTGCTTCAGGTTCTACAATCGATGCACAAGGGCCTGGTGGAACACTTACCCTAACAGCTGGGAGAAATATTAATGCTTTGGGCGGATTTCAAAATAGTAATATTTCTGGAGTCGATGCGACAGTCAATGTTCTGGCACAAACTGGGAACATTACTGTGGGAGAATTAAATGCTACTTTCCCCATTAATTTTGGTTGCGTCCATGGTCCTGTAACAGTCGAAGCAACAAGAGGAAGCATTAATCTGGCAGGTGGATCTATTATTGGGTATTACGACTCTAACCCTGGAAACTTTAATCCTACAACTGGGCCTATCACTGTTTCAGTAGGAACAGATTTGACAATCCAGTGTGGAATCGCAAATGTTCTAAGTCTGTCAATGATTGCCAAGCAAGGAAGAACCCCTCATGATGTGACTGATAATCCTATAACAGTAAATGTAGGCAGAAATTTGTTCATTCAATCTGGACCTGTTGTAGATGGTCCTGGAGGTGGAATTGGTCGCCCTTTACAATTGACCGGTGCCACCCCCGTTCACACAGGAGATATTACTGTTAATGTCGGTGGAGATTGTACTATTTTCGGTGGAGATAACTTCTCAGGCATTGGAGATCGTGCTCGAGCTTTAGCACCTGGAAGGATTGAAGCCCGTTTGAATATCAATGTCGGAAATAATTTAATGATCGGACATGGTCCAGGACTTCCAGGTGTCTCAGGAGCTTTCATAGGTGTTTTTGATAATAACATCGCAGCAAGTGGTACCCCTGAAAATATTCGAGGAACGACCCATATCAATGTCGGAAATAACTTTGTGATGGATGCAAGGCTAGGTGCAGCCTTTGTTGAGTTTGCAAACGATAATCAAAACGGAGCCTTTCCTGCTGAACTTTTTGTTCATGTGGGAAATAGTTTGATTCAAATTGGTGGCCCTTTCCCTATTCCCGTCATTAGTTCTGTCCTTGCAGCTAACTTCAATTACTATGAAATACAAAATAGCACCTCTCACTTCTGGGCGTTAAACAGTATTCATTGCATGAATGGAAGTTTTGGAAGTGCTAACCTCCATAATAAAGTCTTCAATAATACAAATGTTATTAGCCCGAACTTAGGGACCATCAGTGCTCGGGCAGGCGGAGATATCCGTGTAGCAGGAGGAGCTCCCTCAAGAATTCGAGCTCAAGGAGATATCGTTGATTATGAAGCATCTGGAGGATTCACTTATACTGCGGATGCAACGTTTGCTAATGGAGAACTCTGGGGACCTCAAACTGCTCTCGTTGGCGGAGTCAATGTTTTTGCTGGAACTCTACTTGCAGGCCCTTCTCCTGCTGTCTCCAGTAATGGGCGAGGAGCCATTGCTTTTGATACCAACTTCTACGATACCACTGCTATCCCCCTTTCAACACAACAAATCGCTTCACAAGGTTATGGTTCTTTTGCAATTCCCCCTCAAACAGGTGTCGGAAATCCGATTACCTACTGGTCTCAAAATGGAAGTCCCACAATCATGTCAACACAACCTTTGTTTGCAAACGGAACTCCTGCGAATATCTTAAATATTGGAACAACAGGCTCCAGCATTAGCTTTAATAACGAGAGCCGAGCAGCAATTTATACTGCACCTACTAATCCTTTCAATACAGATGGTGGAGATATCACTATTGTTGCTTTTAGAGATACCATTATCTCTGGCCCATCAACACTCAATACCCTTCCCGTTAATTCTATCATTCCAATTTATGCTCCGAGCGGTAATATCTTAGTCATCACACAAAGTAATATGACCCTACGCGATAATGCTGTTGTTTCTGCTTCAGAAAACGTCGATCTTGTATGCGATAATCAAGCTCCTGCACCACCACAAATTGGGCCAGCAGCATTTTCTATCGATGCGACTAGCTTCATTAATTCGGATAATGGATACATCCGAGTTTACACAGCAAGACAAGCGCAAAACGTGATTGATCCTCTTGCAGAATTTATTAGCGCAGGCACCTCCTACTTCTTTGTTCCAGGACAACTCTTTGTCGATACGGATCAAGAGAAGTGGTGTACTTATTACCCCGATGGAGATCAAGGAATCCCCTTTAAGATTTTCTATAAACCCTGTTTGGAAACAATTACACAGGAAGCCATGATTATCTTAACTGAATTCTTATATGAGGAATCCTCTTTCAATTACTATTTAGGTTGGCCTGAAAACTTCTATATCAAATATACCCCACGTGCTCCACTCCAAGTAGGAGAATGGCGGTCTACATTTGACAGCTTTAATGTCAGTCCACAAGAGCGATACTTTATTAGAAGACAAGATGACACACGGGCAAACAATAACCCTCGAACCTACCTAGCTTGGTGATTTGAACTTGATAATAAATTATTTAAACCTCAAGAGTACAAAAATGATGCGAACAGTTTTTTTTCTAATAACTTTTTTTCTTCTCCCCCTTTTTGGAATTGAACAACATTTTCCTGTACTAACCTGTCCTCAAGAAACCGAAGAGGTTCTGGCTCCAAGTTTCAAAGGTATTGTCCTTTTAGGATCGAAAGACTCGGCTAATAAAATCAATACTCCTGAAGCAAAAGGGGTTCAGCTGATAGATCTCAAGGTTTCAAAAGAAGATGATGTCTTAAAGTTTTTCCTCCAAGACTACCTTGGAAGGCCTGTAACAGTGAGCCGAATTAGTGAAATCAAGAAGAGGATCGTCGATTTTTACCGAAAAGCAAATCATCCCATTGTTTATGTAGAAGTTCCGTCACAATCCATTTCATCAGGAGTTCTGGAACTCATCGTTTATGAGGGAAAACTTGGAGAGATTCGCTCAACAGGAAATAAATACTTCAAGGATGAGAAGTTAATTGGTTACATGCGTAACCAAAAAAATCAATCGGTCGATATGGATCTTCTTATAAAAGATCTTGAATGGATGAATCGAAATCCTTTTAGACAAACGAACTCTATTTTCTCTCCATCTGGACAAAATGATGTGACCGATATTGAGCTTGTTACGGAAGATCGATGGCCTTGGCGTTTCTTTGCAGGGGTGGATAATAGTGGAATCCGTCAATCGGGAAGAACACGGTATTTTGCAGGCTTTAACTGGGGAAATGTTTTTAATTTAGATCATATTCTCTCGTTTCAATTCACTTCAGGAAGCAACATCGATAACTACTGGTCAACATCCCTTCACTATACTGCTCCCCTTCCCTGGAGACATACCCTTGTTACCTATGGGGGTTACTCACATATTAAAGCAGACTTGGATACACCAGGAATGAAAACCAAAGGTTATAGTGCCCAAGCAAGCCTCCGTTATGAAATTCCTGCTTATCCCAAGCTCAATTTCTTAGAAGATTTTCTTATCGGATTCGATTGGAAACGAACAAATACAAGTATTGACCAAGACGGAGACCTCTTCTTTGATCAATCGGTCAATCTAACTCAGCTGATGATCGGATATAACGGAGGATACGAAGGTTCATGGTACAGAGTTTCTGGTACGATTGAAGTCTACGGGTCTCCGGGAAGATGGCTTCCTGATCAAAGCCGTAAACGTTATCAAGAACTACGTGAAGGAGCCAATAACAGCTATATTTACACACGCCTCGCAATTTCTCCTATTCTTGAAATAGGATACGGCTTTACTCTTCATGCAAAGGTTCGAGGACAACTTTCAAGTACCAATCTTTTAGCTAGTGAGCAATTCGGCCTCGGAGGATGGGATACCGTTCGAGGGTATCAAGTGAGAGAAGTGAATGCTGATAACGTTTTCATTGGAAATCTTGAATTTCGCTCTCCACCGATTAAAACGATTGGGCACCTGAATAAAATTCCAAAAGACGAACTCATCTTTCTTGTTTTTATGGACTACGCCTATGGAAGAAATCATAAAGTCTTCCAAGGAGAAGTTGACCATACTAATATGATGGGCGTAGGTCCTGGTGTCCGGTACAATATCCCTCCTTACATCAACTTTAGGGGAGATCTAGGGTATAAAGTTTGGCAGCCTGAACAATCAGATAATCACACCCATTGGCGTTTTGAATTTGGATTAATAGCTAGTTATTAACACACCTTAAGCAAAATCTGCATCAGCATCTAAACGCGCAAGCTCATCATCATCAATATCTGTTTGAATGAATTCGATAGGAATCCCCTCATCTTCAATAATAGCGACTCGAAACCCTTCCATTGGTTCCCACGGTCCTAAAATGACAGTCTTCCCTTCGATCTCTTGATCTAGATTTTCTACTCTAAACGCTAAGTGCGGTACTTTCTTTAAAATTTCTGGAAGTTCACAGTCATCAGGAAAACGATGCCATTGAACGCGATACGGATTAGCTCCAAATGGGGTAGAATAAAACTTGAATTTAGGATGAAAACTTTCCCCTTTCTTTATTTCCTCAGTTGGAATGCCTAAGTGATGAAAATTCCATTTTCTCATGATTTGACTCCTATTTTGAAGATAGTATACAACGAAAATGAAGTAAAAAAAATAAACGTTATGAATTCTGAACAAGAAATCACATCCATTGCAAATAAATACCACACCGATAAGGGAGACCAAGTCTCCTACCATCCTGATTCCAAACAAATCATGCCTCCTCATCATTATTCACGTCATTACGCAAAGCTTTTTTCAGCAATGAAAAATGATCCTCTGGCTCTGCTGGAAATAGGACTTAACGTCCCTAATCGAACGGACTGCGCATCTATTCAACTGTGGCTTGAATATTTTCCAAATGCAATGATCTATGGAGTTGATATCAACCCTGCCTTTTTTCCCCATAAGCGCACTAAAATTTTTCAGGGTAATCAAAATGATGAAACCTTTTGGAATGACTTTATTACTAAAGTCCCAGATCCATTTGATATCATTATCGATGATGGGTCTCATTGTTCCCTCCACCAGCAAAAATCGCTTAGTTTTTTATTTCCTAAATTAAAGGAAGGAGGAGTCTACATTATTGAAGATATTCATTTTTCTACTTTTATTGAACAACAAACTGAAACACTTTCTACTCTTCATTTTCTTCAACTTTTAAAAAAAACCGAAGCGAAAACACTTAAATGTCAAACACCTTTTTCTTCAGACTTGATCGATACCCTTATCGAACAAATTGAATCCATCACATTCTATGATTCTGCAACCTATGGCCCAAATGCTTTTGCTGTTCTAAAAAAAGCAGTTAAAGATTTCATTTAATCTGAACAATTTCATGAACGTAAATTTCAGACATAAATCTTGACGGGATATGTTAGACCCGCTTAATCTAACTAATAAATTTTTTATTCTTCAAGGATTTTGCATGTTTAAAAATTGGTTTTCTATAGGAGTCTTAACACTTTTAACAGTTTTGTCTAAGGGCGATGCTTGCAGTTGTATGTGCGGAATGTCAGAACAACAGCTCTACCCTGTCACAATTATGAGCTATAACGTCGATACTCCTGAAAAAGACTGGGATGATTGGAACCTTTGGCGTAAAAATAGTGTGGTTGACGTCATGACTGAGTTCAATTTAGAAGACTTTTATGGCCTTCAGGAAACCAAAAATGGTGGTAGCCCAGAAGTTTGCAACCAGATTCGGGATGCAATCAATAGTCGAGCATCCGTTCAGGCAGCCAAAAAACAGTATGACTATATTTCCATTCAGAACCTAAAGAATAATCCTAATCAAGACTGCGAAAATTCCATTTTTTTTGACACAAGTACATGGAAATGTTTATCCTTTGATGGGCTTTTTGTTTACAAAGATTGGGATCCAAGGTACGCCTTTTACGGCATCTTTCAAAAGATAAAGAATCCCCAACAAATTGTGGTCGTTTTTAATACGCACGCCCCTGCTGGAAATTATCCCGGAAGTCATAATGGCTTCCTCCCTGGTGACTTCATAAACATTGCTACATTTATTGAAGATACAAGAAAAAAAGTTAGTTCCGATCATCCAGAGCTTGTCCCTGTTATATTTTCAGGGGATTGGAATGGAAGTGTTCAGGGGCAAAAAGATTTTCAAGCCATCGGCCTTGAAACCTGTCGTATCAAGGCAGGTAAACAAGGGGATGTGGGCCCTACTTGGCCAAGTACCAATCCCTCTGAAGCCTATGATCAAATTTTAGCAGGCCAGCAAGGAATGGATTGGAGTGAAAGCTCAATCACTGTCAAAGGAAGAGGAATGGATGCCGTAGAAAAAGCTTCAGACCATCTGCCCATCGAAGCAGAACTTTATTTTTTACCGATCCCTTAAAGGTATTCGCTTGGGGTAAAAAAACGAATCCTCTACTCTAAAAACTTATGAAAAAGGAAAGCGTTGTTCCCCATTTCGAGCAAATTCGGATAGAAAATACCAATCGGTGTGGCTATAAATGTGTAATGTGTCCCCGGGATAAACATACCCGTCAGCAAGGGATAATGCCCATCGAAGACTTTGAACTCGTTCTTGACAGGATTGGCCCTTTTGAAGGTGAGCTCCACCTTCATGGGTTTGGAGAGGCCCTTCTCGATAAGAACCTTCCTGATAAAGTCCGTCTTGCTAAGAAAAAGATGCCAAAAGCACTTGTTGGAAATTACACAACACTCGGCGTCCCCTTTAAGGAAAACTACTTCTTTGACCTTATCGATTCTGGGATCGATGTGATCCTTGTGAGTTGTTACGGTTACACTCCAGAATCGTACCAAGCCATCCATGGTCGAGATGCCTTCCATACAGTGAAAAAAAACCTCGAAACAATCTCAAAAGCCCGCACTTTTATTGATAGTCCTCTCAAACTTGAAATTATCCCCTCAGGAGAGAAGATGCTTCTAACGCTTGGAACAAAAAACGATCCTCGTGCGGAATTTAAAGAGTGGGCTCAGTCTCTGGGATTTTCCTTTACTCCCGAAAGGAGGCTCCATAACTATGGCGACGGACGCGCCTATAATAAACCTGAAGACCGTCTCTGTCCGGTTGTCAAAGAGATGCGCCGCGCCATCCTTCAAGTCACTTGGGACCTTAAAGTGATCCCCTGCTGTTATGATTATAATGCCACCATCCCATTCGGCAGTCTCCGCAGCCAATCACTCGAAGAAATTTTCACAAGCCCCTCTTATAAGGCATTTATCGAAGCGCACCTTTCCAATAATCTAGAAAACTACCCTATCTGCCAAAACTGCGAAAAAGATATCTATTGAAAATGTAGTTTTAGATAATTGTGGCCCAAACAGCGTCGCATCCCACAATAAAATTGCCGGGAACATCTACTTTATCCTTTTGGGATTAGACCAATAAGGCGCATTGGTGCCTCTGTCGCTTTTTCTGCCCGAAGGGGTAGAGCTATGACATAAGCTCCTACTGGTGGCAGTTTAAATCCATTGGCCACATTTTCAATGATATACTTCCCCTTGCCTAATAGGATTTCATGAACAGGAAAAGATGGGTTCAAACAGTCGGGAGATAGAGTATCAATAGCGAGACCAACCACCCCTCTTTCTATAAAAATCTTTCCCGCTTCGCCAGAAACAGCAGGAAAATGCATCTGTCCATTCCCATCTACATTTCGATACTTATTAGGCTCTGTCCAAAACCGACTCCACCCTGTCTGGATCATGACTAACGACCCTTCAAGAATAGCCCCATACTTTTTTTCGTATGCCTTTACCTCTTCAACCGAAAGTTCATAATCCCCATGCGCTTTTTCTGAAACATCGATAACAAATGTTGGAACAATGAGGTCATCAAGTGAAATCTCAGCAATCGAAGCCCGTCCTTCAAACCGATGCGAAGGCGCATCCATATGGGTTCCAAGTCCTGCATGAATCTTCATTTTCTGCACCCGAAACATTTGATCATAGTCCATTTTCACTTCCAATGAGTACCCACAAGATCCATTCCAAGTCGGAATTTCAGGTGAAAGCGGATGCGTTAAATCAATCACTTTAAACTGCTTAAGCATCTTATTCAAAAAACCTCTTAAATAAAAATTCATCTGAACCCTCAAGTAGAATTCAATGGCAATATCCTTTCCACTCTTTTTTCTAAACTTCCTGTCACTTCTAGAACTTTAATATTTTCTAAAATTCCCAAAGAGTCATCCAAGAAAATCTCTTGAAGATTTTCATCAACTATTCTTCTCAGTTTTTTGTCTTCAGATGGTGGAATAGCAATTCTATCTCTATACTCAATGGGGAGAAAAATAATCAAATCTAAAAGCCGAATAGCCTCCTCCATGTCCTCAATCCAGCTTTTAAGATCCACTCTTTTTTCCCCAACCGCAAATGCATAGCCCAAAAAATCTAAGGGGCAACGATCAAAGATTGTGTGACTTCTACTCTCCAGAATCAGCTGAATTGAGCGCTTAAATTGCGCTTCATAATCTTCAAGCAATGGTGGGATTGAAAACTCATATCCTTCTTGCTCGAGAAGAAAGTAAGGTTCATCAATGCCTGCATAATTTGGCAAAGCCTTTAACAACGCTTTTATCAAGGTTGATTTCCCAGAAAAATGGGTGCCGGAAACACTAATTCTCATATTCTATCAATTATATCCCTATGTGAATCCATTCATTATTCTCAAACAGATAAAATTAAATAAAGGCTTAATTCTGATAGCAACGAATAAGAAAGTTTTCTCAAAAACACCTCTTTCGATTCGATGAATAAAAATTATACTTACTTTTTTCTTTACTATCTTTTAGAATTCTTCCCCCTTACCTTTGGAGAATAAATGGGTTCAGAAATTAAACTCTCAAACATTGCAGTTCACTTGATTTCAAAGTCTGCTACGATCGGGAAATTCTATGCAACAGAAGACCCTGAAAGCTTTATTTATCAACTTATCGAAAGCTATAATGCTAGGAAGCAAAGTGAAAAAAAAAACCAATCCCATGACTATCAACCTGTAAAACAACTCCAATGGGATCGGAGTGTCCATAGGGGAATCCATTTAAAGGCCTACTATTCTCGAAAACCTCACCATGGAGATTCTGCCTCTTTTCTCAATGCTCTTTCTGGTCATAATTATTCCGAGGAGTTTACCAGCTATCAGCTTCATTTTGCCTATTTTTTTTATTTTGCTGTTTCAAGTGCAAAACAAAGTGTGGGCGAAAAAAAAGTCAAAAAGACCTGGGCGATTTTTGTTTTAACCACCAATAATGCCTTTCGGTTGGTCCGTCCGTATTGCGATTACCGATTCCCAACAAAAATTGCCTTTAGGATTATGGTTCCCAAGTTTCATAAGAAAGAAACAAAACCGCTAGTCGGTGCTAAAGAAGGCGATATCAGCACCTACAAAAAACTCTATGATTTGAAGTTAAATGCTTATCGAAGCCTGTGGATTTTGTATAAGAATTTTGATGCTACAGTCAAGCCTGGAAGCTCCCTTCATAGAGCCTTAGGCCTTCCTTCTGATCAGAAAGTTCATCTTCACATTGGGGAGGGAATGGTTCGAATCGGAATGGGGCTTACAGTAGAAGAGTACCTAAAGATCCTTCCCCTTTTCTTTGATATTAAACGGAATTGGACAACTACAAGACTTGATGAGACTGATGAAGAAGAAGATCCCGCCTTTCAAACCTTTGCAAATATTCGTCGAGTCAATGTAAGCGAGCAAAAAAAACTTGATTCCCAGCTCATTCAAATGGTTTGGAGGGCGGTTACAACCAAAGCTCCTCTCCCCTCTCTCTATCTTTCTCATTGGCACTACCATCAATATTATGATTCGACATGTTTTGAACTTAGAATTGTTTCTCGAAATCTTTCTGGGGGATCAGACTGGTCTTATCCCCCCACATTTAAAGAACTTGTTGAACAGCTGAGACACCATCATTTAGATGCCCTTTCTTTGGAAGAGTTTGGAGCTCTTATCCCCTCGATCTCTATTCAATGCAATGCAATGGGATCGAAACACCCCCTCATGCAGTACATTCAAGGAGAAGTCGCTTACGAAGGAAATATCTACTATCGAATGGAAGGGGTCTGGCTCAAAATTACCAACCAACATTTAGCTACAACAGAAAGACACTTTCTTGCGATTTTAGAGGACTGTTTAGTCACGAAGAAAAATAAAAAAGGACATCTCCTCCCTCATCCCTGGATTTCGAAAGAAGAATGGGTCTCTTTTTCATCTCTAGATCTTCCTGAAAAAATTACAAGAACGGCATATAATGCTGCTGTTAAAACTCTTAAAGGAAGAAAAATTGCTGTCATCGATGCCAATGGAATTGTTCAGCTGCGCTATCCTGTTCGAGCTTTATTTCAGAACGAATCGACCTCTATTATCAAAACATTAAAGAAGCGTTGGGAAGAGTTAAGAGCTTGGCTTGAAAAGCACTTTGGAAAAAAGGTGACTGTTACCACATTAAAAGAAGTCTTTCCTAAAAAAGTGACCAGTTTTTTACCCTTCTGCAAAAGCATTTTGTCGTTTGTGCTGCACAACATTCAGGAGATACACGGATAGCACCTATAGGAGAGGGAGGAAAAGTCCTTTTTTCAGACTTAACACAAGTCATCCTTCCCAAAAGCACACCAAAAGCTGTTTCAACACGGGTTGATGCTCTTTCTCAGGTGCTCTCCAGTCAAGACTCCGTAACAGAAGATGATCTAAAAAAAGAGATTCCTCAAACATCCTATCGAAAATCTGCCTATCGCTGGCTCCAAGCTTCTCATTCTCTTTCTGAGGAAACCTCTTCAAGACATCTCATGCATGGACCAGTTCCTACAGACTTAAAAATGAAAAAAGCTTTAAGAGGTTTTTTAAGTGAGCGCCATTCCGAATATTGTAGAGTAATGGATGAAGAGCAATATAGTCGTTTATATCTCTCTGATCCTAATTATTTAGTCTTCGATCAGATCTTTCCAGGCGAGAGGGAAAAAGTTGAGCTTTTTGACCTCTTATATTTGGGTGAAGATGGGAAGCTCTATCTTTATGCAATCAAAGAAGGGTTTAATAACAGTACAGGTATTGCTTGTACTCAAATCCGTGTAGCCATGAGAAATATTCAAGCGGCTCTCCTCTCTAAAGACAAGAAACTATTATATAACCTTTATGAGAAAGGGGTGAAGACTGCAGCAACATCTGATTTTCGCGTCCAATTAAAAAAACGTCTACAATCTATGACTCCCGATGAGTTTGTGGGACTTTTTATTGATCGGAAGATTATTTTTGTCTACGCATTTCTCGATACAAATGACACCGACCGTCGTTTAGAAAATGAATTGGGGCTTCTTCAAGCCGTCACAACACAAGAGTTAAAAGAGGCCAAGATAAAAGGGGCGCAAAAGGTTCTTAAGGCTCTAGAAAAAGCAGGGTATCTCGATAAAACGGCTAAACTTACCGACAAATTTCTTAGAGATAAAAAAAAGGATTTCGAGGGGGTCATGAACGTTCCAGGTCTCCATGAAGTTTTGATGCGACGTGTTTCCCTTTTTGACTCAATGATTGCAAAATTAGAAATCATTAAACTGTTTGATGACTTTAAAGGAACAAATTTCGAACTCCAGATTCAACAGCTCGATCGCCCCGGTGAAGTTGCAACACATTTCAACTACTCTACATTAGGCGATGTGCCTGAGGTAACCTTTCTATATAGTGGGAAAGTCACCTGTGGGAAAATCACCTACTCCTTTAGTCGAGCCCCTAAAACCTTGGAAGATCTTTTCAGCGAGCTACTCGGACAAAAAGATCCTTATTCTGCGCAGCTTGTTCTTGGAAATTTAAGAGAAGAAGAAGATTTCCCTAACACAAATCAAGAAGTCACAGAAGAAACCCTTATTGCTGCAGCAGCAACGCTCAAAAAAACATTGGTTATTATCGATGAATCCAATCCTCCTGCTGCACTCGATTCCCCTGATATTGTGATTATCAAAAGTGGAGAGGTTTACTATCCTTCTCGTGAAGCAGCCATTCCAGTCTATGACACTAGCGCTACCCTTCAAACAGAGTTAGATCTTTATAACCCTGAAGTAGTTTCCTCTTCTGTTTCCCTAGTAAACCTTTATAATGATTGTTTTTTAAATGCGACTCTCCAAGTGTTGATACAAACAAATTTCCATGTGACTCTTCTTCAAAAGCCAAACGATGCCTTTCCTATTTCACGAGCGCTCCAGGCCTTTGCCCTCCAATATGAATGTACTCCCTCTCGTCTAGTGACCAACTACCTCCGTGCTCATTTAAGTGTCAGCATGGGAGAACAAGAAGATCCAGCGCAAGTTTTAGGCGAGATGCTTTTAGCTTTTGATCTACAAGGAGAACTCCCCATCTTCCAGGTAGAAACCATTCCCCATACCGTCAATGGTGTTGAACTAGAAGAAATTCCAGACCAATGCTCGACACTAGAAGAACTTGCTGATCAAGAGCAAACTCTTTCAATCATCAGCCTTCCTATTCCTAAAAAGGGAGCCGCATTTCAAGAGTGTTGGAAGGCGTTTGAAAATTGTGAAAACAAAGAGCCTATTACTTACCTTGACGACGAAGTGGCTTATCAATCAGGAAGTTATACACAAACCTTTACCCTTCAAAATGCCCCTCCTTTCCTCTTTGTTCAACTCCTTCGTTATACAAATGACAACAAAAAAATCGATGCTCCCCTAAATATCGAGCAGGCGGTTGAGTTAGAAGATGAAGAATATGAAGTCGTTGCTGCAATCAATCATGATGGAGCAACTCCGACAAGCGGCCACTATACCAGTCTTGTTAAAACCGATGATCAATGGACTCATTTTGATGATGAAACCATTACCGAAATGAAAACTCCCGATGCTCAAAGTCAGCTGAACCTCGCTTACATCCTAGTCCTTAGGCGTAAAGATTAAAGAAACTCTGTCTAAAAATTTAAGAATGCTCGGGGCGGGACTCGAACCCGCACGACCGTGAAGTCAAGGGATTTTAAGTCCCTTGTGTCTACCAATTCCACCACCCGAGCCTATGGGAACGTGAAAAGATAGAATATACCCTTTCACGCTCTTAAGAATCAAGACTCTTCATCTTCTGGGGGAACGTGAGCTTCTTCGTTGATATCAACGACTTTTTCTTCTGGGGGAATTTCTTCAGAAGGAGGGGTATTGTCTTCCACTTTTGGAATTTCCTCAACTTTCTCTTCTGATTCTTCCATTTCTTCAGGAAGGAGAGCTCCTTGTTCAACAAGATAGTTTTTATAGCGATCGATTTGATCAGAAATAAGACTTGTTGGAGGAGGTAGGAGCGTTCGTCTTTGTTGAAGAACTTCTGGTTCTAAACCTTCAGTAGGAGGGGTAGAATCTTCTTTAGGTGTATCTTCTTTTGAACCTTCGGCTTTTTCTTCTTTAGGCCGTCTTTTCCGACTTCGCTTTTTCTCACGTTTCTTGGACTCATCATTTGGGGCTGCTTCTACTTCTTTTTCACTTTTAGAAGTGGGTTTTTTACCACCACCAATTTTAATCGACTTTTCGATTTGAGGTTTTTTAAGAACGGTGCGGGTCTCGCGAGACTCGACAACTTCATATTCTGTCATGGGGAGGAGAAAAGCCTTGGGCTTTTCTAAAGAGCGGAAGAAGTAGACATTGCCAAAAGAGACAACTTCTACGGCTCCTACCGCATATTCTTCTTGAGAATTTGCGCTTGAAGCGCGAATAATAAGTTTAAATCCTTCTTTGGGAGTAATAATTGTTTCTACTAATGGTTCTCGTGTAAAATCCACTGATCTGTTCCAGGTTAAGGGTTATTCTTTAGTCGCTATGTAGCGGATCAAGTCGAGCAAACGGCAGGAATAGCCTATTTCGTTATCATACCAAGAGATGAGCTTAAAAAAGTTGTCGTTTAGGGCAATCCCGGCATGAGCATCAAAAATCGATGAGTGGGTATCTCCAATAAAATCAGAGGAAACCACAGCATCATCGGTAAATCCAAGTATTCCTTTTAAATTTGAATTTGCTTCCAACTTCATCTTCGCGCATAGTGTATCATAATCTGTCGATTTCGTCAGCTTTACTGTTAAATCAACAACGGAGACGTTGGCAACAGGGACTCTAAAAGCCATCCCTGTGAGCTTCCCTTTGACCTCAGGAAGGCAAAGAGCCACGGCCTTTGCTGCTCCTGTTGAAGAAGGAATAATATTGAGGGGCCCTGAGCGGCCGCCACGTAAATCTTTTTTTGATGGGCCATCATGAACAGGCTGCGTCGCAGTCAGAGCGTGAACAGTTGTCATCAGCCCCTCTTCAATCCCAAAGTGGTCAAGAAGAACCTTTGTAACCGGCGCTAAGCAGTTTGTTGTACATGATGCATTTGAAAGAACTGTATCAGTTTCAGGATTATATTTTTCATGGTTTACTCCCATCACAAACGTTGGAACATCCCCTTTTGCTGGAGCTGAAATTACAACACGTTTTGCACCTCCTTGAAGATGGAGCTGCGCTTGGTCAAGCTGAGTAAAAAAACCTGTTGATTCAATCACATAATCGACATTCAGATCTTTCCAAGGAAGCCTAGCTGGATCTTTTTCCGCCATAACATGGACAGTATGTTTATCATCAATAATAAAAGCTTCATCATTCGACTCAACTGGAAGAGAAAAGCGCCCATGAACAGAGTCATATTTCAATAGATAAGCAAGGTTAGGAGCTGGAACTAAATCATTGATAGCCACAACTTCAATATCGTTATACTTTTCAAAAGCTAGTCTTAAAACTGAGCGGCCGATGCGACCAAAACCATTTATACCAACACGTATTCCCATGAACAACCCTTGAGTAATATTTTACTTGAGCATACTTGATGGAGATGTAAAGAGCAAGACTAGCGCCTAAGAATTTTGAGGTTATGATTAGGAAACCTACAAAAATAAAGTAGAGGGATTCTCATCTAAAAAGAATCCCTCATAAAGCTAGAGTTCTATACTTAGAGTTGTATCATTAGGTATTGTAAACGCCCCAATCCCTATTGTATTGACATCGAAACTTGACGCTCCATTTCCAGTACCTGAACAGTTCGTCAAACTTCCGCTGAGAGCCGATCCAGTCGTCCCTACTTTAAATCCTTCTGCACTATTATTGACTGAAGAACTATTTGAAACGTTTATCACTTGGTTATTGGTGCTATTCCCTCTAAATTCAAACCCAGCTCCACAGTCCGCTGCAAAGCACTCGTTTACCATAACACTCATTAGAGAATCTTCTCGTGACCGAGGATTGAAACCATCATCAGGACAATTAATCGCAGAGCACTGATTCAAGATCATATTTATTTTTGAATCATTACGAGAGGTTAAAAAGAACCCATCTGAGCCTCCTCCTCCTCCACTTCCATCTACTATACAACGATTAAGCGTAACACTCATAGTTGAAGTATCATTTGCCCCGACTCCAAAATTATCAATTCCAGAAGCTATTGCACTACAGTCATTGCACATAAAGGTTAATTGAGACGAGTCATCTGAAATCGGATGAAATCCATTTCTAGTCGAGTCCATAGCAGAACAATGGTCTAACATTATTGTGCTTTGACTTGAGCCCGTTGTATTGAAATCAAAACCCTCACTTACTGAATTCATAGACTTACAAAAGAGTAAGTTAATAGTAGATGTTCCATCATTTTGTAGGTAACTAAAGCCATCTAGGTTAGCATTGCTGACTGTAATCCCACTTACAGTACAATCCCTAGCAATATCAACCCCGTTTCCAGCAAGATTAGTCATAAGAGGTCCTTGCGATGTAAGCGCAGGAACCGTGATCTCACCTCGACTTGTCGCCACAGCTAACAGATTTCCTGAGCCAGCTAAGGTTTGCCTTTCTAGCATTGTAAATCCTGCATCCATCCCCTTAGTTGTTCCATCTCCAGGAAATACATAGATAATGTCGCCTGGATTCGAGATGTTTTGAGCATCAAGAAGAGTCGCAAATGGATCTTCAAAGGTACCATTACTACCGTTCAGGTTGTTTACAAAAATAAAGTTTAAAGGCGTTCCAGATGAGTCTTTAGCAACAACTTTTCGTGAATTTTTTTCTAAAACAATTGGCTCTAATCTTTCGATTGGGCGAGACTTATGAACGCAATAGGATCGATTTTTGACTGCTTTCATTTCTCTTTTTCCAAAAGGAATGCGGATACCAAGTGTTCCACTAATATTTGTCCCAAAAAGCCTATCTCCAGAAACCTGACCTTCAAGGCTGATTAAGTCGTTATAAATAATACGTAGCTTCCCATATCCTCCAAATCCATGCAGCTCTGCCCGCTTGAAGTAGTAAGCACTTCCTGCAATATAGGCATTCCAGTTGTTCCACGAAGTTGAAAGATATCCTAATTCTAAATTACTCCCTGTCAAGGCATAGTGGTCAGTTTGGTTAATGAGTAAATGATTCCCCTTGAATCCCGCAAATGACTCTTTTTTAATCCTTTTCTCAACGCTTTTAAGTGGAAAATAGCCATTGAGGTAACATGTAAATTCCCCCCAGTCTTTGTTGGAGACAATAAGAGGATGAGTATAAGAGAGTCCCGCAGTCATCTGATTGAAAATATGGTTCGTACGGCTTTCTAACAAATCAAAGTAGGCATAAGCAGAAAGACGATTTTGTTGTTCAAATTGATAGCCAAGACCTGCCCCAATATTGGCTCCTTGCTTTCCCTTATTAAGAACAAGATAGCGGAGATCGATAAAGGGTTGAAAAGCTTGATCTTCAAAGGCGTGGTAAACACCAATTTTAGAATATTGCCTTTTATAACCAATGCCATCTCCTTGGCGGTGAGTTATCTGCCCCTCTAATGCCACTAAAGCACTTGATACAAATAGGAGAATAAAAGAAACCCACTTTACTAACTTCATCATAAATCCATGTCATTTTATTGTTTTCCTTCTCTTACATAATTTAGCTTTTTTTTTCACAACAAACATATCAAAAAGCTGATAATGGGCATTTAAGGGATAAAAAAAGCGGCCTAACTTAAAAAGCAGGCCGCCTATTAAATGAATGGTGTAGATTCATACCCCTCAGGATATGACACCGCTATTACTGAACATACTCGATGATGCAAAGAGGAGAGCTATCCCCTTGGCGATTTTCCTTGCGAACGATGCGGGTATATCCCCCATCGCGAGCAACATAACGCTGACTTAGTTCATCAAAGAGTTTTCCAACCACTTTTCGGTCGGTATTATAGGATGAAGTATCCCCTTTTTTTGCAGCGCGCACTTCTTTCGAAGTAAGGGCATTATAACTAATCATCATTTTCGAAATCGCAGCACGACGACTTGCCAATGTATTTTTCTTAGCAAGGGTGATCAAACGATCAGCATGTCTTCGTAGCTCTTTTGCTTTAGGAACAGTGGTTTCAATCCGACCATGTTCTACAAGTGATTTAAGCATATTCGCTACAAGAGCTCTTCTATGGGAAGAGTTTCGATTCAGTTTTACAGTCCGTTTCTGGTGTCTCATGGTGTTTCTTGTCCTGATTTTTCTTCTAGATATTCGTCAATCACCTGGCGAACATTATCCCGTGTGATTCCATAACGGGAAAGATCCATTCCAAGATGAAGACTCATGTCCTCTAGCTTTGCTTTGATCTCATTAAGTGATTTCTTACCAAAGTTTCGGAATTTAAGCATTTCTGGCTCAGGCATAATAACAAGCTCAGCAATTGTATCGATATTTGCTTGGGCTAAGCAATTGGTAGAGCGAACAGAAAGTTCAATTTCATTAATCCGAAGGGCAAGTTTTGCAAGAAGCTCATCGCGATCGGTATCAGACTCCATCTCTTCATGATCAAATGAGAGGTCTTGGAATTTAAGGGTATCAAAAACTCCAAGGTGAAGAACACCAATTTGGGTTGCAAACGTTATTGCTTCTTGAGGTGTTACTCTACCATCTGTTGTCACTTCAAGAATCAAGCGATCATAGTCAGTATCCTGACCAACACGCGTGTTTTCTACAAAGTAATTTACAAGACGAACAGGAGAAAAGGCTGAATCAATAACGATTTCGTCAATAACTTTATCTTGAATGTCGTGACGTTCAGAAGGGACATAGCCTCTTCCAATTGCAATCTTAAGATCAACACGCTTTTTCATTGGCTTTGTAATTGTAAATAAATGGTGGTCAGGATTGACCATTTCAAAGTCAGATTCACCCATCACATCTTTGAAAGTAACGGTAAATTGCCCGCCACCTGCATCGAGCATATCTTGAGTGATATCAAGAGTTTTAGAAATAATCTTTGGGCCTCGTGTATCTCTGTTCTCTTCGAGTGGAAGCTTTCTAAGGAGAGCTCCTTTGAAGTTTAGGACAATGTGGGTCATATCTTCAATGATCCCTTCAACAGCGATATATTCGTGAGGTATCCCTTCAATCTTTACAGAGATTAGAGCAGGCGCTTCAAGAGAATTGAGCATAATACGTCTGAGAGCATTCCCAACTGTATGTCCAAACCCCCTTTCAAAAGCTTCTGCTATGAAGCGAGAATACGTTTCCGTCTTCGTTGCTTCTTCAATTTTGATATTCGTCGGCAGCTCAAACTTGCCATACTTAACAGTCATAGGTTTTTCCTCTCCTTATACGCGGCGTCTTTTTCTAGGACGACATCCATTATGGGGGATGGGGGTCTTATCTTTAATGAGTGTAATGATGAGCCCAGCACTTTGAAGGCCGCGAACAGCAGACTCTCGTCCTGCTCCAGGCCCTTTTAAGCTCACTTCGACCTCTTTCATCCCGTGGTTCATTGCAATTTTCCCAGCATCTTGGGCTGCTACAGAAGCAGCAAAGGCTGAAGATTTTCGTGAACCAGTAAAGTTTGTTTTCCCAGCACTTGCCCATGCAATCACATTCCCAGAGGGGTCAGTAATCGATACAATCGTATTATTAAATGTTGCTTTTACATGTGCAATTCCACTAGGTACAGTTCTTGTGATTTTCTTTTTTGCTCTGGAAGAGGTCTTTTTAACGACTTTATCTTGCTTAGCCAATTGTTACTCCTATTTCGCTTACGCCCGATTAAACGGCTTTTTTCTTTCCTGCGACAGTTTTCTTTTTTCCCTTTCGGGTACGGGCATTGGTACGTGTTCTCTGTCCACGTGTTGGGAGACCCACACGGTGTCTCATTCCACGATAGGAACTTGTACTAATCAGTCTTTTAATATTGTTTTGAACTTGTCGTCTCAAATCCCCTTCAACAATATATTCAGAGGTGAGCATAGCGTTAAGCTTTGACACATCCTCATCAGAAAGGTTATGAGCACGCATATTCGGATCTAGTCCCAATTTTCCAATAACTTCTTCAGAAACAGCTTTTCCAATACCAAAGATATAGGTAAGGCTGATCACTAAACGCTTGTTACCAGGAATGTCGATTCCAATCACACGGGGCATAGGTTAAATTCCTTCTTTAATTCATTATTTGTGGATATGATGTTAGCATACTTGTATAAAGAATTCAATGCTCTTTACATCCTACCGGTAATTCTTCCCTTCTTCATGAAGCCATCATAGCGCTTCATAAGGAGGTGAGATTCGATCTGTTTCGTTGTATCCAGGACAACCCCTACTAAAATAAGGAGAGAGGTTCCCCCAAAAAAATGACTAATCGAGGCATCTACACTTAAAATTTTACCTACTAAGGTTGGTAAAATCGCAATGAGTGCTAAAAAAACAGCTCCTGCAAGGGTAATCCGATTCATTGTCGACTCTAAAAATTCTTGTGTAGGGCGACCTTGTCTGATCCCAGGGATAAAGGCTCCATTTTTTTTCATATCTGAAGCAATTTGCTCCGGATGAAACTGTGTTGCCGTCCAAAAGTAGGTAAAAAAGAGAATAAGGATGACAAATAAGGCAGTATAAACCCAGCTACCTGGAGAGAGCCACTGCACAACAGATGCAAGCCACGTCCCCTTACTTAAAAACTGGGCAATGGTCGCTGGAAACATGAGAAGTGATGATGCAAAAATCACCGGAATCACACCAGCATAGTTAATTTTGAGTGGAATATGGGAGGTTCCCCCTTGACTTTCTCTTCGTCCCACAACACGTCTTGCATACTGCAAGGGAATTTTTCGAGTTCCTTGGATGATCATGATTGTTCCTAGGATAATCATCACAAAGACTATTGATAATATAACAATTGAAGAAAAGGTCATCTGACCCGGCTCTTGTGAATCAAGATTTAGCTGTCTAAGGATCGTTCCCATCGTTCTAGGAAGTGAGGAAAGGATACCAATAGAAATGATCAAACTAATTCCATTTCCAATCCCCCGCTCAGTAATTTGCTCTCCAATCCACATGAGAAAGAGCGTCCCTGTACTCATCGCTGTCATAACAACAAGATAAAAGAGCCATGGGAACCCAAGAATCTGGGGTGCCAAAATTTGACTCATGATTATCCCAGGATGAGATAGATTTAGGCTTAAGGCATATTTTGCAAGAAGGGCCGACTGAAATAAGGCAAGGACGATTGTCATCATCCGAATCCCTTTTCCCATTTTTCGTTTTCCTGCCTCCCCATTTTCCTTCATCTCACGTTGAAGGGATGGGACAACAGCTACAAGGATTTGCATAATGATTGATGCAGAAATATAAGGCATAACCCCTAATGCAATCACAGTCATTTGAGCAAAGGCACCTCCAGAAAAGATGTCAACTAGCTGAAAGAGATTTTGAGAACCACCTGTTAGCTGACGAAAAACCTGGACGACAGCATCACCATTGATTCCAGGAACTGGGATATAGGCCCCAATCCGACAAATCAAGAGCATCAATAACGTAAAGAGAATTTTTGTCTTGACTTCCTTGATGGAGAATATTCTTTTTAATGCCTGGAACATATGACCTAGATCGTTTTAAATTCTATTCCTTGCTTCTCTAGCTTAGCTACTGCACTTTTTGAAAAGCGATTCGCCTGAATCACTACTTTCTTTGTGAGTTCGCCGCCTGCAAGAACCTTAAATCCGCCCTTCATCCGACGCATAGGAAATCCCTTCTGCATCAGTGTTTCTTTATTGATGGTTTCTCCATCGTCAAAGTGTTCGTTAAGCCTTCCGAGATTAATCTCATAAATAGCGACTTTAAAACGTTCATTAGAAAAACCACGGTGTGGTAGCTTTTGGTAAAGAGGAAGTTGCCCACCTTCTTTTCCACCACGTCTTTTGTAACCAGAACGAGACTTATCTCCCTTATGGCCACGACACGATGTTTTACCCATTTTTGATCCTGGGCCTCTGCCAACACGTTTGGTTCTTTTCTTTAGATGTGTATTTTTTAACTCTGATAATTTCATGTAGTTGCTCCTCTTGCATCAAGTGTCGCTTGTCTGTTTCTTAGCTCGACAAGGGCCTTAAAAGTTGCGCGGACTTGGTTAAGAGGATTACTAGAACCAAGACTTTTAGCAACAACATCTTTAATTCCACTTACTTCAAGTACGGCGCGCGGCTTAGATCCAGCAATGATTCCTGTTCCTTCTTTGGCAGGTTTTAGCATCACTCGTGCTCCATCCCAGTCAGAGATAATTTCGTGTGGAATAGTCGTCCCTTCAAGTTCGAAAGTAAGAACATTCTTACGAGCAGCTTCGCCCCCTTTTCTGATGGCATCTGCTACTTCGTTAGCTTTTGCAAAACCAACACCAATGCGGCCATTTCCATCTCCAACAATGACTAGAGCAGAAAAGCTAAACTTACGTCCCCCTTTTACCACTTTAGAACAACGGTTAATGTAGAGGACTTTCTCTTCAAATTCGGTTTCGAAATCTTCTTGTTTTGTGCCTTTCTTTGCCATGAGTTTTCCTAAAATTTAATTCCTTTATCGCGAGCGCCATTGGCAACTTCAGCAATGAGTCCATGATATTTATAACGACCGCGATCAAAAACTATCCGATCAATTTTTTTTCCTTTTGCAAGTTCCGCGATCTTAGCGCCAACAAGCTTTGCGCTTTCCTTCGATAGTTTTTTTCCCTTCATCTCTTTTGCAAGGGTACTGTAGCTTGCAAGGGTTACGCCCTGTTCATCATCAATAAGTTGAACTCCGATGTGATTTAGCGATTTAAATACAGAGAGACGAGGTTTTTCTGCAGTTCCTCGAAGCTTTTTCCGAATGCGCATCACTCTTGTTTTTCGCACTTTATTTCTTTTCTCTAGATTCTGATGCATCTCTTACTTCCCTTTAGCTGATTTACCCGCTTTCTTGCGGACGTATTCATCGACATATCTAACCCCTTTTCCTTTGTAAGGCTCAGGTGGTCTTAGCGCTCGGACATTAGCAGCAAACTGTCCTACAAGTTGCTTATCTATCCCGCTAATCGTAATCAGTGTGCTCTTTTCAATAGCCACTTGGATGTCACTTGGTATATCAAGTTGTGATGGATGTGAAAAACCAAGCTGAAGGTCTAAAGCATTACCTTTTACAGCTGCTCGGTATCCAACTCCAATTAAGCTAAGCTGTTTTTTGAATCCTTCGCTTACTCCAATAATAGCATTATTGACGAGCGAGCGGTAGAGTCCATACATCGGTTTTGCTAGACCGGACTTCTCGTCAAACTCAACAAGCACTTCGCTTTCTACAACTTTAATTGAAATCCCTTCAGGAAGATGTTTCTTAATGGTCCCTTTGGGCCCTTTAATTTCAATCTCTCCCTTAGATCCCTTGACTTCTACCCCTTTTGGAAGAGGAATGGGTGCTTTACCTAATCGTGACATTTTCTTATTTTCCTAATTTTACCAAACTAAACAGAGGAGTTCCCCACCAGTTTTTAATTCTCTCGCTTTCTCTCCTTCAATCACTCCTGCGGGTGTTGAAAGAATTGCAATTCCAAGTCCACTAAATACTCTAGGAATACTCTGATAACCAACATAACTTCTAAGACCTGGCTTAGAAACTCTCTTTAGACCGTGGATAACGTTATCTCTTGAATTTTTGATATATTTCAAGAAAACACGGATCTGCCGTTTTTTTTCATTCACTAAAAAGCTTGTGACATACCCTTTCTCTCTAAGAACATCGACAATCGATTGGTTCAGTTTAGAAAGCTTTACATCAACATATTTATGCTTTGCGTCTTTTGCATTTCTAATTCTTGTGAGTAGATCTGCTACTGTATCGCTAGTTGTCATTCTTTCCTCTATGTTTAGCGCTTATATGGAAGGCCAAGCTGTGTTAATAGTTCGAGACTTTCTTCATCATTGATTGCTGAAGTGACAAATGTAATATTCATTCCTTGCTCTCTTTTAACCTCATCAAGGTTAAGCTCTGGGAACACTTGTTGCTCGGTCAGCCCCAATGAGTAACTTCCTCTCTTGTCACCACTCTTCTTAAATCCACGGAAGTCACGGATCCTTGGACAGACAATGTTACAAAATCGATCAAAAAATTCATACATTCTTTTTCCGCGGAGCGTGACTTTTAATCCAATTGCTTGTCCTTCTCTAAGTTTGAAGTTAGCAACGGATTTTTTAGCTCGAGTAATAAGTGGCTTTTGCCCTGAAATTAAAGCAAGCTCCTTCACACAATCCTGCATGACGTTCTTATCCTTAACAGCCTCAGCAACACCCATGCTAATGACAATTTTCTTTAGCTCAGGAATCTTCATCGGATTTGAATAAGAGAACTTCTTTAAGAGCTCTCCCTTAATTTCTTCCTGGAATCTCTTCTTTAATCTAGACATTATTCTTTTGCCCTTACGACTTAACGGGTTTTCTTAAAGTTCGATAACTGACTTCTTTTCCGTTATCGAGATATACAAGATCTTTTGATCCATCTTTTCCAAGCTTTACATTGAGCTTGAGTTTCTTTCCTTCTCCGTTGCAGAGTGCAACATTTGAGAGATGGATAGGCTTTTCCATGCTAATAATCTCAGACTTTTGTCCTTGCTGGCGTGCTTTCGTATGTCTTTTACGGACATTCACACCTTGGACAAGAATTTGTGATTCTTTCTTAGCGATGACCTCGCCCACCTTACCCCGGTCGTTTCCACTGATAACGAGGACTTTATCACCTTTTTTGATCCACTTCTGTTTCATCTATGTTTCCTCTTTAAATCACTTCTGGGGCAAGTGAACTAATTTTAATAAATCCCCTATCACGGACTTCACGAGCAACTGGGCCGAAAATCCTTGTTCCTTTAGGGTTTTGCTTATCATCAATAATCACGCAGCTATTGTCATAAAACCTGATCATAGATCCATCACTACGTCGAACATAACTTTTTGTCCTCACGATGACGGCTTTTATGACAGATCCTTTTTTTACACTTGACTTTGGGTCTGCTTCTTTAACTGAACAGACAACAATATCACCAACATGTGCATACCGTCTTCGTGTTCCGCGAAGAACCTTAAAGCACTTCACTCGCTTAGCACCGCTATTATCGGCTACTTCTAATTCTGTCTCTTGTTGAATCATTGTCTCTCACTCATCCATATATTATTTTAAGAAAGCACATCCACTACGATCCAGCGCTTTAGTTTAGAAAGAGGGCGTGTTTCTTCAATCCGAACACGTTGGCCTTCTTTTAGGTCACCTTTTTCATTGTGCGCATAGTATTTTTTGCCACGCTTTACAACTTTCTTGTAGCGGGGATGTAGAATCGTCCTCTCAACATTGACAACAGCTGTTTTGTTCATCTTTGCTGAAATGACGATTCCTTCTTTAACTTTTTTTCTTCCTTGAGCTTCCATAGTTATCTACGCTGACCCTTTACTTTTCTTTTGACGCAAAACAGTAAGGATTCGCGCCCGATCTTTTTTCTTCTCTTTCAGTTCGTGTGGCTTTTCTAGTTTCCTTGAAACGCGAAGTTCATTTGTAAGCTCAAAAACATCTCTGCAGATATCTTCATACTTTGCTTCTAGTTCTTCATCAGATTGATTAATTAGTTCGCTTGCTTTCAACATTTCCCGTCTCCTTACACTTTTTCTACACGTTCGACAAATCGCGTCCGGAAAGGAAGCTTAGCTGCCGCTTTTAAGAGGGCTTTCTTTGCTTCATCCTTAGACACGTTTGCTACTTCAAAAAGGATTCTCCCTGGGCGTGCTACTGCAACCCAATGGTCAGTTCCTCCTTTTCCTTTACCCATACGTGTTTCAGCCGGCTTCTTTGTAATCGGCTTATCTGGAAAAATTCGAATCCAGACCTTTCCTTTACGGCTAAAGTAACGAGTAATTGCCACACGACACGCTTCGATCTGTTGATTTGTAATCCGACCACGGTCAAGAATTTGCATTCCATAGTCGCCAAATTCAACGAACTGTCCGCCTTTCGCTTTTCCGCTCATCGAGCCTTTCATCTGCTTACGATGTTTAGGTCGAGATGGTATCAATGCCATTTTGCGTTTCTCCTAATTCCTTATCCGTGTTGTTCGCCTTTATTAATCCAAACTTTGACCCCAATTGAGCCATAAGTCGTCTCAGCTCTCGCTGTCGCATATTGGATATTCGCTCTTAGAGTGTGAAGAGGAATTTGACCTTCCTTATACCACTCAGTTCGGGCGATCTCCGCTCCGCCAATCCGCCCAGAAATCTGTATCTTGATCCCTGCTGCACCAGCATCCATTGTCGCTTGAATCGATTTTTTCATAACGCGTCTAAAGGCAACACGTCTTTCAAGTTGCTTCGCAATCGCTTCTGCAACTAGCTGAGCATCTAGATCAGGACGTTTGATTTCAGCAACTTCTATCCAGACATCCTTCCCTGTTAGCTTTTTGAGCTCTTGCTTCATGATTTCAATTTCTGCGCCCTTCTTTCCAATAACTAGTCCAGGACGAGCTGTATGAAGGGTGACTTCAATCTTTTCGCTCATTCTTTTGATGATCACTTCTGCAGTTCCCACGCAGCAAGACTTTTTAAGTAAGAAGTCTCTCATCATTTTGTCTTCGAAGAGATGTTCACCAAACTCTTTCTTATTTGCAAACCATAGGGATTTCCACTGTTTCTTTAGGGCGAGTCTAAATCCAATTGGCGATGTTTTTTGTCCCATGTTTCCTCTTAACTTTCCGTTCCAACGACGACCGTAAAATGTGACGTCCGTTTCAAGATTGGCACGCGTCCACCACGGCTCTTTGATTTCGCCCGTTTCATTGTTGGGCCTGCATCAATACGCACTTCCTTAACTTTTAGGTCACGTCTTTGAACGCTATGAAGTGTTTCTGCATTTGCAATGGCACTATCTAGAGTCTTCTTTAAAAGTCGTCCTCCCTTTAAGTTACTATAAAGGAGTTGCAAAAGAGCATCTTCAACACCTTTACCACGAATCAAATCGGCGGCAAGTCTTGCCTTCCTCGGGCTGATGCGGATGTATTTCATTTTAGCTATCGCTTCACGCATTGTTATCTTCCTTTATTTCTTAACTGGGTGGCCTTTAAATAACCTTGTAGGAGAAAACTCCCCTAAACGGTGACCGACCATATTCTCAGACACAAAGACTGAGATGAATTTTTTTCCGTTGTGAACTTCAAATGTGTGACCAATCATATCCGGAATGATCATCGACCTTCGCGACCAAGTTTTAATTGGCTTTTTTGAGTCATCTTCATTCTGTTTCACTACTTTCTTCAATAGGTGGTGATCCACAAAAGGACCTTTACGTAAACTTCTACCCATTATTTCTTCCTTCGGTCTTTCACGATCAACTTCTTCGATTTCTTCTTCGAGCGGGTGCGGAGTCCCTTTGTCTGCATTCCCCATGGAGTTTGAGGGATGTAACCATTATGACGCCCTTCTCCACCACCATGTGGGTGATCAACGGGGTTCATTGCTGTTCCTCGGACTGTTGGACGGAATCCTTTCCACCGAGACCTTCCAGCTTTACCTTCAACGCGTAGAGCATTCTCAGCGTTAGAAACAACACCAAAAGTTGCCCGGCAAGTTTCTCTTACCATTCTCACCTCACCTGACGGCATTTTAATGGTAGCGTAACCACCACTTCTTGCCATCAATTGCGCTGATAGTCCTGCACTACGAACAAGTTTTCCACCTCGTCCTGGATATAATTCAATGTTATGTACTGTTGAACCGAGGGGCATTCCCTTAAGTTCCATCGCACATCCTGGTTTAAAGGGAGCTTTATCTCCAGATAGGAGCTTATCACCTTGCTTAATCCCCTCTGGAGCAAGAATATATCTTTTCTCACCATCTAGATAATTAAGGAGGGCTACGTGAGCTGAACGATTTGGATCATACTCCACTGAAGCAACCTTTGCTTCGATTCCATCTTTATCTCTTTTAAAGTCAACAAGTCGGTAAAACCGTTTATGTCCCCCACCTCTATGACGGCAAGTGATCCGCCCATGGTGGTTTCTCCCATTTGTTCTCTTTTTAGACACAAGAAGGGACTTCGTTGGCTTAATAGTCTTACGCTTCCCAGGGGTTCGTGTCAGCTGGCCAAAGCTTGGGAGGACAAGCTTTCTCTGTCCAGGTGTTGTCGGTCGAAATTTCTTAACCATTATTTCTCCTAAACGGCTTCGTCAATTGAATCGCCACTCTCAAGGGTAACGATTGCTTTTTTAACTGCAGGGCGAAAACCTTTGTAGCCACGCACACGTCGCTTTTTTGGCTTCATATTGATGGTATTCACCGCTTTTACTTTAATCTTTTTTTCAGAGTAGATCGTTTCGATTGCTCGAGCAATTTCTACTTTGTTTGCATTCTTATCAACGAGAAAGACATATTTTGGACTGGAACATCTAGCTGTACTCTTGTTACTTGTAGAGTGTTGAAGCCCTTCAAGAACTGTTGTCTTTTCTGTGATATGTCGGGATTTAATTACTTGAAATGCAATTCTATCTTTCACTATTTACTCCCCATTGCTTGCATAAGCTCTTTTTGTGCAGAGTCAATGACAACAACTTCTTGAGTTCGCATCAGATCATATCCACTAATGCTTCCAATTGGCATGAATCTTGTTCCTGGAATGTTCCGCATGCTTAGATAGAAGTTTGACCGCTCTTTCTGGGTCTTCTCAGCATCGTCGCAAAGGAATAAGACTTTCTTGTCTTTTAGACCTGCAGCATCTAAGAACTTACAAACCGATTTGGTCTTAGGCTCTTTTAGCTCTTTAAGTTTCAAAAGACGCATATTGCCATCAGTTACCTTCTGAGCCAGAAGGAAGTGAATAGCTGCACGCCTCTCTTTTTTGTTAATTTTAACGTGTTGATCAAATTTTGGCTTTGGCCCGAAAACAACAGCACCCTTTCGATATTGCGATGTCTTTATACATCCCTGTCTTGCTCGACCAGTTCCTTTTTGAGGATGAGGCTTGCTGTTTGATAGGGCGATTTCAGAACGACCTTTAGTATTAGCACTCCATTGGCGCGCGTTTTTTCGCACAGCAACAACATAATCTTTGATCAGCTGCTGATTGACAGAAACTTTCAGAAGCTTCTCATCAACGGAGACTTCTTCAAGCTCTTTTCCTTCTAAATCATATTTTTTCAGTTTCACCGCGGCCATTTCCTATTTTTTTGCAGGGGTTTTTTTTACCGATTTCCGGATATAAACAAGACTGTTCTTTGCACCTGGAACAGCCCCTTTGACTAAAATCACTTGTTTCTCAGCATCAATACGAATAACCTTTAGGTTTTCCGTAGTAACTTTTTGAGATCCCATTTGCCCGGCTTTCTTGACTCCTGGCAAACTACGGCCTGGCGTACTGCGCATCCCTGTAGACCCTGCAGTTCTATGGAACCCTGACCCATGTGATCCTGGCCCACCAGCAAAGTTATGACGTTTAATGACGCCTTGAAACCCTTTCCCTTTAGATGTTCCACAGACATCAACAAACTCTGTATCAGTGAAATAGTCTATTCCAACTTCTTGTCCAAGTTGAAACTCATTGGTATTTTCAATACGAGACTCTAGTAGGTGACGCCTTGGTTCTACTTTCGCTTTTGCAAAGTGGCCAACTAAGGGTTTTGTGACATTTTTCTTTTTGCTTTCGGGAACTTTGATTGCTCCAAGCTGAACTGCTTGATAGCCATCCTTATCCTTGTCTTTTACTTGGACGATGACATTGGGTTCTGCAGCAATCACCGTACAGACGATCAGATTTCCTGTTTCGTCAAACACACGGGTCATTCCTTTCTTCTTTCCCATCAGCTTTAGTGACATACATTTTCCTTTTTATCGATTTTCAGCTTTCGCTTACTTTACACTATTGAGCAACAGCGGAGTCATCAAAAATGATACCACGCCATTTATGGCTAAAGCGAAAAGGTTATCAAAAGGCGGATATTTTGTACAATGAAAATTTACGGGAACTTAATTTTCCCATTGACTGAAAACTTTACTTTCTATTTCTTCATCGGAGAACTCATGAGAAATCCAAGCAATTGCTATCAATGCTGCTAGCACTGAAAAAAATAGTGTTATGACAAACCACTCCCTTCTTAAAAGCAATAGATACTCCTCTGTGGTAGAAATTTTTTAAGGCCCTTTCTTAGTCCTGGGTCCATCTCATCATACCCTGAGGCAATTAAGCCAAAGGTGAAGCTAACTATATGCAAGTACTTCATGAATTTGTGAGGGTAA
Organism: Simkaniaceae bacterium; assembly: GCA_018399075.1. Taxonomy (GTDB): domain Bacteria; phylum Chlamydiota; class Chlamydiia; order Chlamydiales; family Simkaniaceae; genus Neptunichlamydia. The sequence goes on along the minus strand of CP073763.1, from coordinate 515,753 downwards.
GCTATTCCATTGAAGTAAGAAATAAGACCTAGAGCAACCCAACCTAAATAAGCTGTATGTGAGATGAACTGAACTTTCGTTTGTTGAAATTCTTTTTTTTCCGTTTGCTTTCCTTTCCACATTTCTAGGATCGCTCTCCCCTCTTTGCATACTGCTTCTTCATAGATTATCATTCGACTTAAGTAACAAATTCCTTGAAGAGTATTACACTTTCTAACAGACAAAATAATAAATTTTCTTTCAGCACACCATATAACAATCTCAATCCCATTCGCTATAAGAGCCAATGTCTCGGCCCTCGGTTTTAGAGGGCTCCCTTCCTCTTGTACTATATTATAAACCCGAATTGCCTCTTTATAGAGGTAAGGAAGGCGCATTAGCCCAATGAGGCTATCAATGATATAGAAGAGAGAGAGCGACGTCTCCCCTTCCCATTTTTCAGGATAATGGGACGTTGATAGAAAGGTTTGCGCAAAAAGTCTTTGCGTTTCACTAGGCGAAAGAGGGCGATAAACTACAGAATGCATTATAAATAATTTTAATTAAGAGCGTAAAAAAACCTCCACGCCTAGTGGAGGTTATTCTTTTAAGCAGCAGGGGCTGTTGCAATATTTTTTGCAATCCCTGTGATGTTGCTAGTAAGAACTGCAGCATTAAATGTCCAAGGCTGCAGTCTCTGCATTCCTTTTTCTGCAAATGTAGCAGCTCCAATATAGGAGTCCAAGCCCCCCATACCGTTAAGCCAAATAGAGCACATCGAGCCAATCACAGCAACGGTAGCAAGTGAGATGTTCTTTCGTCTAGCTGCATTAGCTGTTGGGTCTGTATGGTATTCAGCCCAAATAATTGCAACTCCCTTGAAGACTCCAACTGATGCTGAGTAAACCGAGCAAACATTCTTCACATAACCAAATGACTTGGCATGTGGAGCAAGCATAACAACTCCACCAATCGTTCCAAGAACTTTAAGTGTTGCGCAGACATCACCAGTTATCTTAACCGTTGCATTGAAAATCGAAATCAGACTCTCTTTATGATTCGTACGATCGTAGTTTCGAACACTAAGAATCGTAACATCAATATCTTCAATAGATTTTTTTGCGTAATAGGCGCCATCTAATCCCTTTGCGAGTTTCCCGATAGGTCCTAACGTTGCTCCAAAAAGGGTGTCGATTCCATAATCTTGAGCTGTGTTAACCATCCCGCTAACAAGACGGAACCACTCTCTAGATTCAGGTAATTGTGTACATGTGTATTTAATTCCACTTGCGATTGTCATATTAATCTCCGTTACCCTTTGTTTATATTACGTTGTTCTAATTGTTGGATCGTCGCTCCGTAAAGCGCATGTCTTGCAATTCCTGTTAGACTCATAGCTGTAAAGAGGCCTCCGTAGATATTCTCGGTGTGATCTACTGTAAAGCTGGAAACGCGACCTATTAGCCCAGCGCTCTCCACCATATCTAATGCACGAACAACACCGATCAGCTTGATAACAACTACCATCCCCATAAAGAACTGATCACAGCGACGCGCTTTTTGAATCATCTCTTGATGAATGTCCTCATCGCCGCCCTGAGGATTCGTGATCTTGGCATCTGTTGGAACGGCTCCATCTGCTACATCTTGAACATGAGCAACAGCTGCACGCTGAGTGTCGATGATATCAATAACAAATCCAAGAGCTCCTAGCCCTCCGCCCACAGCGCGCACTGTTGGACTGAAGCTTTCGCTAAAAGTCCCCAAACGCTTAAGGGGTTCATGAACAAGAAGGAGAGAGGATGCTGTCTTAAAGAGTGCTGATGCAGATCTATAGGCCATCCATGTTTTTGGTCCAATGTACTGGTTGTCAGCTCTTGGAAAATCCCCTTTTCTTTCATCGCGAACGTTACCATGAGCTCCAGGATCTTTTACAACCGCTACTCCATCTCTTATAACTGAGTAGACTGAATAAACGGAACTTGCTGCAGAAGCAAAGTCATAAAAAGAAAAGTAGTCTCTTGTATGCGAGCTAATTTTATCTAGCGATGGAAAGTCTGCGATATCTTTTCCTAAATAGGCCACTAGATGTTTTCCGAGAAAACAAGCAGTTCCTGCAGTTAGGAGAAGGTTTTGCATATTTGTAAAGTAGTGGTAGGTTGCTCTTGGGATAGAGACTTGAGATGGTTGTGCCATAACTTATGTTACCCTCTATTAATTCGGTTGAAATGAGAGGAGATTATAGTGAAAGAGGGGAATAGGGACAAGATAAATTATTATTTTAATTTTAATGCGGAACTAAAGGCTAAAGCAAACTCTGAGATTGCCAAGCGCTTTTTTCCTTCTAGCTGAATTTCTAAAAGCGAAAGGGCCCCTTTTTTGCAGGCAATAACCCATTCATTTTTTGAAAAGGAAAGAGATAAGCGTGGCTCGCCACTCCCTTCAACAACTTTTGTTTTAAAAATTTTTAACCTTTTTAACTGTCCATTGATTTCAACCTCTGTCCATGCTCCAGGACGGGGACTGAAAGCGCGAATCTGATTGTGGATTGTTTTGGCACTCTTATTCCAATCAATCTCAGCCATCGATGATTCAATTTTTTGAACATAGGTTGCTTCATGGGGATCTTGAGGTTTTTTTTGGGAATAATAGTGAGAAAACTTTCGAATCACACGTAAAAGCGCCTCACTTCCAAGGCTGCATAGTTTTTCTTCTAGTTCGGCGCAGTTCATCTCTTGGGGAATAGGAATTTTTTCTTGAGAGAGCATATCCCCTGCATCCATTTTCAATACCATTTCAATAACGGTAACCCCTGTTTCTTTTGCCCCATCTAAAAGAGCAAACTGAATGGGGGCTGCTCCACGGTACTTGGGAAGAAGGGAGGCATGAAGGTTGATGCACCCTTCTTTTGGAAGGTTAAGAATGTCTTCCTTCATAATCTCACCATAAGCAACAACGACAAATAGATCAGCGCCATAACGACGAAGCTCTTCTTCAAAGGCTGAGGTAGAGGCTTTATCGGGTTGGTATAATGGAATATCAGGATAATCTTTTGTAGCAAGCTCCTTTACAGCTGAAAAGGCTGGCTTCCCACTTCGGCCACGTGGCCTGTCAGGCTTAGTGACGATAGCTAGAACTTCCGTTCCATTTTCGATTAAGTATTTAAGAACTTCGGCTGCAAAGGAAGGCGTTCCGAAATAGATTATTCTCATTCTTCAAGAAGGTCTTTTATATCAGGAAATTCATCAGCTGCGCCGATGGGTTGAAGGCCAATGAGACCTCTTTTTGATTTTTTGCAAAAATCAATCCAATGATTAATTGCGGGACTCTTTTCTACTTCACTTTCGACACGCTCAACAGCTTCACTAAAGAGTATTCCTGAGCGATAGGTCAATTTGAATGCTTTTGTTAAAGATTTGCGGAGTTCGATAGAAAACTTATGCCGTTTAAGGCCAATCAAATTCAAACCCGCCACACGGTATGGGATTCCCGCTCCTAATGTATAGGGAGGAATATCATTCGTGATACGACTTAACCCTCCAACCATGGAATAAGCGCCAATTCGGACAAACTGATGAACGGGGGTCATTCCGCCAATATTTGCATAGTCTTCGATCTCAACGTGACCTGCAAGCATGGCACCGTTAGCCATGATCACATGATTTCCAACTTTGCAATGATGGGCAATATGGCAATAAGCCATAATTAAACAGCTATCACCAACTTCTACGGTTGACCCTTCTCCACAAGAAGAATTGATCGTCACAAATTCACGAATCTCACAGTTCTTGCCAATTTTTACATAGGTTTTTTCCCCATGAAAATTTTTAGCCTGCGTTTTAGTTCCAATGCTTGCAGAAGGGTAAATAACCGTTCCTTCACCAATGGTTGTATAGCCATCGATATAAGCATGAGACTTAATAACAACGTTATCCTCTAGAGTAACATTTTCTTTAATGACTGCATAAGGCTCGATAGTGACATTATTTCCGAGCTTGGCCCCATGTTCGATAATCGCTGCTGGATGAATGTTAGACATTAAAATTTCCTAAATCTGTTCAAATCCTCTGAGAGCAAAACCTATCACGGCTTCTGCGGCTAGTTCACCATCGATCATTGCCTTTGCTTGAACTTTCCCTCCTTTTGAGCTGAGATGGGCTCCATGAACATGCATGGTAAGCACATCACCCGGCAGGGCAGGGCGGCGAAACTTCGCATTATTTACACTTAATAGAACAGCGGTTTTTTCAACAAACCCTTTTTGGTGAATTAAGATTCCACCGGTTTGTGCTAGTGCTTCTAAAATAAGAACACCTGGCATAATCGGCGCCTCAGGAAAGTGTCCTTGGAAAAACTCTTCATTGATTGTCACACACTTTGTTGCAATAATATTGTTATTTTCAACATCGAGCTCAATCACACGGTCGACCAATAACAAGGGGTAACGATGCGGGAGAATATCCCGTATCTGCTTGGTGTTCAAAATAATTCTATCTGTTGAACCCTCAGTTGGCATTCGCTGTCTCCATCGTGAAATTACTCACAAGCTCTTTGGCAAATGAGGTGTTTGAAAAGTGCCCAGAGCGGATTGCAATCACATGAGCAATAAATGACTGTCCCACAAGACAAAGATCTCCAATGAGGTCGAGAATTTTATGTCTAACCATCTCATCTTTATAGCGGACTCCTTCTGGATTCAAAATAGAATCTCCTTTAATAATGACAGCATTATCAAGGCGCCCTCCTTTAATGTTCCCTTTTTCGATCAATGGGACCACCTCTTCATAGAGTGAAAAGGTTCTAGCAGAAGCAATTTCTGCTTTATAAGTCTCTTCATCCACGTGGACGGTAAAAAACTGGGATTTTAAAAGATCGCTGTTGGGATAGTTAAGGGTATAGCTGATTCGAAATTCTTCAGAAGGCAGCGCAACTAAATGGACATCTCCTCTCGACCAGAAAATCGGAGCTTCGAGGTGATGAATCTTCTTTGTTTGACTTTGTGTAACAACCCCTCCCTTTTCAATGAGCTCTACAAAGGGCATAGCACTTCCATCGCAACTGGGTATTTCAGGCCCTTCGATCTCAATGAGAAGGTTATCGATATCATATGCTTTAATTGCCGAAAGGATATGCTCGACTGTTTGAACTTGAAAATCTCCAGATCCTAAAATCGTACATCTAGGAGTTTCTTGAACATACTCGACATGAGCAGGAAGCTTAGGTTTATCGGGGAGATCCATCCGTTGGAAAACAATTCCAGTTCCTTCAGGTGCAGGGCGGAGTTTGATTTCTGATTTCATTCCTGTAAAAAGTCCAGTTCCAGACAGTGAAACAGCGTTTTTAAGTGAACGTTGATGTTTTCTTGAAGTTGAAAATTTGTCGCTAGGAGACATGTAATAGCCCAATTTAAACGGTTGAAGGTGAGTGAAAAATATTTCCCCTAAGCTTAAGTCAATGAACGTTTTTCAGCAAGGGGATTCTCTTTCCAGTCTCTTAAAAAGACTAAGCATCCGAGAGATAGAATTAAGATCAGCGCATCTCCCCAAAAGGTATAAAGAGTCGAAAATGCATAAAGATCAAGAGGAACATAAAGTGCCCCTCTTTCAAGTTCAAATTTTCCTTCATTGTTTTCAAAGCGAGCTACAGTCCTACCCAAACTATCAACCCCTGCTGTTATCCCTGTATTGCAAGCTCTAAGTAAGGGAACGCCATTTTCAATGGCTCGAACTCTTCCATGAATGAAATGCTGCTCTGGAAGGCGAGAAAAAGGGTACCAACCATCATTGGTGACATTAACGAAAAGCTCGGCTCCTTTTTGCCTTCCATTTCTCATAATGTGTGGAAAACATTCTTCATAGCAAACAGAAAGGCTTATTGGGTGCTTTCCATTTGTAATTTTTGCTTCTTTTCCATGACTAAAGAAATTTAGGATCCCATAGCGAGCTACTAAGGGTTTTAAAAATGAAAAGGGAAGATATTCTGCTAAAGGAAGAAGAACTCTCTTCTCGTAACGGAAAATTTCGTTTCCTTCAGGGATAAAATGAAACGCGGCATTATAATTTTTGTCTCCATCTTCAGCATCAAGCCCAATTACAACTTCTGCTCCATAGTGATTTGCTAGGGCTTGGATAAGAAGGGCGTTACTCACAAACCATTCTCCTCCTCTAATTTCTGCGAGAGGATCTTCTAGAAGTTGGTCTAAATCTCCTAGTTCATTCCCTAAAATTTGCTTTATCTGAGTCAAGGGGTAAACGGTTGCATGAGAACTAAAGGGAAGGGCATATTCTGGCAAAACAATCAAATCTAGGTCTTTTGTATGATGCTCCTTAATATAGCTTATGATGTGGTGCCACTGAAGGAAGGGGTGAACATATTTTTCTTCTTTTCCTGAATAAGGTTGTTTTTGATCTGGAAGCAGTGCTGTTTGAATAAGCGCCACATGATAGGGCTCTTTTTGCTTTTGTTGGCTGTCATGATACTCAATATGGGCAGCTCCAAAAAGATAGGGGAAAATGAGAAATCCTCCAAAAGCAGAAAGGGCTTTTTTCGTTCTTGTTGTTACAAGGTTCACTGCAAGAAAATTCACCACCATCACAAGGAAGGAAAGGCCAAAAACACCAACAATAGATGCAAACTGCCCTCCTATGGAGAAACCTGTCATCGAAAGTCCTACAGGATTCCAAGCAAAGCCACAAAGAATAAAGAGACGCCCCCATTCCATAAGGGTCCAAAGCGATGCAATACCTAGTATGCGTCGAAATCTTACAGGCGCTTTTTTAGGAAGAAAAAGGGGCAAGACCCCAAATTGGACACCAAGCCACAGTGAAAGGGCTAAATAGACAAAATAAATATAAGTTCCCTGATAGGTCGGTGACGCGAGCCAAGAGAGCTGAACAAGTTGAACAGCAAAAAACCATAGAGCTGCATAAATAAAGCGGTTTTTTTTCCCTTGAATTCTGAAAAGGGAAATCCAAAATAGAGCAAAACCAAGGCAACTTGCGAGAACTGAAAGAAGAGGACTAATGTGAGGCTGTCCCCAGGCAACAATAGCAAAGCTAATGATAAATAAAATGGCTGTAATCATTATGATGCTCGCTGAGGCTGCGGCCCCACCAAAAAGTAAAGAAGAGCTCCAATCAATGAAAGATTCTTTAAGAAGATAGAGATTTCGCGGTGCATCTCACTTCCTACACTAAACCAAAAGGGATGCATAATTAGAGTGACCGGAATCATAAATAACAATAATAGGAAAGCCCCCATCCGCACTTTGATCCCTGTGAATATTAAAAGCGCTCCGACAATCTCTAAAAATGTTGCCACTCCCAAAATGCCATAAGCGCTTGAAACTAAAACCTCATGAATATCGCTACTCATGAGAGTTCCTTCGAGGTGCATGGACCATTCAGAAAAGGTAAGGATCAAACTATCAACCGACCCCTGCCAGTTCATCAATTTACCGATACCGGCAACAATAAAAATGAGGCAAAAACACCCTCTAGCAATAAAAAAAACTGTCTTATTCATGGAAATGATCATCCCAGATCAATTGATTATTTTCCAGAGGAGATCTCATGCTAGATAGTGTCGTCAAATGCCTACTATCTAATAAATTTTTCAAAGTCTTAGCTTTAATTGAGTCGATAGATATGGTATCATGGCTTTCATGAAATTATTTAGAAAACACCATCTATTAAAAATTTTAAAGGATTCGGGAAACTCTACCCTTCCTATGGATGCATTTTTGCGGAATTATTTCCGTGAGCATAAGGCTGTTGGATCAAAGGATCGAGCTGAAATCTGTGAGACCCTCTATGGTATGATTCGCTGGAAAGGGCTGATCGACGCAAAGTGCTCCAAACCGATCACTTGGGAAAGCCGTTTAGAATCTTACTTAAGCTTTCCTACTGAAAACCAAGAAGAACTGCCTCCACATGTGAGAGTTAGCTTCCCAAAGTTTTTCTTTAATCATTTGAAGGACGCTTATGGAGAAGAGCGAGCAATTGAACTTTGTCTGAATTCTAATAAGCAAGCTCCGACAACCGTTCGTGTTAACTCCCTAAAAACGAATCGGGAATCACTTTTAAAGAAGTGGAAAATTGACTACGGTGTTTCACCCTGCCTCCATTCAAAGCATGGAATTGTCTTTGATAAACGGATTAATTTCTTTGCACTTCCAGAATTTAAGGAGGGTTTTTTTGAAATTCAAGATGAGGGAAGCCAACTCATTGCAAGTCATGTTAAAGCCTCTCCTAATGACCATATTCTCGATTATTGTGCTGGATCCGGTGGTAAAACCCTAGCCTTTGCTCCTGAAATGAAAAATAAAGGGCAAATATATCTTTATGATATCCGCCCTCATGCTCTGATTGAGTCAAAAAAACGGCTGAAACGAGCGGGCATTCAAAACGCTCAAATCCTTGATGAAAAAAAAATAAAGAAAAAAGGGCTGCTCAACCGAATGGACTGGATTCTTCTCGACGTCCCGTGCTCTGGAAGTGGAACGCTCCGCCGGAATCCTGATATGAAATGGAAATTTAAACCTGAAACACTAGAGCGTTTAATCGAAGAGCAACGAAAAATATTCAATAAAGCCTTGAAATTTTTACATCCTGATGGAAAGATCGTTTTTGCAACATGCAGCATTTTTCCAGAGGAAAATGAGCGGCAAGTCGCCTATTTCATGGAGAAGTATCAACTTAAGCTTGTCTGTGAACCGTTTCAATCTTTTCCAAAAGATGGAGAGATGGATGGCTTTTATTGTGCCGTTTTGAGTAGAATGCAAAATACTTGAAGTTCAAGAGGATTGAGATGCAAAGAGCATACGGTTTAATTTTTTTCTTTACAACGCTTTTTTCTTTCGTGTTTGCTGATTTTGGAGGAGAACAACCTTCATTTATCAACCCGTCAAGCGGGGTGTCAAATGAACCCAGTTTGATGATCAATAACCGCCCCTTAGCAAAAATTAATGGGAAGGTTATCTCTCTCTATGATGTCGTTAAGAAAATGGATCTTTTCCTTTTTGAATACTATCCAGAATACTCTGCTTCACCTGTAGAGAAATACCAATTCTATATGAGCCGATGGGAAGCCACTCTCGATGATATGATTAATGATGAGCTGATTCTTCTAGATGCAGAGCAAAAAGAAATTAAAGTCAGTGATGGAGAGGTCAGAGAAGAGCTTGAAGAAAGATTCGGACCGAATATCATGTCAAATCTCCATAAAGCAAACTACGAGTATGAAGAAGCACGAGAAATGATCCGCCAAGAACTTACTGTTCAGCAACTGATTGGAATGAAAGTCCACTCTAAAGCTTTTCAAACAACAACACCTCAAGTGATTAAAAAAGCTTATGAAAGCTATTTAGACAAAAATCCTCCTGAAGAGGAGTGGAAATATCAAGTCCTTTCCATCCGAGGAAAAGATGAAGCGCAATGCGAAGGTGTTGCAGAAAAAGCATCTAACCTTCTAGAAAAAGAAGGTCAACCAATTGAAAAGCTCCCTTCTATGCTTGAAGAGGAAGGAGTAACTGTGAGTCTATCCGACGATTATTCAGGAGGATCTCAAAAACTATCTAAAATGCATTTCGATGTAATTAAAGCTCTCAACCCTAATTCCTATAGCACTCCGGTTGCCCAAGTCAGTCGTTTTGACAACAGCACTGTAATGCGGATTTTCCACCTAAAGGAGATCATTACAAATCTCCCTGAATCTTTTGATCAAATGCACGATAAACTTAAAAATGAGATCCTTTTTGAGACCTCTGATAAGGAAAAAGCTGCTTATATCAAATCTCTTAAAAAGCGATTTGGTTATCAAAATCATGATCCCAAGTTTGAGCTTCCTGAAGACTACCAACCCTTTGCCGTTATTTAATGGCCCTATATAAACCTTCAGAGCTTCATCAATTCCTCAATGAAATGGGAATTAAGCCAAAAAAAGGGCTCTCCCAAAATTTTCTTATCGATGGAAATATCTTAAAAAAGATGGTCGATGCTGCAGATCTAAAATCTGGGGATACCGTTGTTGAAATTGGCCCTGGACCAGGAGTGTTAACCGAAGCACTCCTTGCTAAGGGGGCCACAGTCATTGCCATTGAAAAAGATGAGAAACTTGCAAAGCACTTAGAACGATTTCAAAATGGGAAGCTGCAAATCTTCATCGATGATTTCCGGAATATTCGCTTTAAGCGCCTTTTAAATGGAGTGAAAAAGGTCAAGGTGATTGCAAACATTCCCTATAACCTGACAGGACTCATCCTTCAAGAGCTCCTCCCAAAACGGGAGTCCATTGAATCGATTCATCTCATGGTTCAAAAGGAAGTAGCAGAAAGATGTACGGCAAATATTAAGACAAAAGACTACAGCTCCTTTACCCTTTTTACAAACTACCATGCCAATGCAAAACTCCTTTTTACCGTTCCAAAAACATGTTTTTATCCTAAGCCAAAAGTCGACTCTGCAATTCTTGAACTTAAGTTAAAAAAGCCCCCTGTGGATGCTCCCTATGAAGAACTCTTTGAACTGATTCGGTCTGCTTTCCAGATGCGACGAAAGATGCTTCGCGCCTCTTTAAAAGGGAAAGCCTCACCAGCTGTTATTGAGGAATCATTAGAGAAGATTGGCCTTTCAAAAAGTTCTCGTCCTCAAGAGCTAACGCTTGAGGACTTTTCTAACCTTTTTCATGTTCTCAACTCGATAGAGACCAAATAAGCTTAGCCCGACTCCGATTGCTAAAAAGAAAATCAGGATTTTTTGTAGTTCTTGAGGGCAAACCCAATCTCCTTGCATGGCATCACTAATGAGGGCGTAAAAGGCGCGATCTACGCTTTCGGTTGCTACAAGAGGAGAACTATTGATGATGTTCCCTTGCTTATCTAAAATATTGATTGAGCCGACAAAACTCCCCTTCTCAATAGGAGGGAGTTGATGATCCCAATTAAGCTCAATCATAATCTCAGGCTCTTCTGCAGGATAGTAAGAAATAGCTATGTCCTCTGTGAGGGTCGCTTTTAAATGGTCTTTTGCTTGCTTTACATCGCGGCTAAAGGTGTTTTCTTCCTTATTAAAGAGAAGACGCTGCTCTTTTTCTTCATCAAAAGCGGCATCAAACAACCGAATGGCATCCCGGAAACATTGATAATAAGATTCGTCGCAACCTAATAAAACAGCAATAAGTGTTCTTCCATTATTTTTTGCAACGCTTGCGTAAGTATAACCTGCGTCAGAATGATACCCAGTTTTCATTCCCATTGCTTGGGGATAGAAAAATTTTCCAGGTTGAATCAACTGATTTTTGTTCTGAACAGTTTTTGCAGTTTGAAGGTTTGTTTCAAGTCTTTCATGCTCTTTAGTCGAAATAATTGACTTAATAAGATCTACTTTCAGAGCTTCTTTTGCAATAAGAGCAATATCACGTGCTGTTGAGTAATGTCTAGGATGATGAAGACCATGGGGATTAGCAAAATTGGTATTTTTACATCCAATCTCTTTAAGGTAGTCGTTCATACCTTTAACAAATTTTGGAATGTTTCCTGCAATATGATGAGCAAGACAGTTGGCTGCATCATTTCCTGAAGCAACCATCAGCCCATATAGAAGATCTTTAAACTGAAGCTCTTCTCCCCTTTTGATCATGTAGTGGGAACCATCCGGCTCTAAAAGATAAGCGGGATCCTTATAATTGTGGGCGATCTTGACTGATTTATTCATTCTTCTCAAACAGTGATGAGGACATGGAACAATCTCATTGAGGTCATTCTTATTTCTCTTCAGGGAATAAAGGCAAGTTGCAATCTTTGTAAGGCTGGCAGGGTAAGCTCTTTCATCCGCTTTCTTTTCGTAAAGAACAGCACCTGTCTCTGCATTGATCAAGATTGCAGACTTTGCAGAAACTTTTATATCAAGTTGCTCACCATTAGCCACTGTAAAAGCTAAAAGAAAAAAAGTAAGAAATAGTAATCGCATTCTAAATCCTAGGTTTCTTCTAGTTCTATCAAATTTGTCAATTAGAAGAAAGTTACAACAAAAATATCACAGCTAAATATTTTAAAACTAAGCTCTTTAAATGAAAATGAAAATAAAAAAAATAAATCACTCCTTTAAAAAAAAGAAAGGGGTGAATATTAAGAAAAAAGTAAGCAAGCAATAAGAGGACAAGCGTCGATGTCCTAGCAAGCTTACAAAATGAGCGGTAATGAAGGAGCTAGCGGATCATTTATGAATCCCATACAATTAGATCAAGCCTATAATGAATTCATCTCGAGTCTTCCGAGCTGGATTCCTGAAGGTATTATAGAAGTGGACATGGCACTTTTGGAAGAGACGGGACTATTGTCTCACGAATCTTTTGAAGAGGATAATAACCAAGAACAATTGCCCCACTATTTTCATGTGATTGAGACCCCTGATAAGGTGACACTATTCAATCATCAATTTGCAATTTGGATTGTTCCCAAAGTTGTCGATGACAATCCCACAACAATCGTGATGATTTCCCTCATAACAAATGGGCGTCCTCATCTCGAAATTGTTTTTTCGACAAAAGGAGTCTATAACACTCCCAAGTTTGTCTTAAGGCTTTTGAAATACTACCTATCAGAAGTGATCGATACTGAAGAAGCAATCTCTACTATTGGGAAAAACTAGCAAATTTAAAATCAATTTCTCCTGATGGTGGGAGATTGACTCCAATGAGCTCCGGTTTTTTTGAAAACTCCATGCTGACGTAGCAAATAGGAATAATCGGCATCTCATCCATGAGAACCTTTTCAGCAGCAATAAGAATTTGATTACGCTTTTCAGGATCTGCTTCAAAATTTGATGCTTCTAGAAGATCGAGATATTCCTCTGACTCCCAATTACTCATATTGACCATGTCATGCTTATATTTGAAGGTCTGAAGCATATAGATGGGATCCCCCATGAAGGAAATCCACCCCATCATCCCCACTTGATAGTCTCCTTTTTGAATCGAAGTAAATTGAACTGGCCAATCAGCTTGGTGCAGAATGACTTTAATTCCAAATGTTTTTTGCCAAAGCTCTTGGACTGTTTGAGCTGTTCGGTTCAACGTTTCTACACCTGATGCATATTTGATAGTGATGGGAGAAAAAGTTTCACGTGTCAGCTTGAGTTCTTCTAAAGCTTCATCAAAAAGTTTTTTCGCTTCTTCGAAATTTCCATCTTCGAAGCAAGGGGGATTTCCCAAATCGAAACAAGGAGCCACAATCCCCCTCGCTGGAAGGGCATTCCCATCGAAAATATGATCAACAATATCATTTCGGCTAATTGCATAAGAAAACGCCTGCCGTATTTTCTTATTGTGGAAAGGAAAGGTTTCACTATTGAGGAAAAACCAATAGACCATTGGGCTTGGAACAGAAGCAAAAGAAGGGTCTGATTTAACACTCTTTATAGCTTCCGGAGGAATCTTATTCACAGGAGAACCGAGCCAGTCGAGTTTGTTTTTTTCATACAGGTAAAGTTGAGTCATCCCATCTTCAATAAAATTTACCTTTACTTCTGCAAGATGCACATGCTCTCTGTCCCAATAGTAGGGATTTTTCACGACAGAAATAAAATCTCCCCGTTTCCACCTCTTTAATTTAAAAGGGCCATTGGAAACAAAGGTGCCGTCTGTTCGATGAACCCAATTTGGGTCTTTTTCATCAAGATGTTTGGGAACAGGATGAAAAAGAGTGCATCCTAAAACCTCAAGAAAATAAGGGGCTGGATATTCGAGCTCTACTTCAAATGTTTTATCATCAAGGGCTCGAGCTCCCACCTCATCCACAGGGATCTTTCCTTCCGCAGAAAGCTTTGCGTTCTTAATAAAGTAAAAGTTCTGTGCACCATGACTCAAAGTTTTAGGATCGAGAGATTTTTTCCACGCATACTCAAAATCATAAGCGGTGACTGGCTTTCCATCACTCCAATAGGTTTCCCTGAGAGTAAAGGTATAAGTCTTGAAATCTTCTGAAATCACAAAGCTTTCAGCAACAGCCGGAGCGGTTATTCCATTTTCATCTCTTCTCATGAGTCCATCAAAAAGCATCCGAATCAAGTGTGCTGTCGGGTATTCCCCTCCAAGTCTTGGATCCAAGGTACGCACCTCAGCTCCAAATGAAATATTTAGTGGACGCTTCTCAGGCGCTACCTCTTTTTTCCCACAGCTCCATGCTAAAACCATTAAAAGGGATGTAATCAAGACCCTCATTGATAATCTCCGTCAAATTTAAAAACGAGAGTGTAATCCTATGAGGATTTTTGAGGTAGGTTTTTTCAACCATCATTTTTCTTCAAAATGCGCTTAATATAAACTAAGATAATGTAGACCTTAGCATCCAGGAGGTTTTTTCATGGACTTCAAGGCGCTTATTAATAAAGTCAGCCGTTGCGCTATCCCCTTCTCCTTCAATAATAGGAAAGTTCTTGCGGAGGAATTGAATTAAGCTTTCATGATCCGCTAAAAGCTTTTGAAGCATTTCTGTTGCTTCTGGAAACCTTGTTTCTTCGCTAATAAGGGTTAACTTTTTAAAAGCTTCAAACGAACCTGAAGGGAAAAATCCAAGAGCTCGAATTCTTTCTGCAATTTCATCTACCGAGATCGCTAATTCTTCATACTGAGATTGGAAAAGAAGGTGAAGTGCATGGAAATGCGGGCCTGTTACATTCCAATGATAATTTTGAGTCTTCAGATAGAGCGTATAGGAACTTGCCAAAAGTTTGTGCAAGATCTCACAAATTTTTTCTCGATTGGGAAGATCAATATTAACATTAAGTGCATCACATTCCATCAAAACCTCTTAAATATTTTATAGCCTATCTATCAGATGAATTGAATATTATCAATCTCAATATTGAATATTCTTTAGTCTTTTTAAGGTAGATTTTTTCGAAGAGAAAGGATGTTGGTATCGCTTTCGCGAATATACTCAACTTTATCCATGAGCTTTTGCATGAAGAGGATGCCAAGCCCTCCTTCTTCTATTGATTCAATGGGAATAAGGGGGTCGATCTCTTTTTTGTGTTTAAGAGGGTTAAATGGAAGCCCTTTGTCTTTGAAGGTGATTTCAACATAGCTCCCCTGCTCATGATGAATGAAGATATCGATTGTTCCTATTTCCCCTTGGTAGGCATAGGAAAAGATGTTAACAAGCCCTTCTTCTAATGCGATTTCAATGCGGCGGATCTCAACATCCGAAAGCCCTGTTTCTTCTAGATAATTTCGGATCCAATCTAGAATAGGGTGAAGTGATGCAAGCTCTGCAGTAAAGGTTTTTTTCATTACTCTGCATTGTAGGGAAGGTTGGAGATTCCCTCAACGATTTTGAGTGCTAAGCTCCGATGGATAGGATCTAGAGATGTTGCTTTTGCCCCATCAATTGAATCAAGTTGCCCCATAGAGAAAAAGAGAGAAGATTCACGCGTTCCAGCAGTATTAATAAAAGAGGTGTCTCTTAAAGAATCAGAATCGACAAAATCATAATCTCCATGAGCAGAAACTCTGACGGGACCATAAATGACTTTTTGCGTGCGAGAATCGGTAAGAGTAATTTCAACAGTGATTTCTCTTCGTCCTTCATTGGGAACAAGGCGATGGATTCTTTGGCCAGAAACTGGGTCACGATCAAATTGGTAACCGATATTCTCGTTAGTATCTGAAATAATTGTTCCTTTTAGAAGAAGGTTTCCCTTCCGATCTGTATAACGAAAATCTCCAGAAGCGGCGAGAACTTTAATCACTGTGTCGGTTAAAGCTCCGTTCGTATCACCATTAAAATAGGGAACAGAAAGTGTCTCCTCTTCAACGCCAGTATGATAACCACAAGCAGTTAAGAGAAAGCTACTCAGTAGCATCAACGACAATAGCGTCTTCTTCGAGCGGTTTTTTCTTAGAATAGATATTGGGAACATCAAGGACCTTCAGCCTTATTTCTGATTTCTTGGCTGCTTTGGTTTCAGGGTATTTTTTTAGGATAGTCGCGTAATAAATCGCAGCTGCTTTCCCTTTTTTTGTTCGCTCATAAAACTCAGCAATTTCTAGAAGATCACTCGCTAGCTCTTCCTTCATTCCTAGTAATCTTTTTTCAGCTTCTTCGACACGAGGCTCACTAGGAAAATGCGTTTTAAATTTTCTAAGATTTATTTCTGCAAGCTCTAACTTATTTGAGTCGGGGAATTCCTTTTTGGATTCAGTTAGATAAACATCTGAAATACCTACATACCCATCTGGGGCAAGGGGATGTTTTGGGAAACGGCGACAAAGCGTTTGAAATGAGTCGATACTCTTTTTATACTCTTCCATCCTAAGCAGGAGAACCCCTTTTCGGTAAAGAGATTTAGCAGCTAAATCATCACGAGGCATTGTTGTAATCACTTCATCATAGATTTCAATCGCCACTTCATAAGCAGGAAGCCATTTAGGCATTTTATTCCACCCAAAAAGACGGGTACGGGCTCCGCCATCAAACTCTGTTGCAATCTCAAACTTATAACGGATCGTTTGCTCAAAGAATTTTGGAGTAAGTTCTTCCTTTAGATAATTTGAAAAAGCACCATTTGCATATTCATATTCCCCTAACTTAAACTCTGCCACTCCTAAATAATAGAGGGCTTCACGTGCAAAGGGACTTGAAGGGAAATCTGCGATTAAGTCTTCACATTTCCAGGCAAGTTTTTGCCACTCTTCATTTTGATAGTGATCGATCATTTTGGAGTAATAAACGTGAACGTTGATCTGACTCCTTACAAGAGGATCTAGTGGATTGGCGCTAAGTGCACCGAAACATATTAAAAAAATAAGTACTGCAATTCTCATGGCTACCTAAATTATATCTACTTAAGAATCTACCGTAAAGGATTGAATAAAGGAAAGGGTTTTCAGCTGATTTTCGAGCTCTATACTCCAACCTACTCCCCATTTCGACTCTACTTCAATGGTTCCAACCTTTTTTTCACCACTCTGAAAAGCTAAATTGACGGGAGACGTTCCTGGGTATTTATGAAAAAGTTTTTTGAGCTTTATAATTTCAGAGAGGCGAACAAGATTCGCATCTAAAGTAAGATGGAGCTTTTTTTCTTCTACATTTTCCATAGGTTTCACCTCTTTTTGTTTTTTCCTGCGCCTTGAATCAGAGCTAGCAACTTTTTTAATCTGCTGAAAAAGCGTATTTAAGGTTTCTATATTTTCCTCTGTAATGGTCGATAAATCCTCTAGAGATCGACATCTAAGGCGAATAGAATCCTCTTCTTTTTCAACCTGAAGGATCGAAAAGAGGAGTTGATTTTCAACAAAGAGATGACTGTTTTCTTCATACATATCGGGCCAAACAGGGAGTTCAAACCGTTCTATTCCATCGCTAATCATTAATATGGCAAATTTTTTCTGAGTCTTTTGAGAGATTTTTACTTTGACACTTTCAATAATGAACGCCGTTTTAACAACACTTCCTGTCTTCTCCTTTTCGAGCTCATGAAATGGGGCGCAACCAATGCTATCAATCAAACTGCGATATTCATCCATAGGATGTCCTGTAAGATAAAAGCCAAGAAATTCTTTTTCTTTTGCAAGAATCTCTTTTTTATCCTGTTGTCGCTCGACTTTGGGAGGATTATTAAAGGGACTTTTCTCTTCATCTTCAAAAGTAGAGAAGAAATCCATCACCCCTTTTGCACGCTCTTTTTGCTCGCGTGAGGTTTGTTCAAACATAGGTTCGACACTTTCCAAGAGCTCTTGTCGTGTCCACTTAGTGAAATCAAAGCTCCCCGCATCGATTAAGTTCTCAACAACCTTTTTCCCGACTTTTGTCAAATCAATCCGCTTAAAAAAATCGTAAAGTGATTTATAGGGTCCATTTTTTTTCCGCTCTTCAATGATCGTTTCAACAACACCACGACCCACCCCTTTGATTCCTGACATTGCAAATCGAATGCCTGATGGAGCTGCTGCAAATTCAACACCCGACTCATTCACATCAGGCGGGAGTATACTGATTTCCATTGCTTCACATTCCCGAATATGCTTCGATACCTTTGTCAAATCATCACTATCGCAAGTCATGAGTGCTGCAAGCCATTCCTTCGGAAAATTTGCTTTTAGGTAGGCTGTCACATAACTTAAGAATCCATAGGCAGCTGCATGGGACTTGTTAAAACCGTAAGAGGCGAATTTTTCGATTTTATCGAAAACTTCCATTGCTTTTTCTTCATCAATCCCCTTTTGAATAGCTCCAGCGCGAAATTTCTCCCGCTGCTTTGCCATTTCAACGCGGTCTTTTTTTCCCATTGCGCGTCGAAGAACATCACCTTCCCCTAGGGAGTAGCTGGCAAGAAGAGAAGCGATCTGCATCACCTGCTCTTGATAAACCATAATCCCATAGGTTTCTTGAATCACATCTTCCATAAGAGGGTGGTCAACCTCAATCTTTTCCCGCCCATGCTTCCTGTTAATAAAGGAGGGAATCATCTCCATTGGTCCAGGACGATAAAGGGCTCCTACCGCAATGATCTCTTCAAACTTATCGATATGAAGGTGCTTAGCAAGATCTTGCATCCCAGTAGATTCTAACTGGAAGACTCCTTGCGTTTTCCCTTGGTTAAGGAGATTAAAGGTCGGTTGATCATCAAGGGGAAGATTGACCCAGTCGATATGCTTTCCCCCATGCGCTTCAATCGCATCAACTGTTTTTTGAATCGATGTGAGAGTTTTAAGCCCTAAGAAGTCAATTTTTAACATCCCAACAGCTTCGACAGGTTTCATCGAATATTGAGTCACCGCCATCTCTGAGTCTTTTGCATTACATATCGGAATATGATCGGTAAGAGGATCTCCACAAATAATCAAGCCGGCTGCATGGATCCCAGTATTGCGGATTGACCCTTCAAGCCTTTGCGCATATTCTAATATCCGTTTCGCATCTTCATCACTCTCAGACATTCTTTTGAGTTCTGGGTCAAGTGCTAAGGCTCTCTGAAGCGTCATCGTTGGGTCTTCGGGAACAAGCTTTGCAATTTCATTCACCTTTGCTAAGGGAACGCTGAGGACCCGACCTACATCCTTAATTGCCATTTTCGCTTTCATCGTTCCAAAAGTAATGATCTGAGCGACTTTTTCTTTCCCGTACTTTTTTAAAGTGTAGTCGATCACCTCAGAGCGACGATCCATACAGATATCAACGTCGATATCGGGATAGGACATCCGCTCAGGGTTAATAAAACGCTCGAAGAAAAGATTAAACCGAAGGGGTTCAATATCAGTGATCCCAATCAGATAGAGAATAATTGATCCCGCTCCTGATCCCCTTCCGGGCCCCACAGGAATTCCCTTATTTTTAGCCCATGCGATAAAATCATAAACAATTAAAAGATAATCGCACATCCCCTTAGAAGTAATAATCTCAAGCTCCCCCTCTAATCTCTCTTTTACGACAACCATTGGATCTTTATCGGGATACTTATCCTTCACTTTTTTGAGACGCTCAGGAGTATATCTTTTTATTATCCCCTCTTCGCAAAGCTTTTTTAAAAAGGCTTCTCCCTCTTTAACTCGGTTTTCTTCTGTATACTCTTTTCCTTCTAGATGGGGAGGAACAAAAACGGGATAAAACTTTGTCTTAAAATCGAGATCGACACTACATTCACTTGCTATTTTTTCGGTGTTTTCAATCGCTTCAGGAATATCTGCAAAAAGCGCTTCCATTTCCTTAGGCGACTTAAAATAGAGCTCATGCGTTGGAATCACTTTTCGCTTAGGGTTAAGCTCCCGCCCCCGTGGATTACCAAAAGAATCTCTTTCAATAATCTCTACAGGCTCACCCGATTGGACATTCATTAAAATTTCATGGGCACGCCAATCTTCTCGATCGATATAATGTGCTTCATTCGTCGCAACAACGGGTATTCCTCTTTCTTTTGAAAGGACCATTAACCTATCGTTCACCTTGTTTTGGTTTTTCACCCGATCAAGGTAGTATTGGTAAAGCCATGACTCTTTATCGATTCCCTCTGATTGAATATGCACATCACTCATTTGGTGACGTTGCAATTCGAAATAGAAGTTTTCACCATATACTTTTTGGTACCAGCTCAACTCTTCTTCGACCTCTTGGTCTCGATCTTGAACAATAAACTGTGGAAGGCGCCCTTGCAATGGGCCTGTAAGACAAATAAGCCCTTCAGAATATGTCTCCAAAACATCTTTATCAACACGGGGGGTATAGTAGAACCCTTCTAAGTAACCAATCGAAGAGATTTTGCAGAGATTTTGATATCCTTTTTGGTTTTTTGCTAAGAGAATTAAGGGATAACCGACAGAGTGCCCCGAGACCCTTTTTTTGTCGCTGAGAGAGTGAGGAGCAACCATCACCTCACAACCAATAATCGGTTTAATCTTTGCTTTGTTGCACGCTTTATAAAAGTCTACAACACCAAACATATTGCAAAAATCGGTGAGTGCTATGGCTTCCATTCCAAATGCCTTGGCCTTTTCTGCGAGAGCATTTACGGATGCCGTTGAATCTAATATGGAGTATTGAGAATGCACATGAAGGGGCGTCCAACCCATGATGATTCCTTAGTTTGATTGCGCTGCAAGCTTAGGGCGTGATCCCTTCGACCATAGTGGAAGGAGTAATAAAACCGCAACACTTGCGCAAATCGATAAAAGGAGGAAGAATGATGACCACCCAAATTTTTCGATGATCCAGCCTACTGGCCATCCTGCACATGCAGCACCAGCATAAGCAAAAAGACCTGCGAATCCTGTCGCAGTTCCAGCCGCTTCCTTATCAACAAGTTCTGCTGCTGCCATTCCAATCAGCATTTGAGGGCCAAAAATCAGAAAGCCAAAGACAAACGTTGCAATGGAAATCGTGACTAAGCTGATCGAAGGAATGAACCAAAGAAAGAGAAGGTTTCCAATTACCCCAAGGGTAAATAGAATATTAACAGGTCCTCTTCGCCCATGAAACAGTGTATCTGATAGCGATCCTGCAGATAAGCTTCCAAAAATCCCTCCGATTTCAAACCAGAAGACGCAAGAACCAGCCACCATCAAACTATAGCCCTTCTCCTCCATCAAATAGAGTTGTACCCAGTCATAGATAGCAATTCGGACAATGTAAACAAAGAAATACGAAGCCGCCAACACCCAAATAAACTTATTCTTCAGAATATGTTCAAAAAGAATTTCACGTGGAGAATAGTTCTTTTCCTTTTCAATGGCATCCTTTTCTTTGTCCTCAGGATAGTCATTCCGAAACTTCTCAATTGTTGGCAAACCAACCTGCTTCGGTGTATTTCGGATTCGGTTAATCAAAAATAGCCCGATGACAATCGCCATAATCCCAGGAAGGTACATAGCATATCTCCACCCAAACGCTTGAATCGCAAAAGCACATAGAACAGGAATCACTGCCCCACCAATATTATGAGAAGTATTCCATATCCCCCACCATCTACCTCTCTCAGTCTGCGAATACCAGTAGGTCAAGAGTTTGGCACAAGGGGGAGAGCCCCACCCTTGAAAGAGCCCATTAAGGCCTAGAAAAATGGCAAAAAGGAGAATCGATGATGAAAAGCCAACACAAATATTGAATATTCCTGTCAGAACAAGCCCAGCTCCCATCAATAATCGAAGACTTGACTTATCTGAGATCAACCCGCTAACAAACTTACTAATCGCATAGGTCACAGCAAGGAGAGTCCCCAAAAAACCGAGATCAGCCTTGTCAAACCCTAGATCCATCATCAGTGCAGGCATCGAGAATGTAAAACTCTTTCTTGTGAAATAAAACATCGCATATCCGATGTAAATGCTGTAAAAAATCCGGATCCGCCAATATCGGTATTTTGCTTTAATTTCTTCGTTAGTTTCGGTCTGTTCGTTTTCTGAGTTTATATTATCTAGAACCGTCACAGTTAACCTATGTTCCTTCTTTAAAATTAAAACTTTTTAGCATTTTTCTAATCGTTTTCATTCGGATCGAGGGTATATAAATATCCAATGGAAGTCAATCCCTTGTTTGCTAACTATCAAGCAAATCATGTAAAGTAAAAGTTAGATAATAGGGCATTATATGACATTTTTTCCAGAGCCACTTAGACCTTCAGAAGGAAGGCAAGATGATGAATACCGCGTCAACCCGATTGAAGCCGATCGAAATCCAAAAGAAGCCTTTCAAATAGAAGAGGAAGAAAGGAAAAAACGCGTTAACCTTTATGGGGCTTTTCTTGTTTATTTCAATAAGCTTATCAACCAATTTGATACGAGCAGCGAAGGAACTGAAAAGGCAATTTCAGATAAAGGTCTTATAGGAAATATCAAAGAATTCAAGGTCCTTTTAGAAATAATTAGAGATGTTGATCAAAGTGAAAATAGCCAGTTTTGCCAACAATTCTCCGAAGCTTGGGTTCGCCTTCTTCAAGATGTCCAAGTTCTTTCTCACACAAAGCGAAAGCAAGATGTCGACGTAAAAGAACTCTCTATTCTCATGACAGATATTGAGCACTATCCCCCTAATGAAGAACATAAGTTAGGATATTATTTATCCCATTTTGCCGGAGAAGCTTGGCTTCCTCTTCCCTTCAGGGAGATCCTAAAACAGCTTCACTCAGACCAAATAGTGAATCAAAAAAATAGCATCTTAAGCAATTGGATTCAGTTGATCGAAGATCTCTTGCAAAGTTAATTTAGAACGCTTTATACTAACGCTCCATGAAATACTCACTTCCTAAGGGAACATTTGACATCCTTCCTAATGAACCCAAAAATCAGGATAAATGGAAGGAATCTCATCGCTGGCATTATCTTGAATCGATTATGCGAGAGGTTGCTCACGACTATGGTTATCAGGAAATCAGGACTCCTATTTTTGAAAAAACAGAGCTTTTCATCCGAGGTGTTGGCGAAACCTCAGACATTGCTTCAAAAGAGATGTACACTTTTCTTGATAAGGCAGACCGGTCAATGAGTCTTCGTCCGGAAGGAACAGCCTCGGTAATGAGGGCCTTTGCCCAAAATAGCCTTCAACAACTGGGCTCTCATCATAAGTTTTTTTATATCGGTCCCTTCTTCCGCTATGACCGCCCTCAAGCAGGACGTTTTCGACAATTTCATCAATTTGGAATTGAGGCAATTGGCAACGGAGAACCCGACCAAGATTTTGAAGCCATCGAACTCCTTTACGAACTCTTTCGCCGCTTAGGACTAAAAAACCTCAAAGTTTTAGTCAATACCCTTGGTGATAAGGATTGCAGAGAAAAATATCAAAAGGCCCTTTTAAACTTTCTGAAACCTCACTTTGATACCCTTTCTCCTGAAAGTCAAGCGCGCTTTACAAAAAACCCCTTGCGTATTCTTGACTCAAAGGATGAGAAGGAGCGGGGCCTCCTTAATGAAGCCCCCTCTATCCTCGACTTCTTAAGCGAGACAAGTCAAAAACATTTCGATTCCCTATGTGACTATCTAAATAAGCATAACATTCCCTTTCAGATCACACCTCAACTTGTACGAGGACTCGACTATTACAATCATACCGTTTTTGAAGTCACTTCCGATATTTTAGGCGCCCAAAACACAATTGGTGCTGGAGGACGCTACGATGGTCTTCTGCCAGCCGTTGGTGGTCCTGACCTCCCTTGCATAGGGTTTTCAACAGGGATCGAACGGATTTTACAAACAATGGAAGGACAAAAAATTCCATTCCCAGAAAAACCTGGGCCAATGGTTTCGTTAATCCCTCTAGGAATGGAGGCAAAAAAACTTGCACAAACTTTGCTTTATGAACTGCGGCATAGCAATATCTCAACGATTCTCATAGAAGCAAAGAAAATCCAAAAAGGACTTCAGCAAGCTGAACAAATAAACTCCTCATACGCTGTCATCATTGGAGATGAAGAGCTTAAAAAGAATATAGGACAAGTCAAAACAATGAAGACGAGGGAAACAGAGGAGCTCTCTCTTAGTGCGATTGTTGAATTTTTTAGGAAAAAGAATGGACTATAGAAGAACGCACCGCTGCAATGATTTAAGAAAGAAAGATATTGGATCTGTTGTGACCCTCTCTGGCTGGGTTCATAGAAGAAGAGATCATGGCGGACTTATCTTTATTGACCTCCGTGATCGTTTTGGCCTTACACAACTAATCTTTGATCCTGAAATTTCAAAAGAGGCTCATGAAAAAGCCTCTAAGCTGCGTGCTGAATGGGTTATTAGCGCCCAAGGGGACGTCCGTGCTAGAGGTGAAGGATTAACAAACCCCAAGCTTGAGACAGGCGAAATTGAAATTGAAGTTTCAAACTTTGAAATCCTTTCGATTGCAAAAACCCCTCCTTTCTCAATCTGTGATGATTCAACAGAAACCTCTGAAGACATCCGCCTAAAATATCGATATTTAGACATCCGCCGCGGCGAAATTTCTGAAAAACTTCAGATGCGTCATAAAGCAATGATGGTAACGCGCACGTTTTTAGACAGCCAAGGATTTTTAGAAGTAAGCACCCCTCTACTTGGACGCTCAACTCCAGAAGGGGCTCGTGACTATTTAGTTCCTTCACGTGTTTACCCTGGCAATTTTTACGCCCTTCCTCAATCACCACAGATTTTTAAACAACTCCTGATGGTTGGTGGACTCGATCGCTATTTTCAAATTGCCCCTTGCTTTAGAGATGAAGATCTCCGATCGGACCGACAACCTGAATTCACTCAAATTGATATTGAAATAAGCTTTGGGTATCCCGAGGATATTTCCCTCTTAATCCATGATTTCTTAAAGGTTGTTTTCAAGGAATGCCTTGATTATACAGTCCCTGATAAAATCGCTACGATGACTTATCATGACTGCCTTGAAAATTATGGAACGGACCGTCCCGACCTCCGTTTTGATATGCCTCTTGTTCGGGTCGATGAAATCGCAAAAGAATCAGAATTTTCTGTTTTTAAAGACCAGCTAAAAGTCGGGGGCTGCGTTAAAGCTCTATGTGTAAAAGGGGGAGCGGACATCTCCCGCAAAGAAATCGATCGATATACTGAGTTTGTTGGAAAGTTTGGCCTTCGAGGGTTGGGATGGATGAAGAGACAGGAAGAAGGACTGACATCAAGCATCGTCAAGTTTTTCTCTAAGGAGCAACAACAAGCTTTAGAGAAAAAACTCTGTGCAGAAACTGGGGACCTCCTCCTGTTTGGTGCAGCAAACGAAGCTCTTGTAAACCAATCTCTTGACCACCTTCGCCGATTCATTGCAAAAGAAAGAAACTTAATCAATCCTGATTGTTATGAATTTTTATGGGTAACAGATTTTCCTCTTTTTGAGTGGGATGAAGATGAACGGCGCCCTCAAAGCACCCACCACCCCTTTACAATGCCTCATCCTGATGACATTGAGCTCTTAAAAACTGACCCCATGAAGGTTCGATCAAATGCCTATGATATTATTATCAATGGCTATGAACTTGGTGGCGGCTCCCAAAGAATCCATGATTACGAAGTTCAGCAATTAGTCTTTGAATCCCTGAAGCTTGACCCTCAAGAAGTCTCTCAAAAATTTGGGTTCTTTACTAATGCCCTTCAATATGGAACCCCACCCCATTTAGGGATTGCCTTAGGATTTGATCGGTTGATGATGCTACTGACAAAAACAGAAAATATTCGGGATGTCATTGCCTTTCCTAAAACACAAAAAGCAAGTGATTTAATGATGCAATGCCCTTCCGGTGTCAACCCCAGACAACTTGATGAGCTCGAAATAAAAGCTAGCCCAAAAGAAATCACTTGGATATAAATCCATGACCTAATACATTTGAAGTTTTCAAGAGTACTCTAGAGGAGTGTTTGTAATGTTTCTTAAAAACAAATTTTTATCTCTTACTGCGCTTACGCTTTCATTAGCTTTTTCAGCAACCTATGCTAAGCAAGCTGAACCTAATGAAGTTAAAAATGACGCAACTGAGGAGTTAATGGAGGATAATGGGAAGATTGATCTACAAAAAGTATCCCAAGCCTTTGGACACCTTATAGGTAAAAACTTAGATTCTCTCGGTTTTGAATTTGATATGACTGAAGTTATCAAAGGAATGGAAGACTCCGTAGCTGGAAAAGAATCTCCAATGAATGAAACTGAATGTGTTCAAGCGATTTCGCTTGTGCAAGAAGAAGCTTTTCAAAAGCTTGCAAATAAAAACCTTGATGACGCCAACTCATTTATGGTTGGAAATTCCTCAGAAGAGGGTGTTGTTGTTCTTGAAAAGGACAAATTGCAATATAAGGTTGAAAAGACTGGAGAAGGTGCTGTTGTTGAAAAACACTTCTCCCCAATGATTCGTTATTCAGGAAAGTTCCTAGACGGAAAAGTCTTTGGAGCCTCCCAAGAGGATGAACTTATTTCACTAGATGAGACAATTTCAGGCTTTTCCCAAGGAATCGTGGGAATGAAAGAGGGCGAAAAAAGAACCATCTTTATCCACCCAGAGCTTGGATATGGAACAAGTGGTTACCTTCCGCCAAACTCCCTTCTTGTTTTTGAAATTGAAGTTGTGAAAGCAAATGCAACTCCTGAACAAGAGGATTCATTCACCTCGATTTCTAAAGAAGGAACCCGAGAAATTGCTGTCCCTGAAGAAGCAATTGAAGGGACCATCCGCTAATCTTTTACCACTCTTAACCTTTCAACTCCCTCCGTGGAGTTGAAAGGTTTTTTCCCCATATAAAATACGAAAAATCTCTAATTTAACCACCAGATTGCTATATTCAGTGAGAGCGCATAAATACTCCATAAAAGGTAGGGCAATAATAAAAACCCTGCTATACGACGAATTCTAAAAAAAAAGGTCGATGTAATAGCCACCAGAATAATTAGTAGGGTTAAATCAAGAAGTGCCCATCCTGGAGAATGAAGACCAAAAAAAAGAAAAGACCAAAGACCATTGGCAATAAGTTGAGTAAAAAAAAGACTATAGGCTAACCAATGTTTACCCAGTTTAGATTTTGTCCGATATACAATCCACACTGCTATCGCCATCATAATATATAATACAGCCCAGGTAGGCCCAAAAAACCAAGCTGGTGGGTTCCAATACGCTTTATTAAGGCTTTTGTACCAAGGATTAATAGAAGATACGGTTACCCTGGCCGAAACAAGCTGGACCAAAGCTACTGGTAAGTACCAGAGAATTAAAGAAAGAATTCCGGTATTTTTTTTCATAATCTAGAAATCCTATAGACTGCTTTTTCAACAAAATAATAATTTATTACATCTCTTATCGTACAGCCTTTTCACAAAACTCCATTTACATTACTTTGAATTGAGGTTAATAGATGACTTCATCTAAACTTGTTCCGATGCATACAATCATTTTATATCGACCTCAGATCCCTCAAAATGCAGGCAATATTGTCAGAACCTGTCATGCAACTGGGAGTAATTTGATCCTTGTCCGCCCTTTAGGATTTAGAACCAATGACAAGAGCTTAAAGCGTGCAGGACTCGATTATTGGGAAGGAGTGACAGTCACCTTGATAGATGACCTTATGGAATACTTAGAAAATCAAGTCCGTCCCTTTTACTTTTTTTCTAGCAAGGCATCCTCAATTTATACAGAGACTTCCTTTGAAGACGATGCGATTCTTATTTTTGGTTCCGAATCTGAAGGGCTTCCTGAAAAATTTTATGAAAAGTGGCCAGAAAAGTTCCTCACCCTAC
Source organism: Simkaniaceae bacterium (assembly GCA_018399075.1). Taxonomy (GTDB): domain Bacteria; phylum Chlamydiota; class Chlamydiia; order Chlamydiales; family Simkaniaceae; genus Neptunichlamydia. Next base: position 488,077 of record CP073763.1, on the reverse strand, counting down.
CAATGAAAGAGGGAAGCCGCTGCCTAAATTTATCTAACTCCGCTGCAATCGCCCTTTACGAAGCCTTAAGACAAAAGAATTTTACCTCTTTGAAAAAGCAAAGAGAAGGACTGACAAAACAAAACTAGCAATAATTGCTGTGGTAAGGGGAATAAAAACTCTTGTCTCCCCCCATTTAAGTGAGAAATCCCCTGGAAGATGGCCAACCCAGTTCAAGGGGATATTAAGAGTAATAAGCGTCCCGATAATGATCAAACAGACGCCAATAAGTATGATGAGTCGTCCCATTAGACTGATGTCGCAAAATCTTTAATAGCAACAGCATCGCGCAGACCGACCAAGCGGTTCACTTCTTCACCATCTTTGAAAAGGATCAATGTAGGGACAGAAGTCACATGGTGCGCTTTAGCAGTCGCAACATTCTTATCAATGTCGAGCTTTCCAACTTGAACTTTTCCTACTAAATCTTTATCTTTAGCCACTTCAACAAGAACAGGGGCAATTGTTTTACAGGGGCCACACCACTCAGCAAAAAAGTCAACAAGTGTCACACCTGATTTGATAACTTCATCAAAATTACTATCATCTAACATCGCTATATCAGCCATGAATTCTCCTTAGGTTATCCCATAAGGATATCCGATTGAGTTAATTTTTTCCACGGAGATTTTATTTACTCATAAAGAATCATTTCTTCGGCTGCATCAATCGCATCCTGAGAAAATTATTCCCCCTTTTCTAATCTTAAGAGTCGCCCCTCAATTTCTTCGAGCTTTCCTTCAAACCGCTCACTAGCAATTTCAAGAGAAGAAAACCTCTTTTCATGCTCATTAGCTTCTGATTCAAATGAAGGGCTTATAACTTTTATGCCTCCTTCTTCATCAATTCCTAAGAGCGCAGCAAGTGTCACTTCTCCATTTGTATAGTCTTCAATTTTTTGAGCAAGCTCAATAGAGGGTTTTCTTTCTCCTCGAATCAATTGGTAAAGATAAGAAGTTGAGATATCAAGGTCCCCAGCCAACTGCTTTACAGAAAGGTTTTTCCTAAATAAATAGTCTTTCATAACTAACTTCTAAGTGTTCATTCAAAATCTCATTGAAGATAAAAAAAAACCATATTTATTGATTGCATAATGATTGCGCACCTTTGCGCAATAAAAAATCTTCAATGATAAACTTTAGGATATTATTACATGAAAATTAATTATTGTCATTAATTGCAATTAGTAAATGTTTTCGTAAACAATTAATAAAAAAATTATGGCGGAACACCTTGATGACCCTCTTCGTACCACTTGCGAAGTGCGTTTAAAGCATTCGTGAGCTGATCCGCAACAAGCTGTTGAGCTTCTTTCCGATCAATATCAGCATAGTCTTCCCATCGAATGGGGCTTCCAAAAACAACAGCTGTTTTTCCCCATAGTTTAGGGAATTTTCGAGCTCGACTCCAAATATCAAAAGTTCCATGAACATAGGTTGGAATAATGACAGACTCACTCTTTGAAAGGAGCAGTCCAATTCCAGGTTTAATCTCACATAGTTTATTATCCTTGGATCGAGTTCCTTCTGGAAACATTAAAACTTTACATTCCTTTTTTAAGAGATGACAAATATCCTTCATCACACGCAGGTTTGTCGCATTTTTTTCTACCGGATGAGAATTAAGTGCTGTAATTAATTTTCCAAAGTAGGATTTAAAAAGGGATTGCCGTGCTAAAAAGTGAATCTCTCCAGGGCAAGAAATGGCAACACAAGGAGGATCAAGAAATGAAACATGATTCGGCGCAACAAGACCACTTTCTTCAGGGTAGTGTTCAACACCATACACTTTATGTCTGTAAAAAATCTTGAAGAATGCTTTTACAATGGCAATGACTAAAGAGTATAAAAAAGTGGGCTTCTTCATCCTTTTTTCTCTAGATATATCTGTTTTAGTTGATCGGTCACCTCTTCAATAGTCAGTTCAGAGGTATCAATAAGGATCGCATCCTTGGCTTGCTTTAATGGGGCATGCTCTCTTTCTGAATCATAGGCATCCCTCTCTTCAATTTCTTTTAAAATCGTTTCGTAGGAGAATGTTTGGTTCGGAAATCTCTGAACAAGCTCATGATACCTCCGCTTAGCGCGAGTCTCTGGTCGAGCCGTTAAGAAAAACTTTAGCTGTGCATGGGGAAAGACAACAGTTCCAAGATCTCTTCCTTCAAAGACAACATCGATCTCTTTTGAAACGTTGTCCTGAAGGGGTTTGAGAGCATCTCGAACTTTTTTTAATGCCGCCACTTCAGAAACAATCGCTGTCACCTCTTTGCTTCGTATGACTTCTGTCACATCTTCATTTCCAACTAAGTACCTTATATCCCCGTTATTCAACTGAATGCGAAATGTAAAGGTCTTTAAGAGTTTTGAAAGGGCCTCTTCATCTTGATAAGAAATCCCTGCTTCAAGAATCTGCCAACTAATCGCCCGATATAAAGCACCGGTATCGAAATAGGTAAAACCAATTTCATCTGCAAGTCTTCGAGCTGTTGTTGATTTTCCTGTACCCGCTGGTCCATCTATCGTAATAATCATTTATTTATGCCTCAACATAAGTAAAGAAAGAAGTAAATCACTGGTGTTGTAAACAATAAAGAGTCTAGCATATCTAAAATCCCCCCAAGACCCGGAAGACGATTACTATCTTTTACATCAGCATCCCGCTTAAGAAGTGATTCACCCAAATCTCCAACTTGCCCTAAAAAGCCAAGAAGGGCTCCAAGCCAAAGACTTTGAATCAAAGTTAGATGAAAACTATCGACAAACCGACTGACAAAATGAAAAAGAACGCTAAAGAGAATTGCTGAAACAAACCCGATAATTGCTCCATTAATCGTTTTTCCTGGACTCAACTCTGGAGCTAATTTTCGCTTACCTATAAGACGACCGCCAAAGTAAGCGCCAACATCTGTAATTTTTGTAACAACAAGTAAGTAAAGAAGCCAAATCCTCCCCTCATGCCCCAATTTGCAAGGGCTAAAAAGGTAGAGAATTTTCAGGATAAGCCCAATAGGGATCGCCACATAGCAAATAGCAAATATACTTTTAGCAATTGAGTCTATCGACCCGGCAATTTTATCAAAATGATAGAGAAAAATGCAGATCACTCCAAAGAAGATCAACATAAAGGGAAGAAGAGAAAATGTGTGATCAAAAGTAGAAACAAAAAAACCTAATACCGTTAAAGATCCAATAACAATACAGAGTTCATTTAAGCCACTTTTTACACTTAGTTTAGATAAGCGGCAAAACTCCCATATTCCTAAGGCAGCAATACCTGCAGCAAAAAGTGCAATCACCCACTTAACCACTCCAACATAGGAGAAAATTAAAACACACGCTAAAATACCAAGTGAAATAATAGAGGTGATTAAGCGCTTGGTTAAATCAGGGAAATTCATCTAACCTCCATATCTTCTGTTACGTTTTTGGTAATCTATAACAGCTTCAAGTAAGTTCTTCGGAGAAAAATCTGGCCAAAGAACATCCGTGACATAAATTTCGCTATAAGAAATTTGCCAAATAAGAAAATTACTCACTCTTTGCTCTCCACTAGGCCGGATAAAAAGCTCAGGGTCCTTCCAAGTCGCAGTATCTAGATAAGAAGAAATTGTTTCTTCTGTAACCTGATTCCAATCTAATTTTCCTTCCTTCTCCGCTTGCCCCATCTTCATAAAAGCACGGCGAATTTCGTCGCGCCCTCCATAGTTTAAGGCAAGGACAAGGTCAATTTGATCCCCATTCTTCGTTGCTTGCATCGTTTCAGTCAGGGCTTTTTTTACAGGTTCGGGAAGTCGATCGGTATCACCAATTGTATTCAATCGAACGCCCTCTTTGACAAGCATTTCCTTCTTATTCTTTAAATAAGCTTCAAGAAGCTGCATAAGCATATCTACTTCATGCTTAGAACGATTCCAATTTTCTGTGGAGAAAGAATAAACAGTTAACGTTTTAACACCAAGCTCGGCGGCAGCACGAACAATAATATCAAGTTGCTCAGCTCCTTGCCAATGTCCCATTTCTGGAGGAAGCCCTTGCCTTCTTGCCCAGCGCCGATTGCCATCCATAATAATCACGATATGATTTGGAACATACGTGGGGTCAATTAAGGCAAATTCTTCTTCAGTAAAGATCGGTTTTTCAAGTGTTTCTGTCGATGGGCTATTCATCAAAATCTTAAAGTTTTTTCTCTTTCGGGACCAAATGAGACAAGCTTTATTGGGCATTCCAAGAGGTTTTCAATTCGACTGAGAAATATTCTAGCATTTTTTGGTAATTCTTCTACCTTTTTTATCTCTTTTGTTGATTCATTCCACCCAAATAAGGTTTCATAAACAGGCTCAATCCTCTTCCAATGTCCATGAAAAATAGGCGGATATTTAAAATTTTTATAACCCACACAAATTTTTATGAAATCGATTCCATCTAGAATATCGATCTTAGTTAAGGCTAAACTTGAAGCACCGTTTAATCGAATCGCTTCTTTAAGAAGAGGGATATCGAGCCATCCTATTCTCCGCTTTCTTCCTGTTGTTGTCCCGAATTCACGCGCTTTTTCATGATTGGCAAATCGCTCCATTTCCTCCTCGGAAAACTCAGTGGGGAAAGGGCCATTTCCGACGCGGGTAGAATAGGCTTTCATTACTCCGATTGTCCTTCCAATTTGATGGGGGCCAACCCCAGATCCCATGGCAAGACCACTACTTGTTGTTGAAGATGATGTTACATAGGGGTAGGCTCCAAAACGGACATCAAGCATTGCCCCTTGAGCTCCTTCAAAAAGAATTTTCTTTCCATTCTTGATTGCTTGATCCAGCTCCTCTTCAAAAGGGAAAATATATTCCTTTAATTGCTTTGCATACTCGGAATATTCTTCAAGGAGAACATCATAATCAAAAGAAGGGGATTCATATAGATTTAAAAGACGGTTTTTTTCCGCTAAAAGAAGTGACAGTCTTTTTTGAAAAACTTCCGGATCGATCCATTCCCCCAGTCGAATCCCCTTTCGCGCTACACTATCTTCATAACAGGGGCCAATCCCCCGCCCTGTTGTCCCAATGGGTGTTTCAGACTTCTCACCAAGATTATCAAGTCTTTCATGATAGGGTAGAATTAAGTGTGCATAAGGAGAAATGAATAATCGCCCTTTCAGCTCTATCCCCGCTCTTTTAAGTTGTTCAACTTCAACTATCAATGACTTTGGGTCAACAACAGTCCCAGCACCAATATAACAACTGACACCAGGATGTAAAACTCCCGATGGAATCAAATGAAAGTGATATTCTTTCCCGTTTGCGACGATGGTATGCCCAGCATTGTGTCCCCCTTGAGCCCGGATAACCCCATCCATTCCTTCCCCAATTAAATCAACTATCTTCCCCTTCCCTTCATCTCCCCATTGAAGTCCAACAACAGCAACCGTATTCATTTTTCCATTCCCCTTAAAAAGTGCAAAACTTATTTCTAACATATTGGATGAGTAAACACAAAATTATTCTAAAAGTTAATTTCGGATCTTTCGCCCAGCATCTAAACAACGATTTCTCTAGACATAATCCTCTCTGACGAGTATGATATTTTTTTTAAATAAAGGATTAGACACCCCATGAAAAAGCAGAAAAGATGGCAATTTATTCTGATTGCAGTTGTAGTATTATTAACACTTTATAATATCCTCCCAACTGTTCTATTTTATTCAAAGCCACTCAATGAACCGATTAATGAAAAAAGAGCAACAGCTGTAGCGCAAGGGGCAATCAATCGAGTCAATGCGCTTGAAGATGAATCTCTTAGTTGGCTAAAATCTTACAATAAACTTCTTGGAACTAAGCCTACCTCCATTACACTCGATGCTGATAATCCAGAAATCATCCATTTAAGATATGAAGATGAGAAAGATGCTGAACGTATTAGAAGCCATCTTCCTCGCGCAGGCTCATTAATCCCCTTCGTTCCCTCCCAGCTTTCACTAATCCCTAATGAAAAGCATCAAGAAGCAACACTTGTTACCATTCAGAGGAAAATCCCTGTTCATTTTGAATCATCAAAAGTCAAAGAATACTTCAATTTCACTGAAAAGAGAGACAACGAAGGAAATATTACTCCTCTTTACCACCAGATCGTTGATGATCGCCTCATGCAATTAGGACTTGCCGTCGGTGGAATTAGTGAAAACGCTCAATATTTAGAAACAGCTCTTCATCATCAAGGAAATCCTCGCACCGATGAATTCCTACAAATTTTAGCCCAAAACATCTTAACTTATGCAAAAGTATTTGGAGAGAATTCTGCAATTGCAAAGCGTTATTACGCAACTGTAACACAAGGGCCAATGGAGAATAGACGGGCAGCTGTTGACCAATTCATTGGGAGTCTTGAGCGCTACCGCGATCAAATCAAGCTGCAAAGGATCGCTCTTGAAGATGCTGAAAGTGCAAAAAGGGCCAAAGGAGGCTTCCTAGAGTCTAATGAACAACAGCAACTCGACTATTATCGAACAAGGGAAGAACGCCTAAGCTCATCCATAGCGATTGTAAGAAGACAAAGTGCTGCATTTAGTAGTAGTGCTGCTCCATGGACTTACACAAAACTTAAACAAGACCTTTCCCTTTCTAGTCAAAAAAATGAAGCCGTTCAAACTCTTCAAGTAGAAGGCAGAAGCCCTCTGATCAAAGCAATTAATATTGACTGGAATAACGAACAGATTTCATTAGAACTTCATCAGGATATCCTCAGTTATAAGAAGGAAATCGAAAGATCTAAGTCTTATTTAAATGATCAACTAGACCAACTCATCTATAATGAAATAGCGCGGATTTCTCGTGAAACAGGTGAAAATCTTACCCCACTTCAAGATGCTTTTGCCATTGAACTCAACCATTTGACAAACAGTCAAAGCCTCCTAGTTATGGATCTAGGTGCAATTGCAAAAACTCAAGGAGAAGAACTTCTTCATCTCATTAAAACTCAGTGGAACCCCTCTCACCCAGATCTTAAAAGAAGCTCATTTCCAATTTATGATTATCAAACTTATCTGAAGCTTCCTCTCCACTTACAAAAAATTGGCCTTGTTGTCTATGCCCCTGCAGAGTTTGAAACTGAGCCCCCTGCAGGATTTAGAAATAATTCTGTCTATATCATTGCTAAGGGGATGCAAGAAATCTTGAATAAACTTGGTGAAAATCCAAATTCTCCCCAAGCTAAAGCCTTTATTCAGGACTTCTCTCACCTCCGTGTTTTATTGCAAAACAATGGATTTAGTGGGTACCCCGGAGCGACTTATCCGTTAAGTGGAAACTTTGCTAAAGACTTTATCTTTGAAGCAGAAGATTTTTATAACAACATTCTCAGCGCTACAAGAGAAGACTTTACAGTTCATGGAACCCGAAAGTTTGCAACACTTGAGTTTACCAACGTCGAGCAACGAATTTTAGCCATGAATCGGATTGAGACAAAAGAGCATGAAGATCTATTGAAATGGCGTGATGAGTATCAAGCGGCTCAAGTGAAAGAAGAGCTCCATGCAAAGTATGACATCCCTGCTCCAACGCAAAACCCTCTTTGGAGTAACTTAGCCTTAAGTGCACGAAAGTATTTCCGTGGCGATGAAAGAAAGATTCTCCATTGGGGACTTGACCTCTCTGGAGGTAAAACAGTTCAGATTCAACTCCGCGACTCAAATAATAAAGTCGTTACTAATGATACTGATATTAAGCAAGGAATCGATGAACTCTATAATCGTGTAAATAAGATGGGAGTTTCAGAGGTTACGATCCGACAAGAAGGCTCGAATATCACCTTAGATTTTCCAAGTGCTCAAGGACTTTCTGCTGCTGATCTTGTGAAAGCATCTTCAATGTATTTTCATATTGTCAATGAAAGATTCTCGATTAATAATACTGAGCTTGCTCCCGTCATCCACCAGTTCTTGCAAGATATTTGGAATGAAGCCGTTGTCACAAATCGAAAAGATGTTGAAAGTATCAATCAAATTGCATGGAAACACCTATATGGCGATACCCTTGATACCGAAATGGCACAACCAGTAAGTGAAGCAGCAAAGACACTCTATAACCAGGGGCTTCGACTTGCAAACCCAAATGACACGGTTACCAACAGCACCTTTAATGATTCTGTATCAAAACTTGCTATATTCCGTGGTGAAAATTATGCCGACTGGCAAGGTCAAACCCACCCCTTATTGGTGGTAATGAAAAACTACGCCTTAGAAGGCGCTAACTTAACCGATGTCCATGCCTCTTATGATACTACAAGAGGAAACTTTTTAGCCTTTAATGTGAAGGGCTCTCAAGCTCTATCAGATGGACAAAAGATCAATCCAAGAAACGATCTCTATAATTGGACAGCTCCATTCTCAAAAGAAAAAATTCAAGGGACACCTCTTGATAAATTTTCTCGTGGAGAGGGATGGCGCATGGCTGTTATCCTCAATGGTTCGATTGTCAATACAGCTACTGTTTCTTCACCTTTAAGAGATAATGTCTCAATCTCTGGAAGCTTCACCCAAAGAGAAGCAAACAGACTTGAAGCTGATTTAAAAGCAGGGTCCTTAAGCTTTGCTCCTCATATCCTTTCTGAAAAAAATGTAAGTCCAGAACTGGGTCTTAAGGATCGTACAATGGGAATCCTAGCAACGATTCTTGCACTGGTCCTTGTCATCGTTATTATGGTAGGATACTACCGATTTGCTGGTGTCATTGCTTCTATTGCTGTCCTTGTCAACTTGCTTATCATCTGGGCTACACTCGTTAATATATCAGCAACGGTGACTTTAGCCGGAATTGCAGGAGTCATACTGACTGTCGGTATGGCCGTTGATGCTAATGTCCTCGTTTTTGAAAGGATTCGTGAAGAATTTGCTCTATCGGGGAGAATTGCTACTGCAGTTCATGCGGGCTATCGAAAAGCTTTTTCAGCAATTATAGACTCTAATATTACAACAATTATTGCTGCTCTGATCCTATTGCAATTTGATTCAGGCCCTATTAAGGGGTTTGCTGTTACATTGATTATCGGAATTGTCTCTTCAATGTTTACTGCCCTCTTCATGACTCGCTACTTTTTTGCGGGTTGGGTTCAAAACCCGAAGAATAAAGTTCTTAAAATGGCTAATCTCATTAAAAAGACCCACATTAACTTCCTGAAATATGGAAAAGTCTCCCTTTACAGTTCGATTGCTGTTATCCTTGTCGGTGGATATCTCTTAGTTTCAGAAAAAAGTTCCATGCTTGGAATGGATTTCACAGGTGGCTACTCTGTTGCGCTTGAAGTTGAAGCTAAAAACGATGATAATTACCGCGGCATGGTCGAAGAGGCGTTGATTGCAGCCGGAGCAACAGCTCAAGATGTTCAAGTGCGCGCCCTATCACCTTCTAACAATATAAAAATTCTTCTCGGAAGAAGTCTTGATCAAATGGGACGTCCTTTTGCAAACATGCCCCTTGAAACTGATATCAAAGATGTTGCATTTCAATATCAGAACAATCCAAGACTTGTATGGGTCGTTAATGCCCTAGAAAAATCGGGGGTAGAATTAACCCCTCAATCTCTTAAATCATTGGATAGTCACTGGACTAGCGTTAGTGGACAAATGTCAAATGCTATGCGTAATAATGCCATCATTGGCCTTACTGTTGCCCTTCTGTGCATCCTGGTTTATATTACATTCCGATTTGAGTTCAAATACGCAATTAGTGCAACCCTTGGACTTGCTATTGATGTTGGAATTACAGTTGCCTTTATGTGCATCCTTCATGCTCTTGGAACTCCCATTCAAATTGATCTCAACACCATTGCTGCAATCATGACAATCATTGGATACTCACTCAATGATACGATCATTATTTTTGATCGAATCCGTGAAGACCTAAGACACATGAGAAAACACAGCTTTAAAGATGTAGTTAACCACGCACTCAATGTCACCCTAAGTCGTACAGTAATGACCTCAGGAACAACCCTTGTTGTCCTTCTTGCTCTCCTCTTTTTAGGAGGAAGTGCTATTTTCGGTCTCTCACTAGTCATGGTCATTGGTGTGGTATTTGGAACATTCTCTTCTCTTTATGTGGCTGCACCTCTTCTTCTGTTTTTCCATAGCAAGGAAAAAGCAAAAGCACAAAAAGTGGCACTGCATGAAAATTAACGTAGCAATAGCGCGTTAATCGTGATAAAGTTTATTTAATCAAAAGTAAGAGAATTTTTAACTTGAAAGAGGTTGAAGAAGACACGCAAAACCTATTATGGGTTTATCCGGATCAAAAAGTGGATTGGCAAAAATCTATAGTAGATGAGTTCAATATCCACCCGGTCACCGCTCAAGTCCTCGTTTCTCGAGGATTTTCTACATTTGAGGAAATCTTTAATTTTCTTTACGCCAAGCTTCCCAATCTTCATTCTCCTGATCTTTTATCAGAGATGAAGAATGCTGTTGATCGAATTATTCATGCTCTCCACAAAAATGAAACGATTCTTATATATGGCGATAATGATGTCGATGGAATTACCGGAACCACTCTCCTCGTTGAATTCATTCGGCTCATTGGTGGAAATGCCTACTACTATGTCCCCAATAGAACTTCTGCAACCCCTTCAATGATTACTGATGCTCTAGAATATGCAATGGAAAAAAATTGCACGCTTCTTATTACTGTAGACTGTGGAATCACAGCTGCAAGAGAAATTGAAGAAGTCGTTAAAAGAAATATCGATGTCATTGTTTCTGATCACCATGAACCAACCGATAAAATCCCTCATTGCATCGCTACTTTAAATCCTAAGCTCCTCAACAGCACCTATCCTAATCGCGAACTTACAGGAGTCGGAGTCGCCTTCAAACTGGCTCACGCCCTTACTAATGAGTTGGTCTCTACTGGAAAAATCCGTTCTACTGATATCGATCTAAAGCGGTTTTTAGATTTAGTCGCTCTTGGTACGATTGCAGATATGGGAGCTTTGAAAGGGGAAAATAGGGTCCTTGTTCGTTATGGCCTCCGACAGTTTGCAATGACCAAACGCGTTGGTCTTCTAAAATTAATGGATATCTGCGAGGTGAAACCTCAAGAGATCAATACAACAGATATCGCTTCAAAGATTGCTCCCCGCCTCAATAGTTTAGGAAGAATTGCAGATCCTTTAAAAGGGGTTGAGCTGATGCTGATGCATGATTCTGTTAGTGCCACTCAACTTGCAAAAGAACTCGACGATAATAATAGTAAGCGGCAACAAATTGAAAGACGTGATTCGGAAGATGTTGAAGCTTATATTCGTACTCATCCTCAAATTTTGCAGCAAAAAGCCATTGTTCTTCACTCTGATAAGTGGCATCCTGGAATCATCCCGATTATCTCTGCTCGACTCTCAAAACAGTACAATCGCCCCACGTTGATCATTGCTGTTGAAGCGGGCATTGGAAAAGGTTCGATCCGAACCATTCCTGAATTCCCTATTCTCTCTGGGCTCCGTAAGCAATCAGACCTCTTGCTTAATTTTGGGGGACACGACTATGCAGCAGGACTCATGATCAAAGAGGAAAATATTCTTCAATTTAAAAACAAATTCATTGAGCAAGCCAATCAACTACTTAATAATGATGACATTCTTCCCAAATTGCAACTTGATGCAAGGGTTCAATTCGAAGATTTAACCTTTGAATTTCTGGATTCGATGCAACTTCTTGAACCTTACGGAACAGGCAATCCCCCACCGATTCTTTATACCGATGTCATTCAAACTTGGCCTCCAAAAATTGTCGGTAAAACTCATTTAAAACTCTACCTCGAACAAAATGAACGAATGCTTGAAGGAATTGGGTTTGGCCTAAGCGAGCATCGCAATAAACTTGCTAAAAAAAACCTCGATCTGCAAATCGCTTTTACCCCTCATGTCAATGTCTTCCTCAATAAATCGAGCATCCAACTCCTTGTCAAAGACTTCAAAATCAAATCACATTGAAAAAATCATCTTCGGCGGAAACGGTCTTACCCGTATTGACGGATGCGTAACCTTTGTCCCTTTCTCTGCTCCAGGAGATGAGGCCACCCTTAAAATCACTCAAAAGAAAAAACACTATCTAACAGCTTCCATTGAAACGCTTATTAAGAAGGGAGCTGAGAGAGTTCAGCCAAAATGCCCCCATTATAAAACTTGTGCGGGGTGCCAACTACAACACCTCTCTTACAAAGGACAACTTGAAGCCAAACAAGGTTTCATCCAAGAAGCTCTTCGTATTCATAATGTTTCCATCACTCCTTCCCCTTTGCAATGGAATTACCGCTCTCATATTCGCTTGAACTTAGCGCAAGAAAAAGAGGGGTTTAAAATGGGATATATCGGCTGGGATAATCGCTCTATGATAGAGCCAACAATTTGCCCCCTTTTTTTAGAAGACCCTTCCTTTTTTACATTGTTAAAAGACTCACTCCTCATCCTTCCAAACAAAGGAATCAAATCAGCTTCAATGCGTATCTTTAAGCAGGAAGACAAAATTTACCTTGCTTTTTCAACTTTTCCCCAACTTCCAAAATCCCTTATTAAATTTCCTTTTGCTGAAGGGACTTCTTATAAATCTCCAGGAAAAGAAAAACAGCTTGGAATATTTCCCTTCTCTCCCTATGGCTTTATGCAAAGTAATGCTCCTGTTACTGAAAAAATCTACCAAACTATCGCAGATTGGGTGGGTCCTGAGCCTAAGAGAATTCTCGATCTCTATTGCGGGGTAGGGATCACTTCTTCCCTTCTTGCAAAAGGGGGACATGAAGTGATCGGTATTGAAGCCAATCGAGCACTCCTCCCTTCCTCAAAAGAGGTTCAGTTCATTTGCTCAAAAGTTGAATCAGCACTGCCCAAACTTCTAAAAACCTTCCGCCCGGATTTAATCCTTGTCAATCCTCCAAGAACGGGTCTCTCAAAGGAAGTCCCTCCTCTTCTCCAAGCAGAAACAATTCTATACCTCTCTTGCATGCCCTCAACTCTTGCGCGTGATATTGAAAGGCTCAACGACCGCTATTCTATTGAAAGCGTGGAGGCTTTTGATATGTTCCCTCAAACAACCCATGTTGAAACTCTTCTCAAACTGCGTAAAAATTCTTCTTGAATTAAACGTTCGAAACCTACGAAAATTGTTCCCTTGCTTAAATGAAACACTTAGGAAATTCATATGGGTGCTATTGTACCATTACCTGTTTACTCACAACAGCAACACATCACTGCAAGTGATCTTATTCATGAGATGCATGCTTGTATCCAAACGCTCTTTCCAATAGGAGCTTATGATGGGGAAGAAAAAGTTTCTGCTTTTCTCCAATACCATTCTTCTGGAAAAGGGCTCCTCATTTTAGGGAATGCTTTAGCCTTCTCACCTCTTAGAAATGTTTGTGATCCATTAAGAGAAGTTTCGCCTGTTCTCTTCGACTGCGCGCCTAGAAACTGCTCACGGGAACTTTTTAATGCAATAACCACACATGGAAGACAGATCCCCGGTTCTCCTGAACTTATAGCCATTGAAGTAGACATCACAAATGCCCAACCTTTTTCTGTTGATCCCCAGCACGCTCTTGCCTGTTTAATTCGAGGAGAAATTCCGCAGATATGGATAAACTCATTCCGATTACAAATAACTCAAGACAGTTGGCTCCCTCCCGTTGGCAATCCCACTTGGCAAGGACTTGCCTTTGAACGAACAGATCTTTTATTTCGCAGTTGGCTGCACGAAGCTAATCCAAATGCTCTTCAGGGAGCAAGAGATGATGCTCAGCGCCATATCGATGAGGTCATAACTGCTCGCGATCGAAAAGTTCAAGAAAGAGCTCGGCATATTGCAGCTGGGCGCTTTCAAGGACCTCTTCAAGAAAAAATCGAAAGAGAACTGGATGAAATCGCTCAAGTCTTGCATGAAAGACAGAATTTTCTTGCTTACCTTACCGCACAAACTGTCAACTCTGCTTCACAACCGACTCTTCAATGCAACATGGCCCTGGTCATCGATGATCCAGGAAAGGTTAAACTTCTTCATCGCACGATTTGCCAAGCTATTGCCAATACAGTAGATCAAGCGCTAGGAGAAGTCTCCTGGGACGTTCTAGGCATTAGTTTTGTTGCTATTGATAATCTCATTCGCCAAAAATTGAATACCCTCATTGAAAAAGTCGATATTCTTATTCAATATCAAGGAAGAGCAATTACGGATTGGAAAGATTTTAAAGAGAATACCCTTGCCGACAAGATCGATGAGTTTAAATTGACTTATGAAGGTTTTTGCACTCGGCGCTTAGGACATCCTGAACCAACCGATGAAGAGCGCCCTGAAATCGATCGTCTGTGGAAAGAGAAGATTAGCAAAAGACTCAAATGGATGACATCTCGATTAAAAATGGTGGATGATCAATTAAAAATGGTAGAACATTTTGCTTTCACAGAGACCGACATCTCAATTTTTGAATCTCACAGAGAACGTATGATTCAAGTCTTAAAGCGAACAAACTCTCATACCTATGGGCTCGGTCTGGAGCTAGCAGAAAAGTATGCTGAAAGAAATTTAGTCAGAAATGCTGCTCGCTCAGGAAACTCTGTCCTTTTAGTTAAACGCATTTCAGAAACAGGCCATATGCTCTTTGGAGTAACAAGGCTCCCAACAAACCCCTCTGACCGCCCAGATCCTAACGGACGGAAAGATGAGGCACATATACCTCTTAAAACTGTTCGTATGCCCATTTTTGGAGCTCATTAAAGACAAAAAAAATCTCAAACTGAGGTCAGCTTGAGATTTTTTTTGAATCGTGGAGACTATTTCTAGCTTATCCGAATCCAAAATAGAAAGTTCACCTCTCAATCTTTTTTGGAATCGCCTATAGCAGCGACCACTTACATCGCTTCAGTTTCAGAGCTTCTGCTCAGGTATTTTTCCTGATACTCTTTAACATCATCAATGTGGATGACCCATGCAGCCCCTTTACGAATGGCTTTTAAAACGCCAATACGCGTTGCATAATAGATTTTCTGCGCAGGAACGCCGAGCATCTTAGCAACTTGATTGACAGAGTAAAAACCCTTATCGTTATTAAAGAGCAATTCGCCATCAAAAGTAGACTTTGTTCTAGAATACTTATTTTGACGATATTCTTCTAAGTCATCTAAATCAATCGTCCAACGAGTCGAGTCTTTACGTGCCTTAAGTTTATTTTGCTTAATGGCAACATAAATGGCTTGTCTCGTTACACCATTGATCCGGGCTGCTTCTGTAATCGAAACAACCTTTCGTGGAGAATCTAGATTTTGATCTAGAACCCCATTGTTATTTTCCATATCCATGTTTATTCCTCCTCAATCCAAAATAACGGCTAAGATCAAGAATCTGAGGCGAGCTAATTCAATAGTTCGTCAAAAACCCCCAATTATTAACACTTTGTTAATATTTCTTAGTCTTAGACATACTATTATTGCAAAAAATTGAGTTGAAATCAATCTATTTCTCTTTACATTTTCGCAAAATTTTGATTTAGATAGGATTAAAGCAAAAATTATATTTGCCTATATAAAACAAATTTGATTTACGATAGACTTAAACCCTTGATTTGCTGTAAGATAAAGACAGAAAAATCTCCCGCAGTAAGGAATAATTTGAATGATATTTAACCGATTGATATTTAGCATCTTAATTATTGTGTTTTCGGCTGTAGCTGAAGCTAAACCTCCAGAATTAACTCCCCACTCGACCCATAAAAAAGCTGAGGAAATTTTCAAGAGTCACGTCACCCATAAAGAGCTTAATCCGGAGATCTCTTCCCGAACTCTCAAGAACTACTTAGATGAGCTAGACCCGACTAAAACCTATCTTCTAGCCTCTGAGGTTGCCTGTTGGGATGAGCCCAAAGGAGAGCTGTTAGAGGCCCTTATAAGTAATTATAAGAAGGAGAATTTTGAGCCCTATGAGGCAATGTATCAGGTGATGATTCAGGCCATCAAAAGGCGAAATGAGCTGGAGAAAAAAGTCGCTAAGCTCCCTACTCCAAACAACGCAAAAGCCTCTGATTTTAAGGATATTACGTGGGCAAAGAATGAAAGTGAGCTTGAAAGCCGCCTTCTCACTCTTCGAGCCCTCCAACTTGAGACAGCTGATCAGCTCGAAATCGACTCGAAAGAACAGTTTATGCAACGCCTCGATAAACGGCGAGCTAGCCGAGAGGATGAGGTCCTTCAGGGCGGGAAGAAAAAGCTTCAAAAACAACAAGCTCTTTCCTACTTTCTAAAGAGCTTTAGTAGCGCCCTTGACTCCCACACTGTCTACTTCACTCCTCAAGAAGCAAATCAATTCATGGTTCAAGTCCAACAACGCCTTTTTGGAATTGGCGCGCAGCTCAGAGATGATCTGACTGGCTTTACCCTCGTTCGCCTTCTTGAAGGAGGCCCCGCGCTAAGAGATGGCCACTTAAAAGCGGGCGATAAGATTATAGCTGTGAATCATGAGCCTGTTGCCGGAATGGATATTATCGAAGCGGTTGATCTCATCCGAGGTCCAAAAGGAACAGCTGTTGGATTGACAGTCGTTCGGGAATCCAACGAAGGAGAAGAAAAGAAAACTGAAAAATTTGATATCGAAGTGGTGCGGGATGAAATTGTTTTAAAAGAGACCCGCTTTGAAGTAGAAAAAGTTCCCTATGGTAATGGAATGATTGCCCTTCTTCGTCTTTTCTCGTTTTATCAAGATCCTAATGACTCTTCTGCATCCGATCTAAAAAACGCTTTAAACGAGATCAAAAAAAATGAAAACCTTTTAGGCGTTATCCTAGACCTTCGAGGAAATGCGGGAGGACTTCTCCCTCAAGCCGTCGCTGTTACAGGCCTTTTTATTAAGAAAGGGGTGGTGGTTTCTGTGAAAGATAGCGAAGGAAATATTCAACATCTTCGAAACTTTGATGGAGCGCTAACTTGGGATGGCCCACTGATGGTCTTAACCAATAAAGGAAGTGCTTCTGCTGCAGAAATTGTCGCACAAACTTTGAAAGATTATGGACGTGCACTACTCATTGGCGATCCCTACACTTGGGGAAAAGGGTCTTATCAACTTTTTACTCTTGAAGCAGGGAATGTGAATAAAATCAATCCACAGGGTGAATATAAAGTAACCCGAGGACTTTATTACACCGTTTCAGGAAAAAGCCCACAATTAACGGGAACAAAAGTTGATATTGAAGTTCCTGGAGGATTGACCGAATTAGAAATTGGAGAATCCTTTGCAAAATTCCCCCTTGAAAATGATGAAATTGCTCCAAATTATGTTGACAACTTAGCTGATATTCATCCTTTCCATCGCGGAAAAATGATGCGGATGTACAAAAAGGACCAGCAAAAAAAGGTTGATCTTTATGGTCCTTATCTAGAGGTCTTAAGAAAAAATTCAGCCCACCGCATTAAGCAAAACCGAAACTACCAAAACTTTTTAAAAGAAGTCAAAAAAGAAGAGTTTGATATTGAGAGCATGGAAAAGTACGGTCAAAATGACTTGCAACTTGAAGAATCTCTCAATGTAATGAAAGATTTGATCTTGATGGAACGCTTGGCAAACGAGCTTCTCCCAGCCGCTGCTGGCGGATAATTTGAAAAAAGGATAGAATAGGCCTTTTTCATAAAAATGAATCAGGCCAATGGAAGTACGTACACGCATCGCCCCTTCACCAACTGGTGATCCCCATGTAGGAACCCCTTACATGGCTCTCTTTAATTTAATTTTCGCAAAGCATCACGGTGGAAAATTTCTCCTACGTATTGAAGATACCGACCAATCGCGCTCACGCCCTGAATATGAAGAGAGCATTTTTAAATCTCTTCAGTGGCTAGGGATCCATTGGGATGAAGGTCCAGATGTTGGCGGACCTTATGGCCCCTATCGTCAGTCTGAACGAACGGAGATTTATCGAAAATACTGCCAAAAACTTCTGGATGCTGGCCATGCTTACAAATGTTTTGCCACAGCAGAAGAACTCAAAGAGATGCGAGAGCTCAGTGCAAAAATGGGGCAGCGGATGGGTTATGATCGCCGCTATCGCAATTTAAGTGCGGATGAAATCAAAGAGCGCGAAGCAGCAGGACAAACTTTTGTTATTCGTTTAAAAGTACCGCTAACAGGGGAATGCAGTTATGAAGACATGACTAAAGGGAGAATCACTTGTCCTTGGAGTGATGTGGATGATCAAATCCTCCTTAAATCCGATGGGTTTCCTACCTACCATTTAGCAAACGTTGTCGATGACTATCTCATGAAAATCACCCACATTATTCGTGGGGATGAGTGGATGACATCCACGCCTAAACATGTTCTTCTTTATGATCTTTTTGGTTGGGAAAGACCAAAGTTTATGCATATGCCTCTTCTTTTAGGCGCGGATGGGAAAAAACTTTCGAAACGAAAGAACCCGACTTCGGTGTTTTATTATAAAGAAAGTGGCTACCTTCCTGATGCTTTTATCAACTTCTTGACACTGATGGGATATAGCATGCCCGAAGATAAAGAAATCTATAGTTTAGATGAAATTATCAAAGATTTCTCTGTGGATCGTGTCGGGGTATCGGGCGCTTTTTTTGATGTTAAAAAACTTGATTGGATCAATCAACAGTATCTCATCAATAATATTCCTGAAGATGAACTCTGGGCAAAGATCAAGGAATGGGGATTTAACGATGAGAGGATGTCAAAGATTGCCCCCCTGATTCATACACGGATTAAAACCTTTGCAGAATTTATGGAGCTTTGCCAATTCCTCTTTATTCATCACATTCCATTGACCGATGAACTTCTTGCTCCAAAAGGAACCCTTAAAGAGACTGCCGCGGAAATCTTGCAATGTATGATCTGGAATATGGAAGAAAGAGAAGCTTGGGGGCGCGAGGGCTTTCAACAAGCTTCCCGCGATATGGCAACCCTCTTTGAAGTAAATCATAAAAAGGTGATCATGCCGATCCTCTTTGCCGTGATTACCGGGAAGCACCAGGGACCTCCCCTCTTTGATTCGGTAGACATTCTTGGTAAAGATCTTACGCGCGCCCGAATCCTGAATGGGATTGAATTTTTAGGGGGCATTTCGAATAAGAAAATGGCTGCCCTTAAAAAGAAGTGGGATCAGAGAGCTCCTGCTGCTGAGGAATAACCTCTTCATCAAGGGTATCGGAAACGATATAATGAGGGTTATAGCCGCTTGAGGCGCAACCTGTAACAAGAAAAAATAATGCCAACATGAGGATAAGTTTCATAATTTTTATATTTACGAAACCAAGCTGTGATTGTCAATGACTGAATACAACAAAGAAAATCTTTTCCCCGCAAGAATTACTGAGCGTTATCTTCTTAATAAGGAAGGTTCAAGTAAGAAAACCTATCATATTACCCTTGATTTGACAGGCTCAAACATCACTTATCGTGCCGGCGATGCCATTGCTATCTTCCCTGAAAATCTCCCTGAAGATGTGAATGCTCTTCTTGAAGCCCTCGATATGTGTGGCAACGAAGAGGTAACTGATCCTCGCTCAGGAGGGATAATGACTCTTGAGCACTTTCTTAAGACCAAGGTCAATTTAATCCGGATCCCCGTTCCTCTTTTAAAACAGGCTGGTGACCCCAAACTTCTAGAAAATGAGGCTAAAGAAGCCCGTGCACAGTTTATTGCATCTCACGACCTCATCGACTTTTTTCAAATGCATCCTACAGACCTTCCTCTCCAAGAACTGATCTCCTATTTTGCCCCTCTCCTTCCCCGTTTTTATTCGATTGCCTCTTCTCCTGCTGTCAGCCCAGATGCCGTCGATTTACTCGTAGCTACCTTCTCTTACAAACATGGAAAAAAAGAAAAGCGAGGACTTGGACCCCATTACCTATGTGATACTGCAGCCATGCATACCACTCCCATTCACTCTTATCTTCATCCTACCCCCCACTTTCTCCTTCCTGAGGACCCAGCGACACCGATCATCATGATTGGTCCAGGAACAGGGGTGGCTCCTTATCGCGCTTTCCTCCAAGAACGAGAAGCTCAAAAGGCCACAGGGGAAAACTGGCTTTTCTTTGGCGAGCGGAATCAAGCCACCGATTATTACTACGAAGCCTATCTCGAATCTCTAAAAAAGAAAGACTTTTTATCTCTTGATCTCGCTTTCTCGCGCGATCAAAAAGAGAAACTTTACGTCCAACATCGCCTTCTTGAACAAGGAGATAAAATTTGGTCTCTTCTTTCTTCGGGGGCCCATCTTTATGTTTGTGGGGACGCCCGCCATATGGCAAAAGATGTCACCTCTGCCCTCCATTCCATTATTGAAACCCATAGCAGCGAAGACCCCAAAATATTTTTAAAAAATCTTCGCAAAGAAAAGCGTTTCCTCCTAGACGTCTACTAACCCTCTCATTGAACTATCCCTAGTATTTTATACAAATAAATTGACGTTTTCTTTACACTGCTAGTGGAATCAACTCTCAAAGCACTTATTTAAGGAGAAATCATGATGGCAATGCCTCCCCTAACGTTAAGCAATATTCAACCCCATCTTTCAACTGTTGCTTTTGATGCACTCAGCAAATTTTGTGACGATCGAGCACTCGAGAAGCTCTCTAGCCCCGACGGAGCCTTAGTAGTCGTCCAACTTCTTGCGTCACGTGTCCAAATGGGATGGCACACCGATGAGGGGAAACGCATTAATGGAATTTTCTTATGCATTTATAACTCCTCCATGATCCAAGCATGGAAGTTCATAAATGAAGATTTTCATGAAATCACAATTCTAACAACGCCTTTATATACTGGGGTCTCTCACCCCATATTGCATGTTTCCTTGGCAGAGAGGACCTTTGGTCAATGCGTTGGGACAGATCACGAAGAGCAGGTTCAATTTCAGGCCGTCCACTTGGAAAATCCAGGCCAAATTCACGCCTTTTTTAAAAATAATCAAGAGATGCTTCCTGAGCCATTACGGCAAACTCTCTTTCCTCCAGTTGTTGAAAGAAAAAGGAGGGAGACCGCTCGACGCAAAAACTCCTCTTCTCTTTCAAACAACAACAATAATTATTACTATATAGCTGGAGGCGTTCTTCTCTTTTTGAGCATTGCTTTTCTTTCCAAAAGATACTTTGCTAAAAGATAGAATACATAAGGTTTCATACTGTCAAAAAAAGCTTATTATTTAAGTTTTTTCCGTAATTAGGTAAGCTATTTCCTACATAAAATTTAAAAGGAAATAGAAAATGGTCGTTAAATTAAGCAAGCTTGCAAATCCGATCAATAGCCTTATTAAGCTAATTTCAGCTAAACACTCTCCTTTAGAAGATAAGCATAGTAAAGAGGCTTATTCAAAGGCCTCACCAGCAGAAAAGCTTGGTCTTATTGAAGACCTTGAACAAATTGAAACAGAAAAAAAAGAATTCTCTGATACCTGGGAAAATCGTCTTTTTTTAATCGCATGTATTCAAGGTGCTGTGATGATTGGGATCGTCGTTGTCGGTTATAATAACCAAGAGCTCTCACAAGTTTTAAAAGGAAAAAAAGTGATTGTGATTGGTCCTTGTATGAAAGTTTCGATTGGCCTTCTTCCTGTCATTGAAATTTCAAGACTCGGAACAAGATTTGTTTCAACTTACCATAAAAAACAACTCTCAGACGTTCAATCAAGATTGCGCGCTTATACCCGCATAGACCAGAAAGCATTATTACAAGAAGCTAGCCAAAAAGGCTAATCGCTTGACTCAACAGTTGTGAGAATGCAGTAGCACATGAGACCTTCTCCCTTTCCAAAGGCTGTCAAGCCATCTCCAGAAGTGAAGGTAATTCCGACTTGATCAAGATTTAGATTCAGCGCTGTAGCAACGCTTTGGCGGATCTCATTGGCCCGCTTTTGAAATTTAGGGCGCTTTCCTTCAATGGTTAAGGCGATATGTTCGATCTTTTGAGAGCCTAACGTTTCAAACGCTTTATCCAAATAAACGCGACTATCAGTAATCCCCTCTTTATGGCAAAGATCGATGGCCACTTTTCCGAGGATAGGAACATGAGTAAGTGAAGTGATGGCGTTGCAAATAGCGTGAAAGACAACATCTCCATCGGAATCTGCATCAAGTCCAGGTGCATCCTCAAAGGAAAGTCCTGCAATAATGCACTTTTTATCTGTCACCTTTTCTAAAAAGCGATGACTGTCTTGTCCAATTCCTGTTCGGTATTTCATATGGTTATTACCATACTACTCGTAAGTTTTTTGTTCTGCAAAAAAAAATCCCGTTTCAGAAACAACTAAACTTGCTATAGTCTGCTGATATGGATCACTTCAAAATTATCGGTGGAAAACCACTCGCTGGAAATGTCAAAGCTGCGGGCGCAAAAAATGCGATTACAAAAATGCTTGTGGCCTCACTTCTATCCGATAAAAAGTGCACCTTCACAAACGTTCCAAACATTTCCGAAGTTGAAACAACAGTCAATCTTTGCAAAGAGATTGGGATGGAAGTGAAATGGGAGCGCGATGAAGGACGGATGGAAGTGGTTACAAAAGAGATTATATCTTCTTATGTTCCTCTTAACTATACCGGTGCCAACCGTATCCCTATTTTGCTGATGGGATCTCTTCTAGGACGAACAAAGGAAAACATCATTGTCCCCACAGTTGGTGGATGCAAAATTGGTAAACGCCCCGTTGATTTTCATGTCATGGCACTTGAAAAACTCGGCGCTGTTATTGAATATCGAATGATAAAAAATGAAAGGGCCTATTTTGCCCATGCTCCAGAAGGGATGAAGGGAAGCATTATTGAACTTCCTTATCCTTCAGTCATGGCAACAGAAAATGCGATTCTTGGTGCCTGCCGCGCTAAAGGAAAAACAGTGATTCATGGTGCTGCAATTGAACCTGAAGTCATTGACCTGATCCTCTTTTTGCAAAAGCTTGGCGTTGTTATTTACGTCGATATTGACCGAACGATTTACGTGCAGGAAACAACCACTTTTTACGAAGTCGAACATAAAGTTATCACCGATCGCATTGAAGCCGCCTCTTTTGGGATGGCTGCCATTGCAACCAAAGGCAAGGTTTTTGTCGAAGGGGCACAACAAGCCCATATGATCACTTTTCTAAATAAACTCCGTCGAATTAACGGAGGCTTTGCTGTTAAAGAAAATGGGATCGAATTTTTCTACCAAGGACCTCTTAAAGGGGGGCTACATCTTCAAACCGACGTCCATCCTGGCTTTTTAACCGACTGGCAACAACCTTTTGTTGTCTTATTGACGCAAGCACTGGGAAGCTCTGTTGTTCATGAAACGGTCTATGAAAATCGGTTTGGGTATGTCGATACTTTGGTCGAGATGGGGGCTCATGTTGAGCGCTTTACCCAATGTCTTGGGGATCGTCCCTGCCGGTTTGCCTCCCGCAATTATCAACATAGTTTGATCGTTAAGGGGCCCACAAAATTTGAAGGTCGGAAAATCGATGTTCCCGATCTCCGGGCAGGTTTTGCTTATGTGATGGCCGCCCTTCTTGCTCCTGAAGAAAGCATCGTCACAGGGCTTCCCTATCTTGATCGTGGTTATGAGAACCTTGAAGGAAAACTCCAAGCTCTGGGCGCCAATATCAGCCGCGTGAAAGAACCTATCCCTAAAGAAGAACCTGCTATTGTCACATAGATTATGAATCGTGTACAATTGATGCATGTTAAAATGGCGCCAAATTCAAAAAGATAATTTTACAAAACTTGAAGACCTTGGAAAGTTTCTCGATCTAGACCTTTCCTATTCGTCATCTTTCCCACTAAACGTTCCTAGAAGACTAGCGTCAAAGATAAAAAAAAGAACGCTTGACGATCCGATTCTAAAGCAGTTCCTTCCCTCGTTAGAAGAAGACCTCCCTCCTCCCTCTTTTTTAGAAGATCCTGTCTGTGATACTTCCTTTCAGAAAACGCCGCGCCTTCTCCAAAAGTATCAGGGCCGCGCCCTTTTGATCACAACAAGTGCTTGCGCCATGCACTGTCGTTATTGCTTTAGACAAAACTATCCTTACAATGGTAATACAGACTTTCATAGCGAACTAGAAATCATACGAAGCGATGAGACCATTCATGAGATCATCTTAAGTGGTGGAGATCCTCTCTCTTTAAGTGATGAGACGTTAAAACCGTTGATCGAGAGCTTAAGTGAGATTCCTCACCTAAAACTTCTCCGATTTCACACCCGTTTTCCCATTGGGATTCCTGAAAGAATCACTGATTCCTTATTAGAACTATTAGAAAATTCCCGGTTGCAAGTCGTTTTCATTGTCCATGTCAACCACCCCGATGAGCTCGATGACGAAATTTTTTCTGCTTTAAAAAAGGTGGGCACTTTAGGCATTCCCATTCTTTGTCAATCTGTTTTACTTGCAGGTGTGAATGATGATGATAAAACGCTTAAAGAGCTTTTCCTCTCACTTGCGCATCGAGGAATCATCCCTTATTATCTTCATCAACTTGACCGTGTCAAGCAAGGACATCATTTTGAAGTCCCTGTTGAAAAAGGATTAAAGCTCATAGAAAAATTGCGAGGAGAACTCCCCGGCTATGCGCTTCCGAAATATGTCCAAGAAATCCCTTTCAAGAACTCGAAAACAGACGTTACATCCGATCCATTGTCTTTAGACCGAGAATGTAAAGCCCCTGTTTAAGAATCCGTCCAGTCAGTTCGCATAAAACAAGGCGGCTATTTTCTTCAGGGACCCCTTCAACACGGCAGTCACGGAAAAAGGCATGGAATTTTTCCGCTAAATCATAAAGATAATCTGAAAGGCGGTTCGGTAGAAGGTCACGATCCATCAGAGCAAGCGTCTCTCCAAATTGTCGCAATTTCAGTCCTAGGGCCACCTCTGTTGGGTGATCGAGTTTAATTGGTGTTGTGGCAAAAAGCGCATCGATATCTTTATTACACTTCCGCTTGATTCCTTGAATTCTAACATAGGAGTAAAGAAGGTAGGCAGCTGTATTCCCTTCGAAATTGAGCATCCGATCATAACTAAAGATGTAGTCCTTTACCCGATGACAAGAGAGGTCAGCATATTTAACCGCGTCAACCCCAAGTATTTCAGCGAGTTCATTGAGCTCATTTTCATTTGAATCTTGAAGACGCTCTTTTAAAAGCTCATGCGCCCGACGGACCGCTTCCTTTAGTAAGTCGATAAGCTTTTCGGTTTCACCGCTTCGCGTTTTAAACTTCTTTCCATCAGGCCCGAGAACCACCCCAAAGGGAACATGTTCGACTTGAACTTTTTCAGGATCGTAATAACCTGCTTTGGCAGCAGCTGCAAAAACCATTTGGAAATGGAGTTGTTGTCCTGCATCAACAACATAAATAATTCGATCGGCTTTTTCTTCATGAACCCGTTGATAAATGGCAGCACTATCGGTTGTAGAGTAATTGTAGCCTCCATCTGACTTTTGAAGGATCACAGGAAGAGAGGTTCCATCTTTGGATTTAAACCCCTCAAGAAAAATGCACTTCGCTCCATCAGAAATTTCAACGACACCCTTTTTCTCATAATCTTCGACTACCTTTGGAAGCATCTTATTATAATATGATTCTCCTCGTTCAGTCAGAGTTACATCGAGAAAATCATAGATCTCTTTAAATCCTTTGCGGGAGATTTCACGAATTTTTTCCCAAGCGGCAAGGGCCTCTTTTTCCCCTCCTTGTAAGCTGACAACTTGGAGTTGTGCCCTCTTTTTAAACTCTGGATCCTCATCGAAAACCTTTTTCGATTCACGATACCAATTCATCAAGGAAGAAAGATCGGTCTCTTTATCTCCAGATAAAATGTCTGGTTCAAACTCCTTGAGATAGGTGATGAGCATTCCAAATTGTGTTCCCCAGTCTCCAATATGATTGAGGCGAAGGACATCATGCCCTAAAAACTCAAAGAGACGGGCCAAGCTTTCCCCAATAATTGTCGAACGCAAGTGCCCCACATGGAGCTCTTTCGCTACGTTTGGAGAAGAAAACTCGACAATAATTTTTTTAACTTTTTCAAGAGGAGGAACACCTAATCGGGCATCTGCAGCAACTTTTGTAAGCTCTTTCGATAAAAATTCTTTTGTCAAAGTAATATTGATAAAGCCAGGCCCCGCAACTTCTAACTTTTCAATCACTCCATCGACTTTCCATTTCTTAGCAATTTGCTCGGCAATCTGCCGAGGATTTGTTTTAAGCTCTTTTGCCACTTTCATCGCTGAGTTGCACTGGTAATGCCCAAATTGCTCATTGGTACTTTGCGTCACATCAGCCTGAAATGCGGCATCGCCAATGATTTCTTTTAATATCTTTGTTGCTTGCGCTTGAAGTGTTTCTGATAGATTTTCCATAACTATTTATGATGCTTTTCCCTCCTGAAATTGTCAAGACGTAAAGAAAATTGTTAAATAGATGTTATCTGCAAGTTTAGGTATAATCCCCTCCAAAATTAATCAGGAGAGTCCTATGACTTTTTCACCCGAAGTTAAGAGTGCCGATCTATTTAAAACATCTCTTTTGGCCATGTCTACCGTTCAACAAAAAGTTTTATCGCAGTCCTTTCTTAAAGATTCTAAAAGTTCCGCCTTATTTGCTTCGCAATGTGGAAAAATCGCCATCGCATCAGCAGTTATCGCTTTTGCTTCAGCCATTTATGATGCAAGTTTCAACAAAACAGCAACGGATGAAAGCGCTAGAAAAAGGCCCCAAGAAAAAGATGTCAGTTGGTCTTCTACTTTTGCTCTACTAGGGCTTGTATCAACAGCTTTCTTTACCTACCAATGGTTTAGCCATACTGCAGAATCCCAAAGACTCCTAGATCTATCCGAGTATATTATTGAATGGATTTCAGAGGCAAATTAACAAATTGTAGGGTTGAAGATAATCATTTTTTCGGTTAAGATCAGCAGACTAAATTGAATCAAGGAATCATAGAATGACTAACTCCGTCATCAATAAAAGTTTGAAAGAACTTCTCATGGACTATCTTAAGAGACATAAAAAGGCTGATCTCTTAACGACTTACTTTTTCTTTCTCGAGAAAAAGTACAACATCCAGCCAGTCCTTTTTCTTAGAGAAAAGACCATTTTCCAAAGTAAGACAGAGCTTTTAAAGAAGCTTGAAGACGATGGAAAACTGTGGCGTGAGACTGAGATCATGATTCAAGTAGGTACTCAATCGGTTAATGAAGCGACAAAAAAAGTTTATATCTGCCCTTTTACAGGAAAAGTTTTCGGTGATAACACCCATCCAAATCCTCAAGATGCGATTTATGACTGGGTCTCTAGATGCCCTGAAAACAAAGAGCGCATGGATGGAATGAAAGTCAAGCGCTTCTTCGTCTCTGAAGATCCTGATGTCATCAAGAATTACATTCAAAAAAGAAGAGAGCCAATCACAAAGATTGTCTTCTCATCAGGTGTTACAGGAAAACTCTTCAATAGCAAGAAAGCGGTCATTGATGACTTTGAGAAAAACCAACTCAAGACAATGGAACTCGTTGATGTTCCAGGTCAAAACCGATTCAAAATTGAGGATCACTTCCTCGCCTTTATTCAAGAACAACTCGATGACACCAAGATTTCAGGGTTTGTCGATGAAATGAGTAAGTACGATGAGTTCAAAACTCACGTCGAGCGCTGGATCGAAGAAAATCAATAGCTTCCTCTCATCCTCAGCTGAGGAAACGGAGGCTATTGGGCGAAAAATTGCTCAAGACCTACAAGCTGGATCCATTGTCTGCTTAATGGGTGATTTAGGCGCGGGAAAAACAACGTTAAGCAAGGGAATTATTTCAGAAATCACAGGAATAGCGCCCCACCAAGTCAATAGCCCTACCTTCACCTATCTCAACATCTATGAAGGGAAAAATGACCTCTTCCATTTCGATTGCTATAGACTTAAAGGTAGTGATGACTTTTTAGAGAGGGGCTTTGATGAATACTTTGGGCAACTTTGCTTAATTGAGTGGCCTGAAAAAATTGAAGCGGTTTTGCCAAGTGAGCGGATCCATATTACGATTGAATACAATGGGGAAAATAAGAGAATCATTACCTATGAAGAAACTCGAGTTTAAATCGGCACAGTTTTTAACTTCGGCACTCAAAACAGATGAGCTCCCCGATATAAGTCTACCAGAAATGGCTGTGGTAGGACGCTCGAATGTCGGAAAGTCTTCTCTTATTAATCATCTTCTCCGTTCAAAAAAAGTAGCAAAAGTCTCTTCGACTCCTGGAAAAACGCAGCGGATTAACTACTTCGTCATCGATGAAACACTCCTTCTTGTCGATCTCCCCGGTTACGGTTATGCAAAAACATCAAAGACATTGCAAGAAGAGTGGGGGGTTTGGATCGATAAATATTTAAAAGAGCGGGGATTAAAGCTAATACTCTTCCTCCTCGATTCAAGGCGAGAAATGACCCCTGAAGACCGACAGTTTCTTGAGTGGGCCTTTTTTGAAAAAATCCCCCTTCTTCTTATTCTAACCAAGGGAGATAAACTCTCCCAAAAAGATAAGCATGCCACTTTTAAACGGACTGAGGGTGAGAAAACCTTGAGTGGATTCCCTCCTCTCCTGTATTCTACGAAGGAAGGGAAATGTAGAGAACAACTCATCCATGAAATCAACAAGGTGCTATGGGATTAATCGCTAAAGATACCTTTGTCTGCTTTGATTGCGAAGCCACAGGGCTCGATCCTGAAAAGGATCGAATCATTGAAATCGCAGCAGCAAAATTCACCTTCGAGGGGATCTCAGAGTCTTGTGAAGACTTAATCAATCCGGGCATTTTAATTCCTCAGCATACAATAGAGATTCACCATATTACAGATGATATGGTTCAAGGAAAGCCCTCAATGAAAGCGGTCCTTGCCAAATATCTAGACTTTATCGGTGATCACATCGTTGTTGGACATGCAATCCCTTTCGATCTTTCTCTTTTAAATACCGAAGCTAAACGGGCAAATAGAGGATCAAATCTATTAAAACAACGTTATTTAGATACCCTTCGGCTTGCACGTCTTTATGGAGAAAGCCCTACAAATTCTCTTGAAAGCCTTCGGAAACACTTCAATATTAAAGCTGAAGGGGCTCATCGTGCTATGAGTGATGTCCTTGTGAATATCGAAGTCTTTAAACACCTCAGTCGGAAATTTAAAACGACAGAGGAAATGCTCAAACGGCTTGAAAGGCCTATTGCCCTCAAACTTATGCCTCTAGGAAAACATAAAGGGCGCCCCTTTCGAGAAGTCCCAGTGGAATATCTTCGTTGGGCAGCAAACCAAAACTTTGATCAAGACCTCCTTTTCTCTCTCCGCTCAGAGTTGAAGAAACGGAAGCATGGAAACCAATTTTCGCAAGCAACTAACCCCTTTTCAGGATTATGAACAAACTCTCTTTACATGATATTGAAATTCAGGGGAAAAAGGTCCTGATGCGTGTCGATTTTAATGTCCCTCTCAATGAAGATGGATCTATCAGTGATGATACTCGCATTGTTTTAGCCCTTCCATCGATTCAATATATATTAGCCCAAGGAGGCCGCCTCATTTTAATGAGTCATTTCGGCCGCCCAAAAGGGAGAGTCGATCCTGAACTTTCATTGAAACCTTGCGCAAAACAACTCAGCATCCTTCTTGAAAAAGAGGTGCAATTTGCTCCAGATTGTGTGGGCACTGTCGCCCAAGACATGGTAGAAAACTTAAAGTCAGGCGAAGTCCTCCTATTAGAAAACCTCCGTTTTCATGATGGAGAAGAGCACCCTGAAAAAGATCCAGAATTTTCAAAATCCCTTGCAAAACTTGGAGATGTTTATGTTGATGATGCCTTTGGCGCCGCTCACCGCTCACATGGCTCTACCGTGACAATCACCAAGTATTTCGAAAAAAAGTGCATTATGGGATTTCTCATGGAAAGAGAAGTCTCCTACCTTTCAAAACTTGTCCTAACCCCCAAACGTCCATTTTATGCAATTATCGGTGGCGCCAAAATTGGAAGTAAGATTGGAGTCTTTAACGCCCTTGGAAAGAAAGTCGACGCTATTTTTATTGGTGGTGGAATGGCTTTTACCTTCTTTAAAGCTATAGGTATTTCGATTGGAGACTCCATTTGCGACGATGAAAAGTTAGAGGACGCCAAACATTTTCTTAAAGAGTGTGAGAAACTAGCAATTCAAGTCCACCTTCCTGTTGATATTGTCATTACAAACGATGTAGAAACTCAAATGATCAATATAAAAGAGGGGATTCCAGAGGGCTGGAAGGGAATGGATGTCGGTCCTCAAACTGTTGAAGTATGGTCTGAGGATCTGAAGAAAGGTGCTACAATATTTTGGAATGGTCCCATGGGCGTTTTTGAAGAGTCTGTCTTTTCTCATGGAACAAACCGACTAGCTCAAAATTTATCTATGATGTCTGGTGAAGTTATTGTTGGTGGAGGAGACTCTATTGCCGCCATCAATACCCTCCACCTTCAAAATAGTTTTGCCCATCTTTCCTCAGGAGGAGGAGCCTCTCTAGAGTTCATCGAAAAAGGAACGCTTCCAGGGATTGAAGTTCTCACTAACAAATAATTCAGATTGTCAAATAACTGCTCCCTGTTATAATAGTGGTCCTAAACGGACATTTCACGCAGGAATAAGATGTTAAAAAAGCTTTTGAGGCGAGGCCAGTTGTGATACTAGCTCTCACCTTGGATAAAAAGTTCTTTTTTTCTCCACTTGGTAAGACACTATCTTGCGTTCACACACAGCTTAAAATATTCATTCAGGAGAACTATGTCATCAGAAAATAGTGGTGAGTTTAGTCGCATCCGTTCGTTTTTATGGCCAATCCATAGATGGGAAATTAAAAAATTCCTTCCCCTTCTTATTCTTTATGCACTGATTTGTTTTAACTATAGCCTCCTAAAAGCTGCAAAAGATGCCTTGGTCATTACCGCCAATGACGCAGGAGCTGCGGTGATCCCCTTTATTAAAATTTGGGCGATTCTCCCGATGGCTCTTCTTGTGACCTATCTCTTTACCCGCCTCTTCAATAAGTTCTCTCAGGAAAAAGTTTTTTACATCATGATTGGGAGCTTTTTATCCTTTTTTGCCTTTTTTGCTATCGTCCTTTATCCGCTCCGTGATGTGATTCATCCCCATGGAATCTGTGATCAACTTGATGCAATCTGTCCTAAAGGGTTTAGTGGCTTGATTGGAATGGTCCGCCACTGGTCCTTTACCCTCTTTTATGTCATGTCAGAGCTTTGGGGAACAGCGATTATGTCTGTTCTTTTCTGGGCATTTGCCAATGAAACAATGACAGTAAAGGATGCCAAAAGGTTCTATGGAATCCTTGGTGTTGGGGCGAACATCTCTGCAATTTTTGCAGGACAAATCGCTATCCTTGTTTCAGGACAACTTTTTGACCTCTCTTTCATCTTCGGTTCAGACTCCTGGGGACAAAGCCTCGGCCTAGTGACTACAATTGTTGTCTTCACAGGGATTCTTTCTATTGGCCTATTCCGTTGGTATAACACTCGAGTGATCCACCGCGATCCGGCAATGAAGGAAGAGCACGCTAAAAACAACCTTGAACGAAAGAAAGTTAAGATGGGAATGCGAAAGAACTTTGCCTATCTTGCTAAATCAAAATACCTCCTCTGCATCGCAGTTCTTGTCATAGGATTTAACCTAGCGATCAATATGGTTGAAATCATTTGGAAAGATCAAATCCGAATTGCTTATCCAAATCCTAATGATTTTAATGCTTATATGGGAAAAGTCTTGAAGGCGATTGGATTTCTTTCTACCTTTGTCGCTATCTTTATCAGTGGAAATATGATCCGGAAAATGGGGTGGACCTTTAGCGCCCTGATTACACCTGTTGCCCTTCTAGCTACTGGTATCTTATTCTTCGGAATTCTCCTGATGAATGATAATCCTTCCCTCAATGCGTGGAGTGCAGCTCTTGGATTTACTCCCCTTGCGCTCGGAGTTCTCTTTGGAACCATTCAAAACGTCTTCTCAAGAGCCTGTAAATATACTCTTTTTGATGCAACAAAGGAAATTGCCTTTATTCCTCTAAGCTCTGAATCAAAGTTCAAGGGAAAAGCAGCCATCGATGGTGTGGGCTCTCGCCTTGGTAAAACTGGAGGTTCTATCGTTCACGGCGGGCTTCTCATGTTCTTTGGAAGTATTTCTCTAAGCACCCCTTTCGTTGGCGTCTTCCTCCTCCTTGTTGTCCTTGGTTGGATTGTCGCTACAAAATCTCTTGGAAGACAGTTTAATCGCCTCACCTCTCAGCACGAAAAACTCGATATCGAAGAAGATACTCCTATCTCCACTGAAGAGCCAACAACTCAGCGCGCCTCTGTTAAAGCGACTTAGAGGATCTTTCTCATGAAATTTATCCCCTTTCTTCTTGCTTGCGCACTTCTATGCGCAGAAAATCAGACTGAAAAAGTTTTTACCTATATCTATACTCTTGGAGAGTGGGATGAAAGTGGGTTTTCCTTAAGCGGATCTCAGGTTGAAATTACCCAAGACTATATGGATTATCTCCAAGATTTCTTAAGGGAGAATGACATTCATTCGGTTGTCGATCTAGGGTGTGGAGACTGGGCTTTTTCTCGCTATATTGACTGGGAGGGGATTGAATACTTAGGGATCGATATTGTTCACTCTGTTGTTGAGAGGAACCAATGTCTTTTTTCGCAGCCTAATGTGACTTTCATTTATGCTGACGGCTTAAATATGGAACTTCCAGAGGCTGACCTTTTCCTATGTAAAGATGTTTTCCAACATCTTCCCAACCATGCTATTATACAAATTCTTAGACAAACAGGGAAATATAAGCACTGCTTGATTACTAATTATGTCGATCGAAGAACATTATCGAGTACAAATAGGGATATCACTGTCGGTAATTACCATCCGATCGATCTATCAAAGCCCCCTTTTAATATTCGTGGAGAAAAAGTCTTAAACTTCTATTCAGGTGTCGCTCCAAAACAAACCTTTCACATAAAAAAGGCTGGATAATTTCTTATCCAGCCTTTCGCTTTTAAAAACTTTCTCAGGAGTTAGAAAGTAAAGTTCACTCCTCCTGATGCTCCACCTGTCGTTAAATTACCACGATCAGTAAAATAGTTTGGTCCTTCACCAGAATTCGTCACCGCAGCACTGAGTTCAATCAAGGTAAAGTCATACTGTGGGTTCATGAAACGATTTTGCCCAAAGAAGACATTTTGTTCATATCCCAGCCAAATGCCTAAGCAATACTTTTCATCTGAAAAAGATTTGTCCCAGCGAAGACCCAGTCCTAAATTGGCCATCCCAACAAGGGTATGGACTTCTTTTTTTGTTGAAAAGGTGTCATCGTAAGGATCTGCTGCTTCTGAAACAGGAAGAGTCACCGCCCCCACAATAACCGCAAGCCCAGTAGCACTATTAATGGTACGAACCGGTTTTTCATCACGTAGACGATACCGAATATCAAAGTGACCATCAAGCAGCGCAAAGCCCCCATTTCCAAAGATGCTAAACCCTTTTCCTAGTTTCCAAGTTGTGTTGAGTCCCACTTTTGGTCCAATTCCCCAAAAATCGTTCTTCATCTTCACATTAATCCGTCTCTGAATGGTATCAGGATTGTCTGGATAGTCATAGGTCAAGAAGAAAAGATCATATTTTTGATCCACCCACCCATTTATGAGTCCAACATAAGGCTTTAAACAAAGCGCTTTACTCACATAAAACTCTCGACCAAGGAGTAAATCGATCAAATCGATGTCCAGGTTCCAGCTAGCTTTTGCTTGATTCATGAGTCCTGGATCAGAAAAAAGCTTAGCCACCCAAAAGCCACTGACAAATTCTCCAGAGCCTTGAATCGTGTTTCCAGGCCCAGCAACGAGAAGGCTATTAGGATTGGGATTTCCTTTAGTCGTCACACTATCTGAAGCACTTGTGTGGAAACGAGTATACCCAAGGTTAAGATCCCAACCATCGTAGGGCATGCTATAACCCATCCCCACGCGGAAACCCCATGACCATTCAGGATCAATGCTGCGAGATTTTCCATTCGTTACATTCACACGGTAAAATGCTGAAGTTGGCCCAGTTGCTTCTGCAGTCAGATCATATGAGGCTGTCATGGCATAGTCTAAACCATCTTGAAGAACTCTCCAATAAAGTGGCTGAACCTCAAAGGAAACGCCATAACCATTCTCTGCGCAATTACAGGGAGGTGTGGTGGGCTTATTTTCAAGGGCAGTTACTCGAGATTCTAAGTCTTGAGATTGCATCGGCTGGGCTGCAAAAGCTGCCGATGCCATCATCGTAATGATAAATAAAACTTTTTTCATGGAACAGACTCCTTTGAGATCCACAGATTAATTTTTAATTAATGCTTATATGCTTTAGAAGATTTTCTTGTCAACGGCGGCTCAACAAGAGAATTTGAACTTCTGATTTTATAACCAATATGTGATAATTATGGTATGCAACAGATTGTAAATTTTATTGTTGAAAACCGCAGTTTTGCTCCATGGATTTCTTTTGGTCTTATCTTGCTTGCAGGATTTAATATACCGATTAGTATTGATGTGATCATGGTCCTTACGGCTTTTTTAGCTGCGACAACATTTCCAGAGCTAACTCCGCATTTATATATTAGTGTCCTTGTTGGCACCTATTTTTCTGCATGGATCTGCTATTGGATGGGACGCAAAGTAGGAGTTAAACTCCTAAAATTCCGGTATTTTGCAAAACTCCTCCCTAAAGAGCGCCTCGAAAAAATGGCTGCTTTTTATGAAAAGCACGGACTTCTTACCCTTCTCATTGGACGGTTTATCCCCTTTGGGTTTAGAAACTGCCTTTTCATGACAACAGGAATGAGTAAAGCGAATTTTGCAAAATTTATATGGCGCGATGCCTTAGCTTGTAGTCTATGGGTGAGTGTTTGTTTTTTCTCGTTTTATCAGCTAGGACAGAGCTACGAAATTCTCCTAAAAAAGGTAAAAATGTTAAATCTTTTTATATTTTTAGTTTTCGGTGTGACGGTAATTGCTGTTGTCTGTTATAAGAAATATAGAAAAAACCGTGCTAAAGTGGAGTAAATTCCCTTAATGTTAAATCCTCCGAACAGTCTTTCGTTTTTAAGAGCACCGTTGGCGCTCCTTTTTATTATAGAAAACACGACTTTTCGACTCGTTATCATTATCCTTGCAATGTTATCAGATTGTGTGGATGGATACCTTGCCCGCCGCTATCATTTTACTTCCCGCTTCGGTGCAATCCTTGATCCTGTCATGGACAAGTTTTTTGTTTATGTAACACTTAGTGTCCTTCTTTTTGAGGGTCAAATTGCCACGTGGCAAGTAGCAACAATGCTCTCTCGTGACTTCTTCCTCTTCCTCTTCCTGTCCTATCTAGGGATTACAGGGGCATGGAGAAATCTAGAAGTCAAAGCTATCCGATGGGGAAAGGTCACAACAGCTTCGCAGTTTATTGTCCTTATTCTCCTTGTTCTAAAAATTCCTTTTCCTCCGCAACTCTACTATCTCTTTATTCTTTTTGGATGCTTCGCTTTTGTCGAACTCCTCTTATTTAAAAAAAGAGCTTCTTCTGTTTAATCCTTAGACTTGCTAAAATAACTCCCTATGAATGCAAACACAATTTTTAATTTTGGAATGGTCTTAGCTCTCCTACTTGGAGGGATTTTTGGCTTTTTGAACCTTCCCTTTATCAATGGGTTTGCAAATGTCACAGGCAAGCTCTTTATCAGCATGCTTAAACTGATTAGTTTGCCAATGATTTTTCTTGCCATTGTTTCAACTCTGACACGGATGACCTCTCTAAGCGAAGCAGGTTTTCTACTTAGAAAAATATTAAAATATACCCTTTTTACAACGCTGATTGCAGCAACGATTGGGATGATTCTTTTTATGATCATTCAACCGGTTAAGTCAGCTGAAGCCGCTATTGCGATTGTTCCAAAACAAGGGAGTTACTTCTCCTTTCTTCTCAATATTATTCCTGAGAATTTGGTCCAACCTTTTATCGATAATAATGTTTTAGGAATGGCTTTTATTGGGACTGTTTTAAGTATTGCCATTTTAAAACTTCCAAAGGAACAAAGTGCTCTTTTACGTGATTTTTTCGGCGCCCTTTTTGCGGCCCTTTTAAAAATCACTTCAACTCTTATCCTTCTGATGCCGATTGGGATTTTCGCTTTTACCATTCAGTTTGTACAAAGTATCAGAAGTGAAGCGCACCAATTGCAGCAACTCCTTTTCTATGGGGTCTGTGTGATTGCTGCGAACCTTATTCAAGGATTTATTGTCCTTCCTCTTATCTTAAAGTTTAAAGGGCACTCTCCATACAAAACAGCAAAAGGCATGCTTCCAGCACTGACGATGGCCTTTTTCTCGAAGTCATCAAATGCAACGCTCCCTCTTGCCCTTGACTGCGCAAAAAATCGTTTAGGCGTTTCTGATAAAACAGCAAGCTTCAGCCTTCCCCTTTGCTCGATTATCAATATGAATGGGTGCGCAGCCTTTATTTTGATCACCCTCTTTTTTGTCTGCTCAAGTCATGGGATTACCTTTACCCTTTGGGGAATGATCCCTTGGATTTTTCTTTCCACTATTGCAGCGATTGGAAATGCTGGTGTTCCCATGGGGTGTTTCTTCCTTACCACCGCCTTCTTAATTGGAATGGGGGTACCCATTGAATTAATGGGGATGATCCTTCCTTTATATTCTCTTTTCGACATGGTCGAAACGGCTCTTAATGTGTGGTCCGATAGTTGTATCACAGCAGTCGTCGATAAAGAACTAAAAGCCCCCTCGAAAGCGGCAACTCTTGTTGAATCAAATTAATCGCCTTGATACTATCCAATGTAATTTGAATCTTTATTATTAGGAAAAAGTTATGGATATAAAACGGGAATCGATTTTTGTTTCTGCAGTGCGGACACTTTGTAATACTTTTGGTGGAATGATTGGGATCATTATTGGTCTTTTTGTCATTGGAATTGTTATCGCTGTTTTATCGAAACCTCAAATGGTTACTGATAAAACGCAGCTGATTATTGCTGCGGATGCTGAAGGAAACAGAGAATTCCTTTCTCACTCAGCACCCGTTGTCTTAAGACTCAATATCCATGGAGTAATTGGAACAAGAGACCTCAATGCTAAAACGATTGAAGCCCAGCTCCTAGATTCAAGAATCGGAGCTTTAAAAGATGATCGCGTTAAGGCCATTTTACTACACATCAACTCTCCAGGTGGAACGGCTTTTGATGCTCATGATATCTACTCCCGCCTTATTGAGTATAAGACGCAATATAAAGTCCCTATATATGCTTATGTCGACGGAATGTGTGCGTCTGGAGGGATGATGATTGCTTGTGCGGCTGATAAGATTTCATCCGCACCCATTGGAATTATTGGTTCTGTAGGTGTTTTGATGGGCCCCAATTTTAATGTCTCAGGGCTGATGGAAAAGTATGGCGTCAAACAACTCACGATTACAAAGGGTAAAGATAAGGATATGCTCAGCCCTTATCGTGAATGGAAGCCAGGAGAAGATCAGTCACTGCGCGATATCATCGATTATGACTATAATCTTTTTGTCGATCTCGTTGCTAAGGCTCGCCCAGCAATGAACAAAAATAGTTTGATTAATGAATATGGGGCTCAAGTCTATGATCCTGTGCGCGCTGAGCAGTATGGATATATTGATGATGGGAAAAGTAGTTATAGTCATGCCTTGACTGAGCTCCTCAAAGCAGCAGATATTACTGAAGAGTACCAAGTCATTGAACTTAAAGTCCT
Source organism: Simkaniaceae bacterium (assembly GCA_018399075.1). GTDB lineage: Bacteria > Chlamydiota > Chlamydiia > Chlamydiales > Simkaniaceae > Neptunichlamydia. The sequence continues at coordinate 450,213 of CP073763.1, read as the reverse complement.
TCATCCTGTATTATCAGATCTAATTGAAGGAAAGTCCCCCATTTTCACTGGAAAAATTAAACACGAACTTCAGCTCCCCTCTGACATTCCCCTTGAATTTATGAATCGCCCTCTTTACCTCTACTCCCCAGCCCTTCAATGGGAGTGAGAATAACCATGAAAACAAATGAAAAACCTTTACATTCTTGATGCAGTCTCTTTTCTATTTCGCTCCTATTTTGCAATAGGAGGGATGACAAATCCACGAGGGCAGTCCACCAATGCCCTTTATGGTTTTATTCGCTCTATCCAAAAGATACAAAAAGACTTTTCACCCGATACAATCGTTGCTGTTTTTGACGGGCCCAATAATAAAAAGGCACGCACAGCGATCTACGAAGAGTATAAGAGTAATCGGGAAGGGATGCCCGAAGATCTTTTTCCCCAACTTGAATGGGCTCATAATTTTTGCGAAGCAGCAGGAATTCCTTATCTCTCTGAGGAAGGCGTTGAAGCCGATGACTTAATCGGTGCCATTACAAAGTGGGCAGAAAATAGAGGGACCGAAGTTTTTATCTGCTCAAGTGATAAAGATCTATGTCAGCTCATTTCTGATAAGGTTTTCATGGTCAATACCCACAAAAACAACCTTCTCATCGATCGAGCAAAAGTAGAGGAGATGCATGGGGTTAAACCGGAGCAAATCGTCGACTACTTAGCTATTATGGGAGATAAAGCAGACAATATTCCAGGTATTCCTGGATTCGGTCCGAAAACAGCAGCCTCTCTCCTTAAAGAATATGGATCATTAGAAAGGATCCTTTGTAGTCTTGATGAAATGCAAAATCAAAAACGGGCTGAAAAAATTAAAGCTCATGTTGAAGATGCGCGGATTAGCAAAAAACTAGCGACACTTATTCTTGATGTTCCCTATCCCGAGGAAGAAACATTCTACCATGTTAAACCTCCGAATCTAGAAGCTCTCAATAACCTCTATCGCGAAATGAACTTTAATACGCTCCTTAAGGAGCTGGGGCAAGAGCAGATCATTGTTCCAGATGAAAAAAAGGGCTTTAAGGAAACGCTTTCCTATAAAATCATCGATAGTGAAGACGAGCTCAAAACTCTTATCGAAAAACTTAATAAAGAACCATCTATTTGCATCGATACTGAAACAGACCAACTTTCTCCCATGGCTGCACGCCTTGTTGGGGTAGGGTTTTGTGTTAATTCAAATGAGGCTTGGTATATTCCAACAAATGGAATGCTAGGTCTTGATAAGGTTATAGATGCTGTGAAACCGTTGATCGAGAGCCCCCATAACGCCTTTTATGGCCACAATATTAAATATGATATCCACATCTTAAAAAATCATGGGATCCATCTCCATAATATTGGCTTTGATACGATGGTTGCCTCCCATCTCTTAGCTCCCCAAAATAATCGGCATGGTCTTGATCTCATTACCCTTGAAAAATTTGGTAAGGTGAAGACTCCGATTAAAGATCTCATTGGATCGGGGAAAAAAGCGATTTCGATGCTTGATGTTCCTATCGATGAGGTGGGACCTTATTGCTGTGAAGATGTTGATTATACCTGTCGCCTTAAAGAACTCTTTGAAAAGGAAATTGAGAAAGAGGGATTATCAGAGGTTCTTTATAAGATCGAACTACCTCTCATTCCTGTCCTTGTCGATATGGAGCGTTACGGAATGTACCTCCAAAAAGACAAACTCGAAACGATGTCAGGAGTGCTCCGTGAAAAACTAGCTCTCCTTGAAAAAGAGATCTACGCTCTTGCAGGAGAATCTTTCAATATTAAATCCCCTAAGCAGCTCGGAGAAATCCTTTTCGAAAAACTGCAAATTAGTATCAGAGGAAAGAAAAAAAGTACCCGTGCGGATATTTTAGAGAGTTTGAAAGATGACTACCCGATTGCTGGAAAAATCTTAGAGTATCGCGCCTTAGAAAAGCTCCGCTCAACTTATACAGAAGCTCTTCCCCTTCAGGTACAGGAAGATACAGGAAGAATCCATTGCACTTTTATGCAAACAGTGACAGCCACAGGACGCCTCTCATGCAAAGATCCTAACCTCCAAAATATCCCCATCCGTTCTGAAGAGGGGAAAAAAATTCGTGAAGCCTTTGTTCCCGAACTTCCAGGCTGGGTCTACCTCTCTGCTGACTATTCCCAGATAGAGCTCCGCCTCCTGGCTCACTTAAGTGAAGATCCAAAGTTGATTAACGCCTTTAATAAAGGAGAGGATATCCATGCTTCAACAGCAGCCACAGTTTTTGATGTTCCCCTTGAAGAGGTAACAAAACAGATGAGGGCAGGAGCCAAAGCGGTAAACTTTGGGATCATTTATGGACAACAAGCCTACGGTCTTTCTCAAGAACTCGGAATTGATATGAAAGAGGCCTCAGCATTTATTAAAAAATATTTTGAACGGTACCCTGGTGTTAGAGATTTTATTGAAAGTTCCAAAGAAAAAGTTCGAAAGATGGGTGTTGCCACCACCATGTTCAACAGAAAACGCCCCATCCCTGAAATCAATAGTACGAATGGGATGATCCGATCAGCTGCTGAACGACTCGCGGTCAATACTCCTCTTCAAGGATCTCAAGCTGATATCATCAAACAAGCGATGATCGAAGTGCAAAAGGCTCTTAAGGAGGAGCGCCTTGCCCATATGGTCCTCCAAATTCATGATGAATTAATCTTTGAACTTCCCGAAGAAAATATTGTTCGTACCCAAGAAATCGTCCAGACAATTATGGAAAATATTACATCCCTCTCTGTCCCCCTCATTGCCAATATTGCCATTGGAAAAAATTGGGGGGAATGCTAACATTGAAGAAAATTGCGATAACAGGCGGCATTGCTTCAGGGAAAACCTCCGTTTGCCGCATTCTAAAAACGCATGGAGCATGCACACTTAATTCCGATCAGATTATCCATCATCTTCTGAGTGAAGATCCCTCTTGTATCAACGAAACAGTAAAACTCTTAGGATCAGAAATTCTAACAGATGGAAAAGTAGATCGAAAAAAGGTTGCTGAGATCGTTTTTAATGACGATGAAAAGCTGGAAGCTTTAGAGAAAATTCTCCACCCAAAGTTATTTGTGGAAATTGATCGAGAATATAACCGCATCAAAGACGATAAAAAGTGTAAATTTTTTGCAGTAGAAATGCCCTTGATCCAAGAAATCGGTAGAGAAAACGTGTTTGATGCCATTGTTGCTATTCAAGCCCCAGAGGAAAAAGCCCGTAACCGTTATGTAGAGGAAGGTTTTCCTGCAGAGATGTATGAAAAGCGGATGAAGCGTCAATGGGACGTAAAAAAAAAAGCTATAAATGCTGATTATGTCATCATAAATGATGGGACAATCAAAGAATTAGAAAATAACATACTTGAAATGATGAAGGAGATCAGTTCTCAATGAACGATAAAGACCAAAATACAGCGATTGAAAAAACCAATTCCTCCCCTGAGCAAAATCACCAAAAAAAACCTCGTGAACATAAGCCTCCTAAAGAACCCAATATCACTAAAATTGCTGATCTCCAGCGGATGAACATCGACCAATTAGCAATCTATGCTAAGAATATTGGTCTTGAAAACCTAGGCTCTCTGACAAAATCTCAAATGGTCTTTGAAGTTGTTAAACTTAAATCGACCATGCCTAATGAAGTTCTAGTCGGAGAAGGGGTCTTAGAGGTTCTTCCTGACGGTTTTGGTTTCCTCCGTTCACCAAACTACAACTACCTCCCTTCTGCTGAAGATATCTATGTCTCTCCAGCACAAATCCGCCGCTTTGATTTGAAGAAAGGTGATACGATCTATGGAACACTTCGTTCTCCTAAAGAGAAAGAAAAGTACTTTGCTCTCCAAAAAGTTGACATGATTAATGGGAAAACCCCTGAAAAATCTAAAGAGCGTATCTTATTTAATAACTTAACCCCTCTTTTCCCTACAGAACGACTTGTAATGGAAACATCAAAGGAAAAACTCGCTATGCGAGTTTTGGACCTTAGCTCTCCGATTGGTAAAGGACAACGGGGACTCATTGTTGCTCCTCCAAAGTCAGGTAAAACAATCCTGATGCAAAATATTGCCAACTCTGTTGCACAGAATCACCCTGAAGCAACTCTTATTGTCCTTCTCATTGATGAACGACCTGAGGAAGTGACTGATATGCAACGGATGGTAAAAGGGGAAGTCGTTTCTTCAACTTTTGATGAACCACCAGAAAGACACGTTCAAGTCGCAGAAATGGTAATTGAAAAGGCTCGATCCCTTGTTGAGAATGGACAAGATGTTGTCATCCTTCTTGATTCGATTACTAGACTGGCTCGCGCCTATAATACTGTTCAGCCCCATTCAGGGAAAATCCTAACAGGTGGTGTTGATGCCCAATCACTTCATAAGCCTAAACGCTTTTTTGGAGCCGCGCGAAATATCGAACATGGAGGATCCCTCACCATTATCGCAACGGCCCTTGTCGATACGGGATCAAGAATGGATGAGGTAATCTTTGAGGAATTTAAGGGAACAGGAAACATGGAACTTGTTCTCGATCGACGCTTAGCAGACCGTCGGATATATCCCGCTATTGATGTGGTTAAAAGTGGTACACGCAAGGAAGACCTTCTCTTCCATCCTGAGGAACTTGAAAAAATTTATTTATTGAGACAAGCGCTTGCTGACCTTAGCCCCCTTGATGCAATGAACCTACTATTAAATCGCCTGAAAAAAACCAACTCAAATGCAGAGTTTTTACTCTCGATGAAAGAATAAACTCTGGTATGGGAAACACTTTATTGTTCCCTTTTTTTTTAAGGTTTCATAGGATGCCGATTAGAACAGAAAAGGATAATAATGGCTGTTCCTTTGGAAAAGAAAAGGAAAAAACTCCTTCTCATCACCTCATCTGGGGGTGGAGGACACTTACAAGCGGCAAAAGCACAAGCCGTCAAAGCCTTATCTGAAGATCCAACGACGGAAATCATTCAAAAAGATATCCTGATTGACATCGTCAGTAAGTTGTTTGGCAAAGGATTTGTCTTCCTTTGGAACTCCTCCCAAAAAAGGGGGAATGTCAAGTTTTTGATGTTCCTCCTCAAAAATATCCCCACAGCTGACTTTCTTTTCGGCTCCTTTATTTTTATGAAGGTTTTCTATTTGATCCTTAAAGAAGGAATCGATCAAATCGTAGATACACAACCCATCGGAACCTCTGCGATTATCAAAGCGATCAAACTAGCAAGAAGGATTACGGGGAAACCCCTTAAGCTTGAAAAAATTGTCACCGAACTTCCCACCGATAGTGTCGTTCACTTTTTTAAACCCATTAAGAGTCTTTCTCCAAACGATCGCTCTTTCTTAAAGCTAATTAGCACTATCCCTCTTCTGAATGAAAATCAAACAGCCGATGCCTTTTGGCAAAAAAACTGTGGCCTGAGCGAAAAAGAGGTTTGTTATGAAAGTTTCCCTCTCCGCCCCTCTTTTAAAAAATATATCAATACTCAGAGGAAACATAATGAGCGGATGAAAATAATGATCCATGTTAATTCTTCTGAGGAAAAGTTTTTCATTGCCGATACTATGAAAAAAGGGACGCTCCATTCTGAAATTTATCGCGATAAAATTGCGATTACTATTGAACCTACTGATAAGGTATCTACAATCCTTCTTGGCTCTCAGCCAACCGAAGAAGCGACCATTAAGTACCTTAAGAAATATATAGAGATTATGCGTCGTCTTGGCATCGATGAACGGCATCTCCTTTTTGTTTTTTGCAATGCCCATTATGAGCATCGAAATAGCCTCCTGAAGCGCGTTCACTCCCTCGTTCAAAAGGCTGATCATTATCCTGAAAACCTAAATATTATTCCGATGTGCTTTCAATCGGATGATGTGATTGCCTCTCTCTATTATAGAAGCGATGCGACCTTTACCCGTTCAGGAGGACTCACTGCCATGGAGCTTATGTCAGTTGCTCAAGGACAAATCTGGATCCATTCAGAAACTCGCCATGGAACGATCAATGGTGAAACGCTTGGAAGAGGAATGCCTATTTGGGAACGGGGCAATGCTTCCTATCTTCAGGAGAAAAAGGGCGCACGTTTCATTACTCCTGAAACCTTCTTTGACGGGTGCATTCCTTATTTTCTTCCCCATATTTCTAAAGCTGGGATCGTTTGAATTACATTAAAAAGCGAAGAAGTCCTTCCCAATCATGACGATCAAAATAGGATTCGATAGCGGCTTCCGAGACTCCCACTGATTGAGCAAATCCAGGAACAAATTGCATCAGATTATGATGATGAGCCTCCTTTGTCATCCGTTGAGCAAATCCCTCTTTTCCCCCGTGACCATTTAAGAATCCTCTTCTCTTAAATCTATCATCCATAATCTTAGGCATCCGAGACTTTAAACTATGATGACCATAGACATACCCAATAAATCGAAGGGGGTGGACATGCTGAATCTTATCCCCCAATTTTTCCATATCCTTTTTCTTCTTAAGAAGTTCCCAATACCCTGAATCAGCCATTTTCTTAATTAATCTTGATATATGATCTTGATCGCTTTGATCAATAGGCAGTTGGTAGAAGAGTTGATAGTTGGGAGTATTAGAAACTAATGTTAATGGAGGTTTATCAGCAATAGCTGATGAAATAGAGCAGAGCATTTTTGCTAGTGGCTTCAACGAATCTCTCACTTCAAGGACATCTTCCCATTTAATTTCACTTGCTAGCTCTTTTTCTTGTAGACCATTGGATGCATCAAATGAAGCTAAGTAACCTTCCATTGCCTTTTGAAACCCTTCTTCAGACATTTCTTCTGTTGTGATTTTTTCTAGCGCAGTTCCGAGTGCACCTGCAAGAGGATGGATTTTTTCTTGGTCTCCTTCGATAAACAATTCTCCTTCAATATCAAACGAAACCGTGCATTCTTCCTTTTCCCCCGCTTCGACTTCGGAAAATGCTTTACACACAAGATAGTTTTGGACAACTGCAAAGTCTCTATCTGCTTGAGGGTAAGTTGGAAGGCGAAAACCCATTTTTATCGTTTCACCAGCATTTCCTTGCACAAAGCACCCTAAAAAAAGAACCATAAATGCAAAGAATTTAGAGAGTAAGCCATTCATGTTAAAGCTCCTTGATCTAACTTTAAGAAATAGAATAATGATGAAAAATAAATTTTTCTTCAAATAAATTTTTAATGTATAAAAAATTATTTGAAAAATATATTGAAATAGAACATGTATAAAATTGAATGATTAGTATTTTATTTACCTGGTTCTATTGAGGAGAAAAAAATGAAAAACGTTCCTAAGACTCAAAAACATAGACTCTGCCCAAAGTGCCTAGCGCTTGCGATTGGAGTTGTTTGGGGTATTGCTGTCCTTCTTACTGGATGGATTGCTATGACCGGATGGGGATATCAGTTTGTTGATGTGTTATCTTCACTTTACACTGGCTATGGTGCTTCTTTCGTTGGCGGTATCGTCGGCGGAATTTGGGCTTTCTTTGTTGGAGCCCTACTTGGTTGGGCTGTTGGCGTTGTCCACAACAAAATCATGAGCCGATAAGTCTCTCTATTTATGGAAATGGGTGCCTAGCACTCATTTCCCTTTTCTGTTAAGGTGCGGTGTATGCTTTATCCACTGCTATTTGTTCCAGTTTACAAGGATTATATTTGGGGAGGAGACCGCATTGCGCGTTGCTTTCATCGCAAAGAAATTTCAGGAAAAGTTGCTGAGTCTTGGGAAATTTCATGCCATAAAGATGGGATGAGTGTTGTGGAAAACGGCCCCCTGAAAGGGAAGAGCCTTGAAGAGCTCTTTGAAACGGAGCGGGAAGCATTAATGGGAAAGGAGCGGGGAAGAGGGCAGTTTCCCTTATTACTTAAGGTGATCGATGCCCAGGATAACTTAAGCGTTCAGGTTCATCCCCATAAAGGGAATGAGGCAAAGAGTGAGTGCTGGGTTATCCTCGATGTAGAAAAAGATAGCGTCGTCTATGCAGGGCTAAAAAACCATTATCCAAAGGAAGAAATTTTAGAAAAACTTCCTTCGAAAGAGATTCTAAGTTTAATGCGAACAATCTCTGTGAAAAAAGGGGAAATGATTTCAATACCTGGGGGACGGCTACATGCAATTGGGTCGGGCAATCTTATTTTTGAAATCCAACAAACCTCGAACACCACTTACCGCGTCTATGATTGGGGACGAGGAAGAAATCTCCATTTAGAAGAGGCAAAAGAGGTTCTTCTCTATGATGATACTGAAGACCCTCGCATTTCCCCAAAACTCATTGAAGAGACCCCTTATTACTCGCAAATGGAATTGATACGCACGCCACTTTTTGTTGTTGAAAAGTGGACATTAAATGGCGTGCAAAAGTGGCAAAAGAAAGAAAATCAATGTGAGTTTCTCTTTTGTATAGAGGGAGAAAATTCTTTGGTTCCGGTTGGAAGAAGCTGCCTTATTCCGGCAAGCTGTGAACCGATTACTATCGAAACAGAAAAATGCATGTTTATTAGAACATTTGTTCCTTGAGACCATGTATAGCTAGAGCTAAAGCACCAAGTTTTCCAAGATCACTCCCTAATGCACTTGGCTCAATGCGGCAATGCTCGAGAGGTGCTTTCCAAGCATAGCGCGGAAGAGCTTGACGAAGGGGTTGCATGACCAGCTCTTTGTTGTGAGTAGCAATCGTTCCTAAAATGATTGCATCAGGATTAAGAGTTTGAAGAAGAACGCCGATTCCTTGAGCTAGCCGCTCGATATACTCTTCCCAAAACTCTAAGGCTAGAGAATCACTTTTTTTCACCGCTGCGATAAGAGATTTCATATCAATATTTTCTATTTTTCCCTCTACTTCTTTGAGAATAAGAGATTTTTGATTCTTTTTTACTTTTTGCTGAAGGGTATGAGCAACACTAGCGCCACCACAAAACGCTTCAAAACAGCCTGTTTGCCCGCAGGGACATTTGGGACCGTTAGGATCAAGAACATAGTGTCCTACTTCACCGCCAGTATCTGTAGCTCCTTGAAGGATTTTCCCATCAACAATGATCCCTCCACCCATTCCAGTGCTCATTGTGAGATAAACAAGATTATCGAGATGTTTGGCAGCTCCAAATTCCCATTCACCTAATGCCCCTGCATTGGCATCATTATCCATAAAAACAAGACGACCAAGTTTTTCTCTGAGATACTGAACAATGGGAACATTAACCCATTCAGGCATATTGGGAGGAGTAAGAATGCGCTCTGTTTTAGTTGAGACAGGGCCAGGAACGGCAAGGCCAATTCCCCGTATGTCTTCTATCTCAATATTTTCATCCCGAATGAGATGCCCTATAAGTTCAACAAGTTTCGGAAGCCCTGTTTCAGGCCCTCCAAGGGTAGCTGTTTCAACCCGCTTTGAGGCATGAATATTTCCTTCACTATCCCCTAAGCAGATGGAGACCTTCGTCCCTCCAATGTCTACACCAATAAGATCCATTGAGTCTATCCGTTAGCCGTTTTAATCTACAAAGGCCCCTTTACTCTTGAGATCTTCTTTTTGATCCTTTGTTAGTCCAATGGTATCTTTAAAATCAGCCTTTTTAACATTGGCACCCACAAAGCGTGCATGGGTAAGATTAGCCCCTTTAAAGCTTGCATTTTCTAAGTTTGAACTTAAGAAATCGGCTCCACTACAGTCTGTGTTTTCTAAATTAGCCCCATGAAGGTAGGCCGCTTGAAAGTTGGTATTCACAAGTTTTGATCCTTGTAAATCAGCCTTTTCAAGATTTGTATTTTTGAGATTTGAATTAGTTAAATCTACATTTTTTAGATCAAGCTTACTTAAGTCTGCTCCTGATAAATTGATATTTTGGAGATGACGTTTTCCCTGTCTTGCCTCTTCAATTTTAGGCTCAGAACACCCAATAAAAAAAAGGGGGATCAATAAAAATAAAAACCGTTTCACTGTCTTCTCCTCAAAAATTCCTCAATAGTTTATGTTTATATTACTACTCATCAAAATTAAAGTACAAAATGAGTCACCACTACGACGTTGCCCTTTCTGTTATTAAAAAACTCTATGAAAAGGGCTATACTGCTTTCTTTGCTGGTGGTTGGGTCCGCGACTACCTTATGGATCATCCTTCGGATGATATCGATATTGTGACCGATGCTACTGTTGATGAGGTCCAAAAGCTCTTTCCAAAAACAATTCCCGTCGGTGTGAATTTTGGTATTGTCATTGTTGTCGAAGAAGGACACCAATTTGAAGTGGCTACTTTTCGAAAAGATCAAGGCTATAAAGATGGCCGGCGCCCTATTGGTATTGATAAAGCCACACCTGAAGAGGATGCTGATCGTCGTGATTTTACAATTAATGGAATGTTTTATGATCCCCTTACTAAAGAGCTCTATGATTATGTAGAAGGACAAGAAGATCTTAAAAAGGGTGTCATACGAGCGATTGGAAATCCTCACGAACGATTTTTAGAAGATCGCCTCCGGATGATTCGTGCTGTCCGCTATGCTTCCCGCTTCCATTTCCTGATTGACAACGAAACCCTAAAAGCAATCCTTGATCATGCTGAAAGTCTTTTCCCTGCTGTTGCCATCGAACGAGTCTGGAATGAATTTTCAAAAATGGCGGCCTTTTCAAACTTTGATATCGCTTTGATCACCCTGCATCGACTGAACCTTCTTCCTGTCATCTTTCCAAAACTCAAAGATGTCTCGATTGAAGAAATCGAAAAGCGGGTCGAGAATTTTCCCCACTTCCCCGAAGAAACACCTGTCATTGCAAAAATTTTAGAACTTTTCCCCAACAGCTCTCTTGAAGAAAAAGAAGCTCTCGCCTCTTATCTTAAGCTCTCGAACCAAGATCTCACTTTTATCCGTTATTACCATAAAGCAAAAGAGATCTTTACTTCAGACAAGGAGAGAGAGAAGTATGAATGGGCTCACCTCTATGCCAATCCCCTCTACCACCTCTCCTTAAAAATTATTGCTATCCATTTTCCAATAGATAAACGGCAAACGTTCCTTCAAAAACATCATATGCAATATGACCACCTTGAAAAAGCAATCATCCGCATCCAAACTAAAACCCCTATTATCACTTCTGAAGACCTGAGAAAGGCAGGGGTTAAAAATGGTCCTAAAATGGGAGACCTCCTTAAAGAAGGAGAGCGGATCGCCATCAATGAGGGGCTTGATGACCCTCAAAAAATTCTTAACAAACTCACTCTCTCATAGTCTATTTGTTGTTATTGAACCACTCCTGTATAATGCTTTCCCTTAACAGAGGAGTGTTATTATGACATCTATCGAAAACGTTTCTGGTGAAGGCGCCGCTTCTACCTTTCCACAAGATGGCGAAGCCTTGAGCTTTTCCGACATCAATATTTCTAGTAAATCTCGCCCTAATATCTGCACAGCATTTGAAGAGATCCAACATAATAGCGTTATTCTAAGCGATGGTTCAAAGTGGACGGTCTCTAACAAAAACCCTACTGACACGATGAATAAAGTCACCCAGCTCTGGAAAAGAGGCGATGACATTCGACTCAAGCGTTATTATAAAGGAGTCCACGCAGGATTTATCATGTACAATGTTCGAGCAGACCAAGCTCTACTCGTTCGTTCCAGCAAAAAATGTGCAGATATTTCTAAAGCTTTTTTTATCGCCGAAGTAGACCCTTCTGGATATGCTTTGAAAACGACCGATGGGAAAACCTGGGTGACAGGTTTTGCTGGAGCGTTTTCAACACGTCGTTGGAAAGAGGGAGAGCGAGTGATTATCAATCAAAGTACACATATTAAAAATGATTACGAAATGATTAATCCTCACACTAAATCAAATGCTTGGGTAACTGAGGTTTTTAGAAAAGCTTAATGTTTAATTTAAAAAAATACAATTCTAAATTGTTAATAATAGTTTATATAACATCTATTGCTGTTATTTTTATATCTACCCTATCCTATTTAGGATATAAAAATTCTGGACTTATTCTAGCACAAATCATTTCACGAACAACGCACACTCCCGTTACAATCAATACTATTGATTTTCATCAAGAGGCGTTTACTATCCAAAACCTTATCATTGCAAACCCAGATAATGCCTATATCCCTACTGCCTTTAAAGCAGAAGTTGTTAAAGTCAACTCTTCTTATAAAGAGTATTTCAAAAATCATATTAAAATTGATAAGATTGAAATGGATAATGTTTATATTAATATCGAGTTTTATACTGAAGATAAATTAGAAGGGAATTGGCAATCTCTTATTGAAAATATGGGGACTTCCCATCACCTTTCTTATGGAAATAAGCACAAAACTTTTATCAAAAAATTAGTCTTAAATAATGTTCAAATTACCCTTGTTCTTTCGGATGGTAAGATTCACCGCCTTTCTCCTATTCCTCATCTTGAGTTTGATGATGTGACGTCAGAAGAGGGGTTCCCAATAAAAGAAATCTCAGAAATTATTGCTCGAAAAATGCTGTACTCGATTTTACGCGAAGAAAGACTTAATTTGATCATAAAAATCCCCATTACTGTTATAAAAAAAATCCTTCCATTTTTATAAAATTTTCATAACAACAAGTGAAAGATCGTCAAACTGTGGAGATCCTTCAGCAAAAAGGGCCACCTCTTCGATGATCTCATCGACGATTTTTTGAGGTTTCCACTCTTTTTTCTTTTGAAGCGATGTTATGAGACGCTTTTCTCCTAAAAGCTCCATAGAATCGTTATGAGCTTCAACAATCCCATCTGTAAATAGGATGAGAAGATCCCCTGATTCAAGCTCCGTTTGACCTGTTTCGACATGATCAAACGGAACAACACCAAGCGCCATTCCTTTGGTTGTCAATTTTTCAACAGTTCCATTTCTCTTGAGCCGGAGTGCTGGAAAGTGCCCACAATTCGAGTAGTGAAAAATCTTTGTCTTTGGATCAAAAAAAGCAACAAATGCCGTTACAAATACACCCGTATCACCGGTATCTTGACAAAAGAGGTTGTTTGTCTCTTTTAGAATGAGATCGAGGTTGTGATTGAGCTCTCCAAAACTCCTGAGCATACTTCGCACACTAAGAGAATAAAGACAGGCAGAAATTCCTTTTCCAGATGTATCTGCAATCGATAGCATCAGCTGATCTTTCGCTAAGAAATCATAAAAATCACCCCCCACCTCTTTCGCTGCTATAAAACGAGCAGCCATTTCAACACCTGGAAACTTTGGAAGCTCTTTCGGAAGGATGGAACGTTGTACCTCTTCTCCAATCCGAAGCTCTTGTTCATAGGTTTCCCTTTCAACCCGTTCTTTTTGGACCGCTTCCATATTGGCATTGAGTGAATCAACTGTTTCATTAAAAATCTCTCCGATTGTATTGATTTCAAAACCCATGTTTTGCTTTTGAAATCGACGCGTAAGATCTCCCCTCCCCACGCCTTCCATGGCAACAATTAAATTCTTCAGTGGTCGAGAGAGTTTTTTCGTCAGGATAATCGCTCCTCCTCCTCCTAAGATTATAATAAACCCTAGAGCAATGATGACCTTCAAAATAAAATAAGGAACATCAACAAAATTGATCGCCTTGGGTGCTGCAATCATAAGGGAGAAGTTTGTTCTTGGAATGATTCGATCAATCGTCACATATTCGACACCTTTGTACTCATATTTCCCTTTGAGTGGAAGCCGAAGATGAACCCCACTAAGTCCTGAATCCGTTGAAGTAAGAATTTTTCCCTTTTTTGAAACAAGAGACGTCGATGCAGGGTGAATCACTTCATTTTCTATGGGGAAATTTTTAAGGACATGCTGCAAAGTAAAGGCAATAACCCATGCCCCTTCACCATTTTTTTCCATACGGGTTAAATAGAAAACGAGAATGCTAGGATCCACTACAAAAATGACTCCATTTTTGGCTTGCGCTGCTAATCCCGTATAATCTCTTTGAAGATAGTCATTGTTTGAGGCCATGTCGGCATAAAAATGCCCATTATTCCTTTTTTTCAAATGAAAAAGTGCAGAGACCTCATCCCTCTTTGCTAGCTCATCAAGAACAGACGCAGGATCATTAATTTTTGGGACCAAATAAGAAACTCCTGCTAAGAATTCGAGCTCATGTATGACCACACCTGTGATAAAGTCTTCTTTTTGATCCATTAAGACTTTAAGGGTAAAATAATTATTATCGCTCTTGATGCGAGAGTCTTCGATGTAAAGAAGCCCCACTAAAGCCAGAAGAGGAAAAACAAGGAAGCCCATAGCAATCAGTAAGATACGTGAGGCTAGAGACCCCCGCACCTTATGATGCTTTTCTTTTTTCCCCTGATCCATGGTATACTTCCCCCTAAAGCTATGTATACAAAAGAAATTAAGAGTTTACAACACCCCATTGTCAAGCACCTCGTCAAACTCCGAAAGGAGAGACGGTACCGCCTTGAAAAAGAGTCACTTCTTTTGGAAGGAAAGAAGATGATTTTTGAGTACTGCGGCCCCATTAAGATTCTCCTTACAACAAAGGATGCTCCCATCCCTAATCATCTTCATCCAAAAACAACGCTCTTTGTCTCCTTTGAAATCATCGAAAAAATTAGTGGGACTAAGGCGCCAGAACCTTATCTTGCCGAAGTTCCTCTCCCTTCCTCCTCAACCTTAGAGGGAAAGGAGCGCCTTTTAGCACTGGATGGGATTAGCGACCCCGGGAATGTTGGAACCCTTATTCGAACAGCCTTAGCCCTTGGTTTTGATGGAATTTTTTTAACAAAAAATTCTGCCGATCCCTTTATGGATAAAGCTCTTCGCGCTGCAAAAGGGGCAACCTTCCACCTTCCCATTCAAATGGGGACTGAAGAAGAGCTTATTGCCTTGATCAAAAAAAATGGGCTGATTCCCTATATTGCTGATGGAAACGGCTCTACGAAAACCGCCTTGACCTCTCCTTTGATTTTAATCCTAGGAAATGAAGCCAATGGCCCTTCTCAAACACTCAAAAAGTTAGGACAGCTCATTGCTATTCCAATCGTTAAAGAAACAGAATCCTTGAATGTTGCAGTCGCAGGTGGCATTCTGATGAATAAATTCCAAGAGATATTGTGGCCAAGATAGATAAATACTTAGATTACGAAGAAGAGTATCACCCTAAAGGGAAACGAGAAAACCGAAAAGAGCGGCGGGAAACGCAGGCCAAAGATCGCTCCAAATACAAAAAGAGTGATCGAGACCAAAAAAGAGACCACCTAAAAAATGAAGAGCCTCCCCTGGGAGCCAACTATCTCCGCGGCCGTGTTCTCACTATCTCCCCTGATATGGTTACCGTCTCTAGTGGCCATGAAACCTACTTCTGCTCTCTAAAGGGGGCCCTAAAAAAAGAAAAAACGAAACAAAAAAACCTCATCACAGTTGGGGACTGGGTCCATTTTGAGAAGAAGAGTGTCGATTCGGGTGCGATTGCCCATATTGAAAAAAGGAGCTCTTTTTTAATCCGTGCAGAAAACTTGTCGCGAAGAAAACAACAACTGATTGCTGCCAATATCGATCAAGTCTTTATTGTCATGTCCCTTGTCGCTCCAAAGTTTAAACCTCTTCTTGTTGATCGCTACATCCTCTCTGCAAAAAAAGGAAATATGGCGCCCATTGTTTTGATCAATAAAGTTGACTTATTAGATGATCCACCAGAAACAATTTCTCCTGAAGAAGTGGAGGCAGACAAAATTTCTCTCGAAGAATTTTTAGAGGCTTTTAAGCCTCTTGATATTCCAGTTATTCCCTTAAGTGTTTCGACTGGTGAAAATCTGGATCAATTAAAAAAGCTAATGGAAAACAAGACTTCGGTCTTTTCAGGGCAATCAGGTGTAGGGAAATCTTCCCTTATCAATGCCGTTTTAGGAAGTGCTCTTCCCATTGGCCCCATTGCCCTTAAAACAAATAAAGGATCCCATACCACTACAACTGCTGAACTGATCTCTCTTGAAAATGAGGCCTTTTGCATTGATACGCCCGGCATCAAAAGTTTTGGCCTTTGGGATAATGACCCCTCTTCCATCCTCGAAATTTTTCCTGATTTTTTAGCCCTTGCAGCTGATTGCAAATTTCCCAACTGTACACATATTCATGAGCCAGACTGCGCTATAAAAAAAGCAATTGAAGAAAAAACAATTCACCCTTTGCGCTACGCTTCCTACGCTACACTTCTCGAAGATACGCCCCCAAAAGAATGGGAATAAATTTCTTTCTTTGTTAACGTTAATTTATGACAAAAATTGCAAAAATTCATGGGCGCGAAATCCTAGACTCACGAGGAAACCCTACTGTTAAAGTTGAAGTCACAACCGATGGAGGCATTACAGGCAGAGCCTCTGTTCCTTCAGGTGCATCTACCGGAGAACACGAAGCGGTTGAACTCCGTGATAATGACCCCAAACGGTATGGGGGCAAAGGAGTTCTTAAAGCCGTTGCCAATATCAATGGTCCGTTAGCAAAGCTTTTAAAAGGATGGGACATCTTCGATCAAACGGGGATCGATCAATCAATGATCGAAGAGGATGGAACTGAAAACAAAGGCAACTTTGGAGCCAATGCCATTTTAGGAATTTCTCTTGCTGTTGCGAGAGCCGCTGCCATGACTCGAAAGATTCCCCTCTTTGAATATATTTCAACAGGCGCAGACCCTCTCATGCCAATTCCTATGATGAACATTTTAAATGGTGGAGCCCACGCTGATAACTCGCTCGATTTTCAGGAGTTCATGATCCGCCCGATTGGCGCTCCAAATTTTTCTGAAGCCCTTCGCTACGGCGCCGAAACCTTTCATGCCCTAAAAAAACTTCTCAAAGAAAAGGGACACGTTACTTCTGTGGGTGATGAAGGAGGCTTTGCTCCCAACCTTTCATCCGATGAAGAAGCCCTTGACTTTATCCTATCTGCCATTGAAAAAGTTGGTCTCAAACCAGGTAAAGATATCACTCTCGCCCTTGATTGCGCCGCCTCAGAATTTTACGATCGCGAAAAAAAGGTTTACTTTGATAAAAAACAAAAACTTGCCGGGCAGAAATTTGAAGAACGCAATGCTCATGGACAAATCGATTATTTAGAAAAACTTCTCACTAAATATCCTATCGACTCGATCGAAGATGGCCTCGATGAAAATGACTGGGATGGATGGAAAACGCTCACAGACCGCCTGGGCGCTAAAGTACAACTCGTCGGTGATGATATCTTTGTCACCAACACAAACTTTCTCCATAAAGGGATTGAAATAGGAGTGGCCAATGCCATCCTCATTAAAGTGAATCAAATTGGAACACTAACAGAAACGCTCGAAACCATCGCCCTGGCAAAACAAAACGATTATGCCACGGTGATCTCTCATCGCTCGGGAGAAACCGAAGATACCTTCATCGCAGATTTAGCGGTTGCCACCTGCGCCGGTCAAATCAAAACGGGCTCTCTTTCCCGCTCCGACCGCGTCGCAAAATATAACCGTCTTCTTGCAATTGCCGAAGTTCTCTAATCCTACTTAAAAAGCACCTCTTACTTTGCTTGATTTAAATTTAAACCTTTTTAACCCCAGGCTTTATTGTGGCAGCTCTTGGCAAGTTTTTATTGACAGGGATTAAATGCTCTGCTCCATCAAATACTGTTTGAAAACCACTTTTCAATGGGTAACTTGAAAGATCAAACTCTTTGCATTCTCTCTTTGCTTTACCAGACATATCAGGTAAGTAGCTTGAACTTTTGTAAAGTTCATTATACTCTTCAGATTTGGCGGGTTGATCATCACCCGGATTCAATAATTTCTGTGTTATCCTAGTAACCTTTATCATTGAACTATTCCTATCTCTTTCAAAATGCACTCCTGTCAAAGTAAAAGCACAAACTGTTGAAGAAGACTCATTTTGGGAAATAACTCGGAAATAAAGGTGCTGCGCTCCTTCAGATAACCTGTGATAAGCATGAACCTGTATTGTTTTCGTCACTGTGAGACCGTACTCTGAATTTTCACTTTCAAATATAACACCCTCTGGGTCTAGTGCTTTTTGAAAATAGGCTGCGGGGGTATTCTTCATAACTCCTTGTGAGAAAAAACAAGAAAAAATCCCTTGAGGGCTAATATAAGGCTCCATTTTCTTTTCTCCGTTTTGGTATACGTCTAGTCTTTCTTCCCTGTAGCGCCTGCGGTGTGGGATCATTATTTAATGCAAAGTCTATAGACACCTACTGAGTGGCACCTTCATCGCAGATCTAGCCGTTGCCACCTGCGCCAGTCAAATCAAAACGGGCTCTCTTTCCCGCTCCGGCCGCATCGCAAAATATAATCGCTTACTCGCTATCGCTGAAATTATCGCTCTTTGCTGAACTACTTTCTGACCCTTCAGCTCCAGTCATGAGAATCTTCGCTCTCTTCTGAGCTACTCTCTCCAGCTCCTCCCCAAGAAGTTGGGGGCCTACCTTTAGCTCCTTCTTTTCTAGCAAGGTACTTTGTTCGTGGCGTATCATCTTTCGGAGCCATTCCCTTACTTAGGCGGGTTGGAGTAGCCCCGGCACCTACCATGTGTTTAGGAGTTTGAGAAGGAGGTTTTTGTGGAGATAATGTAACTCGAGCTCGAACCTCATTCATTCTTCGACTTAAAACATCTGTCAACTCTCCTTTAACAGGGGTTCCAACTTCCGGCTCTCTCTCTTGATCAGATCGTTTCTCAGCTAAGATGCGGTCTCTTTGCGCCATGATATCTTGGATACTTAAGGGTTTCCACTCTTCTCTCTCAGCACTATGAAGATCGGGGTTACTATTCACTCGTCTGAGAGGCCTGTTAGCAGGCCTTCTAACAGCTGCTAAGAGATCAGGATTTATTGGCGGTGCTGCTGGGGGGGGAGCTGGAGCTGCTGGGGGAGGGGCAACCGTTGTTTGAGCTTCTTCATCAGTTGACTCACTTTTCTTTTGATTTTGTTCTTTTTGATACTGCGATGCCTCTGTGAAATAACGCCCATACTGGTCATTAAATAGTGTTGTTAAGTGCCCCATGCTTCGTAAAGATCTTGATCAATCGTATTAAACGCTTTTGAAACTTCTTCAGATTTCATGACAGCTTTATAAAGCGATCCTGCAAGAGTGAGAACTGCCATGCCAATATGATAAATCGGCTTAAGCGTCATAGCGAATAAAAAATTAGGAATTGCATAAACCCTTCGTCTTTCCCATCCATCGGCCCCATCATCCATTTCATAGGTTTTAGAAAAGTCCGCATAGCTTGGAAAGGTTGATGTGGGAAAGTCTCTAAATAACTTATCGCGAAAGGATGTATTTTCTGCCAAAATTCTTCTCCAAATTTTAAAGGTAGGGGTAAGTTTAATCTCAATTAATGAATTGAATCAATCATTTATTGTCTTCTTGCAATAAATAGTCGCCGTTCGTTATTCAAAAACATAACCAAAGGATAAGATTCATGCGACAAACAGTAGCTCTTTTTGGAGAAGCTGAAAAAGGAGAGATCGGCTCTCCCCTTTTTATGAAATCACTTACCCATTTGAATGAAACGCTAGGGAATCCTCCCCATGAAAGCCGAGGGCTTTTCTTTGCGATTCAGTTTCTGATGTATGAGCAAGAGGTGATTTATGTCCGCGTTAAAGAAGAAGGGTTTAGTACAAAAGACTACCTAAAAGGGATGAAACACCTTTTAAATAAAAAACAAATTTCTCATCTCACAGCCGTTTGCCTTCCTGGCGTGGGAGATGCACGAATCATTGATTCGGTCCTTCCTGTGACTGAAACCCATGGAGCTTTAGTCGTCACAACTGAGCAAGATCTCTACGATTATCTTACATCCCTTCAACTTCCAAAGATTTGATCTTTTTTTTGACATCGGTTTATCCTTCTTTTCAAATAAATGGAGGTAACCTATGAAAAAATGTTTTTTTCTACTTTTACTTTTTCCTTTTTTGGGATTTGCAGCGAAGGCAATTGTCATCAATCACAACGATCTTCAATCCTTTGGAAAGGCTGGAGCCACACTTACCGGACTTGCCACACCGAGTTTGGGAGCTAAGCAATTTGAAGTATGGCATAGCTCACTTGCTCCAGGAGGGTGCACTCCCATTCATACACATGAAACAGAAGAGATTTTTATCTATCTTTCAGGAAAAGGAAAAGTAGTGATGGGCGAGGAGGAAACCTATTTTGAAGCCCCCTGCACAGTGATTTGCCCCGCACGTGTGGAGCACCAATTTTTTAACGTGGGAGATGAACCCAGCAATCACATCGTGATCCTTGGAAGTGGTTCAACCATTGTTGATACCAACCAAACCGTGATGCATCTCCCGTGGAGGAAGTAGCCTTCTAATTGAAGTAAGTCGCAAGGCCTTCTTGTGTTGGCTTCATTGATTTTTCCCCTTTTTGCCAATTGGCAGGGCAAACCTCTCCATTTTCTTCATGGAAAATAAGCGCATCGAGAAGGCGTAGGGCTTCGTCTACACTTCTTCCAAGAGGAAGATCGTTTACCAATTGGTGACGAATCACATGCTTCTTATCCATAAGGAAAAGGCCGCGGAAAGCAATCCCTGCTTCTTCATCAAGAACCTGATAATCGCGCGCGATATTTTTGTTAAGGTCAGCAACGAGAGGATAAGAAACGCCTTCGATTCCACCTTTTGCTTTTGGAGTATTCACCCAAGCAAGGTGCGAAAAAGCGCTATCCACCGAACAGCCGATGACTTGCGCCCCACGTTTCTCAAACTCACCAAGTTTTTCTTGGAAAGCATGAAGCTCTGTTGGGCAAACAAAGGTAAAATCGAGAGGATAGAAAAATAAAAGAATATACTTTCCATCGAAGAGATCGAGAGAAAAGTTTTCATTGATTTGACCGTTTGCAACGGCGCTAGCTTTAAAATTTGGGGCTTTATTTCCGATGAGTCTTGTCATAAAAAATCTCCTGGTTGATGGATTCACTATACAGGAGACGAAAAATTAACTAAAGAGTTCTTGGGCTTTTGGAAGCCAATCTTCATCGCCAATTATGGTTGAAGGGCCATGACCTGGGTATACAACGGTTTCAGAAGGGAGTTTTTCAAGTTTTTTTAATGAATGCCACATTGCTTGAGGGTCCGCTGTTGGAAAAGAAAGATTCCCAATCGACCCTTTGAAAAGGGTGTCTCCTGAAAATAAAATTTTCTCTTTATCAAGATAAAAACAAACACCTCCTGGTGTATGTCCTGGCGATGCTATGACGATCAACTGAAGCTTGCCTACTTCAATAATTTCTCCTTCTTGAAGATCAAACTCAGGCTCAACGCCCTCTATTTGATACATCAGAGGAAGTTTGTCACTTCCTGGCTTTACTACATTGCCTCGATCCGCAGGATGAACATAAACAGGAACCCCAAACCTTGTTTTAACTTTTTTTAAATCGCCGATATGATCCCAATGGGAGTGGGTCAAAAGAATCGCTTGAATCTTAATTGCTGCAGAACCTTTTATCAGTGCATCAGTACTATCAGGAGCAGGATCAATAATGACCCCTTTGCTTGTTTCACTGCAGGCTAAAATATAGGCATTGGTTTCGAAAGGACCTGATGGATAACACTCAATGATGGGCATAAAGACCCCTAGGGTTTTCAAAAAAGAAGTGCACCGGAGAGGACTCGAACCTCTAACCTCCTGGTCCGTAGCCAGGTACTCTATCCAATTGAGCTACCGGTGCCTGAGGCTCCTTATTTTGCTGGAGAATGGTTTTTCTCGCAAGGAGAAAGGTATTCTTATTGATAACTATTGTTTAATATGGCTACTCAAATGGAAGTATTATTTGATCGATCAAAATCAAGAATCCTCTTTAAAAAAAAGCCATAAATAACTTATTTTAAATAATATAATAATTAATTATGTTAAATATTAATTATGTTATAATTAATTTTAAGAATTAAAAAGAAAGTGGGGGCTTATGTCTTTAATCGCATCTTCATCTTCAGAGGGTTCAGCGCCTCAATCATTAGATGAATTAATCATTGAAAATCAAGGAGTTGTCATTGGCGAGGAGCATAATGACAGAGCCTCCTCCCAGTATCTTATCGAATCTTGCGAAAAAGCACTCAAGCAAGGCGTTAAATATCTTTTTTTAGAAGACTTAGAAAGAGATCTATATCAAGGTCATATTGATGCTTATCAAGCAAACCCAAATGAGGAGATACCAAAACCCCTAGAAAATGCCTTAAGGTTCAAGGATATTATCTGCGCTGGGAGAGAACATGGCCTAGGGCCCCATGAAGTGAAACAGATTGCAGAAGACCTAAAATCTCCAGACCCTGCTAAAAGAGCACACGCAGAACAGATGATGGCCAAGCTACAAAACTACGAAAAGAAGCAAAGATATAACCGAACAGAGCTCTTTAAAAAAGCAAGTCAACTTAGAATTAAAATTCAACTGATTGATACCAGTGAAATGAAGCGTTTGAATGGAAAAGAGCGGCTTCAAACTCTAAACGAATATGCCTGTAAAATTATTCATAATACAGTCGTAGATCACAGTGAAAAATATATTGTTTTGGTAGGAAAGTACCACGCTGTCACGCAGCTCAAGGTTCCAGGATTACGAGAGCGCTTAAAGGCTCCTTTGGTTCAAGTTGATACAAACACAGGCATCAATCAAAGAAGGCAAATAGCCAATATGATAGTTCATCAGCGTTCTCAATCTTATAAAGTAAATCTTCAGGTCTTTGTCCCTAAAGCCATAGATCCAACAGACATCACATCAGTCAATCCCTCTTCAATAGAAGATAATGGTTTTTTCGGCTAGAGCTTGAAATGAACTTTCAGGTACTCTAGTTAACGTGATTGATTGGAAAGAGCAATGGGAGCTCCATGCTCCTACTTTTAAAGAGGGCTATGCCCACGTTAAATTAAAGGGAAACCTTTCCTTTAGGATGAAGCCAGGGCCTGGCTTTGGTGATCTTTCTCATCCAACAACACGGCTTATGCTTGAGATGCTCCCAGATAAAATTGAAGGGACTGTCATCGATGTCGGATGTGGAAGTGGCGTACTTTCTCTTGCTGCTAAACTTTTAGGTGCCAATGAAGTGATTGGCATTGACATTGATGAGGGAGCAATTAGGCATGCCAAGGAAAATGCGGAGCTCAATGGACTCGATTGTTATTTCGGGAAAAAGTTACCCTCTCTTCCTCAAAATCCTCTAATCTTAATGAACATGATTTCATCCGAGCAAAAAATCGCTTGGAGCTCTCTACCTGAGTTTAAAAGTTATCGTCTAATAGTATCGGGGTATCCACTCAATGAAAAAGAGCCCCATTTTAATGGAGCTCTTATACAAAAGGGTGTCCTTGAAGGATGGAAGGGATTTCTTTTTGAAAAGATATCCTCTTAGGCTACATCATTCCCATACCGGGCATACCACCCATGCCGCCCATTCCACCCATACCAGGCATTCCACCACCATCCATTGGGGCTTCTGACTTAGGTTCTGGCCTATCAGTAATCATGCAGGCAACGGTAATCAGAAGGCTTGCGATAGAAGACGCGTGCTTTAGAGCGCTCTTTGTTACAAGAACAGGATCGATGACCCCAGCTTTTAGCAGATCTTCATAGGTATCGGTGAGTCCATTATAACCAAAAGGACCTTCTCCTTCATAAACCTTTTCGGCAACCATGTTTCCTTCTTTTCCGCAATTTGTTGCAATCGCTGTAGCAGGAGCAAAGGCAGCGCGACGCACTATGTCTGCACCAATTTTTTCTTCTCCTTTGAGCTTTAAAGCATCAAGAGCTTTGACAGCGCGAAGAAGGGCAACGCCTCCTCCAGGAACAATGCCATCGATAACTGCAGCACGAGTGGCATGAAGAGCATCTTCAACACGTGCTTTCTTCTCTTTCATCTCCGTTTCAGTCGCAGCACCCACATTAATAACTGCAACGCCACCAGCAAGTTTTGCCAGCCGCTCTTCTAGATTTCCACGATCATAATCGGAAGAGGACTCATTCATTTCGTGACGGATTTGACTAATGCGCTCTTGAACAAGATCATGATTTCCTGCGCCACCGATTAAGGTGGTTTCTTCTTTACCAACTTTAATCGTTTTTGCACTTCCTAATACTTCAAGACCAACCTCTTCTAAACTAAGGCCGACTTCTTCTGAAACAACGGTTGCTCCAGTAAGAATAGCAATGTCTTGTAGAATCGCTTTTCTTCGATCGCCAAAGGCTGGTGCTTTAACAGCACAAAGGGGCATTCCCCCTTTCAGCTTATTGATCACAAGTGTTGCTAAGGCTTCCCCTTCGATATCTTCCGCAATAATAAGGAGAGGCTTTTGCCCTTGTTCCATGACTTTTTCTAAGATCGATACAAGTTCTTTCGCATTAGAAAGCTTTTTATCGGTAATGAGAATCTGCGCATTGGAAAGTTCTGCCGACATCTTTTCTGCATTGGTGACAAAGTAAGGAGAAAGATAGCCTTTATCAAATTGCATTCCTTCAACAACATCTAAGACCGTATCGATTCCTTTTGCATCAGCAATGGTAATTGTTCCATCTTTTCCAACCTTTTTCATTGCATCGGCAATCATCTCACCAATCTCAGGATCATTGTTTGCAGAAATGGTAGCGACTTGCTGAATCTCTTCGTGTTTGCTAACAGGCGTCGAAAGCTTATCGAGCTCTTCAATCATAATTTGAACAGCGCGATCAATGCCCCGCTTAACACTCATCGGATTTGCGCCTGCAATAACGTTTTTCACCCCTTCTTTGAAGATGGCTTCTGCTAAAACAATGGCAGTGGTTGTTCCATCACCTGCAACATCAGAAGTTTTTGATGAGGCCTCTTTAACGAGTCCTGCGCCAATATTTTCAAACTTATTTTTTAGGGAAATTTCTTTAGCAACTGTGACTCCATCCTTTGTAGATAGTGGTGTTCCGAGCCCTTTATTAATCACAACATTGCGCCCTTTTGGCCCCAAGGTCACAATCACTGTTTTCGCGAGGGTTTTGACCCCTTTAAGGATCGACTTAAGAGCCGTTTCATTAAATTGCATCATTTTAGCCATGGTCTTCTCCTTATTCAATTACCGCTAAGACATCTTCTTCTGATAGGATAAGAAACTCTTCGTCTTCATCCGCTTTCACTTCAGTTCCTGCAAATCCTCCAAAAAGAACGCGATCACCGATTTTAAGTTCCAGCGGCTTAACCGCTCCATCTTTACCTGTTTTCCCTGGACCTACTGCAAGAACTTCTCCTTGCTTTGGTTTTTCTTGAGCTGAATCAGGAAGGAGAATTCCCCCTTTACTCAGCGCTGCTTCAGACCGTTTAACAAGAATACGACTTCCTAGAGGTTTAAATTTTTTGTGAGACATAAGTTTTCGCTCCTAAATGACTGTTTTTATTACTGGAATGATAGGATTTCACCCTCTTTTTGTCAACAAACTTAGCACTAAAAAAGGTGGATTGCTAAATGCTATCTAGTAAAGGAGATATTTCTCCCGGACTTTCTTAAATTGTTCCCGCTCATTTTGTTGGTAAGTAATCATTTTCCAGGCAGCATACCGTTCATGAAGCATGAGGCGATAAATCTCATCATTGCCGTTAGCAAGATTGAAAAGTCTTTTTTTGCTTCCATTGACCTTTTGAAGATATCCTTTGGTTTCCTTGGGATAGAGACTTTTTAAAATCCCCATTAAAAGATATTGGACACTTAAGGGCCTATAGCGGCGGATATCGGTCACCCGAATTAAAACACCATGACATTCTTTGTCTTTCATCGACCCATAAAAGGGGCGGTAGTGAAAGGGAAAGAAATGAACTCCAGGAAGTTTTTGACTATTGAGTTTTGTAGCAAAAGCATCAGCATCGATCCAAGGAGCACCAACGACTTTAAAGGGAAGGGTATAGCCAACACCAATATTAACAATGTTGAGTTCTCCTATAATTCCAGTTGAAGCGTAAAAAAGGGGGGTATCTGCTTCAGGAATGTGGGGGCTGGTAGGAATCCAAGTCAGTCCGGTCTCTTTAAAGGTCATTGTCCGCTTCCAGCCCTTCATAGGAATCACTTTAAGGTTACAACCGATCTTGTATTCTCCATTAAAAAAGGTGGCAAGCTCACCGATCGTCATCCCATGACAATAAGGAACATTGATATAGCCAATAAATGAACGCCACTTCTCTTCAAGCATTCCCCCATCAATGATGAGCCCATTAATCGGATTAGGCCGATCAAAAACAACCACAGGGATGTTCCTCTTTGTGGCTTCTTCCATCACATAGAAAAGGGTGGTAGCATAAGTATAGGAGCGAGTCCCAATATCTTGGATATCATAGATTAAAAGGTCGATCCCATTGAGCATTTGATCGGTGGGACGACGCGTTTTTCCATGAAGACTGTAAACGGGAAGGTTTTCTATTGTTCCATCTTCAATCTTCTCAAAAGCATATCCACTTCCACTCCAACCATGTTCAGGAGAGAAGAGGGCAACGACCTTCATTCCCTTTTTTCGGAGAACCTCCACGGTAGGAATGAGATTTTTGTCCACACCAGTCTGGTTACTGACAAGCCCGATCCGCTTGTTTTGAAATTGTTTGTCATGCCCCTCTTTGAAGAAGGTATCAACCCCAAGGTCGACAACCGCAAAAAGAGGCATTCCAATGAGAAGTAAAATGATATGTCGAATAAATCTAACCATTATCGAAAATCTTAGAGGAAAAATCTTTTTTCGTGTACAAGAACAGTTACGGGGAAGTGTATTTCATAGCCCTTGAGTACGTAAATGACAGATAAACAAAGTGAAACAAAACAGATGCACCATGCTCGTGACCTATTAACGTCGGTCATGGGGGCTCAGCTTACTCTCGAAGAGCGAGAAAAGAAAGCGATAGAGCTTGCTGCCTTGATTTTAAGTGAATCAAACAAGAGACTCACTAAGGAAGAGAGAAAAAGGTATGGAGAGCTCCATCGAATGATGAGCGATCCAGTGGGCAAAGTCTTCCTTACAGCCCTGACTGATCAATGTTTCCGCTCTAAAGATTATGAACGGATTGCCGATCAAATGGTTTATCTTCTCCACCTTTATGGAACCCCAAAATTTTTCTCCCCCTTTAAACGACTCCAACTCTATTTCTTTAAGATTTTAGGGGATAAGTTTGCAAAAATCTTGGTTCCTATTGCCATTTGGAACCTTCGTAAAGAGACCTCCTCAGTTATCATCCCAGGAGAAAAAGGGCCATTAACCCGTCATATCAAAAAACGAAGAGAACAAGGGATCCGACTCAATCTTAACCATCTTGGAGAAGCCATTCTCGGAGAAGAAGAGGCTATTCGTCGCCTCAATATCTACCTCGAAGATTTGAAAAATCCTTTGATCGACTATGTTTCGATCAAAATCTCAACAGTTTATTCACAGATCAATCTTCTTTCTTATGAAAAAACGCTCAATGATATCGCAGAACGTCTCCGGACTCTTTATCGCGCTGCCATTGAAAATACCCTCACAAGAAAGGATGGGAGAAAAAATCAAAAATTCGTGAATCTCGATATGGAGGAATATAAAGATCTTCATTTAACAAAAGATCTTTTCATGAAAGTCCTTAGCGAACCAGAATTTAAAGACCTATCTGCAGGAATTGTCCTCCAAGCTTATCTTCCTGACAGTCACGCGATTCAAAAAGAGCTCACCGAATGGGCAATGGAGCGGGTAAAAAATGGAGGAGCTCCCATAAAAATTCGGATTGTAAAGGGCGCTAATATGGCAATGGAGCAACATGAAGCCTCTCTTAAGGGCTGGCCTCAAGCTCCCTATACCTCTAAAGTTCGGACCGATGCTAATTATAAGCGAATGGTCCTCTATGCTTGCGAGCCTTACCATGCGCGCGCTGTCCATATCGGTATTGCTTCACACAATATTTTCGATATTGCTTTTGCAATGATCCTAAGACTTGAAAATCGCGTTGAACATGAAATTACCTTTGAAATGCTCGAAGGGATGGCTGATCATATGCGTCGCGTTGTACAAGACTTAACTGGAGATATTCTTCTCTATTGCGCCGTTGCCACTCGAGAAGATTTTCAAAGTGCCATTGCTTATCTCATTCGCCGCTTAGATGAAAATACGGGGGCAGAAAATTTTCTCGCTCATAGTTTTGGGCTCAAAGAGGGAACAAAGGAGTGGGATGTACAATCCGCCCTTTTCTCTAAAAGCTGCAGTTTAAAAGATAGAGTCGAAAATTCTCCTCGCAAAATGCAAAATCGTTTAGAACCTCCCATCCACCTTGATTTCAACGGCCCTTTTGAAAATGAACCTGATACCGATTTTTCACTCTCCCAAAATCGAAAGTGGGCTGAAGAAATCCTTGCAAAGTGGAAAGAGAAAAAGATTGATCCGATCCCTCTAGTGATTGATGGAGAAGAGATCCATACAAAAGAGGAAGGAAAAGGATATGACCCCTCAAGCCCCAGTCATCCTTATTATACCTACTCAAAGGGGGATTGGGAAGAAATCGATCGCTCCCTTTCTTGTGCAAAAAGAGAAGAAAGCAATTGGGCAAATACCTCCATTGAAGAGCGGTGTGAGCTACTTTGCAAGGCAGCTCAACAACTTCGCATTGATCGAGCCAATCAACTTGGATCGATGATTGGGGATGGGGGGAAAACACTTCAAGAAGCCGATGTTGAGCTTTCTGAAGCGATCGATTTTGCAGAATATTATCTCCGCTCTATGCGTCAGTATGGAAGACATACTGATATCGAATGGTCTCCAAAAGGAACTGTCCTTGTTGCCTCACCATGGAACTTTCCAAAAGCTATTCCTGCAGGAGGGATTTTTGCCGCTCTTGTAACAGGAAACTGCGTCCTTTTTAAGCCAGCGCCAGAAGTCGTGATGACAGGATACTTTCTTGTCAAAGCTCTTTGGGCTGCAGGGATCCCGAAAAAAGTTCTTCAATTTATCGCCTGTGATGATGATCCAACCGGAACAAAACTCATTAAGGATGAGAGAGTCAATGCTGTTATCCTAACAGGAGCAACCAGCACTGGAAAACTTTTCATGAAAATGCGCCCAGGCATCGATCTTTCTGCCGAAACCGGCGGTAAAAATGCGATGATTATCACGGCTCTTTCCGATCGTGATCTTGCTATTAAAGAGCTTGTACAATCTGCCTTTGGACATAATGGGCAAAAGTGTAGTGCTGCCTCTTTAGCGATTTTAGAAAAAGAGGTCTACGACGACCCTCATTTCATTGAGCAACTTCGCGATGCCGCCGCGAGTTTAAAAGTAGGGTCTCCCTGGGATTTATCAAATAAAATGACCCCTCTCATTAACCCTCCTAATGAAACACTGCATCGTGGACTCACCACTTTAGAACCCGGGGAATCATGGCTCTTAGAACCAAAGGTTGACCCACACAATCCCAACTTATGGACTCCCGGGATTAAATTGGGCGTTCAACGAGGTAATTTTACACAGAAAAATGAACTCTTTGGCCCTGTTCTAGGACTTATTCGCGCTGAAAATCTCGATCAAGCCATTCATATCGCTAACTCTACTCTCTATGGGTTGACTTCTGGCATTCAATCTCTTGACAAACGGGAACAGAAAAAATGGCAGCGCCTCATCATCGCGGGTAATTGCTATATTAACCGAAGTATTACAGGAGCAATCGTTCGTCGCCAAGCCTTTGGAGGAACAAAAAATAGCTGTTTTGGTCATGGATCAAAAGCTGGGGGACCAAACTACCTCCCACAATTTATGCATGCAAAACAACTGGGCATTCCAAAAGAAAAATTCCCTGTCAATGATTGGGTGAATAACCTCACCTCTTTCCTTGAGAAATTTGACCTTTCTGCAGAGGATCTCGGTATCTGGTATGCCAGCATTTCAAGTTATGCCTATTATTGGCAACAATTTAGACGGGACAAAGACAGATCAAAAATCGTTGGCGAAGACAATTATTTCCGCTATCTTCCGCATAAAAAAATGATCTTCCGCATCACACCTGAAGATTCCCCTCTTGATTATCTTCGCGTCTTTGCTGCAGCGCTTACAACAGAAACACACCTTGAAATTAGCTGGGAGAAAAGTCAAGATGCCAAAGTGCGTCAAGCCAATTGGGAAGTCCTTCTCCCTATTTTCAACATCATCGAAGAAGATGAAAAAACATTTATTGATCGGATAAAGCATAGCCATGTCAAGCGAATCCGGATGCTCCATGAACCTTCCCTTTCTCTAAAAAAGGCTTCTGCAGAAAATGCCTCCTATATTGATTACGCCCCCGTTCTCGCCAATGGCCGCGTTGAGCTTCTCCATTACCTCCGCGAGATGTCTCTTTCTATCTCTTATCATCGCTATGGCAACCTTGGCCTCCGAGAAGGAGAGCTCCGCCGCCCCATTCTATAATTTCTTTATTTTTAATTGACTAGAATCAAATTCCATCATAAAATTTTTGGCAAATTTATTTATTTACAGGATATTTATGGAATTTTTTCGTGCGCATTTGCATCTTTCTCTTAAACCGCTTTTATCTTTATATACTCCTTCCTTGCTCTCCTTCGTCAATCCAAGTAAAGCCCTTGATCCTAAAATCCTTATCCTCGCAGACGGATCGGGCGCCCTATTCCTTACACAAGCCTCATCCCCTGTAGAAGTCGCTCGACTCATTACACTTTTTGTTGCTGTGCCAGTTTTATACACTAAATTAAGGGGACTCTCTACAAAACCTTTTTCTGAATTATTTGTAAAAAAGATGATTCTCACCACCTATTCTTTTGCCCCAGCCATGGCTGTTAAACTTGCCCTCTATGTTATCCGGAAAGATGCCCGTATTAATATGGAGGACCGAAAAGAACGAACCCTTTTCATTATTTCAACGGTTGCTCTGACCACTCTTATGACTCCACAGATTTTAAAAATTCATAGAAAGACCTACACCTTTTCCATAAGAGAGCTCATCGATTATTCCGTCACCCAAATCGGAGTGAATATTATTATGACAGAACTCATTGAATTGAATGCTAAAATCATAGAACAAGAAATGGCTTCTGCTTCAGTTGAATCGGTTTCTGATATCCTACAGTATCAAGCCATTGGAGGGGGAGTACAAAGGGTCATTAATGAGAAGATCGATGAAGCCCAAATAGTCATTAATGCCGCTCTACAAAATCATCTTTTCTGGAAGGATTGGATGAATGAGGCTCCCATAAAAACAGATCAAATTACCCTTCCCGAAGAACCAAACCTGGCTTTCCATACCTTTATTCAGAATAATCCCGCTCTTATTCATAATCTTTCCGTAGAAAAGCAATCTGCATGGAATCGACTCTTCTATAATTCGAGACAAGAACAGATTTGGCCGACTCCTTTAACAGAGGCTCATATCGATTTGATCGCTGACGCTAATCTCGCCATGTTTCATGCCTATTTTACGAGCACCCCTTTCTTTTTCTTATTAAGTGAAGAAACTAGGGCAGCAATCAATGAACGCTTTGCTCTCGCTTTCAAAGATGTCGATGAGCCGCCTTTAAGTCGAATTGACACCATGGAACTTTCAAACTTTTCACCTAAACACCAACACCAATTTTTTTCTCATCAATCTGAAAATGTTCCAGAAGAGTATCGCTGGAGCTCTTTGCCCCTTGGACAGAAAATTCTCTTAAATTTTGCATTTCATGAGCATGGTTTGAGATCGTTATGAATCTTGTTAGTGTTAATCATTACATCCAGAACTATCTACAACCCTTAGCTTATGTTGGCAGCGCCTACCAACTCGGGCAATCAGTCGATCATTTTAAACCCCATCTTATCATAGGTGGCGCCAATGCAATGGGGACTTTTGCAGCAAGAAAAGTAGGGCTTTCTTGTATCTTTGCAAAACTTGCAGTCATCGGAACAACAACGTTTCTCTATCGCTTTATTCCAACAAAAGATAACGCCCCCTATACCCTCGCCATAACCCATCTTGTTATTGCCTCTTTCTTTTCATTCATTGATGAAACGGTTTTATATTTTAAATAAGACTTTCGCGGCAACACTATCCTGGTTGATTGGTTTTTAGGAGAATGGTATTCTTGTAAACGCTATGAAAGATCTTAACCCAGAACAGAAAATAGCCGCAGAGCATTTAGAAGGTCCAATGCTTGTTTTGGCAGGAGCCGGGTCAGGGAAAACCCGCGTTGTCACTTGCCGAATTGCGCACTTGCTTAGTGTTGGCGTTCCCTCCTCTGAAATTCTAGCTTTGACCTTCACCAATAAAGCGGCTGATGAGATGCGGGTTCGGATTAAGATGATGGCAGATCAATATGTATTGACCTCGACATTTCATTCTTTAGGAGCTCGAATTCTTCGGGAATCCATCCATGCTCTTGGATATCGCAGTGATTTTACGATTTACGATGAGAAAGATAGTCTTGACCTTTTAAAAAGTTGCCTCGAGGCGATGGGATATAAAAATGAGAAAGGGCTCTTGAAATCGGTCCGAGCAGCCATTTCAAATGCTAAAAATGATCTTCTTACTCCAAATGATTTAGATCGAGACTTTCGGACGCGGACCGATCAAATATTAAAAGATGTTTTTATTGCCTATCAGGAAAAGCTCAAAGAGTACAATGCCCTAGACTTTGATGATCTTCTTTATTTGACGGTAAAACTCTTTCGGGAATCAAAAGAGACCCTTGAGCACTACCAGAAAAGATGGACCTTTATTTTAATCGATGAGTATCAAGATACCAACGCTGCCCAGTATTTCATGACAAAACTTCTTGTTGGCGAAAGAAACAATATCTTTGTTGTGGGAGATCCCGACCAATCGATCTATTCTTGGCGCGGTGCTAATATCCACAATATTTTAGACTTTGAAAAGGATTACGAAAACGCTCAAGTGATTACTTTAGAGCAAAACTATCGAAGCACCGCTAATATTTTGGATGCCGCAAACGGTCTAATCAAACATAATGAAGAGCGGTATGAAAAACGACTATGGAGCGATCTCGGAGCTGGGGAGAAAATCGGTGTTTACATTGCCGAAAACGAGAAGGAAGAAGCCCTCTTTGTTGTCGAAGAACTTGTTAGAAAAACAAGAGAAGATCATATCCCCTTAAGAGAATGTGTTATCTTTTACCGAACCAATTCTCAATCACGCACCTTTGAAGATGCCCTCTTAAAATATCAAGTTCCTTATGTGATTTATGGAGGCCTTTCGTTTTATCAACGGCGCGAAATTAAAGATATTTTATCCCTTCTAAGGATGACGGTCTCCGATTCCGATTTTCTTGCGTTTGCCCGCACCATCAACCTCCCAAAACGGGGCATTGGAAATACGACTCTCGTTAAGTTGCGGGATGCTGCAAGTGAAAATGAGCTTCCAATACTCTCTCTTATCCGAAAGCTATTGAGTGGAGAGACAACAGCAGTAAAACTACCCAAACGGGTTGAAGAAGGAATGAGTGACTATTTAAGGGTCATTAATCTTCTTAAAGAGATGGCTGAAACGGGAAAACCTTTAGAAGAGATCGTTCAAGGAGCAATTGAACTCTCGGGCTATGAGCGGGTCTTGAAGGAAGACCCTGAAAGCTATGAGGATCGAAAGGGAAACCTTGAAGCCCTGATTAATAAGGCTGCCGAATGGAGCGAGGAGCGGGAAAATCCCACCCTTATTCAGTTTTTGGAAGAGCTGTCCTTAAAGTCGAGCCTCGATGATAGACCAGCCCATGATTCCGTTCGCCTGATGACTCTTCACAATGGCAAAGGACTTGAGTTTGCTCTCACCTTTATGGTGGGAATGGAGGAAGACCTCTTCCCTCATATTAATTCAAAGGACTCCATTGAAGCCCTCGAAGAAGAGCGCCGCCTCTGCTACGTTGGAATGACGCGCGCTAAACAATCTCTTTATCTTACCGCTTCAACTTATCGCTTTATGTGGGGCATTTCAAAAGTGATGTGCCCTTCCCGCTTCTTGAAAGAAGTTCCCCCTCATTTTTTAAATCCGATTAATCATCCTATTGAAGAAGAAAGCAACTGGGCTGAAGAAGAAGGCTTTCGAGTGGGGACAATGGTTTTCCATAAGGATTTTGGAAAAGGAATAGTAAAGAAATCTTATTCCACATCAATGGGTCTCACCTATGATGTCGAGTTTGTTGATACACAAACAACGCGTACTCTTGTTGGCAAATACGCCAAATTCAAGATCTGCATTGATTAGGTCAATTCATCACCATTTTCTGCAGGCTCTTCATGACAAGGTTGGGGCTCAGCTTTATCTTGGGTTTCTTCCACTTGAAGTCCCTTATAACGGCCGATAATATCCCCTTTTACATCACTTGAAGCCTTGCCCATATCCATATTCCCAGCTAGTAAGAAAAAGATAAATGTTGTTAGTGGCAGTAAATTCATTGCTTATCCTTTTTTTTCATTTCCTGCTGCCCTATTTCTTTAGATAAGTCGCAGTAAAGTTCACGATAATGCTTAATGAGAGGTTTTCTAAGATTATGGGTATACTGCTCTCGATAATGGAGGTAGCTAATTCCCTGATCCTCTTTTGAAACGTGGACAAATGGGATCGCCATTAAAAAAATAGCAGCAAAGGCAATGATACTAATCGCGATTTTCATTTTTATCCATCTTTCATCATTTTGATTTTATTGCAGACAATTATTCTCATTTCTATTTTGTTTCGCAATAACTTTTTCTTTCAGAACCCTTAACATTCTATTAATCAAAGGATTTAAAAAACACTCTTTTCTGAAATTTCATTGGTGCTATAAGGAGGGAAGGGGGAACATCATGGAAATTCATCAGTCCATTCGTCAAGATCAACGTTTGATTATGAATGTTGCTATGGAACGAGCCTTCCATGTTTTGATGATGCCTACCCTTGAGTTAAATGATTGGCTAGAAAGGGAAATCGAAAAAAATCCCCTCCTTAAACTTATCAAAAACTCTTCAGAACCGTTTGATCAATCACTGATACGATCGGAAATGACACTCTATGATTACTTAATGCATGAAATAGAGCTTCATTTCCAAACACAGCAAGAAAAAGAGATCGCAAGAGAAATCGCAGGGTCTCTTGATGAAAAAGGTTTTTTAACCCTTACTTCAGAAGAACTTAAGGGTAAAGAAGCAGTTCTTAAAAAATTTCACCAAATTGAGCCTTTAGGACTAGGCGCACGCAATGTCCGTGAAGCTCTTCTCATTCAGCTTAAAGACAAAATGGAGCAGCCAATTTATCGAATGGTCTCTCTTCATTATGACGATCTCCTTTATAACCGTCTGGGAAAAATCTCTAAGAGTCTAAAAATCAGCCTTTCAGCGCTTAAGGAGATGATCCAAAAAGACCTTCGTCCCTTAAACCCATTTCCTGGAAGACACTTTGAAAGAGATATTAATCCTCACCTATCTGCTGATGTCTCCATAATAAAGGAAGGCGACCTCTGGAGTGTTGAGGTCAATGATTCTGACCTGCCGACCTTTGAAATCCATGAGACCTATTTAGATACGCTTGAAAACCCCTCTTCAAAAAGAGATGAAGTCGATTTTATCCGCCGCCATCTGGCTGCAGGAAATTGGCTTTTACGAATTATTCAACGGAGACAAAAGACTCTACATGAAATCGCCACCTACCTACTAAAAAGGCAGCGGGATTATTTGGAAGGGATTAGAGCCAACCCATGTCCCATGACAATGAAGGAGGTTGCAGAAGCTTTAACCTTAAGTGAATCAACAATTACCCGGGCTATTGCTCATAAAGCAATTGCAACTCCACGAGGACTCATAAAATTTCGAAATTTTTTCACCCATGCTATTCAAAGTCAGCGAGGTGAAATCTCCAATCAAGAGGCAAAAGATCTCTTATTAAAATTGATTCATCATGAAAAAGAACCCCTTTCAGATGAAGCTCTCTCTCAAAAACTGAAAAGCCAAGGGATTCAGTGTGCTCGGCGGACCGTGGCAAAATATCGAAAAGAACTTATGATCGGGTCAGCATCTCAGAGGAAAATGTGGAAACTTTAGCCTCTTCAAAAGAAAGGCCTACTCTGTAAGTCGGGGCATGATCCGCCCAAGCATTGATGAGGTCATTAGTCGAATTAAACGTAAGCTCCCTAAGGTCTTTTTCTAAATCTAATCGCCGATAAAGCCCCATTTGCAAGGCATCTGGCTGCTGAAAAGGCCCCTCACCCTGACGGATATTCCATGAATAAACCCCTTTCATAAAACGATTCTCATTCCCCTTCCCTAAATGGAGATAAAATCCATAAGCTCCTGTTTTACGCATTGCGCCCACACATGATGAGAGCTGGATTGGAGCTTGAATCCGTACTTGATCTGTTGAAAGGATGACATAAGGAGAACCGTGTTCGTTTCCCCAAAGCGCTTGAGTGACAGCTTGCTTGAACATCGTTTCACCATAATCTAAAGGACGTATAAAATGGACATGCTGAAATGCCTTCTTCAATTTTTCATAGGAACTATAGGTAGCTTCTGTGCAATCATAGATTACATGAATAGTGTCAATGCCTCTCAGATAACTTTTGCATGATTCTAGACACTCTTTTAAATTCTCAGGAGAATTTTCAGAAAAAATCATTAAATCTACAATCGATTCAGAAAAAGTTTTCTCAATCGGCCCTTTTAACTTTTCTGTCATAAAGGCTAAACGACGCCCTCCCCTATCACCCTCTCTTTTTTCATTGTGGATGAAGAGGACATCAGGGATAAAGCGAACATGAGCTTTACCAAGCTCAGCCATCGGATTGAGAAGGGCATTTTCATCTTCTATAGAAAGAAAAAAGCCTGCTTCTATGTGTAATTTCTTAAAAAGCCCTGCATAATAGGTCTTAAGAGGAGCTACAACCCAGGGAGCTCGTTGAACCCTTTTCTTACAAAGTGCTTTTTTCGGCTTAGGATCATTCAACCCTTTTTGATAATTCCAATAGTCGAGATATTGCCCATAAGAGAGCCAAACGTCTGGATGCGAATAAGATTGAGCAAGAAGAGAAAGGACATCCTCATGAGCAAGCCAATCTGCTCCATAAAGATGAACGATCACCTGATTATCTGGGCACTTTGAGACTACCTCATAGTACTTTTTATAAGCTTCATGATCTTCAGAACATTCTATCACTTGAGCTTCTTTATTAGAGCCTATTTTCCTTTTTAGAAGCTCGACTGTTCCGTCGGTCGATCCTTTGTCAATATAGATAACGTTATATTGATCATATTTTTGGGTTGAAATTGAATCATAATTCCTTTCAATTGTGCTTTCATCATCATGAGTTAACACAATAAAAGTAAAAACCTTAACTTCTATTGGATCCAATTTGATATGAGTATAGTTATCTGCTGGAAGGATGCGTGTTTCCTTCTTAGATTTAATGATCCGATATTCTCTAATAAAGAATGTCGGCAACAACAATATAATAAAAAGAATAAAAAGCCTGTTTGCTAATGACTTTTCTCTAGCATTTCTTTTCATTTTAACAATAAAACCCCTTGTAGTTATTAATTAACTAGGGAAAGGGGGATTGTCAACAGAATTGAGCTAAAATCTGTCTCCAACGAATGGATTTTGGAATTTCTTCCTCAATGTAGTCGAGAACCTTTTCAATGGGCTCTGTTGCAAACTTTTGAATTTCAGAATCTTTTAGCCGAATAGCAACCGAAAAAACCTCTTTTTGGTTAGGAAAGATTTCCGAAAGTTTTTTAAGTGTTTTTTTTAAAAGACGCTGATCTTTGATCAAAATAGCACTTCTTAGCATCAAATCTACCAAAGGGAGAAGGGCGAATATTTTTAAGTAGGGAAGAAGGGGTGAGG
The DNA here is from genome assembly GCA_018399075.1 of Simkaniaceae bacterium. Lineage (GTDB taxonomy): Bacteria > Chlamydiota > Chlamydiia > Chlamydiales > Simkaniaceae > Neptunichlamydia. The sequence continues at coordinate 412,422 of CP073763.1, read as the reverse complement.
TTAGAAAAAAAAGGGAGGTTGTTTGAACGATTAAAGAAATGAAGATCAAAGAGATAAAGAAAAGAGCATGGCTTGGTTTACGAAAAAGAGGACCAAAGAATCTGCGCCACCTTGATTTCGAATAGTAGTAGGCTAAAACTTCTTCAAACCTAGGTTCATTAAACCCAATTCTCACTGCATGAAGCGATTCATGGAGAAGAACTTCATCTTTTGAATAAAAGAGAAATCTTCCCTTCTTAAAACCCTTTCTGAGCTGAATCATCGGAATTTTATCATGATTAGAAGTTTCGAATACCCACATAACCGCCCCTTGCCAGGGAGGTAGCCCTTGATTTGAATAGGTAAGAGGAAGCCATTTTAGATAGCCCCCTAATGTCTGATGGAAATCAGGATCCCATTTCTCAAAAGTTTTTCCCTTTAGAATCTCTGAGGGATCTTTCTCCATCTTTTTAAGAATGTCAACCCGCTTGACAAATGTCTCTTCAGATTCTTCAGGGCCAGGAATAATCCCTTCTTCTCCCAACCTTTTTAAATCTTCCTTTAAAAGCATCCGGCTATCTATTTCTTTTTCCATTCTTAGAAAAAGCTTCGGTATCACCTAGGCTTTTTTTCTTTTGAAATTCCTTTTCATTGGAAACCACATGACGACTCCCTTTGATCGAGCGATATTGAAAGAAGAGGCCTGAAAATAGGGCAAGATTAGCTGTTAAGATAATCGCATTAAATAGAAGAATCTGATTGTTTTTTCTAGAGATTGAAATTAATCTCCTTCTAACATTTCTCTCAAACTTCGTCTCATCGTCAAACCATGTTGATGCATAGTAATGGTGCGCATAAAGAGCTAAGTCTTCATCGATCCTATTAAAGTAAGCAGCAGGAAAAGCGATATCTTTATTACCTTCTTTTCCACTCTCCTCTCTCACTGCATTGTCAAAAGCTGCAAAAGTACGTTGTGCCACTCGATAGATCACAGATTCTCTATCATCTCCAGGATAAGCTATCGCAAACTCTTCCCAGCGCGTCTTGACATTCTCTATTGCTTTTTTAAGAACAGGGTGTCCAGCTCTCGCACCAATAATATTATTACAAGCTGATATCGAACTACTTAAAATAGGCTCATGAGGGGCTTCTAATCCGCAATAGAGATCATAATTAGCCTGAAAGGGAGCAAAGGTTCTAAAACACTTTACATCGTGATCAACATAAAGCCCTCCCTCTTTATAAAGAAGTTCATATCGAAGGAGATCTGCTTTTTCTGCATAGTTATCTGATTCTTCAAAACAATGCTTTAATTCATCAAATTGAAAGGAGGAAACTAAATGGAGCTCCATCTTCTTATTGGGCAGTGGACGTCGTCTATCTGTCCAGAATTTAAAAGTCCAATCGGGATGATGGCTTATCCAAGAATTAATATTTTCAACCGATTCTTTTGGAAAGGGATTGGGTCCTACCCAAATGAAGTGGATGACTTTTGGGATCTTACTTTCTTTTTGTTTTGTAAATTGAAGTTCTTTATTCTTATCGTAAAGTTCTCTAAAGATTCGGAGATTGTTATGATCTTCATGGGTTTCGACAAACTTCCAAACACTTTTGTTTGCTCCCATTAAAGTATTGAAGTCATCGCTTTGTTTAAATTCATGTTTTTTATCACACCCAACAAACGCAAGAAGTAATAAAGCAACCCGAGGTATCAATTTCATTTTAATCTCTTTTTGATTTCTCTATTTACAAGAAAGTATAAGGTAAAACACCCAATCAATGCAATTAAGGATAAGAGCTCAACACGGAGAATTTTTGCATCGCGCACTCTAAGCCTTCTGAGTGATTGTGAAAAATATCTTTGGTTGGGAGTTTCATTTAAGTCATTCCACGCTGTTTCATAAAGATGTTCTGAATAAAAGCCAGGAAGTCCATGTTTTGGATAAAAATAACATGCAGGGAAAACAATATCTGTATTTTCTGGGCGATTGAGATTTTCGTCAAAAGCATACGTCATGGATATTAACGTTCGATGGGTTACTTTTCGTGCCTGAATGAGTGGATCATTTGATGTAAATTGCTTTGTCACCTCATCCCATCGATCTAGAACTTTTTCCATTGTTGCCCGAATCACTGGATGATAAGCTTTTGTCCCAATAATAGAAATTCCAGCTGTCACAGAAAGACCATCGATCCCCTCATGAGGCATCTCAAGCCCAACATAAAAGTCATATCCTGAATGAAGGTTGTGAAAAGGTCTATTACACTTCACATCATGGTCAATGTAAACCCCTCCTTCCTTATAAAGAATTTCGTAGCGCCAAATATCTGCTTTCTCACCCCAGTTTTTTGACTCTTCATATTTTTCTTTTAAGAACTCAAAGTCAAAGTCATCAAGAAGTCTTCTTTCCATTCCATTGCATGGTGGAGGTCTTTTTCTATCGGTCCAAAAAATAAAAGTCCAATCAGGATGATGAGCCATCCATGAACGGATGTTTCCTATAGATTTTGCTGGAAAAGGTCTTGGACCTATCCATATGAGATGAACAGTTTTTGGTATTTTAAAGGTGGGATTCGATGTAAATTGAAAGTGTTTGTTTTTCTTATAAAGGGTTTCATAGATTTCTAGATCTTTATAATCACGTTTCGTTTGAATATAGTTCCAATCTTCAGTATCTCCCCCTTGCAACCTCTCGAAAGAATCCTCAAGACTTAAATGGGTATCATATTTTGGCTTGCTACGTTTTAAATGACTTGAAAAGACATAGAAGAATACGAGTGGGCATATAAAAAGTAAGAGGATAAGTTCTTTTTTCACAGGTCACCTTTTAGTAAACTCAGGCTCAAAATCTACTTCTACTGTTTGATTCTCAAAGTGATCTAAAGGAGCAATATCCATCTTTAGTCCCTGATCAAAAAATGATAACAATTCCTTTGTAGAGATATTGGTTACCTTTTCTTGTACCCATTCATTCTCCATAACGATGTTCAAAGGTAAGTTTACAGCTTTAGATCGATCATAATATAATCCAACGCGAGATAAATCTGCACTCTCATTCCATAATGCCTGCAAAATATTTGGATTGTGAAACTTCATATTGAGGAAGTCGGGATAAATATCTTCCTTTTTAAAGAGGGTCATTTTAACGGAATTAGGGGTCTGCCACTCTCCTTCCATTGATGAAAATTGCCATCCATAAACACCCTCTTGGATAAGAATTTTACTCTCTTTGGGATGTGTTTTTAAATGATTTCCCAGACAAAAATAAAATCCATAGGCACCTGTTTCTTTGAGAAGTCGAGCAGATTCGTTAAGATCAAGAGACTCTTTAATGATGAAGTCATCAAGAGCAAAGGTGATGTAGCGAGCAGTAGACACATCGGTGTCAAAGATCGTTTTTCTAACGGTTGGAGCAAAATCTTCATAGGGGTTTTCAATTGATTGCCTAATATAAATGGCATTTGGAAAAGCTTTTTTTACCTTATGATACCCCTTTTCGTAATGGTCATTTCCCGCTCGATAAATGACATAGAGGCGATGAAGATTTTCTAGATATTTTTCTGACGATTCTAAAAGGGCGTAGAGTTGAAGAGGACGATTATAGGAGAAAACCAAAAGGTCAACCCTCTCTTCGTCTTTAGAAAAATCATGCCAAGGGTTTCCCTTCATGACTGAATAGCAAGCTTTCCTTTCATTTGAAGGAAGCTCTCTTTCTTTTTGGCAAATGAATAGGGGCTCACCTATTCCATATGCATGATTTCCAGCGATTTCCTTTAGGGCTGGATAAAGAATTTCCTCATAGTGGCCCTTTCGAAATTTTCCATCTATCAGAAATTCCTCAAGCTTCATCCGCTTAAAGAGCCCTGTGTAGAAGGCTTGATAATATGAATTTCTATTTACTTTACAATAGGTGGGATAAAGGAGTATATCGCTCGCTGTCATCCAAACATCTGGATCAGCAAAGTAACGATTTAATTTTTCAAGCACACCGTTTTGAGCAAAAAATTCATCTCCTCTTAATAGGACGATAATTTCATGGTTTTGACAAGAATGAATTGCCCTATATAAGGTTTCTCCTTCACAAGCCTCCTCCCCATATTTAATAAAGTCAACCTTACCATTAATATCTTGGTTTCTAAGGAAGGTGCGGGCTTTTGCCCCCGTCTGGTCTTTCGAATTGTTCTCAATGTAGATGACTCGAAAATCTTCATAGTCTTGACTAAGGACTGAGAGTAAGTTTTGCTCGCAGTGGGAGGCATTATCCTTTGCTAAAACAATGACAACAAAAGATTTTTTTTCGATGACAGGTTGTGTTGCATAAGTCGTATGATTCTGTTTGGCTTCTCTTTTCGCATTTATCTCAGCCTTAACTTCTCGATATCCAAATCCAAGAACAAATCCTATTGCAAAAAGGATAAAAATGAAAAAAAACCGCTTCATTGACTCCTCCATAAAATCTAAGGTAGGTAACTTATGTGATTTTAATTTCTCATTCAACAAAAAACTTGCTGCAAAAACCTTTTTTAAATTTTTTTTCAACCATAATTGTCAGGGGATTTATCGAAAGGTTGCAATAAATGCACGGAATTAAGTAGCCTGAAATGTTTATCATTTATTTAATGTAATTATGGCTAAAGGAAAAACGCTTATCATCGTCGAATCACCAACTAAGGTGAAGACGCTCAAAAAATTTTTGGGGAATGCTTACCATGTCGAATCATCGGTGGGACATATTCGAGATCTTCCAACAAAAGGTTTTGGAATTGATCTTGAAAATCAGTTTGAACCTGTTTATGAAAATCTCCCCGATAAGAAGGATGTCATCGCTAAGCTGAAAAAAGCAGCGAAAGAATGCGATACGGTTTATCTTTCTCCTGACCCTGACCGCGAAGGGGAAGCCATTGCATGGCATATTGCACACATTCTCCCTAAAGGACCTAAGGTTCAAAGGGTTACCTTTAATGCAATTACTAAAGACGCTGTCTCAGAAGCTCTGAAACACCCACGAAAAATCAACCATGACGTTGTCAATGCTCAGCAAGCCCGTCGCCTCCTTGATCGAATGGTCGGTTATAAAATTTCTCCCTTATTGCAAAGACGCATTAAGCGGAGTGGATCGGGAAGCTTATCAGCAGGAAGGGTCCAATCTGTTGCGCTAAAGCTTGTTGTTGATAGAGAAAATGAAATAGATGCCTTTCAGCCTATCGAATACTGGACAATCACAACAACACTACAAGTCGATCCTAAGGAACGATCTTTTGATGCCACGCTCTCTCTTATTGAAGGAAAACGGATTGAAAAGGAACTCATTCCAGGGAAGGACATTGCTTTAATCTCTAATGAAATTGAAGCAAAAAACCTTGTCACAAAACTTAAACATTCTACCTATAAGATTTCTAAGGTAGAAAAAAAAGAAAAGAAGCGCCATCCCGTTCCCCCTTTCATTACCTCTACTCTCCAGCAAGAAGCAAGCCGCCACTACGGTTATTCTGCTTCTAGAACGATGGGAATTGCCCAAAGTCTCTATGAAGGTATCGACTTAGGGAAAGAGGGAACAGAAGGTTTGATTACCTACATGCGTACCGATTCAACCCGCGTTGAGATGGAAGCTATTAATGCGGCTCGATCTCTTATTGATGGGGCCTATGGGAAAGAGTTTCTACCACTAAAGCCCAACATGTATAAGTCAAAAAAGAGCGCCCAAGACGCCCACGAAGCTATCCGCCCCACTAACCTTTCCCACCCTCCAGATGTGATTAAGTCTCATTTAAGCATCGACCAATATAAAATTTACCTCTTAGTATGGCGCCGTTTTTTAGCCTCACAAATGAAGCCTGCCATTTATGACACAGTTTCATGTGAGATCGAGACAGACAAAAACTTAACCCTTCGGGCAACTGGTTCGATTATTAAGTTTAAAGGATTCCTTGCTGTTTATGAGGAGCGAGAAGATCTTGATGATGATGAAAAGAAGAAAAAGGATGAAGAGAGAATCCTACCCCCCGTTGAAGAAGGTCAAATACTCAACCTTTTAGATGTTAATTCAAACCAATCCTTTACTAAACCTCCCCCCCGCTTTACCGAGGCTTCTTTAGTTAAAGAACTTGAGAAATCAGGTATCGGACGCCCTTCAACCTACGCATCCATTATGAATAAGATTCAAGGACGCGCTTACACTGTTAAAGAACGCCTAGCCCTTAAACCTACAGAGCTCGGAAAAATTATTGCCCAAATGCTTGAAAACCATTTTGCAATGATTATGGATATTAAATTTACAGCTCGAATGGAAGATGACCTTGATGAAATTGCTGAGGCTAAAAGAGACTGGAAAGAATTTTTAGATCACTTCTGGACAAAATTTGTTCCCGTCCTTGAAAAGGCAGAAAAAGAAGCCTTTGTTCCAAAATTAATGACCGACATTAATTGCCCTAAGTGTGGCAATAAACTCCAAAAAATCTGGTCGAGGGATAAATACTTTTATGGGTGTTCCAATTATCCCGATTGTAAATTCACTGTTTCTATTGAATCACTCGAATTTAAAAAAGAAGATTATGCCGAAAATTTTGATTGGGATCAGGTTTGCCCGAAATGCTCTTCTCCAATGAAGATTCGCTTTGGACGTTTTGGAACCTTCTTGGGCTGTGAACGTTACCCCGAGTGCAAGGGAATTGTGAATATTCCCAAGAAAGACGAGCCGATCCCTGATGACCTTCCAAAGTGCCCAGCTATAGGGTGTGATGGAGATATTAAACAAAGGCGAAGTCGATGGGGAAAACCCTTCTTTAGTTGCTCAAACTACCCTGATTGCAATGTTATTGTGAACAACCTTGATGATTTAGAAGATAAATACCGTGATCACCCTAAAACTCCCTATGTGAAAAAAACAAAAGCTGGAACAAAGAAAACAGCCAAAAAAACGGCTAAGAAAAAAACGACCAAGAAAAAGGCTACTAAAAAGAAATCAACAAAGAGCACAGCAGCCCCTCTTCCTCTATCCAAGGAACTTCAAGCCATTGTAGGAGAAAAAGAACTATCTCGAACTGAAGTAACAAAAAAAGTTTGGGAATATATTAAATCTAAGGATCTTCAAGACCCTAACAATAAAAGACTTATTGTTCCTGATAATAAGCTTGCTAAGGTGTTTGGCCACTCCGATCCGATCGACATGATGAAACTCGCCGGCATTCTTAGTAACCATATTAACCCATGACCTTAAGTCGGATCCAACATTTTCTCATCTATTGTTTTATTTTTTTTGGCCCTCTTGGAACGCTTCTCACGCCTTCATTTATGCCCTATGCTTTCCGCTTCTATCACTTTTTTCTCATCTTTTTTCCCCTCTTTTTTATAAAAATAAAACTCAATGAATGGAAAACTGTCCTGACTTTTACACCCTTTCTCCTCTACTGCTTAGTCTCAGCCTATTTTACCCATAACAGCTTTTTTGAAGTCGATTCCTACCCTCTCTTCCGCTCCTTTCTCCTGATTTCACAATGTCTCTTTATGTTTGGCGCAGCTTTTTGTTTAAAAGATGAGAAACAACTATTGATCCGCTTTTACTTAGCAGGCTTTTTTGTTTCTCTCGTTGTCGGCTATATCTTTTTTATTGGGTATTATACTGGAGTTATCTCTTTTGAAACGATCCAGCGCTTTTCTGTTGAAACACAAATAGGCTGGGGGCTTCTCCGCTTTTCACCAGGAACCTATCCCAATGAATATGGAAATGTTGCGAGTTTTGCTTTATCCCTCTTGCTTCTTCTCTATACTCAAAAAAAACGTTTTTTTACTTTGCTTTTTGCCTCAATGACATTTATAGCTTTTCTATTAACAACCACTCGAGCAGCTTACCTCTCTTTTGCAGTAGTACTGCTTTACCTGTGCATTACTTCCATTGAAATCCGAAAACTCATGGTTAAAGTTTCACTCTTTGGAACTGCCATTCTTTTTATTCTCAAAGCCTATTCCCTCAATTTTTTTTCTATTTTTATCAGAGGAATCAAGGCTATCAGTTTGATCGAAGGATCAACTGGAGTTCGTTTCTCTCATTGGATCAAAGGGTTTGAGGACCTTGATAAAAGTGTTATTTTTGGAAATGGCTTTAGTGCTAATATCTATGCACATAACGTCTACTTAGAACTTCTTTTCGAGTTAGGAATAATTGGTGCTCTTTTGCTTATTTCAACCCTTGTTTACTATTTTAGTGAAAATAGCTTTCAGGTTCGAAGGCTGTTTCTTGATAAGAAAAAAAATCTTAAGTATCAGGTGATGGTCATTGGAATGATTCACCTTTTTCTTTTTGCCCTGACAAATCACAATATGCATCACCACTTAACATGGATGACTTTTCTTCTATTTAATGGGGCTCTGTTTTCTGAAATGGATCAGCCCATTAGAAACTCTTCATATTTATCTCGGACAAACGCTTGAAATTTTTCTTTAAAAACTTCTTCACGGAAAGTTTCTGCATGTGAACGAATCACTTTAGGATCGAAGGTTTTACCCTCAAAAGTCTTAATAGAATCGATGAGGGAGACAACGGTCTGCTCAGGAAAAAAAAGACCGGTTTGGTTTTCGATGACCGTTTCTAAGGCCCCTCCTTTTCCAAAGGCAATCACAGGCGTTCCACACCCTTGGGCCTCAACAGGGAGAATGCCAAAATCTTCTAAGGCAGCAAAGACAAATCCTTTAGCTTTTTGCAAATAACTCCGGAGTGTTTCATCATCTTGAAACCCTAAAATCTCAACATTTATCTTCGCCTTTTTTTTGATTTTTTCCATTTCTGGACCATCCCCGATCACAACAAGTTTCTTATCGGGCATTAAGCTAAATGCTTCTACTATCAGATCTATCTTCTTATAAGGAACCATTCTTGAAGCAGTGAGATAAAAATTTTCTTTGTTTTCCTCAAGCTCAAAGTAGTCAAGGTTCACTGGAGGATGAATAACAGAAGCCTCTTGATTGTAGAGTTTTTTGATCCGACGAGCCACATAGCGAGAGTTAGCAACATAAGCATTGACCCGCCCTGAAGACTGAGCATCCCACATCCGCAAATAGTGAAGGAAAAACTTTGCAAGGACTCCTTTGAGACCACTTTTAAGGTTAGATTCACGAAGGTATTGCTGATAAAGATCCCAAGCATAACGCATAGGAGTATGACAATAACAGATATGCATTTGATCAGCATGGGTCAAGACACCTTTGGCCGTTGAGTGTGAAGAAGAAATAACAAGATCATAACTGCTTAAGTCAAATTGCTCAATCGCTAGAGGAAAGAGTGGGAGATATGAACGGTATTTCTTTTTTGCTTTCGGAAGTTTTTGAATAAATGACGTCTTAATCTTCATCGATTCAAATGGCGTTCCTATTAGATTCTTAGGGTCTTTCACCAAAGTAAATAGATCTGAAGGAAAAGTCCCCGCAAGGGATTCCAAAACCTTTTCAGCCCCACCAATCGTCGTTAACCAATCATGTACGAGTGCTACTTGCATACCCTAAGATTATAGAGGAAAGAGATTCACCATGCAACTATTTCTCCTTGCATGATCTTTGGACTTCTTGTATATTCACACTATTTAAATCAAACCAAAGATAGAGCAATGCATGTATTTATTCCAGGTGGAGCAGGCTACGTTGGATCCTTACTCATCCCCGCTTTATTAGATGCTGGCTATGCCGTTACAGTTTATGACCTTTTCCTATATGGAGAAGATGTTTTTGATTCAATCAAAGACCACCCCAAACTTACCCTTGTAAAAGGGGATATCAGAGATCTAAAGCATATGGAAGAAGCGCTCAATGGATGCGACTTTGTTATCCATTTAGCTTGTATCTCTAATGATCCGAGCTTTGAGCTCAATCCCAATCTTGGAAAATCGATCAATCTTGACCCTTTTGAACCGTTTGTTCAAATCGCAAAGAAAAAAGGGGTAAAAAGATTTATTTACGCTTCCTCTTCTTCCGTTTATGGCGTGAAAGAAGTTCAAAATGTCACAGAGGATATGGAGCTAACGCCTCTGACAGATTACTCAAAATTCAAAGCGGAATGCGAAAAGATCCTCTTTAAATACCAGAGTGAGAATTTTACTTGCTGCGTTCTCCGTCCCGCAACAGTTTGTGGCTATGCCCCAAGACAAAGGCTCGATGTTGTGGTCAATATTTTAACAAACCTAGCCTATAACACGGGGAAAATTAAGGTGATGGGTGGAGATCAGCTTCGTCCTAATATCGATATCCGTGATATGGTTCGTGCCTATCTTCATGTTCTGCAAGCTCCTGCCGAAAAAATCCAAGGGGAAACCTTTAATGTCGGATACCACAATCACTCTGTGCGAGATCTAGGAGAAATTGTTAAAGCTACAGTTGGCAAGAAAAAAGCCGTTGAACTTGAAACAATCCCTACAGATGATAACCGTTCTTATCATGTCTCTTCTCAAAAAATCGCAGAGCTGCTTGGCTTTACAGCAAAATATACAATTCAAGATGCCGTTAACGGACTAATTGAAGCTTTTGGCGAGGGGAAACTTCCCAATTCACTTGAAGATAAACGCTACTTCAATATCAAAACAATGAAGGCGGTAAATCTCGAATGAAGGCGCTTGTTACAGGTGGAGCCGGTTTTATTGGAAGCCATCTCACTCAACTTTTACTAGAAAATGGCCATCAAGTCGTCGTATTAGATAACCTTCGCTCCGGTCGATTAACGAACTTTGATGACTTCAAAGGAAACCCAAATCTCAAGTTTGTTCAAGCAGATATCCGAAAAATGGAAGAGATCGGTCCCCATTTTGATGGCGTTGATTGGGTTTTTCATCTTGCAGCTATGGCAGATATCGTCCCTTCGATTGAAAATCCAAGGGAATACTTTGAAGTTAACGTGGATGGAACCTTTAATGTTCTTGAATGTTCTAAAGACGCAAAGGTTAAACGATTCCTTTATACAGCCTCTTCTTCATGCTATGGCATTCCAGATGCTTATCCAACTCCAGAAACGGCCCCTATTCGTCCTCAATACCCCTACGCTTTAACCAAGTTTTTAGGTGAAGAATTGGTGATGCATTGGGAACAGGTCTATAAACTTCCAGCCCTTTCATTAAGACTGTTTAATGTCTATGGTCCTAGAGCCCGAACAACAGGGACATACGGCGCTGTTTTTGGCGTATTCCTTACACAAAAACTTAACAATAAACCGTTAACTGTTGTTGGAGATGGAACCCAAACAAGAGACTTTACCTTTGTTAAAGATGTTGCTAGAGCCTTTCTAATGGGTGCAGACTCTTCTATTACAGGTGAAATTTTCAATGTAGGGAGTGGAGACCACTACTCAGTTAACCGGATTATTGAACTTTTAAACCATGACTCTGTCAATATTCCAAAACGCCCTGGAGAACCAGAAGCAACGTTTGCTGATGTGAGTAAAATTCAGCAGGCGCTTGGATTCAAAGCTGAGACTTCCTTTGAAAATGGAGTCGCAAAGCTCCTAGAAAAAATTGATGATTTTCGAGATGCCCCGCTATGGGAAGAAGAAAGCATCAAAGAAGCAACAAAAACCTGGTTTGAATATTTATCATAAGGGGAAACTTATGTTTACAAAACGCTTTTCTGAACTTTCAGAAGTCATTAACAAAGGTATTTACTCCTCGTCTGATCGCGAAATAAACCAAGACCAAGCTCTTCAACTATTCCATTCCTTCTTGCTTCAAACACAAGGAAATGATGGAACAGTGTTTGTTGTTGGGAATGGAGGAAGTGCGGGAATCGCCTCTCACTTTTCTATAGATCTTCTTAATGCTTTAAAAATTCCCTCGCAAACACTTTATGATTCTAATGCAATGACTTGTATATCAAATGACTATGGATATGATCAGGTCTTCTCACGTCCTTTAGGACTGCTCCTTAAAAGGAATGATCTTCTCGTCTGTGTCAGCAGTTCTGGAAATTCCCAAAATATTTTAAATGCTGCATCCATTGCGAAATCAAAAGATGTCCCCATTATTACCCTTAGTGGTTTTGAACCCCATAACGCCCTTCGCAGTGTTGGAGATTTAAATTTCTACCTTCCGATTATTGATTATGGACTGGTTGAAATGGGACACTTTTTTCTCTTGCACACAATCATAGATTCATGGAACTTTAGTCCATCAATAAATAAAAAAACGGCCTCTTTAAGTCATGCAGAGTAAAATAAAAACCTTTGAAGAGCTTGAAAAGATTCTAGAAAAAGAAAAAAAAGAGGGGGAGAAAATTGTCCATTGTCATGGGGTATTTGACCTTCTTCATCCTGGGCACATCAGACATTTTAAAGAGGCAAGAAAGCAAGGAACAAAACTTGTTGTTTCGGTCACTCCCGACCGCTTTGTCAACAAAGGGCCCGGCCGTCCTGCTTTTAACGAAGCCCTCCGCTCAGAAACTTTAGCTGCCTTAAACTGTGTTGATTATGTTGTATTAAATGACACCTCTGATGCGGTTAACTGCATCCAAAAGATCAAACCTAACGTCTATGTTAAAGGGAAGGAATATGCAGATCACGCTAAAGATATAACCGGAAAAATCACCGATGAAGTGCAAGCTGTTCTAGAAGCTAATGGAACAGTTTACTATACCGATGACATTGTTTTTAGCTCATCATCATTGCTCAATCAACATTTTGAAAATACAAATCCTAAGCTCCGCGCTCTTCTTGCAGAAATCAAAGAAACCTATTCAATAGAAGATCTTATCAATAAAATTGATGCTTTAAAAGATCTTCGCGTCTTAGTGATTGGAGATGCTATTATTGATGATTATCAATTTACTGAACCCATGGGACAATCAGGGAAAGGGCTTCATATGGTTGCCCGAAACCGAAAAAATGAGAAATATCTTGGGGGCTCTTTAATCATTGCAAATCATATTGCCCAATTTTCAGATCATGTCACCCTCCTTACCTCTATTGGCCAAAACTGCCCTCATCAAACAATGATCAATGAGCTTGTTGATTCCAAAGTAAGTAGAGAGTTTGTCTACCTTCCTGAACACACAACGCTTACTAAAAAGCGTTATGTTATGAAGGATGGAACCCGCCTATCTAAACTTTTTGAAACCTATTCAACAAATGATTCTCTGTTAACTGATAATGAAACAAATCAAGTGATTCATTACTTAGAAAATCATACGAAAGATTTTGACCTTGTCCTTGTGTGTGATTTTGGCAATGGTTTTACAAATCCTCTCATTATAGATGCCCTTTGTGACCTCCCGAATTTCTTAGCGGTCAATACTCAAACCAATAGTGGAAATAGAGGGTTTAATGTTGTGACACATTATAGACGGGCAGATTTCATTTCTCTCAATGAGCCTGAGCTCCGCCTTTCAGCTCATGATCGTTATAGTTCTATGGAAGGCTTAGCAAACGATATTTCTGAGTTTTTAAACTGCCCTAATATTTGTATTACACAAGGTGTCCATGGAGTTTATTGTTCCTCAGAAACTGAGTCCGATATCCACATCCCTGCACTCGTTACTAACACTGTCGATCGTGTAGGTGCTGGAGATAGCTTCTTTTCCATTGCAGCGATGTGTGCAGCTAAGGGATATCCTTTATCTCTTTCCGGTTTTCTTGGCTCAATAGCTTCTGCACTAAATGTGCAGATTGTTGGAAATAAGGAACCGATTAAAAAAACACCCTTTAACAAATTTCTCACGAGGTTGCTTAAGTGAACCATATAGATCTATTTTTTAAAATGCTTCGCATCCGCCGTATTGAAGAGGCGATTGCAGATCGTTATTCAGGACAAAAAATGCGTTGCCCCACTCATCTTAGTATTGGTCAAGAAGGGATTGCCGTTGGAGTTTCTGAGGCTTTAAGTCATGAAGATCTTATTATGAGTAATCACCGCGCTCATGCTCACTACCTTGCCAAAGGTGGTAATCTTAAAAAAATGATCGCTGAGATTCATGGAAAAAAAACAGGTTGTTCCCTTGGAAGAGGTGGCTCGATGCATCTTATTGACCTTTCCGTTGGAATGATGGGTTCTACGCCGATTGTAGCCAATAGTATTCCTGTCGCTACAGGGCTTGCTTTCGCCTCTCAAATGAAAAACGATAAGAAAATCACCGTTTCTTACTTCGGCGAAGGGGCAACAGAAGAAGGCGTATTTGCAGAAAGCCTAAACTTTGCCACCCTTAAAAACCTACCCATTCTTTTTGTCTGTGAAAACAATCTCTATTCTGTCTACTCTCCTATAAATGTTCGTCAAGCCTCTACAAGAAATCTTGTAAAAATTGCTGAAGCACATGGAATGTTTGCTAAGCATGGAAATGGAAATGATGTTGAAGAAACTCTTCACATAGCAAATGAAGCTGTAAGCTCCATTCGCTCAGGAAATGGTCCTGCCTTTATCGAACTGGATACTTATCGCTTTCGCGAACACTGCGGCCCTAATTATGACACTGATTTAGGGTACCGAACAGAAAAAGAGTTTAACAGCTGGCTTGATAAGTGTCCTATCAAAGTGACCCGCGATAAGCTCCTTTCCGAAAAATTAGTCACAGATCATGAGCTTGATGCAATGGAAATGAAAATACAAGAAGAGATCAAAGAAGCCTTTGCCTTTGCCAAAGAGAGTCCCTATCCCGAATTTGATCTCGATTATGAACTGACCTACGCGGAGTAATAGCAATGGAAAGAGAAATTAAATTTAATCAAGCCATTCTCGAGGGAACCTCCCAGCTTTTAGAAACAGACCCTTCTGTTTATGTTATGGGTCTTGGTGTACCAGACCCTAAAGGTACTTTTGGGACAACTCTTGGCCTCCAAGAAAAGTTTGGGTCTGAGCGCGTCATGGATATGCCAACATCAGAGAATGCTATGACAGGCGTTGCCATCGGAACAGCCATTCGAGGAATGCGTCCTATTTTAACTCATCAACGGGTTGATTTTTTCCTTCTTGCACTCGATCAGCTCATTAATAACGCTGCAAAATGGCATTATATGTTCGGGGATCAAATGACGGCCCCGATTGTCATCCGGTTAGTTATAGGAAGAGGATGGGGGCAAGGACCTCAGCATTCACAATCCCTTCAAAGCCTTTTTGGACATATTCCTGGGTTAAAAGTTGTGATGCCTTCTACCCCATACGATGCAAAAGGACTTTTGGTCTCTGCTGTAAAAGACAACAATCCCGTTGTTTTTCTTGAACATCGTTGGCTTCATAATGTTCACGGCCCAGTTCCAGAGGAAATGTATGAAGTCCCCATTGGGAAAGCTTCTGTGATCCATGAGGGGTCAGATGTGACAATTGCAGCCTGCTCTCATATGACCCTTGAAGCTCGGAAAGCTGTTGAACTTCTTAGCGAAGAAGGAATATCCGCCGAACTCATTGATATTCGAAGTGTCAAGCCGCTTGACAGAGAAACGATCATTAAATCTGTTCGGAAAACAGGCCGCTTAATCGTTGCAGATCCTGATTGGAAGTTTTGTGGCTTTGCCTCAGAGGTCATTGCATCGATTTCAGAAGAAGCTTTTAATGATTTGAAAGCTCCTCCAGCTCGAGTGACCTATCCTGATCGCCATAGCCCAACAAGTTGGGCGCTCTCTAACCACTACTACCCATCCTATCGAGTCATTGCAATGGAAGCTTGCAAAATGCTTCGTCTTCCTTCAAAAGCACAAATGCTTTTGCAAGAACTCCTTGAATTTAGAAGCGAAGGACCACTTGATGTCCCAGATGCTTCCTTTACAGGCCCTTTTTAGGAGAGATATATGAAAAAAGTATTAGTTATTGGTAGCAACTCATTTTCCGGAAGCGACTTCATCGATCTTCTTCTTGAAAATGGAGACTATGAGGTCATTGGCATTAGCCGCTCAGCAGAAAAAGATTCCCTTTTTCTCCCTTACCGCGCAAAAAACTCTCCTCATTTTACGTTCGAACAAATTGATTTGAATAAAGACCTTCCAAAACTTGATCGTCTTCTAGAATCCTTCCAGCCTGAATATATCGTGAACTTTGCGGCTCAAAGTGAAGTAGGTCCCAGTTGGGAAAATCCCGATCATTGGTTTCAAACCAATGCCGTTGCATTAACCAGCCTAGCTAACCTCTTAAAAGAAAAAAAATTCCTTAAGAAATACGTCCATATTTCTTCTCCAGAAGTTTATGGAACTTGCGAAGGTTATATCAAGGAAGAAACACCTGTCAATCCATCAACCCCCTATGCAGCATCAAAAGCTGCTGGAGACCTTTCTCTTTTCACCTTCTTTAAAAACTTTAACTTCCCCCTTGTAATGATTCGCGCAACCAATGTCTATGGTGCCCATCAACAACTCTTTAAAATTATCCCCCGCACAGCTATCTACTTAAAGAATAAAAAGAAGCTCCAGCTCGATGGTGGAGGCGTAGCAGTCAAGTCCTATATTCATATTCGGGATGTTTCCAGAGGAGAACTCCTCGTTATGGAAAAAGGGAAAGCAGGCGAAATCTATCATATTTCTCCAGACAAAGGTGTTGCCGTTAAAGATGTCGTGCAAGCCATTTGCGATAAAATGGGGGTTCCCTTTGAAAAAGCAACTGAAATCGCCCCCGAAAGACTGGGTCAAGATAAAGCCTACACGATTGATTCTACAAAAATTCGAACAGAGCTAGGATGGAAACCCGAAATCTCTCTCGAAGAAGGGATCAACCAAACCGTCAACTGGGTAAACTCCCACTTTGATGCCATTAACCAGCAACCTCTCAAATATATCCACAAAGCCTGAGGAACCATGGGACAAGAAATAGACCTCCTTATTCATTACCCTAAAGCTAAACGTAATATCAAAGAGCGTGGAGCTACGAAAACAGAACAAGATCGTGCGATTGCTCGCCAATTTGGAAAAGATTTTTTTGACGGAGATAGACGGCATGGTTATGGGGGCTTTAGTTATATGGAGCGCTTCTGGACTCCAGTTGTCCCCACCTTTCAAAATCAATATGAGCTCACCTCTCAAAGCTCGATCCTTGATGTAGGTGCTGCAAAAGGGTTTATGCTTTACGATTTTCAACGTCTTATTCCAAATATCACCATTGCTGGGATAGATATATCCCCCTACTCAGTTGAACATGCAAAGGAAGAGGTTAAACCTTTCCTCCAAGTCGCGAATGCTACTTCACTCCCTTATGAAAATAACTCTTTCGATCTTGTCATCTCTATAAACACTGTTCATAATCTTGAAAAAGATGACTTAGCAAAAGCTCTCCAAGAAATCGAGCGCGTTTCTCGTAAAAATAGCTTTATTACAGTTGACGCTTATCGCAATGATGAAGAAAAAGAGCTTATGTACCATTGGAATTTAACTGCAAAGACCATTATGCACGTAGATGAATGGAAAACATTCTTCAACGATATCGGTTATACCGGCGACTACTATTGGTTTATCCCTTAAAATTAAATGATATGTTCAATCGACAAAAGACAATTATTAACAACATCTACAATGTGATCTTTAAAAGACAAAAGAAAGATCTTGTTAAATTCTTATTGATTTCAACACCTGCAAGTTTAACAGCAATTTTAGAAGGACTGACCTTTGGTCTATTGCTATGTTCACTCTATGTTTTAAATGGGCGTGGAATGGGGGCTTTCAATAACAAGCCTATTCTTGGAAAGATTGCCAAATTATTTTTCTTTGGAGACATGACTTCAAGCAAGCTGTTTGTCATTATGCTTCTTGCAGCGATTGCCGCACAAGTTTTAAAGTCATTTATCATCTACCTCTCCTCTGTTCAAGCGGCTAAACTTAATGCTAAAATATCCAGCGATATTCACCAAAATATCTACGAACATATCCTCTCTTTTGATTTCCCAACAGTCAGTAACTATAGAACAGGGGGGCTTGCAACCTACGCGCAGATCCCCTCTCAAGCTATCATTCCTCTTTTACAAGCAGCACATAAAATTATTATTCTGTTTTTTGTTCTTGTGATGCTTGCCGTTGTGTTATTTAAAGTCTCTGTTCCTTTAACACTATTTTTTATCGGCTTTTTTATTGTTTCTGGTTTTGCCTATAAAAAACTTCTCGTCACGATTTGTAAATATTCTGAAAATTGTGCCAACCAACTTTTAAAATTTAGTAATGATATCGTTCAAGCGATCAGTGGAATTAAACTAATCCATATTTTTGGTATGCAAAATGTGATTCTTAAAAGAAGTCGAGTTGTCATGTCAAAAATGCAAGAATTTCAAAAAGGCAATGCTCAATACCAAAGTTTACTCCTGGCCATTGGTGAAGTTTTCAGTATGGTCATGATGGGAGCAACACTTGCCATTAGTTCATTCTTTTTAGTTGTAACCCAAGACCATTCTTTGCCTCTCCTTTTAACCTATATTGCCACTGCCTATCGCTTTACAACGACATCAAGAGAAATGCTAACCCATTTTGGAACCATTGCAACACAAACAGGTTCAGTCATTAAGCTTAACGAAATTTTGACTAAGGAAGATAAAAGCTTTGAATCTAAAGAAGGAGTAGAAGCTCCGAAAATTGAAAAAGAAATTGCATTTTCTAATGTTTCTTTCGAATACCCTTTAAAAGAGAATAAGGCTTTAGATAACATTTCATTTAAAATTCCTCACGAGAAAATGACTGCAATTGTTGGACTTTCAGGAGCTGGAAAGACAACGCTTATTAGTCTTCTCACTCGATTATTTCACCCATCAGGTGGACAAATTTTGATCGATGGCACTGATATGAAGAACTACAGTATTAGAAGTTGGCGTTCTAGGATGGGTGTCGTAACACAAAATTCAATGATTTTCAATGATACTGCAAGAGAAAACATTTGTTTTGGAACACCAGCTACAGATGAAGAGATCTATGAAGTCTGCAAAATATCTGGCTGTTACGATGTAGTAAAAAACCTTCCGAATGGCCTTGATTCAGCGCTTGGAGAGCATGGCTATAAAATCTCAGGTGGAGAAGCACAAAGAATAGCAATTGCAAGAGCATTAATAAGGAATCCTGATCTCATGATTTTCGATGAAGCGACAAGCAACCTTGATAGCCATAACGAACAAATCATTCAAAAGACAATGGAAAAGTATCGGAAGGAGTGTACTCTTATTGTGATTGCACACAGATTATCAACCATTACTTCTGCAGATCAAATTATCGTCCTAGACCAAGGAAAGGTTGCCGAACAAGGAACTCACGAAGAATTGATAAGGCATAACAAAAAATATGCTTATCTTTGGGATCTACAATCAAAGAAAAAAGACGAATTAGAACTGGCCACTGTGTAATTTTCTATGAATGAAGAATTTATCGTTATTGGCTCAAATGGATTTATTGGAAAGCATTTTTGTAAAGCCATTAATCCTAAGTATCATACATCAAGAAAAGATACTCCTTATCCTATTGACCTCAATAATCCTTCATTAGATGCAATTCCTACTGAATCGCTCCGCTTTGCCATTATTACAGCCGCTTGCGCAAATATTCCCTACTGTGAAATGCACCCTGATGAAACCCACCAGACGAACGTTGAAGGGACTCTTAAACTTGCAGAATTGCTTCTAGAAAAAGGTATTTTTCCCATTTTATTTTCTTCTGATTATGTTTTTTCAGGAATAGAAGGGAATTATCTTGAAGATTCACCCGTATGTCCTACTACAGTTTATGGCAGACAAAAAGCGGAACTTGAAAACCGCATTCCCCCAATATCAGGAGGAAACCACCTCATGCTTCGTCTCTCGAAAATCTATTCGTTAGAGACCGGAGATGGAACTCTTCTTGATGAAATGGCAAATAATTTAACTAATGGACTTTCTGTTAAAGCCGCTACCGATCAAATTTTTTGTCCCCTTGTCGTTGATGATCTTGTAGCAATGACTTTAAAACTACTTGAAAATAACCATAAAGGGCTCTTCAATTTAGGTGGAACGGATAAAATAAGCCGTTTTCAATTAGCTCAAAAACTCGCTACCTCTCTAAATATTTCAAAAGAAGCCATTCAGCCCATTCAATTGAATGACCTTAATCCTTTAATTTCGCGCCCTCAAAATACCTCTCTTAATTCAGAGAAAATTTTTAATCTCTTAGGTTATACCCCTACTTCAATTGAGCAGGCAATCCACACTATTTCAAATCACTTTCAGGAGTAAATTATGGGAGTTGCTAAAGGAGTTTTTAAGTTTCTATTAGAACTTAAAACCACTACGGATAAGGTACATGGGAAAGTTCTTCAATTGGGACGTCAATGCACCTATGTGTCTCCAGAGCAAATGAAAACCTATGCGACTGATTTCAACACCTCCCTACCACGAAATTTCAATATCAACCTTTCATTTGATCCCAAACTCAATGAAATAGGATATGTTGATGATATCACCTTCTTCAAAGGTGTTGGATTCGATGAAGTTGATAGCCTCGATTATTCCAGCTATGAGGGGTGTTCCCTAGTTCATGATTTAAATGAACCTGTCCCAGAAGAATACTATGAAAAATATGATGCCATTTTTGATGGAGGAACACTTGAACATGTCTTTCATTTTCCCAATTGCCTTGCGAATATTCACAAAATGTTAAAACCAAATGGAGTAATAATCCATTCGAGTCCTTCGCATAACCACGTTGATCATGGATTTTACATGTTTAGTCCCACTGTCTTTTATGATTACTACAAATCCAATAATTATAACATCTTAAAATCCAATATCTTTGAGTATCATAGAACGCATGAAAGTAACCCCTGGATCATTTATAATTATGAGCCAGGAACCATCGATCATTTATCCTATGGCGGCTGGGGAAACAAGCTTCTTGGAATTTGGTTTGTTGCAGAAAAAATGGCTGAATCGACATCTGGCATTATTCCTCAACAAAGTTTTTATACAAGAACATGGAATAAAAACTCGAATGATTTAGGTCGATTTAAAAATCTTAAAACTTTTATCCGGAAAAACCCCTTTCTTTACAGACTAGCTAGAAAAGCAAATCAGGTTATAAACTTTAAATCATTCATAAAGAAACGACCCAAAGTTGTTGCTCGCTATTAAAAACCCATTTAATAAAATCTCTTCTTCCGATATTTTATCGTTAAGGAATAAAAGTATCTATTAATCCCGGATTAGGAAAAAGCACTTAATGAATTTTCAGATTATCAATGCTGTTTGGGGCGAAAAATATATAAATACTTTTTTGCAGTTATCCCTTCCCACCCAATTCTCTTCAGGAAACCTTAAAGATCTAACCTCCAAACCAAACTACATAATATATACAGATAAAGCTGGCCAGACTCAAATTACTAAATCACCAATTTATAAGACGCTTGAAAAGCATTCGAATATCATTTTTCGTATCATCAAAATTGATAAAGGACGATGTCCTTTTGAAACACTATTAGAATGTCACTCAGACTCTATAAAAGAAGCGAATAAAATAGGCGCTCCAGTCG
The DNA here is from genome assembly GCA_018399075.1 of Simkaniaceae bacterium. Classification (GTDB taxonomy): domain Bacteria; phylum Chlamydiota; class Chlamydiia; order Chlamydiales; family Simkaniaceae; genus Neptunichlamydia. The sequence goes on along the minus strand of CP073763.1, from coordinate 391,038 downwards.
TCTTGTTATCTCCTGATTGCGTTCTTTCAATGAATGTTTTTTTATACCTTGAAGCCTCTATTAATAAAGGGAAAAGGCTTATTACGATTTGCTCAGCTAGAATGTCTTTAGAAAAATATAAGCAAATTGTTCAAGAAAAGGAAGGCATCTCATTTACTGAAAAAGTTCAATGGTCTTCTCAAGATCTTGCAATAAAAACAATATCCAATCTCCACCATAGAGGAAAATGCCTGCTAATGGATGGTAAAAAAATCTCTTGTCACCCTAGTCAAATGTATTGGAGATTAGATAAAAATAACCTTCTCGCTAAATCTTATCATCTACACCCTCTTTTGATATGGCCTGAAGTGACTAACGTGTATCCGCTTTTGTCAGCAGACGGGAAGAATTTTTTAGAAAGGATTTGCCCAAATAAAAACCATTGGGAAGTGATTAAAGACTGCAGTGAAGTTTCTTTATTTGAAATTTCTAGTGATGAACAATTCACTTCGGATTTGAAGGTCCATGTTAATTCTTTTTGGTTTAGAATGTGGGTAAATGAAAACACTTCCGATGCGCACCACCACTTTATTAACCATGATATCATTTTAGGTGACAGCATCCCAAAACCTGAATGGGAAAAAAAGATTTCCGATGCGAACAAATTTCTAAAGCGGTTATTAAAAGTTAATTATAGTCAAAAATTATACCATAGCAAATTAATGAATAAACTTTCACAACATTACTATTCGAGTTTATTTCCAAAAATGAATAAAGACTTCTTCAAGTGGCATTTTATGCTTGTTATCTATGTTCTTACTGGAAAGAAGAAACTTACTTGGAAGAAATTTAAGCATCACTTTTTCTATTTATTTAAATACAAAAACTTCCCTATTAATTCTCTTAGAATAAATACTAATAATAGTAAAAATAGAGAGAGAAAACTCAATGCAAAATAGTCTTAGGTTTATGGGAATTTTTAGCTTTTCTGAAAACCGAATCTAGAATACCATTAATCTCTAAAGCTACTTATTCAGTCAGTCATTTGAACATAGGACTCTTTCTGAAAAAGAGTTGGCTGATTCGTTAATTCAAAGGAATAAATATGGCTCAACTAGATGAAAAATCAGCATGGGATGCAACCACAAAACTTTTTGCTGACCAAAGTTATAAATTCGGTCCTCATTGGTCCTTCAACTTTAGAAATGACCCAAAGCGACTAGGTTTTGTCCTTTCACGCTATAAATTCTCATCCAAAATGCTTGGAAATAGAAGTCATATTCTTGAATTGGGATGTAGTGATGGAATTGGAACATCGATTTTAGCAGAAAACACTCAAAAATATACAGGTGTTGACCTTGATGGTCCTGCTTTAGAAGGTGCCAAAACTAACTTTGCAGAGCATTCCTTTATCCATGATGATTTTATGGGAAAAACTTATGGAAGTTTTGATGGTGTTGTTAGTCTAGATGTTGTTGAACATATCCTTCCAGAGTATGAGAATCTATACTTTGAAACTGTTGTAAAAAACCTTACTTCCAATGGAATTGCAGTGATAGGCACTCCTAATATTACAGCTTCACCTTATGCATCAAAAGCAAGTGAATTAGGACATGTAAACTTATTTACTCAAGAAAGATTGATTAGTAAACTTAAGGAATCCTTTCATCAAGTTCTCCCTTTTGGGATTAATGATGAAATTGTTCATACTGGATTTAGCTCGATGGCACATTACTTAGTTTGTGTCGCCTGCCATAAAAAATAAAGGAGCTTTATATGATTGATATTGAACATTTTAGTGAAAAAGGCTGGGTTGTTATTGATTTTGCAGATCCCTCCCCTGTTTTAAGAGCGCGAGAAGCCCTTCAGAAAAAACTTTCAGAACTTCTCGGGAAAAACATCTCATTAGAAGACTACCACAAGGAAGTTGAAGATGATCAGCTTCATACGGAAACCCAGATCAAGATGACAGAGTTTTTCAGAAAAAGTAAACTTGGAAAACCCATTATTGAAGCACAGCTTTCGCTCCTTAAGCCTTTTGTTGGGTTAGATCTTTTAGTTCAAAGAAATCCTTATCTTAGAATGGCTAGGCCCAATAAGCCTCAAGATAACATTGGCTACCATCGTGATACTTATTATGGCGGATCCCCTTACGAGCTTTCTATGCTTGTTTCCTATGTAGATATTGCAGCTCCTTCTGCCTTACAGGTCATGACCGGATCGCATACACTTCCTGATGATTATTTTCCCACAACACAAATTACAAATCCTGACGCAAATGTCACAAAAGGATCTTCAAAGCATCAACTAGGATTCCTGTATGCGCCTAAAGTCATGGACCCATCCGTTGAAAAAAACATGCTTGCTGTTCCCTTAAAAATTGGACAAGCGATTGCTTTTAGCCTTTCAACTGTTCATGGTTGCGTTGTTAATAAGGGAGAAGCAACACGCTGGAGCTCTGACATCCGTGTGATGAATTCATTTGCTCCTGTTGATCTTTCAGCAAGACCTGATTATTACGAACCCCTTTGCGACTCTTCAGTTACTGCGCAAGCAAAAGATTATTTTTTAGCATCGCAAAATCATTCAAGTTAGGAACTCTATGAAAGAAACAAAATCAAATTGGGCTTGTGTAACAGATGAACTGATGCAAGAAACACCTGAAATCAATTTAGGGCGCTATGCTTCCCATTGGTTCTATAAAACTCCTCGTAGAGTCCTCCATTCTATGTCCTACTATAAGTTTGCTGCTAAAATGATTGGAGGAGGGAAAAGAGTCTTAGATGTTGGGTGTAATGAGGGATTAGGCACTTTTCTTATTGGAAAAGAGTGTGGATTTGCAAAAGGTGTTGATTTTGACGAGGAAGCCATTGGCTATGCCCAAAAAAACTTTACAGAACCTTTTGTCGAATTTGAGGCAAGTGACTTCTTAAAAAGTTCTGAAGATGAAAAATGGGATGCTATTATCAACTTCGATGTTGTGGAACATATCATGCCAGATCATGCGACAGATTTTTTTGCGGGAATTGCCAAGCATTTAACTCCTGAAGGAATGACAATTATTGGAACACCTAGCAAAATTTCTCAAGAGTTTGCGTCTGAAGTTTCAAAAAAAGGGCATGTGAATATTTATTCTCATGAGCGTTTAGAGGAAGAAATGAAAAAGCATTTCGAGTGTGTTTTTATGTTTGCTGCAAATGATGAAGTTATCCATACCGGCTATCTCCCCCTTGCCCACTACTTTATTACTGTAGGTTGCAAGAAGAAATGAAAACCCGAGCTGCTGTTCTTGTCGAATGTGGAAAACCTTTGGAGCTAATGGAGCTTGAAATCCCAAAGCTTCAAGAGGGTCAAGTTCTTGTTAAAATGAGTTATAGTGGGATTTGTCGAACTCAGCTTAATGAGATCAATGGCCTTAAAGGGCCTGACCCTTACCTCCCCCATACTTTAGGACATGAAGGATCGGGCACTGTATATTCTGTCGGTCCGGGAGTAACAAAAGTTAAAGTTGCTGATCCTGTTATTTTAACGTGGATCATTGGAAAAGGGAAGGGACCTAGAGGAACTATTTATACTTCCGGCAATACAAAAGTAAATTCAGGCGCTATTAGTACCTTTATGGAATATAGCATTATTGCTGAAAACCGTCTGATTCCCATCTCTAAAGAAACCCCCTTAAAGGAAGCTTCTCTTTTCGGATGCGCCATTCCTACAGGAGCCGGCATTGTCTATAATGAACTTAATCTAAAAGAAAACTCATCCATTGCAATTTTTGGTCTAGGTGGCATTGGATTAAGTGCTCTTATTGCTGCCGCATCAAAAAAACCAAAAATGATTATTGCCATTGATTTAGAACCTACAAAGCTAGAAATGGCTAAAGAACTTGGAGCGACTCATACAGTCCTTTTTGACGATAATCTCATGAAAAATATCCAATCAATTACTGAGGGTTCTGGGGTTGATTTTGCTGTAGAGGCTGTCGGTAAAAAGGATGTGATGGAAACAGCCTTTCAATCCATTAAAGATAAAAGCGGCCTTTGCGTCTTAGCAGGAAATGTTCCAAAAGATACTAAAATTGAGTGTGACCCTTTTGACTTTATTAAAGGAAAGCGACTGATTGGAACGTGGGGAGGCAAAGTTGACCCCGACCGAGATATTCCCCTTTTTTTAGATGATTTCTTGAAAAATGCCAAACCACTTAAAAAGCTTATCTCTCATGAAGCTCCACTAGAGGAAATCAATGCTCTTATCAGTTTATTAGAAACCGGACAAGCAGCTCGAACCCTCATCAGTTTTTAGGGAATTTCATGTCAACCCTATCCGTTATCCTTCCTAACTATAATCATAGCGCACTTTTAACAACTGCCTGCGATGCCATTTTTGCTCAATCGGTTCAACCCTTAGAGGTGATCATCATCGATGATGCTTCAACAGATCTGAGTCTTAAAGTCATCACATCACTTCAAGCAAAATATTCATCCATTAAGCTCATTCAAAATCAGAAAAATGTAGGTCCTGTCCTTACTATTAATAGAGGCATAAAAGAAGCAAAAGGGACGTATTTAGCTTTTTGTTCAGCTGACGACTTTATCCTTCCAGGCTTCTTTGAAAAGTCCCTAGAGCTGCTAGAGATGAATCCCATACTTGGCATTTGTTGCGGCAAAGCAACACACTTTAAAGCAAGCAATCCTAATCAGATTTCTATTGAAACGATGCCGCTTCCAGATAAAGTTCAAATTTTCAAACCAAATGAACTTATAAAGCTCTTTAGAAAATCTACTTTCTTTATTCATACAAACTGCTCTATCTATAGAAAAAAATATATTGATGAATTTGGGGGACTTGATTCGAACCTTCTTAGCATTAGCGATTGGTATGTCACTTGTCAAATTGCTTTACATTATGGCGTAGGCTATATTCCTGAGCCGTTTGGAGCTTTCCGACTCTCCCCGACTTCCTACGCCCAGGCATTAAAAAACTCCCCTATTAAGGATGAGATGTTTCAACACCTTATGAAAAAGGTCAAGAGTGAAGGAAAAGCATGGGATAGAGTCGTTAAAAATTCCGGCCTTCTCGCTCAAGCAGGAGTACGTATGATCCTTTTTTTACTAAAGCGTCCTCAGTATTGGAACTATTTCCCAAAAGCCTTCTTTAAAAAATGCCAGTTTGCATTCAACCACATGTTTTAAAGACCTCTTCTCACTTGTATTGACAGTTTCACTAAAAGAAAATATACCGAGACTAAAGTGTGTAATATGAGGTATTCGTATGAATGATAAATATCAAAAAGGACTAGAAGTCGTTAAGGATCATCTTTCACCAGAACAAATTCAAGCAATAGATGACATTTCCCACTATTTAAAAGATCTTGTCATTGAATATGGGATGGGAGAGATTTATGCCCGAAAAGGTTTAGATCAAAAATCGAGAAAAATTGCTACAATTGCCTCCCTTATCACCTCAGGAAACACACCTCAAATTCGGTGGCATATCGCAGGGGGATTAGAATCAGGAGTGATCTCAAAAGAAGAAGTGGAAGAAGTCATTATTCAAATGGTTTTATACATTGGGTTTCCCCAAACGCTAAATGCCATGAAAGTCGCCCGAGAAGTTTTCAAAGAAACTGGTCTAGAATAACTTTTTTTCTATAAATACCCTTCATAGAAAAGAAGGGTATTTATAATGATCCTTATCTTTTAGAAACTTCTATTGTATCTATTCCTTCTATTGAATTTGCTCTAGCAACAATAAGCCCATCTGCTGAATAACTTTCAGACAAATTATGCTCTGCTACAATGTGGTAATCATATTCCTTTAACAACTCTATGCACTTTAAATGCAGAGCTTCGCCATGGGTTGAGATAAAGAAATAATGGATACGATGATCTTTCATAGCTTGCTTACTTCCCAAAAGCATCGCATATTCAGCCCCTTGAATATCAGAACTTAAAACATCTAAATAGTCAATGCTATGTTCGTCTAAAAACTCATCAATGACGATCAATTCACCAGAGTTTTCCATAATCAATGGATCCGTTTTAGTTCCAAGGTAGCCATGAAAAAAATTGCCAACATAGCCATTAAGTTGAAAATTTCTAAAACCTATGCATAAATTCTGATAGTTTCCTTCAATTAGATAATTTTCGCTATCAGGAATGTTTTTATGAAACCAGAGAGAATAATAAGCCCAATAAGACCCTAGCTCAAGCATTTTCCCACCTTTGGGAATGCATTTTAGAACTTCATAAAAAGCCTTTTCTTCTTGAGGTTCATGATGGCCTTTTAAGCCATAAATAATATCTGTCATCCAATATAGAGAGGGCCCTTCGTAATAACATCCTTGTGCGATCAACACGCCATTGTGCATCACTTGACATAATAATCCATCATGGTTAATGAATTTCCCAGCAATAGGAACTTTAGGAATGTAGTCAGCATCGTTACAGTTAATGGTTGTAATCGTTCTTTCATAAAGAGGACACTTATTCTTGGTTGGATCTTTTTTTATATTGCTAATAACAGTTTTTTTCCATTCTTGCATTTCTTGAGTTTGATCTGAAAAAAGTTGCACACTTAATAATAGAAGAAAAATAATTTTGTAAGTATTTAGGTTTTTTCTCATACTGATTTGTCCTTATTATTCATATATTTTTTTGTAAATATCATCGGGGTTCAATCTGACAACAAATTGATATCCTTTAGACTCCATAAACTCTCTAAAATCAAGCGCTTCATAATTATTTTCAACGGTAATAACATCTATATCAAATCTCTCAAAATCAATGGATTTTAAAATATCTAATTCTCCGCCTTCTGTATCAATACTTAATAAATCAACATGGTATAAATTATACTTTTCGAGAAGTTCATTTAAAAGAAAGGTTTTAACTTGAATAACCGTAGCAGTATCATTATAAACCTCCATTTCCCTTGTGATTCTGTCCATATGCTGAGGGTCAAATTTATCAATGATACCACTATACATATCCAATCCCTTTAATCTAAGAAATGGAGCGGTACCAGTAAAGTCCGAAATGCACCCCTTGATACAAGTACAAATTCTATTTTTCACTAACTGTTCAAAAATTTCAGGGATAGGCTCTATACAAATTCCCCGCCAACCCAAATTTCTTTCAAAAAAATAGGTGTTGTTGATAAGCATTCCATCATGCGCGCCAATATCAATAAAAATGCCATGGCGTTTATCCTTAAAAAAGGTCTCATTCACAAATTGATCCTGACCAGCTTGTGAGTAGTAAGTATGAGCATGTAATGTCGATATTCCCATTACAGCAAGAAATACCATTAGTTTTTTGAAAATCATCTAATTCTCCGTGTTTTTGGCTTAGCATCTTAGCGATTTGTTTCATTCACTTCTACTATCACTCCACCCATTTTGCAGTATTCATCCTCCCACTTATATTTTGTAGGATAAATGACTAATTGGTGATTCCCTAATAAATGAGCAATAACTGAAAAAGATGAATGACCTGGCCGTATTAAACAATCGAAATTATAGCTCATTGAAAATAGGTCGACTAATACATTTTGATCATGCCGGTTCCTTGTTTTTCTAAAATCGAAAGTAATATTTGAAATCGAGACAGCTCTTTCTATTCTTTTTGCTAACGCTTCTGGGAAAGGATGGTCTGTAAATAGATACACATAAAGTGGTTGATAATCATAAAAGTGTGAGATTGTCCTGATTTGATCAATATAATATTGTTCCGGTGGAAATTTTAGAGGATGACCATGATCAACTCCCGTGCTTGTATTTTTTCTTCTCTCAGGCTTTTGCTCATCATCCAAATGTTGATACCCTATCTCAATAATTTGCCTTCCCTCCTGCGGCCCATCAAAAATAATTCCCTTTCTAATATGCACTGCAACTGATATGACTCCCTCTGGTGGATGGACCAACGGAAGGGGCTTCTTTGGAGCAATAGAATAACGCAAGGCTCCAATCAATAGTTCATTACTTTTTGCATATTTTATGAATTCATCACTTAGACATCCCCCATCATTCGTTGGGATTCCCTTTGTTTTTCGTGATAATACATAATTTTCAGGAAACGCGAATTTTGTAATTGAATAGTCTGTTTCTGATAACATTAACTCTTCAGAATAGTCAAATGGTATATAAAATAATGGCGTGTTGAACTCGATTGAATCAATCTTGCACATTGAATACCGCATTAAAGTATCCCCAAGGCGATTAGGCCCATGCGGAAGAAAATAAACTTCAACAGGATCCCCAGAGAATAGTTGTTTAGAAAAAGCTAAAAGTAGAAAAAAAAGAACTTGTCTCTTAAGCATTAAATCACTCCCTCATCATTAATATAGTAGTGTTTTTTTGATAGGTCTGCACATGGAGTCACCAGAAATACTGGTTGATGATGCCAAGCAAACTTTTCTCTATTAAAGTCATGTACACTAAAGCCAAAGGAATCGAGAATTTCCCAACCTTTAAGTAATAATGGCAACCGCAATTCTCCATAGATTCTACACCCATTCCATAATAAAGAGTCTGGCCCTATTGGTACTGCTAAAAAAAGAACACCTCCTTCTTTTAACAACTTCAGGGTGCTTGCCATTGCTTCCAAGTCTCCCTTAGGATTAATAGGATCTCCATATCTTCCTAACCCATCATGTTCAAACGAAGAAATTGATATGACTGCATCGAATTGAATAGGGTTTTGCTGCAGCTCTTGAACTGTCATCGTATGGATTCTTTTATCGAGAGACTCTATCTTATTGTAGTCAATAGTGACCGGTGTTCCACCATAATATAAGACAACACACTCATAGAAAGGACTTGTTGAACCCATTATGGCGACTTTCTTGCCCTCTATATGTGCGATATTTTTTTCAATAGCATCATAAAGAAATTCATCAGTTCCATACCCGTAGTTTTTTATCGACCTTGTTGAAATACCATCAATGAAATCATCAACCATTTTGGTCGTATATACTAAGGGTTTATTGGACAAATAGGCGTTATCATAATATTCATACTTAACAGGAATTTGAGATCCCATTGTAAAATCATGGTATAGGTTTTGAGGAATATACTTTGGAGGAGAACTAAAACCGCAGGTCATTATCCCTAAGAAGAGAAGTAGTCGTTGGAGAAACATTTTTCTTACTTTTGTTAAAGGGGTTATGAAAAAAGTTTCTTGATAAGATACATTACCATTAAAATATATGCAAAATAAACTTTAGTTTACAAAGGATGATCTTCTAGAAGCTGAAGATCTTGATAATAATTCATGAGATCGCGGAAACGAGCAGCATCTTCAAACCGCAGTTCTTTCGCAGCAAGTTTCATCTCTTTTTGGCACTCATCAATCCGCTCCTTAACTTCTCTAGGATCTAGAGCGGGTTCTGTTTCTTTCCCTTCTGTAGCCTTATGTTGAGGAAAGGCTTCAGCTAAATCTTCGGATAGATCTTTCTTAATTGTTTTGGGAGTAATGCCGTGCTTACGATTGTAGCCTTCCTGGACCTTTCTTCGATCACTTGTCACCTTGATGGTATTTTCAATAGATTTTGTCCGTTTATCGGCGTACATGATCACCCGACCTTCACTATTTCGGGCTGCCCGTCCACAAGTTTGGGTCAAGGCTGTTTCACTTCTAAGAAAGCCTTCTTTATCGGCATCAAGGATCGTGACAAGAGAAACCTCTGGAATATCAAGGCCTTCTCTTAAAAGGTTAATCCCCACAAGGACATCAAAAACGCCTCTTCGAAGATCTTTGATAATTTCTACTCTTTCTAAGGTATCAATATCTGAGTGAAGGTATTTTGCTTTCACTCCAATCTCATTCAGGTATTTGGAAAGGTCTTCAGAAAGTTTTTTTGTAAGTGTTGTGACAAGAACCCGTCCACCCTTTTCTGTTTCAATCCGAATTTCATCAAGCGCATCATCGACTTGATTGGTTGCAGGTCTCACTTCAATGGTTGGATCAAGAAGTCCTGTAGGGCGGATAATTTGCTGGACAACATCTCCTTTAGCTTCAGCCACTTCCCAAGGGCCTGGAGTTGCTGAAACGTAGACAACCTGATGGATATGATTATAAAACTCTTCAAATTTTAAGGGGCGATTATCGTAGGCGGAAGGAAGGCGAAACCCAAAATCGACAAGTGACTTTTTGCGTGCTTTATCACCGTTATGCATCGCATGAATTTGTGGAAGTGTTTGATGGGACTCATCAACAAAGACAAGAAAATCACTAGGGAAATAATCAATTAAGCAAGCTGGAGGTTCTCCTGGATTACGCCCCCCAAAGTGACGAGAGTAGTTTTCAACTCCTTTGCAGTAGCCTATTTCCTTAATCATCTCGAGATCATACTTTGTCCGTTGTTCGATTCGTTGCTGCTCGATTAAAAGATTTTCATTCCCAAAAAAGGTCGAACGCTCTTTAAGCTCTTCTTTGATTGTTTTCATCGCACTTACTCGTGCTTCTTCTGGCGTGACGTGGTGAGAGCCTGGGTAGATTGAAAGCCCCTTTATCCTTTGCTTTACTTTCCCTGTAAGGGGATCGATCTCACTGATTCTTTCTAATTCATCTCCAAAAAACTCAATCCGATAACCCAAGTCATCCTCATAAGCTGGAACAATTTCCAAAATATCTCCTCGGACTCGAAAATGGGAACGGGAAAGCTCATAATCATTACGCGTGTATTGAAGCTCGATGAGATGAAGCAAGACAGCATCTCTCTTATAGGATTCTCCTACATTCAATGAAAGTCTCATTTCGCGGAAGTACTCTGGCATCCCCAATCCATAAATGCAGGAAACAGAGGAGACAATGATCACATCATTACGCTCTAAAAGTGAGCAGGTGGCTCGGAGCCTCAGCTTTTCAATGCGTTCATTGATTGAAAGATCCTTTTCAATATAGGTATCGGTCCTTGGAACATAGGCTTCTGGCTGATAATAATCATAGTAGGAAACAAAATACTCAACAGCATTTTCTGGGAAAAGGTTTTTGAATTCTTGATAGAGTTGTGCAGCCAAGGTTTTATTATGCGCTAAAATCAAGGAGGGCTTTTGAACGTTTTGAATTACATTCGCCATCGTAAAGGTTTTACCCGATCCTGTAATTCCAAGGAGAACTTGAGATCGTTTCTTCATCTCAATCCCCTCGGTTAGGCGACGAATCGCTTCAGGTTGATCTCCCTCTGGACTAAACTCTGATTCTAACTTAAATTTCACGAACCTATCCTGAGTTAAGGCATTTATTTGATTTCTTTAATTTTTCAGCAGGTTTTTGCATTGCTTTTTGATCACATTGTCCAAGAGATAAGGGGTCAAAAAGCAATGCAAAAAGATGCCTAAAAGGATGGAATAAAAAAATTGCATTAATTTGGGATAGGTTCATATGAGATATTTTGAAATAAGAGGCTTAAAGGTCCCCCATTGCTGAAGAATATCAACAATAACAATAAAAAGAGCAAAGAGGATCACAAAACTTAGGAGTATTTTTCCCCATCCTGTTCCATAAAACTTAGGCGTTTTCAGTTTCCAAGCCATCATCGCAGGAAGAAAAATCAAGAGTATGGCCACGAAGGCTCCCGCATACTCAAGAGCAATGAAAAACCCTCTTTGATAAGTTAGAACAAAGATAAGAGGTGGAATGAATGTCATAAGACAGGCAATGAGTCTTCCTTCCCATGTTTTTTTTATCTTAAAGCCATCGGTTAAAAAGTCAGATAAGCTTAAAGTGACGCCTAAAAAGGAAGTAACAATCGCAAAGAAAGAAAAGAAATGGGCACCCACAATAATCCACTTATTTTGAATAATCTGAGTCAGAGGAACCGTTGCTGATACCCCAGATTTCCAAGCGTTTACAAGACTATGCTCTCCTGAAATAGGAACGATTCCTAAAATCAAAACCTGCCATAAAATATAGATCACTAAGGGAAGTAAACTTCCAATAATCAATGTCAACCGCAAATGTTTCCGATCATGATTCATATACGTTGTTAAACTTGGAATGATAATATGGTATCCAAACGAAGTAATAACAACGGGCAATGCAACAAAGGTTGGGCTCCAGTCTACATGAGTCAACAGGGTTCCATCAATGTGCTCCGGTAAAACACCCACAAGAATCAAATAAGAAACACAAAGCCCAATCATGAGTAATCGGTTGATCATATCAACACCAAGAGTCCCTAAATAGACAAAAAATCCAAAGATAATGGGAAGAGAAAATGGTGCAAGCCAACTCGGTATGGTATAACCCGTCATGGTCTTAACTGCGGAAACAAATAAGGGGGCACTTGCAGAAATATAAGCTGCAGTGAGGGAGTAGAGAAGAAGAAGGTAAACGACCCAGCTGAGCCCTTTTCCCCATCCTCCTAACGTCTTATGTGCCATAGAGATCAAGTTGGGCTCTCCCTCTACAGCAAGGTTAACATCAAGAAAGAAAAAGGCCGTTGCCAACATCACAAGCCAACAAAGAAGAAAAATGCAAATCGATGGAACAAAACCGACAAACGAGGTCAATACAGGAAGGGCTAGCATTCCTGCTCCAATCGTAGTCCCTGCAACTAGTAGTATCCCCCCAATGTAATGATTAATTTTCATTGTACTCTATGGTTCCCAGTTAAATTTATCAAATAGTTCTTTTGGAATCATTTTTGTAACTTTTCGTTGTTGACTCTTTGTCATGGCTTCTCTCCACTCATCGACTTTACCTTTTCTAAAGTGGTAAGTTGATTTTTTAGGAAGCATTGGAAGCATATCTATGCTGTCGCTAATAGAATAAAAATCGAAAATTTTCATGAAAAACTGTTTTGGATTAGCTAAGAAATCCTCATAAGTTGTAAATAAAATGTTTAGACTTTCATCTTCACTAGCTTTTACCCAATTTTGTATCCAGTCAATACAAGCAGGGAAATAATGTTTAATTTGCCAATTTAGTTGTCTGGAAAAACTCCACCTAAAGTAAGTTTTTGGCAATGTTAACAAAAAATAACCCACAGCTTCTTCTGAATGTTGGATTTTATTTAAGTGATGAGTCCAAGAAATAAGCGCTTGCCTTGGATCTCTAACATGTACAATGAGTTTGGGAAATTTTTCTTTCAAGATCTCAAGGTTTTCTTTTGACGCATCAAAGTGCTCTTGGGTAATTGAATCATTTTCCATTAATATTTCAAACTTGGTGAGAGATATCGGATCCGTTGGAAAAGTATTATTTGAAACAGTCATAAAATCCCCTTCTTTCAGACCTTCTGATAAGGTTTTCCCAATATAAACACTGCCAGATTTTGGAAGGGTATTAAATATAATCGGCTCTCCAAAACAGCTAATAGAGAGAGTGATAAATAGAATAAATAATGATTGCCTCATAAACGTACTCCTAAGGTTTTGGAAGAAGGTTAAAGTTTAGCATCGTTGTGAGCTGGTCGAAGAAGATGAGGGAAGCGATCAATAGGACAATAAGGAGGAGAGGGCGCCCACCAGGAACTCTGTCAGAAAGCATGTTTCCTTTGTGATAACGACCAATCCATGTCATAAGAGCAGGGAAAATACCAAAGAGAACAACGGCGCAGATGCCTCCTGCAAAGTTTAAGGCTTGGAAGAAAAGGTCAGGAAAAAGAATGGAAAAAGCAAGGGGTGGAATCAAGGCAAGAAAACACATTCCCACATTTTCCCGTTCCTTATGTTTAATTTTAAAGCCATCGCTTAAAAAGTTAGTGAGGCTTAGGGCTTGGGCTAAAAAAGAGGTCAAAATCGCAAAGAAAGCAAGACTTTGAGCCGAATAACCGATGAGGCTTGATCCAAGATAGGTCCTTAGGGCTTGGGCGGCATCCACATCAATTTTATAACTATGCATAATATCTCCAAGGGGGAGAACACCAAGGGTTATAATTTCCCAAATGATATAAATAGCAACGGTTAAAAAAGAGCCTGCATAGATCGATTGCCGCACTCTTTTCCGATCCCCCTTCATATATTTCATGAGGACAGGGACCATATTATGGAAACCAAAAGAAATGATCAGAATTGGGAAGGTGAAAAGAGCGTATTTAGGTTCCCAATGGAGAAGGAAACGGGGGACAATGTGTTGAATTCCAAGGACAACTAGGAGAACAAATGAGAGTATTTTTCCATACATAAGGTAACGATTCACATGATCGACTGGCCTTGTTCCAAGATAGACAAGCCATCCAAAAACAATTACAAAAAAAAGCGATCCTGCCCAATTGGGAAGAGGAAGGCGAAAGGTATTTTCAATAAATAAGCTCACATGATTTCCACTGGCCGACATATAGGCAACAAGGAGAGCATAAAAAAGAAAAAGATAGAGAAACCAACATAGAATTTTTCCAATGGGTCCCAGAGTGTGTTCAACCATAGAAATGAGATTGACTGGTTTATTAAACCACCCCATTATTTCAACCATCAAAATGGCTGTTGTTAACATGAAAAGCCAGGCAATAAAGAACATGACGGAGGAAGGGAAAAACCCAGGGATTCCGGTAAGAATAGGAAGCCCAAGCATTCCTGCACCGATACAACTACCGGTGATTAGAAGAGTCCCCCCGAAGACACTTCCTGATTTTTTCATTGTTTCATCTTTTCTACAGTTCGTATTTCTTGACCTAGTCGACCGAGTTCATACCCATCATAATCGACGAACTTAAAGAAGCGCTCAAACTCGGGAAAAGTATGTGAGACTTGCTTTGCCATTTCTTGCGCTACATACCGGTACATTGGGTGCCCTGCTGGTGAAGAGCGCAGTTCACACATCCATTGAAGGGAGCGCAGGTTAATGTGGAAGTACCAATGGATATTGTAGGCCATAGGAACAACATATTGAGCTTCTTCAGGAAGTTCCCCTGCAATTTCATCATAAGTTGCCTTTGCTCTATCCATTGCTTCCCGATAATCTTTTTCCATTTCGGTATCAAGTATCTCTTTAGGAATGTAATAGCCAAGATCACAAGAAAGAAGCTGTCTTTCTTGTGTCAAAGTCCTGTGTCGCTGTAGGTCGCGATAAATCCCATAATCAGCAACAATCTCAAAGGTGAATTCGGCATGCTCTAGAGCTCTAGGTGATTTATGTCGCCGGTTTTGTCTAAGGGCTGATGCTCCTTCAAAAATACGAGATAGGTCTTCTTTTGGAAGGGTCCGACACATTTCTTGAAGCTCCATCAAACCACAATTCGATTGGTTAAAGAGAAGAGCAGACGCAACTTTCACTGGGCTATCTGGATCTGAGTTAACCAGACGAACCATCGGCTGATTAAGAGGTTGAATCGCTGATGTGTATTGCTCACTCATGAGATGAAGCTCTTCATTCATTTTATCATGAAATTCAGCATAGGTATTCTGGTGCTTATGAGAAAGATCAGCGCGACGGACAAAAGAGGGGATCACCTTAGAAAGCTCTTGGTGAGACGTCCGAGCAATTTCTTGGAGCTCAGATAAATTGTGGCAGTTTAACTTTTGAATAAGGGTTTCAAAAAACCGCCCATTCCCATAGACACCCATATTTGTGAGGGCACTTGCTGGGAGAAGGCCTCTAAGGCAGTCTAAAACTTTTGCCCGAAGGGCAGCTGTATAGGCCACTTTTGAAACATCATGTTCTTTTGGAAAGTCCTTTTCCATTTGCTCTGTTAGAGGAGGAATTAATTTCCCATAGACTTCAAAAAGGTGGTTACAGGTATCGACATAGTGATCACGATAAGCAGATGTCATTAAAATGGGTTCTCTAAAAAATAGATATTCCCCTTCGTACTTTTGGTCGAAATAGATATAACGAGTAGATTTCTCAAGAGGAGACCCTCCAATGCGAGAGTCTTCTATGACTTTAGCAGCGATCATAGATACATTTTCTATTGCAAGGTGAGCTCCACCGAGTTCCCCAATCGAATCATCTCCATAGCCATCGAGAATTCTATCATAGAAATTCTGTGCTTTTTTAATCGCTACACTTTGGTCTTCGAGCTCATTGTCATTTTCTTCATCCTTTTGTCCAGAAATTGAAGAAAAAGCCGTTTCCTCATTTAGAATAAATTCTTTTAAAAGAAGAGAACGAAGCCCTAAGCTTGATCTGGAATACCGGGAAAAAAGCGCTCCTTTGATAACTTCGGGAAGATTACGTAAGCAGAAAATATGACTTGAAGTGCTTGTCACATACTTCTTGATAATCTTAAGTTGCGATTCAGAAAATTCTTCATAGTCGTTTAACATGCATCGGCTCCCTGTTTTTTCAGCTCGCAAAAGAAAATAGTCTAACTTTTTCTCTTTTTTTTGGTAACCTTTCTTTCAAAAGGAAACGTTTAAATGAAGATAATGATTATTGGTGGCGGCATTGTAGGACTTGCCACAGCCTATCAGCTCCAAAAAAAACATCCCTCTCTCCATATTATCGTGATGGAAAAAGAAGAGGAACTTGCAACTCACCAAACCGGAAACAATAGTGGTGTTGTCCATTCAGGGATCTACTATAAACCTGGCTCTCTTAAAGCAACCAATTGCATTGATGGAAAGAAAAGATTATTAGAATTTTGCGATGAAGAGGGGATTGCTTATGAGCCTTGCTCAAAAGTTTTGATTGCCTCTCGCAATGAGGAGCTTGCACCGCTTCAAGAATTAAAAAGACGAGGAGATGCGAACGGAGTCAAGGTTGAAAAAATTTCTAAAGAAAAGCTTCATGAAATAGAGCCTCATGTCTCTGGGATTGGCGCCCTTCTTGTTCCTGAGTGTCATATTATCGACTATTCAAGTGTTGCTTTAGGAATGGGGCAATCCTTTGAAAGAAATGGGGGTGAAATTCGAAGGGGCGAAAAAGTTGAATATCTTCACTACTCTTTTCCGCGTTGGATTGTTGAAACAAATAGAGGTACCTATGCCCCTGATTTTATCATCAACTGCGCAGGTCTTCATAGCGATCGCATAGCAAAAATGGCGCTTCCTGAAAAAGACCTCCCATGCAAAATCCTCCCTTTTCGCGGTGAATACTATCTTCTTAAGAAAGAAAAAAGAGCCCTTGTTAAGGGGCTTATTTATCCTGTTCCTAACCCTAAACTCCCCTTCCTTGGTGTCCACCTAACTCGAATGATAAATGGGGGCGTTGAAGCAGGACCCAATGCTGTTTTAGCAACGGCACGGGAAGGATATAAAAAATCAGATTTTGTCTTTAAAGATTTTTCCGATGTCCTTTCTTATTCTGGTTTTTGGAAACTCGGTATGAAATATTGGAAAACAGGTTTCTATGAAATGTATCGATCTTTTAGCAAAAAAGCCTTTGTGAAAAGCCTGCAACGCCTCGTACCTGAAATTGGAATCGATGATCTGGAAGAGGGAGGAAGCGGAGTGAGAGCTCAAGCGATTATGAAAAACGGGAAACTTGTTGATGATTTTCTTATCCTTCAAGATGAGCATTCTCTTCATGTTTTAAACGCTCCATCTCCAGCTGCAACATCATCACTTTCTATTGGTCAAACAATTGTTGATCGTTTACCTTTTCAAATATGATAACGACAACGCCATATCATCTTTTAAAGAGGCCAAGACGGAATAGAAAATCACCAGCTGTGCGCTCGCTTATTCAAGAAACTGTCCTTCAAGCAAGTGACCTTATTGTCCCATTTTTCGTTCTTGATGGCGAAAAAAATCGACAACCCATTCAATCCATGCCAGGAATTGACCGTTTATCTGTTGATTTAATCATAAAAGAGGCTGAACTCCTTCATGCTCAAGGCATCCCTGCTATTGCCCTTTTCCCAGTCATCAACCCCTCTTTAAAGGATATTCATGGAAGCGAAGCTTGGAATCCCCTCTCCTTAATTCCTCAAGCGATTCGTCAAATTAAAAAAGAACTCCCTTCCCTTTGTGTAATCAATGATGTTGCCCTTGATCCCTATACTTCCCATGGACATGATGGAATTGTTAACGAAAAGGGCGAAATCGATAATGATGAAACTCTAGGCGCCCTAGTCAAGCAAGCAACCTGTTATGCTGAAGCAGGATGCGATATTATTGCTCCAAGCGATATGATGGACGGAAGAGTCAAAGTTATCCGTGAAGCTCTTGATAATAAAGGAAATAACCAAACCTCTATCCTTTCTTATACTGCAAAATATGCTTCTGCTTTTTACGGGCCCTTTAGAAATGCTATCCAAACGTCTCTCTCTTTCGGAGATAAAAAAACCTATCAAATGGACCCTGCTAATCGGGATGAAGCCGTAAGAGAAGCGCTTCTAGATGAAGAGGAAGGAGCAGATATGCTCATGGTCAAACCAGGCCTTCCTTATTTAGATGTTATTTTAGCCCTCAAAGAAAAAAGTTCCCTCCCTGTTGGAGCTTATCATGTTAGCGGAGAATATGCCATGATCATGGCGGCTCACGAAAAAGGATTTCTTGATGCAGAAACAGCTCTTTATGAATCGCTTATTTCTATTAAGCGCGCTGGTGCTGACTTTATTTTCACCTACGCTGCACCCCAAGTCCTCAGTTTACTAAATTAATCATCTGTGTCACCATTAAGTAAGGGACTGCTGAAGATATCAGTCTTTGCTTTACAGGAGGGGAAGCCATGATAGAAAACGGGAAACAAGTGGCTATTGAGTATAGTGTATTTTCAGATGATAATACACCGATTGATAGCAACGTGGGGAAGGATCCCCTCATCTTTCTTTTTGGATCACATCAAATTTTGCCAGCACTTGAAGAGTCTCTTCGAGGCCTTGAAGTTGGAGATAATAAAGAGGTCACTCTTGACCCTCAACGCGCTTATGGGGATGTTAACCCCCATGCCTTTAAGAAAGTTGCTTCTAAGTTGATCCCAGAAGATCTACGATTTGAAGGAGCCCTCCTTGTTGTCTCTGATGAGCAGTTTGGAGAAATGCTCATTCGGGTTGATAGCATTGAGGGTGAAGAAGTGGTTCTTGATTTTAACCATCCTCTTGCTGGGAAAACCCTTAAGTTCGATGTAAAGGTGCTTGACATCTCCTAGATAGTGCCGTCATGAGGGGGTTCTTAAGTGGTAATCAGCTTGTGACGACTCTATCTAAGGAGGAGAATTATCTCTTTCATCATGCAGTGTCTTATAAAGTCTTTTGCCTGTGGCTGCCCGTGCTCCTGTGTCACGGAGCCACACAGATAGGGCATAAGGAATATAGGTTCGACTACTCTTTTTCAAAAAGAAATCAAAGGGGATCATAAACGAAACCCCTTTATCTCGATAGCGGCTTCCGTTAACAGTGTCATGAGCGCTTGTTAGACTATACCAAACGGAAAAACGAAAGCCACTTGAAAAGTAGCGTCCTAACTCAAAGCGAGCGCCAACATCTCTGGCTAAAAATTTTCCTAAACTTACCTTGAAGTCAAGCTGGAGTGGTTTGATCTCATAGTAAAAATCGAGAAAATACTGGTAACCAATGAAGTGAACAAACTTAGGATCAAATCCATTGAATTTTCTGATCTTTGTTGTAAATCCAAAACCATGATACTTTCTCTTCAGCACACCTGCTGCCTCTACTCCAATTCCCCAATTAGAACCTATGGGATAATAGAGAAACTCAGCAGCAATTCCAGCATATGCAGGTTCAAAATAACCGACAGCACAGCGCCCATACCATCCTTTCTTTAAATAAAACCCTCGCTGAACATAGGCTTCTTCTAAAGAGATCGTATTCGTCTGAAAGTATTTGATGCTGTCAGAGCGAACATTTAAAATTTGAGAAGGATTAAGCATATCCATATCTCCCACATCAGATAAGCTCGAGAAAGCATTATAGGCACCCTGAATCTTATAATAAAACTGATCGAAAAGATAACCTTCAGGGCCAGCAACAATTCCAGCACTATATTTAAATTTACCTGTTGCACTTCCAAAATAAGTCAAAAGGCGTGGGCGAATATTAAAAGTCCAAATGGCTTTCGAGCGGTGATATAAAAGGGTCCCTTCAAACGAGTTTGGAGGTCTCGAAGGTTCTCTCATTGGACTTAAGGTTTCAAGTTCATAGTCACCCACTTTTCCCTTCCTAAACCTTACAAGATCTACAGTCCGAAAGCGGTACTCATAAGAGGGAATCCCGTCAGCTTCAACAACAACTGCTATAGAATCAATATTCGATGGAGCCATTGCTGAAAGGATGCTTTCAATCCGCCTTTTTACATCCCTCTCTTCGCGATAGCGATTATTAATCATCTTCATCCATAAAGAGCGCCCTTTATTTTCATCTGTTGTGATGTAAAGTCGATAAAGATTTAATCCTTGCTCAGCAAAAGCAAAAGCCATTTCATGAGAGAGTTCTTTTTCACTTCTTAAATATCCGACTGGTTCTATATCAATGGGAGAGCGATAATAGGGTGGATCATCAACTTTTGGAAAAAACCCTTTTGTATCCCCAATATTATAATTAAGAGAGGCTGATGCTGCGATTTTTTTACCTCGAATGGTACTCACACTCAATTGAAGCAGATCAAATACAGATGTTGTAAGACCGATATTAACCCTATTTTTTACCTTTCTTCCCTTTGGATGTTCAAAATGATGATTTTCATAATCGGTAGCATCCCATTCTCCTAGTAGGGTCACGCGATTAAGAATAGGGACCTTATAATTCCTAAAGGGAGTCCATCCTAATCCTCCAAAGAACCCTTTAATTCTTCCCTTCCCCCATCCCAAGGTGGCTTCTAAATTCCAATCGAGCACTTCCTTTGTTCCAACAACATAAAAAGCATGAAAGCGCTTTGTTCCATAAAAGTCTTCGAGCCCCACAGCAATTTCAGGGAAATAGGGAAACCCATCTGATTTCTGGAGAAGGGCTATTTTTAGGTTCGCCCCTCTATCTGTAAAATCGCCAAATCCCATTGATCCCATGGCTGGGTCTGGCACTCCTAAATAAGTCGTATAATTGATCCCAAATTCAAGCCGTTCTAATGCCTGAATCGTCGCTGCATAGTTTCGATAGGGGGGGACATAAGCAAACCCGACGGCAGCAGTCCCTACCTTATTCATTCGTGCAGAAGGCATTAAAAAATAACCTCCCATTAAGGAATAATTATAATGGAAGGGAAGGGTATCCTCTATCTCTTTATTCACCTCATTGACTAAGGTCAAATCCTTAAATAATTGGGAAACATCTTCCTCTCCGTAGAGGGAAAAAACTACCAATAAAGCTAAGAGTAAAGTCTTAATAACCAAGTAAAATTATAATTGCTGTTTCAAAAGTTAATAAAATTCGCAATTATTGGAGATAAAATCAAGATTTAATTCGATGTGTAAAGAATAAATTTTATTACTTTAATTATAGAGCAATCTTTAGTATTATATCGAAATTATTAAACAACATGAATTTTCATAAACTAAATAGTTATTATTTGAGGTTGATATGGACGTCCTTTACACATCATTTCTTCGAGATCTCGTCTTAGCGAGCAACAGAATTAAAGTTAGAGAAGATATTCAAGACAGAGAATACTTGAATATCCTTACCTTTCTATCTTTTAAAGTAAAAGAAAGCGAAGCTTTCATGCGAGAAGTTAGTCGTCGAAATGTTGCGCGGCATATCCTTGCAGGCCTTGTTTAACAATATCGGGCATCTCAATTTTTGAGGGGCAAACAAAGGCAGGAAGAGCAAAGTCTTCAGGGGCGACTTCTAATAGCCCCAATGCTTCTCCTTTATCATACTGCTCAGTCAGAAGTGTCTTGACAAGGGGCATCGTTTCAACGCTTAGTGGCATTACTTTATCATAGATCGTTCCCTCGACAAAAGGGCGCTCTTCGCCGTGCTGCAGGGTTGTAAATCCAGGAGATTTTCCCTTAAAAAAGTAGGCATTTGATGCAGTATAGCCTTTTCGCCTAAGCTTTAAGAAGTGAAGAAACTCACGTTTTTTTTCAATCTCAGGAAGAGCACAAATCACATTGTGATAAAACCCTAAATATCCACTTGATACTTCCCCGGTTAATGGATCTCCTGAAATCACTCGGGCGTTTTCTTCTATTTTCCCAATAATTGCTTGAATAGAGACTCCCCGATTGACGCGATAAAAACCCCTTTTTTCTTCAGGCATTCCTTCTCCGGCAACACTAATAACCTTTTCGGCATAATAGATTCCGTCTGATATCCACGTTCCTATAGCAATCAGATCTGATACCGAAAGGGTCCATACGACTTGAGAATTTTTCTTTATGGGGTGGATCGCTTGAATATGAACTGAAGGGTTCCCAATAGGGTGAGGTCCGCATGCAGAGTGGGATTGAGCATGGGATGCTTGGGTAAACGAAGAACATTCACTCCCTTCTCGATAAATTAAATGGACAGGGCAAAGCTTAGATAAGGCCTTAAGTCCTACAGCAAACACCTCTTCATTCCCTTCGACTTCTAGCTCCGGGGACGGGGCAAAAGGAGCTGATTCAATTGCCTTTATAAAGATGGCTTCAGGCCTATGATTGGGATGAGCTATTCTTAAACAGGGACGCATTTGAATATGAGGATAAAGCCCCCCGCTCATCAAATTCTCAAGCGTTCCTTGTCCCTTTTTAAAGGATGTTTGTTTGTGATCTACTTCAATAACAATTGAAAGAAGGCGCCTCTTTAAACCACGCGAAATTCCTATGATTTCCCCTGATCCCGGAGAAACAAAAACACGCCCAGAACATTTTTTATCTACAGCAATAGGCTCCCCAACCTTCACTTTATCCCCTTCTTTTTTTAAAAGGGTGAAAGAGGTCGTTTCAAAAGGGCTAAGATCTAAAGCAACAGTATTTGAAAGCGGGAGAGTCTCAACACGCCCCTTTGGGTGACCTTGAAGAGGAATATCTAAACCTTTTTTTATTTCTAATCTCATACTTCTTCATCTTAACTGGATGGATTAAGTTTTTACAATGTAAAATCACGATTGAAGTTTATTTTTAGGTATTATATACTTCTCTCAATGAACTATTAGGGATTTCTTTATATGTCGATGAGTTATTTAGGTCAGTTTCAAAAGCATCTTGGCAATCATGATTATCCATCTTTTCTTTCTCTTTGGGAAGAATACTGCATGGGAGATGAGGTCGATGGTGAAGAATTAAAACGGGTATTATCCAGTGTTAAAAGTTCTGAATTAGCCTCTCCATTTGGACGCCATGTTGAGAATGCTCTTCCCCTATGGGAAAAAATTAAAGAGACAGATCTTGGTCATGAAATTCTCAAACTCATCTTTGATCTCCAAACAACGAATACCCCTCAGCTTGGTGAATTGGCCTTCAATTACTTAAGAACCCGCTATCCTGAAGACTCTTATTTCAATGACAAGATTCGACTGATTGGGCTCCGTGAAATGGTTAGTTTTCAAGGAGCTATTAGCAACTATGAGCTCTTAACACATATGAAGAAAAGGAACTATGTCTTTCACTCAGGAGGTTGGGGTGTTGGTGAAATCATTGATATTTCTTTTTTAAGAGAACAGCTTGAATTAGAGTTTGATTATGTTGGCGGTAAAAAAGATCTCTCTTTTGAAAATGCTTTCAAAACGTTAATCCCTATCCCTAACGACCACTTTTTAGCACTCCGCTTTGGCAATCCCGATGAACTTGAAGAAAGAGCAAAGAAAAATCCTGTAGAAACAATTCATGTCCTCTTAAGAGACCTTGGCCCATCAACAGCTGCTGAAATTAAAGAGGAACTTTGTGAACTCGTCATTCCACAAGAAGAGTGGGCACGTTGGTGGCAAACAGCCCGCGCTAAGATTAAAAAAGACACAATGATTGAAACCCCAGACCAACTCCGTAAGCCTTTTAAACTTCGAGAATCTGAGGTCCCACATGAAGAACATCTAAAGAAAGCACTAGAAAAAAAACCTAACGCAAGCACCCTCTTACAAATCATCTACACATTCTTACGAGATTTCCCCCAAACAATTAAAAATGAAGAATTCAGAAAAGACTTAGAAGAGAAAATCAAAGAGGCTTTATCAACAGGCGAACTCACTGATTCTCAAGAACTCCAATTCCATTTCTTTATGGAAGATTTGAATGAAGGAAGTCCATACTCTCCAACCAAAGAACTCATCACTCGATTCACATCTCCTGAAGATGTTGTAAAAGGAATTGAAATTATTGCCTTTAAGAAAAGAGCCCTTTTTGACATCCGAAAGCTCCGTGAGGACTGGCCAATTTTCTTCCTAAACCTCCTTTTAACAATCGATCAAAATCCCCTTAGAGACTTTATTCTTACTGAACTTCTAAAAGCAAAGAAAGAAGAAGAAGTTATCAAGAAGCTCGATGAGCTTCTCGCCTTCCCTAGTCGCTACCCTCAAGTCCTTTTATGGTATTTTCAAAAGATAATGAAGGATGATAAACTTCCTATTTCAGATGTTAAGGGAAAGAATCGCTTTTTTGAATCGCTGTTAATTCTTCTTAGTCAATTAGAGCATAGTTCTGGAAATCGTGACCTTATCAAGAAAATTCTCACATTCTTAACCACGGCGCGCTACAATAATATTCGAAAAGTTTTCCAAAACGCGTCTAAAGAAGAAGTGCAAGAATTCCTTCTTTTAGCAACAAAATGCCAAAGCTTGACAGACCATGACATTAAAATTTTTCATTCTCTTGCTGAAGTTGTTCACCCAGGGCTAGCAAAAATTGGGAAGAAATATACTGCTGAACAGCATGAAGAGGAACCGGTTATTTGGACAACGGAAAAGGGGTATAATAAGATTAAGTCCCGTATTCATGAAATTTCAACGGTTGAAACGGTAGACAACGCGAAAGAAATTGAAGAAGCAAGAGCTCTTGGAGACTTAAGAGAAAATGCAGAGTTTAAAGCCGCTTTAGAAAGACGTGATCGACTACAAAGCGAATTAAAAACTCTCTCCGCTCAATTCAATCAAGCACGCATTCTAACAAAAAATGATGTTGATACCCAAAAAGTTAGTGTCGGGGTTGTCATTGATTTCAAAGATGATAATGGAGAAGATATTTCTTATACCCTTTTAGGTCCCTGGGAAGCTGATCCTGATAAAAATATCCTCTCATTCCAATCAAAACTTGCACAAAATCTAATAGGGCATAAAAAAGGCGATAAAATTACCATTCAAGGGAAATCACTAACAATCTCTAACTTGCGGAATTATTTCGAAACCCTTTAAGATGGGTCTCAAATTAAGAGGATCTCTAATGGAAATTGTTATTGCTTCAAAAAACCTTCATAAAATTCGTGAAATTAAGGCAATATTAAAGCCTCAATTTGCTTTTGACTTTCTTTCCTTATTAGATTTCCCTGACTATCAACCACCCGAGGAAACTGGATCTACTTTTGAAGAAAATGCCTTTATCAAAGCAACACATGCTGCAGAGGCTTTAAGGCGATGGGTGATTGCAGATGACTCTGGCCTTGTTGTCCCTGCTCTAGAAGATGCACCAGGAATCAAAAGTGCTCGGTATGCAGGCGAAGGAGCCTCAGATAAGGAAAATCGACAAAAGCTCATCAAAGCACTCGACCCCATTAAAGAAAGTGAACGCACTTGCTATTATGTTTGCGCACTTGCTCTTGCCTCTTCCGATGGAATTCAAATGCAAGTTAAAGGCCTTTGCGAGGGTTCTTTAATCCTGAACCCACGAGGAAGTCAAGGTTTTGGTTATGATCCCCTTTTCCTCAAATATGATTATAACAAGACTTTTGCTGAAATCGATGAAGAGACAAAAAATAAAATTTCTCACCGAAGAAAAGCCCTCGATAAACTAACGCCTATTCTGGAAACCCTTTTGGTCTCAAAATAGTGTGCGATATCTTATTGACGGCTATAACCTCTTTTTCAAACTCCAAGAAGAACTGCTCCCTTTAGAAGAAAAGAGAGAGGCATTTATCCAGCTTTTAGATGATGTTGTGGGGGAGCTAAAACTTCAAGCCCTTATCGTTTTTGATAGCCACTATCAAAATAGCACTCATTTTGCCTCAAAAAGAAAACTCGTCCATATTGAAGTGAGTTTTTCTCCAAAAAACCTTTCTGCTGATCAGTATCTTCTAGAGCTTTTAGAATGGGACTCAAAAAATACAATGCTTGTGACATCAGATCGTGAGCTCTCAAAAAATGGCTCTTTTCTAGGAGCTAAAACCCTGTCGATCGAAGGTTTTGTAAACTTTATTCTCAAGAAGCAAACGAAAAAAATGGCTAGGGGTAAGGCGACAATGCAGGAAACAAAGGCTAACTTTGATCGCCTTCATAAGGCCTTTCAAAAAAAGCTGGATGAAAACGACGAAGAGTAATTGGAACTTCAATCTCAGATAGACGTTTATCGAACAAATTAATCACCACTCCCCCATGCAAATGGCTACTCTCAATAACCTTTCCATCGCCTAGGGCTATGATCACATGACCAGGAAAAAGGATCAGATCTAAAGGCTTAATATCTTCTAACGGAACCTCTTTGCCAAAAGTCATGAGGCCACTCGTATTCCGTGGGGTATAACCATCGGTTGCCTGATAAAGAAGTCCTGAACAATCGACACCGTGAAAGGTCCAGTGGGTCTCTTCAAAAGAAGAGAGCTCTTTCTGGGGAGGATATAGAGATTTCCACTCAGAAATCCCTTCGCCATAGTTTCCTCCCCAAACGTAGGGAAGACCTTGTTGGTTTTTCATTCTCTTTAATATCTCCTCTGGAGGAGGAAGGCTTTTTTTTCTTGCTTTTCCATCACTCCCCAATGATCCACAGCGCTCATCAATATATAGAGGGGTTGAAGAAGGATACGCCTCAGTTGATACTTCTAAGATATGATCCTTCTTTTTCTCTATCACTTTAAAAACTGTGCGGGGAAGAGCTATCATCTCCACTACGCGTACTAGCTTTTGATCATCAAAGGGGAGCTGTCTTCCAAAGACCTCAGAAAAGTAAGGTGTGTTAAGGATAGGAGTCGCTATATCGTTAATAAAATACATAAGCCTCAAAAAACACGTGCAAAAAATACCTTATCACACTAAATTCATATTTTTTAAGGTATATTTACCCCGAGCAACGAGGACTACTATGAAAGGACTAATAAAAGCCGCTTTTCTCATTCCACTTCTAGCCTTATCTTTAACAGGTTGTAAACGGGGTGGAGGCTCCTCGTCCCTCTCTTCAAAGGGTGGAAATCAAGAAATTACAATTAACATCACAAGCGAACCAGGAACTCTAGACCCTAGAAAAGCACGAGCTCTTACAGATGTGAACCTTATTCGAATGTTTATGGATGGACTCACTCGTATCGATAAAAGTGGAAAAACTTCTCTTGCCATTGCTAAAAAAGTTGATGTTTCAGCTGATCAAATGATCTACACCTTTACCCTTCGTGATTGTAAATGGTCAAATGGTGACCCCGTGACTTCCCACGATTTTGCTTATGCTTGGAAAAAAAGTTTAAGTCCTAACTTTAACGCTCCCAATGCAAATATGCTTTATCTCATCAAGAATGCCAAAGAAGCAAAAATCGGGAAGCTTCCTCTAAGCTTAGTCGGAATTGAAGCTCCCAATGATAGTACACTCGTTATTACACTTAATCACCCAACCCCCTACTTCCTAGACATTATTGCTAACCCCATTTACTTTCCTGTGAACAATAAAATCGATCGAACAAATCCAAAGTGGGCTGAAAAAGATTCGAGCTATGTTGGAAATGGCCCTTTTAACATGAGTGAATGGAAACACCATAATCTCATGGAAGCAACAAAAAGTCCCTCATATTGGGATAAAAAAGCAGTGCAACTTAATCAGTTAAAAATGGTGATGGTTAGTGAAGATACTGGCTTTAAAATGTTTGATGCAAACGATTTAAATTGGGATGGATCTCCATTCTCTACAATTCCTGTAGATGCCATTCAATCCTTAAGAAGCGAGGAAAAGCTCCACACAGCTCCAGTTCTTGCTACTCAGTGGATTCGAGTAAATGTTGAGAAAGCTCCATTTCAAGAAAAGAAACTAAGAAGAGCCTTTGCCTATGCTGTCGATCGTCAAGCAATTGTCGATCATATTGCGCAAGGAAATCAAATACCCGCTACAGGGATTGTTCCTATCGCAATGGGGCTTCAACAAACCCCTCTTTTTGAAGATGGAAATGTTGCTATGGCCGAAGAACTCTTTAATGAGGCTCTAAGCCAGCTAGACATTTCGGTTAATGACCTACCTGAAATAACACTCCTTTATGCTGCTGCAGAAAGAAACCATCTGATGGCCCAAGCACTCCAGGATCAATGGTTGAATGCTTTTGGAATTCAAATCCGCTTAGAGCCTGTAGAAAGCAAAGTGTTTTTTGACCGCGTATCGAAAAAAGATTACACGCTATCCCTTGGAAATTGGTTCGCTGATTTCAATGATCCGATTAACTTCCTTGAAGTCTTTAAAACAAAAGATACAGGAACAAATAACACAAACTGGAATAACCCAAGCTATACTGAACTATTAGAAACCTCTTATACTTGTCCGTCTAAAGATGAAAGAGCGGCTATCCTCACAAAGAGTCAAGAAGTCTTGATAAACGATATGCCCGTTATTCCGATCTTTCACTATACAATGCTTTATATCCAAGATAAAGAACTCAAAGATGTTGTTCTTACAACGATGGGAAACATTGATTTTAAGTGGGCACACTTAGATTAGGATAAAAATGAAAACCCTTTTTGCTTTGGCATTAACTGCGATTTCAACCCTCTTTGGAGGGTCGGTAAGAATTTTCAATGATAGCCCTTACCTTTTGAAAGCGGAGGTCATTGCTAGTGATGGAGGCAGTAAAGGGAAAATGTCTATTAATCCTCAGCAACAGATAACATGGCAAGACTCCTCTTCAGGCACCAATGTTTGGTCCCAAACTCCCTATACTGTCATCTTCACATGTAAAGACGGAAAACAGTTTGGGGTTTTAAGCGGCGTTCAACAGGGAGCCACTGTTACTGCCCTTTCTTCATCGGGAGATCGCTATTGTCAACCCGATAAAAAGAAAGATGACAAAAGCAACTCTCAAAATCAGCAGCAAACATCTCCCTTCACCCCAACAAATCCCTTTGAAGATCAAGCTCCTGGCTCTGTTGGCCCTCCAGATCCTTCACAGGCTCCCGGTGATCCTATTTGGGGACCTCCCTCATGAAGCCCCTCCCTTTCCTTCTCTTTTTTTCAACCCTCTTTGGAGTAACAATCAACATTCACAATGATAGCATCTACACCTTGAATGCGACGATCTATTCAAAGACTAATATTGAACTCACAACAGTTGAAATCAGACCGTCGCACATGATTACATGGAGTGACAGTTTGTTTGACGCTAAGGATTATTCTAAGGGGCCCTTTACAATTGATTTTACTTGCCCCAATGGTGATTCCTATGGGACGGTCTCAAAAGTAGCGCAAAATACAACCATCTATGCCAAAAGATCACGCGGCAGAAAAAAGTGTGGATCAGACTCGCAGCCTAAACCACACCAAGATTTTGAAAAAAATCAACCGCACTGGAAGTATTAACCTTCCTATTAAAATAGAAAAATATCCGTAAGGGGAATGTCATGGTTTTCATGAGGAAAGGGCGTCTCTAAGAGCTGTTCTTTAAATCCTACTCCAATCAGTGGGCAAGTAACCTTTACAAGAAATCGATCATAAAATCCTTTTCCATACCCAAGGCGTCCATGCCCACGATCAAAAGCCACACCAGGAACAATCATACAGTCTATTTTATCAACAGCAATCTCCTTGCAAAGTTCCGCGCTTGGTTCTAAAACCTTCCATTTAGAATGAAAAACCAATTCTTTATCAAGAGCTTTGACTTGAAAGGGAAGGATTTTTGTCCCTGAAATCATTTTAGGAAGGAGAAGCCGTCCTTCTTTTGCCAATATTTCATTGAGAGGCCAAAGGTTAATCTCCTCTTCTTTACTTGCAAAAGAAAGGACCATTGTAAAACCTGATAACACTTTGATGAGATGTTTTGTTGCTTCTTCAGAAGCCTCTTTTCTCCTTTCTTTTGAAAGTGCTTCTCTTCTTGCGATAAACTTCTCTCTGATCGCTCCTTTAGATTTCATCAACAACTTGTCCTTTTTGATAGAGAATCCGTTTGATAAAATAGCCATCTTTATCAAAAAGAGTGGCTGTCCCATCTCCATTTTCAATCGTTGAAACAGGCCTAGGCTCTCCTTTTTTCATATAAGCCCCTTTATTAAGATTGTCATTTTCATACTCTTCAATAAACATCAGAGATCCATCTTTATACCAGGCAGATGCAATCCCCTGTTTTTGATTATTCATCATTTCCCGCTCACTTTCTAAAGTCCCATCCCCAAACCAGGTGCGACAAATGCCATGAATCGCATCTTCATACCACTCAAGGTAAAGCTTTGGCTTTGGATCATTATTTCCGTATGAAGCATAGTAAACCCACTCTTCACCATGCTTCATTCCATCTT
The DNA here is from genome assembly GCA_018399075.1 of Simkaniaceae bacterium. Taxonomy (GTDB): domain Bacteria; phylum Chlamydiota; class Chlamydiia; order Chlamydiales; family Simkaniaceae; genus Neptunichlamydia. Next base: position 360,686 of record CP073763.1, on the reverse strand, counting down.
TGACATGAAAGAGCGTTGTTAAATGTCCTTGAGGATCAAAAAGCCTAACCTCTCCTTCGGGAATTCCATTTCTATATTCCCTGATTGAATGGAGGGAGCCATCAATAAAAACAGCTTGTTTACCAGCACCATTTTCGATCCTTTCGATAATCTTTCCTGCGAAGTCATGATAAGTGGCTTGAATAAGAAGATCACCACGATACTCTTCTGAGTAACTTGGCTGCATTTTATCCCCTTTATAGGTGGCAATTCCTTCCCGTTTTCCCTTCCTGTAAGGGGTTTTCCCAATAACTTTTCCCTGTTCGCTGTAATAGACTAGGTCCCCTTCAATAAGATCATTTTCATAAGGGATAATCTTGCTCACTTGTCCATTCAGATGATAATAGTTAGCATTCCCTTGGAGGGTTCCCTTTTCGTAATTAATCTCAGCAAGGAGATTTCCTTTCTCATCCCAAACGCGACTTATTCCATCAAAGATCCAACCTATTTGAGCCTCTTCGCTTAAATCTCCGAGCCCTTCAATAACCTGAATATCTAAGCGTAAAACACCATTGCTATGCCATTCACGATAAATCCCACAGGCTCTTCCATTCATCACTTCTAAATATTGCCAAGGCTCACCATTCTCATGATAACTCGTCAATTTTGAGGGGGTTTTTCCAGTATCATTTCGGGCAAACATCCGAACAACTTTCTCATAGGGTTGAGGTGCAAGAAAGTTTGTTCTTTCATAAATTCCTATGCGGTCAATAGAGCTAATCGTCTCCTTAAAGCCATTTCTATCGACAATTTGTATACTTGTCATTCGCTCTTGATTTACCTTTTGTTGACTTCCACAGCCTACAAGAAGACTCAGAAAAGCTATTGCTAGAATCAATATCGCTCTCATTTCAAATTACCTCTTTTTACTAATTGCATTTCTAATAAATAGGTTTCCCTTTCAGCAAGTTTTTTATTATTTAAATGAAATCCTCGAACAAAAAGTTGAGGACGCCCGTTGGGGGGAAGCTCGTTCCCAATGGAAACCCCTTCAACAGCAGATAAAATTGCTTTTAAGTCCGTTCCATTAATTTCTACGGGACGACTTTGAGATAGCTCTACTTCTTCTATCCCATTTTTTACGTCTCTAGTTCCTTCAGAAAAAATGATTCGATTTCCCCCTTTCGTCAACTTCTCGAGCCTATTCTTTACATTCTCACAAGATTGAAATGCTGAGTGACTATAGACAAGTTTAAGCGCATCCACTTCAGGTTTCAAAAGGACCATTGGCTCTAAAACATGATCAATATAGTAGTGATCAACCTCTTCATATTGATTCATAAAAGCCGTTCGATCTTTTTGCGTTTGTTTTACCCGCTCCATCCGAATTCCTAAACGATCAACATACCCTTCTAATTCCTCTAAATGATTCATTTGGTGGCTTAAATGGATCAGTAAAAAAACAAACGCGATAAGTGCAAGGAGATAGCTCCCAGCAATCACACCCATTTTTTGAAGGTTTAGTTTAGCATCAAAATTGGGTTTGAAGGAAAAAGGTAATTTCATATTCATCTTCATTTCGTTTCCATTCTATTTCTCCATCTCTATCGACTAGTGTGTCATCATCAATAATTGCATCATGAAACTCTCGGGCTTTTTTTGCTTCTTTTGAAGTAAAAACAAGACGGACTTTTGGCCGATATTGATCTTTTGGTCTTTGAAGAGAGGGGTAACTCTTTAATTCATAGTCAAGCCGCTTGACTTCCATCCCTTTAAGTTTTGGGTGTGAAGATATAAAGCATAGAAAATCAGTAACTAACGGTGGTTTTGAAAAGATGAGCTCCCCACTCTTTGGAAGTCGAAGCTTAAGGTTTAAATCAGATAAAGCTTCCTCAAGCGAGCTCCCCTTTATTCCACCTTTAAGTGAAGGGATTTCCTTTTCATAATGAGAGACTAACTTCTCTACTTGATTCATTAACGCTTTTTCTTTTTTGTGATAAAAAATCTGAGAACATAAAAGGGTTACGGCAAAAAGAGCGCCTGCTAAAACGCTCCCTCGTAAAAGCCCTTTTTTAATCGAAGAAAACGTCCGTTTGGAGATAAATAGTTCCTGCCTAAACTGAATACTTAATGAATCATTTTTAAGCGCATCGATCGCAAGGCCTATTGAGATAGCATAAGGGCGAACAGTTTCTCCATTATAGCCGCGATGTCCTTCAATTTCTATCGGGGAAATAAGAGAATCTTTCTCTTCCATTAAAAGATTTTCTACCTCTTTTGTTCTTTCGCCACAAAAGAGCACCTTTCGACTCCCACTCTCTTGTTCTTTATGAGCTAAAAAACAAAAGGCACGATCAACCTCTCGTTTCAGCTTACTTACAACTTTAGCACTATCGCCATCACTTAAATCTTGAGAGCCAATATGAAGCGTAATATGACTTAAAATTTTTCCTTCTTGAACCGACACAAGTTGAATTTTTTTCATTCCAATATGGAAAACCACTAAAGAGTGTTCATCAGGGGAAACAAATGAGGCAAAGCGAAGGAGTGCCATTGGAATAGCAGAGACCCATTCGGGGTCAATATTTTCCTTTTGAAAGTTAGCAATATGGTGCTCAAGTGTTTTTTTGGGGACTGTAAAAAAGTGAGCATGGGTCTCTTTTTCTCCAATCTCATAGATTGGCTTGATGATCACATCATCTAAAGAATAGGGGATGAGGGCTTCTAGTTGAAAGGGAAGGGTTTTGTGAAGAGCTCTTGCATTTCTCAGCGGAGTCACTAGGTGGCGGATAAGGAGAGCTTGCCCTTCGATTCCTGTAGCAACAAGTAAATCTTTTTTAAAAATTGGGGCCTTTGTTTCTTTTTCCAAACATTCAATCACAATTTCCCCATTTACTATTGATAAATAGGCGAGTCGAAAAAAAGATTTTTCTTTTTGTACTCCAACAAATTCCATACAACAAGTCTAGCTGAAAGATAAGAAAAATTAAAGCATGGAAATTTTTCTTCATTTTATCTAAAATGGTGAGTATGGCTTATGTAATCTATACGATCAGACTCCTCTTTACCGTTTACTCATTAATGTTAATTATACGCATTTTTGGATCATGGTTTCAAAGTTTTCAGCAGTCTTCTTTTTTTCGCTTTATTGCTCATTATACCGATCCTTATTTAAACATATTTCGCCGCTTTATTCCTCCGATTGGTGGTGTTTTAGACCTCAGCCCAATCCTTGGTTTTTTCGTCCTTCAATTTCTTGAGTGGGCCTTTACTCGCCTTCTCTTAATGCTATGAAAAAATTTGTAAAGCCTCTTAAACTTGGGGACCTTTCCCTTCCTTCTAACGTTTTCTACTCACCCTTAGCAGGATGTTCTGATTACCCCTTTCGACAAATGGCTGCCCGCTATCAAGTAGGGCTGATGTTCTGCGAAATGGTCAAGATGGACGCTTTAATTAGGCATGAACCCTCGACCTATCACCTCCTCGATTTTGACCCCTCTATGCGTCCTATTGGCGGACAGCTTTGTGGAAGTAAGCCCGAGCTCGCAGGCCCTTGTGCAAAAATTATAGAAGAACTTGGTTTTGATGTTGTCGATCTCAATTGTGGTTGCCCTGTAGATAAAGTTACAAAAGATGGAAGTGGAAGTGGGATGCTTAAAAATCCTGAACTAATTGGTGAAGTCATCACCAATATGGTTGCGGCAGTGAATATTCCTGTCACCGTAAAAATCCGTGCAGGATGGGATGATGAGAATATCAACGCCACATTGATTACAAGGATTGCTGAAGCGGCTGGGGCAAAAGCAATCTCTATTCATGGTAGGACTAGACAACAGAAATATACAGGAAAAGCTAACTGGGATCATATCAAAGCGGCTAAAGAGGTGGCTCGATCAATAAAGGTCGTGGGAAATGGAGACGTTTTCGATGCAGAGGCTGGCCTAGCGTTATTTAAGCATACCGGTTGCGATGCCATCTTAGTTTCGCGAGGCACATTTGGGAAGCCTTGGATTGCGGAAGATGTCAGGCGGCTTGACAGCTATGAGCCTCTTATCATGCCTGATGTAAAAAGCCACCTTCTAGATCATATGGCCTTTATCACCTCTTACCAAACCGATCGGAAGGCTCTACTTGACATGAGAAGGATCGGGTGCTGGTATCTAAGAGAGGGAACAGGAACGAAAAAACTCCGTGAATCCTTAAATCGTTCTAAAGATCTTAAAGAAGTCGAAAGGTTGATTCGAGACTATGATTGGCAACAAACATCCTTTAATTGAATCTCACATCATTGTAACAGGGAAGGTGCAAGGTGTATTTTTTCGAGCTAAAACAAAAGACCACGCTGAAAGATTAGGCCTTAAAGGGTATGTTCAAAATTTATCCGATGGAAATGTCGAAATCTGTATTGCTGGAGAAGACGTTGCCCTCCTCCTTGAGGCTTTAAAAAATGAGCCACCGCCCATTCAAATTGATAAGATTGAAATTTCAAAGTATCCTTCAACGAAGACTTACGAAAGTTTTAAGATTAAAAATAGAGCCTAGCTGTAAATGTTAGGCCATGCATCGAAATATCTTCAGAATAGTTGTCATACCTTAGAGAAGAGTATTCATAGACTTTGATCATTTGATTTTGTCTCCACCAGTACATCCCTTCATAGCCTATGCCTAAATCTAAGTAGTTCTCTTTTTTATTAAAATATGTTCCCCAGCCCACACCAAAGAGCCACTGAACCATTGGAGCAAAACGATGCTTATTATCATCGATTTTAATCCGATCCTGTTGATTAGGCGTTACTTTTTCGCAGTGCTCAATATCAAAAAAACCATAGAGAACAGCTCCAGAAAGCATTCCTTTTAAATACCACCCATCAAGCAAATGCCACTTCGAGTTTACCCCCGTTCGCCCACCAATCCCCCAGTATTCACAAGAATCATTCACATGTGCAGAATTCCTATTGAGAGAGCCACCTGTATACCGAACAACTTGATGTTGATCTATCCATGCATTCTTTATACCGACAAAAGGTCTAAAAGAGAGCTTTTCGCTTACAAAGTAATGTCTTCCTAGCTCCAAATCGATATTATAGAAATCAAGGCTATAGTTTGACTTCGCACTAGAAACACCTAGTTGGGTAATAACAGAACCGCGAAGAGGGACAAGGGTACTTTCTTGCCCAGCACGTGCGCTTCCTGAAACATGGTTTCTGTAAAAAGTAAAGTGACCAAAAATATCCCATTGATCAAAAGCAATATTTTTTCCAGCACCAATACGAATACCCCAATTCCAACCAAAGTTAATATCTTTTGTTCTACCTTTTAGTGGAAGCGATGGCACAAGTGAGCTATTGCTATACGCAAATTGCGTTCCATTTGTCCGTTGATACCAATAGACAGGTTCTGCAGTTATAAACCATTCATCACGCATTACACCTGGGTTTGCACTAGGTCTTGCTTGTTTAACCATCATTGAATGGAGTTCTTTTTTAAGAACTTCAATCTCTTTTTCAAGGATTTCGATACGTGAAGAATTGGTCTCTAAGGCACCTACGAGCCCGATTTGCAATGTAAGGTAAGTTAGAAATAGTTTGTTTAACAGCCGCACAATTACACTAAAAATTAATTGCTTCTTTCTTCACAATAAAATAATTATTTATTTAATAAAAGAGTAAACTACTTGAGTAAAACTTCTAACTTTTTAACTTTAGTTTCGAGCTCTGAAATCCGCTTTTCTAATGATGGTTGGATGTTCAATTTTTTTGAAGATTTTCCGAAAAGCATTTCTTGCATCGATACTCTTCCCTCGGTAAATTCTTCAATGCGTTGTGCTGTTTTTAAAGATGGTCGAGTAATTCCCTTCAAGATTTTCCATAGATTAGTCGTACTAATTCCTACTGATTCAGCAAAGGATTTTTTCTTCATCCCCGACTTCTTAATAAACTCCTCTAACAGCATAACCCTGGCTTCAACCATTTATTTACGTGCGTTAATGCTATGATATTAGTTAGTTTAGTTCAAATTTTTTTATAGGAAATTTTGGTTTCTATAAATATTACACAAAAACGCAACAAAATGATTAACTCAAAGTTAATTAATTTAACCTTTTCCAAAAACCCCTTTCTCATGCCTATAAAAGAATAATGCTAACTCTATTCGACGTCCTGCGTGACCAGGTTGGCGGGGATACATATTCTCCCCCTCGTGGAAAACTTTATCCCCATCCCAGAAGCCTCAAGCACAAAAAAAGGCGAGGCTCTTGCAGAACCTCGCCCTTTGTAGGATTGTATTTGCAGCGGATTACTTTAGAAGTCCCATTGGATATCTAGAGTAAGACCGTGCATACTAATGTCATCAGAATATCTCTCATACTTGAGTACTTGAGCATCATCAATTTTTAACATCTGGTTTTGTCTCCACCAGTACTGTGCTTCGAATCCAAGTCCAACACCAATATGTTGTGTATTGTTGTGGATGTACTTGTCATAGCGAAGACCGAGTTGCATTTGCGCTGTTGGCGAGAATGCGTGACGGTTTGCGCTAAGCTTGATTCGATTATCAGAGAATTGGCTGTAACGTTCTTTATGTTCAACGTCAAAGTGACCAAAGAGAAGAGCACCAGCTACATTACCAAAGATACTAAAGCCGTAGCCTAAGTGCCATCTAGAGTCAAGACCAACACGCGGTCCTAAACCCCAAAAGTCACAATCATCTTTAACATGAACGGTATTTCCTTCAAGACCTAGGTCAGTCGGGTTGTTAACCTGATCTACAACTCCACCAGTATAACGTGTGATTTGCTCTTGATCGATCCAAGCAGTCTTTAAACCCCAATGAGGTCTAAAAGAGAGCTTCCCACTAATAAAGTAGGCGCGACCAAGTTCAAGATCAATAGCGCTATAATCAAAGTCAAACTGTGATTTTGCACTAGAGCAGTATAGGAACTGGTTTGCAGTTGAAGTGTTTACATTCGCAACAATCGTTGAAGATCCTCTAAGAGGAATAACAGAACTGTTAATTCCTGCTCTTGTAGAGTCGCTACCATTGGTATCAAACCAAGTGTATTCTGCTTTAAGATCCCAACCATCATGGTCGAAGTTGTATCCAAGACCAACTCTAATGCCCCAATCCCACTCAAAGTCGATATCTTTCGTTCGACCTTTTACTGGAAGTTGAGCTCGAGGGTCTTGATCAGTATAAGCAAATTCTGTTCCACCAACTTTTGAGTGCCAGTAAAGCACATCAAAGTTGAAGAACCAGCCATAGCCGTCGACTTCTGCTCGAGCTGTAGCTGTTTGTGCACCATATGTTCCCATGGCAGTCTCGGTACGCACTTGCTGCATTTGGTTTTCAAGTTGCGTTACCCGAGAATCCATATCCATAGCCGCGAAGGCTGTGGACGATGCCACAAGGGATGCAATGGCGATTGAGATTTTTCTCAACATGCTCACTTTCATTTTTTTTTCCTCATGCGGGTTATTTTTAGCTTTCTTGCCTTAATTTTTTCTATAATGATAACGCCTAAATAAATGAAACAATTTTTTAAAATTAATATTTTTTATTCTTTTCTTGTTTCTATTTGCCCTTCTCATCCACCGAGGTCTGCAAAGTCGTTACCGGAAGCTGCCATATAAATGTTATCTTCCTCCAAACCCAGATGTACGAAATTAGTTAATATAATGTACAGTTTTATTTAAAAAATAATATAATTAATCTGTAAGTCTCATGAATTTAATAGAATAAAAAAAGACCCTAGAAAACCAGGGTCTTTTTTTTAGTTTGATCTAATGCTATCGATTAGAAATCGAACTTAATGTCTGCTGTGAGCCCGTAGAACGCTAGGTCCTCAGCATATCTTTCATACTTAAGTTCATCGAAATCATCGATTTTAAGCATTTGATTTTGTCTCCACCAGTACTGTCCTTCAAAACCAAATCCGATTCCAAGGTGGTGTCTGTCGTTATGTAGGTAAGTATCATAACGAAGCCCCATTTGGAACTGAACAGTTGGTGAGAACGCATGGCGGTTAGCATGAAGGTGGATTCGATTTGATCCAAGAAGACTATAACGCTCTTTGTGATCAACATCAAAGTATCCAAAGAGCAACGCTCCAGAAATATTTCCGAAAATGCTTACTCCATTTCCTACATACCAGCGAGTATCAACACCCGTACGAGGTCCTAGACCCCAGAAATCGCAGTCATCCTTAACATGCACAGTGTTTCCACCAAGCCCAAGAACAAGGGTGCCAATACCTGTAATATCATATGTACCACCGCCGGTATAACGAGCGGTTTGCTTTTGATCGATCCAAGAGCTCTTTAAACCCCAGAAAGGCCTAAGCGCGAGCGTAGAACTCACGTAAAAGTCTCTGCCCAACTCAACATCAATGTTATTATACTCAAAGTCAAACATTGACTTAGCGCTAGCACAAGTAATAAACGGTGTTTCAGTAGCTGGAGTTGCAGGGTCGTTTGTAATAAATGCAGATCCTCTAAGAGGGATTACAGAACTATTTTGCCCGGCACGAGTCGAATCACTTCCATTCGTATCATACCAAGTATATTGTCCTTGAAGATCCCAGCCATCATGCTCAAAGTTATAGCCAATTCCGAACCGAAGCCCCCAATCCCAATCAAATTCTATGTGCTTCTTTCTCCCTTTATGAGGAAGAGCCGCAAATACGTCATTATCTGTATAGGCATAATCAGTTCCGCCGACTTTCGTACGCCAGAAAAGAAGGTCAAACGTGAAGAACCAGTTTTTGCCATCAACATCTGGACGAGCTAAAGCTGTTCTAGCACCATATGTTCCCATTTCCGTCTCAGTACCTACTTGCTTCATCTGGTTTTCAAGTTCAGTTAGTCGAACTTCTCGATCAGCCGCAGCATAGCCCATTGACGAGATCATTAATAAGGATAGGATGCCCGCTCCAATACTCCTTAATTGTCTCACTTTCATCTTTTTACCTCATAAGGGGGTTAAATATAATACTTCTTAGTTCCCTGATATAAAGGATGATGATGAATTTGCAAATGAAAATTTTAACAAATAGATTAGAAAGTTTTATTAAGTGTTAATTATCAACAAAGTAAAATAGGCAAAAAATTCCACCTAGTAGGAAAATAATTCTCTCATACTGGGAAAGGAGGCAGCCTCCTCTAATACGATCAAACAAGACTTCTATGTGGATAGACTCTCGTTAACTCAGTAAACTTAGGTAAACGCCTGGACTGAAATTATTCCATCTCGATGATATCTAAGAAGGCTTGAAGTTGTTTAGAGCGGGTAGGATGACGCATCTTTCTCAAAGCTTTTGCCTCAATTTGACGGACACGTTCCCTCGTCACCTTAAAACGAACTCCCACCTCTTCGAGTGTTTTAGGCTTCCCGTCTAGGAGGCCAAAGCGCTCTATAAGGACAGTCCTTTCTCGGTCTGTAAGAGTCGAGAGGACCTCATTCATCTTATCCTTTAATATAGAGTACCCAGTCGCCTCATCAGGAGATTCAATAGTTGTATCCTCTAAGAAGTCACCAAACTGACTTTCCCCGCTATCTCCCACCTCAGCTTGGAGGGAAATAGGATGTTGAGCAATCTTGTAGATTTCTCTAATCCGTTCAGGAGTAAGGCCCAGTTCAACCGCCAGCTCTTCGGGAGTCGGCTCTCTTCCCGTTTCCATCATAAGTTTCTTCGCACCGCGAAGAACCTTATTGATCGTTTCAATCATATGGACAGGAATCCGGATTGTGCGGGCTTGATCAGCAATCGCTCTGGTTACCGCCTGTCTAATCCACCAAGTCGCATAGGTAGAGAACTTATAACCGCGGCGATATTCAAACTTTTCGACAGCCTTCATAAGACCCATATTTCCTTCCTGAATCAAATCAAGGAAAGAGAGTCCACGGTTAGTATATTTTTTAGCGATGGAGATCACGAGCCGAAGGTTAGATTCAACCATTTCTCGTTTAGCCTCTTGGCTCTTATCCATCCATCTCTGAAGCATCCGAACGTCTTTCTTAAACTTATCAAGAGTACGTCCAGCAGCAAGCTCACGCTTAGCAAGTTTTCGCTCGGCTGCCATCAACTTTGCTTTAGCAAAGCGATTCTTCTCAGCACGAGGGATGAGTTCTTGAATTTCCTTTTCCAAAGATAAGAAGCGGTCATAAGAAGAGAGGATCACCTCACCAAAGTCATCTGTAATGTTATGGCGGAAATGCATTCGTCGCAAATAAGCTTGGGTCCTGACATTACATTTCTCAATATCTTCAGAAAGCCTAACTTTTTCAACCTTAGCTAATTTCGGCTCTAGAGACCTAATCAAAAAGTCTTCTAGGATTAAATCTTCCTTCAACAGAAGCTCTCGAAGCTTCGGAAGCATTTTAAGGAAGCGGTTTTTGTCTTCGATCTCTTTTTCAGCAATAATTTTGTCGAATCGCTCTTTACCCGTAATCAAATAATTTCCAATTGAAATCGCTTCACGTGTCGAATAGCGGAACCGCATAATAATGCGCTCAATTTGAATCTGCGCTTTTTCAATCCGTTTAGAAATTTCTACCTCTTCCTCTCTAGATAATAGAGGAACAGAACCCATTTCCTTAAGATACATCCGGACAGGATCATCACTACTCCCCTCCATTCTCTTAGGAAGGGATTCCATTTCTTTAGCTTCTTTTTTTCTTTCTTTTTGCCGTTCGACTTCAGATTGGTTCAAAATCTGAATATCCATTCCACTCAAAAAGATTAGAACCTGGTCGATCTGCTCTGCAGAATCAAAGGTCATCGGGAGGATTTCATTAATCTCCTCATACGTGATATACCCTTGCTCCTTAGCTATAGCTACGAGCTCTTCGATTTTTTGTTGATGCTGGGGATCGAAACCCTGGCTGAATCCGGATTTACTCATGGTCTCCTAAAAGAATCGCGAGATTTATTGTGTAACATTTCTTTTCTTAAAAAGCTACACCTTTCCTATAATAATAGGCCTATCCATTTTGCTTAAGAAAAAGGGTTATTGTCAAGAAGTGAGATCAAAAACTCCCCACAAAGCCATACAAAAGGCGATTAAAATAATCTTGCCCGAGGTAATACTAGAAAAATCCTTTCCTGAAATTTGTCGTATTGCAGATATCGCTTACTTGCAAGAAAAAATTATTTTTGAAATTCAATATTCACCTATTACCCTTCTGGAAGTCCGAAAAAGAAACCAGGATTACGCCTCCATAGGGTTTACCGTTATTTGGATCCTTCATGATCACACCTTTAATAAAAAGACCCTTACCCCTGCTGAGCTCTATCTCAGAAAGAATCTTTCTTATTACACCTCTATTACTCCCTATGGGCATGGGTTTTTCTACGACCAACTTGAGTTTTTTCAAGGAAACCAGAGAGTTTATAAAGGAAAGCCCCATACTCTAAAAAACTTTCTCCCTAAAAGCCCCACAAAGATCCCTCGCAAACTCCCCAAAAGCCTTAAAGAAAAGCTCAGTAAAGCCCCTCTCTACCTCTCAGGGGATCTATCCGATTTATTAATGGATCCAAAGGAATTAAAACGCGCAAAAGAGCTCGAAAAAACCTTCTGCCCAACACCCACACTTAAAACTGTCATAATAAAAATTTTTGAATACCTACTTAAGAGGAGCGCTGGTCCAAGGCGTTCATCCTCCTTACATAACCCTTAAGAAAGACGAAGTAGAGAAGAACCGCTAAGCTTAGGGCTAAGTTGATCGCTTTCTTTGTGGGAAATTTTTTTTGAAGAGATGTAACCGTTGGTTTCTTAGGATTAAACCAAATCGTCCAAGATTTTTCTTTCCATTCACTGATATGTTCACTGGCTATATAAGGATTTTGATAAATGGGTTTTGGAAAATCGTAGACACCATGAATTGTTTGCCCCTTCCATTCAAATTGATAGTTGACATTGATCGAAAACTTTCCACTTTTCAACTCTTTTACATTCCATTGATCAAGGACTACCGGCGCCGTTGCTGAAAGCTGAAAATATTCATTCAGATTGTAAAAAAATTGACCCCCAATCCATAGAGCAATGCCAGCTGTTATCAAAAATAAAAAAATGAAGATATTCTTTGAAATAATGCTTTCTCCTAGAGTATGATTGACGAATTATTCTCTAATTGGTATATTTTTTCCATAACTCATTTTTAACGTATTGGAATCATTATATGGCAGAAGAAGGCAAAAAAGGACAAACCAAAAAAAAGTGTCCTACAGCGCTGAAACGCATTAAGCAAAGTAAAGCAACCAACCAACGAAACAATTCTTTTAAATCACGCGTAAGAACTGCAATTCGTTCTTTTGAAACAGCATTGTCTGCAAAAGATAAAGATCAAATGCAAAACGCTCTTAAGTCTGTTTATAGTTTAATGGACAAAGGTGTAAAACACGGTATTTATAAAGAGAATAAAGCTGCCCGCACTAAGTCGCGGATGTCTGCACTTCAAAAGACTGCTTAAGTTTTATTGTATAGATCAAGCATTTCGCGTAATTGATCAGTAATCGGATAACCTACCGCTTCCTGAACATCAAGCCAAGCATATGCAATGTTCGCATTCTCTTCTAAAGAATAGGGGTCATTCACCTCTACGACAAAGTGATAATGGCGCATACCATCTCTATCGTAATGCCCTAAATACCTCTTTACATCCTTTAATTGCATTGCCGTTCTTTCAGTCACTGCTCGCTGCAAAGCCTGGGGAATACTCTCCCCTTCCTTAAGCTCTACTTTTGGAAACCCATAAAAAGTCGTTCCCATTCCCAGGTCTTCAATCAGTAAAACCTTTCCATCTTTTTCAATGACTGTTTCAATTGCAATTTTTTCCATCCCCTCACTAAGGGCTTCTTCTATCAAATTTTTATACATTCTATTTCCTAAAAAGGTTTACACCTTTTATATACCAAGTTATAGATAAGATGAAAACTAAGTTTGGAGTTAGCCTATGAATCAAGGCGTCATGACAGGGTGCAATCAGTCCCAAGAACACTACCTCAAACATTGGTTTGAAAACTATTCCAAACATAACAATTATCCTGTGACTTTTTGTGATTTTGGAATGAGTGAAAAGGCGCGCACCTTTTGTATACAAAATGGAACCCTTCTTAAAGCGCCATCAAAAGCCTTTGCTCTACCGAAAAGTCCGTATGAAAATACCATTTGGACCGATATTAATTGCGAAATTAAACAGACCCTTATCCCCCTCTTTGAAATGACATCGGTTAAGGATGGTTTTGCAATTTCCTATTCAAAAGAGCAAGCTCCCAAAAGTGGTGTTATCGCCTTTAAACAAAACTCTCCAGTTATCCTTAATTGGCAAGCATGGTGTATCAAAAACAAAAATGCTACTGATGAAAGTACCCTTGATCTTCTATTAAAAGAAAATGCCTTTCAGATTACAGAATTCTCTGAAAAATACCTTTGGACTGGCCCATTAAAAGCCCCACCAAACACAGTTATTCATCTTGCATGTTAACAAGCATTTGACAGATTCCATCTTCGAGCTTCTTCTTAATTTCTCGTCCCTCTTTCACATACCCATTCACAAAAATGGCAATCGCGAGCTCTCTTCCAGAGTCCGTCTTTAAATAACCACAAAGTGAAGAAACTCCCGTCATACTTCCGGTCTTTGCCCTAACTTTCCCTTCAAACATCTTCATCCGATTCTTAAGCGTTCCATCAACGCCCCCAATCGGTAAAGCACTCACAAAAGATCGATTCCCTTTCATCTTTTTTAAAAATGTTATCATTTGTTTTGGGGAAACTAAGTTATATCGAGAAAGCCCACATCCATCGACAACCCTAAGCGTTCCAGAATCAATTTCAATCTTTTCACTTAAAAAGTTCAGTACCTTTTCTTGTCCTTTTTCCCATGAAGGTCCCATCTTTTTAAAAACACAGTCCGCATATAAATTATCAGTATTCTTTAGTATTGGCTTGATGAGCTCACTCATTGGCTCAGATAAGTGCCGTGCAAGAACAACTCCCTCTTCAGGAGCCATTCCCTCTCTAAGTTCACCCTTAAGAACTATCCCCTTGCGATCTAAAATTCCCTTGAACATTGCTGCCGTCAATTTTTCTGGCTCTAGAATTGCCACATCATCAATACAGTTATGTTCAATATTTAGCGCGCTCATTGGAACGCACCAATAAGCCGGCTCTTCATCCCACATCCATCCGGGCCCCATAGGTCCATCTTCAAAACAACTTAAATCTAAGACCAAGTCTCCCTCAATCCGCTCTAAATCACCCAATTGATCAATAATCTCAAGCAGATCAAGACCTATCAAGCTAGGATCTCCCGAGCCAACTAAATAACAATTTCCCTTTAAAACCCCTTGTTCCACATTCCCATCCGTCATCACCCGCGTTTCAAAGCTATCTCCTTCCCCTAAACACTCAAGCGCTGCTGCCGCAGTAAAAAGTTTTAAACTACTAGCTGGAACAAACCGTGATTCACTATTCCGTTCATAGAGTTCAATATTTTCATCGAAAGAGTAAACCATTGCTCCAACAAGAGCCGTCGGATCCACTGACTGAATCAGCCCTTCAACACCTTCATGAATCAATCCCTTCCTTTCTTCGAGAGTCAGAGCCCCCAAAGAACCCATCAAACAAACCATAAAGCAAATCAATACGCGCATAATCTTTTCCTTATTCCAGACATTTTTTCTGCAGACCCCTTAAGGCATTCTTCAATCACACCTTCATCCCCAAGAACCTCTATCTTTTCCTTAGCACGAGTAATCCCCGTATATAAAATCTCCCTTCCAAAAACCTCCGCCCCCTTAGGAACCAAAAGAACCACCCGCTCAAATTCACTCCCCTGACTCTTATGAACCGATAAACAATAGGCAAACTCAAACTCTGGAAGTAAAACCGCTGGAAACTCACGCTCCCCAAATACCGCTACATCATCCTTGCCTAGAGATCGTCCTTCATTTTTTTTGATCAGTATCCCCATTTCCCCATTGCTCAATTCCATTCGTTTATCCGTTCGGGTAATCATAATGGGAATCTCTTTTCCTCCCCACATCAATTCATTTATCGCCTCCACTCCAAAAGGTCCCTTTCTCAAACAAGATAAAAGGCGAAAGCCCCCTTTTTTAAACTCCTTCTTCCATTCTTCTACCTTCCGCTCTAACTTTCCATACTGAATCATTCTCCCCTGCTTGACAGCCTCAGCCATCCCTAAAACATCATCCCGATCACTCCGCATACACTCATCTAAATGAACATACCCCTTAGCCCTCTCCTTCATATAGCGACAAAGTTCTCCAAAAACCGTTCCCGCTTCCACAGGAGGAAGCTGATCATGATCCCCTACCAATATTAATCGAGTCCCCTTCTTAATATTCCTGAGTAGTGCTGCCCAAAGACCCACATCAATCATCGAACACTCATCAATAATCACCATCTCATAATTTAATTCCTTTCCCCCAAAAAGAATATCCTTCCCATTTCGAATCTCCAAAGCCCCATGTAACGTTCCCACCTCGCAGTCAAGCTTCTCTCTTAAAAGGGAGACCGCTTTCCCCGTTGGGGCGCATACACAAACATTCCCCTCAAACCTCTTAACAATCTCTCCCACAACATAACTTTTCCCCGTACCCGGCCCCCCCGTTAAACAAATAACCCCTTCACTCAGCCCCGCCTCTACAGCTTTAACCTGCCCTCCATTTAACTTTCCCCGTTCGCCCAAGTCAATCGGCTTGACATCTCCCATCAGTCGCAAAAAGTTCCGAACAACCTCTCCCTCTAAAACCCAATTTCGCTGCAAATAATAAAGATCTCCCCATCTTCCTACTAGCCCCTCAAACCTTTCCTCATCCCCCTTGAGCTCAACGCACCCCTCAACCAATCCCTCTTTTTGAACACACAAATGACCCTCACGAGCCGCCATCATTAGCTCCCCGCCAATAGCGCCCGCACGCTTTTCAATAAGTCGATCAATCTCCAGAAGTTCCATTCCCTAGAGTTTACGTCTTAAAGCGATTTTTTTTCCAAAGGTGTTCAGTAAAAACGAAAAGATATTCCAAGGGATACGACGATAAAATGAAAGATGTTTTAAGAAGATAGCCATAGATTCTATCTCCTGTACTCCCCCTCTTCCCCTCTTAAACTCTCCTACCCCAGAACTCATATGAATAATATGATCAAGTTTAGAAGCTTCTTCTAACATTAGAAACGTAAGCATCCGATAGAGACCGAGTGATTGAGGAAAAGATATTTCATAACCAACAATTGGGAAGGTCATCACCCCATTTTTTTTAAAGTATCCGATAACTCCAATAAGTTTTCCATTGAAACGAATCCCAATTAGCGTAAATGTCTTCCTTAGAATTGCCGTCTTAAAAAACTCCTCAGTGAACTGAGGGTTTTGATAGGAATACTTTTCAAGGTAGAGCAAGTCATAGAGCCTTTTAACTTCAGAAGCATCTTCGATTGAAAATTCTTCATGAGCCATCACTTCTATCCCGTCTTGCTGAAGAAGGTCTCCATCCTTTTTTATTCTTCTGCGAATTTTTCCATTGGTTAGACTCTCTTTATGAGAATAAAAGTATATGCTTCGATTTGTCATGAAGTGGTAATTATTTGCTCTTAATGAGTCCATTAAACCCTTTTCAGAATAGGGATTTAGAGAACGGAAAATAATTGCATGATCAGAAAATTTTTCTAAAAGATAGGCGTGAATTTTTTTCACTTGCTCATTAGATAAGTCTGGATAAAGGTTCGTAGAAAGAAGATGATTATTTACCATCACTACCCTATTTACCCGACATGTTTTTAATAGCCATTTTGCAAATCCTAAAATGGGACTAAAAAACAACTTTAGGAATTTAAAACCATGTCGTTTCATTTCCTCTTCGATATAGGGAATAATCGCGTAAGGTGAAACCACATACGAGTTTTCCCACTCTGAATCGTTAACTGTTAGAGGAAGACACAAGTTATCAATCTCTAAGAGTTTGAGCTCCGTCTTAACATTTGTTGCAAAAGCCTGACTCCCTTTCTCAAAAAGGTCACAGTAAAACTCTGGATAGTCTGAAGTTTTCTCTTTAATCAATGGTATAGTCTCTCTGAACTCTTCTCAATTTTTCATCATCTCGTCTTTCAGGGATCTTAGGAAAGGTAATGATCCGCGGGAGGATGATATCCTTCTTAGCCAGGCATTTCACCAGCTCCTTTTTACAGCCTCCATAAAGATGCACAAGATCTGACTTTACTTGTTTCACTAGATACTCGGAGGAAAAACATTCGCCAATCTCTCTTGGGAAAACTAAGGCGCTCTCCCCATTTTTTTTCTTAAAATATAAAACATCGCTGAACCGTCCCTCGATACACTTAATTGCCATGAAAGAAGAATTACAGTTACATTCCCCCTCAATTAAGACATCATCTAATTTATAACGAATCATAGGCTGAGTCGTTCTAAACATATCGGTTATGATGGGAAGAAATCGACCCGTTGCTTTGTCAACATACTCTTTTTCAATGCAGAGAACATCTTCATTTAGGTGAAGGGCCCCTTTTTCACATGTAAATCCAAGAAATCCCTCCGTACATTGATAGATTTGATCGATCCTTTGATTAAATTTTTTCTCTAAAAATTTTCTATCTAAAGGCTCAAGGACTTCAGCAACAGAAATGATTTTTTTTGGGTGAATCCTTGGGAGCTTTCGTAAGATAGATGGAGGCGCAACAAGAATCTCTGGATTAAATGCTATAACCTTTTCATAATCTCCATCTAGATTAAAATATCTAAACGATGATGCTGTTTCATAAAGGTTGCTATTCGCTCTTAAAAAGAGAGCGACTTTTCCCTTCTTAAAAATCGACTGCGTTAAAGTTTTCGCTAAAATATTTCCACACCAAATTTCAGCTTCTTTTTTTGAAACCAAAAAAATTCCTCTTTTCCCAGAAGTTCCCGAAGAAAGTCCTACAGTAATACCTCGAACTGTAGAATCATAACTCCCATCCTTCTCCCCACCCATCGCAGCTTGAATCGCTTCATCTTTTGATATGCCAGCCACATTAAAATCCTGAAAAGAATTCATCATCTCCTTCTTAGAAATCAGAGGAAGTTTTTGAAGTTCATTTTCATCTCTATACAGAGCTTGATAGAATGGAGAACATTTTTTTGCATGAGCAATGATCCTTTTTATCCCTCTTTTTTGCCACCGATCAATTCTTTCTCGGCTCCAATGCATTCGTTTTTTTGTTTGAAAATAGGAACGAAGAATTTGGAGTTTATTCATAAGAAAGCTCCTCATTCCCGTGGGTCGTGATAATTTCAATACTTTTATCATTCTTAAGAAGATGGTGGAGTTTCCAGAATGTTTCCAAATACTGTTTTCGATCGTGCTGAACCAAAAGTCCTAAAAAATTTGGAGGACTTCCATCTCTAATCCCTTCTAAGCACCATCCTCCATCAGCCACATATAAGATCCATTTCATTCCTTTTTGAAAAGCAACTCCTATTTGTCCTAATGCATGTCCAGGGAGTTCAAAAGCAAAAAGGGTTTGATTTCCAAAAAGATCAACTGCAGGAAACTCTTTAGAAAAGGGAAACTCATCAAACTGTGATGACTCAAGTCCTATAGATCCTACAGGAACCTGTTCAGGAAGCAAGTCAGGGATAAACCCTTTTCTTAAGGCTTTAAATCCTTTTAATCCTCTTACATTCTTTAATCCATCACTCAGAAAAATCCATTTCGACTCGGGAAAGTTCTTTAACCCTCCAATATGATCCGGGTGAAAATGTGTTAATAATACATAATCCACCTTCTCTTTCTTAAGGGTCTTTTCCATTTGATTATCGAGCTTTACAGGAGTGATCATTCGATAAATACGGTAGGGGAATTTTTTCGTTGCCTTGAAAAAATGCTGGCTATATCCCGTATCTATTAAAACAGCTCCGACCTCTGGAATATCAAGAAGAAGGGTTCGAGCCCAAAATTTAATTTTTTTGAATGGCTTGGCCTTGCAGGCTATCTTAGCAAATTGCTGACAGTAGCCGATATTATACGTTTTGACTTTCACACCACCACTCCGCATAACGATTTATCCCTTCTTTAACAGAGACCCTTGGAAGATATCCTAGCTCCTTTTTTGCTAAGTGAATATCGAATATTTGTGAGTGCGCTAAAACCCCGATAGTATAAGGAGTAAAAAGAGGTTCTTTTCTCGTTAATTTCGAAACCCAGTCAGCACCCTTAGCTAAACTTTTTGCAAGCTCATAGGGAATCTTTCTGATCTTCATTTCTCTTCCTATTTTATCTGCAAGCTCAGAAAACATGACAAAAAGCTCGCATGGCTCTCCATTCGTAATATTATATTTTCCTCCCGAGCGCCCATTTTCTAAGGCTAAAACTAAACTTTCTGCTGCATTGTCAACATAGGTAATATCAACCCAAACCCCTCTATCAGTAAAACGAGGTATACCTCCTCGATCTAAAGCCTTAATCAAACGGGGCAAAAGAACTTGATCCCCAGGACCAAAAACCCCTCTGGGGCGAATAGTAACACAGCTCAACCCCCTACTCTCAGACCAATCAACCGCTTTTTCTGCTAAAAATTTTGTTTGAACATAGTGATTCGCAAAACAATTGGAAAGCGAACACTTTTCTGTGATATTCCAACGATCTTTAAATTCATAATAGAGAGATGGAGTTGAAACGTGAACAAACCGTTTTACCCCACAGTCTAATGCAGCATCTAAAAGATGCTCTGTACCTCGAACATTTGTCTCATAAAAATCCTGATATTTACCCCATGGGGAAGAGAGAGCCGCACAATGGATCACCCCATCCGCTCCCTTTAAAAGCTCATAAACTGACTGACGACATCTTATATCTCCAGTCCTCACCTCTATTCCTTTTAATGGCTCTCCCATTGTTCGAGCAAATCCCATTACTTCATAGCCTTTATCTCTCAATAATAAAGCCGCTTTCTTAGCAAGAGATGATCTAATTCCTGTTACAACAACACGCATGAGTCCTCTCCATTATATTCAAGATCCTCACTCAGAACTTCGTTAAGCTTTTTTCCTCTAGTTAACGTTAATTTAAAGATTTCAAAGAGGACAAGAGGGAGGAAAAATAGGGGACCAAAATCAAATGCCTGAAACAAAACATTCTTACCCATTAATATGTTTTTCAAAAATCGTTTCTTGAAAATTTCTTTCTGCTTGAATCCATACAATAACATTGTTATCGGTTCATGATAAATTTTCCCAATAGTTCCCATTAAATAACTCTTTTCCAAAAACGCCTTTGCCAATCCAGGAGAACATTCAAATAAATGAATCCCACTTGTGGCTCTCGGGTTACATTCAATCACATAGAGCCTCTCCTTTGATCTAATAAAATCAAATGAGATTTGACCTGTATAATTTATCTTTTCAACAAACTCGGTGACAAAACGAGTAATTTCTAGATCATCAACGCTTAATGATGACATCGATGCCCCCATTCCAATCGAATGGAGAACCTTATAAATGCTATGAGCTCTAACCTTTCCATTAAGGGCTACTGCATAGCTGCAATAACTCTCTCCCTCTACAAAAGCTTGAGCAATTTTTGGGTTTTTTTGATCATCTTCAATCGCTCTCTCTTCCCTAATAACTTCAGCATAAGCTGCAAAACGAGAGTAAACCTGCTTGACAACATAAGGAGGTTTCAGCTTTTTATCCTTCAGCAATTGAGTCTTAGGACTCCATTTCTCCGTCATCTGGTAAAAGGTCCATTTGTTGTGAAGAGACTCAACAATTTCAAAAGAGGAGGAAAAAACCTCACATGAAAGACGATCCTTGATCTTAGCTACATATAGAGCTTCCTCACATGTAGGAATTAATAGCTCGACCTTTTCATCAGAAATTACTTTCTCAAGATCATCCAAAAAGCCTTCCAGATTTTGTGCTGGAGAACAGACCAAATAATAACGATCAACACACTTCGAATAGCTGCAAATCGTCCTTCGAAGACTATCAACACAAATAACCCGACATCCCAATCGATAAAATGAGCGAGCCAAATCTAGTGTAACAGGAGCACGTGCTCCTGTTAATAAAATTGTCCTAATACTCAATGAGAATTCCTCCAATAGAGAGTCCAGCAGATGTTCCCATCATTAATGCTTTGTCTCCCCGCTTTAGCCGTCCCCTTTCAATAGATAAATGAAGGGCAAGAGGAATAGATGCAGCAATCATGTTGCCATAATCCTCAACAATATTGAAAAATTTCTCCATGGACAGCCCCATCTTCTTTCCCATAAGACGAAGAGCAAAAGGACTTGCTTGATGAGGAATTAAGAGATCAAGCTCATCCTTCGTTAAGTTTCCTTCTTTTAGAATCTCGTGGAAAAATCCTTTTACCCGTGGAGCAATACTTTTATAAAGTTTTGGTCCATCCATCCGAAAGTACTTTTTCTCCCCTAACGGCTCATCATAAAACTTACTTCCACCCCCCTCAAGAAAACAGGCCTCTTGATTTTCACTCCAAGTTTCAAACTTCGATGAATAAACCGATGACTTCTCATTCATTGACTTTCCAACAACAATGGCTGCTGCACCATCTCCAAATAAAGTCGCTGTTTTAAGGTCATTTTTGTTTAATCCCATCGAAGCAATTTCTGAAGAAACAATCAAAATGTGTTCATGCCTTCCTTGGTCAATTAAAAACGATGCAAAATCAAGCGCCGTTAAAAAACTCAAGCAAGTTGAATTCACATCAAAAGCTGCAGCTTGAGAAAGACCAAGTTTCTTATGAAGAAGTGCCGCAGTAGAAGGAATAGCTTGCTCAGGAGCACTACTTGCACCGATTACACCATCAATTGCATGAATATCAAGCCCTGCATTTTCTATCGCTTTTTTCCCTGCTATCACTCCCATTTCAGAAACTGTTTCATCATCGACAAAATAGCGGACCTTAACTCCACACCCATCCATGACCTCACCAATTTTTAATCCTAACTTTTTTTCAAGTTCTTCATCTGTCACCCGCCGCCTTGGCAAATAGCATCCTGTTCCTAATATTTTCACATTTCTTTTAGACATTCAGTACAACCTCATATCTTTTTGGAATCAACTCTTCTCCTTGAAGAAGTTTTTCAATCCAAGGACCCATATAATCCCCTTTTGTTGAAACCATTTTTTCTTTTTTCCAATGCTTTAAATTTTCACTTTGAATTTTTAACATTTCAGCATCCTGCTTCACAGCAATCTCAAAAAGGGTTTTTGCTAATCGCTTAAAAATCCATTTTGGTAATGTTGTCTGGTAAAGGTTTGCTGTATAAACACGTACAAGACCCTCCTTGATAGGGTGGATAAATGCAGTCATAAACAAGCTATCCCCTTTTGAAGTTTGAAACTCTAACTGAAAACAATTTGGCCCTATAACACGCCCAAAATTCCGAACAACAGTTCTTCCCATTGTTAACAGCTTATGAATGACCCCTTGTTGCTTTTCCTCATCAACCGTTTCAGCATGAACACCCTCTTTTTCAATAGTCACAATAACTTTTACTTCCTTCTCCTTTCCCCTCTTTCGAATCCATCCATTATGAATAAAAAGAGTGTGGAGAGGGTCAAGAGCATTTTCCATCACATGCAAAACAGAGCTCTCTGCTTCATTCACCATGTAAAAACAGTCATGCGTATCCCATTCCTTGATTTCAGGAATCTTTCCCTCTCCAACCCAAATCAATCCATACTTCTCCTGAACCTTAAGACTTTTTGCACTATGAATCCCTCGCATCTTACAATCAGAGACCCCAGGAATCTTGACGCAGCGACCCCCTTCACTAAACGTCCATCCATGATAGGGGCAAACAATCCCGTCGCTATCAACCTTTCCCTTAGATAAAGGAACGCCTCGATGAGGACATCGATCCTCTAAAACAATGATCTTTCCCTCTTTTCCTCTGAACATGACTAAAGGCTTTCCTTGCAAAAGAACTCTAATCGGCTTGTCTTTCAGATTTTTTGTAAACCCAATTGGATAACTAAATTGAACAGCGTTCATATTTCCTCAAAAAACTACGGGATCATTCCCATTAAACAATGATCGACATAAGCGTCTAAATCTTCTTCCTTAATAATTCCTTCCACAACCCGCATCTTTTTATTTAACATAATCGAAGTAATTCCATGAATCGCTGCCCAGAAAAAGCCAACCAATTTCATCGCCTCTTCCATCTTCAAATAAAACCGGCGCACTAATTCACTCTCAATTTCACGTAGCTTTGCATTTACTACATCTAAATACCACTGTGGAGCTCTCTCGACCGACTCATTTTCAAAAAGCATCTTCCATCGATGGGGATGATCCTTTGCAAACTGCGTATAAGAGGCTCCCATTGCTCTCACACCACTCTTCAAATCATTCTCTCCCTCGAGGGCCTTTAGTATTCCTCCATACAAAATATCCAAGCTTTTCGCATTTAACCTAAGAACAATCTCATCCATCCCTTCAAAAAGATTATAAACTGTCCCAATCGAACAACCACACCCTTTTGCTAAGTCCCGAATCCTAAGACCCGTCCCAGTCTCCAATACTCCCCAGCCTAAATTTAATATCTTTTTTCTTAACTCGTTTCTGCTCACTAGATGAACCTTGTTCATGTTTGCAATAATCCTATACCTTCAAATCCATTTTGTCAATCCAGAATCAAAACTTTACTTACCCTCACGAACAATCCGCACCGCCTCCTCAAAACTTTCCTCCAACACCGTCTCCAGCGTATATTCAGTTTTATTTGCATTAAAAATAACTTTGCCTTTTATAATTTCCACTGAAGATAATTTTCCAATTTCATTATTAATTCCTAAAGGGTTTTTAAAAGTTATTGACAGTTGAATATTTTGCTCATTAAATGGGAAGTTATGCAGGTAGGGAGTTAATTTTTTATTGTTATTAATTTCAAACATGTACTCTTTTGCACAAACTAAAATCAACTTTCTTGCATCACTTAAACTAGTCTCTTTATTGCAAGTTAATCCTAAATATAGTGTTTTAATATCTTCATACATATTTCCTCCTACTCCAGAAGGTTCTAGACCATATTTGTAGAAGAATTTTTTACCAATTTGATCTAAAGTAGAATATGCTATTTTTTCTTGTTCTGAATAAAGTGAATCAATCTTATTCCCATATAACATGCTAGCTCCTACCAATAGAAAAAATAGTCCTTTCTTAATCATAAGCACCTCTTGTGTAATTTTGAATATTACGCTTTATTTCCTGTTCAAATGTTGGGCTTGAAAAGCTATGGTCAAAAAAAGCTGCCTCAGGATGCGGCTTGAGAATAGAAATATTTTGAGCTGTATTCCCAATCACCCCAATTGCTTTTTGCAAATGAGGAACAACATCTCTCATGCTTGAATAATGAAATGCATTTCTACATAGTTTTGAAGGCATATAGGCGGCAGGAGCAATTCCTAAATCTAGTATCTTCCCCCGCAACTCATTCCTACTCATTCCCTGAACCACGTTCACACCTCCACCCAAATAGTAACACTCGTCCCCCTTTCCATCAACCTCCCACTCAAAACTTTACTTACCCTCACGAACAATCCGCACCGCCTCCTCAAAGCTCTCTACCAAGATTTTTTCCATTGAATATTCTGATTTCCATTTTTTATATTGGACCTCCCCATAAACTGTTCCAGCGACACATAAATGATCAATATCAAGGTTGCGCCCGTCTGCATTAAAAATATAAATTGTGAGTTCAATATCTTTTGCTGTAAAAGGCCGTGCATGCAAATATTCTTTTAACTCATTATTAGAATTTATTTCTTTCAGGTACATCTCAGCGCAATTAATTAATAACCCTCTAGCTTCTTCTAGTTTTAATTCTCGAAAGCAATTAAAACTTAAAGATAATTTTTTTATTTTTTCATTTATATCGCCCCCGCTACCTGAAAAATAGATTTTATGACGATTTGATAATTCATCTGCAATTTCTCTAGAGACTTTATTCACCAAAAGTTCCTGGCTGGAATAAAGAGATTCAACCATATAGCCTCCATAAGCTGACGAACCCAATAAAAGTAAACAAAACGGTAAAATTGCCCTAATAATCATATTTCTCATCAATATAGTTTTCTATTTTATTTATAATTTGAGGCTTAAATGTTGGGCTTGAAAAGCTATGATCAAAAAATGCTGCTTCAGGGTGAGGCTTGAGAATAGAAATATTATTAGCAGTATTTCCAATTAACCCTATTGCTTTTTGCAAATAGGGAACAACATCTCTAATACTTTCGTAATGAAAAGCGTTTTTACAAAGCCCTCTTGGCATGTAAGCAGCTGGAGCAATTCCTAAATAGACTGTTCGATCTCTATATTCTTTCGGCATCATTAGTTGCGATGTGACCTCATGTATCATTCCTTGGCTATGCGCTACCTGAAAGTATACCGAATCATCGGGAGCTTTTCCAAAGAAATTTAATTTTCTTTCGTAAGAAAGTACAGCAGGCGTAGTTGCAATTAGGTTAAGCCCCATGCGGGCTTCACGTATATCGTCAACCATTCCATGTGTTGCATTGTATGTAGAATGGATTGGCAAATCCCCAGCATATTTAGATAAAAGCTTCACATTTGATTTATGCTCATCAAAAGAATTGTTAATTCCTCCTATGAAACCTATCTCTTTTTTTCCTGTGATTAAT
The DNA here is from genome assembly GCA_018399075.1 of Simkaniaceae bacterium. Taxonomy (GTDB): domain Bacteria; phylum Chlamydiota; class Chlamydiia; order Chlamydiales; family Simkaniaceae; genus Neptunichlamydia. The sequence goes on along the minus strand of CP073763.1, from coordinate 335,030 downwards.
GGGTGGTCTGCAACTTGTGAGTAGTCTCGGTCTGGATAATAAGCCCAGTTTCTTGATTTAGAACCTCCAGCTCTTTTTTCGAAATCAAGATCAAAAGTAAGCTGCTTTTCCATTTGCTCTATTTCACGCAATTTTTGAACAGCTTCACCATAGAGGTCAAAGTGCAATTGAGGAGCATTTAAGAGATATTGATAAAGATTGGGGCCTTCGCTGAACCCTTTGGGGTCTGGGGAGAGCCATCGACCGGTTTCGGGATCGTAAAAGCGACGGCCAAAATTAACAAGTCCTCCCATTTTCCTTTTAGACTGAAACCGCCAGGGATTCATGACGGAGCGCGCCATTTCAACATCATTATTGAAAATTTCTTCTTCGCCAAAGGCGGAAAATCGATAGGATTCGATGGATTCGCCATCCCAATTCATAATGGCAATGACGTTTCCATATAGATCATGAAAGGGAACATAGAAATTATCGGCTGTTTCGATAGCGATTGCTGCGCCAATTTCAGCTCCTCTTCCTTGGCCGAGGATGCGGATTTTATGGGGATAATTTCCGAGTTCATTTTGATTATCGTATAGAAAGTCTTCGGTGTATGTAGGAGACCACTCTCCTTCTTGGAGTGAAAGGTAAGTTCGAGATAGGCACCTTCCCCATGAATCATAAGAATAATTTACGGCTTTATTTCCACTGTGTATTTGAGTTAGACGATCGAGACCATCATAAGAGTAATGGACTTCATGAGTGTCTTTCAGTGTAGCTATGCGATTTCCATTAGGGTCATGTTCATAGCTTGTATCTGAAGTCGATTGTAGTTGATGAAGTGTATCGATGGCATAATTGGCATCATCTTTTTGAATTCGATTATAGTGAGAATCATAAGTATATTGGTGAGCAAAACGACCTGTTTCATTCGTCAACTGATCAAGATCATCATATTGGTATTCTGTAATCTCATCTTCATCGTTGAAATGCCTATGGTATTTTAGAACATTACCATTAGGATCTATTTCTACTATCTTTTCTGTTGAGTAGATTGCATCTGTTTGAATACGTCTACTCATAAGATCAATTTGATGAAAAGCAGGGCCTAGCGATCCAGGATGAAACTCACTAATTAGATTATGACTATGATCGTATTGATCATACGTATGTTCGTAACATTCAACACCGAATGAGTCAAACCGCTTTACACTTATTAAATGATAGGGATCATAGAGATATAAGACCTTAGATTCATCGGGAAACTGGAGTTCCACGCACCGGCTTAACGAGTCATAGGCTCTTTTAAGATAGATTTTATTACCAAGTGTTTCGTGGAGAAGGTCTCCAAAATGATTATAAGTTCTTTTGGTCATTCGGTCGGTAAGGTGATCTACAGACTGCGTCACATTGCCCATTTTGTCATACTCTAAGGAATAGTGGCAGGTTCCATCAGAAGTTTGGGTTGAAGTTTGTCTCCCCAATCCATCATAACCATAGGAAATGACAACACCATCGGGTTTAATAAGCTTTATAAGATGACCATCTGGAGAATAATGATAGAGAGTAATTTTTTCATTTGATTCATTAAGTTCAATAACCCTCCCTAATGAATCATACTTCCAAGTTTTAATAATAATTTTATCGGGATCAAAAAGCTTACTAACTTGCCGAATCTTTTTTCCATTTAAGTTGTAATAGAAGCTCTCTCGTAGAAGGAGTTTTCCCTCTTTATTAAGGTTTTCAAGAGTTGAAATAGCCCCATGATTATTAAAGGTTTCTACTGTTTGATGCCCTTTGGGATCAACTGCTATTTTTTGAATAACCGTTTGACTATTTTTGTCTTTAAAATGGTCGTTATATGTGATCGTTGTTTCATCACCAACTGGGTTAACTTCTTTTATAAGTCTTCTAAAACAGTCATATTCAAAAAAATGAAATGCATTCCCCACATGAACTTCTTTTTTTACAACGGCGTTATTGCTATATTCATCATAGGTATAATGCGTGAAACCAAAAAGATTACCCTTGTCATCCAGTTCTAATTCTTGAATGACACGATCTAAAAGATCATACTTTTTTAAAATAACTTGTGCATTTTCATTATCGATAACTTGTTTAACTTTTACTAAGCGCCCTAAACTATCATAAGAAAATAAAGTGATGCGTCCTTCTACCTTTTCTTTTGTTTTTCGACCTGCACCATCATAAGAAAAATGGGTTGAAACGTTATCAGGAGCAATTTTTTCGATTAAGTGAAAAGTATTGTAAACATACTTTTCTTCAGAAAGAACATTTCCTTTGATAATTTTTTTAGATGTTATTCGATTTTGATAATCATAGGTAAAGTGTGTTTCGACGCCTTCAGGAGAAATATGTTTTTTAACTTCCCCTTCAAGAGTATAGGTCATCCTTTCTTCTGTTCCATCGGGATGAATAATTCGATATGGTTTCCCTCGACTTGTATAGAAATACTCCCTTTTATTTTCTTCTGCATCTATCTCTAAACTAACTTGCCCAAGTGCATTATACTCTTTCTGAATGACTGGGATTTTTTCATTGCCCTTTTCATCAAAAACAGGAGGAAGCGTTACTTTTGTGACATGGCCAAAGGGATCATATTCATAGCGTGTGATATTTCCTTGCTCATCAATTTCTTCTTTTTTTTGATTGAGCAAGTTGAAACGATTTTGAATCTTTTTTTGTTCACCTGTATTTGCAATTTTTATGCTTTCAATTGGACGATTAGAAAAATCAAATCGATGATGGAACGCAAACGCTTCATTGGGATCATCTTCAACTAAAGGGTTATTATTTTGGTCATGTTGAATTGTCCGAACTCTCTTAAGAGGATCGGTCTGGGAAATAAGTCGCCCCTTTCCATCATAGGAATATGTTAGATCGTACCGTTTTCTCCCTTTCCGATCATAGTGGGTAATCTGACTAACGAGACCTTTTGAATCGTAATCAATAACCTGCTTTCTAAGGAGAATCTCTTGGCGAGAGTTTAGATCATAATATTTCTCTTCAATTTCCTTAGGAAAGCCGTAAAAAGGTTGATGACGTCTAGGAGTAATCTTTTTAATTAGCCGTTGTGTCACCTCTTGAACATTATGAATATCTTGAGTTGATCCATCATCGATGATTTCTTCGACTAAAATACTGCCCTCATAGAGGAAAAACTGTCTTTTTTTTATGCAGTTTCCTTCATAACTAAACTTTGCATAAAGAAGATCTGTTCCTCCATGATAATGATATTCTTCCATTAAACCATTAGGCCATACTTCTCGAAACAGAAGGTTATTCGAATGAAAAGCCCGCTTTACAAAATAGCATTCCCCCTCCTGTGTATGGGGGAGATGATTTCCATTCCGAATAAGTTTTCTCTCCTGCCCGGTAAGGTCCCCCCAGAAATCTTCCTGAACAACATTTCCTTTATCGTCATAGTGATACAAATAGGCAAAGAGAGGCTGCCCTAAATCATTTAATAGTGTTTTTCCCTGGATCCAATTCCCTTTGCTAGAGCTTACATCATGCCAATGAAATAGCTCTTCGGAAAAGAGGTTATCACTCCCGCTGAATCTCTTTAGAGATGTGAGCATAAAATTTTTGTCGTAATGATATTGTGTTAAGTTACCCTCAGCATCAAATGCATTTGTATGTCCCCCTTTTTTATTATATTTTCCAGGGGCATAGTGTATTTGAAATGCATCACGTAAATTAGCACCTTCTCCTAAGGGGCGCTGAAGAGCTGTTACGCTTTTATAGTTTGAGTCTTCAGGGTTTTTAATATTGTAATCAATTTTTTCCCGTCTTCCATCAGGCAAAGTCTTTTCACAAAGAAATATTCCAGACTTTTTCCCTTTCAAGTAATGATATGATTCATTGGGTTTGCTGGGACTCAAAACGTTTTTTAATAACCAAAAGCGTGTTCCATTGTTTTTCTGGTGGGGATCAAGGGAGTATTCTAATACTTGATTATCGCTCGTAATAGATTTAATCCAAAAAAGGTGTTCTCTGTCTGGGTAGTTATACTCGAATCTCACCCATGCAAAGACTTGTTTTCCATCACTTGATTTGGTTGTAATGGATTCTAGTAACCATGTTCCATGGATTTGAACATATTTATATTTAATTCGATTTCCATTTGGGAGAATCTCCCATGAAAGATAAAAAGGAACTGTTTTTTGATCTAATTTTAATCCTTTTAGGGGTTCTTCGAATTTTAAAGATTCCTTACATCGATAACATCGTTTTGAACCATCAGCACTATCAACAATAATTTGCTTAAGATCATGTGAATCGCGATAAACGCGATTATTTTTCAAATTAAGACGCGCTCCTATCTGTCCTCTTGAACAATTAGTTAATCCACCTGGAGCTCCAATCAAATTAAATCGAAATCTCTCTTTCTTAGAAGAGCTCATTAAATTGTCTGAATAAACAAGTTTAACTCCAGACCTATCTGGAAGCTCCAAGTGATAAGCCTTACCCATTGGTGACATCATTACATGCAGCTGAGCAACGATGTGATTTCCCCAAAAATTCCAACCTCCAAGAGGCAAGTCTCCTTTCCTACTAATATAACGATTTTGTAAATGAATCGGCTCATAGCCTTTTACTACTAAAACATCTTCAGAAAAAAAATAATCTCCAGAAATAGCACTGACACATCCTCCAATAATTGATGATGGTTCTCCTCCGAAAGCTGCTAATTCATAAGGATCATTTTGTAATGACCAAATAGCGCTTTGAAAAAAGATAAGAAGAAATAACTTTCTCATTAAGTCGTTCCTTTTTTGCAAACGGTAAAAATGTAATTTGAAATTTTATTTTTTTCAACTAAATGATGTTGCACTCGTTTCCTGTTTCGATTACTTTTGAAGAAAGTAAATGGCAAAAATATGATGAACGATCAAAAGCGGTTATTTTTTGGATTCGAAGTGGACTCTCCTTGGCCTGAACGTTTGCCAAAGGGTCGCATGCTTCAAATTGGGCAGCGTCACATTACAATTGCATTTTTAGGAGAGACTTCATTTGAAAAAGTCATGGGGTTGATGGATGAGTTGCCGAAGCCTTCATTTAAAGTAGGCACCGCCGGAACTTTTGATGCTTGCTTGTTTTTGCCAGAAAATCATCCCCGCGTTGTTGCATGGAGAGGGAAGCCTTTGGGTAAAGATCTATTGACCCCTTATTCGGATGCGCTGACGGAGTTTTTTAGAGGTACGGGATACCGGATTCAAGAGCGTCCTTTTTTAAATCATACAACACTTGCAAGAAGTCCTTTTGATAAGGGGGAATGGGAAAAAGCGTTTTGCTCCCTTCCCTATGTAACACGTCACCTCCATCTTTATGAAAGTTTAGGCAACTTAAATTATGAACCGATTTGGAGTCATAAGCTCGCTTCTCCTTTTGAGGAGTTTGAGCATGTGGCAGATATTGCCTTTCGGATTCATGGAGAGACTGTCAAGCAGCTTTACCGCCATGCACAGATGGCTCTAGCTTTTGAGTGTCCTGAGCTTGTTCCTTATCTTGATAGCGAGGGAGAGGTTGGTAGTTTAGAGGAAGTTATCATGAAACTCAATGAGATCGTCACTCATGGTGATCGGGAGATTGGAACCCCTTTCAAAGCAGTAAGCTTTCATGGCGATGTTAAAGAAGAGGAAATTCTTACATGGGAGATGATCGTCGATGTCTAACTTGGAAAAAATTGGCCCAGCCACTTATCTCGTTCCTCAAGAAGAGGGGATGTATGTTCCAGGGCTGTTAATTGCAACTGAAGCGTTGATCAATGAAATGGAAATCGAACGTCCCCTTGAACAGGTGAAAAATGTTGCCCATCTTCCAGGCATTGTTGGCCATAGTATCGCAATGCCTGATATTCACTGGGGCTATGGATTTCCTATTGGTGGAGTTGCTGCCATGGATGCAGAGGAAGGGGTCATCAGTCCAGGTGGCGTTGGGTATGATATTAACTGCGGCGTTCGTTTAGCGCTCATTCCTATTCCCTTTAAGGAAATCACCGATAAGCAAAAAGAAGACCTTATTAACAAGATCTATTCCCTTGTCCCTTCAGGTGTGGGACGGGGCCAAAGAGGAAAGAAAAAGCTCTCTGATAAAGACTATCAAACGCTCGCTACCAAAGGGGCTAAATGGTCGATCGAACAGGGGTTTGGATTTGCCCAAGATTTAGACCATACGGAAAGTCACGGCTGCATTTCTGGGGCTGATCTTTCATGTGTGTCAAGCCATGCAAAAGAACGGGGGGCTGACCAATTGGGAACGATCGGGTCGGGCAATCATTTTGTTGAGATTGGGCAAATTGATGAAATACTTCTTACTGCTATCGCTAAGGAATGGAATGTTGAAAAGGGATTAACTTACGCGCTGATTCATTCTGGTTCGCGCGGTTTTGGTCATCAGGTTTGCCAAGACACACTCAATCTGTTCATTAAAAAAGAATACCATAAAAATCTACCTGATAAACAACTTGTTGCAGCTCCTCTAAATAGTCCTGATGGAAAAAATTACTTCGCAGGAATGGCAACAGCTGCAAACTTTGCTTTTAACAACAGGCAACAAATTCTCCATGAAGTACGCCTTGCTTTTCAACAAACCTTCTCTATCAATCCAGAAGAGGTGCGCCTCCTTTATGACGTCTGCCACAATATTGCTAAGTTTGAAACACACAATGGAAAAAAAGTTTGCGTTCACCGAAAAGGGGCAACGCGCGCCTATGGTCCCGGCGCAGAAGAGCTCATGACTCTTTTTAAGAAAACAGGTCAACCTGTTCTCGTACCTGGTGACATGGGTCGGGCTAGCTACCTTCTAGTCGGACAAGGAAATCCCCTCACTTTCTGCAGCTCCTGTCATGGTGCGGGGCGCGCACGAAGTCGCGTTCAATCTCTAAAGTCTTGGTCTGGAAAAGATCTGATTCAATATATGCGAAAACAAGATGTCATCGTTAAGGCCACATCCTCTCGCACAATTGCCGAAGAGATGCCTGATGCTTACAAAAATGTTGATACAGTGACTGAAGCGGTTGAAGAAGCGGGGCTCGCTAAGCGAGTTGCCCGCCTCCGTCCTCATCTTGTCCTTAAGGGTTAAGGAAATTCACAGACATAGCTTTGATCATTCACATGAGTGACTGGATCTCCGCTATCGTTGATCACATGAGCAATTTGCCCTTTTCCGTTAAGGAAAACAGAAAGGGAGTTTGTGAAGTGAATACCACTTCCAGTGGGCGTTTGAATTCCTGTCTTAGCATTGACAGGATGATCCCTAAAGTAGCTATAAACACCAACACCCCACGCATGGTGGTTTTGCACAGTATCAGCCACTTTATAGGAAATACCAGCATAAGAAGTATTAACATCGTAGGGGTATTCGGATTGATAGAAATAAACATTTCCATTTTCTCCATTCCACTCAGTCAGATTTCCTAAGGTATGTTCAGAAGCAAGACCGTAAATGGTTACATCATCACCATTGACCTGAATTGCTGTTGAACAAGGATTATCTCCATTGTAAACGATGCCTGCAACAGTATGGTCTGCGCGCCAGAGCCATAAATTATCCCCAATCACATTGCCGTTATTGATGACAACCATCTGATCTGCTCCAACTGGATGTGTCGCTGGATCATAAGGTCCTCCAACTCTTGCAAAACAATCGTAAAGAAATCCAGGATTGTTGGGATCACCAGCATACCCTTTTTGCCCCCACTCAAGGAGTGTTGGAATTCCTGTCGTTCCTGCTTGAAGTAGGATCCCAGCAATTCTTACACCATCAATATTCCCTATAGTAATACAAGGACTAGGTGTTGTTGCTCCATGGCAAGAAGCTGTGGAAGCAATAAGGGTAGGAAAGCCGATTCCTAAGACAATCGTGTTAGGTTTTGTAACCTGAATACTTTCAGTTAAGGTATAGTTTCCAGGGCATAAAATGATATGTAAACCCTGTGCTAACTTCCCATTGATCACTGCTGCAGAATCTTTATCTGTAGCGACATAAACATTATGAAAATCAATTTGATCAACGTTATCGTAATCCTTCGTTCCACCCACTTTATTTTTCTCTAGCTTAGGAACCATTAGGTAATAACGATCTGCAGCATTGTCGTACATGATAAAAGGTTTTTCCGCGATCACAGGGGTTTCAACAACTGTTGTAAACGGAAGTCCATTTTTATTACTGCAATGGGATGGAGGGGCATTTGTACATCCAACAAAAACCATATTCCAATTTCCTTGAGGCCAGCTTCCCATATAACTATTGCGCGTGAGCCACTGTTGTTGACTTCCTGATAAAACATCACCATTCACGTGACAATCAGCCATAAATCCCCCACTTGCAAATCCCGCATTATAATTAGGGTTTGGGCATGTTGAATCGACATATTCAAAAAGGGATAAGTCTCCATCAACAAAGACCCGACGCATGGGAGCCGCTTGAGAAACAGCCCAAAGCATAGAGACTTTATTGTTCCATGTTTTTGATGGTTTCGTATAAAAGTTTTCAGCACTGCGCCAAAAATTATCCAGAGCGCCAACTAAATAGCAGTAATTTCCATTTTCTGAAGTCACTGTGCTAATTGTTGTATCTTTTGGCTCCTTTCCAAGACCAATAATAGAGGTATAAAAACCAACATTCACATTGAGTGTATGAACACCGGGCTCAAACAAAATAGCATATCGATCATTACTAAATTCACCTGGTGTTGGTTCACCTGCTTGTGTTGCATGTCCTCCATTTTCACTAAAAACTTTATCAACTTTCTCCTGGGCGTAAGGATCATCCGCCTTAAGAACGATGACATTATCAGGCCACGTAGGAGGATTAGGCTCCAATGAAAAAAGATTAACTGAAGCTAGAAGAGAGAAAATAAGCCATTTCATAGTAAGACTCCTTAACTTTGATGTAATGGTGCTGCGAAATAATATTTACCTAGTTTTGATTAAGTCAACTGATTTATTGAATTTCTTTTGTTGACGTTCTTCTGATTAATTAATAAAATATTCCAACGCTTATTTAAACTAATGAAGAAAATTGCAGAAAAAACTTTTTAAAATATTATTGCCATTCTTTATTATTCCTCTTTATTGCAATGAATCCTTCTTTGAACAAGGGAGAATAGGAGACGCATTTTATCAACCGCCACGAGAAGAAAAAAAAACATTAAAAATTAGAGGAGAATTTCTTTTCCTTGGAGAAAACGTTGGTTACGCCCCTGCAAAATGCGATTTTAGCCCCGGCTATCGAATTACTCTAGTCGCACCCTCCTTTCTCAATACACTCGAGGTCGAAGTACAATATACGCATTGGGAAAGTGCGACTGAAAATACATTTAGAATCCCTGTCATGCAAATCACGCGGACAATCGAAAATGATTACAACTTTAATGCAGCCCATTTGAATCTTGTTCGCTCTTTCATCTTATCAAAGACCTTTTCAATCAAGCCAATGATTGGAGTGCAGTGGGAAAATTACGAACGAAGGATTAGTCTAAAAAATCATTGGGCAACCTTATCTCAAACGGATTCAACAGGCCCCCTTACAGGGCTAGATTTCCATGCAAACCTCCATCCAAATATTACTATCTCTACTCACTTATCACTTTCCTATCTCTACTCACAAAATAAAAAGTGGATGAATCATAAACTAGCGCCAAATAACCCCTCATTTTTCCATCCCAAATCTCAACTAGATCTAAAAGTTGAATTCCGCCTCCCTTCCCCTGCGCTCACCCTGAAAGGAGGATATGAAATCCAATATAAATGGATGGAGAATATCCACCACCAAATCGACTGGAAAAACCCATCAAATATCCAAGGCTTTACAGGAGAGCTAACTTTCGCGTTTTAATATGACAGAACCCATTACATCAACAGAAGACAATCCCTTAGAAACCCATATTCAAAATACCCTTTGTGAACCCACTATCGCTCACAAACTCTTTCTTGAGCTTAAGAAACAAGGGCTGTTTGAATACGAAAAACATTTAGGGAGCGGGGCCTTTGGCTCCGTTGTCCAGATCAATACCCCCGCAAAAAAAATTGCCCTAAAACTCACTAAATTTAATCCTCAAAACACCCTCTCCTCCCAGTGCGCTGGAGAACCCCTCTCACTTACATTCCCCCGTTATAAACACTTAGGAAGATCTTATGCCCTCCTTACCTATGACGGGAAAAAAGTCCATATTCTAAAAAGCTATAACCCTGATCTTCACTCTAAGCATATTTTCCTTGGAAACATCTCCCGAGCTATCGATGGCTACTCACTCCACGACCTCCTTAAAAAAAGAAAATGCAATCAAGAAGAACTCGCTGCTTTCAGCAAACAAATCGCCGAAGCTATCATTGCTTTACACTCCATGAACTACGTCCATAAAGATATCCATGTCGAAAATATCCTCATCGTAAAAGACCTCCCCCATCGCATTCGCCTTATCGACTTCCAACTCACCCGAGAGGCCACCACAAAAGACCTCAAAAAAGATTGGAAAAAATATTCTTACCTCCTTATGGAAATGGCCCCCCCTAGCCAAATCAACGACCCCAACTTCTTCGACCTCATCTTCTCACCTAAGCGCGGCCTCCTTCAAGGTCATAAGCCCTATACCGACACAGAAATCCTCTCCCACCCTTTCTTTATACCCCGCACATAAAATAAAAATTATTCTCTATTTATTCTTATCCCAGAAAAGTTTATCCTATTTGGCATAACAATTATCCAGAGGGTAAATAAATGGAAACTTTGGCTCTCCCTTCCCATCGAAGAGATTCACAAGAACACTTAATTCAAGTGTCTGATCCTACTCGTTACACATCCAGACTTGTCATCTTTGTGGATAGAACCTTGATCCAAGGAATCACTGCAGTTGAAACAACAACTCATCTTGTTGCAAGAAGGGCTCTTCAAGGGACCAGCGTTGTTGCAAGTTTTGTAGGAAGAATTCCCTTCATTCCTCTTAGCCTAAAGTTCGCTGGAGATAATACAGTTTATGGGGTCTTTCTTGCCTATGGAGCAACGACTTCTTTTGGCTATCTTGTCGCTTATTCTTTTCTAAAAATTATTGACTCCCAAATGAAGCCTCTCACACCAGAAGAACATTATCTTCTTCATTCACGTGTCGGTCCTGCAGCAAAAAAAATCTTGTTGATCTGCGGAACTCTTTTAGGCATTGGAACACAAATCCCTTTCGCCATTATTGCCTATAAATACAACAAACCCTCAACTCTTAACCCTGGAGGGTATTTGATGCCTGCTATGGTTGTCCTCATCGACTCATGGGTCTCTACGTACTCTGCCTATATGGGACTAAGATCAATTGGAGAAAGGAGTTGCCGCGCACCATACGAAAAAGAGCTCGATGTTATCCGGGGAAAAATGCTTGGTTTTATTGGGGAAAACCAAGAACTCTTTACCCTTGCTGACCGACAGACCCAATTAGGGTTTGTGGATGCTTACCAAAGAATAAGAACGGTTCACGAATCTGAAGACCGTGTCAGGCAGTTTTATGCTCTCTACACAGGACGGATCACAGATCAAACACTTACCCGCTCTAATTGGGCAATAGGCGCAGACTATGTTGTCAAAGCCTATGGTTATATTTGTGCTGGTTGTAATATCGGCACCATGGCCTATGTTGCCTATCTTGGGGCAGATGTCCCCGGGTTAAACATTGCCGTAACAGCCCTTTACGTTGGAACAGCTCTTTACCTCAACACTACAGCTATTCCTCAAACAGCCGCCAAGCTCTTTAACCTCGTAAAAGACATCTTCACCTGCGGGTATAAACCCACACTCGCAGATCAACTCTCGCCGAAACTTTCGTTCACCCTTAAAGCTCTAAATCTTGCCACAGCAGGGCTCTCATATGGAACGGCAATGCAAATCAGCAAAGACTACTACTCAGAGCATGAATGGCTAGAAATCACCATGGAAGTCACCCTCACTTGCGCCACTACCTTTCTTGTCTCCATGGCCATGCTCTCCATTACAGACGATCTCCTTGAAACAAAAATCGAAAAATATGGAACAGAGGAAGAGAAGCAAATCATCGAAGTTCATCAAAAAATGAGGCATTTCTCTACTGCTCTTGCCTCTAGTCCCTTTATCGACCTCGCCCTCTACATGAAAGCTATTCCCCCAGAAGCCCTGGAGATGCTCAGAATAAATACACAAATCTCCCTTGAAAATCTCGACCAATACATCCAGACACACCTCCCTCATCACACATCTGCAACCCCTCTCCTTACTTACGAGTAAAGTTAAAATTTTATCTATTTTAAATAAGTATAAATATAAAATTTTATTGCTTCCTCTTCACCGATTAACCAGATTTATTATTTATTTTAAAACCAGAAAAACGTAGAATCTTTTCTCAATACAGCAAAAAAATCTGGTATCATGAAAACTTTAGAAAAAAGCCCTCTTCTTAGAACGCTTCCCCTTCTTGATTTCACAGCAGACTATTTTGAAAAAGTTGATTTTACAAAAACCCTTATTATTTGCGTTCAACATCTCTATTCTACAACCTATAATATGTTCGATAAACTCTTCAGAATGGGATTAAAACCAAGCAATCTTCATATCGTTGGAAAATGTTATTCCACCGACCCTCAAGTCTTTGACCAACTAAAAAAAGATGGGGTCAACGTTTCTACCCTTTCTAACTACTTCGACAGTCATAGCCCCTACGACACCAACTTCGAAAAAAAGATCGAAGACTTCTTTGATGAAATTATTCAAACAACCTCACTCGAGTCATATGAAAAAATCATCATCCTCGATGATGGAGGTTTTCTCTGCAGAATCGCTAACCGCAAACTCCCCAAACTTTCCAATATTATTGGTGTCGAACAAACCTCTGCAGGATTTAATCGAATTAAGAGAGAAGGCTCTTTCTTTCCAGTCATTAATACCGCCCGCTCCCACGTTAAAATGAAGCATGAGAGCCCTATCATCATCAACCTTGCCCTCAAAAAGCTTCGCGATAAAATCTCTCACCTAGATCCTCAACCGAAAAAAATTCTCATCATGGGATTCGGAACCCTTGGTAAAGTTGTCTATGATAACCTTCATACATCCTATGAAATTTCAGCCTACGATACCGATCCCACTAAAAACACCCTCCCCACTACTGACCTTCATAGCCACCTGAAAGACTTTGACCTCATCATCGGTGCTACAGGAGAAACCTCACTTACCTACCAAGACCTCTCCTACCTAAAAAGACCCGTTGTCTTAGCTAGCATCTCCTCTTCAGATCGAGAGTTTGATGCCGTCCATCTCCGTATGAAAGCGCCCCAAACACACCAGTGCCATACCGATCTACTCATTGAAGGTGTTACACTCCTTAACTGCGGCTTCCCCATTAACTTTGATGACGATTATCAAACCATCGATACAGATAACTTCCAACTCACCCGCTCTCTCATTCTAGGAGCCGTCTGTCAAGCCTACCTTACCGATCCCCAAAAACCTGGCTTTATTGAATTGGATCCCTCTTTCCAAAACGCCCTAGAAAAAGAGTTGAAATCATGACAAAGAAAGTAGCCTTAATTACAGGAGCCTCAAAAGGACTCGGTAAAGCGCTTGCAGAAGCACTCTCTAAACACTATACCATCTACGCCGGTGTTAGAGATACCTCCAAAGCACCTGAAGGAACTCTCCCCATCCATCTTGACCTTACAAAAGAAGAAACCCTTACCCAAGCCGTTGATCACATCATCATCCACCATCAAAAAATCGATCTTCTCATTCACAATGCAGGAGTCTGTTATGTCGGCCCCGTCGACAGCTTTACACCCCAAGAAGTCCAGCACCAATTTCAAGTCAACTTCTTCGGCCCCCTCCAGCTAACACAACTCATCCTCCCTCATATGAGAAAGCAAAAGTCAGGAAAGATCCTCTTCATCAGCAGTATTCGCGCTGTCGATAGCGGTCCCTATATCGGAGTCTACTCCGCCTCTAAAGCAGCACTCGAAGCGGCTGCTCTCGATTGGGCCGTCACCCTTTCCCCCTGGAATATCTCTGTATCTATCTTCCAGCCCGGCCCTATCAATACCGGTATCGAATTCAAACACGGCACTCACTTCGAAACCTCTCCCTATCCCCCACTCAAAAACTTCTCCCTCGACCTACAGTCCACTCCCGATGTTTGTAAAGCGATCCTTGATCAACTCAATAACCCCACTCCTCCCTTCATAGCCCAATCTAACTCGTCCACCACAAAAGAAGCCCAAAAAATTCTCAAAGACTCCACCGGCAATACCCACCTCAACGCCGAAAAATCCTGGTTCAAAGACTACACCTAAAACCATTGCAAGAATTTCTCGCATCAAGTAAAACTTTGTTTTTCTTAAAACATGGTTGCTACTTTGAGACTTGCCAAACTTTTCTTCCTATTTGCCCTTCCTGCAATCATTTGGAATGCACCCCTTCAATCTTCCCAAATCCAAGAACAACATTCCTGTTCCATCCATCCATGTAACGAACAATATTTCACTTTTGATGAAATCATAGCTCTCATAGAAAGCTTTGAAAATGGAACACTCGAAAACTACTGCTCAGAAGAAGACCTTAATGCAATCTCAGACTTCATTGTCCAACTTGCTCGGAGTGGCACATCAACAATAGATCCAATAGACTCTCTTTTACTAAAGCATGATATCGATGAACTTTATGCAGAAGCAGAAGACCTCCATTATTTTTACTCCTACAACTCAAAACAGCTCTCTCAAATTCTTCCAGAAAAAACCCACAAACAATACGAAATTATTCCCTGCAGAAGTTTTAAACAAAGATGGAAAAGCTGTAAAAAGTTCTGCCACAAACATAAAAAAGCTATCATTATCGGCGCCGTTATTGTTGTTGCAACAGTTGCTATTATTGTCACACAAGGAGCAGCAGCTCCTGCCGCTATTCCAGCTATAGCTGGAGCTTCAAGCTCAGACCGCACCCCTGTTAATAAGCCTGGAGAGGTCCGCATCCAACAAAAAGATGATGAATCGCAGCAACCTTCCTTAACACCTATTAATGATCAAGCCTTCAAAGAGATTATCAAAGAACAAACCCCTATCATTAAAGAAACCTTATCAGAACAAATTCCAGAACAACCTCTGAACCTTTCTCCTCAGGAAGAAGACACTTTCTGGAGAAAAGTAGGGGATACAATCTCCATGCTTTCACATCAAACTGTTGAAAGCCCCAGTAATACTCTTGACGCTCCTATTGAACAATCCACTCTTGATGCTTACCACGAAAATATCGATAACTACTTTGGTACGAATTATGCTGATTTATTTACACCCGAAGCAAAAGAGGCCCAACCAGGCATCACAGTTGGCATTCTTCCTCCCCCAACAGCCCTAGGCGAAACAGCCCGAAAAGTCGCCACCCTTGCCAGATCCTCAAAAACTCTCGCAGGAACGGCCGCAGCCGCCAGCGCACTTTCAAAACCCACTCCTCCTCATCCAAATACTGAGACTTCACAAGGTCACAATAATCTCCAATACGAATTTACACTGGACGAATTACCTAAAGCAGGAAAACAACATGATAGAGAAGGGCTCACTAAAGCAGGCAGAGCTCTTCAGAAACATGGAGGAAGACCAAATAGTAATTACCCTAAACCATCAGGAACTATTACAGAAGTCAATGCTCAGGGACAAAAGATCCTTGAAGAAATTTTAAGCCACCCTGATAAAACCATTATAGAAGATTATAAGCCAAGGTTTGGGAATGTAATTGATATTGTTGTTCCTGGAACAGGTGGAGTAAGATTTACAAGTGATGGAAAAGAAATGATTTGTTTTTTAGAACCTTAGGAACAAAATGAGTAAATTTAGAATTACAATTGCTAGCCTACAAGATAGAGAAGAACTTGTTGCTGAAGTGATATATGACCATTGTCATTGGGTTGAAATCTCTGCAGAAAAACCTAATGAATTTATCATCCAGTTCTACCCACATCCCAAAAAAGATCACTGGGAGTTTTCATTCGATGAAGCAATAGAAGCTTTGCAAGATGCAAAAAACCGACTTTCTAAAATGCAAAGAACACCCAAGCAACAAAAAGAATATGATAGGTGGAAGAGGTCTCTTGATGAGAGTTAATCTCATTTTTATCAAGGTGTTATATTGAAAAATTGGAATTGAAGCCGAAAAAATCCTATGGAAAAATATTTCTTATCTTGAAGTGAACTGACAGCAATTTAAGAGTAAAAAAATAATCGATAAATATAAATCTATTCTGTATTAAGAGATTTACTTGACTTCTTATTTTTAAGAGATTTTTTTCTTGCCTTTTCCCTATTGTTTTAAAGAAGAGCAGAGTAGGGGAAAAGCACTAGTAATCCAGGATAGGTTCGTGAGCGATCTAAGAAAATTAGCAAACATTGCAAAACAGCATCACCATGTCCCAGAGATCAAAGAAAAAACAAGACATATTGGGATAATCTATACAACAATCGCATGGTCTTTATATGCAGTTTTCACAATTTTAGTAGAAAAACTAAACCCAAATTTCTATGCACATGTTTCAACAAAATCTCTCTCTAAATCATTTTTAGAATTCTCCATTGTTCATTTTTCAATGCTTTTAGTTTTTTTTATTTGGTGTTTAATAGTTGGGGGGAAAAAACACTTAGCTCCAAAAGAGCCAAAATTGATTACATGGAGATCTATTAGTGCAGTTTTAAGTTTTTGGTTTTATTCTCTCTCAAGAATTTGGACAAACACTATTGATAATTCACTTCTTTATAGTACAGATGCCATTTGGATATTATTGATTCTAATCTATTTAAAAGTAAAAATCGATAAATTAGCTATTTGGGGTATAGCAATGGGCTTTATTGGAATAGCATTTGCGTATTTTTCCGACTCTAAATCATTATACGATCTATTTGGAGGTTTGTTTGGTCTTGGGTCAGGAGTAACGCTTGCTATCATAACCGTTATTACAACTTATCTAGTAAAGCAAGACCCTCCAGAACGAATAGGTTTATATCAAGCGATTTATGGGTGTATCTCGTCATTAATTATTTCCATAATATTCGGCTTAATTCATGGCTTCGATTTTCCAGAGTTAAGTCAAGTTTGGACATCCTTATTTGTAGGAATCATCTTCTCAGTGTTATTGTATTGGATCTGGAAGTCATTTTACTATACTGAACCATATTTTTTAGGCGCTTTAAGTTATATATTGCCAGTCTTTTTGATCTCAACAGGTTGGATTATGAATATTGAACCAATGAATACCCCAACTTTAATTGGAACAGCAATAATTACGATAGGGGGTATAATGGTAGTATTAGACTCATACTTCAAACACAGAAAAATGGCCCGCAAAAAGAATGATTAGCTTTCATATGATTCTACAATCATCCATGCCACAACTCCATTATCAGTGCTATTAGAAGATCTTATTCGAAAACCACTACCGGATTTTACTGCATCAACGGCAATAAAACCTGATGACTTTGAATAGCACTGGTGAGTAAGAAAAACTCTTGATCTCGATGTAATGCTGGTATTTTGTACAATTGCTTTGCCATCTTTAAGTTTTATAGTTCCTAATTTTGCGTTTGTTCCTTCCGCTATGTGAAGGCCTTTCCCTGGCTCGTGAGATATAAAATTACCAGAAACAAGGTCTCCTGAGGACTTAATAAGTTTTTTATCAATATTGATCTTATCTATGAAAGAAACCCCAGAAATTTTTAATTCCCCCTTCCCATTTCCTCTGATAACACTTGTATTTTCAGAGTCAATTGAGGTTTCTGTTAATGAGGATTTCTCAGTGCTATTATAAACAATGCTTGTTTCTTTTTTTGTAATAAAATTAGCATTAATAATTTTCAATGATGCCTGATCATCAATTGTAACAGTTTCCCAAAAAGTACAACCAGAAGCTAGTAACCCCTTTGATCTTTTTTTGAAAAGCACTGGAGATTTACATTCTACAGTAAAAAAGTTAGTTTCCCCTGAGAGAACCATAGAATTTTTTCTCCCACCACCAAAAGTTGCAGCTATAAACCTAACACTAGCTCCATTGCAATTGTTAACTACACCATTATTTATAGAACCTGAATCTCCTAAATCAAAACCCACAATTTTCCCCTTAGAGCTCCAATTAGGTAAGTCAAAGATATACCCATCTTTTATATTAATAAAACAACTAATAATATGTAACTCAGCCTCGCCTTCTTCTTGTGATGAAAAAACTGAGGCCTCGCTTTCTAAACAGACATTTTTTAAAGTTACTGTGCCTGTTTTAGGAGGTAAATGTTGACCCTTAATTATACAAGTTTGTGTATCAGCAATGCCAATAGCACCACAAATATCTACATTACTTGATAATATGAGATTTTCAGGATAAATACCTGACATCACACACACAATCCCACCTCCAGCATTTTTTGCTGCATCGATAGCACTCTGAATCGTAGCGTATTTTTCTCTCCCACTGCCACTAACTACAAATGGTGTTGAGCTAATCATATTGCTTCCTTGGTTTCATACATTTTATTACACCTATTAATTGATTAAAAGATGAAGAGAAGGGAGAAAAAGAGGGAGCTGAAGGCGGGGGTGTTTTTGCCGAAGAGGGAAAACCAGGCACCGAGAAGCATGCCGGTATTGGGGGAAAAGGTATGTTCAAGTTCGGGAGCTAGAGTGAACATAGCATTTTCAAGCGGGGTTGTGGGGTCAGTTCCGGGATTCCCGGAGAATCTTCCTTTAAATTGATATTGAAAGTTTGAGTCGAAGGCGAGAGCCCAGCGATTGTTGAGGTTGTATTCGCCGGATGTGAAGATGGAGATGTAGTGTCCGGGATAAGCGGTACCGTTGGTAGTGAGACTGCCGCCGTAGGCGTTGATACCAGAGATGTGGGTCGGTGCGGGAATAAAGTAACCGGTGCTGAGGCGCATTTGGTATTTGTGGCCGTTGTTTAAATCGAAGAGTTTTTGAAAGGCGAGGTAGAGACCTGTCTGGAAAGTCCCTTGTCCGGTAAGGTCGGTTAGGTTTTTATGGGGCTTGAGTTTTTGATAGTTGCCAGTGGGAAAGACTTCTTGGAGAATGATCCGAAAGTCTGGGATCCAGGTATTGGGAACTTCGTTGCAGACTTGGAAGCCAAGACGAACGGTGGTGTCTTGAAGGTGGGTACTGGAGGCTCCTTGTCTAAAGTTATTGGTCCACGAGGCGATGATCTCCATCCCTAGAACTTTACTGATGCCGAGTTGGGCATCGTAGTAGTTAAAAAGTGACCATAGATCTGGAGTGTTTTTGGTTTGCCAATTGGCATTATAGAAACCATATGTGCACTTGCCGCCGAAGGTGACTTCAAGTGCTGGATGTTCTTTTTTAGGGGTGATGGCCATTGGGGTAAAAAGAGGGCCTGTAAACCATTGTTTATAGGGTGGCGGGATGTTAGCGTCGGAGGCCGCGGCAAAGGCGATACAAGGGAGGAGAAGAGCGAGGAGGAGCCACCGATTAAACATTTCATTATCCATTTGTAATAAAAACCAATATAAATGGTTTAAATTAAATATATTCCTGAAGATTCAAAAAAACTCAATACTTTTCCATTTGAAAGGTCCGTTACTCAATTTGACAATATTGGGCCCTTGGAAGATAATTATTGCCAAGTTTATTCTAAAAGAAATATTTGAGAGGGTTTATGGGGTCTGAGAATTCTAATGTTTTAGATGTTAAAGAGATGCAAGAATTTTCCCAAAAGTTCGTGAAAGACAGAGATTGGGATCAGTACCAAACCCCGAAAAATGTGGCGATGGGTGTTGCAATTGAGGCATCTGAGCTGATGGAAATCTTTCAGTGGCTGACAGATCAACAGTCCTACGATATTAAAAATGATCCTGAGAAGAAGGAGCAGATTGCCGATGAAATGGGTGATATCCTCCATTACATCATCCGTTTATCTACCCTCCTTGACATCGATTTAAAAGAGGCCTTTTGGCAAAAGATAAGAAAGACTGAGGCTAAGTACCCAGTTGATTTGGTGAAGGGGAAGAAGGATAAATATACGGCGTATGTACAATGAGTAGCTGTTTAACAGAAAAGACTCCTAAGCAACGGCTTCAATTTATTGATATTCAGGACTATCCCCCGATCTTTGACCATGTCCGTATGTTCTTTAATCATGATATTGCCCCTCTTTATGGTGATCAGAAAAAGGCTTTGAAAAAGATCTTTGATGGAAAGGATCGGACCTGCGAGGTTCTTACCTCTGCTGATGATCAGGAAGAGCTCGGGATTATTGTTCATAAGGATGCTTTAACAGATGAGTTCTCTGAGTTGGGCTTTGATCATGCTTTCGAGATCAAGACGCTTGTGGTGATTAATCCTGAAAGAAATTCTGGGAAAAGGGTCGCTTCTCATCTTCTGCATCGGATTGGGAAAAAAGCGATTAACCTTAAGGCTAAATCTGTTTGTGTAACAGTTTCCTCTGCAAAGCCTGAATCACTCGCTTTTTTTCTTAAATATGGATTTGTTATCGAAAAGTTGTCTCGGAATCATTACGTTGATGGTCTCGATGAGTTTTTTCTTTTTCACCCTGCTCCTGAAAAGCTTTTGAGCGTTGTCACTTTTGAGCTTCTTGCTGAAAGGCATAATCATTTAACACCGATAAAAAAATTTTCATCGGATGAGATAGAGTTTTCAACGACGGAGTCTATAGTCTTAAAAAACTACTTTCAGGGCAAGTCTAGAACGCAAACGTTAAGGGATGTCAATGAGTACTTGGGAACTTCCCTTAACCCCATGATGGTAGATGAAACGTTACAAAGTTTAAGAAGCCACCACTTCAAGTGGCAAACAGAAATTCCTTCTAAGCATTACACCGTTCTCTTTATTAATCCCCTCTATGACTCTAGTGCTCGCGAGAAAAAAATAGGGTATGTTTTCGTAGGGATAAGGCCAAATGGCAAACGGGAAATACTGGGAGCTTGTCTAGCTACTTTACACCAAAGGTCCTATTGGGAAGACCTATTTAAGGATCTAAGAATTCAGGGCGTTGAGAGAGTTGACGTTTTATGTGAACCACCAGATTTTAAGATGCCAGAAACCTTTGATGAGATCTTTCCTGAAGCCAGGGTTGTTTATTCAAAGGCCCTAAAATCATGGTCTGCTGATAATTTCATTCCCAAGGAATTAGGACAAGAACTTGTTGAAGAAGTGGAGCTGCTGAGCGAGCTCTGCTTGGAAGCAGAGCCACGCCAAGTTATGAGTGCAGTCTGTTAATTTCGATCGTCTACTTTCACAGCTTTTGCAGTTGAGTGATCCTTTCCTTCAGGATGATATTGAAGCCCAAAGGAAATCGCTCCATAAATTTTCACCCCTACTTTGTATCCAGGAAAACTTTGGTAAATATCGACCCCTTTATCAACCATTTCATCAGATGTATTTTCACTTGGGTCGATTTGAGGGAGCATGCTGACAACACCGTCTGAGACAAGCATTTTTTCAAAGTTATCATAACGCCCTATAGCTGTAACGGTACAAGTCGCCTGCCCGCCCTGATCATCAAAGAAATTGATTATATCGCCCTTTTTTGCGTTAGCAAACTGAGGAACGTTGAGCCGCCCTTCTGCGATCTTTTTTCCTACGATAATATAGTCTAAATATTCTTTTTGAACGTTTAACTGATAAACAGTTTGATCTTGCGTTGCTTCAGGCAGGTTTTCTTCTTTCCAGTTTGAACCACTAGAGCAGGTGCAAGAAGCAAATAAACCTGTGGAAGCTAAAGCCGTTAAAATAATTAAAGAAATTTTTTTCATATTTCCTCATAAAAGTTTTTAATTTTTCACTTATTTTAACAAGTAAACACTTTAAGTGAAATCAGAAATTGCCCCGCAATAAATCTTTTAATAACGAGTTTTAGGAGCGCTACCATCTTCGATTAGCAGCCTGCACTCTTTCCCATCCCTGATAAATTTGGCTTTGCTGGACCTGTAGGTTGATAATCCTTTCCATGCTCTTTGTATATGCTCTGTTAGCCTCTGTGGAAGGATGATAAGAAGCTGATCCACAGCTTTTTGATTTACTTCCAAAGATTGAACCAAAGAAACCTCGGGCTCCACGAGAAAAATCTGAATCGGGAAGTTTGTGTTTAAACCTAGCTAGATCAGACCTAAGACCTATGCCATTATTCACAGAACACACCCTACCACTACTGAGAGTAAAGTCTGTCCTCTCAAAGGTTTTATACATTGCTTCAACTTGCTTATGTCTCTTTACAAGAAGATCATATTCCCCTCTTAAATGGCTGGCTTGTGTGACTGTTTCCCCATTCCAGAAAACCTCTCTATTATTCATTCTTTCAAGTTCGTCTTCATCCATACGGTCGTCGGGTAGTCCACGAACTCTTCTTTCTTCGACAGTATACTTCCTTCTTTGTTCCAAATATTGGTCTAAATGGGTAGCATCTTTTTTTATTGCAGAAATAACATCATCGACAAGGTAACAGATTTTTTCTCTAAGATGTTCGATACCACGAGCATTTTCTTGGTGAAGCTTTTTTACTTTTAAGGCTAGAGATAACAGATCCTTTTCTACTCCCATCCTTTGCATTCTTTCTTCTGATCCTTCAAAAATAGCTCTATTTGTTAAATCGATCGTATGAGGCCACTTACACTTTTCATATTCGCTTTCTTTTGCAACAATCTCTTTGCAAACAGCCTGAACTTTTGGGCATGATGCAGCCATAATAGCTGAATAGGAAGGTGGCTCATAATCTGGGGAAGCATCATAGTAAAGCACCCCATAAGGCTCATATTGTGCCGGATGAGGCTTGCTTCCATAATATGGTATTGTAAAATCAGCCATTTTTCTTCTCCTAAAAGTTAGGGTTAAGATTGGCCAGAGAGAATACCTATAAAAGGTTTTATTGTCCAAAAAATACTTAGAAAAAAAATTCTATATTGTTTTCCTATTTGAGTTAATAATTATTAATCTGTTTGCAAGAGGTAAATATGACTTTATGGATTTTAGCAGGATGCTTTCTAGTCTTTTTTTTATTTTTCCAAAGTATTGGGTTAGCCTCAAAATGTTGCTGATAGTGGCTTTGTCTACTAAAAACGCAATTAACTAAAAGTAGAAAAATAATAAATAAAAATCTAATACTGTAACCAACGGTAGAATGTTTCAGAAGTTCTTTAGCACCTTTGGATTTCACATGAAAACAACGTATTCCCGTTTACTTTGCTAGTCAAGCGCATTTTTTATCACTATAAGTTAACAATAGCCAAGTACAACAACAGAATGCACATTCACCACAAAAACTCAATACCGCAAGTTATTTCCATGGATATCCATAATCGATCCTATTACCTCAGACCATCAAGAACCCTTTTCGTTCCATCATGCACCACATTAAACATTACCCAACCTGCAAGAATTTTTTCCTGCTCACGGAGGTGCTCTGAAGAAGGAGGAATAACGTAGGCGCTTTGAGGGCTTGGGGAAGGAGAGAAAAAGCCTTTTACCCCCTTTGTAAATGACTTGACGCCATGAACAAACTCTGAATCAGGAAGCTTTCCTTTTAGAGCAGAGAGTCTATCTCTAAATTCTTCAGCAGGGCTACTATGAGTAACGATATGAAATTTGCTATCTAGTGCACCCCTAGGAGAAAAATAGGTCCCGGGGATGGCTTTTATCATTTGGTCCACCAGTGCTACTCGCTGAATAAGACAGGCGTGCCTCTCTCTTAAACGGGCTCCATATGTTACGGATTTTCCCCTCCAAGAGGCTCTCTCAGCGTCAACTTTATCTAACTCTTCTTGAACTCTGTATTTACGACTCGTTGATAAAGCCCTTCTGTCGTCCTCGCTTAAGCATCTTCTTTCATTCAGATCATCCTCTAGACTACTTAATTCTTCATTGACTTCTTGAATCACTCTAACAATTAGCTGATAGACTCTTTCTTTAAGGCGATCAGCGCCTGGAGCCTTCGCTAGTTGAAGTTCTTTAACTTTTAAGGCAAGAGTTGCAATGTCACTTTCTACTTCATCTTTATAGCGAATTTTAACTTCTGATATTGGCTTGGACTGATCCTTTTTAGATAATTTCTCAAGTCGTTCAAAACATCGACCTATTTCTGCAAGTGAAATTGCAGACTCCCCACATGTAGCATACTCTTTCTCTAAAGAGACATACCTTTGATAAACAGTCCGAACTTTTGGATTGGAAGTTTTAATTGGCTCATACGGATCATGTGGAGCTTCTTTAGGTGTAGAAGGCGCATAAGAATCCGCACCCATCTCAGGCATAGCAGGAAGACCATAATGCATAGATCCGTAATAAGGCTCATATTGTGTCGGATGAGGCTTGCTTCCATAATATGGTACTGTAAAATCAGCCATTTTTCTTCTCCTAAAAGTTAGGGTTAAGATTGCCCGGAGAGAATGCCTATAAAAGCTTTTATTGTCCAAAAAATACTTAGAAAAAATTTTCTATGTTGTTACCCCATTTGAGTTAATAATTATTAATCTATTTGCAAGAGGTAATTATGTCTTTATGGATTTTTAGTAAGAGTTTAAAGACATCGAACTCTCGGAAGAGGCGGGGGCTCCGGAGGTTTTTAAGACTCCTAGGTATTTTTGTCCGACATAGTCTGAGAGCTGATCGATCTTTTGTTGGGTTGTGGGGGTGGGTCTTTCAGGAGTGAGGCCTGGGGTGTGGAGAGTCTGGCCGGTGGCTCTTTCTATATGTTTCGAAGAAGCATCTTTCGATCTGGTTAGATAGCCTTTTATTTGTCTTCTAGAATAAGATTTTTTACTCTCTCGTGTAAACCCGAAAGATCTTTTTCATCATAAATACATACTGTGATTTCTTTTTGGTAATCATCACTAGAAATATGCGTATGCTGTTTACTCGGATCAGCAATCAACGCTTGAAGATCCGAATGAAGTTGAATTGCTTCTTGTTTTGTTAGAAAAAAACTAACATTATTTAACTTTTCATTTGAGTCATCATTCAGTATTCTCATATTCAATTCCTTATTTATTATTTATGTGGAACATCAGAAGGATATATTCTTTTTACTTCAACCCACCGCCCTTTAACATATTTATCAAAATGTAGGTGAAGATTTTCATGTGGATAGGGCCTATTAAAATCGAACCGCATTCTTCTAGTGCAATCTTTTGAAAGAAAGATTGGATCTCCTGCTTTATTTCTTATTAATTTAGTTCCTTCTCCTAGCCAACTTGAAACTTCCTTTTCTAGTTTTACGATTTCTTGAGAAGTTAAGGATGTCTTAACTCTGATGTTTTGTAATTCTCTTGTCACAGTACCAGAACTTGGATTTTTTGGAATCTTTGAAACTCCACTTCGATAGACAGGGTTATTCATCCTTTCTAAAAAGACTCTTTGAGCAACCATCCGTCTTGCAGCGGTTTCTTCTAAACTCAAAAGTCTTCTTGGTATGTTGGTCGTAGATCTTAGAGCGACACGACCAGCCGTAGCAGCACGACCTATAGGAACCACTGACCAAACAACTTCTCCCACTCTTGAGGAGGGAGAGTGAGGATCATATGTGGGATCAACGCGTTGGATTGTTTCGACATAGAAGCTATCGATGGTTTGGGCTAGAATATCCACTCTTGCTCCCATCTCTATAGCGATGGGATCGTTTGGATGCTTTAGCTTAGTGAGGTAGTTTAAGAGTTTAAAGGCGTCTTTGGCCCAGCCTCCTACAACTCTGGGAGCTGCTAATACGATGTCTACTTGTGATTGGAGGGGGTGTTCCATTCGATGTCGGTTGTAGTCTCTTGCTAGCTCTATTGTTGCTACAGCTAAGGTTTCAACCCTTAGGCTGAGAGGGGTGGATCTTTCAGGAGTGAGGCCTGAGGTGTGAAGCCTATGGCCGGTGGATCTCTCTAGAAGGGTTGGTAGGGCATCGAACTCGCGGAAGGGATGGGGGCTTTGTTAAGAATACAAAAAATTAAGTGTCTATCTTGATGTTTTTTAACTCATCATAGACTTCTTGGGCGTATTTCCGGATCTCTTGCCATTTGGGGTCATTATAGATTTGCTTGTCGGTTTTCTTTTTCCTCCAACCAGAGTCATCAAGTTCGTCAATAGTGTTATCGTAATTTTCTACCATGTCATAGAGTTTTTGAAGTTTTTCTTTTTGAACATTACCTAGTAAAAAATATTGATAGCTATTTAAGACATATTCAGAGGCATCAGAAAAGCCTATATAGATTTCTTTAAAATCAGAAAATTTTTCATAATTCCCACAATTCCAGGCTTCGTTTTGTTTTTCTTTATCTGCTAAAGATTTTATTGCGGGCAAGAATGCATTGTAGTAATAATTCTTATCATTCTCACTAGACCAATCATTCATAATTTATTGCCTTTGATATTTTACTAAAATCATATTCTTCATATGGAATGTGAGCTTCAAAACTATTCCTTGAAACAAGGTTTCCAAACTTATCATAGTGAGAACCTCCTGCTTGGTGCATAACATATGCTTTTCTTTGAGCATGATTTAAACTTTTAGGATCACCCGGCATAATTCTCACTTCTACTGAAGTTGTAATATGACCAGTTTTTCTATATGTTTGAAGCGAATATTTTATTCCTCCACCTTTTTCCGAAATAGTTACTTTCCAATCTTTTGGTATTCCGGCAGGTCGTGGCGGTGGAGTAAAACCTTGGTGTTTTAAAATAGTCCTTAACTGTCTTTCCCCTAAACTTCTTTTATTGCAAACATCTCTTACAATAAAGTCTATTCGCTTAGTCCCTTTCTGTGCACCAATTTCTTTTATTATTTCTCTCTCAATACGACTAAGAGAAGGGACTAGCGATTTTGCAACGGTCTTATCACTCACAAAACCACCCCTATAAGCAACCATCCGTCTTGCAGCGGTTTCTTCTAAACTTAAAATCCTTCTTGGTATCGTCGCAGTTCTTGATCTTAAAGCTACGCGACCAGCAGTAGCAGCACGACCTATAGGAACCATTTGCCAAGCAACTTCTCCTACTCTTGAAGAGGCTGAGTGAGGATCATAGGTGGGATCAACGCGCTGGATTGTGTCTATATAGAAGCTATCGATAGCTGCAGCAAGGGCATCTAGTCTTTCCCCCATCTCTCTAGCGATGGGATCGTTTGGATGCTTTAGCTTAGTGAGGTAGTTTAAGAGTTTAAAGGCGTCTTTGGCCCAGCCTCCTACAACTCTGGGAGCTGCTAATACGATGTCTACTTGTGATTGGAGGGGGTGTTCCATTCGATGTCGGTTGTAGTCTCTTGCTAGCTCTATTGTTGCTACAGCTAAGGTTTCAACTTTTAGGCTGAGAGGGGTGGGTCTTTCAGGAGTGAGGCCTGAGGTGTGAAGCGTATGGCCGGTGGATCTCTCTAGAAGGGTTGGAAGAGCATCGAACTCGCGGAAGAGGCGGGGGTTTTGTTAAGAATACAAAAAATTAAGTGTCTATCTTGATGTTTTTTAACTCATCATAGACTTCTTGGGCGTATTTTCGTATCTCATGCCATTTGGGATCTTTTGCTATTTCTGAGTCTGTTTGGGGGTTTTCTAGACTACTACCGTAATCATCAACCATATCAATAAGCTTTTGAAGCTTTTTTCTTTGTTCCTTAGAAAGCAAAGATCCTTGCTGAATATCTTCAGAAGCACTCATAAAGTTTTCTAAAACTTCTGAAAAAGGTAATAATTTTTCATGATCACCATTAATCCATGCTTTCTCTTGACTTTTGAGATCTGCCATGTCTTGTAAAGCTGTTAAGAAAGCATTTCTATAATAGTTAAGATAATCATTCATATGGCATTAACTCCATAAGCTTAGAAAAATCATACTCTTTATATTCAATATGAGCTTCTGTACTCACTCTAGGAACAATTTTCCCTTCTCTGTCAAGAAATTTTCCGTTCACCTTATGAGTTACATATGGTCTTTGTTGGCCAATTCGTGGGCTAAAAATATCTTTATCCATAACTCTTACCTCAACAACTGTGTAAGGGCCTTTAGAACTAGGTTTTTTCAATGTGTATTTTACTCCTCCACTTTTATATATTATCCCAACATTCCAATCTTTTGGTATTCCGGCAGGTCGTGGCGGTGGAGTAAAACCTTGGTGTTTTAAAATAGTCCTTAACTGTCTTTCCCCTAAACTTCTTTTATTGCAAACATCTCTTACAATAAAGTCTATTCGCTTAGTCCCTTTCTGTGCACCAATTTCTTTTATTATTTCTCTCTCAATACGACTAAGAGAAGGGACTAGCGATTTTGCAACGGTCTTATCACTCACAAAACCACCCCTATAAGCAACCATCCGTCTTGCAGCGGTTTCTTCTAAACTCAAAAGCCTTCTTGGTATGTTGGTCGTTGTAGATCTTAGAGCGACACGACCAGCAGTAGCAGCACGACCTATAGGAACCATTTGCCAAGCAACTTCTCCTACTCTTGAAGAGGCTGAGTGAGGATCATAGGTGGGATCAACGCGCTGGATTGTGTCTATATAGAAGCTATCGATAGCTGCAGCAAGGGCATCTATTCTTATTCCCATCTCTCTAGCGATGGGATCGTTTGGATGCTTTAGCTTAGTGAGGTAGTTTAAGAGTTTAAAGGCGTCTTTGGCCCAGCCTCCTACAACTCTGGGAGCTGCTAATACGATGTCTACTTGTGATTGGAAGGGGTGTTCCATTCGATGGCGATTGTAGTCTCTTGCTAGATCGATGGTGGCGACAGCTAAGGTTTCAACCCTTAGGCTGAGAGGGGTGGATCTTTCGGGAGTGAGGCCTGGGGTGTGAAGCGTATGACCGGTGGCTCTTTCTAAGAGGTTGGGAAGAGCATCGAACTCTCGGAGGAGATGGGGTCTTCTTTGGTGGTTTTCTAGAGTGACGCGGAAGAGTGCGACTTGCTCTCTTCCAAACTGATCAACGTTTCTTGCGAGGGCGTAGGCTTCGGGATAGCGGGTTTGTAGATCGGGGGTAAATCCAGCAAGAGAGTTTTGAGGGGTGGATGGCTCTTAAGTTATCAATGGCTACTATCTATAGCTAATCAGGGTCTCTCATGACCTTTTTCATAGACATGTGCTGGTAATTCTCTTGGGTGCAACCAAATTGCCACCATTTCATTTTCCTTGTCTAATGCAGCAACACAGTCTGGTGCAAACTCTATTAGTCTTTTATCTTCGATAGTTGGATCTCCAACACAAACCCATCCTTCTTTTTTGTTTATGTATGTTGACCATTCACTTTTATTTGGCCATTCACTATTTTTTACCAGGTTATAAGTTGGAAGTCCAGGGAAGTCATCAGGACCTGGTTCATTGTCTAAAACAGCAATAAGATCTTTGCTCTCATATTGCTTTGGAAAATTATTTGTCTCTTCATATATAGCTAAAGGTTCATACCCAAATAAGAATGCAATTCTTCCATCTTCGTCTAATTGTAATTCTAAATAATTAACTGTAATAGCACCATAACCAGTTGTTTCGATACCTGGGTCTGTAAGAAACTGATAATCATCATAAATAAGAGAAAATTTTTCTTTTTGATCTTTTTGATCCTTAACAAGAAACTTCATTAGCTTTTCCTATATTTTCTTAAATGATTTAAATTGAAAATGATAAATAGAGTTGGTTTCAGGATGAAAAACTAACTCCCACATTCCATTACTTCCATTAAATGTTCCTGGAACATCCCATCGAATAGCTCCGAAAGCTTGTGGATCTGGAATAGGTTTTTTAGCAATCATAATTTGCCTTATAGTATGTAATGATCTCATATAAGGTCTTTCGAGCTGTCCTTTATTAACCCCTCTTTTAGACACTTCATAAAAATGTTTAAAAGAACCCTCTGTATAACGAAAGTTTCCAATTCTTCTTCCACCTTGTTCTATTGGTAAAGATCGGTTAATAGTTTTTCCAGATAATTTTGCAACAGTTTTCTCACTCACAAAGCCGGTTCTGTAAGCAACTGTGCTCCTTGCAGCGACTTCTTCAACATTCAGAAGACCTCTAGATAATGTCATACGGCTGGCATTTGCACCAGAAGCAATACTCAATATCCCATCTGCAACGTTAGAAGCTTCTTGAGTCAGTCCCATTTGTTGCAAAACTTGAACAGTAACGGTTTCTTTTGCTCTTCCACTAAGGATCACTTCTGTTCCTGTGATCAGATGATCTAACCCATGGGTCATAATAACCCATCCTGCTGGAGCGGCGATTCCTTCTGAGGCAAGGGTTATGCCAGCACCGACGATCGTTTCACAGGCTCCTCCAATAACTTGGAGAGATCCTTGAACACGAGGGTTCTGCAAGGTGGCTACAGCTAAGGTTTCAACCCTTAGGCTGAGGGGGCTGGGTCTTTCAGGAGTAAGTCCTGGGGTGTTGAGCGAGTGCCCGGTGGCTCTTTCTAAAAGGGTTGGTAGGGCATCGAACTCGCGGAAGGGATGGGGTCTTCTTTGGTGGTTTTCGAGGGTGACACGGAAAAGAGCCACTTGCTCTTTTCCGAACTGATCGACTTGTCTTGCAAGGGCATAGGCTTCGGGATAGCGGGTTTGTAAATTGGGTGTAAATCCAGGAAGAGAATTTTGAGGGGTGGATGGTTCTTGAGGAAAGATCATGACTTGGGTTCTTGGTATAAGGGGCGCGCTATTAGGGAGGCCATGATCAAAGAGTTCTCTAACTACTCCTTGTAATCTTTCTCCAAAGGTTGGTTTTGGAGGGAGTGCAACAGGTCTAGGAGGGAGTGATGGCATGCTAACGGGTGGTAGGGTGTTAGGTGCTGTTGGAAGAAAGGGATTTTGCAGTACGGGTGCTGCATAAGGCTGCGCGACTGGAGAGGGAGCGGTGATGGGATGGACTGCGGTTTGTGTAGGAATGGCAGGACCGTAGTCTCCGATGTAGGAGGGGGTGCTTTTGGGTGGCTCGGTTGTATAAAGAGGGAGGGGACGGGTGCTGACTTCTCCGGAAAACCCTATTCTTGTAAGGAAATCAGAGATTGCATCGTAGGCTTTCTATTTAGAATTCCAATCAGGAGTCAAAAACTCCGTATCCTTAAACTTTTTTGCCAAACGATCAATTAGATCATGATCTTTTGAAAAGACTTCGCAACATTCCCCATCAAAAACCTGCACAACAATATCGCAGGACTCATACATTTCTACATCTTCTTTGTAAAATTTAACATCAGCTGGATCTTTGCAGCCAATGGCTGTAAACCAAATAACTTGCCGGAATTTCTTTGAGGTGTCTTTTAGGTCATTCCATGAGATTCTTGTCATTTTTTCATCTGAAGTTTCACATTGATGGAGTTCTTTCCATTTTTTTTCTCCTAAATCTCCTGTTGCTTCGATTTCTAAAATAGCCCAATGAAGTTCATTACCAAAATTAATATATTTCAATATATCCTTTGGGGAAACTCCTAGTATCTCATCATCATCGGGCATGCCATCCCTAATTCTTACACCTTTTGATTTCATTCGTAACTCCATTCTGGGACTGGATGCCCTTTTTTAACTCTAGTTTTTGTTCCACCAGTAAGGTTATCTCTATATATGTGTTGATGAGGGTTTGGGTGGTTTTGTGGACGACCATGATCTGTAAAATCTATATCTCGGATTGGTTTTCCTTCTGCATCAAACTCTCTTGCTTGAACGTATTCACCTTTTCTTCCTTCCTTAGTTCCTAGTTGAGTATGCGGCACATCTACTTCGGGAAGAGGTTCATCTGTTCTTGGATGTCTTGGTAATTCTTTGTTATTTACAAAAACATCTTCAGATTTTCTTATTTCTTTGGTTGTTTTAGCTCCGCTACCTTCAGCTTTTGTAGCAGAAGGTGCGGTTTTTGGGACAGCTTTCTTTTCTACTTGGTGGGTGAGCTCTTCGGTGGTGAGTTTTGGTGCTACTCTTCCTTCGGCTAGGGCGAGTTCTTTGTGGATGACTTTTACAAAGGCTCTTTCGACTTGTGTTTCGTTTAGGCGTAGCCCTATTTTTTCTAGGACGTTGATGGTTCCTTTAATGAGGGCTTTTCCACTTTGTTGAACGACTCTTCCTTCTTCTAGGGGGATGACCCAATAAAAGAGTTCTCTTCCTAGTTTTGTGGTTGCTGCTGAGGGATCGATAGGGGCTCCGGAGGTTTTTAGGACTCCTAGGTACTTTTGTCCGACATAGTCTGAGAGCTGATCGATCTTTTGTTGGGTTGTGGGAGCGAGGTGGTCTATGGGGGTATTGGCTAATGAGAATTTTAGCGCTTCTTTTATCACTCTTCCACACTCTAAGGTAATACCATGGCGGGTGTTGTCGGCGGCTTGGACGGGATCGGCTTGGATTTCTGTTTTGACTTCTTGTAAAAATTCTTGGGCTTTTTTCTGTTTGGAGAAGAGATCTACTGTGACTCCAACGACTCCAAAGGCTGCATTAAAGAGGTCTTTCATTCCTCTTGGTTCGGGTTTTGAGGAGGAAAGGGGATCGACATCTCTGATGAGGGGTGTTCGTGGAAGGAGGCTGCCGTCTCCCATTGTTAGGGGTGTTGGAGCTGAGGGTTGAGGCAGGGCTGGCATGCTAACAGGTGGCAGGGTGTTAGGTGCTGTTGGAAGAAAGGGGTTGTGTAGGACGGGTGCTGCATAAGGCTGCGCGACTGGAGAGGGAGCGATGATGGGCTGGATGGCAGGCTCTGCAGGGATAACTGGGCCGTAGTCTCCGATGTGGGAGGGGGTGCTTTTGGGTGGCTCGGTTGTATAAAGAGGGAGGGGACGGGTGCTTGCGCCTCCTGAAAATCCTATTCTTGTGAGAAAATCAGAGGTTGCATCGTAGGCCTTTCCTGGAGAACGCCAAGCGCTGTACCAAAAACCATGCTCTTGGGGATCTTTGATTTTAGGGATCATTGTTTGGGATAGTTCCCGGATTTCTCCTTGAGTGAGTCCGCCAACTTGAAGGGGTTGAGTCGATATCCCTTCAAGCTGACGCAGGTAATCTTTAACAGCGCTTTCATTGCGTATTCTTGCAGCTTGGATGCTTTGATGATTTTTAGAGGCGTCTTTTCTGGAAAGGACTGGAATTTCTAGTTGTGGCCTTGGGGGAACGTCATCTATTTTCATGCCTTGTTCGACAAGCTGGCATTGTGCACTGTAGCATTGATTTTCTTGGCTTAGACGGAGTACTTCAAAACTCCCCCAAGTGCTTGCAATATGTTGTGCATCTTCTGCGTTGTCGTATTTCCCAAGGCTATGTTTTTGCCCTTTTGCATCGCTGTAGGAAAGGTGGTGATATTTATTGTCTCGACGATTGACAGGAGCCTGAACGACCTGCTGAGGCGGCACAATATGTTTTGGTGCACTAGCTTCAAGCTGCGCTTGGGCATTTTCTGCTATTTTTCTATTGAGGGTTGCTACTCTTGTCTCAGCAGCCTTTCTTGCTTTTTTGGTACTTTTAAGTCTTTGTTCAGCCTCATCCCATTTTCTTGCTTTTTTCCGTGCTGTAAAGACTGAAGCTTCATCGTAAGCTTCCACTCGTTTTTCATATTTTCTATAGGCTTCATTTTCTAATGTTTTTTTGTGATCAAGATCCTTTTCAGCGATTTTGAGTGTTGCTTTGTTCTGCTCTTGTTTTTGCGCAAGGCTTAAGAATAGGGCTTCATCTTGCATTTCAACTTTAGGTTCCGTTGGGGTGGAGATTGGCTGGGGGTCTTCGAGTGAATCAATAGAGTCAGCAGCTGACCTTTCTGGAACGTCTAAAGTTTCTTCGGGGGATAGGGATGGGAGTGCTTTAGGGGGGCTGAGTCTTTGGGCGGCTGTTTCGGTGACTAGAGTTTGTAAGGCGGAGTTAGTGATAACAACTTGGAGGGTTCTAGCCGCCCATCCTTGGGGAGAGGTTTGGATGTGGTCGGGATCGGTGTGTTGTTCTAGTCGGTGGGTTGCTAGTTGTGCAACAAAACCATAGAGGGCTGAGAGGCGGGATGCTACGTCTTTGGTTCCGTTGGGATGGAGAAGATGGGAAAGGGCGAGAGATGCAAATTGAGTCTTTGTGGAGGCGCTTTTATAACTAGGGTAGAGGACGTCGGTAAAGAGAAGGGGTGCAAAATTTCCAGCTAGGGCTTTTTTGGATTCAGAAACCGGGGTAAAAGAAAGCCCAAGGTTAAGGACTGATGGGGCTAGGGGCGCAAAACTCCATGTTCCTCGATCCTGCCGGTATTGGGTCATAGCGAGGGTGGGGGTGATGAGTTGTTGACCGATTTGGAGGTATTTGTTTTCACCAAGGGGGTCCATGCCGGTAAAAAGGAGGCGGGTAAGGGAGGAGATGCTTTGCAATACAACGGCGCTCTCTTTCTTGAGGTTTTCTACGGTGACAGCTTTGTTATCTGATGTGAGTTTTAGTGCAACGGCGCCACATGTTAGAGAAAATTGCATAGCTTCACGAAAGAGGCTATTGACCATCCTTGCTCTTCCTTTAAGAAGGTTGATTCTTTCTTTTGAGATTTTGCCAAGAGACAGGATAATAAGCTCGTAATGGGATTTAAGAGTTGTTCCTTCTTCGGGATGTTCGTGTAGACGTTTTGCTAAACAATCGACCATGAGCGGGAGAAGATCGTAGCTTCCTGTAAAGACTTCTTCGGAGTAGGTTTTAGGAATGGAGAATGGTTGTTCTACTTGCTCATCAAGTTCATTGAACATTTGAGCACCATTGCCACTTGTTGACCAAAGGGAGAGAAGAAGGTTTTGGAGAGATCGAGGAAGCTCTTTGAAAGCATCGAGTGAGGGCTCACCTTCAATAACGGATTGAATAAATGGTGTGAGATAAAGAAGAATTCTTTTTTGATCAGAAGAAATTTCTAGGATTGCTCCATCTAAAGCTTGGAGGGCTCGATCGGTGAGGATCATGGCAGAAAGTTTTGCACGGTTTTCAAAAACCCCTTCTTCTAGGGCTTCTTTGCTGATAGGGTGGTCTTCTCTTTGGAGGACAACGGTATAGGCGGTTTGTGCGGCAAGGAGGTATTGGACTTCGGAGATTTTTGTAGAGACATCGTCACTAATGGCAAAGAACCCTTCGGGGGTTTCGCGATAGTGAACATAGTGTCCTTCTGTAGCGCTGTCACCTTGATGGACGTTAAAAGAAAGAAGGCGATATTTTGCTCCTTTGCCATCCAAGGTTAACTGTCCAGAGAGATAGAATGTTCGTTGGAGTCCGACAAGGGTGACTTTTTTTTCAGGGGTAGCAGCTTGACGGTTGATATCTCCAAGACTGAGGTTAAAGATAAGAAATTTTGGGGCTGAGATATAGCGGGTTTGTACAGCGGTTCGAGGAAGATGAATGGGAGGTGATCCATCGGCGGGTGTAAATGCAATAGGGGTAGGATCGGTGACAACTTCGTTGAAGGAGCGAAAGAGGGCTTCTTCAAGGGTAACACATCCTAGATCGGGAACTTCTATTGTATAAACTGCTTCTCGAGCTTCTTGAATGCGAGTCCCATTGGGGAGCAATCCTTCTACGGCTTTCTTATCGGGTTCGTAGCCGGCATAGGTAGTTGTCCTTGTAAGAGAATAAAAAGGTGCGCGATCTCGATCGGCAGGTTCGATGATTTTGACTAGGGCTTCGGAGGCATCGTGATGTCCGTTTTCTTTGAAGGAGGGATAGAGCCTCCGAAGCATTGTTGCTAAGTCTAGGGGATCTTTTATTCCTACTGCTGCTGCTTTACGATATTGCAAGAAAGCAAACTTTACCTCAGGGAATTGATGGGATGAAAAAACAATGTTTGCTGCTAACTCAGGATTAGAAAAGAGGGTTTGAAGAGCTACATTGAGAAAGCAATTGGTTTTTGAGGGATTTTCAAGAAGGATAAAACTCCATTTTGCAGGTGCAACTGGCAAAAGCTCTTTTGAAGGCTCTACCTTTTGGAAGAGTTTGGAATAAAGAACGTGAACAGCTCTAGGGGTTGTGATGACTTCAAATTGGTGTCTTTCTTTCCACTTTTCAATGTCTTTTTCCATGAGTGAAAGAACATGGAGCATGTGAAGGACTTTGCTAAGAGAGTCGGTAGGAGATAGTTGCTTGATGTGTCTTTCCGCAAGGTCAAAGCGAGGAAGGTATTCTTCTTGGATATGAGCGTTTGCAACAGAGCTTTCTGCGTGAAAGGGAAGAACTTGATAACGGTTGGGATCAAGTGAGGGTGAGGGGGCGCAGCATTTAGAAAGGGTCGAAAAGAGTCCCCAAATCAGGCTCATGGGACTTGCTACAACGCTTGCTTGATCAGCAGTTTCGTGTGGTGGTTTGTAGGTTGTGTAAGTTAGTTTTTGAGACATGTTTCCCCTTGCTCAAAGTTTATTCCGCCGAGGATTATCTCATAGCCTTGGGTTTTGGGGAATGTTTAAAAAATTAGTTATTAGGGAGGAAGAGGATGCCGGCAGTGGGGAGACCGCGGAGGAAGATGTAGTAGGTGCCGGCAAGGGGGGCGGGGGTATGAGTTTGGGAAAGATAGCGGGTAAGGGCTGTTTGGTAGAGGGAGGATTGGAGATGATAGTCATGCTCAGTCATGGCTTGTTGTAGAGTCGCGGTGTCGTAGGAGGGAAGAAGGTTGGTTTTCCAATCGAGGAGAAAGTATTGGTTTTGATGGAAGAAGATAAGATCGATAAACCCTTTGATGTAATTGGGGGGATTGGGATAGAGAAATTCGACTTCGGGATAGAGATGTTTGACTTGGCTGAGTGAAAATGAGTGGGGAGATAGCGGGGTGCTCAGGGCATGATTAATAAGGTTAAGGGTTATTTGGTAGGGAAAGTGGTGAGGGAGTTGCTCTATAAGGAGGGATGGGATGTCAATGGAAGGCTTACGGAGAATGGTTTCAAGAAGTGAGTGAAGAAGGATGCCGGTTTCGGGTCCTTTGGGAAGCTCTGCTGTGAGTTCTGGCTGAGGAATGTGGTGGGTATTTGCAAGAGAGGAATAGGAGTGAAGGTAATGCGGCTGATAGGTTTGTTGAAAGGGTTTAGGAGGATGAAGAAGGGGGGGTGTATGGGGAGGTGGCTTGAGTTTTTGGGGGGTGAGGTATGTGGCGTCTGTGGGCGTGGGGTTAAAGAGTTCTAAGGGAGAGGCTTGACCAAGGGGAACAGGTGAATGTGAGGTGTCAATAAGAAGAGGGATATAGAGTCGATGTTTAGCGCGGGTAAAGGCGACATAGAGTTGGCGCAACTTTTCGGCTTCTTGGTTTTGTAAAGCAGCTTGACATTTGGCATGTTCTGGCTGAAACAGGAGCCACTCTTTTTGGTGACGAATAAATTCTTCGCGCCCGGTGTAACGGCTGAGGAGACCGAGAGCAAAAACGATGTTAAACTCAAGTCCTTTACTCATATGAATGGTCATAATGGTGACGGAATTAGGCTCGGAAAGGGGGCGCCGGGGTAGGTCTTTTTGGGACAGGAGAAAGGTCAAAAGTTCGGGAAGGCTGGCATGGGTTTCCGCTTGGTGCTGAAGTAGGAGTTCTGAAAGAAAAAGGTAGTCGCTATGGGCGTCTAGATCGGTGGGTGTATATAAGGTGCGAAGGGCTTCATGG
The DNA here is from genome assembly GCA_018399075.1 of Simkaniaceae bacterium. Classification (GTDB taxonomy): domain Bacteria; phylum Chlamydiota; class Chlamydiia; order Chlamydiales; family Simkaniaceae; genus Neptunichlamydia. The sequence continues at coordinate 297,523 of CP073763.1, read as the reverse complement.
AGGGTTTGGTGGCGAGAAAATTGGGCAAGGGTTTCAGTGAGTAGGGCTTGGTTTTTTTTAAGCTCATCATGAGTCGTGTGATGGGAGAGAAATCGCTTAATGGTGATTTCTGATGGTTTAATAAGGGCTTCAAGAAGAGAGCGAAAGAGATAAAAGGTCGGCGTATTAATAATAGGATCGGTGCTTTTTGAATGAGTAGGAATTTGTTGCGCTTCGAGATAACTTTTTAAGCGTGCTGCTTGATAGCGATCTTTAACTAGGATAGCAAAATCGGAGTAGTTAAAGTTATGCTTGGTGAGGGAAAGAATTTCAGAGGCAATAAAAGGGAAGAAGGTGGTTTGCTCAATAGCAGGTGATGGCCAAGATTTTTCTCTTTTCTTTTCAGTTTCACAGATAAAGTAGTGAATAGGTTCTTTATCGTCAGGAAAAAGGCAATCATCGGAGTCAGGATGGTTAACCGGATGAAAGGGAAGGGGGGCATCAGGAAGGGAAAGGAATTCTTTGTTTTGTGAAAAGAGATTGTTGAGGGCTTGGATGAGTTTAGGGTCGGAGCGGTAGTTGGTATCGAGATGGGCTTTTTGCGGAACCGATTTTTCAGCGGCAAGATAGGTATAGATATCAGCAGAGCGGAAGGAATAGATCGACTGTTTGGGATCACCAACAAGGTAGAGGGCAGGAATGGGATCGTCAATAAAAAGAGCTCTAAAGATGTTCCATTGCGTGGGATCGGTATCTTGAAATTCATCAATAATCGCGGCCCGGTAACGGCTCCGGACTTTGGCGCAAAAGGCTGGAATTTTTAGGCATTCCTCCATCTTTTTTAGGATGTCGTTAGGGGAAAGGATCTCTTTTTCTTCAAGAGCTTGACGCGCTGTTGTTCTCAGAGTGCGAGCAATACGAACAAGGGTACAAAGGGGAGAGGTTGTGGGCTCAAGAATGGGGAGAAGTGTATCTCGAAACTTGTAAAGCGGGTTGGGATCGAGAGTCGCTTTTTTAGTGAGGTTTTCTGGAATGAGTTTTTCTAGGAGGGAGCCTTCGGCGGTGAGAGTTTCAAACTCTTCGAGGCTAAGTGTTTCTTTTTCAAGCAGTTTAAATTGAGTAGAGTAGGGCTTTTTAAGATTCCCATTCAGGTCTTTGATTTTATTAAACTCAAGCTGCTCAAGGGCAGGAGGAGAAACTGTTTTTCGCGCTGCTAAATACTTTTGATAGGCCTCTTCGAATGTAGGATAAGAGGGAAACTCTCCTTCTTTTTCAATAAAGGAAAGGATTTTGCTGGTGAGTCTTTCTTTGTCGCTAGGAAGGTTAGCGAGTTGGGTCGTACTATAATCAGCAGGGCTGAGTGAGGTGCGGAAAAAATCGGTGATGTGGCTCCTAAGAATTTCCCGGTAGTCCGATTCTTCTTCTGAAAGAAGGGCATAACCCAGGCCTCCTTCAAAAGCATATTCGGTGAGCATGCGATGGCAGAATCCATGAATGGTGAAGATTTGCGCTTGATCGATAAGGGCAAGGGCTCGATCAAGATTAAAGGAGGGAGGTTTGCTTTTGAGTGTATTTCGGATACGCGTTTTAAGTTCGCGGGTTGCCGCACGCGTGAAGGTAACGATAAGGATTTCATCAAGGGTAAAGTCTTCTTCAAGGATAAGACGAGCAGTGATGTGTTCAATAGCAAAGGTTTTTCCTGTTCCTGCAGAAGCTTCAAGGAGGTGATGTCCAAGAAGGGGTGTTTGTGGGTCTAAAACATCGAAAGACTTCATACAATCATCTCCAAAAGGGGCTGAAAGGTTTTTCGAAGAAGGGGGGCCCATGTATCGAAAATCACTTGAGGATCATAGGAGTTGGGGGAAGCAAAAAGGTTTTTAAGATAAGGATCAGCTGGAGAGTTTTTAATGCGACTTGCCAGAGCGCTTGAGTCTTTTTGAAGGAGTGTTGTTGCAAGAAATGGGATGAGGGGAGAGGGGGTTTCGCAAGAGACTTGATAGTAGTTAAGGTAATCATCAAGTGCTTTTTGTGGGTCACTTTTTAAATGGAGGGGTTCGCCTCCTTTTAAAGGAAGAAGAGGCATAGGATTTTCAGCGCAAAGGGCAAGATAGAGGGGGTAAATTTTAATCAGATCATCAAGTTTTGGAGTTCCTAAAAAAGGAAACCCTTCTTCTGTAATTTCGAGACTACCCTCAAAGCTTTTTAAGGGATAGGGATGGGTTTCAAAAATGATCACCCCTTCCCATTCGGTTTTGATTTTTCTTTCTGCAATCTCTTTAAAACGACCAAGGGGAAGCTGTCCTCTCTCTGCTGCTGCAACTATCGATTCTTCTTGCTGCAGAAGTTTATATCTTTGAAGGGGAGATAGGAAAAACTCTTCGTCTGTTGTTTCATCATAATGGAGGAAGAGGTTTAGGGTATGGTTAAAATAGAAGCGAATCGGGTTTTTTGCAAAACGGGAAAGCTCTTGCAAAGTGACGGATGGTTTTGTTTGAGGAATAGGGAGTGGTTTTGCATGTAGGTATTCAGGAATAAACGGGAGTTTTTCTTGGTGCTCATAATAGGTGCGCGCAGCTTCATAGTGACGCATCGGATAGGTTTTTGAAGTCGAAAAGTAGTGGTGGTGAAAAGGAAAGGAGGGGTGCGTTTCAACCTCTGGATTGAGTTCTTGCACAAGGATTGAAGGGGGCTGCTCTTTTCCATCTTCTTCACTAATGTTTTGATAGGTAATGAAGAGGTTATCTTGCGCACTTGTTAGAAGCTCTAGAAAGAGGTAGCGGTCTTCTTCGGGTGGGATTGGGCAATAGTCACTTTCTTTTCCAAGAAGATTAAGAGAGGAGGGAACATATGAGCGAGGATAAGCCCCCTCATTTAGCCCTAGAAGGGCAACAACTTTTGAAGAGCGTATCACACCCGGACGTATGGAACGAAAGGTCATTGACTCTAAATTTTTTGTTAGGCGCACCCCTCGTTTTTGTTTGAGACAGTTGGATAAATAACGTTTGATACTCGGAAAGGAAAAAGCCCCTTCAAGCTCTTTTAATAGGAGGAGCTTCTCTTGAAAGGAAGCAAAATTTTCTTCTTCAGACGTAAGATAACGATTAAATAGGATGAGAAGATGGTCCGCCCACTCAGCACCTGTTAGTAAAGCTGATCTGAGGAAATCAAGATCGTCTCTAAGAGACTCAACAAGGGTCATTCCCTTTCCAAGAATTTCTGCATCTGAAAAGTTTAGGTAAGGAAGATCCCAGTCAGTCGGTTTGTCAGGGATAAAGATAAGGTTCGTTAGAAGCGCTTCAAAGACTTCTTTCCAGGTTCCACTTTCTGATTCATCAAGCAGGTCGGGAAGGAGGGTTTTCCGATGCTTAGCATCGACTCCCCACTTTACCCCTGTTTGATCAATCCATGATTTAAACGCTTTAACTTCTTTTTCAGAAACAGGAGAAAAGTAGGGACTAGAAAAGAGTTTGAAAAGGGCATCGGGTTTGAAACGATCGAGTGAAAGGATATCGAAGAAGGTTTGGAGAAGGGGGCTTTCAGGGAGATCATGAATGGTAAAATCAAAGGGAGATTCTTCTGCATTAAAGACAAGTTCAATCAGAGGAGCATAAGAGGAAATATCGGGAGCAAAGACTTGAATATCGGACGGCTTTACATTTAAGTCGAGGAGCTTTGAAAAAAGGATTTCAACTTCACGGATTTTTGAGGGAGCAGGGAGAAGAAGAATGGATGCATCTTTTTCAGTCTCAGTGTTTTTAAAGTTTAAGATGTCGTTTTGCAGCTGGGATAAATAGGTGGAGTGAGAGGATCTTTTATAATGCTCATCAAGGATAAAATCCTCTTCTTCAAAAACGCGAAAGGTTTCACGCCCCATTTTTCCTAAATTTGATAGGAGGGGATGCCCTTCATCTAAATAAAGAGAGAGCTGCTGATCTCTTTCAAGTAAGCGCATTTTTTCAAAGTCTGTCACTGTATCAGACCAAAATTCCTGACAAGGGGAAAATTGGTAGTAATAGACAGGAAGGTAATTAGCAAGTTTATCGAAAAAAAGGTGATAGAGCTTTGGAAGAAAGGGAAAATTATAGAGATGAACTTCTATCTGTTCTTTTGGCTGTTTTAAAGGTGTTTCAAGAAGCTGGTAAGGATAGTTCCACTTCGAAAAAATGGTATCCCACAGCTCTTTTTGCCAGCTTTCGGGCCACTTTTTAAGAAAGGGGCCTCCATACTTTCCATAGCGGAGAAATTCAATGGCAAGTTTTGGGGCGAGACCTGGGGTGTCAATGAGAGATTCTAGCTGAAGAGTCAGGAGATCAAGAGGAGGGAAAAGGAGGGTCTTTTCTGTGCAAAGCTTAAAAAGGGTTTGGAGTCCTGAGCCAAGCTCAACAAACTCAATTCCCATGACCACATCTAATTTTCCATCTGAAACAAATGTTGTCATGAGTGAGTTTTTTAAACTGAGATCAGGGAGAAAAATAATCTTTTTTTCGAATGGTTTTTGGGCTGTTAAAAAGAGGCGGTCTCTAAGGAGCTGCGAAAGCGTTTGATTGGAGTTGCTAAGGGTAACAATCGGTTTTTTGCGCATGAGACTTTCTTTTTCCTTTCTCAAGGGTTATGATAAAGGGTATGGCTTTATTTAAGAAGAAGAATGAAAAACGGGGTTTCTTTCAAACAATTGAAAATACCCTCCACCGCTTTGGCTTTTTGAAAAGAGAGTCATTTTTTCAGCGTCATGCTATTCACTTTTTAAATGTGGCACAGTTTTTAGGGGTTGTGAATGACAACTTTTTCAAGTATCTCATTGTCTTTTTGTTTATTGATTTGAAGGGGATTGAAGCCTCGCCGATTATTTTGACGTGGGTGGGAATCGTTTACGTTCTCCCTTTCCTTCTCTTCTCTTCTGGAGCCGGTGTTCTTGCAGACAAGTTTAGTAAGCAGAGAATGATTATTCTCCTGAAGTTTACTGAAGTTATCATCATGGCGCTGGGAGTTGTTGCCTTTTTATTTAAGAGTGATTGGGCTAGCTATACCCTTCTCTTCTTACTCTCGATGCAAAGTGCTTTTTTTGGGCCGCCGAAATACAGTATTATCCCCGAGCTAGTGAAAGAAGAACATATCCCAAAAGCAAATGGATTAATTACATCCTTTACCTATTTTGGGGTTATTGTAGGAACCTTTTTGGCCTCTTTTTTAACACAAATGACGGGGAAAAATTTCCCTTTAACAGCAGGGATTGGAACGATTCTCGCGATCTTAGGATTTATGGCATCGGTCTTCATTCCTAAAACCCTTTCTAAGCATTCAAAGAAGAGAGTGAATCCCTTTTTCTTCTATGAAATTTATAAGAATTTGGTTTACGCATCAAAAACGCCTTACTTATTGGCGGCCATTTTTGGTTCAGCATCGTTTTTATTCATTGGAGCCTATTTTCAGCTCAATGTGATTCCTTATGCAATTCAATCAATGGGTTATACTGAGGTCGCTGGAGGCTATTTATTCTTACTGACAGCCGTTGGAATTGCAATAGGGGCCCTTCTTGCTGGAAAACTCTGTCGTCAACGTGCAGAGGTAGGAATGGCTTGTCTTTCAGGAATGATTGTTTCAACCATTCTTTTCCTATTAGGTCTTTTCTATCACTTCCCCATTTTTATTTTTGCAGCTCTTTTTGGATTGGGTCTTTTTGGCGGCCTATACATTGTCCCCTTCGATTCCTTTATTCAACGGTATGCTCCCAGTAAGCGACGTGGACAGATTGTGGCAGCAGCAAACTTCTTAAGCTTTTGTGGGGTGCTCATTGCGCCCATCCTCCTTTACCTATTTAGTGAAACAATGGAACTAAGTGCTGCAAATGGATTTTTGATTACGGCGGTAATGATCTTCATCCTTGTTCTTGCGATTGCATCAAGACTCTCTGGCTTCTTTTTTAACTATTTAGCACGTGTTTTTGTAAGACCGCTTTACAAAGTTGAGGTTAAGAATTCGCCCCTTGAAAAAGAGAGCCCTTTTGTCCTTGTTTGGGAAAAAATCAAAGGGATTCATATCGTTTTATTGGCAGCTTTTAATCCAGAGCTCCATTTCTATATTCCCCGAACAAAAAAACGGTATATCGATTCATTTCTCCGCCTTTTTTCATCGATCGATTTTATTTATGTAAAAGATCCTCGTGAAGACGCTTTAAAAACATTTTTAAGGAAAACAAAAAAGAGAAAGCATCAGATCCCTTGCCTCCTTTTTCCTTACCCAAAATTCTTAGAAGAAAAATCGTCAAACAAATTGGTGAGAGAACTAAAAAAAACAAAAGATTTCGACTTAGTTTTTGTTCATATTAAAAAACTATCGCGGAAGGACCAAATCGATCGCAAACATTTTAAACGGGCAAAAGTTTCTTTTACTTTCTCGAAAGAAATGTAAGTCGTTGTTTTATTAATTCACCAGATAGCGCATTAAAAAGTTCCTTTTTTCCCCCAATTTTTCCTAAATTCCCTTTGAAAAGCGCTCTCATCTGAGGATCGATTTCACTCGATGATGCTGAATAAATAAGTTGGTAAGGGTTGATCTCAAGAATCCTTTTTGCTGTTTGATATCCATTCAATCCTTCTCCGAGATTGATATCCAAAAAAATAACATCAAATGTTTTTTTTCCTTCAAGGAGAGATAGAGCCGCTTCTCCAGAAGTTACATAAGTGTAAACCCAGTTGTTTGCTTGAACAGATTTACCAGCTATAACGGAGAAAAACTCCATATCATCGACATGAAGAACGGTTGTTCCCTTTAAAAAATCATCAGGGATATTTCCGTCGACAGAATAGCGTTGAGTTCCAAGAGGAAGATTGGGAGAAAAAGATTCCATAATACTTTTCCTATTTTGTTACTGCGACTTCTTATTCCCTTGGCCTTGAGAAATTTTCTCTTGGAGAAAACGTCTTATCCCCTCTTTAGGAATGTTACCACTGAATAGCGCTTCAGATTCGTGTACTTGTTTTGAGGAACAAGAATAGATGAGCTGATGGGGGTTGATTTGACGGATTCTTCTTGCTGTTTCATACCCATTGATTCCAGGCCCAAGTTCCATATCCATAATAACAATATCAAAGCCGTCGGGAGTATAAATTCTAAACGCCTCTTCCCCTGTTGATGCGCCGGTATAGACTCCTTTCAAATCTTTAATAATATCCCCAGTTGCGCTGCGAATAAATTCTGTATCCTCAACATGAAGAACTCTTATAGTTTGTTGAAGGCCTTGAGAAAAGGTTTTTTCTTCGCTTGCATGAAGCACATGGCCACCCAAAGGGGTGAGGTTTATGGAATGTGACATAATGAGAAATCCTTTGGTTTTAGAAACCGTAGATAACTTCTATCTCATATTGCTTGTATTTGAATGTGGGCTTAATACTTGGGTCTTGGTTGACCGATTGTCGCCACGCTTGATAAACCGTAATATTATTTGTCAGAAGATACAAGAACTCTACAGCAATTCCTTTATAGTTCCCAGAGCCAACTCCTTCTCCTGTTGTAAGAGGAGTGCCGATTCCTTTAGTCTTCTTAGAGTATAGGCCATTTTTTAAGGCGTTTCCACGACCAATTCCACTTCCATCAAAATCGGGAATCGCTTGAAGTTGTACCCATTGGTAGTTGATATCTAAAGACCAATCCCACTGCTTACGAAGTTCCCCTACAGAAAATCCAGTGTACCAGGCCCAAGGCTGCTTCTTGTCATAGGATACTTTCGTGCCATGTGCGACTGGATTGTAAAGCCCAGCACCATAAAAGGTAAAAATCGTATCTAAGGCTCTAAGTTTATATCCTAAAATTAACTGGATGGGGATGAAGCGGAAAGCGCTATTCCTTGTTTTGCTTGCAGTATGCTTTGTGTCCCAACAAACAGAGGATAGTTTTGAATAAAGCCCTGTTCGTCCAATATTCAGAAGGCCAAATTCTCCAACATAAGCATATTGATCGAGTTTATCATTAACTAGGAATGGGCCACCGTGAAAGTAAAAGTCACCGATCGCATCAAAGGCTTGGTCATACTTATAAAGAATCCCATCCATAAACGAGCCATACATGATCTTTGAATCAAAAGTATAACCTAGATTACGACGGCCGATTTCAAGGTCCATCGTATAAGTGTCAGCATTGACAATCCGCCCTCCTAGAAATGCGCGCTCTACAGAAAGTTTGTCAAAGGTTCCACCTTCAATCCCAGCATCATTATCGAATTCAATTTTGATTGTTGCCCAAGTACGGTCAGTGCGATAATCGAGCATGAGGTTGACTTCGACATCCCAAGCTCTCATTGAAGCAGAAGATTGTCCGCCAGTTCCTCTTTGCTTGATCCCATTTTTCTTTTCATTTGTTGATTGGAGTTCTGCGCGCACTTCTCCACTAATAGAAAGGTTTCCTCCACGCTCTTTAACGGTGACTTGCCTTTTGGTATTGATCCAATCGCGAAGGGCTTCTATATCCCTTTGCTCAAGTCCAGGACTTCCATCATCGATTGCAAAAACTGTAGTTGTAAGTAGGGTAAGGAGGAGGAAAAGGTATTTCATGATTGGTGATCTCATCGCAATTTTCATTCGTAAAGAGGAGAGATTCTACAGGAAAGGGAAATTTCGGGCAATTATTCTGTGTCAACCCATGATGGGAAACACTCTTCTTGAATGATCGGAAGTCTTTCTTGAATGATTTTCTCAATATGAGGGATCATCAAGCGAGCCATTTTCCGACCATGATCATAGATTTCTTGGTTGTAGCTGTCACTAAACATCCCAAGCCCCTGAAAGTTCATGCGGATCACTACATCTGCATCACGTGTAACATATTCCGAAAGCTTCCGGTGAGAAATTTCAAGACTACGTCGCGCTACTCCGAAAAAGTGACTCGGCTCTCTATCATTAAGATCCTCGCCAACATCAACAGCGATAATGATATGAGCACCATATTTTTTTGCCACACGCACAGGAATAGGATCGGCGACCCCCCCATCAACAAGATAGCGACCTTTATAGTAAACAGGGTTAAAAACACCTGGAACTGCTGAAGACGCCATAATAGGAGAAATGATTTCTCCTCCTCCAAACTCAACAAGCTCTCCTGTTTTCAAATCTGTGGCAACAGCAATGAATGGAATTTGGAGATGGCGGAATTTTCTCGCTTTTAAATTCTCCTCAAGAAAAGATTTAAAAAGAATTCCTTTGACGACACCAAACTTAGAAGCAAAAATCGAAATGTCCATTAAGTCAGAGCGCTTCAGTCCAATCAAAAGTTTTTCAAGCCGCTTTACATGGGGTTGGTCAGCATAAAGAGCGCCAATGACTGCACCTGAACTGCAACCTACAATGAGGTCAGGGTAGATTCCAGCTTGTTCAAGTTCTTTGATAACCCCCACATGAGCAAGTCCTTTTGACCCTCCGCCTCCTAGGACAAGAGCAACTTTAATATGCTCTTGCGGAACAACAAACTGTGGAATGGGTTCCGGCTCGGCCTGCGATAATTTCATCGTCTGACATCCTCCTAAGATAAGAGGGAGAAAAATTAATAATTGTTTTAACTTCATAGGGGTATTGTATCAGAATTTCACTTCGGCTGCTAGCGTTATTGATTGTTCATCAATCAGGCGAGCCTCAACGGTCGCAGCAAAACGATTTCCATTTGAAAGTGTAGTCCCTACAACCATTCCAAACTTCCGTCTATTTTTTGTTTTAAAATAGCGGCCTGAAGGGAGAAATCCTGAAGGAAGGTTCTTAAATCGCGCTCCTGCATTTGAATATTTGGCTCCAATATAGGGGATAAAAAGATCAATTTGATAGGAAGCGCCAAAACCTACTTGCCATTCATAATAAGTGAGCTTGCTTCCTGGCCTTGGGGTTACTGGGGCCCCATTGACAGTCATCCACTTCATTGTAGGATGGGCCCGTTGATAGACAGCATCAACACCAAAAGAAGCTCCCTTCCATGTCGCAAAGGCCCCTCTAGCCCCTAGCCCCCACGTAAATTGATCATGGGTTTCATATTCGTGGCGGACTCCAGCCCTGGGACGGTGAATCGCATGAAAACGGGCGGCACCAGCTGATCCATATAGTTCAATTCGATCAATCAAATTGATCGTTAAGACCCCTTGATCCGAAATAAAATCAAAGTCATCCATTCGACCAGAAATTTTTGAAACAGCCTTCATATTTCGGTCAAACACCCAGTCTCTTTGATAACCAGCTTTCACTGCAAACCAGTTTTCTTTGCAGAAGAAGAACCCTTCATCAACAATCTCAGGTGCTGATGGATTACCCATATAGAGTGCAAAAAGCTTTGGCGATAAAAGTAGGAGAAAAAACCATTTCTTCATAATGGCGGATTGTAAAAAATAATTTTGGTTATTGCAAGGTTTTAAAAACGAATGTTGCCGGTTAAGCTCATTGCTTTTTCTCCAACAAGACGTGATTCTAAATTCACACTGACATTTCTTCCCTTCGTTAATCCAATACCTAAAAGGAGGATAAAGGGTTCTCGTGTTTCTAAATCTTCATCGGAAATAACAGTAGAAAATGTTGGATCATGGGGAATGTTGTAGAGAGAGGAATTAAGAGAGGAATAAGCAAGCCCCAAATAAGGATTAAAAATCCCAATCTCTCTAGAAAAACTGACGCCTATTTGCCATTCGCTATATTTAAAGCGGGCTCCAGATGTCTTTCTGGGAGTCCCATTCTCTAAAATCTCACTCATATGCATATAGGAACCCGAATAAAGAGCGTTTACACCCATTACCATCTCTTCCCAATAAACTAAGATAATCCGCCCCCCAATACCCCAAAGGAATTGGTTGTCGGTATGATAGTCAAGTTTTACAGTGTTTGTTGCCCTTTGAGATAGATCTAGTTTCATTGATCCGAGTTTCCCATAGACTTCAAAACGATCACTCACATTAAAGATAAGCGTTCCTTCATTTTTTCTCGTGCAATAAGTATCAAACCGCTCGCGAACACTTGATCTCCTATCTTCAACTTTAATTCTTTTTTCAAAGGTATAATCCCATTCATAACCAAGTTTGAACCCCCACCAGTTATCGTTAGAAATCCAAAGTCCAATCTCGGGCATATCTGGTTGCGAAGGATTTCCATTATAGAGGGCAAATACAGGAGTAATTAAAAGGGTTAAGAACATAGCGCAAGTTTTCATGAAAACTAAAATACGAAAGTAAGAAAAAAAAAGATATTGAATTTGTCGACAAGGAGAGTTAGTTTCCGAAAATATGAAAAAAAAACATTTAAGCGTCTTTTTACTTGCAATGATGAACGTTGCCGTGATTATGAGTTTACGCGGCTTGCCTCTGATGGCAGAGGAAGGCCTTTCCCTCCTTTTCTACCTAGCCTTTTCAGCCATTGTTTTTTTGATTCCCACTTCTCTTGTCTCTGCAGAACTTGCAACAGGATGGCCTGAAGGAGGAGGCGTCTATCGTTGGGTGAAGGAGGCTTTTGGAGACCATGCAGGCTTTACTGCGATATGGCTCCAATGGATTCAAAACGTCATCTGGTACCCAACAATTCTAGCCTTCGCAGCTGGAGCTCTCTCCTATTTATTTCTCGATCCAACGCTTGCTGCAAGCAAATTGTTTAATGTGGCTGTTATTTTAATTGTTTATTGGGGCGCTACACTTATCAACTTTCGAGGTGTTGTTGCTTCTGGTCTTTTAAGTTCTTTAGGTGTGATTTGCGGAACTATTTTTCCTGGCATTTTAATCATAGCCCTTGGTGTTACCTGGTTTATTATGGGGAAACCTTTGGCTTTTATAACAACGAGTGAAACCTTTTTTCCGAGCTTTTCAGATTTTAAAAGTATTTCTTTTTTAGCAGGAGTCGTTCTCCTTTTTGCAGGAATGGAGGTCTCAGCAGTTCATGCTAACGAAGTAAAAGATCCAAAAAAAGATTACCCAAAGGCAATCTTCTTAGCTGTCCTTATTATCTTAGTAATTTTCACTTTTGGTTCCCTTGCTATCGCTGCCGTTCTTCCTCCTGATAAAATCAGTTTAACAGCGGGACTGATGCAAGGTTTTAAAGAGCTTCTTGACCTCTTTTCAATGACGTGGCTATTGCCTGTTATGGGACTTCTCATTGCCTTTGGTGCTATTGGAGGGGTCGCCGCATGGATTGTTGGACCGAGTAAAGGGCTGTTTGCAACAGCTAAGGCTGGAGATATTCCTCCTTTACTTGAGACAAAAAATAAAAATAATGTTCCCACTCACATTCTTATTATCCAGGGAATCATTGTCACTATTTTATCGTTAGTCTTTCTCTTAATGCCCACAGTCAGTACTGCCTTTTTTCTCTTAACAGCCCTCACAGCTATCCTCTATTTAATCATGTATATGATGCTTTATGCAGCAGCCATCCGCCTCCGCTATTCCCAACCTGATGTCAAGCGGGCTTACAAAGTTCCTGGTGGGAATTTCGGGATGTGGCTTGTCTCTGGACTCGGAATCCTCGGCGCAGCTTTTGCTATAACTGTTGGCTTTTTTCCCCCTAAACAACTCACCATTGGAAACCCTCTTTTTTATGTTCTCTTTCTAATAGGTGGAATCATTGTTTTTGTAGGGGCTCCTATCCTTATCATTCATTTTAGAAAACCCTCATGGAAATTAAAAGATGTTAACAAAGAAAAATAATCTATCGGAGTTAGAAGACTCTGAAAAAGGGCATGCGTCCACCTACAGTTCTCGTTTTTTTAAAGAAGACATTCCAAAATATGAATTTCCTGAAAATAGCATGCCAGCTAATGCAGCTTATCAAATGATCCATGATGAACTGAACATGGATGCAAACCCCTCCCTTAACTTAGCAAGCTTTGTTACAACATGGATGGAGCCTGAAGCCGAAAAACTGATTACTGAAAACCTCCATAAAAACTTTATCGACCATGATGAATACCCTCAAACAGAAGTGATCCATAACCGCTGCGTGAATATGCTTGCACGCCTTTTTAATGCTCCAGAAGAGTGCAAATCGATTGGTGCTGCAACGATTGGGTCTTCTGAAGCGATTATGTTGGGTCTTTTAGCCCATAAATGGAAATGGAAAAAACGGGCAAAAAAAGGAGCCGAACCCAATATTATTTTTGGAGCTGAAGTGCATGTTTGTTGGGAAAAATTTGCCCGCTATTTTGATGTAGAAATGCGCGTCATCCCTCTAGAAAAAGGGCGCTATGTCATCTCAGCTGATGAGGTCGAAAAAAGGATCGATGAAAATACGATTGCTGTCGGTGCAATCCTCGGAACAACCTATTCTGGGCAAGCCGATCCGATTGAAGAGATCAATGACCTCCTTTTAAAAATTAAAAATAAGAAAGGATGGGATATTCCTCTCCATGTTGATGCAGCAAGTGGAGGTTTTGTCATTCCTTTTACAAGCCCAGACTTTGTTTGGGATTTCCGCTTAGAGCAAGTGAAATCGATCAATGTTTCTGGTCATAAGTATGGCCTTGTTTACCCTGGGATTGGATGGATCATCTATCGCGATGAATCAGACTTCCCCAAAGACCTTGTCTTTAAGGTCAACTATCTCGGCGGATGGATGCCCACCTATACCCTCAACTTTTCTTGCAATGCGTCCTTTGTTCTGGCGCAGTATTACAATTTCCTGCGCCTGGGTCGCGAAGGATACAACCATATCATGACGAACTGTGTTGCAAATGCGCAGTACCTCTCACAAAAACTAAAAGACTCAGAAAAGTTTGAGATGATCAACGATGCGCAAATGCTTCCTATCGTTGCTGTAAAGCTAAAAGACTCGATCACAAACTATACCGTCTATGATCTCTCTAGTAAACTCCGCGAGCGTGGTTGGGTCATGGCTGCTTATACCATGCCTGAAAATGCCCAAGAGATCGCTCTTCTCCGCGTTGTTGTCCGCGAGAACTTTAGCCGCGATATGGCGGATATTCTTTTTCAAGATATTGAAAATGCCTGCGCCGCTCTAGATTCCAAAGGTGGAACAAAAAAACCTGAAATAGATGGGAAACATCGTCCCATATGCTAGTTTTTTTTGAAATAATATAAGGATAAAAAAAGAGAGTTAATTTGGGCGAACATTTATGAACTATTGTAAAAAAACAATTATTCAAATTGTATTATTTTCTTTTTTTGCCATTCCTTTATTTTCTGAAAGAACCTATCCCGATAATCAGTTTTGTTGGGATTTTTAGGCGTTATTTGCTAAGAATCAACAATTGATTTAGCCTATTTGCAAAAAGACCGACTCCCACCCTAAATCAAATGAAAAAATTATTCGAAAACTCTACGTCTAAAGCATTTATTATTAGCAATATCCTCTCTTGTCCATTTTGGGGGGTCTTTGATATTCTTCCCATTATTATTTGCAAAGAACTCCATGCTACCCCCTTTCAAATCACAACAATCATTGCATTAAAACCCTTATCTGCCCTTTTCGCTTCTTATTGGAGTAGTCCTGTTTTTGGGAAACAACACCGCCTTGTAAAAAATTTATTTTGGGCCTACGTTCTAAAATTCTCTCCCTTTCTCTTTATTCCATTTTTTTCAAATCCATGGCTTTTTATTCTGGCTTTTGGCCTTCATATGCTCCTTCTTAGAGGCATGACTCCTTCTTGGATGGAACTTCTAAAAATCAACCTACACAGCTCTTCAAGAAGTAAGATTTGTGCAACTGGATCGACTGTAAACTACATTGGAAATGCTCTTTTCCCTTTTTTATTTGGGTTTCTTTTGGATAACTTTCAAGATTCCTGGAGATTGATTTTCCCAATAACTAGTTTGTTAGGAATCTCCTCTATTTGTTTTATCAATAAAATCCCACGCATTACACCTAAAAAGGTTACACATCTTAATTATGAAAAAGAAAGTTTCAAAGACCACCTTTTTAAGCCCTGGAAAACTGCAACAAACCTATTAATCAAACGGCCTGATTTTCTTAGGTTTCAACTGGGATTCTTCTTAGGGGGAGCAGGATTAATGACTATTCATGCTATTCTTCCAAAGTATTTCACCGAAACATTGAACTTATCATATACTAAGATCCTTCTTGCCATCTGTTTTTGCAAAGGAGTAGGATTTGCAACTTCATCTCCTCTTTGGGTAAAACTATTTAATCGAATTAAGATTTTCTCTTTTTGCGCACGCATACCACTCATTGCAGCTCTCTTTCCTGTTCTATTAATCTTTGCAAAAGTTAATCTTGTCTTTGTTTTTATCGCTTATCTTCTTTATGGGATTATGCAAGGAGGTAGTGAACTGGGATGGAAAATGTCAGGGCCCGCCTTTGCTCAAGAAAAAGATAGCGCTCCTTATTCCTCAATTAATGTCCTGGCTGTTGGTATTAGAGGGGGAATTTTCCCATATTTAGGGACTCTTCTTCTACTAGCTGGAAGCTCCTACTTGGTATTGACCGTTGGTGGGCTTTTCTGTATTGCAGGAAGTCTCTATTTATGGATAGCTGGGAAGAAATACTCTCTTCCTGCCGAGCTCTCTAAAGAAACCCTTAAAACAACAAATTAAAATACTCATTTTTTATTGTCTTTTTCTTTTCTCTCTTTTTCCTCTTGCTCCCTCTTTTTTTCTTCAGCTTCTTTTTTAGCTTTTTCTAGAGCAACATAATCAATATCATTGATTCCTCCATCCATCGCTGTAGCAAGAAGCTTGTGAGGTTCCTTTATTCCAAGCGCAAAACTTGTTGAAGTTGCGAATAAAAACAACAAAGTGAGTCTTAAGTTTTTCATAAAAAGCTCCCAATTTTAAAATTATAATTTTGATTAAAACAAGAACTTCTTTTTTTTCTAGATCCTTTTGAGCTTGAGAGCGAGGTCAGAAAGAGGAGATCCAGCATAGTCGCTGGGACGCGTGAGAACGCCCCAATTCTCTTTAGTCGTCCCATCAAGATAGGGACGCCACGGATTCATTGGAAAGGTTCTTTTCCCATCAGCAGAGATGCGGTAGAGGTCCAGCTCAAGCGTTGCAGGATTCACGGCAAAGGCAAAAGCATAATCAAGCCAGTTGGTATCAGCAAAAAGAAGAGGGGGATGCGTGGGGAATGATTGGTATAAAAGATTATCGATTTCATCTTCCAGTTTGGGCGCCACTTTTAGGAGATAGGCGCGGAATTCGGAAAGAGTTAATGAAGAGGCATGGGGATAGAAATCATCTTGAATAATTTTAGAAGCTAAAAGCGCTTGAGCATCACGATCGATACGCAATGATTCATAGTGGTTTTTAGCAGGATCAATCAAATTGTCACGAATCCAGGTGTAAGTAAAACCATTGTCAAGCCAGCCTTCTTTAAAGGGGGCCAGACCAGGCTTTAGGAGAAAAGCGTGAGTAGGAGAGTACATCAGGAGGCTTGCATCGGGATCGATTTCAAAAGGCTTGGTAATTGTATAGGGAAGGGCCTTAAGAAGCTCAAGAAGAAAGGTCAGGAGATCAGAAGGGCTTTCGATGGGCCTTTTTTCCTCTGTGATTTCCCCTTCAATCATAAAGTAACCCTTTAAAAGCGTGTGAAGAGAGCCTCCTGAGGTATAACTCCAGGGCTTTTTCTTTTTGAGAGCAAAGTTATGAAACCCTTCCGTGTCGACAAAATGAACAAGCTCCGTTGTGAGGAGTTCAATCTCTTTAACGCCTCCGTCCCATTCACATTCGGCTGAGACTTGGGGCTCAACAGCGATAAAGAAATGGCGCAAAGAATCGAAAAATTCTTTTTCATCTTTTATAAAAGTCCAAGCGGCAGGATCACTCCTCCCATGTTTATAAACAAGGCGAAATCCTGCAGGACTGTCTTCATAAAGAGCTTCATGGGTGTAGTGGGCTTCGGCATCAAAAATTTCGAGAAAATGTTCTTGGAACTTTTCAGAATATTGCTCAATGAGGAAGGGGAAAAATTTAGAGAGTCCTTGAGCATTTTCGTGCGCTTTGTCCCTCATATCTTTGCAAGCTTCAGCATGGTGGGCTCTTACTTCAAGTTCGGCTTTTCGCATCCTGATTCGATCATATGAAGCCGCTTGCCGTAAGAGGGCTTGAGAAACACGCGCCTCATCAATGGCGCGGATATAATCACTGTGAAGTCTTTCAACTTCTTGATTGAATGTGTCGAGTTTTTCTTGAAGCCTCGAATAGATAAATTCTCCGATGCCTCCTTTATGTTTAGGATCGAGCCCTAAAGATGAATAGAGGTTCCAGCGGCTAAAGGTTGTTTTGTAATCAGAAAAAGAAGCAATGGTGTATTCCCAAACGCGAAGAAGGGGATGGTCATCCTTTTTACCCCCCCATTTAGGGCTAATGGGGACAACATACTCTTCTCCGCCAAAGGTTCTTTTCATTTTGCCCATCATCATGAGGTCATATAGATCGAGGAGAAGACGCTCGGGCTTTTCATTTTGAATATAGATGGCAGGTGCTGTTGCAAAACAAGAGCCAATCACCTGCCTTAAGGGGAATAGGAGGGCCGAAACAACCGCTTCTTTTAAATGAGAGTGTTCGAGTTTTTGCTTATCGGGAAGGTTTAGCGTCCTTCGAATAAGCATTTCAATGTAACCATTCGCAACGGGTAGCTTGAAGCGACTAAGAAGGGTCTTCCCCTCTTTTGAAGAAAGATAAGCGAGGTTCTTTGTTTGCAAATCAATCTCTTCACCAGCAACAAAGGCGCGCGCAAGTGTTAAGAAGTTATGGAGCATCAAAACCCTTTTTCTATTTCTTCTATATCCTGATGTACACCAGGATTTAAATGAAAAACTCGAAATCCTAATACAAACAAAAATAGCTTGTTCTCCAAATAAAAACACTCTTTTTTAATCGGAAAATCCAAGAGACAATACGTGGCAAAATTTTTATTTAGAAAACTTTAGAGTTTTAAAAAATTACAAAAAAAAGATAAGCTTTTCCACGGCTTTATTTAAAATCGAGGTAAAAATGAGTGCATCAACTATTCCAGAAGGTTATAAACTTGTAAGACTACAAATAGAAGTTCAACCAGCTTTTCCCAAAATTCCTAGAGGAAAAGGCAATTCAGTCGTTCTCCTTCGCCAACAAGTTGAAACTGTCACAAGATTCTGCGCTAACTGTTTCAAAACACCGGATAAATTAGAGCAATGTTCTACGTGCAAAAAAGCTTTCTACTGTAATCGAGAGTGTCAAAGAGAAGATTGGAGAACAGGACCCAATGCGTTAGAACAAACACATAAAAGCGTTTGTAAACTACTAAAAGACGGAACAGAGCTTGGAGCGTTTTATCAAAAACTTAACACTATTCTCTCGGAAGATGATTTTAAAAAAGAAGTTGTTACATACCAGGGATTAACTTTTGCTATCTTCAATAACCCTAAAAAAAGAACTTATGTTTATAAGGTTTTTAATGACCACCCCTCTGTCCCAAAAAGAGAAGACATTGTCTTAAAAACCCTTAATGGACTAATGGTCGGACATGTTGCAGGGATTAATAAGAGTCATTTATCGCCCACTACTAGAGTTGCTCTTTGTCCAACAAGTGATTGCTTCCAGCTGGACCCACACAAATTTGGCCAAGCTAGTAAGGTTTTAGAGGTTTTCAATATTACTGTGGCAATAATGAATGGTATAGAAGCAAAAGGCTTTTTATTATCTACTTTTCGTCAACTAACTGTTGAATAATCTACTAATCGTTCATTTAATGAAGATAAACTTTCCTAGAAAATGAAAAAGATCTCAATATAAAGGATCAGTAATTAATTAGGCACCATTGGTTAGTAAGCGCTGGTGCTTAATTCAAGTACTACTATGGAGCATATTTGAACCAAAGAGGGAGAACATTGTTTAAGTAATTCATAAACTTCCAAAGACCGACGTTGTATTCTTCATTACCAAAACGATCTTCAATCTTTTCAGGGAAAGCAATTCCAAAACCAAAAAGGCCAGGAGCAATAATACCATTCCGATCGTTGTAAGTGATTTCATTCATCTGAGGAACATCAATGGGTGTGCGCCGCTGAAAACCAACCGTGTAGACAACCTTATTGCAGGAAGCAAGAAGGGTCTTAAAATGGGGGTCCGTGATGTGATAACGCTCAAGATTAGAGGGCCATACTCCATCAATATTTTCTCGCGCCCAGTGTGCTGCTTGCCCTTTAAGGCCTGTATTGTCAAAAAGAATCCAATCATCTAAAAAAACAGCATATTTCGTCGGAGAGTTATAAAAGTTAATCACTTTTTTGGCGTTTGCTTTGAGAAGGTTTTGCAAAACAATCATCGAAGAATGGGAGGATCCAAAAACAGCAACGGTATCGTTTTCAACGCCAGATAGTTTTTGATCATCAATCGCCGTTTCTAATGGAATTTCTTGTAGGTTTGGATAGCTGAGTTTTTTGGGCGTGGAGCCATAAGCTAAAACGACATTTTTAGAATAAAGGGTTTCTTTTCCAAGAGAGATTTCCCACTGTCTATTTTTTAAGATAAGGGACTCCCCTTTTCCTTCGATCGAATGAACAGCAAGCTTGAGATGATCAGAGACCCACTGGAGAGGATCGGCAACAAGGCCCAAAAGGCAGGTCGATTCCCCATCGATATGTTTGAGTTCAAAATCGGGAGCCACCCCAAAGCGGAAGGAGCGACACTCTTCTAAATACTTAAGAAAAAGTTTTACCTTCGTATTGCTCGAGACCCTTCGCCACTTCTCTCCAAGGTCTCCCCCTTTAAAGGTGGGATCGACCCAAGCAATGTCAAGCGGTTTGACACCTTGGTCAATAAGTTTTCCTACGGCGGCAATCCCTGCAGGGCCTGCCCCTATCACTGTCCATTCAAATGTTTTCATCTTTTATAGTTGTAGCAATTTCTTTCCCTTTTTTACAACGTCTTGTACACTTGAGACAACAACAGCAATGAATTTTATACATGAAAGTGAAATGTGAAATGGAAGAGCTCGAACTTGGCGATGGCAGTTCGGCAAAAGATTTAGCTGAGAAAATGAATCAGCGAGAGCCTCATCAGGCCTTAGCTGCAGTGCTCAACGGAGAGATCTGTGATTTAGACATTCCCTTGAAAGACGGAGATGATGTCCACCTCGTTGATTTCAACTCCCCCGAAGGAAAAGAAGTTTTTTGGCATACCTCGGCCCACGTTTTAGCCCAAGCAGTTTTAAGGCTGTGGCCTGACGCACAACCAACCATTGGCCCCCCCATTGAAAAGGGATTTTACTACGATTTTGCCAATTTGGAAGTTTCTGAAGAAGAATTCGGTAAGATTGAAAAAGAAATCAAAAAAATTCTTGGAGAAGGGTTAAAGCCAGAGCGACACCTCTTCAAAGGGAAAAAAGAAGCAATTGCAGAATTTGGAAAAAACCCCTTTAAAAAAGAATTAATTGAAGGGTTTGAAGAAGGAAGTCCCATTACGGCCTATCGACAAGGAGAGTTTTTTGACTTATGTCGCGGCCCTCATCTCCCAATACTTAGCAAGATTAAAGCTTTCAAGATTCTGAAAACATCCGGGGCTTACTGGCGAGGCGATTCAAAAAATGAAATGCTCACACGGATTTATGGAATCTCTTTTCCGAATCGTGAAGACCTCAAGGAATACTTAAGACTGTTAGAAGAGGCAAAAAAAAGAGATCACCGCATTTTGGGTGCAAAACTCGATCTTTTCTCTTTTAAAGAAGAGGCTCCAGCCATGCCCTTCTTCCACCCCAATGGAATGGCTGTTTGGGATCACCTTGTTGATTACTGGAAAGAAGTCCACCTGAAGTCAGGTTACGAAATTATCAAAACGCCTCAACTCATGACAAAAGAGCTATGGGTTCTATCAGGTCATTGGGAACATTATCGAGAAAATATGTTCACCGTTGAAATTGACGATGAGCGGGCTTACGCAATCAAGCCGATGAACTGCCCAGGATGTATGCTTTACTTTAAAGCGCGCTCTCACAGTTATCGGGAATTTCCTCTCCGCATTGCAGAATTTGGCCATGTCCATCGCAAAGAACCCTCGGGCGCACTTAATGGCCTCTTCCGCGTTCAAAGTTTCCATCAAGACGACGCCCATTTATTTATGCAGCCTAGTCAAATTAAGGACGAAATCTTAGGCGTTCTTGATCTTGTTAAACAGATTTACCAAACCTTCGGTTTGGATTATACATTTGAGCTTTCAACGCGCCCTGAAAAGTCAATCGGAACCGACCAAGACTGGGGGGTTGCAACCGCAGGCCTTAAAGAGGCTCTTGATGAATGGGGAGAAGACTATAAAATTAATGAAGGGGATGGCGCTTTTTATGGGCCAAAGATTGACCTTCATGTTCATGACGCGCTCGGCCGAAGGTGGCAGTGTGGAACTGTTCAACTCGATATGGCTCTTCCTGAGAAGTTCGAACTGGAGTATAAAGATAGCGACGGAGCTCTCAAACGTCCAATCATGATTCACAGGGCAATCTTCGGGTCCATTGAACGGTTCTTAGGCATTTTAATCGAGCATTTTGCTGGGAAATTTCCCTTGTGGATGAGCCCTCTTCCTATCCGAGTTATCCCGGTTGCTGAAACCCATGTCCCTTATGCGAAAGAAGTGATGAAGACACTTCAAAAGGCTGGCTTTACATGTGACTGTGATGCTTCTGAAGAATCCCTTGGTAAAAGGGTCCGCAATGCACAAATTCAGCAGATCAATTACATGCTGACGGTTGGAGACAAGGAAATGGAGAATCAAACAATCGCTCTTAGAACCCGTGATAATGTCGTTCATGGCGAGGTTGCTCTCGACGATTTCCTAAAAAATTGCACAATAGAATATAAAGAGCGTAAACTGACATCCCCTTATCAAAAGGAGAAATCATGAAGACGATTTCGGTTTGTAGTTTTAAAGGTGGAACCGCAAAAACATCCATTTCTCTCAACATTGGTTCAGCTCTTGCCCGCTTTCATAACAAACGGGTCCTTATGGTTGACTTTGATGCACAAGCAAACTTAACAGCAGGATTGGGTCTTGATCCCGATAACCACGACAGTATGGCTGCCGTGTTGCAAGATAATAAAACGATTCAAGAAGTGATTGTTCATACTGATCATCCCATGATTGATTTAGTCCCTGCAGACACCTGGCTTGAGAGGGTAGAGATGACAGGCGTTCTTTCTTCTGATCGATATTCTCATGAGAAGCTTAAAAAGGTGTTAGAGACATTAAATTATGACATCGCGATTATTGATACTCCTCCCTCTCTTTGTTGGCTTACAGAGTCATCACTCATTGCGTGTGACTACGCTTTAGTGTGTGCAACACCCGAATTTTATAGTATCAAAGGATTGCAACGTCTTTCCTATTTCATGCATTATATTTCAGAGCGCCACCCTTTTGAACTTCTTGGAGTTGCCCTCTCTTTTTGGAATGCAAGAGGTAAAAATAATGACGATTTCTTAGACGTTGTTGAAGAAACATTCCCCGGAAAAGTCTTGCAGACAAAAGTGCGAAGAGATATCGCTGTTTCTGAGGCCTCCATACATGGCAAACCGGTTTTTGTGACCCGTCCCAAAAGTCGAGCAGCCGAAGACTATTTGGAGCTCACAAAAGAATTATTAACTAAGATGACTGATGATCAAAAGGTGGAGTCTACATGTCTAAGTTCAACTCACTCTTAATGGGTCGCTTTAAGAGCCATGCGAAAAAAGAAAAAATGAATGAGCTTGTTGAGCGCTCCTCTTCAACACCGCTAACAAATTTTTCTGGCGCTTTTCAAGTGAATCCCATTAGCAACCAAGAACGCGCTTCTCTTCAAACTCTTTTGGAAAAATATCAAACAGAAGAAAACAATATCTCTGAAGATTTAAACTTTCTTTCAACAATCACTTCAGAAGTTAAAGCCATAAGCAATCAAGCCGTGATTTTACATGGCGAAAGGATTAAGCGGGCGCAAGAGCTCTTTAAGAAATACCGCGATGGTGCTTTTAGTAATTGGCTTCTTAAGACTTATGGAAATAGGCAAACCCCTTACAACTTCATGCAATATTATGAACTTTACTCTGCTCTTCCGAAGAAATTACAAGGAATTGTTGATGAAATGCCTCGACAAGCCATCTATAGCCTTTCTAGCCGCGCTGTTCCGCAAGAGAAAAAAGTCGAGTTTGTCAAAGAGTATAATGGTGAGTCTAAAACTCAGCTCCTTGAAAAACTCCGCTCTTCTTTTCCCTTAGCAAAACAAGACAAACGGAACCCCAATAAAACAAAAAGTGTTCTCGATCTTTTAAACCGGGCAAAAAAAATGATGAAAGAAGATCGTTTTGATCCCAGCAAAGAGGAGAAAGTGGAGCTAAAAGGTCTCATTAAAGAGATTGATGCGCTTCTAAAATAATGGCTCTTGTTTATGAAACTCCTCTCTCGACGCGCTATGCAAGTCCAGAGATGAAGGAAGTTTTTTCCTCTGCTTTCAAATACCGCACATGGCGCAAGCTTTGGGTTGCTCTGGCAGAAGGAGAAAAGGAACTAGGAATTAGCATTTCCGATGCCCAAATCGAAGAGCTTCGAAACAATGTTGATAATATCGACTTTATAAAAGTTCGCAGTCTTGAAACAAAGCTACGGCACGAAGTGATGGCCCACATTGAAGCCTTTGGAGAGGTTTGCCCTAATGCAAAAGGAATCATCCATATGGGCGCAACTTCCTCTTATGTGATGGATAATGGCGATCTCATCGCGCACAAAACAGCACTCCAGCTTATAAAAAACAAACTTATTCTCCTTATTGAAAAACTCAATCACATTTCCTTAAAAGAAGCGGAAACTCCTTGTTTAGGATACACCCACTTTCAACCCGCACAAGCAACGACTTTTGGAAAGAGGAGTGCACTTTGGCTCCACGATTTTATCAGAGATTTCAAAGATCAGCTTTTCCTAATGGAAGACTTTCCTTTTCTCGGTTGCAAGGGAGCGATTGGAACAAGCGGTTCTTTTCTTGCCCTTTTTGAAGGAGATCACCAAAAAGTGATCGCCCTTGATGATCTGATTACTAAAAAAATGGGGTTTAAAAAGTCCTTTTTAGTCAGTAGCCAAACTTTCCCGCGAAAGCAGGAGCAGCGAATCCTCTCCCTCTTAGCAGGGATTGCAACTAGCGCCCATAAGTGTGCGACGGACTTACGTCTCCTCTCTCATTTGGGGGAAGTCGAAGAACCCTTTGGAAAAGATCAAGTGGGATCCTCTGCAATGCCCTATAAACGAAACCCTATATTCTCTGAGAGAGTGTGTGGTCTTTCCCGTTTTATTGTGAATCTATGGCATAACACCGCTGATAATGCCGCCCTTCAGTGGCTTGAGCGCTCACTTGATGATTCATCCAATCGTCGTATAACTATTCCTGAAGCCTTTCTTGCTGCTGATAGCGTTGTCAACCTGCTTTACACAATTATTGATGGGCTACAGGTCTACCCCAAACTGATGGAAAGTCATCTCAAGGAACGCCTTCCCTATATCGCAACAGAAGCCCTTCTTGCAGCCGCTGTTCTTAAAGGAAAGGATCGACAAGAAACACATGCTCTTTTTAAAAAACTCTCCTTTGAAGCCGCTCAGACGAAAAAAGAAACAGGAATGGACTCTGACCTTCTTAAAACACTTTTAGATGCTGTGGGGCTTAAAGAAGACGAATTAGGGGGGCTTTTAGAAGTTAATAACCTCACCGGAAGATCTAAAGAACAGGTGATAGAGTTTCTTAAGTTAGAGGTAGAACCACTTTTAGAAAAACACTTCACTGCAGATGTTGTTATTCCTAATATCGAGGTCTAATGTTTCCAACAATTATTTCATTTTATACAGAAAACACTCCTTATGAAAAAGAGATTGAGGGACTCGTATCTTCTTGCGAAAAATTTAATCTTCCCTACTCGGTAGACCCTATGCCAAACTTTGGGTCATGGGAAAAAAACTGCTGCTTTAAACCGAAATATATCCAAAAAAAACTCTTCGATTTACAAAAGCCCGTTCTATGGCTCGATGCCGATGCCATCGTTTATCAAAAGCCTCTCCTTTTTGAAACATTAGAAGCAGATGTTGCTCTGCACAGCAACCCCTTGCTTCCCGACAATCACCCTTCAAAAGTAAATTCAGGAACCCTTTTGTTTTACCCCACCTCTGCAGCGTTTTCCCTTCTTGAAAAATGGGATCAAGAAACCGAACGCCTCTTAGCAGTGGATCCCGAACCTTGGGATCAAATTTCTCTTCGGAATGTCTTATTTCAAACGGATGTTAACGTGCATTTTCTAGACAGTCGTTATTGTCGTATTTTTACGAAAATTAAAGATGATGATGAACTCAAAAGCTCATTTTTTATTCACTTTCAAGCCTCTCGAACACTAAAAAAAACCCTCAATCAAGAGGTGGTCCCTTTTTGGGATGAGCAAACACATATCGAACAAAAAAAAGCGGAGCTTCTGGGTTTTAATCAATAACCCAATCTCCCCATTTAAGTTTTTTTCTCTCTTTCCCCGTGAAAGTTTTTTGTACAACACCCTCTGATGTGCAGAGAGTGGCAATTGTGTGCCCCTTTTTTTTAATAGGATGGCGAAGAATACGCGCACCCCTTGGAGTATGCTGGGCTTTTGAAGCGATAAGATAGGAGTACTTTTCATCCTCATGTCCAAGCGATCCCTTTTTAAGGGTGCGATGAAGGGAAGTGCGTGAGAGGCGGGCTGAAAAATGACACCAATCTGAGCCCGACATAGGACATTCATTATGATGTGGACAAGGTGCATGAAGAGACATGCCAAGACTTAAGAGTTGCGCCCTTATTTGTCGTATCCTCTCAAACCCCTCAGGCGTACCCGGTTCAATAATGACAAGAAGGTTTTCTGTTTGATTGTGGGCGTGAGCGATGACTTCTGTAAGCTTTTCTTGAGGAATTTCGTTTAGTGAGTAAGAAAATAAGACAAGCTCTGCTCTTTCTTTAAAGGCGAGGAAACTTTGTGTTTTCCAAGTGATGTTGAATGGGGTAGTTGGAGCTAATTTCTGTCCTAGCTTTACAAAATCAAGATCCTTTTCAATGAGGGTGAGGGATGTAATGGAAGCATCCAAAAGAGCCCATGCAGAAGTTCCTGGGCCCGCCCCACAATCCAGAATGGTTTGTGGAAGGGGAACTTCAGACAGAACCTTTGAAAGAACAGCATAGGTTGCAGGCATTCGCGTCGCAAGATAAGCGACCCTATGAAGTTCAGTATCGTGACTTTTTTTATCGTGATAGCGAAACGTAAGATCTTCCGATGCTTTTAGGAGTTCTTTATGCGTATAGGGCGAGCAAAGGACCTCAATTCTCTCTTCAAGTTCTGGACTCATTCCACCTTTGTCCTAAGAAGAAGGGCCGCTGCAACTAGAGAGGAGAGGCTAGAAAAAACAAAAGGAATCATTGAGTGGGCATGGAGGAAGAGCCCTCCTAAAATTGAGGAGAGCATCATTGTAATCGAAAGCATCGACTGACTTAACCCTAAAACCTTTCCCTGAATATGGTCTGGCGCAGCATTTGAAATCGCACTTGTACAAATGGGCCAAATAAGGCCTGATAAAATAGTACAACTACCTAAGAGAACTAAAAAACCTTTGAGAAAATTTGGGTAAGGAATAAAAACCACAATCGCAGAAAAGACAAGAAATGATGTTAATAGGATCCACTTAGGTTTTACTGAATGATAAAATATGCGGTGAAGAACTCCTGTTCCAAAAATCCAACAGACACCAAGAAGAGCGCAAACATCCCCAATTGCTGAATTAGAGAGATGAAAATTTTCAACGACGAAGGCAGGAACAAAAAGAAAGATAATGTTCCAAGAAAACAGAAAGAAAAAGTAGATGAGATAGAGGGGGCGGATTGATTCTGTTTTTAACGCCGTTTGAATGTTATGTATTCCCTTTATTAGATCAAAAGGCTTTTTAGAAGGGGTTTCCAATGTCTCAGCAAAAGCAAAAAGGATAAAGAGAACATTTATAATCCCTAAAATAGCTCCAATAAGCATTGGAAATGCTGAGTCAAACAGAGGAGAAATCGATGGATCTGAAAGCTTTCCGCCAACAAAAGGGCCTAAAATAAATGTAAATCCAGCAATAGCTGAGCCATAACTGTAGTAGCGGATTTTTTTCTTTTTGCTCGGGCTCAAATCAGTAAGAGAGGAAAGACAAATCGATAAGTTTCCTGCTCCAACCCCCATGATTAAGCGAGCAAAAAAGATCCAAAAGAGGGAATGGTGGTGGATTCCATAAGCGCTAAGAGCATATCCAACAAAAGTTAAAAAGGTTGTAAGGAGAAGGGCTCTTTTCCTCCCATGATGATCGGCATACTCTCCTAAAATTGGAGCAAAGATAAACTGCATGAAAGGGTAAATTCCCAAAAAGAACCCAAGAAGGGTTGTCTTATAGGTTAAAGAAACCTCATGGCCTAAAAGGCCCTTTGAAGGATCTAAAAATAAGGGGGCAAAAATAGGGAAGACAATGGTTGCTCCTAGATTATCAACGGCAAAAGTAAAAAAGACTGAAAAGAGAGAGCTTTTTTGTTTGACTTCTTCTTTATCCATCTAATGACCAATTAATAGGAGTTTTCTCCCACCCCTTTAGGAATTCGTTCGTTTTTGAAAAATGTCGACAGCCAAAAAAGTTTGTAGCAGAGTAGGGAGAGGGGTGGGCTGCTGTTAAAATTGCATGGGGATGATCCATCGTATTTAAAATATTTTCGCACTTATCTTTTGCCGACTTTCCCCACAAAATAAAAACAAGAGGATCTTTTCTTTGGCATAACGTCCGAATAACATTATCGGTAAAAGTTTCCCACCCTTGTCCAAAATGAGATTTAGGTTCTCCTTTTCTCACAGTGAGTGTTGCATTAAGCATCAAAACGCCTTGTTTTGCCCAATTGAGTAAACAACCATGGTTAGCTTGAGGTATCCCTAAGTCCTCTTCCATTTCCTTATAAATGTTTCTTAAGGAGGGAGGAAGAGAAATTCCTTTTTGAACACTAAAGCACAGCCCCTGCGCTTGTCCTACGCCATGATAAGGATCCTGTCCCATTAAAACCACTTTCACTTTGTCATAAGGGGTCTGCTTAAAGGCATTAAATACTTCTTCTTCAGGAGGAAAGATCATAGCTCCCCTTTTCTTTTCACTTTCTAAAAATCTCTTTAGATTGTGAATATAAGGCTTGTTGATCTCCTCATTTAGAGCAGCATGCCAACTTTTTTCTAATAACATCATGGAAAAAGATTACCATGGGAGATTTTTTCTCACAAGATTGCAAGATAAGCCTTGGGTAATATTGACAGAAAGGGGGGCTCCCCTTAACCTATTAGGCTGATCTGGGTGTAGCGCAGCTTGGCCAGCGCACTTGCATGGGGTGCAAGGGGTCGGAGGTTCGAATCCTCTCACCCAGATTTTTCTTTTTTTCCTCTGTTGAAAATGTTGTTTATAGTCTGTTGATGAGTTGATCAAAAGTTGTTCAGTAGTCAGTTTTAAAAGAAAAGTCTACAGAGTGATCAATTTTCTGACAATTTGTGAACAACAGAGTTTCTCTATAGAAATTAAGGGTTATCAACAAATCCACAGCTGAAGAAGATGAAGAAAAATACCTATTAATATATTCTCTTCTCTTTATCTATAACTATAGGCTTTTTTATGCTAACGCCCAAAAGTTTTTTTGACTTAGACTCCTTTGCTCATAAGGATCTTTTTCTTATGGAAAAGCCCGTTTGGGAAAGCTTAAAAAACCTAAAAGGATATCTTTCTTCTTTAAAACTTGGTAAGATTGAGTGCAAGATTCCATCAAGCGCTGTACTCATTAATCCAGAAAAGATTTCAATTGGAAAGGGAACAATAGTTGAACAGGGAGCTTATATTGAAGGACCATGCTTTATTGGAGAGGACTGCCAGGTTAGACATGGAGCCTACATTAGGGGAAATATAGTCACTGGGAATCGGTGCATCATTGGTCATGCGACGGAAGTTAAACATGCCATCTTTTTAGATGATTCTAAAGCCCCACATTTTAATTATGTGGGAGATTCAATTTTAGGAAACCACGTCAATATTGGTGCGGGAGTGATTTGTGCAAACTTCCGTTTAGATCATGGTGAGGTGGTTGTAGAGGTCGATGGAGAACTTTACAAAACAGGGATAAGTAAGTTTGGAACAGTTTTAGGAGATGGTTCTCAGCTTGGATGCAATTCTGTGATTAATCCTGGTATACTTTTAAGAAAAAGAACCTACTCAAGATCCTGCACGTCAATTCAAAAATCCAATCTTAGGAAAAATAAAGATGCTAAAACAGCTGATCAAACCTAACACCTCATTGATTAAACCTCTTAAAGAAACTTTTGAAACATTTTTAAAGCGTAATATTGTCCGATTGGGAGATGAGAATATTCTTCGCGACGCTTGTGAATATGCTCTTTTAAATGGAGGTAAAAGAATTCGCCCTTTAATTGTGATGATGGTGAGCCGAGCCCTTGGAAATGAGCTTGATGTTTTAGAAGGGGGGCTTTCTGTTGAATACTTTCATACCGCCTCTTTGATTGCCGATGATCTTCCATGTATGGATAATGATGATTTTCGAAGAAGTAAGCCTGCTTTACATAAAGAGTATGGAGAGGCTGTTGCTCTTCTAGCCAGTTATGCCCTAATTTCTGCTGGGTATGAAAAAATATTCCAAAGCGTCCAAGTTCTTTCAAGGCAAAAAGAACCCTTTAGAGAACGTGCAAATGAAGCCTGTGTGATCGCTCTAGATGCAGCAACTCGTTGTGCTGGAATTTCAGGAGCTACTGGGGGTCAATTTAAAGATCTATACTCTGAAGAGCGAACGCTCGAAGAAGCTTTTGATATCATCTACAAAAAGACCATTACTCTTTTTGAAATCTCTTTTATTTTTGGGTGGGTTTTTGGAGGGGGTTCCTTAGATCAGGTGGATAGAATCAGAGAAACAGCTTACCATTTTGGAATGGCTTTTCAAATAGCAGATGATTTAGATGATATGGATCAAGATGATGAAGATTCTTTAAATGTTGCGCACTTAATTGGAAAAGACGAAGCAAATGAAATGTTTGAAGATGAGATCGAAACATTTACCTTAAAAATGAAAAAACTCGGGATATTAACTCCCGAGTTTCAGCAAATAATCGATCTACTAAAAGCTTATGCTAAAGCTGGCTCTTCCTTAGGAACACCCTGAACTTTTTCAAAGATTTTTTGTTCAATTTCATCGGCGAGCGCTGGGTTATTTTTTAACTCAGTGCGTGTTGCCTCTTTTCCTTGGCCTAAGCGTTGGTCCTTATAGCTATACCAAGTTCCCTTCTTGTCAATAATTTCATTTTCAACGCCGAGGTCAATAATAGAGCCCATTCGAGAGATTCCTTCGTTAAAGAGAATATCAAACTCAGCTATGCGGAATGGAGGAGCCATTTTATTCTTTACAACTTTGACTTTCACCCGGTTTCCAATATCAGTATTCTCTGGCCCCTTAATCGAACCAATACGACGGATATCCATACGAATGGATGAATAGAATTTTAAGGCTCTTCCTCCAGAGGTGGTTTCCGGATTGCCAAACATTACCCCAATCTTCTCTCTGATTTGGTTGATGAAAATGGCGCATGTATTGCTTTTTGCAAGAGTAGAGGTCAGCTTTCTTAATGCTTGTGACATAAGGCGCGCTTGAAGACCAACATGTGAGTCTCCAATTTCCCCTTCAAGTTCTGATTTAGGGACAAGGGCGGCCACGGAGTCAATAACAATGACATCAACGGCGTTAGAGCGGGCAAGCATTTCAGCAATGTTAAGAGCATCTTCACCACAATCGGGTTGTGAAATCATGAGATCGTTTAAGCTGACACCAATTTTTTCAGCATAAGAAGGGTCCATTGCGTGTTCTGCGTCAATATAAGCAGCAACTCCACCTTCTTTTTGGCAGCTTGCTACGATGTGTGTGGCAAGGGTTGATTTACCAGAAGATTCTGGACCATAAATTTCTACAACGCGGCCCCTGGGAACGCCACCAATTCCAAGAGCAAGGTCTAAAGAAAGGGCCCCAGTTTTAATCGAGCTAATACCTCGGGCTGCAGAGTGGTCTCCAAGCGACATAATAGAGCCAGTACCAAATTGTTTTTCAATATGAGAAATGGCAAGTTCTAAAGCTTTTTTCTTTGCTGCATCATTTTTTTCAGTCATGACTATTCCTTTTAATTTTCATTTTTCCTCAATATACATCTATTTTGCTTTAGAAGCATGTGTAAAATTTCAATGACAATTTCCCTCTCACATGCTAAGGGTAGGGAATGGCATATTTAGCGGGAGATATTGGAGGAACTAAAACCCACCTAGCTCTTTATAAAGAGGAGAGAGGAAAGGTTATTTGTTTAAAAGAAGAGAAGTTTCCTAGCCAAAAATATCCCAACCTTCGATTGATTGTGAAAGAGTTTTTAAAAGAGACAACAGAAGAAATAGCTAAAGGGTGTTTTGGGATAGCGGGACCGGTTAAGAAGGGGAAAAGTCAAGCGACAAACCTACCTTGGCTTGTAGAAAGCGAAGCCCTTTCGAAAGAACTTACGATTGAAAAAGTCTCATTGATTAATGATCTAGAAGCTAATGCCTATGGGCTTAATATGCTTAAGGAAGAAGAGTTTTTTACTCTCAATGAGGGGGACAGAAAAGCTGAAGGGAACAAAGCCCTTGTTTCTGCAGGAACAGGACTTGGAGAGGCGGGAATTTTTTTTGATGGAAAAAAAGATATTCCTTTTGCTTGTGAAGGAGGTCACGCCGACTTTGCTCCAATAAACGAAAGGGAAGATTCTCTCCTCCGTTTTTTAAGAAAGAAGTTTGGCCACGTTTCCTATGAAAGAATCTTGTCGGGCCCAGGGCTTTACAACGTTTACCAATTTATCGTTGAGACAAGGGTGGAGAAGGAAAGAGAAGAAGTATTAAAAGAGATTGCTGCAGGAGATTCTCCTCGCCTTATCTCTGAAAAAGGATTGAGTGGTGAATCTCGGGCTTGCAAGAAAGCGCTCGAGTTATTTATTTCTATCTATGGATCAGAAGCTGGAAATGTTGCTTTAAAAATGTTTGCCCTTGGGGGGATTTATATTGGTGGTGGCATTGCACCAAAACTATTGAGCATTATAAAGCTGGGCGGCTTTCTTGATTCTTTTAAAAGAAAAGGGCGATTTTCAGATCTCCTTGGAGGGATACCGATTCGCGTTGTCCTTAACGATAAAACAGCTCTATTGGGAGCGGCATACTATGCAAAATATGTGATGTGAAGAGGTAATAATGTTGAGAAAGGGAGTGTTTTTCATCTTAGCCCTTGGGGGCTCTCTTTTTGGTGGAATTACCGAGCGCGTTGAGCAGCTAGAAAAACAGATGAAAGAGGTTGGAACCGAAAACACCTTAGGGTCGTTCGGACTTTCTCTGGCCTCTGCTCAGCCCGATGGATACGGTCTTGATTGGTATACAACAGGAGAGCTGCTCTATTGGGATGCCAAACTTGGTGGAACAGACTATGTTTTCTCGACCGGTGAAGGGCAAAACCTTCCTAATGCTCCTATTCGAGGGAGCGTTCGCTCTAATTCCTTTGGTTGGGAAGTTGGAGGAAGAGTTGGGATTGGAACGGTCATTTCTCATGATCGTTGGGATGTCTATTTAAACTTCACCTATTACCAAAATCATGATGGAGACAGTTGTTATAAATATCCTCCAGCATTCCTTGTTTCCCAGGTAGGTTTTTTTGGCGGAGCTTTTGAAAAAGCAAAATCTATCTTTGATCTCACTTACATGAATTTCGACTTTGAAATGGGACGAAAATACTTTATGAGCCGCCTTCTCACCCTTAGGCCCCATATTGGATTAAAGGGGACGCGGATGAGACAAGAGCAAAAAGTGAAGTTCGACTTCAGTTCCTTAGAGCTTGATGGGGAAGTCATCGGCGAGTATTATCGGGTTTACAATCGCTGCGACTTTGATGGTCTTGGTCCCAGGATGGGAATTCAAGGGACTTTATTTATTGGACATGGTTTTCAGCTAGAGGGAGAGCTTTCTGGAGCGATTCTTTATTGCTACTTTGAGGGCGTTGAAAAAGAAAAAACCTCACCCAATGTTTCCTCGGCCAATGCAAATATTCGCCTGAAGGGAAAAATGAACCGATTTGTTCCCTTTACTCAAATGTTTCTTGGGATGAGTTGGTCCGACTATTTTCATAAAGAAAACTATTACATCTCCTTTAGATTGGGCTATGAGATCCTTTACTTTTGGAGAGAAAACCAGAGCATGAGCCCTTATAATTGGGAGTTTACTCAGGCCTCATCGAGCACCCGCCTTAATTTTGAGCGTATGGCAGAAGACATAAGCTTTTATGGGATAAGCTTTAAGCTCCGCCTCGATTACTAGACCGCATCATCAAATAACCTTTATTGTTTGACAACACGATCTAATCTTTCCTGTCTTTTTTTTTATTATGACAGGCTCTAAAATGTTTGCATGGATAAGAGCCCCACATTCTCAATAAAAGACTCAACAGCGATGGCCTATGTCATCTCAAGGATCCTCTCGGTTCCCTTTTGGGGGCTTTTTTATCTCCTTCCAGTCATATTACATAAAGATCTTCATGCAACCCCTTTTCAGGTTGCTACCCTAATAGCAATCAAGCCTGTTGCTTCATTGTTTTCTCCCTATTGGAGCCAGAGGGTTCACGCAATGAGAGAAAAATTGATCCCCAACCTTATTCTTGGAAATGTCCTTAAGTTTACCCCTTTTCTTTTCTTCCCCTTTGTAAATAATCCTTGGTTTTACATCTTTGCTGTTGGGTTTCACATGACTCTTTGTCGAGGGACCATTCCAGCGTGGATGGAAATTTTGAAATTAAAGGTTCCAGGGGCTTCAAGGAGCAAGATTTGTGCAATAGGATCGACGGTTGATTATTTAGGCGTTGCCCTCCTTCCTTTATTTATTGGAGGGGTGCTCGATAATGTTTCTGAGTCTTGGCGTTTCCTTTTTCCCATTGCAGCTCTTTTGGGAATGATTTCAACATTGCCGATAAAAAAGATTAAAATTGAGAGTCCAGAGAGGAAAGAAGCGGTAGCTTCAGTAAGAAAATTGACCCATCTTATTAACCCTTGGAAAAGTGGTTGGAAACTCTTAAGTCAGCGCTCAGATTTTGCAAAATTCCAATGGGGCTTTTTCTTGGGAGGGGCGGGACTCATGATCCTGCAGCCCGTTTTGCCCGCCTATTTTAACAACGTCCTTCACCTTTCGTATTCAGATGTCTTAACCGCCGTTGCCGCTCTTAAAGGAATTGGTTTTGCTCTTTCTTCACCACTCTGGGTGAAGTTTTTCAATCGCTCTAGAATTTTTGTTCTTTGTTCTGTTGTTACTCTTGCAGCAGCTATCTTTCCTCTCCTCCTTATTTTTGCCCATTCATCGAGCTCTATCATTTACATTGCCTATATCGCATATGGTGTGATGCAAGGGGGAAGTGAGCTGAGTTGGAAAATGTCAGGACCTGTCTTTTCTAAAGATGAAGATAGCGCCCCCTATAGCTCTGTCAATATTTTAGCTGTCGGTATAAGAGGAATTATCTTCCCCTATTTAGGCTCTTTTCTCTTTCTCCAAACGGGAAGTCCAACCTTTGTTCTTCTCTGTGGAATGACGCTTTGCTTGCTTGCAACAACATTCCTCTCTCTTAACGGAAGAAGGTATCCTGTCCGTTTAGAAACTAGTACTTAATCTGTATTTTCAATAAACTATTTCTATGAGATATTTCCTTTTATCATTTATTTTTCTCTTTTCACTTTATGGGGGTGATTTAGAAGAGCGCGTTGCTTCTTTGGAAGAAGAGATGGAGCAAGTGGGGACCAAAACTGAGGGCGGAGGATTTGGTGCGAGCTTTGCGAGTGGAAAATTTGAAAAAGGATGGATTGGGATCCAGTTTTTTGGAGGAGCTCTCTATTGGCATGCCAAAGTTGGTGGAACAGAGTATGTTTATGATCTAGCCACAGGTGGAAGTGGAAAAGTTGAGACCCAAAGCTTTGACTGGGACTGGGGATATAGGGTTGGAGCAGGGATCCGCCTCCCGATTGTAAAATGGGAAGTCATAGGAACCTATACACATTTTGGAACTCAAGATAATGAAGGACGAGGCATCATTCCCCCTTCTCTTTTAGTTTCTTTAAAAGGTGGGGTTATCCCATCAATTTATGAAGCACGTTCTGACTATAAAATTGACTACGATAATATTGAACTAACCCTGCATCAAAGCTCTTTTTTAAGCCGTCTTTTGGGCTTTGGAACAATGGTTGGTGTTAAACGGGCATGGATTGATCAGAAGCAAGGGGTGACCTATCGAAGCCGTGAGGCAATTAGAGTTAAAGATCGTTGTCGGTTTGTCGGCACAGGGCCAAACCTTGGGCTCAATATGAATTGGCACCTTCTCTATGGGATTTCCCTTGTGGGTGATGCGAGTGGTTCCCTTTTATTTGGAGAATTTGAGGTGAAACATAGCGAAAATGAAATTGCATTAAAGGGGAGCTCCTACCTTTTTACTCCAACCCTTCGTTTTCTCTTTGGTCTTAACTGGGACTATCCGATGCGCTCAACACAGTTTAGTCTTAGTTTAGGGTATGAAGCCGAGTACTTTTGGCGGCAAAATCAATCTGTAGAAATTGAAAATCGTGGAGCGAGTGGTTTTCGCATTCAACTCATGCGCTATGCCGAAGACTTAACTTTCTATGGAGCAACCCTGCGGGCAGGAATTGAATTCTAAGATGAAAATGGAGCGTAACGGAGTCGAACCGTTGGCCTCAACAATGCCATTGTTGCGCTCTACCAACTGAGCTAACGCCCCAAAGGGAATCAAGCGTAAATTATTCGGGAGTTTTTTTCAATGAGAAGGCATAATGGAAAGAGACATTTTTAGAGGAGAACTGTGATGAGTATTTTTGAAAAAGTTGAACCTTTCCCGCCTGATCCAATCTTTGGGCTTGCTACCCGTTTTAAGAAAGATAAAAACCCTAATAAAATTGATTTGACTGTCGGAATTTTTCGTGATGAAAACTTAGCAACCCACACTCTTCGCTCCGTTAAGGAAGGAGAAAAAGTTCTCGAAAAAATTGAAAAAGATAAACTCTACCTCCCCATGGGAGGAGATGAAGCATTTATTCATGAAGCTCAGAAGCTTGCCTTTGGAGAAGCTTTTTGCAAAAGCGCAAAAGGAACCCTTTTTGGAGCACAAACGATTGGAGGGACTGGCGGCCTTCGCTTAGGTGGAGAGTTCTTAGCTCGTGAGGTAACAAAAAAGGTTTACCTCTCAGACCCCACTTGGCCTAACCACCGAGGGATTTTTGAAGCCTGTGGAATGGAGATCGAAACTTATCCCTACTACAACAAAGAAATCCATGCGCTTGATTTTGAACGGATGCTAGACACCTTGTCACACGCTCCAGAAAAAAGCGTCGTGGTTTTACATGGCTGCTGTCACAATCCAACGGGATGTGATCCAAACGATGCTCAATGGAAAGAGCTGTCCACCCTCTTTTTAAAGAAAAAACTCGTTCCCTTCTTTGATTTTGCTTATCAAGGCTTTGGTCGCGGCCTTGATCAAGATGCCTGGGCAATTCGCTATTTTGCAAGTCAAGGGCACGAAATGCTTGTTGCTGCTTCTTATTCTAAAAACTTTGGTCTATATGGAGAAAGAATTGGCTGT
This sequence comes from Simkaniaceae bacterium, assembly GCA_018399075.1. Classification (GTDB taxonomy): domain Bacteria; phylum Chlamydiota; class Chlamydiia; order Chlamydiales; family Simkaniaceae; genus Neptunichlamydia. Next base: position 260,894 of record CP073763.1, on the reverse strand, counting down.
CTTTCTATCATTGCCAAAAATGAGCAGCTCTCTCAAAACTTATCAAGCGTTGTGAAACGACTTGCCCGTGTTAACTATTCAAATCCTCCAAGACATGGAGCAGGAATTATCACAACAATTCTTCAAGATGTGGGTCTTGTTGAAATGTGGAAGGGAGAAGTCGATCAAATGCGCGAGAGGATTACGTTAATGAAGAATGATCTTGTTGACGCTCTTGGTAGGCAATTTGGAAAAGACAAATTTGGTTTTTTAAAAAGACGTTACGGGTTATTTTCCATGCTAGGAATAAGCGCAGAGCAAGTTGACCGTATGATTGATGAATATGGGGTTTATTTAACTCGAAGCGGTAGAATTAATCTTACAGGACTTAATGAAGGAAACCTGCCTTACGTGATTGAGGCAATTATTAAGACGAAAGGATGAGAAAAAAAAGCTATCGCCCCTATATTCTATTAGGGCTCTTTTTGTTTTCTCTTTTTTACTTCCCAGGAATTGTTGTTCAAGGAATGCGAAGTAGTGCGGGGACTCTTTCTAAAGGGTTTTGGAAGGAAGGAGCCCAACTTCGTGCTTCCTTTGCCCCCTCCCCTCTCCCAAAAAAGAAGAAAGAAGACATTGAATCGATTGAAGTTGAAAATCTCTTATTAAAAAAACAAAATGAATCGCTCCGTCGAAGACTCCTTTCAGAAGAGAGGATAGAGCAGCAAATAAAAAAAATTAAAGAGATCATAGCCCTTGATGAAAAGAAGGGCTCTTCTTTTTATAAAAGGCGAAAAGCAGCAGCAGAAAAGCAACTTGAATTAGAGCTTTTTTTCCTTTCCGCCGCGGTGATTTACCGCGATCCAACAGATTGGAATTCTACCCTTTGGATTAATGTTGGAGAAAGTGAAAACACCAAACTTGGGAAAGAAATTATTGCTGTTGGAAGCCCCATTTTAAAAGGCCCTTATTTGATTGGAATGATCGAGTTTGTTGGAAAACACAAGAGCCGTGTCCGCCTTCTAACTGATGCCTCATTAATTCCCTCTGTTAGAGTCGCCCGTGGAGGGGAGGGAAATAGAGAACTTGCAACCCTTGTCAAGCAGGTTTTACATCAGGTTGCTCTTAGGGAGGAACCTCGTGAAACACTCCTTGTCCTCGGTAAACTCTTGGAGCGCTTAGAAGAAGAAGCTCCAGAAAGGTATTTAGCAAAGGGAGAGCTCATGGGCAGTAGTAGTCCTCTTTGGAGAGGGAGGTCTGAAGTTCTGAAGGGGATTGGATTTAATTATGATTTTGAGGATGAAGAAGGTCCGTCTTTAGAGCTACGAAGTGGAAAACCTCTTGATCAATTAAGCAATGAATCCTATACCTCTCTGATTGATGTCGGGGACTTACTTGTGACAACGGGAATGGATGGTGTTTTTCCTAAAGATATTCCAGTAGCACATGTAACTAAAATTGCTCCCCTAAAAGAGGGGAGCCCTTCGTTTGAAATTGAAGCAAAGCTTTGTGTAGAAAATTTAAGCACTCTTCTCGATGTTTCTGTTCTTCCCCCTCTTGTTAAAAATGAGGAATTTCCGTGATTCAATTTAAAGAGGTATGGAAGTCTTTTAGTAAAAAAGTTCATGCCCTTAAAAATTTAAATCTTGAGGTAAAAGAAGGAGAAACGCTCGTCCTTTTAGGAAAAAGTGGGAGTGGAAAAACAACAGCATTAAAACTAATTAATCGCCTCCTAGACCCTTCTTCCGGCACCATTTCAGTTTATGGGAAAGATATTCTCACTTTAGATCCCATTACACTTCGAAGAAGCATTGGTTATGCTGTTCAAGAGATTGGCCTTTTTCCTCATATGACAGTTGAAGAAAACATTTCGATTGTTCCCAGGCTTTTAGGCTGGGAGGAGAAAAAAATTCAGGATCGAGTGGATCAACTTATGGACATGATGGGCCTTGATCCAGCACACTTTTTAAAAAGATATCCCTTAAAGCTCAGCGGAGGCCAAAGGCAAAGAATTGGTGTGGCACGAGCCATTGCAGCAGATCCACCAATTATTTTAATGGACGAGCCATTTGGAGCTTTAGACCCCATTACAAGAGAGCAAACCCAAAAAGAATTTCTAGAGCTGGAATCCAAAATAAAAAAAACGATAGTTTTTGTGACGCACGACCTAGTTGAAGCTGTTACTATGGGAGACAGGATTGCATTAATGGATTCTGGAGAGCTTGTCCAGGTCTCCTCCCCAAGCCTTTTTGTTGAAAATCCTCCAAGCGCTTTTGCCGATCAATTCTTAGGAAGACACCGTTTTCAACTCTCTCTTCTGACAAAAACGATTCATGAATGTATTGAACCAAGTATCGAAAGGCCCATCACGAACTACACAAAACTAACACCTAGATCAACATTGATTGAAGCTCTTGAGTCCTTTAGGGAAACCAAAACAAAAAACCTCCCGATTTTTTCTGGGTCCTCCTATCGAGGAGAAATTAAAAAAGAGAAATTGCTCGATCATATTCTAGAGCTATTAATGAAACAGCCAAAAGCCCCCTTGTGAAAACGATATTAGAAAAATCTCTAGAGCATATTGAGCTCACCTTTATCTCTCTATTTATAGCGATGCTTATAGCCATTCCACTGGGAGTTTTTCTTGGAAGATCAAAAGGAAGAGGGGCCCGTTATATTCTTCGACTTGTTGCTATTATTCAAACGATTCCTGGTCTTGCCCTCATCGCTCTCATCGTTGTTATTCTTGTTGCGCTAAGGAATATCGTTTCGGTTCCAGCAACAGGAACACTTCCTGCTATTTTAGTTCTGGTTCTCTATGCGCTTCTTCCGATTCTTACAAACACCTACTCAGGAATCCTCCAAGTCAGTAAAAATGTAAAAAATGTAGCCAATGCCATGGGAATGACAAAAAGACAGGTTCTTTTTTATGTAGAAATTCCTCTTTCCCTTCCGATACTAATCAATGGAGTTCGAATTGCTCTAGTCACAACGATTGGTATGGTGACTTTAACAAGCTTGGTTGGATCTGGTGGGCTGGGCGATTTAATTATTCAAGGATTGCGGACCATGCAGTGGGGGCTCGTTCTTGCTGGGACAATTCCTGCCGCATTTTATGCGATGCTTTTTGATACAGTACTTACGAAAGTTGGCAATCACTTTGCGTTTGAGCAGTAGCTAAAACGTCCAAGACCTCTTTTTGGATCTCATCAAAATCTCTCTCTTCACCGAAAGCATCGTCATAGGTTTTTTCGCGAGCGTCATTTAATTTTTCTTGGGCTTTTAGGTTATTTTCAATGAAAGAAAAAAGAGAAGAATAAGACGCTTCAGGAATAACGATCCCACAGTGATGGAGATGATTGGAGTAAGAGCGTTCTTTAACTCGGCTTGCAGGTTCAAAGAAGAACATGGGACGATTATAATAGAGAAAATCGTAACCTACTGAAGAAAAGTCTCCTAAATAAATATCAGTCCGCTTAAGAAGAGGGTAAATTAGAGGGTAAAGGGGGAGGACCACAACATTTTGCTTATCCTTATAACGCTCTTCAATATGAGCCACATGTCCTGCTTTTTGATGAACCATCCATGGGTGTATTTTAATAATAAGATTATAGTGGTCAGGGAGTTGATCAATAATAGACAGGCCCACATCAAAAAAAGAAGAGTTTTTTTCTTGGTCAACCCAAGTAGGAGCATAAAGGATTGTTGGTTGTTTCTTAGCAAACTTTGAAAAGACTTCCTCTTCTACTAGGTTGTCATAAAAGGTTTCATGCTTTTTATAGAAAGTATGTCGATAGTTACCCGTTCTAACAATTCCTTCGTAAGTATTATAATAGTCTGCCTCTTTCAGCCGCTCTTCCATTTGATTTCCATAGATAAAAACAAAGGATTGATTTTCAAATTGCTTGTACATTTTATCTGAATTTCCATGGGGGCAATACCAAAATTGGATTTTTTTTCTAAAGATAACTTCAAAAAGAGGAGAAAGATCTGCGCGGTAATTTGAACATGAGACAAAAAGAAAATCAAAGTTTGTTGCAATTGTTTCTAAAATTTTTGCGTGATGATCAACATAGATATTCTCAACTTGAGGATAGTATTTTTCCATCGTTTCTATGAGAAACTCTTCATCGATAACCATGGGAACGTTCATAAAATAAGCAATTGGAGCTAGATGATCTAAGTGATTAACGGAATCACCGGGAGCTAAGCAAACACCACAAGCATTAGGAATATTGGAGTTTTTTTTCATAGGCTTTAATCACTTTTTCTTTAAAATTTTCTTCTTCCCCAAAGACTTGATCATAGAGTTTAGCTTGGATTTTTTCAAATGGTGTAGGATCTGTATTTTCAATGATTGAAAAGATGTTATCATAATCTTCTGGTTCAATGAGTATTCCACATTGCGTTAAATAAAGTCCCTTATCTTCATGAGGGTTTCTTTTGTTAGTATTTAAGAAAAACATCGGCTTTCTATAAGTTAAAAAATCATATCCAACGGAGGACATATCACCAAGGTAAACATCAACGAAATCTAATACAGGATATACGGGTGGAAAATCTGGTAAAATTGCGACATTTTTTTTCATTGGAAATTGACAGACAAATAACTCGAAAAGCTCAGGTGAAGAAAACAAATTTGGGTGAGGTTTTATAAGAAGGTTTAAGTGATCAGGGAGTTTTTCCAATAAAAGCTTAAAAGCACCATCAAAAGAAGAAGATCTTTCATTATCTTTCCAAGTGGGAGCATATAAAATTGTTTTGTTATTATTGAGTTTAATTAATTTTCTTAATTTCTTTTGATAAAATGTTTTATTTTCTTTGTAATGCTTTAAACGGTAATTACCAGTTGTTATTAACCCTTTAAGTTGATCAAAACTTCCCTTTTCAATCAGAAAGTTTATCAGTTTTTGACCATACACAAGGGCAAACTGTTCGTTGCAGAGGGATTCCATGTAATTCCCTTTATATCCCTTATCTGAGTTTCCGTGGGGGCACCAGACATTAAAAAGCGTTTTTTCTAGCATAAGTTCTGCAGTAAAAACGACTTCATTAAAAAGTGGGGTGGGGAGGCAGGTATAAATGACTTCAAAGTTTTCTGTGATATAAAACCCCAGTTCAAGAGGGCTTTTATAGATCGTTTTAACATTTGGGTAATAAGTATGAATAAGTGACTCTATTTCCTCATCATTTACAATCAGCGGAATGTCTAAATTCTGAGAAATGGGAGCTAGATGATCGACAAATTGACGATCCTGGTCAGAAACAAGTGTTGCAAAACGGGGGAGCTTCATAGACCCCTTTATAGAGAGCGTTTAAGAAAAAATCAATCAGGATGCTCTTGTGATTGATAATCGATAGTGATCAATGGCAATTTTTTCCCCTGATTTGAGCTGATTGGCTCTGAATGTAAAGCAGAATTATCAACACGAATGGGTCCCTCCTTAAGGATCATTTCGTGAAGAGTCTTATTTCTAAGTTGTTGCCCGTGGATTTTTTCGGTGAGCCCCTTGGCCTTTTGATAGAGCATAAGGGTTTCTTCTTCAGCATCGACTAAAGGATCAAGAACTTCATCAAGCATTGTTCCTTCAATGTTTGGAGGGAGATGGTCAAAAACCTTGCGTGTCAATATTCCACGGATCCTGATTATCTCCTTAAGCTGCTTCACAAGCTTATTGCATTCATAATAAAGCTCTTCCTTCAACTCAATATTGCCGATTAGAAGAAGATACTCTTGCTGGTTCATATTTCCTAGAATTTCTTGTCTAAGTGTTATCTCTTTAGATAAAGCAACTTGCAGCTCTTCCTGCAACTTAGTCCACTCTGCCATGATTCCCCCCGGCCTACTTACTTATTTCCTTGAAAATCCTATGCCAAGAGGGTTAAACTTCTAAGTACTTTGGTATTAAAGAATCTAAAAATCAATGGATCAGGCAAAAATTTCCCAAGTTAAGGCGTTTGATAGTGAAAAACTGCGGAAATGGTTTTTCCTAAGCCGACGCCCTCTTCCGTGGAGGGAAAATCCTTCCCCATATGAGGTCTGGGTTTCTGAAGTGATGCTTCAACAAACCCAAGTGAGTGTCGTGATACCCTACTTTCAGAGATGGATGAAGCTGTTTCCAACGATTTCAGCCTTAGCCGCAGCTCCTATAGAAAAGGTAATCAAGGCTTGGGAAGGCTTGGGCTATTATTCCAGAGCACGAAATCTCAAGAAAGGGGCGGAATATTTATCCGCTCATTATGAAGGGGAGCTTCCCAACTCTTATGAAGCCCTTAGGGAAGTTAAGGGTTTGGGACCCTATACGATAGGGGCAATATTAAGCTTTGCCTTTAAGGAAAAAGTCCCCGCTGTTGATGGAAATGTTCTTCGGGTCTTGTCTCGATTCTTTTCAATTGAAGAGCCTGTTGATAAAGGGAAAACCCAAAAAGAGATACGCGAGCTTTGCAATCTTCTTCTTCCCGATAAAGAACCCTGGATTATCATGGAGGGGCTTATTGAATTAGGAGCTCTTGTCTGTCAAAAAAGGGCTAAATGCATAGAATGCCCATTAAGCGAAAAGTGTTTGGGGAAAAGTAAAGCCGGTTTACTGCCTGTGAAGAGAAAGAAAGACAAAACAATTCAACTTCATCGTGATGTCGCTATTATTTATTCAGGCAAAGAACTCCTTCTACAAAAAGGGGCCGATGGGAAAGTAATGGCTGATCTTTGGGAGTTTCCTTATTTTGATCGGGGGTCTAATATCGAAATAACAATGGGGGTTTCACTAACCCTAAAGGGAATACTTGAAGTAGTTAGCCACGGATTTACAAAATATCAAGCGTTTCTTTACCCTCGGATCTATGAAGCTGAAAGAGCCTTCTCTTCAAACTATCGTTGGATCCCATTTGAAGAGTTAGGAGACATCCCATTTTCTTCAGGCCACCGCCAGATAATTCAACGGTTGCGGAATAATTCTATTCTCAATATTTAAGTTAGAATGAATACGTATCATTTTCAAATCAGCGACATGAACTGCTCTTCTTGTATTTCCAAAATTGAAGGGAGACTTAAGGGAGAAGAAGGGATTATTGAGAGCTCGATTAACTTTGCAACAGGGAAAGCAAAAGTCGTTGTTGAAGGGAAAGATCCTACCACCGCAGTCATTGCAAAAATTGTCACAGAATTAGGTTATCCAACAATTTCTATTCAAGATGGAGAGACTGTAGAAGAAAAAAAAGAAGGGAATACATGGCTGTATATTAGAACCTTTGGATCTCTTCTTCTTGCTCTTCCTCTTATGCTTCCAATGATTGGAGATGTATTTGGAAAGCCTTGGGGAATCCCTATCTACCTTCAACTTATCCTTGCTACCCTTATTCAATTTGGGGCTGGTTATTCATTTTACATAGCTACCTTTAGGGGCCTCAAAGCATTATCAGCAAATATGGATACATTGGTTGCATTAGGTACGAGCGCGGCCTATTTTTATAGTTTATTTGCAGTGATCTTTGGCTTTTCAGACTTTCTCTATTTTGAAACCAGTGCGGTATTGATTGCATTAATTCTTCTCGGACGCTTTTTTGAGCATCGTTCAAAACAAAGAGCCCAAGGGGGGATGAAAGCCCTTCTTAGAATGCAGGTAAAAACAGCGCGGGTAAAAAGGGGCCAAGAAACACAAGAAATTCCTATTGAAGAGGTGGTTAAGGGCGATAGTGTTTTGATTCGTCCGGGTGATAGCATACCTGTGGATGGTGAAGTTACTGGAGGAGTTTCTCATGTGGATGAATCGATGCTAACTGGAGAAAGTCTTCCAGTTCTTAAAGAAAAAGGGATGATGGCGTTTGCTGGAACAGTCAATGCAGAAGGGGCGCTTGAAATCAAAGCAACACGCCTTGGGAAGGAGACAAGTTTAGGAAATATTATCCGCCTCGTTGAAGAAGCGCAAGATTCAAAAGCACCTATTCAAAAACTTGCCGATAAAATTTCAGGAGTTTTTGTTCCGATTGTCCTCCTTATTGCAATTCTAACCTTTATTATCTGGGGACTTGGAATAGGGAACTGGACAGAAGGACTACTCAGCGGCATTGCTGTTCTTGTTATTGCTTGCCCATGCGCCCTTGGGCTTGCCGTTCCAACCGTTATTATGGTTGCTTGTGCCCAAGGGGCAAAAGAAGGGATCCTTGTAAAAAATGTTGAAGGGCTTGAAAGGGCCAGCAAAGTCGATACGTTAATTGTTGATAAAACAGGAACGGTTACAGAAGGAAATCTTTCTGTTTCTGCAATTCATACCGAGCTTCCAGAAAAGGAGTTCATAACATTGAGCGCTTCCCTTTCTATTCACTCCCATCATCCCGTATCCCAAGTCATTACAAACTATCATAAAGATCAAAAAGTTGAGACTCTATCAAATTTCAAATCTCATAGTGGAAAGGGATTATCTGGATTACATAATGAAAAGACATTGCTTTTAGGCTCACTTTCATTCCTTAAAGAAAGTCGAGTTGATGTGTCAATATATGAACAAGCGGTCGAAAAGGAAGTTGGTATTATTGTTCTCCTTGCAAAAGAGAAAAACTGTGTAGGGTATCTGGTTTTATCTGATCAAATAAAAAATGATTCAGAAGAAGCGATTAAGGCTCTTCATGCTTTAGGTAAGAAAATTTTTCTTATTAGTGGCGATCGAAAAAAAGTCGTTGAAACCGTTGGAAAAAAAATTGGTGTTGACGGCTATTATGCAGAAGTTCTCCCTGAAGATAAAGCAACATATGTAAAAGAGCTTCAAGCAAAAAACGCTGTTGTTGGAATGGTCGGCGATGGGATTAACGATGCCCCTGCATTAGCTATAGCAGATGTGGGTTTTGCCGTTGCAGAGGGAACGGATGTCGCTATGGAAAGCGCAACTATTGGACTCATGCGAAGTAATCTCACTAACCTGCTGGAGGCTCTTCTCCTTTCAAATAAGACTTTTGTTAAAATCCGTCAAAATCTCTTTTTTGCCTTATTTTACAATTGCTTAGGGATTCCTCTTGCAGCCCTAGGTCTTCTTAACCCAATGATAGCTGGAGCTGCTATGGCACTTAGCTCGATCTCCGTTGTCCTTAATTCCCTCACTCTCCGAAAAAAATAGGGTGCATTCAGGGGTATTACAAAAAAAACTGATTAGGTTAGAATGGATTCTTTTTAGAAAACAGTGTGTGATTACCATGGATGAAGAATTCGAATTACCTATGCGGGCATCAGTTGATTGGAAGAAAATAGCGTTATATGTTTTACCTGCGGCTCTGATTGCAGGACTTTTAGTCGCAAAGCTTGGAACAAAGAAAGGAAGAGCCGAAGGAGACTATGTTTCTGCAACAGCGGCATTTACTAAGTGGGAGAAGGTCTTAGATCAAAGTGGAGATGAGTTTGCTCAATTAGATAAATTGGTAAAGAAGCATCCCGAACTTCATGCTCATTATGATGCCCCTATTGGACAAAATCTTTTAGCAGCCATTTCTCCTCAAGAGGCTACACCCTTTATTGAGAGGACCCTGGATCGAACAAAACAGCCTTATTACAGCGACTATGCTCGTACATCACTAAAAATTAGTGAGGGAAAATATCAAGAGGCCTTGGGCGAAGCTGTTAACCTCAAGGAGGAAATGCTTTCAGACTCTGCTTACTGGGAAAAATCAAAGGATAATTCAGCTCTTTTTGCTTTTAATCTGATGCGAATAGCAACAATCAGTCAACAGCTAAAAAATGATGAAACCGAGCTCGAAGCCTGGAGCGAGATTAAGCAGTATGGAGGCTGGGGAAAGGACAGTTCCCCATCAAAGTTAATTGGACACGAAGGATTTAAGCAGCTCCTAAGCCACTTTAGTGTTCAAGAAACAACTCTCTTAGATTACATAGAAACAAGGGAAGAAGAGTTAAGGAATCCTTAACTCTTCTTATTTCCCTTGCCCCTCTCCACCCATTTTTCCTACTGCAGATGCAGCCTTGTGCATTCCAGTTCCTCCAAGGAGACCAAGGAAGAAAAAGACTAGTGGTGGAAGGAAAAAGGAAACAATAACCCCAACAATCGCTAAAATCAACTTCGTTGCTTTTTCTTGTTTAAAGATAAACTGAAAAGCCCCTTTTGCCGCTTTTTCGACCTTGTTAGGTAACCATACGCCTAAGATTCCCCCAATACCAGCTAGGAAGATGCTCCACGCTGCTCCAAAGAAAATAAAGGTAAGTAGCGTTGCAAGCAAGAAGTAGAGAACGAAGAAAATCTCAAAACGATATTTCTTCCCGAAATTTTCAAGCTCTTGAACGCTAACGCCTTCTTTTAATTTTTTGTCCATTTTTCCACTCATTTTAAAAACCCATTAAGGCAATGCCATAGCATTCACATGCCCCTACTGTTTAGTTTAAAACAAAAAATGTTTTTTGCAATCTTGATGTTTTCTCTTTTCTTTGAAATTTTTCATTAAATGGAATAAAATAAACGTGATACTGATCCGGAACTTTTTTTTGAAGAGTTAAAATTGATCATAAAACAAAGATCACTAATTCATATCCTCAAAAGCATCAAAGCATTAAATTGGATTTTGATGGTGCTGCTCCTGCTCGTAGCCCTTCTTTTTTTCATTTATTCATTCAATGAAAAAGAGAATTATACCTTAAATATTAGCACCTTAAATAAAAAAAATGAGCCCTTACCTTCGCGTTTTGATTATAATCTAGTTGGAAAAGGAGCTTTAGAGCTTTCTTCAGAAATTCAAAGCTTCCCTTTTCCTGATTTGAGTGGGGAGATCTTATTTTTGGCAAAAAATACCCGACCAGATGGCAATCTCTATGAAGTAAAGCTGCAAATTGGTCTTAAAGGAAGTGATAAATCTCTTCGAATCACCCCTGGTCAGACACTATATCTTGCTTATGATCAAGAGCATTTAAATTTTTCTAAAGAAATTACCCCTTTATGGATTAAGCCAAAGATTGATGAAAATGGAGACGACTGGCTTGAGATGGGAATTGAACTCATTAACGAAGAGGGAGAAAAGCTTCTCAATGAAATGAGAGAGTTTAAAGTAAAGCAAAAGTGGGAGACCAAGAGGGTTGAGGAGGTTACCGATCCTCTCCTTAAGTTAGGGAGTGAGGCCTTAAAAAATGGGAAATGGTGGGGGCCCGATAAGCTTTATGAAAGGTATGGAGGAGATGAATATCAGGCCTATAAAGGGAGGGAACGCCTTGAAATACAAACAGGGAAAGAAAGTAAGATCCTCTTTATCAACGAAGGAGACACCTTTATTTGGAAGGATGGAGAATGGACTCCTTCGCTGAAAACAAAAGGTTATCCTATGGGAAAAGTGGTTGCCATTTCTCCTTATAAGGTAGAGTTGATGCTTTGGGATAAAGAGGGAATGGAATCAGTCCTCTTAACCTTCAGTAAGGAACGCATTTCATTAATTTCTCTTCGCGCTGAAGATATTTTCACGAGACTACGAAGACGAACATCATCTCGCGTTTCATGTAGGATTGATAATCGTGCAACGATTCTAAAAGAGGGAGATTGGCTTGTTCACACAACAACAGGCTGGCATACAATTAAGAATTACTATGAAGTTGAAGCTCTTTTAAAGTTAGATATTATGGGAGATCTTTTTGTTTTTGATGGCCTTGAAAAATCTGACGGGAAAGAAGTTTTTTGTGGTACGCTCTTTAATCCGATGCGAACAGAACAACACTTTGTAAGGCTTCCGATGACTCAAATTAAGGGTGGAGAACATTCTCCTCCCACAAAAAATACCTTTTCAACTAAAATTGGCCCACTACCTTCAGAAGACAATTCAACGGGACCGATGCGAAACAATCCCAGTCAAAAACTTGAACCGATAGAGGATTACGAGATTTTTAGTGAAGATTAAATTAGGGCTCATATTCTTCTTTTGTATAACAGCTTTACATGGGCAAACCATTGAAGAAAAGCGCGATGCCCTTCTCCTTCAGAAAGAGGAGAAAGAGCTCCGTAGCTATTTGAATGAAGTTAATGCTCAGTTAAGGAGTCTTCGGCTGTCAATGGAAGAAAAATATGATCTCGTAAACGAGTATCATAAAGATGGGGCAAATGAAGAAGATTATCACCAGCTTTTAATCGATGTGAATCAAATCCGAGTAGAGATTACCGACCTTGAAAAAGAGTGGCATGACCTAGCGGTTAATGAGTCTAAGAAGGATGATGAAGGGTATGCTTTATGGGATCAAGAAGAAACCAGCATGACCCAACTCATCATGGAGTATGGATCTCATGACTATCTCTATATTATCCCACCTGAAATTCTCTCCATGAAACTTCATATGCACTCAGGTATTCCCATCCCAAGGGAGTGTTGGAGTGATCTCCTTGAAATTATCCTTTCCCATAATGGGATTGGAGTGAAGCAACTGAATTCATATACAAGGCAGCTTTACATCTTGAAGCAAGATCTAGTTGCTGTCGATCAGGTACTTAATAACCCTATTGACTTGATGCGCATCCCTCCGAGATCGAGAATAGCCTATGTTTTTTCTCCCCCTCCAGAAAGGATCAAAGGGGTTTCTCAATTTTTTGAACGTTTCCGTGATCCTAAAATGACTTTTGTCTATCAAGTGGGATATAAAATTGCGATTATCTCTTCGAAGGAAGAGATTGAGAAGCTCCTGGCCCTTTATGAAGCAGTTTGGGAAAAAGAAAATGAAAAGCTCACCCGCGTTCTCCCTTTGAGCCGTCTCAAACCATCTGAAATGGAAAAGATTTTGACCGCTTATTTTGGGGACTTAACTAAAAGGCCTAGGATTGGTTTGACCAAAGGTGAGGGTGATGACCTTATTATTCTTCCACTGGCAAACGAAGGATCTCTCGTCCTCATTGGCCCTAAAGATTTGGTCGAAAAGGCGGAATCCTTAATTAAGGAGACCGAAGGGCAGATCGAAGACCCCATGGCAATGACTGTTTATTGGTACAATTGCCGCCATAGTGATCCTATCGATATTGCAGAGGTTTTAGAAAAAGTTTATGCCTCATTGATTTATTCTGGCGTTGAAGGACAAGAGCCAACTCCCGAGCTAGACCCCTTGCCTCCACCCCGTCCTTTAGATCCCCCACCTGGGCAGCAGCTTGCACCACCATCTTATGGCCCTCCGCCTTATTCAACCGTTGTTCATCCTCCAACAGCGGTAGCTGCAACGATCGAAGCTCAAAAAGAAAAATCCTATACTACGAATTTTATTCCCTATCCAAAAACGGGAGCGATCATGATGGTTGTCCGGCGGGACACCCTTGATAAAATCAAAGAGCTTATCCGTAAACTGGATGTTCCTAAGAAAATGGTTCAAATCGAAGTCCTTCTTTTTGAAAAGAGAATAAAAAATCATAATAACTTTGGCCTGAATCTTCTTAGGTTGGGATCGGCTGCGACAAACTCTCATGAAACAGGATTAAAGTACGAAACAGGCCCAGGGGTTCCTCGCAAAGGAATTGTAGATTTTTTCATTTTCAGAAAAAAACCGAATGATTTTTGGCCTGCATTTGATATCGCTTATAACTTTTTAATGTCTCAAGAAGATATCCGCATTAATGCAGCTCCATCAGTGACAACTTTGAATCAAACACCAGCGCAAATCTCTCTTGTTGAAGAGATCTCCATTGATAATGGAGCTGCACCTATTGACACCAATAAAGGGATTGCTTTTCAACAGTCCTTTTCCAGGGCACAATATGGAACAACGATTGTCATCACCCCCACAATTCATGATCCTGAACATCCCGATGATGACAAGCATTTTGTGACATTAGAAACGAATGTTACCTTTGATACAATTAAGAAAAATGTTCAAAATGATCGTCCTTCTGTCAGTCGTCGCCATGTTGAAAATCATGTCCGTGTTGTGGATGGCGAGACCGTTATTTTAGGGGGCTTAAGGGAAAAAACGGCAGAAGACACGAATAGCAAGCTTCCCTTTTTAGGGGAACTTCCTGGCATTGGAAAGTTTTTTGGCGATTCAAAAATGACCGACGAAAAGACAGAGATGTTTTTCTTTATTACGCCCCATATTATTTTCGATGTAAAAAGTGAGTTTGAGAAACTCAGACATGAACAACTTATGAAAAGACCGGGAGATCTCCCAGAGTTTCTTGAAAGGGTTCAAGAAGCGAAAAAGCGTCATAAAAAACGCCTTTTTGATAATAGTTTAAAACTCCTTTTTGGAAATGTTGATGGCTGACCAAGGTGATGATTATCTTTTTGCAGAGCGTTTTGGACTTGAATCGATTTATGATCTAAGTGCCTTTCCCTTTGTTGTAAAAAAAACCCATAAACTTCCTTATCCGTTCGTAAAAGAAAAGCTCGCTCTCCCTATTGATGAAAAAGAGGGAAAACTCCTTGTAGCAATAGCCCATCCTTATGATCTAGAAACGCTCGAAGAAATTCGGTGTATTACAGGATCTGATATTGAAGAAGTTTTTTGCCCAAAACCGCAACTTGAGGAAGCCATTGAAAAGTGTTATCACCAAGGAGAAAAGGAAGCCTCCCAATTTATTGAAGGGTTAAAAAAGGGGGGAGGCAAAAACTTTTTAAAGAAAAATGAAGATGAGTATGATCTTCTCGACAAACAATATGATTCTCCCGTTGTTCGTCTTTTGAATATGGTCCTTATTGAAGCCATTCAACAAGGAGCTTCTGATATCCATTTCGAACCCTTAGAAAGTGAGATGGCCATCCGCTATAGAATAGATGGAGTTCTTCAATTCCGTCACTCTCCCCCTCCCGAGCTTTCTAAGCAACTTTTGACGCGAGTAAAGGTCATGGCAAAGATGGATATTGCTGAACATCGCTTACCTCAAGATGGAAGGATTAAACTCTCGATGGGAGGGAGGCAAATTGATTTTAGGGCAAGTACTGTCCCTGTTGTTTATGGAGAGAGGATTGTTTTAAGGATCCTTGATAAAAGTAATGTTGTTTTAGGGCTTGATAAAATTGGAATGGGGAAAAGAACTCTTCAAAACTTTCAAAAATATATCCATCAAAACCAAGGAATTGTTTTAGTCACCGGTCCGACTGGAAGTGGAAAGACAACAACTCTTTATAGTGCTGTCAGTGAAATCCATTCACAAGAAGTCAATGTGATGACAATTGAAGATCCTGTTGAGTATAAACTTCCAGGAATCGCTCAGATTGGGGTAAACCCAAAGATTGAACTGACCTTTGCAAAAGGATTGCGTCATATCCTTCGCCAAGACCCTGATGTTATTATGATTGGGGAAATTCGTGATAAAGAAACGGCAGAAATTGCCATTCAATCCTCTTTAACAGGTCACCTTGTCCTATCAACCCTTCATACCAATGATGCTCCTTCTGCCTTAACAAGACTGGTTGATATGGGGATAGAACCTTATCTTCTTTCCTCTTCAGTTTTAGCTGTCCTTGCACAAAGGCTTGTGAGAAGAATTTGCGATAGCTGCAAAGAAAGTTATAAACCCTCATCTCAAGAACTAAAAGATCTTCAAATTGATGAGGAGAAGCTTTTTCGTGGTAAAGGATGCAAAGAATGCTTTGGATCAGGGTACCGAGGAAGAGTAGGGATTTATGAGCTGATGCCCGTATCAGGAGCCATAAAAAAACAACTTCTTTTAAGTGCAGATGCTAGCGCTCTACAGAAGACAGCTGCAGATCATGGGATGGCAACATTAAGAAGCGAAGGGGGTCTCTTAGTAAAGAATGGAGTCACGACCACGGCTGAGGTTCTTCGTGTAACAAGACAACTCGAACTTTATCAATAATTAGGGATAGGTTCATGGCTTTATATCAGTATACAGCACTTTCAAAAGAAGGGCGGCGAAAAATGGGGATGATTAACGCCGATTCAATCGAGCTTGCTAAAGAACGCCTTAGGAAAGATGAAATTCTTGTTACAAAGCTTGTTTCCTATACTAAAAAAGGGGAAGAGTTTAGGATTTCGCCGTCTCTTCTCATTGGTTTTACAAGAGATCTCCATGTCCTCCTAAAGGCAGGACTTCCCCTTTACGATAGCCTTATAACTTTAGAAGAAAAGTATCGAAAAACCAAGCTACATCCCATTTTTTTGGACCTTTGTGATCAAGTAAAAGAGGGGCGATACTTTTCAGATGCGCTTCGTGATTATCCAAAAGTTTTTGATCCTGTCTATTTATCGATGTTAAAGGCTGGTGAGGAGTCTGGATCTCTTCAGCAAAGCTTTGCTGAGCTCGAAAAACTCATAGGACAACAACAAGCCCTTCGAAAAAAACTTAGCTCAGCAATGATATACCCTGCATTTTTAGCCGTTTTTTGTCTCACAGTCATTTCTGTTCTTTTGTTTTTTCTTATTCCTTCGATGAGCGAGCTTTTTGAAGAACGAACACTCCATCCAATGACACAAGCGGTTCTTTCACTCAGCCACTTTTTAAATAACCACGCCCTTTTCATCTTTTCCACTCTTACAGGGGTTGTTTTAAGTTTCATGTTTTTCCTCCGCCACCCTCAAGGGAAAGAAAAAATGAAGGAGGCTTTCCTCCATATTCCAATTGTAAAGCGACTTTTCATCGAGACCATCATGGCCCGTTTTTGCCGCGTTTTTTCTATCCTTTTTAACGGGGGGGTTTCAATGATGGACTGTCTAAGCCTTTCGAAAAAGGTGATGAAGCATGCCAGCTTTGAAGCGATTATTTCTGATGCAGAAGTTAAGGTCCTTGAAGGAAAACGCCTTTCTGAAGAGCTCCAGAAATCTCCCCTCATCCCAACGCTTGTTATTCGGATGCTTTCTATTGCCGAAGAGTCTGGAAGGGTTTCTGAAATGATGGCGCACCTATCAAACATCTATGAAGAAGATATTGAGAGAAGTTTAACTCGCCTTACCTCTCTCCTCCAGCCGGTAATGCTCCTTTTTCTTGGAGTCGTTGTCGCAATTATTCTGCTCGCTGTTCTTCTTCCATTAACTGACGTAAGTTCAATCCTCAACTAAGGAACGTATAATGAAAAAAAAATATGCAATGACTCTCTTAGAAATTATGATCGTAATTTTTATCATCGGAATTATTGGAAGTGTAATTGGTTATAATATGCGTGGTAGCCTCGACAATGGAAAAGCATTTAAAACAAAAGAAGGGACAAGAAAACTCTATGAAATTGTCCAACTTGAAATAGCTCAAAACAAAACTTTAACTGATGATGGTAATTTACCAGTGACTGTTTCAAAACTGCTAAGAGAATCAGGTCTTGTAAAAAACACCAAAGATCTTATGAGAGATGGGTGGGGAAATGAGTATCAATTTAGTTTAGAAAAAGGGGATCTTCGTTTTCACTCTGAAAAGTATGATGCTTATTGCGAAAAGAAAGGGATGAAACAGGAATATCCTTGGGAAGAAGACGACGACCGTTCACACTCATAGAACTCTTTATATCTATAGGCTTAATTGCTCTTATAGGAAGTGTTGTATTGATTCGAGCAAAACCAATGCTTGATCATTATCGGTTTAATCATAGCTATGCAAAACTTAAGCGTGAGATCACACTTTCTAAAAGGCTAGCAAAAACAGCCACAGCCGATATTGAGTTTCATATTGAGCAAAAAGGAAATAACCTCATCTGCACTAGAAAAACCGATGAGCCGCTATCCCCTAGGGTGACACCCAAAGCCACAATAAAAATCCCCTACTTGCAATTAGAAGGAGAAAAAAAGGTAACAATTTTAATTACATCAAGCGGGTGGATTGAAAAAGATGCAGTAATAAACATTTATTTAGGAAATCAAAGGAAAACTATTGACGCTAGATTGTCATTATATTAATTTGAGAAAAAATCCAACAAGGAGATTTTATGGCATCTTCAACGGCGCTAGCAAGTATTTTTGGCCCCCTTTTAATCATTACAAGTCTGTGGACACTGCTCTATAAAGAAAATATGAAAAAAGTGATTGATTCACTTAAAAAAACACCGGCACTAATCTATTTTATTGGCGTTTTTAACGTCCTTTTAGGAGTGATTTTTATCAATAGCTTTAACTACTGGTATATGAGTATTGAAGTTCTTGTAACCCTTCTAGGATGGCTTTTCCTCATTCGTGGACTTCTCATAATGTTTTTCCCTAAAATGCTTGATAAGATGATTAAGACCTATACGAGCTCTTATATCTTCTTTTCTCTCGTGGGTATCGCATGGGGCATAGCTCTTACTTGGTTCGCCTTTAATTAAAATTCTTTGGCGCCGGGGTTTCTCCCTGGCGTCTTTATTCACCCCCAAACAGTTTTTCCAAAGTTTCTCCAAGGAGAAATTTCCTCTACTTGTTTTAATTAGCGACGTTCTCTAGAGAATAAATGGTGATTTCGGTTATACTGGAAAAAAATTTTTATGGTGATCATCATGACTAAAAGACTACTTTTTGCTTTGGCACTTTTGCCAACTCTTCTCTTTTCTCAAGAAAATAATGAAAATAAAGTTGTTCCAGTAGCAACAGAACTTCAAGTGAGAATGCCAGAGTGGCGACCCTCTATTGTAGAGCAGTTTCAAAGTGGAACCCCTCAGCTTGTTGTCTTTTATAATGAAAATGATGCAGGAGTTGAAGAACCTGTAAAGCGGATTCAGTTTTTTGAAAATGGGCGTCCAAAAGAAGAGACGGATCTCATTACTGTTGATGAAAAATCTGCAGGTTATGAAGCTTGGAAGTCAACCATTGTCCCTCATGGAGTCAGTGTACATTTTCGGGAGTCAGGAGAAGTTGAAAGAGTAGGTTATTTTGATCATGGGCTTCTTCATGGTCCGATGAAAATCTTTTATCCTAAAGGACAGCTCCATCATGTAACCACATTTAATCAAGGAAAGCCTGAAGGGAAGATTTATTCTTACCATGAGAATGGTCAAACTCTAGCTGAAGGCCAATACGAAGAGGGAAAGCAAGAGGGAGACTATATCCGTTATTACTCTAGTGGCGAAAGAGAAGTTCTCGTTCCTTATGTTGAGGGAGAGATCCATGGTAAAATGATTGAGTGGTATGAGAATGGGAATGAGAAAACAGAATGTTATTATCTAAAAGGAAAACTCCATTCAGCGAAAAATTTACCGGGTATCATTCACTATGATGAAAATCATACGATCACTGAAGTACAAGACTATAATCAAGGAATTCTTCATGGAGATCATATCCAGTATCACCCTAATGAACGCCAAAGCTATCATGTCCGCTATGTGAACGGAAAGAAAGATGGAACAGAACGCTGGTATGACTCTAATGGACGGGTTGTTGGCGAGGGAGAATACATTCAGGGCAAGATGATTGGAAAGCATTGGAGAAAGCATGAAAATGGAACCATGGCTTTCCTTGCAACTTATGATAAAAAAGGGGCTTTAAAAGAACCGATTCGAGAGTTTGATGAAAATGGTCAAAAGATTGCTGAATATTCTAGAAATGAAGAAGACCAGTTCCATGGAAAATTTCAATCATGGTTTTCTGATGGGAAACTTCAAACTGATGGTTATTATGTGAACGGTGAACTTGAGGGAGACTATACCCAATATTTTCCATCAGGCCAGGTTAAGCTTAAGGGAAGCTATAAAAACCAGTTAAAAAATGGGGTTTTCCAAGAGTGGTATGAAGATGGAAAACTTGCTTTCGAAGGGAGTTTCAAAGAAGGAAATCGCAATGGAGAATTTACCGATTGGTATCCAAATGGTCAGATAAAAACAAAGAGAAATTTCAAAGATTCTCTGTTTAATGGTGACCAGAACGATTGGTATGAAGATGGGATGCACACTGTTGAAGCTCGCTACGAAATGGGCAAAAAAGATGGAACGTTTAGATCCTGGAATCAAGAAGGAACCCTCCTCTTTGAAGGGGCCTTTGATCAAGATAACCCTATTGGAACCCACACAGCTTATTACGATTCAGGGAATAAATTTGAGGTCTTCCACTTTCTTGATGGGAAAAGAGAAGGAAAGCATGAACAGTATTATCAAAATGGACAAGTGAAGCTAAGTGAAACTTTTAAAAACGATCTTGTCGAAGGAGAGGCCTTAGGTTATTTTGAAGATGGAAGTGAAGCTTTTATCAGAAATGCGAAAGAAGGAAAGCCTGTAGGTGCGCAGAAAGAGTTTTATCCACCATCAGATGGGAAGAAAGGGATAGTCTCTAACCACTACTTCCATAATGAAAAAGGAGAGCTTCATGGTGAACAAAAATCCTATTATCCAAATGGAGTTGTAAAGACGCTCATTGGTTATGACAATGGTCAACTTAATGGCTTAAAAGGACTTTGGGATCAAGAAGGGAACCTCCTTGAAGAATCAAAATATGTGAATGGAAAACTTGAAGGGCGCCATTTTGAAAAAGATCAAGAAGGGCGAGAAATCGTTTATCACTATAAGAATAATAAAAGAGAAGGCCCTCACTATATCTACTATCCCCTTGATGTAACTGATGGGGAAAAAGTTAAGGCCATCGAGGGATCTTATAAAAGCAATAAGATTCATGGCATTGTGACCGAATATGATCCAAGTGGTAATAAGATTAGTATCACCACATATAATGATGGAAAGAAAGATGGAGAAGCTGAGCTTTTCCATAGAAATGGTCGGACAGCCATTCGGTTGATATTTAAAAATGATTTAAGGGAAGGAGATTCCTATCAATACTATCCGTCAGGTCAGATTTACAAAGAAGTTGGATTTGTTAAAGACCAGAAAGAAGGAAAAGAGAAAACCTTCTTTGAAGATGGTCGCTTAAATAGTGTTTATCCTTATAAAAATGGAAAGCTTGAAGGAAAAGCTGAACATTGGAACGAATCAGGAAACTTAATTTTCCAAGCCGAATACAAAGATGGAAACCAGCATGGAAAGTTCATGAAATACTATGATACCGGTAAGCCTCGTCTAGAACAGCACTATGTTAATGGTAAACTTAATGGAGTGAAAAAAAGCTACGATCAAGATGGCAAAGTCATAGAAACGCGTTATGAAAATGGGGTTAAAGTTTCCCGATAAATTCATAAAGGGAGGTGCTACCCACCTTCCTTTTCTTTTTTAATTCAATGTTTGTAAGAGGAGGGATCTTCAATTCGTTTTGAGAGCTCTCTTCAATAAATAGAAGGCCTCCGATATGGAGAAGATGAAGATGATCGATTAAAACCAAAGTTTTCTCTTGGAGCCCTTTTTCATAAGGAGGATCAACATAGATAAGATCAAAGGCATTCCCCTTCAACTTCTTTAAGAGCGTTAAAACATCCCCAGCAAGAAGAGTTGAGAGTGGTAAGAGATCATGATCCTGCAAGTTTTCTCTAAGGACTTTAAGAGCTGCTCGGTTTTTTTCAATAAATGTTGCTTCTTTAGCTCCACGACTCAAAGCTTCGATTCCCATGGCCCCTGATCCAGCAAAGAGATCAAGAAAGGCGCAATTGTCGACATATGCTTGGGCAATGTTAAAAACCGATTGTCGTAGCTTTTCAGAGGTAGGTCGGGTTTTATCCCCTTTTGGAGTTTTAAGAGATTGATTTTTTAGAAAACCGCCAGTAATTCTCATCGTACTGCAGAAGGAACATTATGTGGCTCTAAGATGATTTGAGCTTCCCTTAAGAAGAAGGGATCATCATTTTTCAAGAAGTAGTCATAGCAGACATAGGCCTTTTGAAGAGCTATTCCTTTCTTAATAGAATGGGTTGCTTTCTGGGCATGCTTAAAGGAGATCGATTGTTTAATATTGATCCACTGCTCCCCACACCGCCCTTGGAGGATAAGATCAAAGTCTTTAAGCTCATTGATAGAACCATAAACAGTATAGGGGCGATCAGCATAAAGAGAAGGAAGGGTCGACTCATTAGGATAAAATTCAATTCCCGTTTCTTGTTTAATACTCGTCACATTCACATGGATATCTTTGGCAACAAGCGACTCAATATGTTTAACAAGGACAGAAAGCCTTCGTGAAAAAGAAGCATTTGTCTTTGAGTACATGAGCTCCCCGTTATTAAAGGTGCTCAAAAGATCAAGCATTGAAAGGTTATTTCCTTGACTTGCAGTTGCAGTGAAGACAGAGAATTTTCCTTTGCTCTCAGTAACAAGCTCTTTGAAGTCTTCTTTATGGTCATTAATAGATTTAAAAGAGTGACCATCTGTAATCAAGACAACGATATTCTCCTTATCAGGAGAAAAGTAATTTGAAACATTGGATAAGAGATCAAAAGCATTATAATTAATAAAGAATCCACGGTAATTCCGCTCGATTAAAAACCGTTTTGCTCTAGCTGAAGACTCTTCACTCCAAGAAGTCGGTGTTTTGCTGAAAGGAGTCAATTCTGCGTCAGCAACGACGATATTAAAGGAATCTCCTTCTCCCAGGTAAGAAAGTGCACGTCCAACACCTTCTTTAAAGACCCCAAAGCGGTGTTTCTTAATACTACTAGATCCATCTATCACAAAAATAAAATGTTGGTTTGGAGAGGCAAAGTGGAGCTTCTCGCCGGGCTTCATCTTTATAGAAAATAGATAGCCTTTACCATCTTCTCTCTTCGAATAATGAACATCGGTATTGAACTCATTATTATAGGAGACAGTTTCTAAGTTTGATGGAGGAGGGATTTCTGTAAGAAAGGCTCGTGTAAAGCGGTTTGACTGATTAAGACTTCTAGTCTCAGACTCTGAGGGAGGCCCTTCTAATTCAGGTTTTGCAAGAGCTATTAACCCAGCTGAAAGGCGGTTTTCCTCAATATAATCGTCGAGGATTTCTTTTGATTGTGAGCGGATCATTTCCGTTTCTAAGGGGGGAGCTTCCCCTTCCGAAATGGTTAGCTCAGATTTGATTCTGAGAGGGAATGGGTGTCTTTCAAGGATTTCACGAGTATTAGGAAAGTTTTCTTCTCGCGTTGCGAGTCCAATCACTTTATCTGCTTCTGGAAGGTCTTCAAAGGCCCTTTTAGGTGTCATTAAAGGCTTATTCGGAATGATCCTTTTTCCTGCAACGAAGGGGAGTTTTAATTCATCGGGAGTGACAGCAGAGGGGGCTGTCTTTTTTTTCACATACTCGAGATGTTTTTCTCTCATTGAAGGAGTGTTGGCAGCAATCTCTAGTCCAGGAACTTCTGGAGGATAATAAGCTGGACGCAAAGGGCTATGAAGAGGATGGGTACTTTCTACAGTTAAGTTGTTTTCACTTGAAGGGGCAGCAAGAGCGGCCATTTCATTAGAATAGGAATCCATCCTTTCAACCAATGGCGCTATAGACTCAATACCAGGAATATCTTCAGCGACCTTATTTGGTTTCGTCCCCCCCTTCATCGGAGTGATCTCTTTTTTTCTAACATAAGGAAGAGAAAGTTCATTCAGATTTGATTTTCCCGCCTCCATATTTGCAAATTTTTCATAATCGATTTCAGAACCCCTCATTGCGACTGCAATGTTTTCATCACCCTTGAAAGATGGAGAGGGAATTTCTGATTTTGGAAGAGAAAAATTTGGAAGAGTTTTTGAGAATGACTTTTGTATTTTTTGTATAGAAGGAGAGTAATGATTTTGCGTAGCAAAGTCTTCAGTCACTTCTTTTCCGTCACCCTTGAAAGAATTTTTGATTTTTAGCTGTGATGAAAGATCCTTTTTGTGATGTTTAGGAAAAGAGGGGTGCTTGATGGTAGGATCAAATGATTCAGCTTCATTTGCAAATGCAAGGGCTTGAAGCTCTTTTTGTGTGGAAATTTCTAAATCAAGTTTAGAATCAAAAATTGGAGAAAGGGCCTCTTCATGTGAGGGGGAAAGCTTAGAAGCTATCTCAATTTCTTCAGTTGCTGAATTTAGGTAGAGATCCTCCTTTAAAGAGAATTTCATAGAAGAAGAGGCGCTTCCATGAGGGAACTCAATAGAATGAGAAATGATGTCTACAGGACCATCTTTTTTCTTCTCAATTGTAAGGGGTGCGGAAGAAGCAATGTTAGGGTTGAGGTTTAAGTCTTCGATTGTTTCATTGAATGCAAGAGCTTCCTGCTTCTCAGGTTTTGGGGTAGGTTCATTTTTTTCTGAACTTTCATAAGCTTCCATATAGAGATAGGGGTGCATAACAGCTAAGACGCTTTCTTGAAACTCTTGGGCTTTTTTAGGGAGGGGTAGTGAGTCCTCAAAGCAGTATAGATCAAATTGAGGGGTCAGAGTGAAAGAGATCACTTCCTGTTCGAGTTCCATAGCCAAAGTTGGTCCTTCCGATAAGGAATATCTAGAAGGAAGAGGGGTGGCTTTTTCTCTAGTAGGATAGTAGTGGAAGTGGGGTTCAAGGGGTACATAGGATTTAACATAGAGATAAGAAGTCCCTTCAAAATTTTTCAAATCTAAAGGAGAATTTTCAATCACCTTTTTCCCGATTTTATGCGACTGATAAGGAAAATCAATCGAGTGGGGAATGTCATCAAATCCCAAAGATTGCGAGTTATCTGAAAAAATCTCTAAACTAACGTTCATTTCATTGATTGCTAAATAACCATTCATTTCTTCAAGAGAAGGATGGAGTGGAGCTTGGGCTTTTTGTTCACTAACTTTTGAAACATCCGTCCATTGAAAGGATTTAAAATAGCTTTCTGCAAAATAACAGTTTCCAGATAGATTCTCCTTTTCAGGAGGTGAGTAGTCCCTGGAAAGTTTTTCGGTAAAAACAAACGTATTGTCTAGAGAATAGGGAGGTGTGTAAGGGAAGGAATCTTCGAAGGAGAAAAAAAAGTTATCAGTATCAAAATGTTGTTTGTGAACCTCAACACTCATTGGAATAGGGGTATAGTCATTTCTCTTTTCCAGGGAAACAAACGATTGAGTGGGGTGAGATGTTTTAAGTTCTTTTAATGATGAGCCAATGTGTGCTTCCGATTTTTTATGAGAAAAATCGCGATTGATAAGAGACGAAGAATCTTTTCTGGATTGCTTAAATGCATAAGGAGCTGATCTATCATAAGAGCGACCTTCAATATTTAAAGGGAGTTCATCTGATAAAAAGTCATGTTTTTTTTCTTTTTTTTCCTCGAGATTTGGATCGACGATTAAAGGATCTCCATTTTTCTCAGTAATAAAAGGTAAAGGGGCTAGCTCCTCTTTTTCGTCTCGGGCAATTTCTTTACTAAAGTTAATTGTTTTTTTAGCTCTAAACGGTGATCTCTTTTGAGTCATGTACTCTTCTTCTAGAAGGTGAGGAGTAATCGGATCAAGGGTAAAGGATGGAGGGGGAATTAAGTCATAATCAAGACTTGTTGCTAGGGAAGGAATGGTGAGTTCTAAGGAGAATTGTGTTTCTTCAATTTGGGGGAGGATCTCCTGGTTTTGGTAAGCCACTTGCTGCGCAATTAAGGTGTGGAAAGTTTCCTCTGCTGATAGTTTGCCACAAATAAGTGGGAGCAAAGCGACTAATAAATTTCTTAGTCGCTTGCTCGTATGGGAAGAGGAGGAAACCGTCTTCATTGAGATCTCTCTTCTTAGCTCTTCTTAGTAAGCATTAAGAGCATTAATTTCTTCTACACTCCCACCAATGCGATCATAAAGATCGCGAGGAGTATTGGGATTATTTTTAATTTCGCTATAGAGTGCAAGAGCGTTTTCATGAAGCTCTTCCATTTCTCCTAGGCGCTCTTGTTGGTAAAGGCTTTTTGCCTCAAGGCGCATCTTTTCAGCATCGATAAACTTCATATAAGCATCGAAAATCTGTTTCTTTGATGTATCCCGGTTGAGATTCACAAGATAATCTTGTGTAACTAAGTCTTCCTGAGAGGTAAAGTCATCTTTGATACGATCTAAAAAGAAGAGGTAACGGGTATCTTGCTCAGCTTTTTCAGAGATAAGTGAGCGAATCTTTGCATATTCAAGAGCAGCCTCTAAATGAGTCGGCTCAGAACTTGCATTTTTACGAATTTGCAATTCTTTTAAATCATTTAAAATAGAGAGGACTTCCTCGTTGGTCTCACTTTTTAGCCCCTCTTCAAGGAGTTCAAAGTGGATCCGTGCAGCCTCAAGCGTTGCATGGTTTGCCAGGGTAGTAGGAAAATGATTGGCAGAGGCATGAATGAAACTATAGGTTTCAAACGCTTTTTCCTTTTCACCTAAGGAATCATAAACAGTGGCTAGTTCAAAAAGCGCTTCTTTTTGAGAAGACCAATTAAGTTCCATTTTTCCACTTTGTTGTTCTAAAAGTTGTTTAAGAAGGTCTAGCTTCTCTTTATGAGCATTTTGGTAGGCAAGGAGTTTTGAAAGTTTAATCACTTCATTTTCAAGGTGGAGGTTTTCAGGAGAGATTTCGATGAGTTTGTTATTTGAAAGAAGAAGTGTTTGATAATGAGAACTTGCACGATCAGTGGCATTGGTAACCTCTGGGTGAGGGCCATTTTGCGTTGTCCAATGTCCGTTGTAATAGTCCTTTACTTTTTGATAATAATGGTTTGCAAGCCAAAGGCGATTTTCTTCCTTAATTGCCATGGTCCCTCTTGAAGAGGCCTCTTCTAGGTGCTCGGCAGCAAAGCTGACAAACTCTTTTTGTTGCACGCCATCTGCTGGGATTTCTCCACTTTCTCCATACCCAGCAAGGGAGATATAAGCATTGTAAAGCTGCAGATGTGTTGATGGAGAATCATATAGATCAGGGTTAAGTGCCATCGCTTGCTCTAAATGCATACAGAATGCAGAGTTATCAGCTCTAGTTTCTGCATGACAAAGACCAGCAATAAAATGAGCCTCAGCAAGGACCATAGGATTTTCTTCATCTACAATATTTGTAAAAATATGATCTTGTAAACAGTGGAGTGCTTCAGAATAGTAGTCGAGCTCATAGGCTGTTTTTGCATAAAGGAGAGAGTAGTCTTTCATTTCATTGTCATTTAAGCAATCAGAGTGCGCTAAAACAGCTTGTAGATCGTTAAAGAAGTCTGATTTAGAGTAGCCACTTTCTTCGCTGCTATGTTTGTATAGATTGAGTGAAGAGGAGAGAAAGAGTTTCCAGGCTGCGTCAATGCGTGAGCTATCCTTGAAGTCCGTGACATAGGACTTAAAAGAGTCATAACTTTCTTTCCAACGCTCATTTTGATGAGCTAAAAGACCATACTCGAAAATAAAACTTTCTTGGTTATCAAAGGCTACGTAATTGTCTTTGATCAGCTTGAGTTTTTCATCTGCTTTACTAATCGCCCCTTGTTCTTTGAGGATCATAGCATGCATAAAGAGGGCTTTAGGAATCTCTTGATCATCTGGAAAGAGTGAATCGAGTTTATCAAAAGAACCACTAAAGAGGGCTTCGTCGCTAACCTGATGAGCACAGGTCATTTGAATGAGAAGGGCATTTTTTAGTTGATCTGATGGGATGTAGGTTGAATCGATATACTTTTGGAGGGGAGCAATAGCATTTTGATATTGTCCCATAGAGAAGTAACTCTTTCCTACAATGAAATTAAAGGTAGGCATGTAATCGTCAGGGACACTTGCTGTGATGACTCCATAACTATTAATAACCTCTTCATATTCTTCATTTTGGAAAAGAAGGGCCATTAAGTTAAAGGCGGCTTCATTTGCCCTTTTCCCTTCCATTTCTTTTACTTTTCTGAATGTTTCAACAGCACCTAGTTTGTTATATTTTGCTTCAAGAGAAGCCACTTGAAAGAGGAGGTCCTCTTTCATATGAGAATGCTTTTCAGCAAGCTGTTTGTAAGCTGCTGCCCCTTTTTCATATTCGCCAAGCATGGCATAGATTTCTGCAATGGCAAACTCAGAAATTTCACTATATTGTCCGCTTGGAAGACTTTCATAATAGCCTCGTGCTTCTCGCGCCAGTGTCATTTTTTCTTCGGCTTGTTCTGATAGCAGCGCTTGTCTAAATAGAGCCTCTCCCATTAAGAAATAGAGCTCTTCCTTTCGATCTTGAATTTCAGCAGCATTGCTAGATAGGTAGGGACGTCCATCTTTTGCAAGTTCGCTAAACATATCAAGCTCGTAGTAACATTGAAGCTTATTAAGGAGGGTTTTCTCACTGACAGCCGGATCGCTCACCATTTGATAGGTGGATAAAGCATGAGTGTAGTTATTTTCTTGGAGATAGATATCACCTAAAATCCCAATAAAATAATCTTTCAAAGTGCTTTCTGGATATTTGTCTAAAAAATCAACGATTTGGGTTTTAACGATTGCAAAATCGCCATCCTTCCAAAATTCTGCAATACGTCGAATGAGGAAAGCTTCTTCATCAGATTGTGTTTGCGTTGTTTTTACTACTTGTTTTGCCTCTCCTTGAGAAAGACCAAAAGTCATGAATGATGCACTAAGTATTAAGCAAATGCGAAAAGTTGAATGAAACATATCCGTTTGTCCCTATCAGTTATGTTAGAATTGATTCGCAAAGGAAGAGCAATCATAGCTCTATCATGCGAAGTATTTTTTGATTATACTCACGATCAGATATTTATCAAATATAAACACTAGAACAGAAGGTATTCGATTCTTTTAGGTGAGAAAGTGTTCGATAAAAAGTGACTTAAAGATAGAAAGATTACTCTTCTATACAGCAGTATTGAAGTCGCTCTACATGGGTTGGATGGGACAAAGCAAGCTTAACTGGCGTCACTGATTCAAGAGCGATACCAATCTTGAAAAGAGTGCTAATTGACTTTTCTATATTAGGTTGTCTAGGAAATTGAATCTTATTTGCTTCTAGAAAATGGAGCGCGTCAAAGGCTAGATTGAGAAAAAAGAATTCTTTAGCGCCATGATTTGCCCCCAGGTTTTCAATAGCTGTTAGATCAGCTTCTTTTTCATGCATCCGACTGACCGCTTGATCAAGATGAAAGATTCCAATCTCTGCAAGAACGAATGCAACAAGATAAAGACGTGATCGATAATGAGCTAAAGAGAGAAAAGATAGATCAATCACAATCCAGACTAAGTTTAAGTAGGTCCGTTTATTTAGGTGACCATGGGAATAATGAGAGAGTTCATGGGCAATAGCAAATGCTTGGCTCTCTTGTGTAAAAGAAAAAGCTGTTTTTTCATTAACTATGATTATATTGCCCGTAATAGCATAGCTATGGATCTTGGCTGAAAGGTCTTTGGCGATAAGGATTTCATCCTCCAAGCCAAACATCTCCTTGACTTGTTGAATGGTTTGGTTGAGCTGTGCCCATTTTTCTTCTTTAAGGGTTTCTAGCGTTAGTAACTCAAACTGCTTTCCTTTAAAACAACCGATGACTCTCTCCCAGAAAGGGGCTGTAAAAGGAAAAAAGTGAGACGTGACATCAACGAGGCGAAGAGGAACTTCTTGCGTATAATACTCTTTTAATAATAGACGGTAGAGTTGGAAAGTCGAAACCGGCTGGATCTGTAGACTCATTTTCCCTTCTCTCAAGTTATGAATGTTACAAAGAGTATAATTGTATAGAGAGTAAATAAAAACATAAAAAAACTTTTAATTAAGCGTTTTGACGTTGGCTTTTTCTTTGTTCATATGTATAATAGTTCATGTTTAAAAAATTATTCTTACAAAAGGGAAGAAAAATGAGTTTATTACCTATCGCATTGGGGATCGCTAGTGGTCGCTCCATCATAGACACCTATTATAGTGCTACGAAAAGGAATAAAAACCACGAGGAATTCAATAGTTTTGCACGCTTAGTTATTCCGACGACAAAGGCCTATTACAAAGCTTTTCGAGCCTTGAATGCCATTCCTGAAATGGCTCATTCAGAATATGGAAGCTATTGGCTTCAGCCTGGAAAAGTCAAGATGCTTTGCATCGGACACTTGTTTATTCATGGAGTTTCTGCCCTTGCTTCTGGCCCAAGTGGCTCAAAAGATACATCTGGATATGGGTGTGGTGGAAGGAACAATTCGAAGGATCATGATTCACGCTTGCCTGTCTTGATTTCTCGGATGGCTCCAGTTATCTTGATCATTACGCAGATAGGACTTGTTTATCTCGACTACCGACGAGGTCAAACAATGAAAGCAACGGTAACGGTGGTGGCATGCGCTGCGACGGTTATTGCTCATCAAGATCAAAGAGTTAAGACATTGCTAAATGCTATTTATGTTTTAGCGCTGGGAGCTATTCTTGTTAAAGGAAGTAACTTTAAGCGAGCAGAGACAGTTTATAAAATTGCAATGCTGATTAAAGGATAGTTATTACAACGAAGAGATGAGGTACTCTTGCTTAAGATTGGCATCGTAAAAGTCGATGAGCTCATCCGCACGGGAGAACTGCATCTCTTTTAGTTTTTCATAGATCTGGAGAGCGCGGGCATTTTCTCCTTGCTGGAAACAAAGGATGCCAAGTCGAAAGAGGATCTGCTTATCTTCTGGGCAAAGCTCAAGAACTTTTTCATATTCAGCAATTTCTTCCTCATACTGCTTCAGGTCGTGATGGCATGAAGCAAGCTGGGCATGAACCCAGGGATCATTAGGTGAAAGGTGGTCAATGATTTTGTATTCTTGGATCGCTTTCTTCGCAGCCGTTTTAAACTTCTCTTGCTGAGATTCTTGCTTTTCATAGAGGCGAGAAAGGGCAACGTAGGCATTAGCCAGAGAGGCATGAGCTTCTAAGTTTGTAGGGGTGCTTTTAATCAACTGGATATGTTCATTAATCGAGACAAGAAAGAGGACTTCTTTCATCCGTTGAATATCTTTACGATGGCAGAGATTTGTCACCTTGCGCATCACTTGATTGAGTGAGCCAATATTATGTGGAAGGGTATAAAGCTGACCTTCTTCCTTACTAAGGTGAGCGGCGAAGCGGTAAGCTGCATTTGCAAGTGAAAGGTGATATTCTTCATGGATGAGGTTTTTCGGTAGACCTCTTTTGCAGAGGAGCATAAAGAAGTTACGGAGCTCCAGAAATTGCTCAGGCTTTTTCGTTTGGAAATAGAAAAGGAGGATGAGGTAAGCAAAGCCTGTTAAGAGGATTGCGGCAAGAGAAAAAGCAATCAAAGAGGTTTGAAAGAGGAGGGTAAGCGAAAGGAAAAAAGCCGTGACTTCTCCAGCTAGAAGGCCGAGAAAGAAGAGGTGGAAAAAAACATAGGAGCGGATGATTTTCTTAAACTGCTTTAAGCCAGTAGAGCAATGAGAGTCCACATTCTTGTGGAATCCTTCGTGATTAAACCTCAAAAAGGTCTCACTCTTTATCTCATTTACGTTCATCTATGTGTGTCTCTAAAAATACAGTGCTTATATTGGGTTTATCCCAATTTTCTGTATTTTATTCAAGTACTATCTCAATGACTTTAGAATTTTTCTTCATTGAAGGGCATGGATTGACATGCCCTTCAATGATAAAATCCTTAGGTATTGTACATCATGTAGTTAATGACGCGCTCAGAAACACCTGCATCACGCAGTTTATCAACTTGATAGCTATTAAGTTGATAGTGGCTATTTGTTTTCTGCATTAGTTCAATGATCTTATCGTCAGCAACATCTGCTTTCGAAAGATTGATAATGTCATTAACACTTAGTTTTTCGCCATTGTCCACCCGTCTGTACGTCTGTGGGCTCTGTTCTTTAAGGTTTTTAGACTCTTGGTTATCTAGGTAAGCCCCAATCAGTCCCCCAGCAATTACACCAGCAGCCCCTCCAATGAGAGCTCCGCCGCCTCCACCAACAATTCCGCCTATAGCAGCACCACTTGCCCCACCAACGAGGACGCCAGTTCCAGTATTTGATTCACACCCTGCGATGAGAGTTGCTCCAAGGGCTAAAACAAGAACCGAGGATTTTTTCAACATAATGACCTCTTTTTAAAATAGTTGCATAATTCCAAGCCAATCTAATAGAAATAGAAAAGCTATTTTTCCTTCTATTTTTAGAATTAACACAACTAATAATGAATTAAAAACGATTTTTTAATTTATATATTATTAAAATGATCATTGATATTAATAAGGAGCCACTTGCAAAAAGATAAATGGTTCTAATATCGAACTCTCCTACCATTCCTCCAAAAAGAGGGGCAAAAGCCATTGATATTGTAGCAACCGACTGGTTGACTCCAAGAAGTTTGCCTTGAAGATGGGAGGGGGCCTTGATCGAGATCAAGGCTAAGCAGTTTGTCCAAGCAATTGAGGCTGAAAGTCCTCCGATTATAATTAAATGGATAAAAAGAAGAAAGGTTCTAACTTCAGAAGTGAGAAAAAGACAGAATGTCGAGAGAAGAAGGGTGTAGAAAAGGATTTTTCCAGGTTTGAAAAATCGGATCAAAATCCGATTGATTCCAATGTTTCCTACACACCAAGCAAGGCCAACTCCGACGAAAGTCAATGTGATGGCCAATTTTTCCTTAGTAAAATGTTCGATGAGGAAGCTGGAAAGGAATTGAAGAGAAACGACCCAACCTAACATGAAGAAAAAGAAGGTCCCATAAAGGTATTTGATTTTTCTCTCATTGGAGATCTTTAATAGTTCTCGACATCCTTCTATGAAGTAATTCTTTGTTTGGGGGGGCTCAGTATGGGTTTCTTGGAATTTAAGGGAAATAATCCCGATATTAACAATGGAAAAAAGAGCCATTGCCCAAAAGGGAAGTGAGGAATTAAAAAAGGTGTTAAGAGCATCATTTGAAAGGGTTCCTCCAATGACAATGGCGACAACAAAACTGATTCCAACGACGCTTGAAACAATCCCAAAATTTCGCGATCTTCCTTTAACATCTACAGTCATATCAGAAATGGCTGAAAGGCAAATTGTCATATTTCCTGCAAAAAACCCCGTAAATAACCGACTGAAGATTAGAAAAGTGTAGTTCATCATTTCAATAGAGAGTCCGGTGAGAAAAAACCCAATCCCTTCTCCAACTAAAGCTAGAATAAAGGCAAACTTTCTCCCTTTTTTATCTGCGATATGGCCGATAATTGGGCCTGCAATAAATTGGGCAAAGGGAAAGGAAGCAATAAGAACTCCGAGCAAGATTAGCCTTATCGAAAGGGGGTATTGAGGCGGGAGGAGGGTGTAAATTGGCTTTAAAACAAGGGGGGTAAAAATGGGATAGACAACCGTCAGCCCCAGATTATCTAGAAATAGGACGGAGAGGATCGCATGAAACGACCGCCGCTGGGCGATGTTCACTTTTTCAATGGTTCCTCGCGCAAGCGGTATCCAACGCCACGCACCGTTTCAATCCAATTAAAGTTTGGCCCCAGTTTTTTTCGTAGGGCTGCAATATGAACATCGATATTTCGATCAACGATAAAAGCGTCATCATTATGAATATCATCAAGGAGTTGGTTTCTTGTCAGAACTTTCCCTTTATTTGTTAGGAGTCTTTTCAAAATCCCAAACTCTGAAAGAGTGATCATCACAGAGTTTCCATTCTTCTTCAGAAGATAGCGGCTAATATCGAGGGTGAAATCTCCAAAGGAAAGGAGTTTTATTGCTTTTTCAGGCTCTTTTCCCCTCCGAAGAATGGCTTTGATGCGTGAGAAAAGAACTTTTGGCGAAAAGGGTTTGGATACATAATCATCGGCCCCAAGCTCAAGTCCTAAAACAACATCGATCTCTTCTCTTTTGGCGCTTAAAATAATAATAGGGATGTTTTTCAGTTCGGGATTGCTCTTCATCTTCCGACAAATATCAAAGCCATTTTGCCCTGGAAGCATTACATCTACAATGACAAGGTCAGGTTTTTCCCGCTCAATGGCTCGATAGCCATTGACTCCATCTACTTCGACATGAAGTTTGTAGCCGGAAAGTTCTCCCTGCAGCTTAATCAGTGCTGCGATATCTTCTTCATCTTCAATGAGCAAGATTCTTTTTTTCTGCGCCATATTTATACCTATCTCGCAATTGTTCTTATCCGATCTTACAGAATTGAAGATTTTATTGCTATAGTGCCTCTTAGCCCTTTATGGGAGGTTTATGAGTTGATCAATGACGATGAGATCGGTGGTCATTTGGTTGAGCCGTTTGAGTTCTTCAACGGTTGTTTTTTGATCGCGAGCGATTTTTTCTAAAGAATCCCCAGCTTTCACAGAGTAGGTTCTAGAGCTTTCTGCCTGCGAAAGCTTAGTAATCCCTTCCTTGATTTTTGAAATTTCTTGAAGTTGGAGATTTTGTCCTTGGATTGCTTTTTCAAACTGGGCGATCTTGTCCTTATATTGAGAAAGGGCTGTTGTGGTGTCATTAGCATGTGAGCTGAGTTGGCGTATATCAGTGACAATTTTGTCTTGTTTCTTTGAAACTTGTTGGAGCTTCTTTTCTAAATTCTGAAGTTCTTGTACAAAAGAGTCGAGCTTACCTGACTTCAGCTCAGCGACTTGCTGTCTGAGTGAGGCGATTGTCTGCTCCTGATCAATCAGCTTTCCTTCGATGACATGATGTTCAATTTCATAGGTATTGAGTTCATGCTTAATATCTTCCACTTCTGTCCGCACCTTATGAAGACTAAGCTCCATTTGATGTTTTTCTCCTTTTGATGAGCTCATGGAACCACAGCCGGTTAAGAGAACTGCAGGGAGGAGGAGACAATACTTTTTCATTTAGGAACCCTTCTTTTCATAAATCTTAAATTCTACCCGTCGATTTTTTGCCCATACCTCTTCTGTATGACCAAGCTCCGCAGGCTTTTCCTTACCATAAGAGATTGGGAAAATATGATTAGGGTTGACCCCTTTTTGTATTAAATGATTACGAATGGCGTTTGCACGACGCGTTCCAAGGGCAAGGTTGTAGGCTTCTGAAGCTCTTTCATCGCAATAGCCCTCAACAGTCACATAAATATTTGGATTCTTCTTCATATGCTCGGCAATATAGGAAAGGACTTTGCTGTCTTGATCCGATTTTGGAGAATGTTGGTCTGTTTTAAAGTAAACGTTTTGGAAAAGATTTGCCAATTGAGATGTTGGTTTTGAAAAATGTTCTATGCTTGGAATACTACTTCCAATTGCTCCAGGAACCTCTTTAGGTTGAGGAATACTATGGTCGGCAAATTGTGTTTTGAGATCTTCATCCTTTAGAGGAACATACTCTTCCTCTTGAGGTCCAACAAATTCATCTTCAGAATCGATCATTCGTGAGTCGGCATCTTGCTTCCAAAGAAGTTGTCCTTGTCTATGGAGATAGCGCCCCATTGTTTTGGTATCCTCCCAAACAGTGTTGGAGTTGCTTTGACATCCGGTAAATAGAATGGCTGATGATAGCACAAATGCCCAAGATAATTTCTTCATAGAGGCCCTCTTGTTGGTTCCCATGCGGGGTAATGTTTTTTTCCAGGTCCAGTTGTAATTTGCATCACGTCTTTTTGTTTCAAATTAACTATAAACAACTCCGAAGAAGAAGGGTCTACAGTATTATAGATCAGGTGAAGACTATTTGGTGCCCACGTTGGATTTTCTTTATGACTACTCCCCGTGGTCAACTGGATCTCTTCTTTCGTCAGAAAGTCATATACCATGATCTGCCTGGTCCCGTCAATCATAGCACTATACGCTAATTTTGTTCCATCGGGAGACCAACTTGGGCAGGTGTTATGGCGAAATTTCTTTGTAATACATAGTGGATTTGGTTTTACATCTCTTCCAGGGTAAGGGGTGTCGATGATAAAAATTCGAGGGGTTCCGTTTTTATCAGAAACAAAGGCGATCTTTTTCCCATCGGGGCGGAATGTAGGAGAGGCTTGAACTGAGTTTGGGTAAGAGTAGGCTTGAATGGGTTTCCCCATAAGCCCATGTGACTTGCTAAAAAGTTGAACAAAAAGGTCGGCTCTTCCACTCGCATCGCAGATAAAAGCAATCATATCTCCCCTCTTTGAGATTGCAGGAAGAAGTTGGTTTCCTCTGAGTGAAACAAGGGGAACGCCTTTCTTATCTTCAAAAGAACCGAGATAAATTTTTGGCTGCCCTTTTTTATAATTGACGTAGAGAAATTTATTTTCAGTAAAAGGGCCTAATGTGGGGAAGAATACGGGGGTAATGCAATAACTATTTTCCCTTGTCACTTGCCTCTTATTTTCTCCATCATAATCGATTTCCCAAATTTCAGATTTATAATCGTAACCGTGAGGCGTTTTTTCTGGAAATTGAATGGCAAAAATTATTTTTGAATTTGACACGCCCCGTGTTCCTGTCATGATTAAGGTTAAGTCATCAGCAAATTGGTGAATTAACCGGCGGTCTGATGAAAGGTTTCCAGAAAGAGGATAAGGACCAAGCGTTTTTGTAATGCCTCCTCTTGCATAAAGGATAAGGGCCGAAAGGTCTTTTCCAGTAATATCAATGTCTATATTAAAGTCGTTGTTTCCTTTTTTTTCGACATGGGAACTTCCATTAGTATTAAGATCAAAAACTAAAATCGTTCGGAGTGATTCTAAATAATCTTCGGAAAAGTTTGATGATGTTAAGGGAGAAACATAAACTGAAGTTAAAAAATTTCGCGTTGAAAGGGGAATGATAATTTCTTTTTCTTCGGCGTGAAGAGTAAAGAAAAAAAGAAATAGGAAAAGAAGCTTATTTTTCATTGCAAAATGTTAGTGTAAATGTATGTTCTCGTTCATTTTTTAGGTCCTCATTAAAAGGGGGAAGAATCACCCTTGGGAGGTTGATTTCTAGGTACTTCTGATTTTTTTCAGAGGCCGCTGCAAGAACTCTAAGTTTTAAGATTCTTCCACTATTTAGGACCGTTAGTTCTAATTTTACATCGCCATACTCTGGAAGTTCAAGCTCTTCTTTCAGAGTTTGCGCTAAAAGGACAAAATAATTGGTTTTTTCGTCTTGTTCTGTTTGATCAATTTGCAGAGATTGGATGTTCTTAGGAAGTGTTAACACACTCTTCTGTTCAGGAGGCGCAGTTTTTTCAATTTTTGTTAGAGACTCTTTAAGTTCCTTAAGAATTTCATTTTTTTTCGAAAGGGAGTTTGGTTTAGCTTTCTCAATTTTTTTAGTTGGTTTTGATGGGGCCGGTGAGTATTGGACAACTTTTGGTTTTGGGGGAGGACGAGGGGTAAAGGTGTGAACAACAATCGATTTTTTTGGTGTTGGAGGGCGACTTTTATTTTTGAAGTCAAAAAAGAAAAAGATGAGGTGAACAGCTACGACTGATCCTGTTAAAATAAGGAGTCTTCGATTCATCGATTACCCCGGGTGAAGTATAACATCAAGCGATTCGAAGCCAGCAGCTTCTGCTGCATTTTTCACCGACTGGTAGGTCCCAAAAAAGGCTTCTCGATCATGAAAAATCTGAGGGCAAACGTCTTTGTTTACTTGGCGAAATTGGATGAGGTGAACTTTAAGTTCATCAATCGAAAGGGGGACACCATTGAGCCAAATAGTATTATCTTTGTAGACATGAATTTTAAGTTCACTGTTTTCCTGAAAAGTGGTCATATCTGCTTTTTTTTCTGCTGTTGATGTTGCTAAATGAATGCGGTCGATCTCTACTAATGGAGCAACTAAGATAAACATGATGAGAACAACAAAGACAACATCAATCAACGGTGTAAGATTGACGTTTGCATCTTCTTCGAAGTCAGAATTTAAAAGAGAAAGGGACCGTTTCATGAAGTGATATCCACTTTTCTATATTGAAGTTCAATCGTCGATAAGAGGAAATGACTAAAGTCAATCATTTCGATAGTGAAGTTTTTGCTCAAACTTTTTAAGTAGTTGTTTGCAATTAGGGCAGGGATTGCAATCAGTAATCCTAATACTGTTGTTGTAAGTGCTGTTGACAGCCCCCCAAGAATAACAGTATTAGAAGTTACAGAATGTCCGGCTTGCAACTCTCCAAATGAAATTAAAATCCCCCAGACTGTTCCTAAAAGACCTAGAAAGGGAGCAAGGGCAACAGTAGTTGAGAGAATAAAAAGATTTTTTTCGATTTTCCCTTTAAGTTTTGCAATAGTTGTATGAAGATGTGAATCGAGAAAATCAATATCTGCTTTTGATAAATAGTTTTGTTTTTGTTCGGCAAAATAATGATTCTTATCAAGAACAACAAGGGATTGTTCTTTCAATGCATTATATAAAACGCTAAAGGGGTTGTGAGACTTTGATGTGAGCTTTAAGAGTTCTTCTTTATGTAATAGCGCTAATTTTTTAAACCGTTTAGCTGATGCAGAGATCTGTTTGAATAGTAAAAATTTTTGGATAAGAAAAACCCATGATCCACATGAGAGGAGAAAAAGAGCAAAAAAAATCAATTTACCGAAGAAGTCAGCTTGTGCATAAGCTTGAAAAAATGTTCCCATAGAAAGTCCTTACTTACATCTAGCAATGTGATACGTGAGAAAAAGCTATTTGTCAAGGAATGGAATATTGTTTAAAATAAGAAGTATGTTTACCGATTCACACGCACACTTAACATGTGATCCTGTTTTTGAAGAGCTTGATGGAATTCTAAAACGGGCAAATGAAAATAAAATCGATAAGATTTTTAATATTTGTACCGATAAAATGTCATTAGAGCGAGGACTTGAGCTCGCCAAAAAAGAGAAGTGGATTCACAACGTTGGTGCGACAACTCCTCATGATGTAGAAAAAGAGGGAGGCCTTTATTTTCCTCTATTTGAAGCAGCGGCTAAACAGGGGAAGCTGGTTGCTATTGGGGAAACGGGACTTGATTATCATTATGAAATTTCCCCTAAGGAGCTACAAAAAACCTTTCTTGTTCGCTATTTTAATTTAGCAGCAGAATGTCTTCTGCCCGTTGTGATTCATTGCCGCGATGCATTTGAAGATCTCTATGCGATAGCTCAAGAAAGCTTTCCAAAAGGTCATGCGGTTTTACATTGCTTTACGGGGACGATGAAAGAAGCAGAGATAGCCCTTGAAAAAGATTGGATGATCTCTTTTAGTGGCATTGTGACTTTTAAACGCTCCGAATCTCTTAGAGCTGTAGCAAAAGAGGTTCCTATCAATCATATTCTTATAGAAACCGATACGCCTTATCTTGCTCCGCAATCGATGCGGGGAAAAATGAATGAACCAAGTTTCATTCATGAAACAGCACAGATAATTGCAAATGTCAAAGGGCTTCCCCTAGAAGAGGTCGCTGAAATAACCTCGAAAAATGCAGAACGGTTTTTTAATCTAGATCTTTAATAGGCCCTTATCGTGCAACTTCATCTTTCACCCATTGGATATGTCTTTCAGAAAGGGGGTAATAGATCGCAAGACCAATAAAGACCGTAGTCCTCCATTTAAAAGAAAGATAGCCTTGCAGTTTTGCTAAAGCTGGAGCCCAAAGGACTTGCCACCAGAGATATCCTGAAACCGTTGCAGCGATACGTTTGAGTTGTTTATCTTTATCGGTCTCTTGAAATTGAAAGCGCTTCACTTCCAAGAAAATATTGTTAACAACAGGGACCAAAGAAAAAATCTTCTCAGCTTGACTTCCGTGTTCAACGCTCTGGATATAGCTCTGAGCCATCATTAATGGGTTAATCATGACAAGGAGAATATCATAAAAGTGAATTTTTTTCTTTGTAATTTTTCAAAATATCGGTTTAATGCATTTTATGAGTGTTAATGCAACCCCCCTATCCCGTCCCTTTGCCATGAGGAGAATCCATTCTCTTTTTGGTCTTTGGATTGTTATTTTTTTAACTGAACATATGTTGACGAATTCTCAAGCCGCTCTTCTCATCGGAGAAAATGGAGAGGGGTTTATTCGCGCTGTCAACTTTATCAAAAACCTTCCTTACCTTCATGTGATTGAAGTTGTTTTGATAGGTGTTCCGATTTTATATCACATGATTTGGGGACTTTATTATCTATTCACCTCAAAAATGAACTCTTTTCCATCAAGTGGTAATAAGCCCTCTCTTACAAAGTCTGGGAGAAATCATGCGTATTCCTGGCAGAGGATTACTTCTTGGATTTTGCTTATTGGGATCCTTGCTCATGTGGGATACATGCGTTTTTATATGTATCCCGTCTCTGTTGATACAGGAAAAGATTCTGCCTATTTTGTCAGGATTTCAATGGATCCAGGCCTTTATACAGTAAGTGATCGGTTGGGTGTGAAGCTATATAACAAAGATGCCATTGAAGAAATTAAGCAGCACGTGGAAAGTCATGCCGATGAGCTAAAAACACTTTCAAGCGATTTTGAAAAAATTCAGGGAAATCCTCCTCCCTATGTTTACCAAAAAAACATTGATCAACTAATGAATCGTTATCAAAACCTTGAAGATCAAGAAGCGTATTTAAAGGGATTAGAAAAACGATCTATTTCAGGGGATGAAGTGATTGCTGAAGCCGGAGATTTTGGAACGGCTACCCTTCTCATTGTGCGTGATTCTTTTAAAAGTCTTTTCAAATCGATTCTCTATACGATTTTTGTTTTGGCAGCGGTCTTTCATGGGTTTAATGGTCTTTGGACATTTATGATTACATGGGGAATTGTTCTGAAGATGCGTTCGCAATCCCGTGCTGTGAATTGGTGTATAACGATTATGGTGCTTGTTGGATTTTTGGGTCTTGCCTCTGTTTGGGGAACCTACTATTTAAATCTAAGGAATTAAAATGAAAAAAAAAGAAGTCATCGTTGTGGGTGGGGGGTTAGCAGGACTTGCTGCAGCGATGCGACTAGCTGAAAATGGGTGCTATGTCAAACTTATTTCGGTGACTCAAGTGAAACGCTCCCATTCAGTTTGTGCTCAAGGGGGAATCAATGCTGCTGTTAATACTAAAGGGGAGGAGGATTCCCCCCTAGTCCATACCTATGACACGATCAAGGGGGGCGATTTCTTAGGACAACAAGCTCCAATCTTAGAGATGTGTTTAACAGCACCTCTTATTATTGAAATGATGGACCGTTTTGGGTGTACCTTCAATAGAACTCCTGAAGGAAATATTGATTTTCGCCGTTTTGGTGGAACACTCTATAATCGGACAGCCTTTTGTGGAGCATCAACTGGACAGCAACTTCTTTATTCATTAGATGAACAAGTCCGCCGCCATGAAGTGAATGGATTAGTAGAAAAATTTGAACATCACGAATTCCTAAGGCTCATTCAAGATGAAGAAGGGGTTGCACGTGGAATTGTGATGATGGATCTTTTCAATCTCAAGCTTGATATTCTAAAAGCAGATGCTGTGATTATTGCCTCAGGTGGACCTGGAATGGTCTTCAAAAAATCAACAAACTCAACTTTTTGTACAGGAGCAGCAAATGGCCGGCTTTACATGCAGGGAATGCATTACGCAAACGGAGAGTTTATCCAAATTCATCCTACGGCGATTCCTGGAAGTGATAAACTTCGGCTAATGTCAGAGTCAATTCGTGGAGAGGGAGGGCGCGTTTGGGTTTACGGCGATTCCTCTAAATCGATTAATGCCCCTGATGGAAAAACAATCCCCTGTGGTGAAACCGGGAAACCTTGGTATTTCTTAGAAGAGCTTTACCCAGCTTTTGGGAATCTTGTCCCTCGTGATATTGGTGCGAGAGAGATTCTCCGTATGATTGAGTTAGGTC
This sequence comes from Simkaniaceae bacterium, assembly GCA_018399075.1. GTDB lineage: Bacteria > Chlamydiota > Chlamydiia > Chlamydiales > Simkaniaceae > Neptunichlamydia. The sequence goes on along the minus strand of CP073763.1, from coordinate 219,545 downwards.
TTGGTATTAATGGGCGGGACGAAGTTTTTCTTGATGTGACTCATATGCCTGAAGAAAAGATTCATAAACTCGAATCAGTCCTTCACATCTATCAAAAATTTACAGGAGAAAATCCTAGAAAAGTCCCGATGAGAATTGCACCAGCTGTTCATTATTCCATGGGTGGTGCTTGGGTGGATTGGCCGGCTGCCGATGCGCCTGATCGGTTAGACCGCTTTCGTCAGATGTCTAATCTTAAAGGGTGTTTTGTCGCAGGAGAGGCTGATTATCAATACCATGGAGCCAATCGTTTAGGCGCTAATTCTCTTTTGTCTAGTATCTTTGGAGGGCTTATTTGTGGAGTTGAAGTTCCTCATTATCTTGAAACCTTATCAAGGTCCTATGATCAGATTGATGAGGCACCTTTTAAAGAAGCGATTCAAAAAGAAGAAGCGTTTAAACAGGAACTAATCAATCGAAGTGGAAAGGAAAATGTCCACAAACTTCATGAAGAGCTTGCGAGAGATATGATTCAGAATGTCACTGTAAAGCGGAATAACAAAGACTTAGCAGCGACACTCAATCGCATTAAAGAGATTCGAGAAAGATATAAAAACATCTCTCTTGATGACAAGGAAAGTAACCATAATCAAACCTATATCTTTGCGAATCAATTTAATTCGATGTTAGAGCTTGCCATGATCATCACGAAAGGAGCGCTTCTTCGTGATGAATTCCGTGGATCCCACTTTAAGCCAGAATTTTCCGAAAGAGATGATAAAAATTGGATGAAAACGACCATTGCAGCCTATGATCCAAAGAATGATGAGCCCAACATCACTTACGAATCGATTGACACACCCTACCTTAAACCGATACAAAGAGATTATACCAAGGCAAAACGGATTAAGCCAAAGTTAGAGAATATTCCGACAAATATCCAGCTGCCCATTTAGGAGAAAGCTTCTTGGCAAAGACATTTATTCTAAAGATCTATCGGGGAGAGCCCAAGCGCCAATATTGGGAAGAGTTTGAACTAGAACTCAAGCCTTCAATCAATGTGATTTCCGCTCTCATGGAAATTCAAATGAATCCCATCAATCGGAAAGGGGAGAAGGTGACCCCTGTAAACTGGGAGCAAGGGTGTCTTGAAGAAGTTTGTGGTTCCTGCTCGATGCTCATCAATGGCCGCCCAAGCCAAGCATGTACAGCTATCATTGAGCCGATTTTAAAAAAGACGGGAAGCAGTGTAATAACACTCGCTCCATTTACGAAATTTCCTCTTGTAAGAGACCTTGTTGTCAACCGCACAAAGATGTTTGAAGATCTTAAAAGAACGAAGTCGTGGATTTCAGCTGATGGCTCGTTTACTCATGGGTTTGGCCCAAAAATTAGCCAGGCAAAGCAAGAGACAATGTATACCCTATCTACCTGCATGACTTGTGGTTGCTGTTCTGAAGCTTGTCCTCAAGTCAACCAAAACTCCAAGTTTATTGGTCCTTCCCCTATTTCTCAGGTGCGCCTTTTTAATCTTAACCCTTCTGGGAAGATGGAGCAAAGCAAACGCCTGCATACTCTTATGGAGGAAGGGGGAATCAGCGAGTGTGGGAATTCACAAAACTGTGTTCAAGTTTGTCCTAAGGAAATCCCTCTGACCGAGTCGATTGCAGTCACTGGTAGAGAGGTGAGTAAGCAGGCTCTTAAGGATATTTTTAATATCTCAGATCGTGACTAAATTCTCTAATATGTTAAAATAAGGGAGAGTCCTACTGATAAGGGTTATATGCTCATCAACTACAAGCTTTTTTAGGGGATCAGACCGCTGGAGATCAGAGGAATATAGTTATTGGAATTCCTCTCCTTCAGGTGACGGACCCACTTTGTATTAAAGGTTGAATAAGCCGCCCTTATCTTAAGTAGGACTCTTTTTTAGATAGGGGTAGATCGACCGATCTTCAACAGCATTTAATGTTTTTAAAAATTTTTCTCCATGATTCGTATCAAGAATACGCTTTTCATTGCATCTCTCTTCTGTTCCTGTCCAATAATGGTGGATACGACACACTTCTGGAGGAAGTGTTTTAATTTTATATCCCTTTTCGACCTTAAGGACCTCGTGGACTAAACATTTACGAGCTGCAGCTTTTGGCTGATGGATGCTTTTGATTTGCGAGTGCCACTCATAATCATCAGGGGCGCGACGGATGAGTTTTTCAGTTAAAAGCTCTCCTTCTTTAAGAGATTTCACTCCAGATGTCCCAAAAACCTTCCAGTAGATTCTCAAGCTTCCCGCTTTTATTTTTTTCTCTTCATTGAGCAGGGTATAGAATGCATTCACACCATTTGCAGGAACAATAAATTCATCAATATCAATCATGGCTACCCATTCTGCTTTCTTAGGGGCCCGATTTTTTAAACAATCACGGTAGGCTCCAATTTGATAGGGGACATGCTGAAACTCATCTAGCCCAAAAACGCCATGTTCTTCACTTGACTCCCATTCGATCAGTTCAACAAGGCCCTTCTCAATGTAAGGTGCCAGTACCTCTTGAAAGTTATCACTACTGTTATTGTTGTAGAGGTAAAAAAGATTGACCCCTAGAGCTTGATGGTGGTAGTCAACCCATTCCTTCAAGCGTGGTCCTTCATCATAAAAAATAGCGCAGATTGCCAACCGATGCTCAGGTTTCTTCTTCCATAAAAAAATACCGAGACCGATCATGACTAAGATAATGACAATAGCAATCTTTTTCATGTCGCTAGACATTAACACATTAAACTTTTTTGATCACAGAATAAGAAACTTAAGAAAATGGATAAAGAGTGAATATTCTATTCACAAAATGAGAAGGTCCTCTCGGTAGTAAGATTTGGGGGAAGGGCACTAGCGCGAAAGGACCCCCTCGAAAATTAAATAGTTTAAAAGCTCGATTTTCCTACTAAGTCAAATTGAGCTAAAACGTGCTTCTCACAAGCTTCTTAGTTAGAAGTCCAGTAAGACTGCGTCATGCAGTCTATCACGAAGACGGTTAAGGTGAAACAAAAAAACTGGTTGTAGTCTTTCTGTGGGGTTGGTTTAGAAGGGGAATAAGGGGATTTAAAGAAGTTTCATTGATGATAAAATCATTTGAAAATGTATCAATCACTTGAGAAACAAAATAATTTTTAGACGGTAAAAACCCTTTGAGTTTGCAGAGGAAATCAGTGTGGCTGCGTTCTTTTCGATAGGTTGGTGTTTTCTTTGGGTGGAGGAGATAGTCCATTGCGCTATCTTCAAAATCCCATAGAAAGGTTGTGTGGTGAACAAATCGATCTTTCTTAATATATTGGGCATTTCCTCCACATTTTAGATCCCCTATAACATAATCATTTTCTCGGAGCCTAAAATCGGGAATAGAAAGAGCTTGTTTGTAAAAACCTTCTGACCAACGGAGGATAGGTTCGGGAAAGCAAGGGAAATCATGGATCTCTTTTTGAAAGATAAAAGAGACGAAAAGGGTATTTGAATCGACAATAACTGTCCCTCCTCCACTATATCTTTTAATAAGGGGAATAGGGGCTGCTTCCAGTTTCTCGTGATTAACAAGCTCTTCAGTTTTTCCTGAGATCCCCATCACAATGGTAGGAGGTGATCCTTCATTGATGATGCACCAGTTTTCATTATTCAAACGGAGTAGAGCCTCTTCAATCTGAAGTTGTTCCAATATGGGAGTGTTTTTTAAGATAAGGAGGTTGAGTTTATGTGCCATTTGTCTCGATGGTATCAATATTTTCTATTTTTACTATCTGGTATTTCAACCCTTTTAGTGAGGCAACTTTGAAGATCACAAGCGTTCCTCCAGGCATCACATCGATATCGACTATCCCTTTAATAATTGCTCCATCGGTTAGCTTGATACTTGGCTTAGCAGTCGGTGCGTGTAGCTTTAAAAACTTGATGGCGGCTTGAATATCTTTTGCTCTTCCTTCTGGAGAGATGATCATCATCTCTGTTGATCCTTTTATAGAAGCGTCTTTTGCTGCTGCAGCTTTTTCCATTTCGGCTAAGGGACTTTTAGTTGAATGTTTTTTTTGCTCCTCCTCCCCTCCTTCCACGGCGGCTTTTGCATAGGATGAGGGTGGAGCCATATAGATTGTGGGAACTGAGGCATAAAGAGAAAGTGAAGCGGTGAGAAAAAAGAGAGTTTTTTTCATGAGGATTCACCTGGGTTTTTTTTGTAAGAGATAATTGTATTTTTCTTTTCTTTTGCTTTATTAAGAGAGCTTGTTGCTCCTTTCATGAGACGCTCTAGATTAATGGTGTCATTTTTTGTCACGTCTCCCGTTTGCTCTAGAGTTGCAATTCCAATAGAGGCTGTTAGCGTAAAGCGGAGACTTCCAGCAGAAAAAATTTCTGCATCGAGATATTCCATGATGTTTTCAGCAATAAATTCTGAGGCTTTGCACGAAGTTTTAGGAAGGAAGATAGCAAATTTTCCATGATTTTGGTTGTAGAGAAGATCTTGAGCTCGCATTAGCTTTTGAAGGCTGTCTTCGCAGTCTAAGGTAAGGGCATGGGCGACATTTTCTCCCTGCGCCGATAATATTTGGTTGTATTGATCTAGTTCTAAGAGGATAAGGGCTAAGGCTGTTTTTTCCGCTAAAGCTTCGTGAATAAGTCGGGTGGCTCGATCATCAAGAATGGAGCGTTTTTCTAAACTGGAGGATGCCATTTTTTGTGTGGAAAAATGGGTTGTTAAGGTGGAAATTTTAGACTGCGTTTCCATGACATCACTTGCCATTTCCATCCGAAGCAAGAACTCCTCTTCATCAAGAGGCTCACGGAGAAAGTCGGTGGCTCCCGCCTTAATAAGATCTCTAGCGAATGTCTTCTTGAGGTGTCCTGTAATGATTAAAATCGGTGTATGATCATAGCCTCTAAACCGTCTAATTTCTTCACATAAAGAGCGGAGCTGAATATTAGCGGTTTTTTCATCAATCACGATAAAGCTGATATATGTTTTTTCTAAATATTCAAGAGTTTCTAAGCGTGAAGAGGTAATGATCAGAGCATATTCTTCGATTTTATCAATAGCCCTTTCAAAAAAGGCCCGAACAAGGGGCAGCGAAGTGACAAGGAGGAGTGTGGGAAGCTTTTTTGGTTTTAAATTCATCACTTTCCAATATATCTTATTATCTTTTTAGTGACACGAGGAGAATCGAAATATCAGCTGGAGAAACTCCTGAAATTCTTGAGGCTTGGCCTAAATTGTCAGGGCGATGATGGGAAAGTTTTTCTCGTGCTTCATTTCTAAGCCCAACAATTTTTTCATAATTAAAGTCGTGGGGAATTAAATGGGTATCGATCGCTTCTAATTTTGCAGCCTCTTTTTTTTCTCGATTAATATAGCCTGCAAATTTTAGATCAATTTCAATTGCATGATTGATTTCAAATCCATAATCTTCCGCCTTTTCAGGAAAAGTATTGATGAGTTTAGAATAGGAGAAATCGGGACGGCAGAGAAGCTTTCCAAGAGTTGTTGATTTGCCTTCATATTCGAGGTGGCTTTTTCCTAACCGAGCTTTTTCCATTTGAATAATCTCTTTTTTTCTTTGGAACCTTGCATTTGTTTCTTCATTGATGAGTCCTAGCTGATACCCATAATCTCTAAGGCGAAGGTCGGCATTGTCTTGCCTTAAAAGGAGACGATATTCCGCTCGCGACGTGAACATCCGGTATGGCTCATCGAGCTTTTTTGCAATAAGATCATCAATCATCACTCCGATATAAGCCTCTGAACGTTTAAGAATAAAAGGAGCTTTTCCTCTGATTTTAAGGAGTGCGTTGATAGCAGCCATCAATCCTTGGGCAGCCGCTTCTTCATAACCAGTCGTCCCATTGACTTGTCCTGCAAAATAAAGACCTTCAACCGCTTTTGTTTCAAGGGTGCTTTTTATCTGCCCGCTAATAGCGTAGTCATATTCAATGGCATAAGCGGGACGCATGATTTCGACATTTTCAAGCCCAGGAACAGTGCGCATCATTGCATATTGAACATCGAAGGGGAGGGAGGAAGAGATGCCATTGACGTAGACTTCATTGGTTGAAAGACCTTCGGGCTCTAAAAAAAGTTGGTGCCTTTCCTTATCCTTGAACCGGACAATTTTATCTTCGATCGAAGGGCAATATCGGGGGCCGACTCCTTGAATCTTTCCAGAGAAGAGAGGAGAGCGGTGGATATTGTCTTCAATGATTTTCTTCGTTGCATCATTGGTATAAGTAATATAGCAAGAAACTTGGGGCAGAGACTTTTCTTGGGGATCAAACGAAAAAGAGACGCCTTGTTCAGGAGGTTGTTCTTCAGTCTTTGTAAAGTCGATTGACTTACTATTGACTCGACAGGGGGTTCCAGTCTTAAGCCTTTCTAACATAAAGCCAAGATCTTCTAAACATTTAGAAAGTCCAACGGAAGGTTTATCTCCTGCTCTCCCACCAGAATAATTTGACTCTCCAATATGGAGAAGGCCTCGCATAAATGTTCCTGCCGAAAGAATAACCGATTTTCCTCGATAATGAATGCCTTCTTGAGTTTTAACCCCTCGGATTTTTCCTTCCTCAACCTCAATGGAGGTAATGGTTCCCTGTTTAATTTCTAGGTTCGGGAGGTTCTCAAGGGTATGTTTCATCTCAGTTTGGTAGGCGAGTTTATCGGATTGACAACGGGGAGACCAAACAGCCGGTCCTTTTGAAGCATTGAGCATCCGGAATTGAATACCAGTCCGATCGGCAACTTTTCCCATGATACCACCCAAGGCATCAATTTCCCGTACCATATGACCTTTAGCCGTCCCCCCGATTGCAGGGTTGCAGCTCATTTTGGCAATGGTATCGAGGTTCATGGTAAGGAGGAGAGTGTGACCACCCATCCGGGCAGCAGAATGCGCAGCCTCGCATCCTGCGTGACCTGCACCGATAATAATCAGATCAAACTGATCAGGATAAGTCCACATTAGTTGTTATTTGTTTTTCTTATGACGATCGCGGCGACGGCGTTTTTTACGCTTGTGCTTCGAGATCTTAAGACGACGCTTTTTCTTTACTGATGACATTTCTTACTCTAATTAATACTTAGGAAACATAAGTATAGATTTTCTCCTAGAAAAAGTAAACCCCTGAGTGGTATATGGAAAATTAAAACTTTATTTAGGTTTAATTATGTTAAATGGTGCTTTATTATTGTGGTTAGTTCTAACGGCTCTGTCTTTTGTTTTTGTAGTATATGATTTAATTAAAAACACTCCTGAGGCAGGAGTCATGAAAGTGGGTTGGGCCTTGGTCGTTCTTTATACGGGTCCTGTGGGTCTTTTTTTCTATTTTATGACCTGCCGTGAACCGATGCCAAGAACCCATGAAAAATTTATTGATTCCCTATGGAAACAGGCGACTGGCTCTGAAGTCCATTGCCTTGCTGGTGATGCGACAGGGATTATCATTATGGCGATCATTCTCTCCTTTTATGGGTTCCCTCGAGGAATCGAGATTTTTCTAGAATATGTAGCAGGGTTTGTCTCAGGATTCTTGATTTTTCAAGCTCTTTTTATGAAAAAAATGATGGGAGGAACCTACATCAAAGCCTTAAAAAACAGCTTTTATCCCGAGTGGCTTTCGATGAATATGATTATGGCAGGGATGATCCCTGTGATGGTGATTTGGGGTGTTCACGATCCCCTTTCGCGCAATCCAGGTAGCCTCCATTTTTGGGGGATGATGTCTCTTGCAACGATTGTAGGAGGTTTTGTTGCCTACCCAATCAATCAGTGGTTGGTTGCTAAGGGGTTAAAACATGGGATGATGACGGTTCGAAAAGATGAAGAGATACATATGCATCATGGAGAAGCAACAGCTACGCAGTCCCAAGTTTATAAAGCATTGATCATTTCATTGGTTAGCTTAGCGATCGGAATTGCGATCGCTATTATCGGGGCTTATCTATAGTCTCTTTTGAGAGCTATGCAAAAGCGTGATTATTACACATTTAAAAAATAATTATTCCAGATAGGCTTTCAAGTATAAGAAATTACTCAAATAGAAAGATGAAGACTTTTTTATTCAAACATAATCTCCCAGTAAAGAAATGTGCTGCTGATCTAGGGATTTCAACTTCTTATCTTTATCAAATATTGAAAAAAGAAAGAAAACCTTCTTTGGTTTTGGCTATTAAAATTGAGAAATATACCAATGGTGAGGTTTCTATCTCTAGCTTACTCGATGTACAGGCGGAGCTGGAGAATCCTGGATTTTTGCATGAGCATCAAAGTTTCATAGAAAAATTGGTTGAAAAGAAATTAGAGCCTTTAAGAAAACAACTCCAGAATATAGACAAGCGACTCAAAAAATTTGAAGCCTGTTAAGTGGTTGGGGAGAAAGACTCAAAAGCTTCAGAATTGTCTTCTGCTGAGCTTTCATCGGATGGAGTGTAGTTAGCAAATTGGGCAAACTCTTTTCGATAAGCGACTTCTATATTCCCTACCTTACCATGGCGGTTTTTTCCGACGATTACTTCAGCAAGACCTGGTTTATCGTAAGGATCATAGTATTCGCGGCGAAGGAGGAACATGACGATATCGGCATCTTGCTCGATCGCCCCTGATTCTCGGAGATCAGACATCATGGGGCGATGTCCCGTTCTTTCCTCAACCTTACGAGAAAGCTGCGAACCACAAAGAATTGGGATATTCAGCTCTCTTGCTAAGTTTTTAAGCATCCGGGAAATTTCAGAGATTTCAGCTTGCCTGTTATCCCCTCCATAATGATTGCTTGATCCAGATAAAAGTTGGAGATAATCTATGACGAGGAACTGTATGTCATGTGCCTCTTTCATCCTTCGAGCGCGGGCACGGAGATCGGTGATTTTAAGGCCGGGTTGATCATCGATAATCATCGGCGCTTTTTGCATTTTGTTTACTGTTCCCACTACGCGTTGAAACTCGGAGCCATTCAGTGCTCCTGTTTGAATTTTGCTCGACTCTACTTCTGCTTGTGAACAAATCATTCTATGAAGAAGTTGTTCAGCGCTCATCTCTAAGGAAAAAATTCCAACAGGCATTTGATGTTTAAAAGCGATATTCTCAGCAACATTGAGAGCAAAAGCTGTTTTACCCATTCCTGGTCGACCGGCTAAAATGATGAGATTAGAGTGGGCTAACCCATTGATCATATTATCTAGATCGGCAAAGCCAGTAGGGATTCCTGTAAATGTAAGGGCATCAGCCCCTTTTTCGAGATAGGTTTCTTGCCGTTCTTCAAGTTCCTTTAAATAGGGGAGCCCCGATTCAGCAACAACTCCAGATAGGACATCCTTAATGTGCTTTCCAGCTTTAGAGTTTGTCGCTTGGGAAATAGCAAAAAATGTAGCTTGAGCATCATCAAGGGCCCCATGAACATCACTTGGTTCTTCTAGCGCCCCTTTTTCAATCTCTTGGGATGCATAAATCATACGTCGGAGGATAGACTTGTTTTTTATCAGCTCAACATACTCTTCGATATAAGCAGATGTTCCTGCATATTGTGCGAGTGTTGTTAAGTAACCAACGCCTCCAATATTATCGAGCTTTTCAATTCGTTTTAGCTCTTCAGCAACAAGATGAATATCGGCGGGTTTATCACTTTTGAAAAGTCCTTTTAAACAATTGAAAATGATTTGGTGCTCGGTATAGTAAAAGTCTGCACCTTGTAAAGCATCTGCAGCGACGTTTAGGCTGTTCACCTTTGTCAACATGCAGCCCAAAACCATCATTTCAGATTCTTTTGAATTAGGAGCGACTTTAACTCTGGTCTTTTCTTTCTCTGCCATTCCTTTAGTTTATGGAGAGGTGAAAAAAAACGAAAGGGATCTTTTCATTTTATCTAAAAGGCCCTATCATTTTTGCTATGGTTAAAATTCTTCCTTCTACATTTAAAATGGTAGACCAATCTCTTCCAGTAGTCGATGATAGGCGAATCTCAGTTGCACTGATACGTCATTTTTCTGTTCCTGTGACAATTGTTGCAGACTTGATTGTTGGTATTGCCCACTTAATTTTTTTAGGAGTAAGACAAGAGCTAACGCAGCAAATTTTTTGGGATATTTCTCATGAACACTTTTTTGTTTATCCCTTTCAGCAACTCATTTACCTTCTTTTCTCATCGATTGGAGCCATAAAGAGTCAAAGTTATTTTGATGGATATTGCATGGGACAATGGGCCGTGATGAACCTTTCTAATGAAACCTATCAAGGGCCTCCACAGATCTTTTCCCATATGATTGCTAGTTATGACCACCCTCAATATTTCGAAGGTATTACCCTCTCTGATCGTGATCGCCATTATTTGAATGAACTGGTCACTCATACTTCTCGATTTCAAGATTATAAAAGGAAGATGGAGGAAGTAAATAGCATTACAAAAGTAGAATTTGTCTATCAGGTCTTTTATCCAGACAGGCCTCTTTCTATTCATGGGCTCGATGAAATCTTTCAAAAGAAGATTTCAGGGGCTGATTGCCATGTTAAAGATGCTCTTACTGAAGCAAAGCTTGCTCTAGAAGCTTTCTTTGCACTTCCCAGAATCGTTCAAGTTCGTCTTATCAATCATTAGAGGATGTTGTCATAATGCTCTCTAGAACAGAATTCAGCCTTTTGGTGTTCGATCTCTAACAATTTCCTCAATGGCTTGATCAATCAATCTCTGGTCAATTATCGTTTTAACACTTAAACGCTCTCCTTCTTGAATGACTGCTTCTTGAATGATTCGTTCAACATAGGCGCCAATGAGATGGAATTTGACTAAGTCCCTTCTTAAAGGTTTTTGAGATTGAGCAATTTTTAAGACTGTTTGATAAAAGAGTTTTTTAACTGCAGAGAGTTGCTGTCTTTTTAAAAACAGAGCTTTGATTTCGCCCTCTTTTTCAATAAGGGAAGTTCTTTGTCTACTGAGGCCACAAGCTTTTTCATTAATTTCTCGGTCATGGTCAGTTCTATTAGCAAAAATAGAACTTGCAGCACCAGCGACTCTTAGAGAAGTGTGGGCTTGAACTTCACTTTGATTGGCTAAAGCTTCAGGTGAGGTTGCTATAAGTTGAGATCCACCAATGAGCTCTAGGCACCTATTTAGCACTTCAAGAGCATTATGAACTTGGTAAGGGGTAAACTTATCTGGAGGGAGTTTTTCTTGGCATTGAGCAATGAGATATTTGAAAACTTCTTCGGGATTCAGGACTATCGCTTCAGGCATTTTTCTGATTAAAAGCGAGGGTAGGAGTCTTAATGCTCGCGAGTCATCACAGCGTGAAATTTCAATCCGTTCGAATCGACGGAGTAAAGCTCCATGACTTCCTCGTCGGAAAGCATCGATTTCTTCATCTGTTGTAATCGCGATAGCATAAGGCTGTCCTTGTGGACCAGGATCGAAATGTGTTTTCATTTGATCAGCGAGGTGATCTTTGCAAACGACATGGAACTCATCCCAGATAAAAAGGATACGCTCGCGATTTCTTCCTACTAGGGCTTTAATACGACTTAAAAGATTCCAACCTGAACCATCGATGATATCGGCAGTATTGTAATAAAAAGATGTCAACTTTCTTAGCTCAGGGTAGTGTCCCTCTTCGATAGCTTCAACAAAAGCTTTTGCTGTTTCTGTTTTTCCTGCTCCTGAAGGTCCCACAAGTAAGACCTTTTTTTGCATCCTTATTGCTGTAGCCATTTGATCAAGAATTCTTTTTTCCCCTTCAACAACCTCAACTTCACGATTTTTAATTCCTTCGGACAAATTGAGCCCCCTTGGAAGAGCTCTTGGTGTGGGTTTGAAATAGGGATAAATTAAACTCATTCCCATAATAGCAGTCAGGCCAACTGCAAATTTTTTGCGTGCTGCGTCACCGCCAATTAAAGGGAGGATGCTTGTGCTCAGCATTCCTATAAAAGAAATCAAATTCATCATTTTATAGGATTTGTTTTCATCTTGCCATTCATAGTCTCTTTTAAAAAGAAGAGCCTCTACACCTAAAATATCAAAAGCTGTTTCAAGGCAAGAAATGATAAGATTAAAAAGCTTTTGAAGGATTGGGTATCCTTCATGTGAACAAGGATTTGTTTTTAATAAAAAATATTGAGCTTCCCTTTGAAGTTGCTCAGCTTGTTCCTTTAGATTTTTTGGGAGCTCTCCTGAAAAAGATTTGGAAGCATAATCTAGCTCTAATAGAGGGTCCTCTATGGGCCTTTCTGCCCAAGACTTTATTCCTTCTTCTATATTAGGGCTTCTCAGGGCGGTCGATAAAGTTAAAACTGTCATAGAAAACCTCAAACCATTCTTTTCGGGAGAAAGTTTAACATACTGGGATAATTGGTCAAAGAAAAAGGGTCTCCTAAAAAGAAGACCCTAGTTGGTGCGGAAAGGGAGGGATTCGAACCCTCGGTACCCTTACGGATACGCGTCCTTAGCAGGGACGTGCCTTCGGCCACTCAGCCACCTTTCCAAACATCGAGGCGGATGCCACGACATTTGGAAAGATCTTAGCGGTTTATGAATTATTATTCAATGAGGTTAGAGTGGTTGATCCGATTTCCATTGAGAGCGTTCCAATGGGTTGTATGGAGAGAGCCATCTGGATTTTGAACAGTGATGCTATAGATAGGGAGGAAAACATCTTGAGTACTTCGAATAGCAAAATCGGTGCCAAAGGCAGCTTCCGCTGCTTTTTTGATTTGAGTTGGAGAATATCGACGGTTGATTCGTTCACTATGTTTACAACTTTTTGTTACAAGAGGATCTCCAATCATTGTTGAGGGGCGGACATTCACAACAGGGTTATGAAGGTGGATCCGGTAGTCATTCCCATGTTGGACAATCAATTTTTTCTTTCTGGCCCGGTCGACCCAAGCTTCAAAAAGATGGGTTTCAATATTGAGGGAGTTCATGAGACTTTGACGATCAGCTTTTCCTCCATTTTGAGCGATGGTGGCAAGAATTTTATACTCGTATTTATCAGCCCCAGAATTGATACAATCAGCAAATCCATGGGTTTTATCCCAGGAGTTTGTATCGAGAACCATTTCACCATCAATGAGATCCCAAAGGATAATCCCTTCTTCTGTTTGGAAATCAGAAGTTGTAAATTTTACCTCCATCAGAAGATAGGGATGGAAACGGAGAGAAGGGGAATTATATCGATGATCGGAGTCTTTAAGAAGGGTTAAGCGTTCTTTTTCCATGATCTGAGCTGCTGTAAAGCGGGCTTCCAGAGTATGGAATGTTCCAGTATTGATCATTTCAATGGCTTGGTGTTTAAGCTCAGGCTGAGTGTTATTAAGCCAATAGGCGCCATATCCGAGTCCACCAAGAACAATAAGAGTTGTTAAAAAACGCATAAATTTTCTTTTTGAAGGCTTGTTCTGACTATTGGTATAGCTGTTAGAAGCCTTTTTTTCCAAGTTAAGATTTCTTGAAGGTTGAGGTGATTTATTCTCCATGGCGGCCCTCCGGGGTCTCACCATTCTACATAATATAAAACCCTATTCCTGCCAATGACGGAGTTTCATATGGAGGAGGCCGTAGGCTAAAAAGGGATCTCGGACATTCGCACGTACTACTTTGTCCCCTATAGTTGTATTCCAAAACCCTTGAAGGAGAGCTTCTTCTATTTCTCTTGAGGATAGGACAAGGTTTTTAGAAATTGCTTCAGAATAATCAGGATTATTTTCACTTGGCGTATGAGCTTTACATGCAAATACGGGAATAAGAGAGGTAAGGATTCCGCTATCAACAGCAAGGCTTCCAAGGAGAAGGGTCTCGTCCAATTGATAGCCTGTCTCTTCTTTCAGCTCCCTTGTAGCTGCACCGCGGAGGGTTTCTCCACTACGGCGCAGGCCTCTTGGAAGCTCAATTTCCCAACTCCGCGTTGCATGGCGGTAGTTCACGTTCACAATAATTTTTCTATCTGTGAGATAAGGGAGAATAGCGATCCCTGGAGCGCCATCTATCCCACTTTTCCAGAGAATCCTGTCGTACGTTCCTTTGGCCCCAGAGGGGAAAATCACCGCATCGCGAATCCAGTATAGGTACTGATCTTCTGCAACGATTCCAACTCGACTCCACTCTTTAGATTGCGCAAGGGAATGCCCTTTTTTCGTTAGGCGAGATAGGGCGATCTCTTCAATTTCTTCAATTTCATGCTCAGATGTTACAATCTCAATTTCCTCTTTTTCATAATTTCCAAGAACCCCAATCGTTTTAGAATAATTTTCTAAAAGATCAAAATAGTCTTGAGTCGGCATTGCAAGAATGGGAAAAGAAAATAAAAAAATAATCCAATACTTCATAGGATAACCTCCTTAGAAAGTTTAATATATTCATCGATATCTTTTTTTATGACACTCAGCCCTTCATCCCAAAATTGAGATTGAGAAAGATTAGTTTGGAGGTGTTTTGTTGCTAAGTCTTCAACGCGCATCCTTCCTGTATCTTCTAGCAAGGCAATATAGGAAGATTCAAAATCACCTTTTTTCATTGCATGATTATAGATTCCTAAGCTGAAGAGGTAACCAAAAGTGTAAGGGAAGTTGTAAAAAGGGACATCGGTAAAGAAAAAATGCATTTTTGCAGCCCAAAAGTGTGGGTGATAGGTTTCAAGGGAATTCCCATAAGCTTCTTTTTGAGCCTCTTCCATGATTTCTGAAAGCTCTTCATGAGAGACAAATTCCCGCTTTCTCTTTTCATAGAATCTTGTTTCAAAGAGGAAGCGCGCTTGAATATTCATCAGATAAGAGACGGCGCGGGACAGGTGATCATCTAAAAGAAAAAGGCGTTCTCGAGGATCTTTTTCCTCCTTGATAGTTGCCATTGTCACAATCATTTCTGCCATTGTTGAGGCTGTTTCAGCCACTCCCATTTTTGCATCTTGGTCCATTTCTGTAAGAGGAAAGACAATCTCATTATGAAAAGCATGCCCGAGCTCGTGGGCAAGGGTAAATAGATTCGTCATTGTTTTCGAAAAGGTCATGAAAATTCGACTTTCCTTTGCAAGGGGAAGTGCAACACAAAAGCCTCCCGGCCTTTTTCCTAGGCGATCTTCAGCATCAATCCAGTGATTTTCAAGAGCTCTTTTTGCAAAAGCAGCCATTTTTGGACTAAAGGATTCAAACTGTTTCAAAATTGTTTCTGCGGCGGTTTGATAGGAGATTTCTTTGGAGGTTGTTGTTATTGGAGCCTCGAGGTCATACCAGCTCATTTTTTCGATGCCGAGTAAAGCTGATTTACATGTGAGATATTCCTTAAGAGAAGGTTGGAGGTTCCCGATTGCCTTCCACATAGCATCGAGAGTTTCTTTTTTCATTCGATTCTCATCAAGAGGCTCCTTTAAAAGATCCCACCCTCGTTTTTTATAAACCTCTAAACGAAAACCTCCTAAGTGATTAAGAGTTTGAGAAAAGAGGTTTGCAGAAGCGCTGAATTCTTTTTGAATTGATTCAAACCCTTCTTTTCGCCGTTTACGATCGGGATCTGCAAGCTTGTTTTCAATCTGTCCAAAGGAGAGATCCTCATTTTCGAAGGCAAAAGACATTTCCCCAATGCGGGCATCCCAAAGCTCTGACCATCCATGATATCCATCGATAGCTAAATCATTAATAAAGGCCTCTTTTTCGAAGGGGAGTTTGTCCTTTGCTTTCTTTCGTTTTTCTTCTAAATGAAAAGAAATTTCAGGGTATGTTTTGAGAAGTTTTGAAAACTCTTGATCCGGAATAGAACCCAAACTCTCGTCCAATTCTAACTCGAAATTAGAAAAAATGGTGCAGAGTGTTCGCATCTGACCTGTCAAAGTGGCAGCATCGCTGTCATTGACATCTTGAGCATTTAAGCATTCAACAAAAGCCTTCATCTCCCTTAAAGAAAAGCTGATCTCCTGAGAAAGAGGAATCACCTCTTTGAGGTTTTTATCTTTGAGGAGAGTCTTAAGGGTATTGATTGTTTCCATGATTGTTTGAAAACAGTTCTGAAAAGAAGAAGAAGAGCTCCCTCCTTCATAAATTCGATCTAAATTCCACGTCTCTGGAAATTTCATTCTTGCTCCTAGCGAATTTAATCCACTATAATAGAGCGTACTTAAGTAGTTCTCAAGGAGAATTGATGTCGATACATCTACTGTCTGATCAAACAATCAACAAAATTGCTGCCGGCGAAGTAATTGAAAATCCTTCCTCTGTTGTGAAAGAACTTGTTGAAAATGCCCTTGATGCAAAAGGAGATGTGATTACCATTGAAATTGAAAGGGGGGGCTTTTCCCTTATCCGTGTTTCAGATAATGGATCAGGAATGGGGCAAGATGACTTACTATTATGCTTAGAAAGGCATGCGACATCGAAGATCCAATCCGCAGAAGACCTCATCAAAGTTCTCACGATGGGGTTTCGTGGGGAAGCTCTTGCTTCGATAGGCGCTGTTTCAAAGATGAAAATTTTCACAGCTCAAGAGAAGAAAAATCATGGATATGAAATTTCCTGCCATGGAGGAAAGCTTTCTTCCCCCATCCCCACAGCACGTAGTTGTGGAACAACAATCGAGGTGCGGGGCTTGTTTTACAATGTTCCCGCCCGATTAAAATTTCAAAAAAGTGCGCTATCAAATCAAAATGCGATTAGGAAACTCATAGCAAGATTTTCTTTAGCCCACCCCGAGAAGACCTTTCGGTTTTTTGCTGAAGGAAAAGAGATGATGAATCTTCTTCCTGGGAAATTAGGAAAAAGGTGCAGCGATATTTTGGGAGACTCATTTATAAAAGGGGGCTCTGAAGTGAATTTTTCAGAAAAAGAGGCGGTCTTAAAAGGGTTTATTGGCTCTCCAATGGATGCAAAATCAAATCGAATGGGGCAGTACCTTTTTGTAAATGGAAGAGCCGTTGTTTCTGCGCAAATTTCTCAGGCGATTTACGAAGGATATGGAACCCGTTTAGGGGCAAATCTTCATCCTACTTATGTCATCCATATGACCCTTCCACCAGAGTGGGTTGATGTCAATGTTCACCCTCAAAAAAAAGAGATTCGTCTTCGCGAAGAAGGGGTGATCCAAGAAGGGGTGCGGCGTGCTATTTTAGGGGCTTTCAAGGGAGAGGTAAGAAGCATTCAAACTCCAAAAATGGAGTGGAGTTTTGAAGCGCCCCTCAAACTCCAAGAAACGTTTGATGAGCCCTCTCAAAACTTTAGCTTTGATTCAGAACAAGAAGATCTTCCGATCATTGGCCTTTTTGATTCCTATTTAATTCTCCATAAAACACCCCTTATTCATCTCCCGAATGAAGATGGAATATTTCTTGTCGATTTAGAAGGGAGTACTGCACGGATTCTTTATGAGCGATTCTTAGGAAAACAAATGCTTCCCTTACAAACTCTTTTATTCCCCATAACTCTTGAATTTTCTCCACACGAAAAAAAACAACTTTCCCTACATATTGAAGAAATTAGAAAGATGGGGATAGACATTCGCCCTTTTGGCGAGACAACCTTCATTATTGATGCGTTGACTTCTGATATTGAAGAGGAAAAACTTCAAGGACTCCTTGAAAGTCTCGCAGAAATTTTTGATCAGAACTTGGTTGAAAAAGAGCGCGAAAAAAAACTTGCACTTTCTGCCTCCTATTCTGCAAAATCACAAAAAAAGGGATGGGCCCTAATAGAAGCAAAACAGATAGTAAAACAGCTTCTTAAAACTACCTCTCCCTACCATTGCCCTAAAGGCAAGAAAACGATTATTGCATTAAATCATGACGCCATCAAAAAGCTATTTCAGAAAAAGAGTTCTTAAATTTCGAAAGGAATTTCCCTCTATGGGAATCGATGGGTTTATCATTGAAAATCCTATCGATATTGCCTATTTTACAAGTCTAAAACTTTCACGTGGAAGGCTCCTTATTAGCAAAAGAGCAGTCGTCTTATTTGTCGATGGTCGATACACCATACAAGCTAAAAAGGGCTCCCCGTTTCCAGTAAAAAAACTTGGAAATGACGAGCTAGGAGCTGTTTTAAAATCATGGGTGGGGACAAAGTATTTTGGTTTTGACACAGGACTTTCTATTGCTGCACATCAGTCTTTTAAATCGATATTTACGAAACATAAAAAGAAGCTTAAAGGGTTTGACCAGCCAACGCTTAAGGTAAGGGCTGTAAAAGACTCTAAAGAACTAGTAGCTCTTAAAAAGAGTGCGGGTCTTTTGTGGAAAGGTTTTGAGCATATTCGGAAGAAGCTTAAAGAGGGGGTGAGTGAAATTGAAATTTCCCGAGAATTTGAGTTTTATGTGAAAAAGCTTGGAGCCGAAGCCCTTTCTTTTGAACCCATTGTTGCTTTTGGAGAAAATAGCGCTCTTCCTCATTATCATAGCGGCGCTCGAAAACTAAAAAAGGGAGACGTTGTTCTCCTAGATATTGGAGTTGTCCTTAATGGATATGCAAGCGATATGACACGCATTGTTTTCTTTGGAAAGGTTTCGAAGCAGATAGAGGAATTATATCAGGTCGTTAAAAGCGCTCATAAGGCCGCGCTTCAAAAGTGCATGGCTGGAGAAGTTGTTGCAAATCTAGATAAGGCGGCCCGCAAAGCAATGGGAAAAGAAGAAAAGCATTTTGTTCATGCCCTTGGGCATGGTATAGGACTTAATGTGCATGAATATCCTCGGATAAGTTCTGAGCTTCGAAAAGTTAAACTTGAAGAAGGTATGGTAATTACAATAGAGCCAGGCCTTTACCTCCCTGGAATTGGGGGGATTAGGTATGAGGACATGATTGTGATTACAAAAACGGGATATCGAAATTTCTTTAAAGAAACAAGGCCATGAAACTACGTTACCGATTATTTCTTTGGGTTGCCATCGTCTTTTCAATTACTTTTATTGCTTCTTTTTACATGGAAGACCGTCTAACGCGCATTAATCTAGAAAAGACCTACCAAGAACTCCTGAAAAAATTGGATGAACTTAACCAAGAAAAGACAAAAGCCATTGAAGAGTATTTAGGTAACATGCTTTATAAGATCCAGGCAGAAGTTGATGCTGTTCTCCAAGGCGTTTCTAAATATCGTCTTGTACGAAAAGGGTTTGAACCAACAACGAATAACTTAGAAAACTACAACTGGATTGATTCTGCTTCGCTGATGGTAACCAATAAGTGGATTGATTTTATCCAAAGCACGAATCAAGGTAGCTTAATGTCAGAAGTCATTACTGACAGTAATGACTTAAGCGATACTATTCACTTTCCCTTTCATGATTCTTTTCATTATGTTGCGATCAGAGATCCTAAAGATCCTAATAAATGGAGTCAGCCCTTTATTGGAATTAGTCTTGATATGACCACTTTCCATGGAGATTTAGAATCAGAGGAGCAGCAGGAAAGTTACTTTGTTTTTTTTAAACCTCAAGCCATTTTAAATTTTCAAATCAATGCTGATTTATCGAAGTCGCTTAATCTTTCGATTAATCTTTTAGAGCCATTTTTAAAGTGGTTAGAACTTCCTAATGAAACGTTCTATTTGAAAGCATTTTTAGATAAAATCCTTGCTGCACAAAAAATTTTGAAAAGCAGTCCTTCCATTATTCCAAATGAGCAGCACTGGAATCAAATGATTGAGAAAAAGTTAAAGTCTGTAGCTGATGGTGATTCAGTAGATTCCAAAGGGTTTTCAGTTTTTGAGGAATCGGAGGTTTCAGGGAAATCGACAGAAAATCTTTATTATCAAGAGCAAGTAAAGTATTACGTTAAAGAATACATCGAACACTACAATAAAGTGGGGCTGATTTGGGGACTAACAACACTGACTAAATCAGAACTTTTTGGGAAAGAGCCTCTCTCTAATAGAGCTCCCATTGGAATGGGAACAGTCGATAAGAAAAATAATTATGGAAAGGGACTTAGAAGCGATACAGTCTTTTATGGCGATGTAAAGTATGAGGTTGAAAAAGCCCTTGGAAAGATGGAGAAACTTTCATCGGATTTTTTAACCACTCATTTAGATGTGATTGCCCCTACAGGAATTGATCATATCTTTTTTGGGAATACGTTGCGGTTAGAAGAGGGAAGTGGAGAAAAAAAACGGACAGGCTACTTAACCATTGGAACGCATGGGGGACCTGTTCTTGGGTCTCTTGCCCGATCCACCCATCAAATTGCTCTCTTTGTATCGGGCAATAGAATTGCGAAAGTGAGCACTTCTGACGGTGCAGATATGGAAGACCTCATTTGGTATGAAATTCCTGTCGAATCCCTTCTTTCTAAGCCATCAGGACTCATAAAAGTCGGTGGAAAAGAATATTTTTTTCTTCATATTATTCCCTACAAAAGAATTGATCTTCACTTCTTTATCTTTAATCCCAAAGAAGAAGAGTTTGCTTTTATTAACTCTGTGAATGAAGGCTCAAAAGAGGTGATTAGAAAGCTATCCGTTCAAATGCGCCTTGCAGCAATAGGGGGGCTCCTCTTTGTCCTCTTTTTCTTAAATAATATTGCAAAGCGGATTACAAAACCGATTACCCACCTTGCAGGAGTGACAAAAACAGTTGCAGAAGGGAAATTGGATGACGTTGAAATCCCGGAAGAAACAGATAAGATGCGGCATGATGAAATCTATACTCTTTACCACTCTTTCTTTGAGATGGTTAAAGGTCTTCGAGAAAAGGAACGGGTGCGAGGAGTTCTCAATAAAGTTGTTTCTGAGGAAATTGCAGAAGAAGCCTTAAAAGGAAATATCCAACTAGGTGGAGAAGAAAAAAAGGTGACGGTTTTCTTTGCAGATATTCGTGGATTTACAAATATGACGGAGAAAATGAATCCTAAAGAAGTGATTCAACTGGTCAATGGTTGTATGACGAAAGTTTCTGATAAGATCGATACTTTTGGTGGAGTTATTGATAAATATGTAGGGGATGAGGTCATGGCTCTTTTTGGAGCACCGATTGAGAAAAAAGAGAGCGCACTCAATGCGATCAAAAGTGCGATAGAAACGATCGAAGATCTTAAAGCCTGGAATATTGAGAGAAAAAGTGAAGGATTACCTGAAATTGAAATGGGGATCGGTATTCATACCGGCAATGTCGTTGCAGGGAATATGGGAGCTGAAAATAGACTGAACTATACCGTTCTTGGTGCGAATGTGAATCTCGCTTCTCGCATTTGTTCCGAAGCAAAAGGGATGCAGGTTCTTATTAGCGAAGAAACCCTTCATGCAGAAGGTGTTCAAGCTAGTTTTGAGTGCGAAAAGTTGCAGTCAGTCGAACTTAAAGGGTTTACAGTGCCAGTAAACGTTTACTCGGTTAAAGGTTATAAAGGAAATTCCTCATGAAAGAGATAATCCTTATAGGAATTGGAGGAGGTGTTGGAGCGATTTGCCGTTTCCTTCTTTCAAGAACGCTGCACCTTTTTACTGGATTTACATTTCCTTATGGCACTCTTGTTGTTAATGTTTTGGGTTCCTTTTTAATGGCTCTATTAAGTGTCATTATTATCGATCGAATAGCAGTATGGAGCACAGAGCTAAGGGCTCTTCTATTGATCGGGTTGTTAGGAGGCTTTACAACCTTTTCTACCTTTTCATATGAAGTGGTCGATCTTTGGGAAAATGGAGAAGGAGTCAAAATGGCTTTTTACCTTCTCCTTTCAATCCTCTTGTGTATTGGGGGAGCTTTTGGAGGACTTATATTAGGGAGAAAATTATGAAAAAGATAAAGTTAGTGCGTGTTTACATGAAAGAATCAGAGCATCATGTTAACCATGTTCTAAAGATTCTAAGTGAGATAAAGATCAAACATGCCATTGTTTTACGAGCCATCGAAGGGGATCATCAGAGTGCTCATATCCTTAGCCTTTCTTTAGATCTTCCTCTCGTATTAGAATTTTTTGATTCATCTGAGCAAATAGAACTTGCCCTCACAAGAATTAAAGAAATTATTGATGTGGGGCATGTCGTTATATTAAATGGGGAAACCCTTTCTTAAAATTCTATAAATATAAAAAGTTCTCTTTATTGATTTTAATGGAAATAGAAGGCATTCTTTATCCTTTCTTAATCATTAAAGAGGAAATTCTCAATGAGCGAAATTTCAGCAGTCGGAGGCGATACCTCAGTACAAACTGAAACTCTTGTTTCAGAGGAACTAACAGAAACGCAAGTCAAAGGACTTGTTGAAGAAGCGAAAACATCGATCAAACAAAAGAACTTTGATCGCGCTAGTGAAATTATCATGCAGCTTAGTCAAATTCATGCTCAAGCACAAGTAGCAAAAGGGTGGATGGATACTTTGCGCGGCTATTTTTCAGGATCGAAATGTCCAGTATCAATAAGTGATCTCTTCAACCTTTTTTCAGATCTTTCCAAAGCAAATCATGAAGAAGGTAAAAAGCTTATCCCTATTTTATCAAAGAACTTTTCCATAGAAACAGATGGATATCACTATAAAGTCAGCGGATCAGGCTTCAGTGGATCTTTTAACATTCCGAATAAAGTCAGCGGATCAGGCTTCAGTGGATCTTTTAACATTCCGATCATAACAGATTCTGAGGCAAAAGCACTTATTGATCATCTTTATAAATTAAAAAATGAAAGAAAGTTTAAAGATCTTGAAAAAGAGCTTCCCCGTTTAGCACAGCTATGTGCTGACAGAAGAGTGGCTATGAACGATTTTTCAAAGCTCTATATCAATCTTCTCTTTGCTAATTGCACCTTTGCAATCAACTGTATGCCCATTTTTAAAGAAGTCTACCACATGGAAGTGCGAGGCAATCGATTAATGATAAATAGTCCTAAGTCAGGTGACAGAGCGGACTGTTCTTCTGGCGTCTTTTCATTACTTGACTGTGATAGTTCATTGAAAAGAATAGCAGCGGAAGAAAGGCCATTTGAGCGCTTTAAAGAGTATCTTCATTTAGCTAGACATCAGCTTGATCGAGCTCCTGAAGTGATGAAAAAAGCGGAGGATGCTCTAGGTCGAATAGATGAGCCTTTAGTGCGTGCTTCAGGGAGGCTTTCTGTGATGATCTATTATCAAAGAAATCATGATGAAAAAAACTTTGTCCGTATGGCATCGACATTAGAGCAAGAACTTTCACATGCAGAAGAATCTGAAAAAAAACACCACCTTTTGGCTAAGGTAAGTGTTTTTAGAGCGCTAGTTTCTTTAGAAAAAAGAGATCGAGAAGGGTACAGCAATTCGATTTTAGCTGTAGCGCAAGAAATGAAACAGGTGAAAGATGCGAAACTTCTTGAAGGCTTGCAGAAAGATCTTGAATTTCTTAAGTCTAAAAGAGAGGAAACCTTTGCATTAGATCAGCTTGAGCTTCATGCTCGGAAAGTTTAATGAAATAGAGTTTTGATCAAGTTCTAAAAAGGCCTCTTTTTTTAAGAGGCCTTTTTTAATGCTGGAATGCGGCTTCAAGAACTTTTTTTGGGCGATCTTTTATCTTAAAGAGGGTTAAAAGAGAGATGGCAAATCCTATGGGAAAGATCAGAAAGGCAAGGTGAAAATCCGAAGCAGAATAAAGGGGCGCCCCATCAACCATCGTTCCATTCCAACTCCAATCCAGGAGTTTTCCAGAAAGAGGTTGAATCACAGCAGGAAGGCCCATGATGATCACGGCAGCGACACCCATTGATGTTCCTGTCAGTTCTTTAGGATTATTTTCAGTAATCGCAGGATAGCCAAGTGTTTGTGCACTTGTTAAGAATCCAAGGGCAAAGAAGAGGGCAGCAAACATTTGAGCTCCAAGATTAGGGAGATAAAGAATCAAGCCAAAGAGAGCGATGGAAGAAATGCCTCCAAACATCATAAGAGGAAGGCGTTTTCCCAATTTATCTGATGCCCAACCAAACAGAGGAGAGCCAATAATGGTACCAACACAAATCATACTTGCAATAAATGAGGCTGTAGAAAGTTCAATGCCATGCACTTGTGTAAGGAAGAGACTTCCCCAAACAGCACTAATGATCATGAGAGGGAGATTCATAAAGCAGGTGTAAAGTCCGCAGCAAATATTATGAAAATTTAAGATAGAGCGCTTGACTCCCTCAAAAAAGGGGATGGATTCAGCCTTAATCTCCTTCATTTTTGTAGGAGCATCTTTCACAAAAGCAAAGATGATAGCAAACAGGCCAACACCAATGGTTGCATCAATAAGAAGGGCTTGCCTCCAGCTGAAGTGTTCAGCGAGCATGGAGAAGGGGCGCTGCGCGATGACACCACCAAGCATTCCAATGGTAATCATAAGGCCAATGAGAAAAGCTTGACGCTCCTTAGGAAACCATCGAGAAATCAATAGGATGCAACTGAGGAAGCAAAACGCATTTCCAATGCCAGAAAAGAAGTGACAAAGGGACGCAAATCCTAAGGAGGTGGATTGAGAAAGGCCTGCTGTGCCCATTAAGCAAAAAAGGAGGGCAACTAGTATCACACGTCTAACGGAAAAACGATCAAGGATAATTCCTGCAGGAAGGAGGAAGATCACATCTGCCCAGAGATAGGTCGAGCAAAGAGTTGCAAACTCTGTAGCATTGAGAGACAAATCTTTGATAAGCATGGGTGAGAGGGCGTTCATCACATGGAGTTGCAACAGCTCATAGGCAAAGAAAAGAGAGGCGGAAAAACAAACAACCCAAGGAAGAAGGGTAGCCTTAACCCCCGTTTTTTCGCTCTGTGGTTGGTTAATGGCTGACATGGCTTGCTCCTGTTAACGCATATTCTTGAATAGCTCCCACTTCTTCCATAAAGTGTTTCATACAGACAGAGTAATAACTTTCATTTCCCCCAATGTGCACTTGTGAGCCACTCCTAACCGGATTTCCTTCGTTATCGATTCTCATATTCATCGTAGCTTTACTACCGCAATGACAGATTGTTTTAATCTCAATCATTTCTTCTGCCCAAGAAAGAAGATACTTGCTTCCTTCAAAGGGTTCTCCTAAAAAGTCAGAGCGAAGGCCGTAGCAAAGAGCTGCGACGCCAAAGCGTTTTGTTATAGCTATGACTTGTGCAACCTGAGCTTTTGTTAAAAAGTGGGCTTCATCGATCAAAATACAACGGAGATTATCGATTGTTTTCTTTTTCTCTTCAACAAATTCAAGTAGATTAAATTCCTTATCGAACAAAATGGCTTCTTGTTTGAGACCAATCCGTGAATAGATGGCAGGATCACCAAAGCGATCGTCAAAATTTGGAGCAAAAAGGAGTGTTTCCATTCCCCGTTCTTTGTAATTGTAGCTGGACTGAAGAAGAGTGGTGCTTTTCCCAGCATTCATAGCTGAATAATAAAAGTATGTCTTTGCCATAAGTGTCATCCCGAAGTTTTTTTCAAATGTACTCAAAGTGGATAAAAAAATTCCACCCTTATCCACTAACAATTTTCCTCTTTTTTTATTTTTTTCCTGTTACAATGCAAAGGATGAAAAAGCGTTACCTCTTCCCCTTAATGATGTTGATCGTAGCAAGTTGTTTATGCTTTATTACTCCATCCCTTTATCGATTTAGGGAATGGCTCCTCTTTTTAATCCTATTTGGAATTACTGCACTCTTTCAAAGGTTTGCCTCAAGGAAAAAAAACCGGAGCCGGCATTCGCTGATTGATGGGCTTCAGGAAGGGGTTGTTATTCTTGACTGGGAGGGAAAGGTTCTTGAAGTGAATCACAAAGGAAAAAAAATTATTCCTGGGATTTCTGTAGGTAGCCCCTTTTTTAATCATTCAATGATGAATGGACATCAAACTCTTTTTCAGACTCTTAAAGAGACGCGGATAAATCAAACGACAACCGTGAGTGGCGAAAAAAGTGTTGCTCATTTAGAGCTGAGTGTTCTTGATGCTAGAAAAAGAGTTTTAGCAACTCTTATTGATCGATATGAGCATTATCAAAAAGAACAACTTGGAAAAGACTTTGTCGCTAATGCTTCTCATGAACTTCGAACACCGATTACCATTATTAAAGGTTTTGCTGA
Source organism: Simkaniaceae bacterium (assembly GCA_018399075.1). Lineage (GTDB taxonomy): Bacteria > Chlamydiota > Chlamydiia > Chlamydiales > Simkaniaceae > Neptunichlamydia. The sequence goes on along the minus strand of CP073763.1, from coordinate 193,593 downwards.
AACGATTTACGATCTTCCAGAAATATCTGAGGTGATGCTTCAAGATTTTACAGAAAAGATCGTTAGAAATTGTGAGCGGATGGACAACTTAGTAAAGAATCTCCTCACATTAGCTGACCTCGACTATCTCCCCAAAGCACGCCTGCAAGAATGTGATTTAGTGGGTCTTGTCGATAATTGTAGCCAAACCCTTTTAACTCTTTACCCAGAGATTCAAATTGAATCGCTTCATAACCACGAGCTGATTGTTATTGATGGTGATCCAGATCTTCTGGAGCTTGCTGTCATGAATCTTTTAGAAAATGCTGTGAAGTATTCAAGCCCTGAAGCTTTGATAACTATAACAGTTGAAGATTGCCTTGAAAGTGCGGCTTTAACGATTTCAGACAGAGGTGTGGGGATTCCGAGTGAAGACTTAGAGAAAATTTTCGACCGATTTTATACGATTAATAAGTCTCATTCACGCCAGCTTGGTGGGGCAGGGCTCGGACTTTCAATTGTGAAGACGATTGTTTCTAAGCACGACGCTAAAATCGATGTCAGTTCAGCAGTAGGAAAAGGGACCACTTTTACTCTAACGTTTGAAAAAGCTACTGCACTTTCACTGTAATCTGTGTTTTTGTATCAAGGTACTTTGCAGGATTTTGGCTAGAGGCTTCATAGGTAAAATCAAAGAGCTCTAAGACAGTGTTTTTTTCGCCAACCATTTGATTTCTCAATAAACTTTCGAATTCTGGTTTTTTAATCGGAGAAAGACATTTTTTCTTCGCACTAATGAGTTCTTTTTTTTCTAGCTCGACAAAATCCTTCGTTATTTTTTCTCCAAAAACAATAGAGAGGAAAGAAAGATTTGCATAGTGATAGTTCATAGGAGGGCGATCACTCTTTTCAAAAGTAAACATCTCCCCAAAGGGGGGGTAGCCTATTTTCATCTCAAGATCATAGGTATGGGTTCCTCTGACCATTTTATAGAAGATATCTTGAAGGTTTGAATCACTAAATGTTAGTTCATGGAAGGGAGTCAAAGGATCTACTTTTTTATACTGTTTGATGAGGGCTTTGATCAGCGCTTTAGTATGCTTGTCATTTTTAGGAAAAAAGTCTGCATGGCTGTAAAGATCCTTGACATACTCTATGACAATAGTCTCTAGAGCAGGGTATTTATAAGGCTCCTTTAGCAATGAGGAGAGGTTTAATTTTCCTTTTTCCCAACCTACTCGTTTTTCGCGAAAGTAGTTCTGAGAGGGTTGAGAGGTTAATTTTTCATTGGATTTTTTTTGGTCCCCCTCTTTTTTTACAAGGGTCCTTTCATAAGCAATTTTTTCTTTTTCATTTCGGGTTTCCCTTAGCCCTCTAAAATAGGCAAGGTAAATTTGGTTTTCTTTTTTCTGTGCTATGGCACCTTCAAATTGAGAAAGGGAAAATAGACTTAAAACCATGATAATAACCATGACAAAAGGGAGGAGATTCATTTACGACCTCTCAGGGGAATTCCCTCGGTTGTCTGGTTGATCCAAAAAACGTAATCCTCATTCCTATTAAGAGTGATTTTAACAAAGGAAGGCGGGTAGTTAATGGATTTATCCCAATAAGAAAGGCTCTCCAGCCCAACTATTGAATTCGTTAAAAATTCAAAAGAAAGATCATTGACCTTTTCTTTTAAAATGATTGTTCGTTCATAAGGCTTTCCATCGCTCAGTCTAAGGATAAAGTTTCCCTTTTCTATTAAAAGAGTCCCCTCTACTTCATCACAAAATAGAGGGTCTGGATCAATTCCATTATCAAAAGAAATACAAAGTTTTGGGCTTGTATCTTCAGAAGAATAAAGGGTTCTTTTTGTATTCTGAGGGCTTATAGGGATAAGATTTGCAAAAATTCTATCGAGAGACTGCTGTAGCTCAACATGGGTCATAACGACCCTTTCCATTTTATCAATCTTTGTCTTTAGAAGAGTCTCTTGATAAAGGGAAGAAAAAATCATCCCGAGAACAAGGGAAATAATGGCAAAGCCGATCATTACTTCCATTAGCGTAAAGGAATACTTGCGCATTTTCATACAATGAATATAAACGATCTAAAAGTTTTAGACTGCTTTTTTTCTTCTGTAAGAGGTAAAGCCAATCCAAAGACTAAGGAGGAGAAAGAACCCGATTGAAAACCAATCATTGAGCCATCCCGGTTTACTTGCTGGGACAATTTTCATAACGGTAAGAAGGGCAACAAGGACACCCATGCAAGCATCTCCAGCAACAAGGCCTGAAGAGATGAGAACGCCCCTTTGAATACTTCGGTTATCCTGTGTAAAGTGCTCGGTTACGAGATTCACAAGACCTCCAACCATAATGGCAGAATTAAGAGAGAGAGGGAGGTAAAGGCCAATCGCAAAGGGAAGAACGGGAACCCGCATAAAGTGGATCATTAAGCCAAAGACAATGCCGATGAGCACTAAGACAACAGGGAGTTCTTGTTGGATCACCCCTTTAGCAATGAGGGCCATTAGTGTGGCCTGTGGAGCGGGAAGTTTTGTACTTCCAAAGCCATAGGCATCATTTAGAAGATAAAGTGTAAAGCCAATCGCAGCAGCTGGAAGGATCAACCCAATAATTTCAGCAATCTGTTGAGAGCGTGGGGTAGCTCCTAAAAGAAAGCCCGTTTTCAAATCTTGCGATGTGGTTCCTGCCATTGCAATCGCAACATTTGCAACCGCACCCATAGTAATTGCTGCAATTAGGTGAACTCGATCGGTCCATCCTAATGCTAAAAAGACAATACAGGTAATCAAAAGTGTCGTGATTGTCATTCCAGAGACAGGGCTCGAAGAACTTCCCACCAGGCCCACAGTAATGGATGTGACTGCGACAAAGAAAAAGCCTAAAATAACAAGGAGAACAATGGTCACAATATTGAGATGAAAACCAGGGATGAGCCAAAGGGCTAAAATGATTGCGATCGATCCCAACAAGAGATATGAGAGGGAAATGTCTTTATCCGTTCGCTCAATATCTTTTGTTTTTGATTGTAAAAGATGAAAAAACTCTCGAAAACTTTCAATGATTGTTTTCCAAATAACTGGAGCAATCCTGAAGAGGGTAATGAGTCCTCCAACAGCGACAGCGCCTGCACCGATGTACCGGATGTAATTTGACCAAATATCAGTTGCCGTCATTGATTCAATCGGGACTGTTGAAGGGAAGACCGGAGGGGCTCCTGCTCCAAATTTTGATATGAGGGGAATTAAGACCCACCATCCCAAAGCACTTCCTGTAAAAAGAACGGCTGAAATACGGGGGCCAATAATATAGCCTACCCCTAAAAGAGCCGGAGTGCAATCCATGCTGATTAGAGTGTTTTGATATTTTTTAATCGTAAAAGAGACGGTTTCATTCCAAAGATAAAGGGCGCTATTGAGGAGTTTATAAACGCCTCCAATCACTATGCCCCATATTGCCAAAGAAGCATCTGGGGCACTTTTTTCCCCAGCCTTTAAAATTTCAGCGCATGCTGTTCCTTCTGGAAAGGGGAGGATTCCATGTTCTTGAACAATAATATAACGGCGCATGGGAATCATAAAGAGAACGCCAAGGATTCCTCCTAAAAGGGCAAGGGTAAAAATATGGGGAATGGAGGGAGTCGCTCCAAGTAAAAAGAGGGCAGGAATCGTAAAAATCACGCCTCCCGCTAGTCCTTCTCCTACAGAAGCAACCGTTTGAACAATATTATTTTCTAATATTCCCACCTTCCGAAAGAAGGTCTTTAGAATTGCCATAGAAAGGACTGCTGCTGGGATCGATGCCGAGATGGTCATCCCTACTTTAAGCCCTAAATAAGCATTGCCAATCGCAAAGACTAAGCTCAAAAGAATGCCCAATATCAGAGCACGGATCGAAAACTCTTTTTGTTTCTCATTCGATGCTACGAAGGGCTTGAACGTTGCCAGGTGATCTTTCATGGTTTTTTAAATTTTTTTCTTTATTGTTACCATGCGGATCTAATGAATTTTCGGCTACTTTTTTTACTAAAAAAGCAAACTTATAGGGTTTTTTTGGGCAACGATCTTTATTTGTAGCAAAACAAATATGGCACCAAACTTTTTTATGAGTTTCACTTTTACTCTTAGGGCTGTAAAAGAGATGGTAGTGCGGATAGTAGGTTGTGTTTATTTCCCCCAATGAAAGTTCCAATGCTTTAAAAGCTGTCCATGTCGATGTTTTAGAAGGAATCGAGTCAAATTCGAGGCCATTGACTACGTCATGAAGAACCTTGTAAAAGTAAAGCTCCGCTTGACGCTCAAGCTCAAGCTCAAGAAGGCGCGCTCTTTGAAAAGAATAGGATTTAAGGGAAGAGCTGATTAGGGGAAAGGCGCATAGGGTTAATAGAGCAATGGCAATAAAGACTTCAATTAAGATAAAAGGGCGTTTTCGTAAGGTCATAGCAATAGGATAAAATGGTTTCTAATTAAAACCCAGTAGAACCCATTCCATTCTTTGACTTATTCCTTGAAGGGGTGTAGAATTAATACAATAGAGTTTATTTGAACTGAGATGCTATGACATATCAAGGACGCGCCCTTTACAATCTTCTCCAAATGAATCTTAAAAATAACCCCTCTTTAGAAGTAGAGGAGTGGCAGGTAGAAGACTACCGCACTCTTTCTGAAGAAGAGCTTTTTAAGAGGCTTGAGCAAATGGAGATTTTTATTGATCGGGATAATTTTCTTCTTTACGTTGAACAATGTGATTCTCCAGAAGATTTAGCTGATTGCCTGTATTTAGATGAAGACTATGAAAAACATGAGAAAGTTTTCATTGCTGTTTTTGAGCTTTGGCGTCGTTTAGTTCCCCATAAACAATCCCTATCGATATTTGTTGATGAGTTTGATCATCTTATTGAGCGGTATGAAAAAGGGGATATTGAATGTGAAGAGGATCTACAGGGGGCGTTGGAAAGCTTCCAAGCAATTCTCGATGATAATGTGGATGAGGGTGGAAAGGCTCATGAAGGGTACCACTTCTTTTCAACCTATTCCTGCCATGATTTAGAAATCTTTATTTTCGAGTATATTGCGCACCAAATCGATGCTGAAAATGACCAGTATGCGAATGAGCTTCTGGATGGGTTCTATCCTTATGTTGATAATACGAGATGGTTCGATCTTCTGAAAGCACGCCTTGTTGCTGCGGCTGACATCGAAGAGGGAAAAATCATGATTCACCACCTCTTGGGATCGTTGAAAGAGAATCCTGAACTTTATCTTCTCTTTGAAACCCTTCACTATCTCATCTATGTTGAAGAAACAGAACTTTTTCGCTTAACTTATTATCAAGTCTTAGAAGAAGTAGAAACTGAAGAAGATTTACGTGAACTCCTGATGCTCACCGCAGAATATTTAAATGCGATTGAAAAAGAAAAAGAAGAAGAGATCGTTACAAAACTTCTTGAGGAGCAAAAAGGGAAAAATCTACAAGAGAAAATCACCACTCCAAATGAAATCTTAACGCAGTTAAAAGAGATTATCAGCCTCTTACCAGTATAGGTTCAAAGCCTAAATAATCTGCTGATGTGAAAAGATAAATAATCTGATTTTTTTCCCCAAAAAGTGGGCGCTCTTTTTTTACATTGTGTAAATGCCCAAAAACGCAGACATTGATCCCAAATTCCTCTAGAATTTTTGAAGCGCGCGTTTCCTTTAAATCCGCTCCAATTGGAGGATAGTGAGTCATTGCTATCCGATAGCTTGCCTTAGAGTCCAGTTGCTGAAGACTTACTCGGAGGCGCTCGAGTTCTCGATTGTAAATCCGCTCGACTTCCCTTTCATCGATTTTCTTTTCCTTAACGAGGGGACTTTCCACAAAGGTAATATATTCACTAAAGGAATATTCACTTGTGTCCCAAAGGCGACTCCCACCAATTGTGATATCTCCAATTGTATAGGCACTATTATTCACAAAATGGATGGAAGGAGGAAGAGCCTCTACTAGCTTTTTATTCGAAGGCCACCAGTAATCATGGTTTCCTTTTAGGATGACCTTAGTTCCTGGAAGAGCATCAATCCAATTGAGATCCTTCATCGCCTCTTCTAGTTTCATCGCCCAGGTGATGTCCCCTGCCAATAAAACAAGATCCTCGGGACGAATAATCTTTTTCCAGTTTTCTTCGATGCGTGCGACATAGTTTTCCCATGCAGGGCCAAAGACCTCCATACTTTTATCAGGAGCACCAAAACAAAGATGCAAATCAGCAATTGCCCAAATTTTCATATTTATTGAGGTTAATGGATCACCATTTATAAAGCAAAGCCATCGGGAAGGGTTGTTCCACTTGTAACAATAATGATCCCATCGCGAATATAGATTCCTTCGCCGTCGTAGGTCTCAAGATTTTTCTTATTGGTTAGATGGACATTATTGCCAATGTGAACATCGAGATCGATGATTGTTTTTTCGATATGGCAGTTTTCACCAATGGTATAATGGAGGGTGGCATCCTTGACATCGGTATAAGTTTTATTCCCTAGGAGAATGGAATCCTTAATGATTGTCCCTTTTTTTATGACTGAACGGACCCCAACGATGCTATGTGTCACCTCTTTCCCCTCAACCACTGAGCCATCACAAACAATAGAATCTTTAAGTGTTGTATTTGAGATGCGTGCGCCTGGAAGGTAGTGATTATGGGCATAGATGGGAAGGATTTCATTATAAAGATCAAGGCCTAGGTCATTAGTCGTGAGAGAGAGATTTGCCTCATAGTAGGAAGAGATCGTTCCTATATCTTCCCAATACCCTTGATAGAGAAAGGCTGCTCCCTTCCCCTTTTTCAGTTGGTAGGGGATCATATGCTTTCCAAAGTCATGTCCTTGATCTTCTTTGAGTAGATTAATGAGGACTTCTTTCTTAAAGACATAGATACCCATTGAGGCAAGAAAACAAGGAGGATTAGCGCAGTGAACATCATGGCTATGGACAAAATCATCAGGGACCTCAAACTTTTTAAGGATTTCAGGATCAGTCGGTTTCTCTTGAAAATCAATGATATTCGCTTCTTTATCAATATTAAGGAGTCCAAAGCGAGAGGCAACCTCTTCCCCAACGGGGAGAGAAGCAATGGTTAGATCAGCATCCTTATCATAAGCAAACTGAACCATTGCTTCAAGATCCATATTGTAAAGCTGATCTCCAGAAAGGATAAGAAAATAATCAATCGGAAGTTTAGTTAACTCATCGATATTTTTTCGAACGGCGTCAGCTGTTCCTTCGTACCAGATTTTTCCTTCAGGACGTTCTTCAGGGCAAAGGAGGGTGAGGCTTCCCCCCTGAAAATGATCAAGAGGGAAGGTCTCTTTAATATGTTGATTTAGGGCTGAGGAAAAATATTGGGAGATAACAAAAATATGATTCATATTGGAATTAAGAGAGTTAGAAATCGGAACATCGACAAGCCGATACCGTCCCCCAAAATTGACAGCAGGTTTGCTTCGGTGTTGCGTTAATGGAAAGAGGCGGGTTCCTTGGCCTCCTGCCAAAATAATGCATGCCACACGATCAGTGAGTTTATGTCCCTTTTTGCGATTCATTTCTTCCCCCTATCCTTTCTATAGAGGATGGATTAGGGAAAATCAATGAAATTGGTTAGGTTGTTTTCTTCCAGTTTTTTATGACAATCATCATCTCCTCAAGAATGGTTTTAGGAAGACCTTCTTTTTTTGTGATGGCGATAAACCGCTGCTGCTTACTCGCTTTAGTAAGATTAGAGCAAGCAAAGACAAGGTAGCTTGCAAAGAGAGGTTTTTTTAAAGTCTCTTCTTTTTCAAGGACTTCAAGCGAGGCCTGTGCGATTTCTTCATCTTCTGAAAAGCCGCTGAGGGCAATGGCAGCATACTCGTTGTCGTTTGAGAAAGGATCGCTTTTAAGTCGTTTGATTAAGAAGGCCCTGGATTGATCTCCAAAAGAAGCAAGGGCTTTAATAATTTCTTCATCGGTAAAGAAATTATCTTGCCCGAGCGCTTCGAAAAGAGGAGGAATGGCTCGCTCGTCCTGGATTTCTGCCAGACACTTCGCGGCAAAAATAGGGCTTCGTCCATATCCAGGATTCAAGGGCTCATAAAAAGTATGGGAAGAAAGGAGATAGATAAGAGTGGGGACAATTTCTTTCCCTTTTTCGACAATTGCTTTGATTTCTTTTTCTGGAAGCTCTTCTTCAGATAGAATAAGATCACTTAAGAGAAGGCTCTCTGGAGGAGCCTTTTCATCAGAATAGACATCACGCAGATCTTGGTACATTTTTTTTGCCTTATTAACCTGGTCTTTTGCTGCCTCAGGGAGGTAAAGCTCTGAGAGGTTCTCATTTTGATCTTTTTCAATTTTTTGGAGGCGAAGGATTTGATCAATCTCGAAATCAGGCATTTTCCCAACACCTTGCTGCATATAATATTCGAGCATGACATCAAAACTTCCTCCAAAGTGAACATCTCGATGCATGAGGATTTCCATATCGATTGTGTCAATCATTGATGTGTTTACATTAACCACGGAAAGTTTCTCCTTTGAAAGCATGGTCTTTTAAAAGGGAGGCGTTATAACTTGAGCGGACAAAAGGTCCGCAATACATGTATTTAATCCCAAGACTATGCCCATAACGTTCATATTCTTTAAATTGCTCTGGTGTGACAAAAGACTTCACAAGGAGCTTATGTTTGTTCGGTTGTAGGTATTGTCCCATTGTGATGATAGAGCATCCTGCATTTTGAAGATCGTGAAGGGTCTCTTTAATTTCTTCGTCTGTTTCTCCAAGCCCCACCATAATTCCAGATTTCACAAAGGGAACCTTTCCAGATTTTTTTACGTAAGCTAGAACATCAAGCGTTCTATCATACGTGGCTTTATGGCGGACACGGGGAGTCATTCGGCGCACTGTTTCGATATTGTGATTAAAGATTTCAGGTTTTGCCTCAAGAACAATGTCAAGCGACTTTTCATCTCCGGAAAAATCAGAGGTGAGGACTTCAACAGTTGCATTCACGTTTTCTTTTCGAATCGCCTGAATGATCTCGGCAATATGGCGCGCTCCTTGATCGGCTAAATCATCTCGCGCTACCATTGTGATCACAATATGGCGAAGCCCTAAATCTTTTGCTGATTTTGCAATTCTCTCAGGTTCATCTTTTTCGGGGAGCTGGGGGGTTTTGTCAAAGTCGATATCACAAAAACCACAGGCTCTTGTGCAAGCTTTTCCCAAAGCTAAAAAGGTGGCTGTTTTGTTTGAAAAGCACTCTAAGCGATTTGGGCACTTTGCCTCAGCACAAACAGTGTTGAGATTATTTTCACTTAGGATGGCAGTTGTCTTAAAGAGTTCTGGACCACGAGGAAGTTTTCGGTGAAGCCATGAAGGAAAGCGTCCTTTAGCCTCGCCTTTTTCAGGATTTTCAGGCAGGGCGTTCCCCTTCACTTTTTTTGAATGATGGTCATAAAGTTCGTCTGACACTTTATCCTCGAGGCTTCAGTCTAGGAGGAAAATGAATAGGGGTCTCATTTGCAAGAAGAGAAGCTTCAAGCCATGCTTCTGGAATTGTCGGATGAGCATGAATGGTGTCAATAACGCAATCTAAAGTGAGTTCATTATTAATGGCTAGGGCCATTTCTGCAATCATTGCAGAGGCTTCATGGCCGATCACCTGAGCACCATAGATTTCACCCGTCTTTTTATCAGATATCACTTGAGCAAACCCATCGGTTTCATTTGTTGCAACGGATTTACCGAGAGCTTGGAAGGGGAAAGTGCCGATATTAACATTGAGCCCTTTTTCTTTAGCTTCTTCAGCAGTTATCCCTACCATCGCAATTTCAGGATGAGTAAAGATAACAGCTGGAATTGCATTGTAATGGAGGTGGGCATCTTGTCCGCATGCATTAGCTGCAGCAACAATCCCTTGGTGAGAAGCAACGTGGGCAAGCATCGCAATAGCAGTAATATCGCCGATTGCATAAATACCAGGAACATGGGTCTCCATTTTTTCGTTCACTTCAATCGCTCCTCTGGGGCCTGGTTTAAGACCTGCTTTTTCTAAGCCTAGACCTTCAGAGTTGAGCCTTCTTCCTACAGAGACGATGGCTTTATCGGCATTTAACGTTTCTCCCCCTTTAAAATGGATGACTAGACCATTTCCAGACTTATCAATCTTTTCAACAGCGGTATTTGTCATAATCTCAATTCCGCGCTTTTGAAAAGCGGAGGTTAGAGCAGCAGAAATCGTTTTGCCTTGCGCTTGAACAATGGCTGGAAGGGCTTCAACAATGGTTACCTTCACACCAAATTCTGCAAAAAGAGATGCAAATTCACAGCCGATATAACCGCCACCAATAATTACCATTGTTTTAGGAAGTTCGGTCAGTTCTAGTGCAGATGTAGAGTTTAAAATGCGCTCATGATCACAAGGGAAGGCAGGAATATCAATAGGCTCTGACCCTGTTGCAATAATAATTTTTTCAGCATGAATCAGAGCGTTATCCTCTCCTTTTACTTTAAGTTCTTTAGGAGACTCAAACTGCGCTGTACCTTGAAAAATTTTGATCCCGTTTGATTTTAAAAGACCGCCAAGACTTCCACGGATTTTACTGACAACATCATCTTTACGTGCTTTCATCTTTCCATAATCAAAAGTGACCTTATCAACATTGATACCAAAGTCCTCAGCATGTTTGATTTTATTAAAAACACTGGCATTAGAAAGAAGGGATTTTGAGGGAATACAACCCACATTTAGACAAGTTCCACCTAGATATTGTTTTTCAATAAGGGCAACGTTCTTCCCCATTTGCGCTGCTTTAATTGCTGCAACATATCCACCCGGCCCAGCACCGATAACAGCTAAGTCAAACTTTTCTTTGGTTGCCATTTTACACTCCTCAAAAATTTAAATGACTATTATACTCATAACATGCCAAAATGTAAATGACCCAGGGATAATTTTACTTTCCCTTCTGCATTAAATCAGTTAGACTAGAATTTAAGGTTAAAATCTAGGATTTGATATGAAACAGGTCGATCGGACAAAAGTTTGTTGGAATTGTGAAGCAGATGTGAGTTATGAGGCAACGTATTGCCCCTTTTGCGGAACAGACCTTTTGACCTCATCAGTAGAACCAACAAGTCAGCCTCCTAAGCAAGACCATAAATTTTCTGACCAAACCCTTCAAGAAAGTTTGGCCTCTCTCTACAAGCCTCCTTACTCGGTTCGTAACCGTCAAGGTTTTGGGGTCCCTGATGAAAGGGAAGAAACGTCTTATATTGAGACCGAACCCCCAAAAGAGGAGACTCTCTTTCACGCCTATGACCAGGAAGAAGTCCCAATGATTCCTGAAGAAGGGATTAAAACCCTTGAAGAGACTGAAGAGGCGACAAGAAGGGGAAGTATTCTCCCTCTTCTTTTTCTAATGATTGGTGCCCATCTCTTTATCCTGGGCTCCCTCCTTCTTTTCTGTTCAAAAAATGGGGTAGTCACCCTTGAATGGAGTAGCCGCTTTTGGTTCCTCTATTGTTTAATTAGCTTTCCCCTCCTTTACTTTGGTGGAAGAATGCTCAAGAAGCAAGCTTCATAAATTTTTTTAATTCTAAAAGTTAAAATCTCAAGTTTAATCGGGCTCGAAGTTTTTCCAATTGTAAGGATGCGAAGAAAATCTTCAATTAATGGAAAGAGTTTTCGAAGTTCATTAAAAAGCTTAAGATTTTTAAGTAATTTTCAGCGGTTGCTGAAGCCATTCAGAATATGAAAATGATGTTAAGCTCTTACATATAAAGGGAAGTTGCCAAGTTTCAATCTTTTGTTGGTAAAAAGAGGGTGCGAGTCGCTTCTAAAATTCTCCCCATATGATTGGTTTCTCCTCCCCAAAAGGGGCTTTCTGTATTTTCAACAAGAGAAGAAGGGTCTGTGGCAACTAAAGCTTCTGCTAAAACAGGATTCTGAACAAACTTTATGACTGCAACTTCTTGCATGATTTCAAGCTTTGTTCCTTCCTCAACAGCCTTATCAGAGTGCGCCTGAACTTCATGACAATATTTTCGCGATTTCAGAGCATCGAGATCTCGCATTCTCGCAAAGTGGTCATTTGCTAGATCTGGTTCAAGAAAAGTAACGATTCTCCATTGATATAGGTGTTCGCTAGAGCGGAAAAGTTTTCCGTTATAGACGATAAGAGAAGGGAAAAAATTCGATAGAAAAGCAAAGGTCTCGGAGCTCGATTTGAATAACACAGGATCGGGAAGGGTTTTAAGAACTGGAGGTCTTGTGCAAATAACATTAATTCTTTTAGCAAGGTCTTCTGGGTTCCTTACATCTGAGAAATTCTCCAAAACAAGAGCTGCTACCAGATTTTCAAAGAAAACAGCTTGGTTTCTTGCAGAGACTGGCGCTCTAGAAATAACCCATCCTTTTTTTAAATCTCTTAGAAGGTTTTGTCCTGGTCTGAAGAGAGAATCGTAGTTGCCCTCGTGCCCTTGTAAGGCTCTGGAAAGGGGTTGTGACATTTCTAACCTATTGCTGGTTTTTTCATTCGTCTAAGACGATACGGGATTAAATATTTTATGTCTATATATTATTGATACACAATTATTTATTAAATATTTAAATTATAATTATAATTACATAAATATATTATTTTATTAATTTAGATTAATTAATCATCTCGTTACTATTTCGGTCAGATTAATTATTTAACAGGAATTATATGGCCACAAGAAGCGTTACTTTTCTATCACCAGTGCCAGAGTTTAGATCATTTGATTTAGATCCAGAACAGGACTCTGATTTATCAACTTCAATGTCTTCCCTATCTTTTGATAGCAGTTACTCATCGGATGAATGTAAAACCCCTTCTCCTTCTCGTTCTTCTATGTATGAAAGTAGAACTCCATCTCCATCTTCAATGAGTGCAAGTAGTGGAGCGTCTCCGCTTTCTTCTTTGCTTACATCAGATGAAAGTGGAACACCTTCAGTAGCTTCTTCTCCTGATGACAGTAGGTATACAACGCCACCTTCATCGCCAAGTAAGGGTAAATCTGTACCAAAGGTCACTCCTGAAAAAATGAAACAGTTTTGCTTAAAGGCCTCTGCAGAACCACCTCAGCCACTCTTTCAAGATGAAGATGACGATCAGGAGGAGACGCAGCCGTTAATGTCTAGTTGGGCGGTTTACCCATGGATACAAGCTCACCAAGAAAAAGTAAGAGCAGCTCTAGATGAAGTAATTAGAACGGCTAGATATCTCTCTCATCGTACCTTCCTTAGGCAACTTGCCGCATCAGTTGGGCAAGTAAACCTGCATTTAGTGGGTCTATATGGGCCAAGCTACAGACCTGGAATGAATTGTATTGTTCTAACGCAAGAAGGGAAAAGTAATTTGTGGGTTGCAGAGCTTGCGAAGCAACACTTTAGGTTTATAGCTGAAAGGTATATGGATTTGGGTCTTAATGATGCAGACCAATTTGTAGAGATGCTTGATGGCGTTTCAAAGGATATGGATGTTGTTAGAGAAAAATTTAAAAATAGAACGATTGTTTTATTTGATGATGCTTCCTACTCAGGTAAACAATTAAGTTCTCACCTCCTTCAAGTAAGAAGGGCGGTTCACAAATATCAATTATTAGTAAGGGAGGTTGTGGTGATTGCTCCTTTTGCAACGCCTTTTGCTCAAGCAAGGATTCTTGAAGCTTCAAGAGAGCGTATTGGAAGAGTCGCACCTGCTTACATTGGTCCTGCAGCAAAGCTTCCCATGCTTTCTGATTTGACTCCCGATTCTTACGCTCTAATCGTAAACCTTTGGTATAAAGGGAAAAGAGAAGATGCAGACAAAATTGGACTAGCCTATTTTCAGCACAAAGTTCCTAACGATCAATCCTTTCCTGTTTCCTTGGCAAGGGGGTCAGTCTACCATTTAGGAAAAGATGATAAAGGGGTGTCTCAAAAGGAGTCCTTTCCCATTCTTGAGGATGTGATTCCTGATTATAAAGGAACGACTGCAGAAAGGTTTGCTAAAACCTAACTTCAATTTATTAGGCATAAAAAGGACCCGAATTCGGGTCCTTTTTTTTATCAATAGTTCTTGAATACTTTTCATCATTTGGCTAGCTTACTTGTGTAAAAGTTTACATAGGTAATAAGTATGGATCTTTCTAGAATAACGAACTACATCCCCCAAATTTTGCAAGGTATCGCGCCCTGATAAGCAATCACTGTGTGCAACTTTATTCAAGGCTTCCGGATATCAGAGCCTTGGCGCAAACATATATTCCAATTGCTTACAATCGAGCTAGGCCTATTTTATGGGAGCATAGACACCGAATTATAGGTTCTATGGCACTCGGTGCGTTAGCATGGAGAGTGATCAGCTATATTCGAAGCCGTCCTCAATATCCAATTGTGAGTTTGAAATCTTCTCTAAACGTTGCAACGCTCTCAATTGAAACGTTAAAGAGTGAAGTCGTTCCTCCAAATGTATCCTTAACGTTTTGTGTAGATACGAGTGGTAGCATGCAAGGGGAGCGCCAAGACGCTGTGAAGGCCGGGGTCAATCAAGTTTTAGATAGCGCTCTAAGAGTGGTCAATGCGATTGAAGGAGCGCAAATTGAAATAGCGATTGTAGGTTTTGATAATGCTGCAAAGATTATTTGTGAGCCGACAAAGGTTTTAGCTTCAAGTCTTGATCAAATTAAAAGAAAATTAGCAGACTACAAATCAGGCGGTATGACGAAGATTATAGCTGGTTTGGATCAGGCTACGACAAAACTCGAAGAAATTGCAAAAAGAGATACTAATCGTGTTCATACCCTGATTTTATTAAGCGATGGGGATGAGAACTTAAGCAAAGAAGCTATTCAACCGATTCACACGCGCCTTGCAAAAGTCAATGCACAACTCTTTGCTATTGGAATAGGAAGAGGGCATGATCAGGAGACTCTTCAAAAAATTGCTCCTGAAACGGGAAGGTTTAGAGGGACATATATTGACACAACATTAGAAGATGTGACAATTGAAAATGCGATAACCTCTATTTATGAGCAAGCAGTCGCTGTCTTTAGTGAATTAGTATTAAGTACGACTCAATTAGCAGCTGGAGCTTGGTCAGTCAATGGAGACCGTAGTGGTGAAGTCGAGAGAAAATCGGTATGCCACCTAGGATCTTTCACAGAAGAAAGGGGAGTTGTCAAAAGGATTGAAATTCATAGCGCTAGACTTGGAGAAAAATTAGATTTAGCTGATGTTGTTTTCGATCTTGCCTTTAAGGACCCAAGAGGGAGAGCAGGGACAATGAAACTGCACTGGAATCCCAATACAGTCATGGATCCTGAAATCCTAAATTAGTTGCTTCTATTTGGCAAATAAAGGCCCGAATTCGGGTCTTTTTTATAAGGCTTTTGCCGTTTTTGATGCAGATTCTGGATCGGGTTTTGCTGCTCTTGAGGTGGCATCATCTGAAACTTAAAGAGACCATGGGCGATTTCAAGTTTCAGTTCGCGACTAAAGGCGTCAAATAGAGCAAAAGCTTCATGTTTAAACTCTAGAAGGGGATCTTTTTGCCCCACGACGCGCATATTCACCTCAGTGCGGAGGTGGTCGATTGAAAGAAGATGGTCTTGCCAAAGCTTATCGATATTTCTTAGAAGAATACTCCGAACGACTTCATGTAAAACCGGGAAAGCATTGACCTCTTTTCCCGCCTCTTCTTGAATAGTAGCAATTGTATGGGCTTCATGATCGAGTTTAGCTTTGAGAGCATCGACGATAAGGGCCGCTCCTTTCTTCTCAATTTCTTCGATAGAAAGATAGTCATCATCAAAGGCCATTTCATCAACGGTGATCGGAAAATGGGTCATCAATGTTTCAGCATAGCCAGCTGAATCCCACCCACCTTCTACGGTGCGAGAGGTGAAGAATTGACTAGCAAACTGTGCTGCGAGTTCTTCAAGAACCTCTTCAGCAAGCTTGATCGATTCCTCTTCCTTAAGGATATCATTTCGGAAGGCATAAACCTCTTGCCGCTGTTTATTCATGACATCGTCATACTGAAGGGTATGTTTTCGAATAGAGTAGTTTCTTTGCTCCACCCTTTTTTGTGCGGTTTCAATCGAGCGGTTAAGAACTTTTGCAGAGATAGGCTCTCCTTCAGGAGGGCGGAACCTTTGCAAGAACGCGGTAAGTTTTGGAGAGGTAAAAAGGCGCATGAGTTGGTCTTCAAACGAAACATAAAACTTCGAAGTGCCGGGGTCTCCTTGACGTGCGCAACGACCACGGAGCTGACGGTCAATGCGGCGAGATTGGTGGCGAGTCGTTCCAATCACATGGAGACCTCCCGCCTCTGCCACGCCTTCGCCGAGCTTAATATCGGTTCCTCGACCAGCCATATTGGTCGCAACGGTAATGGATCCTTTCTGTCCAGCTTGAGCAATAATCTCTGCTTCTTTCGCGTGATTTTTTGCATTAAGGATGGTGGCTTGCAGCTTATTTTGTTTTAAGATCCGTGCCAATTTTTCGGAGACTTCGACAGATTCTGTACCAATCAGAATAGGGCGTCCTTGCTCATTAATTTCGACGATATCTTTGATGAGGGCATTATACTTTTCCCTTTCTGACATGTAGATTTCGTCATCGGCATCTTTCCGAAGACATTTTTTATGAGTGGGTATTTCAAGAACATCTATTTTATAGATCTCCTTGAGCTCATTGGCTTCCGTCATAGCTGTACCGGTCATCCCTGCGAGTTTGTCATACATCCGGAAGTAATTTTGCAGAGTAATCGTTGCGTACGTTTGCGTCTCTTCTTGGATAGGGACCGATTCTTTTGCTTCAATGGATTGGTGTAGGCCATCTGAGAAACGACGTCCGGGTTGAGGTCGCCCTGTGTTTTCATCAATGATGACAATCTTTTGCTCTTGAACGATATAGTCGACATCTTTTTCCATTAAAAGATGAGCACGGAAAAGTTGTCTTAAGTTATGAGACCGCTCTTTTCTTCGGCTATCTTCTTCGCGAAGGGCGATCTTTTTATCCATCTTTTCTTGCTCAGAAAGGGCAGGATTTTCATCAATCTTCGCATACTCATGACCGAGATCGAGCATGAGGAAATCATCTTCAGCTTCTTGGTTGCCACCTGTCCAGGAGGCGATTCCTTTATCGGTTAGTTCAAATTCATTAGCCCTCTCATCAATGATAATATAAAGCTCAGCGAGCATCTCGTGCCGCTCCTCTTTATTTGGATCAGCATGGAAATAGGTTTCCCATTTTTCCATTTCTGCTCGAAGATCAGGGTGTTCTTTTAACCGTTTAAGGATTTTACTTTGAGGGGTTCCTTTCCCGACAAGCCATAGTTTGCGGAAAGCATCTTCTTCCTCTTTAGCTTCTTCTTTAGACAGCTTCTGTTTTTCTTCTTCTTCAGAAAGTCGACCTAGTTTTTCGAGGATTTTACGCGCATCGGAAGCGAGCTTGTTACAATAGTCTCCTTGAAGTCTTACAACGCGAGAAACAGCTTCTTTAAGTTCATCATACATTTGCCTTGATTGGGCAGCTGGACCAGAAATAATAAGAGGCGTTCTTGCTTCATCGATTAAAATAGAATCGACTTCATCGATAATGGCAAAGTAATAGCCTCTTTGGCACTGCTCTTCAATCGTGTGTGCCATCGAGTTATCACGGAGATAATCAAAGCCAAACTCTGAAGCTGTTCCATAAACGACATCGGCCTTATAAACCTCTTTTCGTTCATGAGGAGGAATACTATTTGTGAGAGCCTTAACGGTAAGTCCTAGCCAACGAAAAATTTCTCCAATCCATTCAGAATCGCGATTGGCTAAGTAATCGTTTACTGTCACAAGGTGAACAGGCTGGCCAGTTAGAGCATTGAGGAAAAGGGGCATCGAAGCGGTGAGAGTTTTCCCTTCACCTGTCATCATCTCAGCAATCGTGCCATGGTGCATAGCAATGGCCCCGATGAGCTGCACATCATAAGGGATCATATCCCAATTTTGACTATAGCCTGAGACGTTAATCTCGGTTCCACACAGTCGGCGGCAGGCATTTTTGACGAGGGCATAAGCTTCAGGAAGGAGAGTGTCAACGGTTTCTCCGTTTTTGAGCCTTTCTTTAAACTCGGAAACCTTTCCTTTTATCTCATCGTCGGTAAGACTTTGGTATCCCTCTTCAATTGCATTAATCTTTTTAACAACTTTTTGATGTCGCTTCACTTGACGACTTTGTGCCGTCCCAAAAATTTTCTTTACTAAACCAAACATAGTTACCTGCTAAACTGTTAATGACTAAGTATAGCTTAAAACTGAATTTACATGCTATGATTTGGGACATGGGAGATATCACCTACAGAGATCGAACGACAGGGAAGTTGGAAAGAGAAAAGGTTTACGGTAAATTTTTTCTTGAGGCGCTCTATGGCAGTAGTCTTTTATCAAAACTTTTTTCACTCTTTATTCTCCCTCTTATTGCTCATGCTCCTGCGTTTTCTTATTTTTACGGGAAAAAACAAAAAAATAAAAAAAGCCGAACAAAAATTATCCCTTTTATCCGCGATTTTCATGTTGATGTGACAGAATTTGCTGATCCCGTTGAAAGTTATTATTCCTTTAATGACTTTTTTATTCGGAAATTAAAACCCGAAGCAAGGCCCCTCGCTTCGGGTGAAAATATTGCGGTCTTTCCTGCAGATGGGAGACACCTCGTTTATCCTGATATTTCGCAAGTTGAAGGTTTTTATATTAAAGATAGCAAGTTTGATCTGCGCCGTCTTTTGAATGATGAGTTTCTTTTCGAGCTCTACAAAAAAGGGTCCATGGTCATTTCCCGCCTTTGTCCGACCGATTATCACCGCTTTCATTTTCCCTGCGCCTGCATCCCCGGAAAATCAAAGCTTATCAATGGCCCTCTTTTCTCTGTAAATCCTCTTGCTCTAAAAAAGCATATCGCTATTTTAAGTGAAAACAAACGGGTTCTGACTTCCCTTGAAACAGGACTTTTTGGTCAAGCGCTTTACATAGAAGTCGGTGCTACCTGTGTAGGCTCCATCCAGCAGACTTTTACGCCGAACAAACCGTGCGAAAAAGGGGAGGAGAAAGGGTACTTTGAGTTTGGGGGTTCCTGCACAATCCTTCTATTCCAGCCGACTACCATTCAGTTCGATCAAGACTTGATCGATGCCTCTGCGCAGTACATTGAAACTTATGCTAAGATGGGGAGCCGTTTAGGCTCTTGCAAATAGGGCACTCTTCAACTTTATGTCCTTTAGCCGGACAATATTTCCGCGCATAATAGATGATTTGAAGATGCAATTTTTCCCACGAAGATTTGGGAAAAAGTTTCATGAGATCTTTTTCTGTTTGCTTCACACTTTTCCCATTGCTCAGTCCCCATCTTTTTGCGCAGCGGTGTATGTGTGTATCAACGGGAAAGGCTGGTTGTTTCAGCGCATGAATCGCAATAACGGAAGCCGTTTTATGACCGACACCAGGGAGTTTTTCAAGCTCTTCAATGGTGCGGGGGATCTTCCCTCCATAGTCTTCGACAAGGATCTCTGAGAGCCTTTTTATGGCTTTTGCTTTTGTGGGAGCCAAACCACAAGGGCGGATAATCGATTGAATTTGAGCAACGGAAAGGGCTGCCATTTTTTCTGGCGTCTTTGCTTTTGCAAAAAGTTTAGGGGTGACTTCATTCACTTTTTTATCGGTGCACTGTGCGGAAAGGAGAACCGCAATAAGGAGTGTGTAATGACTTGTATGTTTAAGAGGAATCGGAGGACTCGGAAAAAGCTTATTTAAGATCCGCCGAATGGTTGCTGTTTTACTCATTTACCAACACAAAACTTAGAGAAGATGGCACTTAAAACCTCTTCGGTAATATTCATACCGATTATGGTCCCGAGTTCTTTTAATGCCAAGCGAAGATCAGAGACAAGAAACTCTGGTGAAAGGTCGGTTTGAAGCCCTTCTGAAACCGTTTTTAAGGCATTGATTGCATTTCCGAGGGCTTGATGGTGACGCTCACTGGTAAGAATGACCTCTTCCTTTGAAGGAGGTCCCTCTTCCCAAATGACTTTGTGAATTTCTTCTTTTAGTTTTTCGAGACCGCTCCCCTCTTTTGCAGAAACTTCGACAGTGTGGGGATAGGGGAGTTGCTCTTTTTCTTCATGATCTAAATCGACTTTATTCCAAATCGCAATGGTCTTTTTTTCTGGAAGATTTAAGTTAACATGCATTGGATGGGTCACATCATAGACGACTAAAACAAGATCAGCCTCTTTTGCGGCTTTTTCAGAGCGGCGAATTCCCTCTTTTTCAACGATCTCATCGGTCTCTCGAATCCCTGCTGTATCAATCAGGCGGAAATTTAGCCCGGCAATTTGCACTTCTTCTTCTAAAACGTCACGTGTGGTTCCAGGGATATGGGTGACAATGGCACGCTCTTTCCCTGTGAGAGCATTCATAAGGGATGATTTCCCTACATTTGGGGCCCCAATGAGGCAAAGAGAAAAACCTGTCTTTAAAGCGCTTCCATCATAAAAAGTGCGATGTAAAACCGACATCTTTGTTTGTAAATCTAGTAGGTCTTTTAAGAGCTCTTCTTTCGTTGCAAACTCAAGCCCCTCTTCGGGGAAATCAACCCACGCCTCTAAAATAGCTGCTATTTCTGTCAGACCCTTTTGAAAAGCCGAGATCTTTTTATGAAGCTTTCCCTCTAGGTGATTCTCAGCTGCCTGCCACGCCATCTCACTTTTTGAGGCGATCACTTGTTGCACCGCTTCAGCTTTTGTCAGATCAATCTTTCCATTTTGAAACGCTTTAAAAGTAAACTCTCCAGGAAGTGCTGCGCGCGCTCCTGCCTTAAGGGCTGCATCTAAAACCTTTCGCGTAATGATAACGCCGCCGTGGCAGTGAATTTCAACCGTATCTTCTCCTGTATAAGAGCGGGGGTTTTTCATCACAACGGCAAGGCCTTCGTCAATTACATTGCCCTCCATATCTATGATCTTCCCAAAGTGAACGGTGTGACTTGCATAACTTTGGATCGGTCCCGAAAAAATTTGATCTGCGACTTCTAGTGCCCCAGCTCCCGCAATACGGACAACAGCAATCCCTCCCTCACCAGGTGGGGTAGCAACAGCAGCAATTGTCTGCCCTTTCTCATAACTGCGGTGATTAAATTCCATAACTTATCCAATAAAAAAGAGGTGCCATAGGCACCTCTTTTGCTTAAAAAAACTTAAAAACTTTCTTAGCTTTTCACAAAAAGAGCTTTTGCATCAAAGTTTGTCCAAACAGATTGAACAGACTCAAGAATGCTATAATCAAGAACTCTAATTGGAGTGAATGAAAGAAGCGTGTTATAAATCTCTGGAGGTGCGCTTTCAAGATAGTAAGCGGTATCGTGAATCACTGCAGAAAGAAGAGTTAAAACAACAATTTGTTTTAGAAGTTTTGCAGTTTCAGTATCTCTATCAGCTCCACGTGGATTAGCATGCCATTCATTAGCAAAGTCTACAACTTTACCACCAAATGTGTCTGGTGCAGTGTAAGCTGCTGTAATGTAGTTAACTGCTCTGAATCCAAGCTCAGTCATTTTTCCAGCCGCTGCAATTCCAAGACCGTAAGAACTTAGTCTAACACCTGCAGTAAGTGATTTTCCAATAACGTTAGTGACCATTCCAGCCATAATAGTTTCCTCCTTAAGGAAAGTGATTTTAAAAAAATACGGTGCAAGTTTACCGTTTCTTAATGAAACTGGTCAAGTGTTTTTGGAAATTTTTTTGTAAAAAAAATATCTATTACGTATTAGATAGCGCTGCACGAATAAGAGTGCTAAGTTCTGGCGCCTCTTTAAAATCTGTGAGCGCTTTTTTAATCGCTTGTTGGGCTTGAAGAGAGTTATACCCAAGATTCATCAAAGCAGAAAGAGCATCATTAATTCTTTGATCTTCTTCTGATAAACTTTTTTGTGATGGGCTTATTGGTAAAGAGGATTTTTTAAGTCCTTTAAGAACTTTATCGCGGAGTTCAACAATCAGCCGTTCGGCTGTCTTTTTCCCAATTCCAGGGATTTTAGAAAGGAGGGTGGAATTGGCCGTTGTGATGGCGGTTTCAAGAGCATTGGAATCGAGATGGCCAATTAGAGCAAGGGCCGTTTTCGGGCCGATGCCTGATACACCGCTAATTTTTTCAAACAGATCGCGCTCTTCAACGCTTAAAAATCCAAAATTTTTGTGAGAATCTTCGCGAATCACAGAGGAGATATAAAAGATGATCTCCTTTCCAATAGGAGGCATGGCCGAAAAGGCACTTAGAGGGATGTGTAGAAAGTAGCCTAACCCTCCAACATCGATAACAGCTTTGTGGGGACTAAGTGAGACAAGAGTCCCTTTTATATATTCAAGCATAAGGGGCGACCTGTTTTATTGAGTTAGCATGACAAATGGCGAGGGCAAGGGCATCCGCCGCATCCTCGGGCTTTGGAATTTCTGTAAGGTTAAGGAGTGTTTGCATCATCCGTTGAACTTGGCTTTTGCTGGCACTTCCTGTTCCAACTACGGCAAGTTTAGCTTTTTTCGGGGCATATTCATGGATCGGAATTTTTCGTTTGGTCGCAGCGAGGATGGCAACACCTCGGGCCATTCCGAGCTTGATCGCACTTTGAGGATTCCGGCTGACAAACTGCGTTTCAACAGAAACCGCTTCGATAGCGTACTGGTCGAGGAGGTGTTCGATCCCTTCATGAATAAGGGCGTAGCGTTCATGTAAAGAAAGTTTTGCAGGAGGGCGAATACATCCAAAATCGATGGGGGTATAGGTGCGAAGATCGGTTTCAATAATGCCGTACCCGGTGATCCGCGTTCCAGGGTCAATCCCTAAAATGATTATTTTTTTTTGTCTCATATTTTTTCAGTATGGCCCGAAAAGGCTTTTCTGTTAAGATTTTGTCGTATGAAGGACCTAAAAAATCTCAATCCCAAGTCGATTATTGTCCGGATGCCCAACTGGCTTGGTGACCTAGTGATGGCAACTCCCATTCTTGTTGATTTAAGGAAGACTTTTCCAAAAGCAGAAATTGTTGCCATGTGTCAGGCAAATGTCGCCCCTCTTTTAAAGCATGATCCTGCCATTGATGAACTTTTTCAGTTTGAACGCTCAGAAGGGATGCTTCGGCGGATGAGCGAGCGAAATATTGTGGCTCATTTGAAAAGAGGGAATTATGATTTAGGGATTTTGCTGACCAACTCCTTTTCTTCAGCATGGCGTTTTTGGCAGGGGAATGTAAAAAACACGATTGGTTATCGCGGAGATGGACGAAGCCTATTAATGAGTCATCCTCTTCCCTTTCCTGAGAAGAGAAAAGAGCAACACCTCGTTAACACATATAAAGAACTCCTCTCTCCTCTCGGCATTCCAGTTTCAGATACAGCTCCTCGCCTCGTTGTCACAGAGGATGAAATTAAAAAAGCTTGGGAGATTGTCAAGCGCTTTGACATCCCTTCCAGCCCAAAGCTGATAGGGATCAATCCAGGAGCGGCCTTTGGAACGGCAAAGTGTTGGCTACCCGAGAGATTTAAAGCCGTTGCTAAACAACTTATTGAAGCAGATCCCCATCATGTTGTCCTCTTTTTTGGGGATAGTTCGCATAAACAACTCATTGGAAATATTTGTGCGGGACTTCCTAACCGGGTGATTAACCTCACAGCAAAGACAACCCTTCGAGAACTTTTAGCGCTCATTAAGATTTGCTCAGTCTTTTTAACGAATGATAGTGGCCCCATGCATATTGCTGATAGTTTAGATGTTCCTCTCGTCGCCCTTTTTGGTTCGACAAGTCCTGTTGCAACAGGACCTTATCGTCAACGCGATAGCATTGTTCAGAAAAAAGTCCCTTGTTCCCCTTGCTTTAAACGGGTTTGCCCGATTGATTTTCCTTGTATGAAGAAGATTGAAGTCGAGGAAGTGACGCGTGCGGTATTAAAACAACTTAAGGAGGCCTATAGCCATGCTTAAAAAGTTCATCGAACCGTTCCGTCCCAACCCCTTTGACAAACTTTTGAAGCAAATGGAGAAAGAAGAAAAATCCCGTTTTTTGGTGGTTTGGAACCGAGGACTCGGCGATATTCCTCTTGGTCTTTATGCCCTTGTTTATCGAATCAGGAGTTACATCCCCCGCGCTTCGATTACCTTTATCACTCGGAATGATTTAGCTGATCTCTTTACAATGCTCGATGATGTAAAAGTGATCGTGGGCGAAACGATTGTTCGAGGAAAACCAGTGGATGTCGATGAAACACTTAAAGAGCATCAGCTCAGTTCGAATATGTTCGATGTGGTCTTAGAAAAACCCGATCCCACCCGGTGGCTTAAATGGCAATTAGGAACGCTCACTCCCAAACTCACTTGGAATAGTGAATGGGATGCTCTGATCGATAAATACGACCTCGACCCTAACGAAACCTACATTGGTTGCCATGTTCAAACAGAAACAGGGGTCCATTATGGCTATGAAAAAAACTGGGACCTTCCGTCATGGCGCAATCTCTTTAAAAAGGTCCACGAAGAAAAAAAAGGGAAGATCCTCCTCTTTGGAATGGAAAGTGAACCTGCCTTTTTAATGGAAGATGTCATTGATCTTCGGGGGAAAACAAATGTTTTCGAAATGCTTTCTCTGATTAAAAATCGATGCCGGTATTTAGTGGCTCCCGATTCTGGAGTTCTTTCCGTTGCTTACTATGTGAATGCCTCTTACCCGATCCGTGTGGTTTCCCTTTGGTCAGACCCCCGGCAAGGGGTCCTCCGCCAAAAAGTTGATTCGCCCAATCCTCAGTTTGAGCATATTCCTCTCCATGGTAAAGGCGATAGTGTGACAAACATCTCAATCGATGCTGTTTATGATGCGCTCTTTGGAAGTCATGTCTAGCCATGTCGGATGTTTGATCCTTGCAGGTGGACAAGGAACGCGGCTTGGTTTTGATGGACCAAAAGGGTGTGTTGAACTTCCTTTAAAAGAAAAAAAGACCCTCTTTCAAATCCTCCTCGAAAAAATAAAAGATAAAACAGCTCCTGTTGCCATTATGACTTCTCCCATCAATCATGAGGCAACGTTTGACTACTTAAATAAGAACGGTTTTTTTGGTCTGAAGAATGTCATCCTTTTTCAGCAGGAAATGGAGGGGACCTATCCGAATGGAAATGGGAAAGCCTTTCCCTATTTTTGCCGTGCCGGGATTTGGGAAGAGTGGAAGGAAAGGGGCGTTAAGTATCTCCAAGTCATCCCTATCGATAATCCTCTAGCTATCCCATTTGATGAAGATCTTATCGCTGCGAATAAAGAGGTTGAGCTTGTACTAAGGGGTGTAAAGCGGGAGAGCCCAGTTGAGAAAATGGGGGTGATCTTGGAAGGAAAGCAGCTCCGAGTGGAGGAATATACCGAGACAGTCCAAAGAGATAATGATCTGCTGGGAAATACGGGGATCTTTTCTTGTAGTATGGACTTTATCCAGCGCATTTCTACTATAGATTTGCCACAGCATACTGTTAAAAAAAAGGTAGGGGGGCGTTGGGTTTCAAAAAAAGAATACTTTATTTTAGACATTTTTCCCTATGCTAAAAATTTTAAAATCCTTGTTTCAGACCGCAATAAATATTTTGCACCACTTAAAAATGCCTCAGGTCCAGATAGTTTGGAAACGGTTGCAAAAGCCCTCATGACTTAAAAATCATTTTCAGGTATAATTTATATAAAAATTATTTAGGACAACTCATGAAAATTGGTTATTTAGGGGCGGGAGCCTGGGGCTTTTGCCTGGCAAATCTTTTGGCTGAAAAGGGATACGAAGTCAAGCTATGGACGGGGAACATGCCCCTTGCAGAAGTCTTGAAGCGGGGAGAAAGTCACCCGAAACTTCGGGATCATCAAGCTGAAGAGAATCTTGTTTTGACAACTGATCTGAGTGAAGCTATTGCCGATGCTGATTTAATTATTGAATCAGTGACCTCTAAGGGGCTTAGACCTGTCCTCAAACTTGTGAAGGAAACCGGCCTTCCCATTGCTCCTATTGTCCTTACTTCCAAAGGGATTGAGCAAGGGACAGGACTTTTGATGTCAGAAGTTGCCCTCGAAGTGATGGGTGAAAATTTTCGTGATCAGATTGGATGTCTCAGCGGCCCTAGCCTAGCAAACGAAGTGATGAAAAAACTTCCAACGTCTGTTGTGGCCTCTGCCTATAACCACGATCTCATGATGCAAATCTGCGAAGCCTTTACGACTTCCTACTTCCGCGTCTATCCGAATGACGATATGCGTGGCGTTTCTTTTGGCGGGGCGATGAAAAATATTGTGGCGATTGCCTGCGCTATTTCCGATGGTCTTGGGTATGGCGAAAACACGAAAGCCGCACTTATGACCCGTGGTCTCCATGAGATCCGCAAGCTCGGAGAGGCAATCGGCTGCTCATCCGATACCCTGAATGGTCTATCAGGACTTGGCGATCTTTGTGCCACCTGTCTATCGACTCTTAGCCGCAACTACATCTTTGGAAAACTCCTTGCTGAAGGACTTACTCCTGATCAAGCACGGGAAAAAATCGGGATGGTTGTTGAAGGGGCTTATACCTGCGTTTCAGCCCTAGAGCTGAGCAAGAAAACAGGTGTTGATATGCCCATTACCAAAGCGGTTCATGAGATTATCTACGAAGGGATCAACCCCAAAGAAGCTGTAGGTGCATTACTTCTGCGAGAAGTTAAGCAAGAACATCTTTAACTTTAGATAAAGTTTTTTCTGGTCAACTCCCCTTTTTTTCGGTATTACGGAAAAATAGAATCTATATAGGAGTTGATCATGATTAAAAAGGGACTTGTCTTATTACTGTTTTTTTCTTCAGTAGCCTATTCTTACTATGCAGAAAAAGATACTTTAACCCCTGTTCCTGACAAACCTTCACAGACTCCATTAGAGGGGTACAAACCTTCAATGGAATCATCGGGAGGGTATGGTTATGTTCAATATCTCCTTTGGCGGGTAATAGAAGGTGAGACAGATTATGCTATAAAAGGGAGCCCTCTTGAGTTTCCTCCAGGTCAAGTTGACATGAATGCCATTGGGAACTTGAAGACGGCACAATTTGATTGGTCTTCAGGTTTTCGCTTAGGATCAGGTTGGCGTTTTACCCCATATCAATGGGAACTTGAAGGGAACTATACTTACTATAGTGCAAGTGGATCAAACTCTGTCAGGCGACCCCAACTTCAGGGAATAAATAGCACGTTTCCAGCATCGATATCTGGCCCTCTTGCTCGTGCAAAAAGTCATGTTGATCTCGATTATCAAATGGGGAATCTCTTTTTAGCAAAACGTTTTGTTTTGGATGACTACCTCATCATGAGATGTCTTTTTGGTGTGACAGGAGGTTATATCGAGGAAGACTGGACGATTCACTATTATGGGGTTCTTCCTTCAAAATGGGATCGTAATAATACCACACATAGCGATTGGTCTTACTGGGGTGTGGGTTTAAGAAATGGATTTGAATGGGACTGGTTTTTTGGAAAAGGGTTTAGTTTATTCGGAGGATTTAACTTTTCAATTCTTTATGGACAATATAAGAATCACTTAAGAGATGAAATTTTTCCACAAAATGATGATCCTTTTAATGTGCAAAATACACATTTGTCTGAAAAAAGAATCATTCCCCATTATGAACTTTCTTTTGGGCCTCGGTATGAAAGGATGTTTAAAAACTGGGGATTTTCTCTCTATGCTCAATATGAACTCAACATTTTACAAAACCTTCATTATGTGATGCGTCATCGAGGTGGCCCTGTGAATAATGGGAGAACAAATCTTCATACCAATAGTTTAACAGGGTTTCATGGCCTTACTTTAGGAGGCCAAGTCAATTTTTAAGGGGTCTTTTTGATGTGAATTAAAAAAGTTAAATCCTGTTCTAGGGAAAACCTGAATATTCATCTTGAATCCTATAGGAAACTTCGATAGAAGGAAAAATACTATCAAAGGGAACCTTGTATTACAAAATTGGAATGAAAAAAACATTAATTAAAAGAACGATCTCATTTAAAAGCCTTTTTATCCTCTTATTCTTCATTGCAGTTTTAAAAGATCACCCCCTTCCAGCCATTATTCACAATGTAAGTAATACGGCGCAACTTCAAGCGGCGATCAATGCTGCGAATATAGCTGGACCTGCCGATTCGATCTTTTTTACCGGACCTATCACTTTAACAGCTCCTCTTCCAGCCGTTACAAATACTTATGTGATTGATGGAAATAGCCAAATTTTAGATGGAGGAAGTGCCTACCGAGGCTTTCTTGTATTAGGAGCAAGTCCCACAATTCAAGATTTAGGGATTCAAAATGTTGTTGCAGTTGGAGGTGCTGGTGGGGGAGCTCCTAACCAAACTTGTGGTTCTGGTGGCGGTGGATTAGGTGCAGGTGCAGGTGTTTATGCGGGAAATGGGGCTATGCCCATCCTTAGTAATGTGACTGTGACGAATCCTGTAGCAACGGGAGGAGCAGCTCCCTTAGTCCCTGGTGGTGGCGGTCAAGGGGGAGGCGGCGCAGGAGGCGGTCTCGGTGGTGATGGAGGCGCTGGGTTAACAGGGGGAACAGGCGGAGGAGGAGGCGGTGGCGGTTACCTCCAAGGTGATAATGGAGCGATCGGTGGAGCAGGAGTTGGTGGCGCAGGAGGCGTGACCAATGGTGGAATGGGAGCTTCAACTGGTGTTGCTGCAATCGCTGGTGGTTATGGTGGGGGTGGAGGCGGAGCCTCCGGAGCAAACTCAGCGGGGGGCGTTTCTGCCGGAGGAGGTTTTGGAGCCGGCGGGGGTGCTGGCTCTTCTAGGCCTAATAATAACCCTGGATCTCCTGCAGGATTTGGAGCTGGCGGTGGCGGCGCGGGAAGAAATGGAACGGGTGGAGCGATTGTTTATGGTGGAGGCGTTGGTGGTAACGGCGGCGGTGGAAATGGTGCTCGAGGTGGCGGCGGCGCCGCTTTAGGGGGGGCGATTTTTACTGATACGACTTCAACGGTTACGATGATGACTGCTGTGAATCCATTTTTTGGGAGTGCATTATTTCCTGGAGCAGGGGCGAATCCAGGAATTACTTCTGGGCTTGATCTCTTTCTTGCATCAGGGGGGAATTTTCGTTTTGATATCACAGCAGGAACTGTAACTCTTACTAATCCCATAGAAGCCGATACGATTAATAGTACTGGAGGCGTTGAAAAGCTAGGGCCAGGGACGCTCAACTTTTCTGGGCTTGCCAACACCTATCAAGGAAGTACAACCATTACGGCAGGAACGTTGCAGTTTGATGCAGATGGCAACTTAGGAGCGGCAACAACAAATGTCGTATTGAATGGGGGAATATGGGAGCCAACGATTACTCCGTTAACATCGAATAAAGCTGTTTCGATCACAGCGCCAAGCTTCATTAATACTCCTGCAGGATTCAACTTTACATATAGTGGCCTAATGACTGGAGGGAGTGGTTATACAAAAACAGGGGGAGGAACCTTTATTCCAACAGGAGCTAACGTTGGATATTCAGGAACAACAATCCTAAGTGCAGGAACGATTCAGGTCAGTGCAGATAATCCTCTTGGCACAGGAACACTTGATTTAAATGGAGGGGTTTTTGAGGCAACAGCATCGTTTTCTTCCCCGCGACTTGTTTCGATTACAGGTCCTGCAACCATTCAGACTACAGGCGCAGGAACAACCCTGACATTCAATGGATCGATAGGTGGTGGAGCTCTTTCCTTAGATAAAACTGGAGCGGGAACGTTAGAGCTTGGTGGTGTGAATACCTTTACGGTTCCGACAACGGTGACCACAGGGTTATTAAGACTGATTGGCGTAGGAACGCTCGGGAATGCAGGGGATTTGAATCTTATAGGTGGAGGATTTGAAATTGCAACTGGGGCAGGGACAAAAACGATTGGAGCTCTGACGGGAGCTGGAACTGGGGTCAATTTAAATAACAATATCCTCCAAATTGCTAGTGGAAACTATACTGGAGTGATTACAGGGACGGGAGGAATCACAAAGTATGGCATAGGAACCCTCGATCTCTTTGGAGTGAATAACTATACCGGGCAATCAACAATTACAGGGGGAGTTTTAAGGCTTTCAGGTGGGGGAACACTTGGAACCAATAGCCCTTTAAATATTACTAGTGGTGTTTTTGAAATCGCTCCAGGCGCTGGCCCCAAAACGATTGGGACTTTAACAGGCGGTGGAGGAGGAATAAACTTAAACAACAATAGCCTTTTGATACCGGATGGGAACTTTTCTGGCCCTATTATTGGAACGGGCGCTATCCAAAAAATCTCTCCAGGAACACTGACGTTAAGTGGCCCAAGTAACTATTCGGGTGGAACAGTGATTGTAGATGGAACCCTTATTGTAGGGGTTGATAACCACTTTGGAACGGGGGGCGTTATTATGCAGGGGGGAGTCTTTCAACCCTCTGCGACTTTTGCAACAGCTAAAAACTTTGCTATTGCAGGCCCAAATCCCGCAACGATTAATACTCCAGGTGGAGTGGACTTAACCATTTCCGGTGTTCTTTCAGGAGCCTTTCCTTTAACCAAGTCTGGTGCAGGAATCCTTTCCCTTTCAGGAGCAAATACAATTACAGGGTTAACCTCATTGACTGGAGGGACCATTGTTCTGAATAGTTCAGCTTTAGGTGGAGTGACGATGAGTCCCGGTACTTTCCTTGAAGGAGTTGGAACAATCAATGGAGACTTGTTTAATGCTGGAACGATTTCTCCCGGGTTTGCAATTGGAGCGAAGACAATAACAGGTAATTACACACAAACAGCTGGTGGAACCTACATCGTAGAAATCGAGCCAGGGGGAACCTCAGATCTTCTGAATATTGGAGGAACAGCAACTCTCGATGGAACAGTGGACCTCCAGCCTCTTCCAGGCGTTTATTTAGAAGGATCGACCTTTCTAGTTGTTGATGCAGCAGGAGGGCTTGGGGGCACACAATTTAGTAACCTGATCGAATCCCACCCCTTAACATTTGGAATCAATTATACTCCGACTCAAGCCTTTATTTATATTCTTTCTTCACAAACCGTTATTCCCGAATCGCCCACGGTTCGTGTTGGGGGAAATGCACAAGCTTTTCTCGACTACCTCTTCTGCGATGATGGAAGCTATATGCCTGTAGAGCCCGATATTGTTTATGTTTTACAAAATTTGACATCCTTGTCGCCAGAAGACTTTGTTCAAGAAATTGAGCTTCTGACTCCTGGGCAGTTTCGAGGACTTCCACTCACTGGTCTTCAAAATAGCATGAGAGCCGGACAGACCATTCTTTCTAGATTGAATAGTCATGACTTCCGATTTCAAGAAAGGTGCCATGATGAAAAACAAAGTCATGCCCCTGTCCATGATGTTTGGTTCCAGCCTCTAGGTTATTACTATCAGCAAGATAAACGAGAGAATGGAACGGGTTTTGATGTTCGCTCCTATGGTTTCAGTAGCGGAACGACCCTTGTTTTTGGGGATCACCTGACATTAGGAATTGGAACGAGTTATCTTTATTCCAATCTTCATTGGAAAGAAAATGCAGGAATCGCAAAAATGCATACGATTTCATTAGGCCCCACGATTGGATGGATAGAGAAAAATTGGTTTGTTAACTTCCTTGCCTTAGGAGGAAGAACGTTTTATGACGTTGATCGGATGATACGGTTTGCAAAAATTCAAAGAGTTGCTCATAACGATCATAAAAGTTGGGACCTCCAAGGAACATTATCTGGGGGCTACCGCTATCGGGTTCCCAACTCTTTCATGCGCAATTTTTACCTGCAACCTGAAGTAAATTTGAGTGTTGTTGCGATTATTGAATCGGGGTATCAAGAAAGGGGATCACAAAGCCTTGATCTTGATGTGAAAAGTAAACATAGCTCTTTCTTCCGTTCACAAATCGATTTAAGAATGATCAAAGATTTTCATATTAATAATACTTGTGTTTCTCCATCCCTTCGTGTGGGTTGGTTAAAAGATACTTCTCTTCAAAATGGAAAATATCAGTCATCGCTTTATGGAATCGATTCTTGTAAATCCTATTTCGTAACAAAAACAGTTTCTAAAACTGTCGATCAACTAGTTCTTGGCGCAGAGACGATTATCTCCCCCCATGATCACTTTTCCTTCGAGCTAAAATATGAAGCAAATATCGGTAGTCGCTCAGTAATCCAAGAAGGAACCGCCCGGCTCCTGTGGGATTTCTAACATAAAACAGAATAATTTACGGATAGGTTCCTATTATAATCCACTAGATCTTGTTCTTGCAGCATATGTTTCTGAAGTTCTTCTGCAAAAATTGTATTTATCTTTCGTACTATTGAAATCATCACCATAAATAGCAGCAAGCTAGCGAGAATTATTATTACTTTCCCTCGCCTCGACACCATCTACAAACCTTATCTTTATCCCAGTTATCTCTGCCACATGCAGGACATGTCCAATTACCAAGAACAGGGGTAGCAACTCCTAAAAGTAAGAGAACACCACTAATTTTTCTCATAGAAAAACTCCAGTAATTTAATTTTTCAAAACATCATTGTTTATAAGATAAATTTAAATAATTTTTAAAGTTGAATATTTATGCATTTAGCTGAATTTTTGAAAAAGAAAATGGCATATTGGGCTTACTTTAGGAGGACAAGTCAATTTCTAGTAAGACAATCAGTCTTTACAAGAAAGGGTTAGAACTGAAACTTTAGTTGAGAGGTGATTATAGGAAACGATTTGTTTTGTGATATGCAGCAATCCTTGGGATACAAACTCTTTGAGTATTCAAATAATATCTGTTAAGTTTCTGGTATGGTGCAATTAGAAGGACAGAAGGTGGTCGAGGCCAAGGAAATGGCCCGCGTAGAGAAGGAAAGCATTGAGGCAGGCGCTTCCGATGAGGGGTATATGCTCAAAGCTGGAGAGGGGATAGCGCGCCAAATTGAAACGTTTATCGAAGAGCGAGGCCGTGCCAAAAAAGTAACGCTACTTGTAGGGAAAGGAAATAATGGGGGCGATGCCTTTGTTGCTGGAACCTTTTTGATTCACCGCGGCTTTGAAGTTCAAGCCTATCATCTTGTCGAAGCGGGTGAATCTAGCCCTCTATGCAAAAAGCATGAAAAGACCTTTTCAGATGCAGGGGGAAAGGTGTTTCGTGGCGATGAAGTGCCACTCGAAGGGGTGATTGTTGATGGTCTATTGGGCACAGGATTTCAGGGGAAATTAGAAGGGCCGATTGTTGAGGTCATTAAAAAAGCGAACAGTTCAAGACTCCCTATTTTAGCGATTGATATCCCCTCAGGAGTGAATGGAAATACAGGGGAGGTCGATCCGATTGCGATTCAAGCAAGCGAAACGATTTATTTAGGAATGCCAAAGCTCGGATTTTTTATTGGGCAGGGATATAACTATGTGGGGAAACTTTTTCGGGTGGCTTTTGGAATGGACCAAAAATATATCGAGAAAGCTAAAGGATATGCCCATGTCGTCAATGACGATGCCATGAGAGATCTTTTGCCACCGATTCAGCGGGTCCGGCATAAGTATCAAGCGGGCTATGTCATCGCTTTAGCAGGATCACCAGGAATGCCTGGGGCTGCGATGCTTGCATGTCTTGCGGCTCTTCGATCAGGTGCGGGAATTGTCCGCCTTTTTCATCCTAGAGGAATGGAGGATGAATTTGCTGCAGCCCCCCTTGAGCTTATTCGCAACCCTTATGACTGGGAAGATCTCTCCTCTATTTTTGAAGAAGCCAAGCGGGCAAAAGCCTGTTTATTGGGGCCAGGGGTAGGAAAAGGAGAAGGGATGCACACTTTTGTTCAAGCGGTGGTCTCAAAGCTTAACCTACCGATGGTCATTGATGCCGATGCCCTTTATCATATCAAGATGTTTCCAAAAGGAGCGATTTTAACGCCACACTATAAAGAGATGCTCCACCTTTTGGGAAAGGACGTGCTTTCGCATGATGATTGTCAAAAATTTGCCGATCAAAATGAAGTGACGGTGGTTTTAAAAGGGGCGCCAACATGGATTTTCCATCCTAATGCTGCATCTCTTATTATTCCAAAAGGAGATCCTGGAATGGCAACCGCTGGGACAGGAGATGTTTTGACTGGGATGATTGCGGCTCTTTTAGCACAGGGGCTAGTAGGGAGAGAGGCTGCAACACTTGGCGTTTATCTTCATGGAACGTGCGGCGAAATTGTTGCAGCAAAACAGACCTCTTACGATCTCATTGCCAGCGATCTTATCGAAGTTCTCCCCGAAGCTTTTCAAACACTTCTTTCTCAATTGCCTCAGGAATAAAAGGAGTCAATCGCTCCCCCCGTTTGGCAATATCCCGAATAATTGTGGAGCTGATTGATTGAAAGGCTTCATCGGGCAAAAGGAAAAGGGTTTCGATGCCACTAAGTTTTTGGTTTGTGTGGGCAAGTGTTTTCTCATGCTCAAAATCGGTATAGGTACGAAGAGAGCGGATAATAAAATTCGCTTCTTGCTCTTTAGCAAAATTCGCAAGAAGACCATCAAAAGCATGGACTTCAACATTGGCCATGTTTTTAGTGAGTGTTTTTAAAAATAAGAGGCGCTCTTCTTGCGTAAAGATAGCGCCCTTTTTTTCTGTATCAATCCCCACTGCTACGTCAACCCGATCAAACAGTTTTGCGCCTCGCTCAATAATATTGAGATGCCCTTTTGTCGGAGGATCAAAGGTGCCTGGATAGATTACGTTCATTTTTTCTGCCTCTATTTAGGGATAAGCTTTTTTATTATTTTTTACCACAGAGAGCACAAAGATCTCAGAGATGAATTTGATTGCAAAAACTCTCTGGGTTCTCCGTGTCCTCTGTGGTGAAATTAACTCTTAGTTTTAGAAGAAAGAGCCCCTTGGTATTCAAGGAGCCAATCGGTGAATTTGTCGATACCAGAAGCAAGGGAAGTTTTAGGTGCGTAGGCAAGATTTGCTTGCGCTTTCGAGATATCAGCATAGGTGGTTGTCACATCGCCGGCTTGCATCGGTTTGTAGTCGAGGAGAGCTTTTTTCCCGAGGGCTGCCTCGAGAAGAGTAATGAGATTCATGAGGGGTTCGGGCTGATTATTGCCAAGGTTGTAGATTTCAAAGCCGCTGCAATGGTCGATAGCAGCAGATGTTCCTTCGATAATGTCATCGATATAAGTGAAATCTCGTTCCATTTTTCCATGATTAAAAACGGGGATCGGTTGTCCAGCGAGAATTTTTTCTGAGAAGGAGTAGTAAGCCATATCGGGGCGTCCCCAAGGACCATAAACGGTAAAGAAGCGAAGGCCGGTCATAGGAATTTGATAGAGATGGTGATAACTTTTAGCAAGAAGCTCTCCCGATTTTTTTGTAGCAGCGTAAAGGCTAACGGGGGAGTCTGTCGGATCGGTTTCAGAAAAAGGGATTTTTGTGTTGCCACCATAGACGGAAGAAGAAGAAGCAAAGATAAGCTTTGCTTCGATCGCACGCGCCAGTTCTAAGACGGAAAGGAAGCCCGTTAGATTTGAATCAGCGTAAGGCATCGGATGAGTAATGGAATAACGGACTCCCGCTTGCGCAGCTAGATGAACAATATGCGTGATCCCATTTTCTTTTAGAAGGGGAATCAGTTCCTGAATATTTTGGATATCGAGGGGAATGACTTCAATGCCTAGTGTTTTCAACTTTTCAGCACGAACATTTTTTAACTCAGGTGTATAATAATCATTGAAATTATCACACCCAATCACATAATCTCCTTTTTTAATTAAAAAAGAAGCTAAATGAAAGCCTATAAAGCCGGCAATACCGGTAATTAAAATCTTTTTTTTAGTTTCCATGGTTTGATCATAGCATGGTAATGATTAGGATTCTACTTGTAATAGCACTCCTTGCGACGCTTTCAGGGTGTTCAAATACCCCATTTAAAGGGAGTGAGGTTGTTGGGGCAGATGAGTTTGTCATTGATTCCTACAAAATAAAAGAGGGAAAATTTTCTATCCTCGAGATGGAAGGTCATCCTTTGAGCACTTTGGATCCAGAACTCTTAAAAGAATATACCAATACTGTTGAGAATGGGGATGTCTTAAAAGTCGCACTCTTTCATGCAACGCGAGGGGACTTATCGGGAGCAGTAAAGTCAATTGGAGAATCGATTGGTTATACCGTTACCGATGGAAAAATCACCCTCCCTGATATTAATCCCATTGAAGTGAAGGGACTAAAATTAGGGGAGGCGCGGGAACGAATTCAAGAAGCTTATGATCGAGAAATTGATGGGATTGAGGTCTTTTTAGCCTTTGAAAAGAGGAACATCAAAAAGATTGAGCTTGCAGGGATGGTGAATCAATCAACGATTCCTGTGAATGGAAAAAAACGGCTTTTTGAAGTCCTTGCCGAAGCTAAAGTTCCAACAAATGCAAACCTCTTTAAAAGTTATCTCGTTCGCGAAGGAAAACCTGTTCCTGTTGACCTGCACCGCCTCATAAAAGAAGGGGACATGTCACAAAATGTAGTGATGAGAGGGGGAGATAAGATCTATATTGCAGAAGCTGCAGCTTCATCGATTATGGTGATGGGTGAAGTCAGAAAAGAAGGCGTTTTTGATCTTCCTTCAGGATCGATGCCACTCCGACAAGCGCTAGCTTTAGCGGGAGGAATCCCTTACACAGGAGATAAAGGGGTGATTCAGGTGATTCGTGGGAATATTCTTCGCCCTAAAATTTACACTCTGAACTGGAAACATGTGATCCGCCTCCCTACTTCGAGCATGCTCCTTATGCCTGGAGATATTGTCTATGTTGCTGCAACACCCATTACTGAATGGAACCGCTTTATTCAGCAGATTTTCCCAACGCTCACTGGAATTGAGCTCTTCAGAAAAGGTGTTTCAGGAGTCATTGCAATTCAATGAGTAAAGAAGAAAACTTTATCCTTTTTTCAGATGTCAAGCAGCTTTTCATTCGATCAATAGGGGTCATTGCTTTAGGCTCCCTTTTGTTTGGAGGCATTGGTTTTTGGGCGCGGACTCAGGTCCCCGTTAAATATGAAGTGTGTGCCACCTTTAAAGATGCGGCTAAAACATCAATTTCACAAGCTGGAGTCTTCGAAACACTACTCAAAAGTATGAATATTGGAGGAGGGGAGCGGCAAGGCAGTGTTTTAATCACCTCATCGATTATTCTTGAGCCCGTTATCGAAAAACTAGGGCTGCAGGCCTCCGTTCAAGGAAACTCTAAATGGGGGAAAAAACGGGACCTTTTTATCGATGCTCTCCGCGCAGAAAAAGGGCTTCCCCTTAAAGAAAAAGGTATTTTTGAATTTGAAAATGTCCGTTATCTTGGAAGGCTTCCAAAAACCTGCATCCTTTATTTTTTTACGCTAGACTTATTTGAGATTCGCGATCAGAAAGATCAAGTATTGCTTAAAGGGGAGGTGGGGAAAGAGGCAGCATTTGATGGGGTTACATTTACATTAAAAACTATCCCTGAAAATTTAAAGCTTCGCACTTCTTATCCTTTATCAATCCATCCCCTGCAAGAGCAAGTGATCTCCCTGCGGGATCAAATTGATGTAGACCAAAACACCATGAGCCAGGGGGTCTTAGAGCTTACACTTTTTCACTCCAATCCAATCTTTGCAAAAGGTGTTCTCAATGCAATAATGGAAGAGTACCAGAGTTATTTAGTTAGTGAAAATCAACGGATTTCAGAAGGACAAATTGCTTACCTTGAAAAAAAGCGCGATGAGTTTTGCACTAAGATGAATGAACATCTTCAAACGCATGTTGTCTATTTGAAAAATAATCTTAAGGAAAGTGGCTCTTTATCTTTGGGACATCAACTTCCTATTTTCCAAGATAGGAAAGAAAAGTTTTCAAAGGATTTAATGGCTCTGAAGTTAAAGAAGGGAAAACTAGAAAAAGGTGAAACCTTTGATCTTGGGCAGGAAGTGAGATCGCTTCAAGCAAGCTTACATGAAATGACCAAAGAACGGGATGAGCTCTCTCTGGCTTTTCTAGGGGCTTCCACTCATCAGAAAAATATCGCAACGCATCTTCATAAACTCGAAGAGATCGAAAGAAAAAAACTCCGCACTCAAACAGGGATCGACATCTTTTTTACTAAACTGTTTGAGCCTGTTCGGGAGCAGGGACGCCTCTTTTTAAATACCTATGATTTTGGGACAGTCTTTTTGCCAGAGACCCTAGAATTAAAAAAGGTAGAGGAGGAAAAAAAAGAGTTAATTGCCCTGGCAGGAAAAAATCATTATCCTAAGCTCTCAAAGGAGTATCTTGATAATAATATCCGACTCCTTTCTCTTCAGGAAGAGGTGATAAAAAAGCGCCTTCTTTCGGGAGCAACAAAGGGAGAAGAATACAGAGGGATTGATATTAATACGGCGCGAAAGCTCCTCCTTGATTATCTTCATAAAAGAGATGATCTTCTCTTTAAATTTCGTCAGATGGAATTTGGAAAAAAGCAGCTCGAGAAAGAGGATATAGAGTACATTTCCTTAGGTGAAACATTTCCCGATTCGACTAGCCAAGGGCTTGTTCGTGAATTAGGAGAAATGACTCAACAGCTCAGAAAAAAAAGGACACTCACTGAAAAAGAAATCGAAAGATTGGAGAGAAAATTTTCTTCTAAAAAGGATGATTTGATTCATCACATGAAGGAAACAATGGCATTAACCCTTCTTGAGAAAGAGCGGGTCGAAGAGCGGATCCATTCTGTTCAAGTCGCTATTCTAGATCTTCTTGGACAAGAAATTGCACTGATAGAAAAGCAAGTTGAAGACCGAATTGATGAGCAGCTTAAGTTTTTAGATCAAGAAATGCAGCTGATTCATGATGAGCTTGATCTTGTAAAAAAAGAAATGGAAGGGGTTCCAGATAGTTGGCTCCGTGAGCGCGAATTAGCGTTTACTGCTGATATGAACCAAGGAATGCTTGAAGCTCTAGTACAACTTGTCGAGTCTAAAAGTATCGAAAGTAACTTATCAATGATTGAATCGAAACCCATTAACTACCCTTATGCATCGTTTGTTCCTAAAAGCCCCCTGTTAAAAGTTTTTGGATTGATAGGAGCCTTTATTGGAGGGCTTATTGCTTTTATTGGCTGTTTTGCAAGGGCTCTTTATAAAGGGTTTCCCATTGGACTTAGAAATATGGCTTCGCGTGGGAGAAATGTCATAGGGACCTTGACAAACAATCCCTCTAAAGACCTTGAAGTTCTTAGAAATTTATCTCTTCTCGTTAATCAGCAAAAGCGTCTTCCCCTTATTGTAACCCTTATTATTAGAAGTGAAGAGGATTATAGTGTTTCATTTGCAGACCTTCTTGCAAAAGAGGGAAAACAACTTCTTATGATAGACCTTGATTTTTCGAAGAAGATTAAACAAAAAAACCTTCCAGGGTTGATTCATTATTTAGAGGGAGAAGCAAAAGAACCAAGCCTTAGAAAAAAGAGTTTTGGAGACTACTTACCCATGGGTGGGAAATCTCCTTATGCGCAAGAGCTTTTGAAAGGGGCTAAGTTTGGAGAGTATTTAGAAAAGATGAAAAAGAGCTATGACATAATTCTCCTTGCCGTAAGTGCTGAAGCAAAAAGCTCCCTACCAAAGCACTTTTTCCCCCAGAGTGATGTCATGACCCTTCGACTAAAGGGTGAATCTTATGATCAACTTATCCCTTACTTGAACTGGGAAGATGAGGGGAAAGCCCTTGCTTTTCTTGCTTAAGAGAGGCAGCAAAAAGGGCTGAGAAGAGGAAAAACATCAGGCGTCCTGAATTGTAAGTCCACAAGAAGTGATCGACAAGCCCGAGAAGCAAAAACATCAAAAAGATCGAACCAAGTGCAAGTTTAATCGGTGTCATCTCTTGCTTTCTTAAGAGTAAAACCATTGAAAAGACAAAAAGAGTGATAAGGATCAGTCCAATCAATCCTGTTTCTGAAGCAATCTGCAAGTAGACATTATGAGCTAAAGTTCCTGTGGGATTCGCTCCCTCAAAGGTAGGGTTTATTATCTCATAAGGAAAAAGAGAATAGCTATTAAATCCGATCCCTAAAAGGGGATGGGAAGAAAAGAGCATCATTGCTATGCGATAATAAAGAAGACGCCCACTATCTGAGCCACTTGCAACTCCATTATAATTGACAAATCCTCCCCTTGCGATGAGCTGTTCAAAGAGGATAGAAAGGGTGAGGAGAAAACCTGCTCCGATTAAAAGAGTCAGGAGATAAAATCCTCTCCGTTCACTTTTAGAAAACATCTTTCGCTTAATAAACCCAACAACAAAGAAGACGACGGTCCCCAAGATCCATGCAAAGATTGGACCCCTTGAAAAAGTGAGGCCTAGCGTAATAATTTGCAAAGGGATGACCATAAGCAAGGCGATTTTCCACCCCTTTTTTAGACTGGTGATAAAGAGAGAATAGGAGAGAAATAGAGAGAGACTGAGATAGGCTCCAAAAATATTTGGGTGGTCAAAGGTTCCGAGTGATCGGAGAATATTGGTATGTCCCTCTGGGATCCAGGGGAGCTTATCAAAAAGGGCTCGATTTCCTTCAGTCAAAGGGTAGATGGGGATGTTCTCCATGTAAGGGGTAATTTGTGGTTCTGAAAGAAACCAGAGACCGAGACTTTCCTGAAAGAGAAACTGACCAATCCCAATAAAACATTCAAAGGCAGCCACTCCAACAAAAGCCCAAAGAATGGGTTGAATTAAGTCGGTACGCTTTGAAAAAAGGAGGTAGATCAAATGAAAGGAAATAAAAGCGATTGTGAGATTGATCAAGGCTGTATATTGAAAAAAGTAGTTTGAAAAAAGAGAAAAGAGAATCGATAAGAATGCGGCTGCGACATAGAGGGTTAAGTAGCGAGAATGACGATTAAAAAAGAGCTCCTTAAAACGAACCTCTTTCAAGAGAAAAGCGCTGATCATTAGTCCTACAATCCAAAAATCCGTGAGATAAAAGTGGATATATTTCTGAAAGAGGGGAGGAATCTGAAAATGAAAAGAGGCGTGCTTTTCAAAATAGTGGACAAAGGAAACCGAGACGCCCCGAAAAACTTTATAAAAAAAGTTTAGAAAAGGGAAAAAAGCAATCAATAAGGCACTAAATAAGTAGAGTAGCTTTGTTTTCATTACTGATCATTGTAATTTTTCGCAGTGATTTCTCTCCACTTCTTTATCAATAGGGCTGCAAGGGGGGCCGCTTCTTTTCCGTAGTCACCAAACTTTAAATAGACAACGACAGAGAGGTCGGGCATGTCAACGCGATAGTCATCCTCTTCCTTAAAAGAAAGGCTGCCAAACCAAATATCTTTACACATGAGAGGAGCCCCCTCTCGATCGAGGAAAGGACGGTAAATAAACTCTGCTGTTGAGGTTTTCCCGATAAAGTGACTTTGGAGATTCTTATAGTCGGGGATCCATTTAGGATGCTCATAAAGGGCGCGGATTCGATAGGGTTGGACAGGACCCTTTTCTCCCATAACAACCCGTTTCATCCCTTCAATAAGTTCTGTTCGCACGCGGTTTGGCATCTCTAAGGTCCGATTAACCTCTCGCCCTTTTTCTGTCACTCCTCTCGAGTTAGCTTGCATCTTCACGATTTGAGGTTTTAGAACAGCCCCTCCATTGCCAATCGTTGAAAGCATCGAAGCTGACTGGAGAGGGGTGACAACAAGGGAATGTTGTCCAATAGCAAAAGCATAAAGTCCCGTTTGATTATCACGGATATCATCGGGAACATAACCCCCAATTTCTCCAAAGAGATCGATTCCTGTAGGCTTTCCAAACCCAAACTGGAGGGTGGTTTTTTGCAGATCAGCTGGGTGCTCGATGATTTCTCCTGCAAGAAGAGAAAAATAGATGTTGCTTGAACGTTCCATGGCCGTTCTAAAATCGACCTTTCCAAGAGAAGCATGACTCCGGGGCATTCGCCCCCCTTTATGTTGACGGGTAATATACGAACCATCTAAATAGCGACCCAAGACGATTCCCTTATCGGTGACAATTTTTGGATTTATTTCATCAATAATCTCCAATGGGCTCAAGTCACGTAAGGGCAAGTGATGGTTTTCATGCATCAGATATTTTTGTTTAAGCGCTTCATAACCTGTGACCACCTTAAAAAGGGAGCCTATTGGAGTGGCTCGTCCATAGGCAAAAGATTTCCCATATCCATACCCATTACGGGGATAAAAGGCTCCTGCCAACCCTTGAAGGGTAGGGTTTCTAAGGGAGTAATAATAACCCCAAAGAGGATCCGTTAACTCATCGAAGGAGCGAATCGTAGCGAGCAGATAAAGAGAGGGGTTCCGGTTTCTTATTAACGTTAAGGCCTCTTTTAGTTTTCCCTCTACCTCTTTACTTTTGACAATGAGGTGGAATAAGAAAGGCTGGAGTTCAAGATCATTTGCTACATTGCCATAGATAAAGGCATCGAAAAACTTCCATTCATGCTTTTTCCAAAACTCTGCAAAAAGTTTTTTTTCTCCCTCTTCTAAATAGTCGGTATAAGGATGGGCGTAAGTTTTTCGCTCCTTTTCTTCTTCCCGTTTTTCTTTTAGGTAGGCTTTAAAATGTTTGTTGCGCCATCTCGGAAAAATTCGTTCATGATAAAGCGTTTCAACGCGTTCTTTTACCTCTTTTTTTATCCTTACGTACGATTGGCTGAGATCTCGATATTTTGTAGGGGACATCCCTTTGACCTCATTTAAGGAGAGATCAGAAAAATAATCTCCAGGAGCAAGGAGTCGAAGGAGGTCGAGAAAAAGGAGCTTATCTTTATTTGACTTAATCGGTTTTAAAACAGGGTCGAT
The DNA here is from genome assembly GCA_018399075.1 of Simkaniaceae bacterium. Lineage (GTDB taxonomy): Bacteria > Chlamydiota > Chlamydiia > Chlamydiales > Simkaniaceae > Neptunichlamydia. The sequence goes on along the minus strand of CP073763.1, from coordinate 150,692 downwards.
CTCTTTGCGGATTTCGCCAACTAAAAGGAGGTCCTGATCTTCCCCTTTGGTTTCAGGATAAAGGACTTCAATCGTTTCAGCCATTGTTTCATGCTCGAGAACTTTTTGAAGAGCTCCCATGACATGTTGAATATGAACCCCTTGATAAACAGAAGAGATTTTTCGAAGGCTTTTTCGCACTTGGCAATTGAGAGAAAGGACTTGATCAAGGAAAGTATCCCAGTTGAGGTACTGTTTTTCAATGTAGGTTTCAAGCTCTCGCTCCATTGGGACTAATCCATCCCAAATGGCTCCAATATGACGATGACTTTCTAGCCATTTCCGAATTCCTTCGATTTTTTCGTCCCGGTCCCGATCTGTTAAGATAAAGTCATTGGGATCATAACGAGGGTATGAGGCCATCGCCACAATTTCGCCTGTTTCGGGGACCATCGCTACAATCGCTCCCCCCTTAATCCAAGGTGAGCGGATCTGATCATGCCCTTTTCCTGCTAAAGAAAAGTGATGTTCTCGATCCCGTTCATTTAAAATGAGAAGTTCTTCAGCATAAGCTTGGAGCTCAGACGAAATTGTCAGTAAAATACGGTCTCCTGAATCTACCTCTTTCCCGCCTGGGAGATTCCGGATAAAGCGCCCTTTAGCCCCAATCTCGACTTGATGTTTTCCATACATTCCTCGAAGAGCCTCATCGAATTTCCGTTCAACACCCGATTTTCCCACATGAGCATGAATGGTATAGGCCTTTTCCTTCAGCTCACTTAGTCGTAACTCTACATCGCGGCTACTATAAAACCCTTTTGGTAAAGGGATAGGGAGCCCCTGTTCTCTCTGCTCTAAAAAGAGAGAGAGCTCACTCATCTCTTCGGCAATCGCCAAATATTGCCGCTCATTAATCGCTCCCATATAGCCGACAATATCGGAGCCTACTTTCCCTTGAGGGTAATACCGCTTGGCACCTCTTTGCATCGCAAGCCCAGTCCAATCCTTTTCCAATAGACGGAGGCGGTAGTAGAGCTTTTCTGAAATATCCTCCTTCAAGATAAAGGGGGTATTGGGGAAGATTGAAGCCTTGCTATAGATCAGATCTTCAATGGATATGGGGTCCATTTCTAAGGCGTTGCCCAGCATCCTGGAGAGCTTCTCGACGTAGTGGCGCCTCTCATATACTCGCACCTTCTTTCCCTTTTCATCTCTTTCCCAACTTATGACGGGGATCTCTCGGATCCGATCAAAACAAACCGCTGCATTGTACTGAACTTTATTGATTGCAAGGGGAAGGTTAAAACGGTCCCGAATTGTTCCTCTTGGCGCGGCTTCAACAACATTGCGACGTTGGGGCTTCAGAGCCTTCTCTAGATACTCATCATGCTTCACCGCTCCTAAATACCAAACGCGAAGAGCGATCATCAAAAAGGCAATCATGATCAAATGGAGAACATTATTTGCTTTGTAGGGAATATCGTGGCTACTTGTCATATATCATGGGTTTTTCCATGAAGATAACAAAAAACGCTGCGTAAAGGCAAAAGAAAAACCCGGGAGTTTCCCCCCGGGTTTAAAGTCCATCGGTTAAAATAGACTTATGAAAGGTGAACTAAAGGTCTCTAAACATCCCCCCACCAAACATGTGGAGGCCATCTTCATCTGATCCATAACCGTCAGATTCTGGAGCCATGTAGGATAAAGTATTAAAGAAACTCCCCATCCAGCTTGATTCTTCATCGTATTCCTCAAAATCTTGAGTCCTATCTAAGTCATGAACTTTGTCTTCTGTTTCAGCTTCTTCACTTTCAGCAGTCCAAAGTTTATAAAGGCTGTAAAGTGTCAGACCTGCAAGAGCGAGTCCTACGCACCATTTAGCAATTTGTCCAAAACTCATTCCCTTCTTCTTGCTTTCCCTGACTAAGAACTCTGTGGCCCAATCTTCAGTATTTGCTCCTTTAGGAGCTTGCTGCAATCCTTGTTGCCAAATCCCTTCGAACATCGCTTCAGTTTGTGGAGAAATCCTTTGCGAAGAGACTTCATTCAAAACGCCTTCAAACTCTCTTACCTGCTCTCTTGATAATCTTGTGGTATCAGGCATTGCTTCTCGAAGTTGACCTAGCGTCTCACTTGCATCAAATCCCTGATGCTCCACTCGAACAGGTGAAGGGGGAACTTCGTCAAACTCGTCAAGCAAGCCATCTAAATAGCTATCAAAACCTGTATCGGGTAGTCCATCCAGGGATGGAGCGCTACCTAGATCCAACTCTTCAGAAGTGAGAAGTGATGGAGAGTGACTAGGCATATCAAATGCTTGATAGTCTTCAACAGCTTGATCAACAGTTCCAAAGAGTGATGTCGTGCGAGTTCCAGGTAGAGAAGGGGGAGCGGCTTGTCTGCCCCCAACTTGACTCATTACAGAGTCTGCTACTTCGTGAAGTCGAGAAGGAGAACTTGGTTTATGTGTGGTAGGTCGGCGTAAAACTTGATCCGCTAAAACCTGACCAACTCCTTGAACTCCACCCGATTCTCTTGTAAACCTTTGTGCCATATCAGCAAGATCAGAGGCTGGCTGAGTCGAAGCGCTTGTTCCTTGCCATGCAAAGTAGGCTTTAGCAAGACCAAGAACCGCTGTTCCTGCAGCAAGCGTTCCAACAAGAGCTTTGGCTTGAAGAACAGTCCAAATGGCTGCTGTAGGAACGGCCACCATCAGGTGCTTTTGCTTCATTCTTGTGAACCCTGCAAAGAGGGTAAAATAAACAAGCGTTGCAGTGATGAGATAATTGATATTCTCGGTGAAGAAACTACTAATCGCACTGACCAATGATTCTTCAGTTAACTTTGTTTCTTGGGCCTTTGGTGTTTCAACCGGCCGATTCAATAAATAGCTTACAACATCCATAAATTATAATACCCCTTTCATTTTCGACATAGTTATAATAAAATACATATTATTTATCAATAGAATAATAATAAAAACTAAATAAGTGAATTAATTTAATAATAATTAATTTAAATTCGCATATATTCGGTCTGAAGGCATGCAATACTAAAAATTATTTGAAGAAAAGATCAAAAAAACCGAGGCAGCAAGACCTCGGCATTAAGATGAATGAATCTTACAGCTTTGCGCGTCTTTCGGGCATTAACGCGTTTTTCTGAGCTGGTGTGAGCTCCAAAAACTTAAAGAACTGACTTTGAAAATGATTCACTGATTGACAACGGCCCTCAAAGTCAAGGTCTGCGATTTTCTCTTTTTGAGCTTCTGTTAAAACAGAAGGGAGGAGAACGATGATCCGTTGGTTTGGAGTAGCCATCATGAGGTCAAAGAACCGTTCTCTTTCAAAAAGGAGCATTCCTACTGTAAGATTTGCTTTTGGCATCATGTCTCGTTGCTTTTCTGTGACAATAGAAGCAAATTCCCATGCAATTCGTCTTGCTTCGGTTAACCTTTCTTTGAAAGCGGCACCTTTGTCAGATTCAACTCTCGCTTCCTCTTGTGCAGGCGCTTTAACGACTGTATCCGACACTGGCGTTAACGGAGCGGACTCTTCTCTTTCAACCGCTTTGAAAGCTTCAAATTCTGCTTCTAAATCGACAGTTTCACTTCCTTTAGAGCTACGAACCTCATCCCAGGCTGCTTCTAAATCAGCATCTACAGTAGGTCTTGGTAAGTTATCTACCTGCTCGCCAATAGACGCCATAACTGGAGTTCCCACTATAAGGGAAGGGAGAATGTCTACTCTTGAAGGCGTTAAGGGGAGGGTTGGCGTTGATCGGTGGCTAGCTTTTGTTGCAGCAGATTCTATTGAAAGTTTTTCACTGGCTAATGGCTTTGCCTCTTGTGCTAGGGTTCGACTTGCGCCTTCCCATGCCTGATCAAAAGCCCTTAGATCTACTTGGTCTAAGGAAGTAGTATTGTCGTGTACAGATGCTACGGAAACTGGAGGTTGCCTGCGAACCTGCTGCTCTCTTCTTTGCTCTTGCCTATGCAAGAAAGGATCAACGCGAGGTCTTTGATAAGAGGTGCTGCTAGGTGTGGTAGCCCAATTGAAGAGCATGCGAGCGACTCCGTAAACAATTGGAGCTGTCGCTGCAAGACCAACGATGCCTGCGCCATTCACTACAGTCCAAGCTGCCGATCCAGCGCTTGCTGCAATCAGCTCTTTTCCTTTTAATTTTGTGATGCTTCCAAGCGCTACAAAGTAGAGGAGGAAAGCGGTAATGAGCGGACGGTAGTTTTCCTGAAAAAACTCACTAATTGTGTTAAGAGTTGCGGCAGCTCTTATTTCAGAACTTGCTGATTGATTTCTTTGTAATTCTTCTGCCTGCCCAGCTTGAGCAGGTTTTAAAAAACTAGGTTGCATTGACCTTAATAATTCCATAAAACCCCTTCTGTTTGCACATAGTTATAATAAAAACGTTATTAATTAACAATAAATAATAACAAAATAAATATTATTGATTGCTGGTTATAATAAAAAGTTTAAATAGGGTTTAATTTAATTTAGGCATGAGGGAATGTAAGAATATTTTTTGAATAAGTCTAGGCTAGGGGCTAAAGTTTTTTAAGAACCATTTGTTGGAAAAAACTTTTCAGTTAAAGCTTCTTCCTTTTGGAGGTATTTGGCCATCACAGCTTGCAGTTCTTGCTCTGTCGGGCTTTGAGGGGCAATTTTCCCCCTTCCGAGGGCTGTAAGGTGCTTGCGTGTTGAGGCTGATGCATACACCTTGGGAAGGGTGGTGGAAGCCGTTTCAACATAAGATTTTATTTTAACATCGACGAGATCACCTTGGCAGGCCTCGCTCATCTGTCTTATCTTTTCTAACTGTAGGACAAGGTGCTGTTTCTGGAAGGTCTCCTCATCCATTTTACTTTGAGTCTTAGCGATTTCGAGAGAAAGACTCTTAAGCCAGAACTCGGTATCGATATTGATAAGTTTGTTCTCAATGGGAGTTGATCCATCCCCTTTAAACTTAAGGCTGAGGCTATGAATGAACTCAATGCTTTCCTCTTCTTGCTTGCTAGGAGAGAAGAAGACCATATCTCGCACTTCACGACTAATCTTCTCATTAGGGTGGCTCAGGCAGATCTCAATGAGCTCTCGGTCTTGCGCTTCATGAAGGGCGGCGATTTTTAGCTTAAAATCGTCAGTTTTATCGATTCCATAATCATGGACCATGGTCGAAAGCTTCTTTCGCTGCTCTAAAAGGGCGTTATTTTTCCACTTTTTTTCAGCTTCTTGGTAGGCGTCATCAGACTTTTTCAAAAAAGAACTATAATGTCCTGCGCGATAATCAGCGAGAACCTCATCGATCAGTTTTTGCTCTGGAGAGGCTATTTGCTCTGCTTGTACTGGCTCTGTTTGGGCCAGTTCTTCGTTTCCTATAAGAGGAAGGGCTAGTGTCGCTGCAAGAATTGGAACAAGTAGAAACTTTTTCATAAAAACGCTCTCCACGCTCTTTGTTTTGATAGGACCTATTATACAGGATTGGGAATAAAATGGCACCAACTTGAGCATAAAGAAATAATTTTAATTTGAAGGTTGGGTTCGAATTCTCTTGGAAAAAATAGGGGAAATGCGCTAAAAATGTTAGATTACGTGCGCCTGTAGTTCAATGGTAGAACAATAGCCTTCCAAGCTATTAGCGTCAGTTCGATTCTGACCAGGCGCTTTTACATTATTTTTCTAATTATTAACCAAGACCGAAATCCGTACAAAAGTAGGGATGCCGTCGTCAAACAAAAGGGACAAGGCTTGGCAAACACCAAACAATTGATCACTGTATCCATTAAGGATCTTCTAGAAGCTGGGGCCCATTTCGGCCACCAAAAGCAACGATGGAACCCCAAGATGAAGCGCTTCATTTTTGAAGAGCGAAGTGGGATCTACATCATCGACCTCGCTAAAACAATGCAGCAAATCCGCCTAGCATTAGAAGTCGTCAATAATGTTGTCGAAAAACATCAAAATATCCTCTTCGTTGGTACGAAAAAACAGGCGAAGGATGTCATTAAAGAGTGTGCAGAACGCTGTGGCGAATTTTATGTCGCAGAGCGTTGGCTCGGTGGAATGCTCACAAACCTTCCAACGATCAGGCAATCAGTAAAGACTCTAGAGCGCATTGAAAAACAAATTGCTGCTGGAGGCGAAGGCTTTACCAAGAAGGAGATTACTCTCCTAACTAAAGAACGAGAAAAGTTAAATCGGAACCTTTCAGGAATTCGTGCAATGAGAAAGCCTCCGGGACTTATCGTTGTTGTCGATCCAAACAAGGAACACATTGCGGTTGCTGAAGCGAATAAGCTTGGAATTCCTGTGATGGCGCTTGTTGACACGAACTGTGATCCTGATCCTATTGATCATGTCATTGCTTGTAACGATGATGCTCTAAAGAGTATTAAACTGATTATTCAAGCTATTTCTGATGCTGTCATCGACAAGAAAGGTGAACTTAGCATTGCGATTGGAAAGGAAGAGCAGCCTCAGGCAAAAGAAGAGAAAGTCGAAGAAACTGCTGCTGAAGAGTCTAAAGGGGAGGAAAAAGAATGACAATTTCTGCACAAATGGTCATGGATCTAAGAAAGCGTACCGGCGTTGGAATGAGCAAATGTAAAGAAGCTCTTACTGAGGCGGGTGGAGATATCGAAGAAGCGATCCACATCCTTCGTAAGAAAGGAATGGCATCAGCTGTGAAGAAAGGTGGTAGAGAAACCAATGAAGGCATCATTGGGATTGCTGAAACTGATAGTGCCGCCTATCTTGTAGAAATCAATGCTGAGACCGACTTCGTTGTCCAGAATGATCGCTTTAAAGAGTTTCTTAAAAACATCTGCGATGAAGTGGCAAGAACAGCTCCAGCATCTGTTGATGAGTTTCTTCATCAGAAGTATAGCAAAAACGACGCTCTTACCGTTGATGAATACCGTGCTGAGATCGTTCAAACCCTTGGTGAGAATATCCGAATTAAGAGGATCAAGGAATTTAAAAAAGTTGGAGATTACTCTCTAGGCATTTACTCCCATATGGGTGGTAAGATTGTTTGTGTTGTAGAGATTAAGGGTGCCAATGATCAAGGAACTCTAGCGCGCGACGTAGCAATGCACATCGCTGCTGAAGCTCCTGATTACTTAAAGCCTGAAAATGTTCCTGCCGATGTTCTTGCTAAAGAAGAAGAGATCGCACGTTCTCAAATTCAAAACAAACCTCCTGAAATCATGGATAAGATTGTAAAGGGTAAGATGAATGCTTATTACGAACAGGCTTGTTTAGTAAATCAGAAGTTTGTCAAAGATCCTTCAATGACAGTAGCTAATTATGTTGCTGAAGAAGGAAAAAAGGCTGGCAAAACCCTAGAAGTTGTGGATTTTGCTCGCTGGCAAATAGGTGAGTAATTTGGCAAAATCTCCTTATAAAAGGGTCTTACTCAAACTCTCGGGCGAATCTCTTAAAGGGGAAAAGCCCGGAGTGATTGATCATGTGGCATGTGAGCAGATAGCAGATGCCATTTGTGAAATTTATCATCTCGGTGTTCAGATTGGGGTTGTCATTGGTGGAGGAAATATCTTTCGCGGCAATATGGCAGAGCAATTTGGGTTTGCCAGAACTCCTGCAGATCATGTAGGGATGCTTGCCACAACAATTAATGGGCTGATATTAGGACAAATTCTTTCAGAAAAAGGGTGCAAAACTCGGGTGATGAGTGCCCTTAATTTCGATGGGATTGTAGAACCTTATAATTGGAACCATGCTCTCCATTCACTCGACAAAGGACAGATTGTGATCTTTGTTGGAGGAACGGGGAACCCTTACTTTACAACCGATACCACAGCCGCTATGCGTGCAAGTGAAATCGAAGCAGAGGTTCTTCTCAAAGCGACAAAAGTCGATGGGATTTATGATAAAGATCCCATGAAAAATCAGGATGCGGTGAAAAGCGATCACTTGACCTATTCTGAAGTTCTCATGAAGGATCTCCACGTTATGGATGGGACAGCGATTGCCCTTTGTCGGGAAAGTGATATCCCTATCCACGTCTTCAACCTTTTTGAAAAGGGAGCCCTCTTGAAAGCGGTAACCGAAAAAAAGGGTGGAACACTCGTTACAAAAGGTTAACCCATGAGTATTATGGACGAATGTAAACAAAATATGGAAAAGGCTCTCGAGCACTATAAAGAAGAGCTCAAGAGCATGCGGACAAATCGCCCCAGCCCAAACATGCTAGACAATGTTGTCGTAGAGGTTTATGGGTCTGAGATGCGAATGCGTGATGTGGCAACTGTTGCAGTGACCGACGGGAATCAACTTGTTGTCTCTCCCTTTGATCCTAGCACAGCAAACTCGATTGCTAAGGGAATTGAAAGGGCAAATTTAAATGTGATGCCTGCTGTTGATGGGAATGTGATCCGTATTCCAATCCCTCCGATGAGTGAGGAGAGACGGAAAGAAATTGCTAAAGATGCCCGCGAAAAAGGGGAAAAAGCAAAGGTAACCATCCGCGATGTAAGACGAAAGTCAAACGACCAGGTTAAAAAGCAAAAAACTGATGGTGATATTTCTGAAGATGAGCAAAAGAAAAATGAAAAGCTCATCCAAGAACTGACGGATAAGTATTGCAAGCAAATTGATGAACTTTTCTCAGCAAAAGAGAAGGATATCCTAGAAGTTTGACTTGCCAAATTTTATGATCTCCCTGTAAAATGGTGGATCTCATGATCTTTGGCCCCATCGTCTAGTCAGGCCTAGGACACAAGGTTTTCATCCTTGCAACAGGGGTTCGAATCCCCTTGGGGTCATGTGAGGCTTTAGCTCAGTTGGTAGAGCATCTCCCTTTTAAGGAGAGGGTCGATGGTTCGAGCCCATCAAGCCTCAATAAGCCGGAACGAAAGTTCCGGCTTTTTTTATGTCTCAAACTCCCTCAAAAACCCACTTTACAAAAATCATTCTTTGTAAGAAACATGTGAAGACGGAATACCTAGATAAATATGTGTAGATTAATAGCAAAAATTATCCTCCTTCTTCTCTTTTCTGAAGTGTTATTTTGTGAAGAGCCAAAGGAAATTGAAATTCATGGAATCGTCCTGGTGGGGAGCTCTGAATCGATTTCAGAGGGTGAGCGAAAGGGTGGGATTCATTTTCGCGCTATCAATCTTCCAGGCAATACAAAAACACTGAGCCGCCGTCTATCTTCCCTTATTGGAAAGAACTTAAATCAAAAAAATCTTGTGGATGGAGAACAAATCATTCTCGATTATTACAAAGAGAGTGGTCATCCTTTTGTGATGATTGATATCCCGGAACAAAAAGTTTCAGATGGGGTGGTTCATTATTTGGTTAAAGAAGGAAAAGTGGGGAACTTAAAATTTTCAGGGAATGAATGGACCCCCACTACTCAACTCAAGAAAACCATTCGGCAAAAAGAAAATGAGCCGGTAGATATCAAGCTTCTTCAGCAAGATATGATTTGGCTGAATCGTAACCCTTTTAGGGACACAGTGATGGTCTTAAATCCTGGTGAGGAAGAGGGGTCAACTGATATTCAATTTATTTCAGAAGATCACTTTCCTTATAGGATCTATGTCGGAGGGGATAATACAGGGTTTGAGTCGACAGGAAAGGGGCGGTTTTTTGCAGGGGTCAATTTTGGAAATTTATTTCATTTAGATCAACGCCTCTCCTATCAGTATACAGTCAGTACTAAATGGGGGAGTTTCTATGCCCATACAGGGCAGTATATTATTCCACTTCCTTGGCGTCATATTTTAGAATTTTATGGGGGATATTCAGGGATACGAGCAACGATGCCCATCAGCCGCATGAAGAGTTCTGGGAATGCCTGGCAAGCCAGTATGAGGTATATCATTCCACTTACCTCTGTTAGAGCCTATACCCACGAGATAAAGGTGGGGGTCGATTATAAACAAACCAACGTGAACCTAGTCTTCGATGCCATCCCTATTCTAGGAAATGAAGCTGTTATCACCCAATTATTCTTGGGATACAACGCAAGCTTTGAGCACCCAATTGCTAATACCTCATTAGAAGTTCAATGGTTTATGTCTCCGGGGGATATTTTTTCTCACCAAAGCAATAGAGATTATTCTTCTTTAAGACCTTATGCAAAGGCGCGCTATACTTATTTCCGCTCATCGATTATCCCTGTTTTCAAACTCCCCAAAGATTTTGAGGCTGTTTTACGATCGGAGTTTCAAGTTGCGAGTCGAAACCTCTTATCAAGTGAGCAGTTTGGGTTAGGCGGTTTATATACTGTTAGAGGGTACGATGAAAGGATTGTCAATACCGATAATGCTTTTTTCTTATCAGGTGAGCTGCGCACCCCTCCTATCGGAGTTTTTATAAAGAACCCAACCAAACCTTCTGAGGAAATGCTCCAATTTTTAACCTTTATAGACTATGGATTTGGGGCGAATGATCAGACGATTCCTGGAGCGAGGAGTTACCTTTATCTATTGAGCACCGGCTTAGGGGTTCGCTATCGTTATAAGTATCACGTGAACTGTCGAGTTGATTGGGGCGCTCCGCTTCATCGCCATATTCAAAAGGGTGTGACACAAACAGGAAGTCATTTCAATTTTTCCCTTATTTTTAGTTATTGAATAATAATTGCATTATTAATTATTTATAAATTAATAATTATGATTGTTTTGAAGCCGTATTATTATTTAATTTTCTCAGTGTTTTTGTTCTTCAATTATGGGCATTGTCATCCTAGTTCTCCGGATGTCGTTCACGGTCAAGCCCAATTTTTGAAGGATAAAAACCAACTTATTATTCAGACTCAGTCAGATAAGACAATTATTAATTGGGATGCTTTTTCAATTGATTCGGGGGAGGTAGCCCACTTTCTTCAGCCTCATGAGACTTCAGCAACATTGAATCGAGTCCTTTCTCAGTCTCCAAGTACGATCCTTGGAAGCTTGACCTCAAATGGTGTCTTATTCCTCATAAACCCAAATGGAATTCTAGTCGGTCCTGGAGGGAGCATCGACGTCAATGGCCTGATTGCTTCGACATTAGATATTCAGAATGCCGAGTTTTTGAATGGAGATAACCTCGATTTCTTAGGCTCTTCCGATGCAGCGATTGAAAACCTGGGACTTATTAAGGGAGGCGGGGAGGGTGTTTACCTGATTGGACGTCATCTTATCAATAAAGGGAATATTCTAGCCGTTTCCTCGGAAGTTCATTTTGGTGCGGGAAGTCATATTCTTCTAAAGACGGATGATAGACACATCTATATTCAGCCTGATTTAGAAGGGATATCAGAAGGTGTTGGAGCTGATCTAGAGGGGACAGTCGAAGCCGTTAGAATTGAGGTCCATGCTGATGGAAATCTTTATGATTTAGCGATCCGTCATTCTGCAAAAACAAAGGCGCTTGCTCTGGCAGAGAAAGGGGGGGAGATCTACCTCGTTGCTAAAGATGGAGAGGTCTATGTTCAAGACGAAAGCCATCTAATCGCTCAGAAACAGATCGAAGTTCTTGGCGAGAAGGTGGCCCTTACCGGCCAGGCCTATCTTGAGATTCAAGAAGAAGGAGAGATTCTTATTGGGGGATCGCCTAAGAGAATGGATTCTGACTCAATCAATGCGACACATACCTTCTTTGGCTCCGATGTTTTGGTCAATGCGAATGGTTCTGAGAGTGGTGATAGTGGAAATGTAACTATTTTTGCAACGGGTCGAGCAGGGTTTTTTGGAAAGGTTCAGGCAAAAGGGGGGCAAAAAGGAGGCGATGGTGGAATTGTCGAAGTATCGGGTTTTAAAGATCTGGTCTTTAATGGGATCATAGAGACGGAGGCCACGAATGGATATGATGGTCTATTGATCTTAGATCCTACCAACATCACGATTTCAGGAGGAGCTACAGCCGGAGGAACATTTGATGGCGGCTCTCCTTTAAATACATTTTCAACAGCTTTTACAGCAGCAGCAGCAACATTAAACAATACAGCTTTAAGCACAGCTCTTCAGACGAATGATGTCCTTGTAACCACAACCTCTGGTTTTGGCTCAGCTGGAAATATTACGATTGGAGCTGCAACAACGCTGAATTTAGCGACGAGTCATACATTAACATTGCAAGCGGATAATAATATTACTATATCCTCTTCATTAACCATGTCTGGTCCACCTGCAGGGACGACAGCATTAAGTATGATCGCTGGGAATGATATTACACTGACAAGTGCTGTAACGGGAACAAACCTTGCTTCAATGAGTATGGCAGCAACAGGGGATATTTTGATCGATAATGCAGTGAGTGCTCCTGGTGCAACACTGACGATGATAGCAACTGGAAATGTGGTTAGTCAGGGAGTAGGGACAAACTCGATTACAGCAAATCAATGTATGATTTCTGCTGGTGCTGGTGTAACGATTACCAATGATATTATTTTCACTGGAGGTGGTTCTGCTTCAGCCCTGAGTATCACAGCTGGGACAACCTTTGCTCATAATAATATCATGACCTTTAATAACTGGGGGACAGCAACGGCTTCTTCGGTTTCGGGAAACTTTTTGGTCGATCAGCAAGCCAGATGTACAGGAGTCGGGACTCTTACTTTTAATGGGGGCGTTGATCTGATCAATCAAGGAACAACGAATCTTTTCAACGACCTTTCAGGAAATAATACCGACCTTTTTTTTAATGCGAACAGAGATGTGGTCATCAATTCACAGATCGATATCAACAACTTTAAGTCCTGCACGATTCAACCTGCGAGAGACTTTGATTTAAACCATGACTTTGAACCCGATAACACAACGACTGTCACTGTGAATGCCGGAAGAGATATTGTCCATGTAGGAGGATCTGCAGATGTGATTGCGAATAACGTGACAACTCTCTCGTTTATTGCTGCCAATAATTTCACAAGTACCCGCCCCTTTACAACAACCAATGTAGCAACGGTCAATATTACAGCAATCAGTGGGGATGTTGCGATCGGAATTGGGGGGACAACCAATGTGAATGGATCGAATGCAACGGTCACTGCTGGAAATAACATTAGCTTAGCAACAACCTTTAGGAACAACACTTCAGGGGATATCACTTTTTCTGCAGTGAATGATGTGAATATTGGTCCGTCTACGATCTTGGCTCAAGTCGGGACACGCAATGGCCTGATGAAAGTGACTAGTGGAAGAGATTTAAATGTTGTTGGAGGAGGAGGATCAAATGATCGGTCACAAATTGGATTTAACAATGCTGTTGTAACGAGTGATATTGATTTGACTGTGGGAAGAGATATCAATGTCACAGCTGGGGGAAGTACGAATAGTATTGCGCATATTGGACATGGGTTTGCTACAGCAGGAAATTATACAGGGGATATTATTATCAATTCTGTAGGACGCAATGTGACTCTTATGGGAGATGCTGGTCCTGTGGGATCAATTAAATTTGCGCAAATTGGGCATACGCGCTTTTCTGGAGCATCTGTCTCTAGTTTTACGGGGGACATCCGAGGAACTGCTGTTGGTTCTCCTGCTTCGATTTCGGGGACATTGCGGTTAGTAGGTGGGACGGATACGACTTGTTTTGCTCTCTTTGGGCATGGAGGAAGAGATAGTAACTCGATTGATACCTATTCAGGGAATATTCGTGTTCATGCGAATGAAATCGATCTTTCAGGAGGAACAAGTACCGACTGTTTTGCGAATATTGGTTTTTTTGCAGTGGCTCAAACAGCTGGCATCAATCCTGTGACGATTGCTTCTCCTTCTTCTGTTCAAGCGATTAGTGATACCGTCTTGACAATGACAGCCAATACGAATGGAATTGTCTCGATTGGTGGGAGGGTTCTCAATACTGCGGCTCACTTATGCAGCATGGATATTGACTCTGTCGATATCCAAACAGGAGGGAACCTGGTCATGACAAGTGGTACAGGGATAGAGACCGATGCAACAATTGGTGCTTTTTCAAATTTTGGAATCTGTGACACAAATCTTTCCATGACGATTGGTGGTGATCTTTTAATCAATGCAGGAACAGGAGCAGTGGCTCAAATTGTGAATGGGAGTGGGGCGACTGCAGCCTTAAAAAATATAACGATTCAAGTGACTGGAAATATCACTCCATCAGTGGCGGGAGTCTTTGCTGCTTTTATCGAGAATCCAACGGGAAATTTAGATGTGGCGGCCCTTGGAACGATTACCCTTCCTAGCTTAACACGCATTTCAAATGTCGGCGCGTCAAGTGGAACCTTGAATGTCAATGGTGGTTCGATCGCAGCCTTCAGCGGAGGGAATATCACCAATAATGGCGGAGGGGCGACCAGTGCAATCGCAACCCTTGGAGATCTCTCGGTTTCCGATACCAGCATGGTTTCTTCAGTCGGAAATTTAGTTTCTGCAGCTCGATCAAATCTAATTGTCTTTGATAATGCCTCCATTACTTCTTCAGCAGGGACTCTGCAGGCTTCAGCAGGAGAAGATATTACGGCCCTTGGAACAGCTGGCGGAAGCGCATTTTTTAGCTCTGCCTCAACAGGAATTTATACAGCTGGGAGAAATATCTCTTTACGAGGACTCTCTGCTGTTAATGATGGATTAATCACCAATACAGGTGGTGATCTCACCCTGATTGCTGGAGCAAATATTGAGATTAATGCTTTCGGAAAAGTAGAGACGGCAGGGCCAGGAATCTTAACCCTTGTTGTCGATAATTTATTCCCTGTTTCTCCAGGCATTGGTTTTGGAGAATTTAATCTTGCAACAATGGGAACGGTTTCTGCTCTTGGGGGCGGACCTATTAGAATCTTTACGGCAAGAAGAGATCAGAATATGATTGTAGGGATAGGGAATATTAATGGATCAACTTATGTTCCGGGACCTCTTTTTGTGGATAGTGCAACAGAGCAATGGGAGACCTATTACCCTAGTAGCGTAGGAGGAGCTCCGTTTACTCTTTTTTATAAGGATGGTCTTTCTACATTTGCGGGGCCTCCAACAGATTTTGATATACTAGGGCTAAACCCAAATGCATTTGTTCCTTTCTATGAGCTTTCATATATTCTAGAAGGCTATCGTCAAGATCCGGTTTTTGCTTGGCTCTATATCCTGCCGATAGAAAATAAATGGTGCAAAAGAGAGAAAAAGGAAGAAGGAAAGCATTCCCTTTGTGAAACAAACATTCTAAATATCACAAGGCTTCCTCCTTATATGCACCGAACATCTCCTATAGAGTTTTAACGGTTCCTTTTGAAAAAAATCAAAAAAACTTGACTAATTTTTAAGAAGTCATAAAGATTGCCCCTCTTAATAAATTTTTTTTGGAGTAATGATATGACAGATTCTATAGGAAACGTAAGTGAAGAGAGCAACCACTATGGAGGGTATAGTGACTTTTCAGAAAGAGAGGGAGACGATTCGAAAGAAACTGTTTCAAATCCTTCTTCAAATAATAGTGAGAGAGTTAACAATCTTTCAGATTCTAAGAAGATGGAAATCACCATGGCTTTACGCCACGGCATCTCTGGAAGGACAGAGGAAGCAAAAAGAGGACTATTAGATGCCCTTCCTTCTACCCCTAAGAAAAATATTTTAGGTGGGATAACTGCTATAACAAAAAAAGATCGCTCCTTTACCCTGTCAGGATTGCAGCCTGCCCTTCGAGGGTTGCTTAAAAAGCATTCAAATTCAGTCTCTACTACGCAGCCAGCAAACGAATCGATGCTAAAAATCAATGGGGTTTCTTACGTATTATTTGCCGATCCAAAGGCCCCAACGGACCCGTCAAAGTCGATGGCTTTTCCAGTTAGTCATACCTCTGATTTAGGAGGGGCAGCAGTGCCGAGTGCCACTTCTACAGAAGCGATTTGGTATACCTTAGAAAATGCTTATGATGCAGATGACCAACAACTCTTTCAACAAACCCTTAATGGATACCTCTATTTAGTTCAGCAAAAAGTGGCAACAGTTGCGGGGACCGATTGGGCCTCTACTCCTGGACTAGCGGGATGGATCATTGATCTAGGAACTCCTCCGGGAACAACCTTCTCATCAGGAAAATTCCCCTATCCACAAGGAAATCCTGGCAATCCAAACTTAAGTACAGCAACAGATGCTGATGAGCAAATTATTAACCAAATGCTTAAAGGGATTGAAAAGTTTGGAGACTTAACGCTTCATGCTTTTGGTGCTTTTCCCAGCTCTAGTTCTCCACAAGATATAAAAATGAGCGATTTAACAAGGGTTGCTGTTGAAACATTTCTCTATAATAATATAGCGGGTCACCCAGCAAGTATCTATGATAAAGCTCATCATGGATTTAAGTATCAAGGCGTTGTATACAATCCTGTTTTATCGAATGATAACTGGGGAGGAGGAGGCTGGACAAATGATCCTAAAGAGCAGAATCAAGGGACCTTTTTGAACCCTTCTTATTTTGATCCACACACTTTGGCAAATATCTATGCCTATGTTTTATCATCGAGTGATCCTAAGATTAATTCTCAAGCCGATGCTTTTAAAACAGCCATGATTAACACTGTTGGGTACTTAACTGTTTTGCAGGCCGAGTATCAAGATAAAAGTGATCCTTCTATAGCGGGTATGCCTGATAATCCTGCATGGAATGAAAACGATGGTCCTAATGGGAATGGGCCTCACCCTATAGGTTGGGATTCGATTCGATTCTTAACAAATGTTGGGAAGTATGTAGACTACTGCGAAAATAAAGGGGGAACAGATCCATTTGGTATTCTCAGTGACTTCAAGGAAATGGGAACTAAAATGCTTGGGTATGTCATTAAAAATAGCATCAATCTCTATATGCCAAACATGACCTTAGGAGCGACTCCTAAAGGAGCAAACCTTGAAGGTGGAGCTCTTCTAGGACCTCTTCTCGTTGCAATGAAGGCTCTGACTCCTAATGATCCCAATATTGCAACTGTACAAGCAAGTCTTACAAAAGCTTCTGAAGTAGATATGGCTCAAATGGATCCAAAAAGTGGTAGTGCTTATAGCTACTGGCAGAGCATTTATTATGGGACTGAGCTAGCATTAGTCAATGCCTTTGATGCTGATCAAATTTAATCTCTAATGATCCCTATTTTTGGTAGCGCTTTTTTCTCTGAAAAAGGCGCACCAACAGTTATTTTTTCCGCACTTCAAGAAGAGATGCCGTCGTTCCTTTTTGTTTGAGAAGAGAGAGGATTTCTTTTGCAACCTCAATGGGAGAAAGAAGAGAAGAGGGTTCTTCATCGGGAAAGTTAGAGGTTCGCATGGGAGTGGCTGTCCTCTGGGGGACAATTGTATTGATATGGAGATCAGGACACTCTTCAGCTAAGCCTTGGGTAAAGTTAACGATGGCCGCTTTGGCGCTTGAGTAGAGAGTATACGATTTGCGACCGCGGGAAAAAGAAGAGGAGGAAAGATTGATAATATGGCCTCCCGGTTTGATGTGCGCTGCACGGCAGCTATAAAGAAGAGAATGCAGGTTGGTGTTGATGATATGGTCAATTTCTTTAGAAGAAAGGGCATGAAAAGGTTTAAGAGAAAGGTAACCAACGCAGTTAATGAGTCCATCGATTGGGCCCAGTTTCTCAAAGAGGGTCTCTGTTGCATCATAATCTGTGAGATCAATGGGGTGAGACTGAGAGGATTTTGAAAGGATAAGGGGGTGCGCTCCTTCCTGCTTTAAGAGTTTAGCTAAAGCCGAACCAATTCCTCCTGTTCCTCCGGTAATCGCAAAAGTTTTCCCTTTAAGAGAAAGAGTTTCTTTGCGTGAGGGTTTATTTTTGCGATGCATCAGTTGTTCAGCTAAGAAGAGGTCGAGTTCATTGGTGATTTTGATGTTGTCTTCAGAGCCGGGAACAATGTGAACCTGTTTGTTTAGGTTAAGGATCAGGCGGCAATCATCAGAGGTATTTTGGTCCGTTACTTTTTCATGGGCTTCTAAAATAAGAGGATAGGAAAAGCTTTGGGGCGTTTGTCCACGGAGATATTTTGCTCGGTTAGGAATTGAGGTGATGGTATCGAAGGTTTCAGCATGGACGATCGTATCGGCAGAAGGAATGCAAGTATCAACGGCATCATGTTTTTTAAGGGCATCGAGATTGTCTTGGATGATTTTTTGAGAAACAAAGGGGCGAGCAGCATCGTGAATGACTACATGGGTGGTTTCAGGGCCGCAGGCTAGGAGCCCTCGATAAGAAGAATCTTGTCTTGTATGTCCCCCTTCGATCACGCGGATGCGGGGATCAGAGACTTCCTGTTTCACTTGATCAATATGCTCTTTATGACAAACGAGGAGGATTTCCTCAAACTCGGGAAAAGGAAGGAATGTCTCTAATGTATGGAGATAAAGTTTTTTCCCTGAGAGATTAAGGAACTGTTTTGGTGTTGAGCTTCCGAATCGCTCGCCAGTTCCGCTCATTAAAAGGATCGCTTTGATTCTCATTATAACTTCATCACAATTGGCTTTAGTGCCGATTGTAGAAACTCAGCCCGTTTTTGAGCGAGCTTTTCTTGAGGTATTTCCTCTTTTGTAGATAAAGCAAGGTGACCACGGCGGATTTCAAAGAAAATCTTATTGATATCTCGGTCTGTTAGCCCCTCGATCCACTCGAGATCGATCCCTAGTTTGATGAAGCTAATCGCATTGAGGGCTTCTTTAGTATCGATTTGGTAGGAATGTTTGAGAAGACCGATTGCTCGGCTAATCTTATCGACAATAAGAGCATCGGGAGTCTCTTTAAGGTGAGCTCGGAGATTTTTTTCATGAGAGACAAGCTTTGTTGCAGTTTTATGGACAGCTTCCAAAATATGATCTTCAGTGAGTCCAAGGCAGAAGCGGTTTTGAATAATGACAATGTCTCCAACAAAGTCATAGGTTCCAGAAAGTCCATTGGCTTGAACCTCTTCATCAAGGTCCTTGATGAGGACCTCATCAAGTTGATCGAGCTCTACGAGGCAGGGGAGATGAAGAAAGGCTTGAACAGTAAGCGCTGTTCCAGAATTGGAGAGTTGTGAAGTGAGATAACCAAATTTGTTTGAGTAAGCAAAGGTATGGTTTTTTGCTAAGAAATCTTCAATATCAGTCAGTTTTTCCCAGGCCTCTTTCCATCCTGAATGGGACTCGATAGAATGCAACACGAGATGGTCTTCTCCATTGATCATAGCTAAAAATGTCCCACTATTATCAATCACTAGCCCTGATTTGCACTCGGGATTTTGCGACTCACATGTGGCTAAAAAGTGCTCTAGGAGGAATTCCTTTTCTGCTGCCTTGATCTCATCAAAC
This sequence comes from Simkaniaceae bacterium, assembly GCA_018399075.1. GTDB lineage: Bacteria > Chlamydiota > Chlamydiia > Chlamydiales > Simkaniaceae > Neptunichlamydia. The sequence goes on along the minus strand of CP073763.1, from coordinate 131,436 downwards.
TCAAAGAATTGGGGATTTTCAAGCATTTCTAAGCTCAAAAGACTTTGTTTCAATGCTCCAAGTGTTCGCTGTGAATTTCCACTATCCATCTTTAGAGGGAAGGGGTCTGAAGCTAAATTTCTCTGAAGAAAAAAGCTCGATGCGATCCAAATAGGGGTGTCACTTTTTTCCCAAAAACTATTTTCTTTCAGCTGTAAAAAGGGGTTAGGCGCGCTCATCTGATGCCTTGGTAAGGGAGTTGATTTGATCGCGGAGCCATGCCGCTTCTTCATAATTTTCCCCTTTCAGGGCTTCACTTAATGCTTCATTCAAATCGCGGATGCGAGTGGAATTTTCTGATTTTCCATTGATAAAAGGTGATTTCCCGATGTGTAGTGTTGGAGTAGGGCTTGCAGAGCTTGGTTTGAGTCTTGGTGAGATAAGCTGCGTTTCCATTAGTTGGTCGACAAGGACATCTTGGAAGATGAAATAACAGTCTTTACATCCTAGTGCTTCTCCCATTAGGACCGATTCCAAAGAGGTATGGCAGTGACTACAGCAAAGCCCTTCTTCTTTTTTAGGGGTTCCCATAGCGGGCACTTTTCCTTCAAGCTTATGCTTGAGAACAGGACAGTCGCGACACATTTCTGTTGTCGTCGTTGTTTCACCGACCATCTCAGTGTAGATGACATCGGCACATTTTTTACATTGGCTACATTCTATTGGTCTTTCAGGCATGTTCTCAATCTATATTAAAATTCTCTTTTATTATCAAAAGAGTTGTGCTATTTCTCAAAGAAATAGACAAGGAGCACAAGCTAATGAAAAAACTAGTCTTATTAATGGGAATAGCAACCCTTTCTTATGCTGCAAATGGTTCGACAAACTATCAGTCAAATGGATCGCAGTCAACGACGCAACCAAGGCCCCAAACGACTGTTCCATCGGACTGTTCACATTTATCAGAAACTGAAAAAGCCTTTGCTTCTCAGCTTAGTGATATGCATCGTACCATGTTTTGTCGCCATTTTTCAGTATCACAACGTCTCAGAGCTATGGCCCTTAACTCTTCTGAAGTTGAAACCCTTACAGGGCAACAAACAACGATCTCTCCCGATCAAGCTGTCGAAGCTGTGATGAAAGATGCTCGCCAAGACCAATCGCAATCAAATGGAGATGGCTCGCAGCAGCAACAAGGACAGCAGCAACAGGGCCAAAACCCCTATAGTAATTATAGCTATCCAAGTGATAGTAGCAATAGTAAGCAGCAGTCTAATCCTTATACCAATTATTAATCCTATGGTGAGCCCACTTTGAAGTGGGCTCTTCCTTTCTTGTTTTCATTTCCCCTATTCTTAATAATTAGAGCATGATTATTGTAAAACGCGTCAAAACAGAAGAAGATTATCAAACCTGTTTGATGATCCGTCGGAAAGTTTTTGTTGAAGGACAAAAAGTTCCTGAAAGAGAAGAGATCGATGCCTTTGAAAAAACCTCTATCCACTTTTTAGCTTTTTATGAAAACGAGCCTGCAGCAACGGGGAGATTAAGGGTTGAAAAAACCTTCGTTAAGTTTGAGAGGATTGCCACCCTCGAAATGTTTCGTGGAAGAGGGATTGCTTCTAAATTGATGCAAGAGATGCAAAGAGTCGCTCAAAAGGACTACCCTATCTATCAAATGATGATGCACGCCCAAACCGAAGCTATCCCTTTTTATCTTAAATTAGGCTGGAGACCCAATGGAGAGCGGTTTTATGAAGCAGGCATCGAGCATCAGAAGATGATTTTTTCAAAAGGCAAAGACTAAAACTTTTCGCGGAAGCTATTGTAGAGCCCAATTTCAATCACATGCCTCTAGATAATCCCCAGAAAGTTCTTCATAAACGAGTTGAGCATACTCCCGACATTTTGCGAACTTGAGGTCTTCAATAATCGCCGCGTTGTTGACCCCATACGCATCAAAATCCTCCAACATGCCGTACAGATTTTGAATCATTTCTCTTTGTTTGTCGGTCATTTCAACGGCGTGGTCACTAGTATCAAGGACAATTTCGATATCTTCTTCCAAATTCTCCATTGTTAACGCAAAATCCGAATAATATTTTTCTTTTGCGACCCAAAAACGCTGTTGGTAATCTTTATTAGATAGTTCCCAAATTGAACGCAACAATATCGAAAAATCCCACAGTTTCTTCCTATCATTGCCCCCTCGTCGTTGTAAATTGCAAAAGAACTCAGGGTAGATTTCTTCAAAATTTGCCTCCCTAGACAGCTCTGTGTATAGAGATTTTGCAAGCTCAATGATTTCGTTCCATTTCGAATCGCGAACAACACGACCAAAATTTTTCCGTCCTTTAAAAAAAAGCAGCTCGTCATGAAATTTTTTAAGTGTTTCTAACTGAATCATTTTGAAAGATATTATTGGAGGGTTTTCAAGTTTCAGTCCAACTATTTCAAGCTCCAAAGCCTCTGTTGCCTTTGTATAATTTTGAAAAAAGGTGCATAGAGTTCCCTGGAAACATATAGCGTTAGAAATCAAATCATCGCTGTCCACTGTTTCCTTGACAACTTTTCGAAGGGATATTGAGGACCTTTCTTTTCTCACCCAAAAACTTTCTTGATATGGGCTATCTGACAAAATCCATATAGCCCTCATGAGATTCAGAAAGTTTGCGTTGAAATCTGTAATTATTACCATTTTCCCTTTATGTTTCGCTCATATTTCGCAGTTTCATCTGGTATCGAGTTAAATGTTTTTAGTTTTTTGATCTTTCCCATGCGTCTAAGTCATCGCCCGATAGCTCTTCATAGACAAGTTTGGCATACTTTCGGCATTTATCAAACTTGGGATCTTCAATAATTGCAGCATCATTAATACCATATCCAGGATCGTCTGCTGAATCTCCATCACCATCAAAGTCATCCAACATATCATATAATTTCTTCAGCATCTCCCTCTGGTTGGGAGTCATCTCAACACGTCCTTCTGTGTTTGCATCAAGAACAGCTTCACCAGTCCCTAGGAACTCCTCCATTGTTTCTGAGTAGTTATCTCCCCATTGCCCCTGTTTCCCCCAGTGTTGCTCTTGGTAGGTTTTGTTGGAAATTTTCCAGGTGGCTAAGTGTAACCTATAAAAATCATCAATATGGGTTGGTTTACGGTTATTTATCTCGTCCGTGAGCTCAATCATTTTTTTTGCTATAAATGGAGGGTAAAATTCTTTTATTTCTTTTATTTCTTCTTCAGTTAAATCCTCAATATCAGACATTTTTACCATCCTTTGAATTGACAATACCATCTAATCTACGATCATGGAGTCAAAGTTCATTGCCTTATCACTTTGCTACTCTTCATTAGTAAGATTTTTATTGTTTTGATCTCGATCTTTCCCATGCGTCTAAGTCATCGCCCGATAGCTCTTCATAGACAAGTTTGGCATACTGACGGCATTTATCAAATTTTGGGTCTTCAATAATTGCAGCATCATTAATACCATATCCAGGATCGTCTGCTGAATCTCCATCCCCATCGAAGCCTTCCATCATATCATAAAACTTCTGCAACATTTCCCTTTGCTTGGGTGTCATTTCAACAGCATAGTCACTAGTATCTAAAACAGCTCTACCAGTAGAAAGAAATTCCTCCATTGTTTCTGAGTAGTTATCTCCCCATTGCCCCTGTTTCCCCCAGTGTTGCTCTTGGTAGGTTTTGTTGGAAATTTTCCAGGTGGCTAAGTGTAACCTATAAAAATCATCAATATGGGTTGGTTTACGGTTATTTATCTCGTCCGTAAGCTCAATCATTTTTTTTGCTATAAATGGAGGGTAAAATTCTTTTATTTCTTTTATTTCTTCTTCAGTTAAATCCTCAATATCAGACATTTTTACCATCCTTTGAATTCGTATATTTCTAAAGGGATATGAGTGAAAGCTTTGTTTTTTGCATACTTTTTCCCATCAACTCTTACCCATCTGCCATCAATTGTACGATATAGATTTCCTCTAGACTGCACCACATAAGGATATTGCTGCCTTAATGTTCCATGAAGCTCCTTGTTGAGATGTTTTCCCTTCAAAACCGATGAAGCAAGACTTTCTTTAGCAAGCCCTGGGCATACACGGACGACTAGGTTTTGCTTGTCTGTTGATCCTCCAAGCCTATATATCATGCCACCGTTTTTATCAGCAAACCCCACCACAACATTCCTTGGTAGCCCCTCAGGGATTGCATAGGTATTAAATCCTGCATAATCTAAGGTTCGTCTTATCTGCAACTCATTAAGACCTTGAGGTGAGAATTCTCTTGCCACCAGCTTATGAAGTTCTTTGTCATTCCGTGCTATACGCCTTAGGGCATCAATCCTAGGGCTATGTTTTGCAAACCACTCATAATCGACTCCTTTTTGAAGGTAAGGGAGTCTTAATGGTGTAATTTTAGTAATCTGTCGTTCTGTTAATTTTGCAACAGCTCTTTCGCTAATAACCCCATTTCTATGAATTTGTTGCGTTGGAACGAATTCACTCCAAGGACTTCCTATACCACTATGGTAGACGGGTCTTTGCATGGCTTCTATGGCTCTGAGCTGTCTTCCAAACCCTTCGGGTCTGACAAGGGCTCGATCGAGGAGGGGTCTTGTTTTTTGTGCTTGGAAGAAGGGCATCATGAATGCTTGCAACATAACATCGTTAGCTATGCTTGCTGTAAACTCCACATAGCGGAAGTGTTTGACGTGACTCATATCGGGGAGTCTTTGACTAACTAGTTGGTCTAGTCTATCGGAAACTGTCCGATCAAATTTAAGGGTCATTTTTCCTTGATCGAACTTTGCATTGATACATCCAAAAGAGCGGAGCTCATCAGCGATTTCCCCAAAGGTTTTACTTAGGGCCTTGGTGTGTGCGACAAATATTTGGGTGTTGCGGTCAATTCTTTCTTGGGGATCTAAGGTTTCTCCAGCACTAGCAAAGTACCTGAGCCATTTAGGGATGTTTGATTGGGTCCGATCTCTTTCTGGATAATGTTTCATTCCTGGAGCTGTCTGTTCTGGCGATCTAACTCCAGACTGTCTCACTTCACGCATATCCATTGGTGGCAACTGAACACCTCTTGCCACGCCTCGCCCCCAGTCTATATCTGGGTTGGGACGCCCTACCGGTTGAGGAGCAGAATGAAAGGCCATGTTTGCTTCGAGCATTTTTTGTCTTTCTAGGGCTTGTGTGTCTTGATAGGTATAGTAACTGGATGAGGAGCTTGATTGAGGAGCTTGAAGTTCGCTGTTTTCTAAGTGGACTTGTTGGGGCCTTGCTGTGTAGGTGGTGGGTTTGGTTTTTTGGGGGGCTGGTTTTACATGAACAAGGGATGGCGCATTGGGTGCGTTTGGCCCAGAAACGGTTACAACATTCACTTCTCCGCTACCGCTTACATTGCTGTTTACCCAAGCTTGTGTTTTTCCCCATGTGGTGGCTTTAGGGGGCGCTGTTACTTCGGGGGGAGCGTCAACTTGATAGTCTACGCCTTGAACTTGGTAGTAACGATTTGTGGTTTCTGTGCTCGCGTGCATTGTTCGATTGAATCTTTCGGTTGCCCTTTGAACTCTTTTATGATCTTTATCTTTCTTGGTCTTTTGAAATGTTTCTCTTTTCTCTTCTAGTCCCGATGCTGCGATCGTTGCTGTTCGTCTTGTTTCTCGAAGTTCTTGTTTGACTTGGGTGACTTCTTCTCTTGTGGTGGTTCCTTCCGCGATCTGGAGGGTAAAGTTGTTGTCTTCTATTCTTTGTCCATAGGCTTCGGCTTGTCCAGTAGCATGGTCTTTTTCATGCCGCCATTCTCTTCGTTGTCTTTTAGCTTTTGTTGTCCGTTTCTTTTTGGCGACTGCAAGGTCTTGGTCTAAGTTGTTTTGTGTTTGTGTGGCTTGGACGCGGGCTTGCGTGTCTTGGTGCTGTTCGCTGATGATCCGTTCAACTTCTCTTACTTTTACTGGATGGGGAATAGAAGGGGATTTAAAGATTTGATCGGCCATTTCTGTTTTAAAGCTGTGGATGGTTTGAGCGTTGCTTGCAACGTGATCATCCATCAGCTTGACAGCTTTGCTTATGGCTGCCTCTCTACTTCCTGTACTGAGAACTTTATGAGCTCCTTGATAAACGTTGGAGCTGCTTCCACAAGCACTGATTTGAACGTAAATGGGATCAAAGGAAGGGAGGTTAGCGATGGCATCTGGATCCATCCCTTGGGTATGGTAATGGGTTTTGGTTTGTGCAACTTCTCGGTTTTGCTCGTTGAGTCGAGCGATATAGCCTGTATACTTATTTAGGAAGAATTGGGCGCTATCCTGGTTTGAAAATTTCCCAATCTGTTTATGTTGACCTTGACCGTTGTCAAGATAAACGAGGTATTCTTTGTCAGAGGCTTTATGGACTCCCATGCTTAATGAAAGGGAGATGGTTTGAGGTTCTATAGAAGTAGGGGGATGGCCAGTTGTTATCCCCTCTTGAACGAATGGATCTAAATCCTCTTCAAGATCTAATGGTTCAGGAATTTCGGGCGTTTCGTCTATAGATTGAGAGTCTGTGAGCTCTTCTGGTTTTGTTTGCTCTTGAGCCCTTCTTTCTAAGAGTCTGTTGATCAACTCCCCTTGAACATCAGGATGTGTTAAGGCGATCCAGAGCAATTTTCTTCCCCATGGGGTCGTATCATCGGCTTCTGGAAGTTGGTGAATAGCTTCGGAGAAAAGTCCACCGAGAATATCTCTTAAATATTTTTCGTCATTGCCGTGGATACTCCCTGTTAAAAGAGCTTTTACAAATGTCATGGCGATGTTGCGAACGGCTTCTTCTTTTCCAGAGAGGGTTTCTCCTTGATTTCTCCTTTGAAGCCGATTGTGTAAATCGGCTAAATCAAAAGCTAATGCGGCCGCAAGTTCTTTAGAAAGACCTCCTAAGCCTCCGACTCCTGCAGCGGCGAGGGTTGGAAGAGCTTGTACATAAAAATCCTCCCCCTCTGGATCGGTGTTTCTTGCGATGGCGCTAACAACCATTTTTACGACTGCTCCCACTATAAAAATAGGGGTTGCTGTTGCATAAGCTAAGGCTCCAGAAACAACCATTCCATACTGATCCTTTTCCCAAGCCTCTTGATGTTGTTTAGCTATCTGTTGATCCCTTTCCTGTTGAACTATTCCTCCTTGAACGGCTGAGCACCATAGCATGAAGTTGTCCATGTTCCAAGTTAAGAGAGTGTCTTTATCTAGTGTTGTTGTATCGGCTGTATAGTCTTGAATAGCACAGATATCTTTCTGGAGCCATTCGCTACCTAAAAGATCGGTAAAGATAGACTGCAAGGTCTCATAACACCTAGGAAATGCTCTTGAAAAGATGGGAAGACAAGGAAAGTAACCATCTCTTGTTTTTAGGTCTAGCCCTTCTACAAACTTTTTGCTATTAGTTCTTAAGACGTCTAGAAATTTTTCATTAAAACCGCCACATCGGTTTAAAAGCCACACGAGTTCTTTCTTAAAGGCTTCTTTGGGAATGTAGCTTGTTGTTGTATAATTGTCGTGATAACCCCCACCATGAAAATCCTCTTTAATTCTCGCCATATCTTCATAAGAAAGAGCTTTGGCAAGGTTCCAACTCGAGTTCCTTACTAAATAATCACCTCCTCGCATTTCCCGAAAAAAATCCACAAAGAGCTCTTTATAGGGGGCATCTTGGAGCTGCTCTCCATGAGTAAAAGCATAGCTACTCGAGAGAGTTGTGGTGATCTGGATTTGAAGGGTCTTAAGCTGTCGGGTATTTCTTTCAACGCGCCATCTACAATACCCACGATCTTCAAAGAGGGGGGCATATTTGAATCTTTTGTGGGGAAAAGGGGTGGGGGAGGCAGTAATGGTAGCCATATTTTACCTTTTAAGTTTGACGTTAGGCAGTGACATAAATATGCAGAGGGCGACTACAAAAATGAGTGCACAGCTCAGGTCTTCGTTAGACTTTTTTCTTCTTTGGCTATTTTCAATCCGTTCTTTCATTAGACGCATTTTCATTACGCTAAAACCATCGCGAAAGTCTGATTTTTGCAGCTCTGCAAATTCTTTTGTAGTTTCTTCTATGCTTAAGCTTCTTATGCGGGATGTTTCGTTTCTTTTAACCCCTTGCTCTCGTTCATACCGCTCCCATAGTTGTTTAACTTCGCTTAAAGACAGGAGGTTTGCACGATACTTTTCTACGGCTTCAGTGATCTGTTCAAATGACATGGGACCGATTAAATTTTGCCGACAAATAGGGCAAGAATCTCCAGTTTTTAGCCACGTCTCTAAACAAACTTTATGAAAAGTGTGACGGCAAAATGTGTCTGTTTTTTGGAGAGGAGGTAGGACCTCATCAAGGCAAATGGAGCATTGGGGTTGAAAGAGATGAGTGGCAGAAACAGACATACTTACATCGTTTAACTTTGTTGCTCCGGAGGAAATTTTAAAAGAACTGAATCAATAAAGCAAGCAATTTGAACAAGAATCTATCCCATATTAAAGTATGAAATGTAATTTTTACTTGAGCGCTGGATAAGTGAAGCAAAAGAAATGGACCACATTAAAGAGATAGTGGCAAAAGATGCTACTCTCGATGGACCGTGTCATATGGTAGATGCTTCCGTAAATGAGACTGGCGATAAACGTTAGCGATAGGTAGGAAAAATCGCGGAGGAAGATAAAGTGAAGAAGGGCAAAAAGAAGGGAGACTACAATCACACTAAAGGGTCCTGCCCACTTTGTGTTAAGGTATTCACTGATTTCCCTTTGTAAAAATCCACGAAAAAAGGCCTCTTCAGGAAGGGTGACTAAGAAGAGGTTAGCAATGAGCCAAATAGGGGTGATTCCTGGCAGTTTTAGATCGATCTCTACGAGATGGAGATAGAGGGCAAGCACCATGAGAATGATGACCCCAAGAGCCGTGAGAGCAATGGTTTTTAACACGACAGAACGGATGTGCATACGCGAAAGAAGGGGAATCGTTAGAGCTAAGGGAAAAAATCCAATAAATGGTTTGTCAAAGTTGAGATAGAGGGTATAAGGGTAAGCATTTTTACTAATCTGAATTTTATCAGCGATAAGCCAGTTGTGAAACCCTGGAAAAAAGTGTCCCATTAAAGCAATCGATATGAAAAAAGCGACAAGGATCGTGATGAGTCGCGAGACACCTTTTAATTTTGTCGTTAGGGAAAGGTGAGCAGCGCAAAGGAGGGCTAGTGCCACAAAGATTTTAAAATCGATTAACTTGCCCATGATCCCAAAAATCGAGCTAACAGCAATAAAAGAACCCCATAGCCAAGGGGATTTATGAATCCATAAACTGATGAAAGCAAGAATAAGTGCTATAAAGGCTAATGACGAAAGAGGGTGATGAATAAAGGTCAAATAGGTCATAAACCTATCCTGTCTTTGATTTGCAAGAAAACAAAAGAGAGGGCTAAAATGGGCTTCATGAATGACTCCTTAAATATTTGGAATAATACCATTTATTAAAATAACTTATAGAATTTACATAGAGATTTTGAGTAAAAATTGGATTTGGAGGTCGAGCCTAACCACATGTTGGTTAGCAAGAGCGAAAGTTCAATTTTCGCTGAAAAGATCAAGTTAAATTCACCAAGTTATTTTAATAAACGGTATAACATAGTTGATGAAAAGAAAAAAGAAAAATGGAATTGTTTGGCTTGAGTTTGAGATTCTTCAACTCTTTCCAGAAGTAAGGCATGGGGTTTTTCTTAACTTGGGACTTGGGGAAAAAAATAGCCCAGAAAATCCGAAGCGTGCTTTAGACCTTTTAGGGATTAAAAGAGGGGCAAAACTCAAGCAGTGCCACAAAGCAGAGATTAAAGAAGTCATTCTAGATGATCAATCGCTTCTCCACTTTGATGATTATGATGGAATGGTGACTGCTGAAAAAGAGGTGGGATTGCTGATCCGTCATGCCGATTGCCAAGGAGCGATTTTTTATGATCCGATTCATCAAGTTTTAGGAAATGTTCATTGTGGTTGGAGAGGGAGTGTTCAAAACATTTACCAAAAAACAATCGATAGGATGAAAGAGCTTTATCAAACAAACCCTTCTGATTTAATTGTCTGTATTGGCCCCAGCCTTGGTCCTGAAGCGGCAGAATTTAAGCATTTTAAAGAAGAGTTGCCCGAAGCTTTTTGGGAGCATCAGGTGAGGCCCACCTACTTTGACTTTTGGGAGATCAGTCGGATGCAACTGATGGAAGCTGGAATTCCTGAAGAGCAAATCGAAATCGCCGAAATCTGCACCTATGAAAATGAAGAGGAGTGTTTTTCATACCGTAGAAATAAAGACACCCCGCATCATGGCACGTTAGTCGGGCTAGCCAAAGGCTAATCGTTTATCCTCTTTTCTAAAGAAAAAAATAAGAGCATAGAAAACAGGGGTCGTGAGAATTGTAGCAATCACCTTGCATGAATAACTCGCGACCATGATTTCTAATCCTCTTGAAAAATCCATCCGAAACCCAACGAATAAGATAATTCCAGAAACAACAACGGTATCCACGAGCTGGGAAACGATTGTTGATACATTGGTTCGAAGCCATAGTAAACGATTTCCCGTTAGCTTTCGAATTTTTTTATAGAGAAAAATATCTAAAAATTGCCCTAACAAATAGGCCGTCATCGAAGCCATAACAATCGTTGCATTGATTTCAAAAACAGCGTTAAAAGCATTCTGGTATTCATCGATACTTGAAAACCCCCAGGAATTCCCTTTAACTACCCAATATGGGTGTCCAGGAAGGAGAAGAACGGCGCGGATCACACACATCACGAGCAGGCTCATGACAAAACTAAGCCAAACCATATATTTGGCTCTTTTATTTCCATAAATTTCATTCACAACATCACATAAAACAAAGGTAAAGGGATAAACTAAATAGGCTGAAGGAACAGGAACGTGGATGAATGGAAAAGTGAAAAGTTTGTGTCCTATCGTATTTGTCATGACTAAGCACATGCAAAATAGAACAACAAGTGTGGTATATCTTAAATCAGTGTTATTTTGATTGAAAGTAGCCTCCTTTTAGAAGAGGAGAAAACAGATCCTCTTCTGGGTTGATTGTGACAAGTTTTTGTTCCTCCTCATTGGGAGGGCGATTCAAAAAGCGGATTTTGGGAGCCTCATCGATCAGAGCAAGAGGGCACTGTTCGTTTCCTTCTCCCATCTCAAGAATGGCAGCGGTTGCATAAGCATCGACTAAATTTATATTGGTGAGAGTATAGGGGCGATCAAAACAGTCCTTTTCTCCGGAGTATGAATAGAGGGGATGAAACCCACACCAGCTAAGCCCTAAGCCTAGAGTTCCTTTTCTTAAGGGGATGATCTGACTATCAATAATGAGAACACCTAACTTCTCAATGTTGTAATGAGAGCGAAGTTTTTCCCAAATAGACGTTGCATGAAGAAAAAGATTTTTTGGAAACAGAACATAGGTTCCTGCGCTATTCGATTCATCAATTCCTGAAAAAGGGAGAAAACAGTTTTCTTTTATGGTGAGTTGAGTGGGACCTCCCCTTTCAGATTGCCAAAAGATGTCGGCTTCCTGTTGAATTAAAGATTCCTTAGAAACATTGAGCGATTCTTTCTCAACATAATAGCCATAACAAAGGGAAAGGATCTTACTCGATATGATTAAAAGTTGCCTTTCTTGTAAAAAGGGGAGAGTGCTGAATAAGTGGGAGAAAAAATCATCATCCGGGAAGATTTTATTTGTTTTTATAGGCGTCACTTTCATGGGAATTTTCCTCTAAAAGTATAGCGATACACAGTAAAACCTTCTCCTTCAAACATCCGTTTCTTCTCCATTGCTGTTTCTAAGTAGTGAAGTGGGAAGAAGGTGTCATTTTGATAGGTCTTTGGGATCCAACTCAAAAGGAGCTCATCGATCATTTTCTGGGAAAAAAATAGGTTAAAAATTTCGCTTCCTCCAATCACAAATGCCTCCTTAGGGTCTTTCTGCATTGCAAGCTGCATGCAAGCGGCTTCATCATGGACAAAGAATACATGAGGGGGGAGCGGCTGAATTTTTCTTTTTGTAAAGACAATGGAAGTGCGGTTTTCAAAGGCATGCTGAGGCATGCTCTGATAAGTTTTATGTCCCATAATCATGGTTTTATGAAGGGTTTGCTCCCGGAAAAAGAGCTTATCTCCAGGAACATTCCAAGGAATAGTTCCTTTGAATCCCAGTCCTCCTCGCAAATCACAGGCTGCAATGGCTCTCAGCTTCATTGGCTTCTCCTTAGGAAGGGGGGATTTTTAAATAAGTGGATTAAAAAAAGACGATTGAAGGAGCTCTCCTGCTTGCAAAAAAGATAGTATAAAAAACTCAAGAAATTTAATGCAAGGCTGCTGCTGATTTGTCAAATTAGGGGGAAGAAGGTATAATCGCTTCTAATATGGAAATTAAAGATTTAAATCTGCAGGGAGCAAAACTTATTTCTCCCCAAGTTTTTCGAGATGGACGGGGCTTTTTTTTAGAAAGCCATGAATCAGCCCGTTACCTTGAGGGGGGGATTGAGACCCCATTTGTCCAAGACAACCATTCCTACTCAACGGAAGGGGTTATCCGTGGAATGCATTTCCAGTCAGAGCCGGGACAGGCAAAGCTTGTGAGGGTTGCTTCTGGAAAAATTTATGATGTTATTGTCGATATTCGCCCTGACTCTCCAACTTTTGGAAAATGGGAAGGGGTTTACTTAGATGGGGAGGAGCATCAACAGCTCTATATTCCTGTAGGGTTTGCTCACGGTTTTTGCGTGGTCAGTCCCGAGGCGCACGTTCTATATAAAACGAGCGCTCCTTATAATAGCGAAACAGAAAAGGGGTTTCGTTTTGATGATCCAGAAATTGGGATTAAGTGGCCTGTAAAGGCACCAATCGTTTCCGAAAGAGATCAAAAAAGCCCCTATTTTTACGAACTGAGGTGGTCATGAAAGTCTGGATAATTGGAAAGTGGGGAAAGCTTTCGCAAGCAATGCAACGAAAGTGCAAAGAAAATGGAATTGACTTTGTGGCAAGTACAAGGCAAGAGGTTGATTTAGAAAATGAAGAAGCAGTGAGAGCTCAGTTTGAAACCCTTACCTTTACTCATGTGATTAATTGCTCGGGATATACTGCAGTCGATCAAGCTGAAGAAGAAAAAGAAAAGGCTCATGCTCTTAATGCAGAAGCTGTCGCTCTTTTAGCAAAACTCTCAAAAGAAAAGGGGAATAAGCTCATCCATTTCTCAACCGATTATGTCTTTGATGGAGAAAAAGAGGCTTATGGAGAAGAGGATGAGAGAGCTCCTTTATCAGAGTATGGGAGAAGTAAGGAAGCAGGAGAACGCTTTTTAATGGAGCACTATCCTGAAGCTCTTTTGATCCGCACCTCTTGGCTTTTTGGAAAAGAGGGAAATGATTTTGTGAAAACGATGATCAAGCTCATGGATGAAAAAGAAAGTCTTGATGTTGTTAGTGATCAAAGAGGGCGTCCGACTTATGCCGATGATTTAGCTGAAGCCGCTCTCTCGATTTTAGATGAATCAGGGACCTATCATTATGCCAATGAAGGTGAGACCACTTGGCACAGCTTTGCTGAGATGATTCAAAAGAAACTCGAAGAAAAAAAACAGGTGCGTTGCAAGAAGATTGAGCCAATCTCGAGTGAAGATTTTGGAGCGAAAGCTAAAAGGCCCGCATCTTCCGTTCTATTAACAGAAAAATTTTCTCCGCCCCATTGGGAGGTAGGATTAGAAGAGGTACTTGCTCATGCACTTGAATCTAAATAATGCCCATATCCTAGTGACTGGAGGGGCAGGATTTATGGGATCTGCCTTTATCCGCTTTGCCTTAAAACAAGAAGCTTTTGCAGGACATCTTTCAAATCTTGACCTTTTGACCTATGCAGGACATCTCGAAAATCTAGACTCGATAAAAGGAGATGAAAGATATACCTTCTTTCATGGAGATATTAGGGATCAGCCACTTCTTGAAAAAATCCATGAAGAAAGGCCGATCACAGCGATTGTTCATTTCGCTGCAGAAACCCATGTCGATCGAAGTATTATTGACCCCGATGCTTTTATTCAGACCAATGTTGTGGGAACTTATAAACTGTTAGAATTTGTCAGAAAGTACCCAGAGATTCATTTTCATCATATTTCTACAGATGAAGTCTATGGCGCACTAGGAAATGAAGGGACCTTTACTGAAAATTCTCCTTATCGCCCCAACTCGCCTTACTCAGCATCTAAAGCCAGTTCAGATCATTTAGTTAGGTCTTATGGAATGACTTATAAACTTTCAACGACTATTTCTCACGCAAGTAATAACTATGGTCCTGGACAGTATCCAGAAAAATTCATCCCCCTCATGATTCAAAAGATCTTAGAAAAAAAGGAGCTCCCTGTTTACGGAGCGGGTGAAAATATTCGCGAATGGCTCTTTGTGGAAGACCATGCGCGCGCTATTTGGACAATTTTGGACCGTGGAAAAAAAGGAGAAGTGTATAACATAGGAGGAGGGAACGAAATGAAAAATATCGACCTTCTTCACCTCCTTTTTGAAATTATGAAAGAGGTAACGGGTGAAAAAGTTGATGAAAAGCTAATTGCCTTTGTCGAAGATCGTCCTGGGCATGATTTTCGGTATGCGATGGATGGAGCAAAAGTAGAGCAGCTTGGGTATCGTCCCATTTGGCCCCTAAAAGCAGGGCTTCGTGAAACAATTCGGTCGATGAAAATGGTATGTGTATGAAAACCATCTGTATCATTCCAGCAAGGCTCGCATCGAGTCGCTTTCCTAAAAAAGTCTTAGCCATACTCGGAGAAAAACCAATGCTGCAGTGGGTATGGGAAGCTGCGAGTTCTGCTGAAATGTTTGATGAAGTTGCCTTTGCCATTGACGACCATGAAACAGCCCGTCTTATCGACTCCTTTGATGGGAAATATCATATGACCTCTCCCGAGTGTCTTTCCGGAACAGATCGACTGATCGAGCTTCAAGAAAAAGGGAAGATATCGGGAGATATCTGGGTTAATTGGCAGGGTGATGAACCCTTTATCCATAAAGAAATGATCGAAAATCTCCTCCAATCGATTGATCAAGACTTTGATGTTTGGTCTTTAAGAAAAGAAATCGAAAATGAAGAGGAGATTGATGACCCAAATATCGTTAAGGTTGTGACCGACTATCAAGACCGCGCCCTTTATTTTTCAAGAGCTCCTATTCCCTATGATCGAGATGGATTGGAAAATATTACCTACTATAAACATATCGGCATCTATGCTTACACCAGTGAGGCTCTCAAAGAGATTAGCACCTTTACTCCTTCTCGCTTAGAGCTTGCCGAAGGGCTTGAGCAACTTAGGTTTTTAGAAAATGGATTAGACCTTCAAGTCCATGAAACAGCGCACGAAAGCCTTGGCATCGATGTTCCTGAGGACTTAGCACGCGCAATGGATCGAATTTCCTCTCAAATTGTTTGATTTCTATTCAAATAGTTTTTATTCTTTTTGTACCCATCTAATTTAAAGGTATCAAATGGATAGAATCGATAGAAACTCCCCTCCCACATTCCCTTTCAATTATTTTCCCTGTTTGAAGCCTCTTTGGGAAAGAGTTCAAAGTCTTGCCAATTACTTTTACACACAGTTTATGGATTTTTATTGGGGAAAGCCTCTACCGAAAGAAAACCCTTATGATGTTGCCCGCTTGGATGAGTCTTTGAAGGAAAGAGACTTAGCAAGAGATATTGCTGCCTGGGAAGGGGTGTCTATTGCAGTAGATAACCTTGTCAATGGCATCTTTAATCTTTCGGGGATTAATAAACCCCTTGAAAGAGCTCATCCATCGGGGTTTCCCCCCTTTATGCAAGTGGGCAACTATCAACACCAAAATTATATTTTAGGCATTCCTTATTTGAGTGTTGTTCTTCCAAGGAGACAAATCGCTTGTTTCCCCAAGCCTTTGCAAGACCACCTCCTTCGGTTTTCAGAAGAGGAGCTAGAGTTGCAATTTGTGATTTTTAAAAAGCCCCTGAGTGGAAGTGCAGATTTTAGTTTAATCTTCCATCATCTCTTTTTTTCAGACTACCCTCATATTGGGAAGAAGCAACAACAAATTTCTGTGGGGCTTTTTGGAGGACAAGGGATCAAAAAGGGGATAGGGAGGTCGATTCCTTGGGAAAAGATTCAAAAAGATGATATTATTGTTCATACGGATGGAGAAAGTTATTTCCACTCTCCCGATAACTTGAGGATCCAGATGGAGGGTAAAGTGGGGACTTTCTATGTGGGGGCATCCTATATTAATTGCAATGATTCCAAACAAAATAGAGCTTATGGGGTGATGGGAGTTATCTTAGATCTAGATGACGTATCAGATGTTGAATGTCCTGCTCTATCAATCGAGCAGAGGGTGGAAGAAAGTCGAACACTGAAAGAATTTGTTGATGGGTGCGGCGGGGAGATAAGGAAACTTTTTACTTTCAATCCTGACTACTAAGGGAAGCGGTTGACTTTGGACCTCAAACAAGGTATTTTTGGTGCCTAAATAAAGGTAATCCATGTCAACAGAAGAGCTCCTTTCCTCTAGGGAAGAATACAAATATGGTTTTCGAACTGAGATTGAATCAGACCTCTTTCCCAAGGGGCTTGATGAAGAGACAGTGCGAGCCCTTTCTGCAAAGAAAGAGGAACCTGAATTCATGCTCGAATTCCGGCTAAAGGCTTTTCGAAAGTGGAAAGAGATGACCCCTCCTGATTGGGGCCATTTGAAGATCGATCCGATTGATTTCCAAGAGATGCGTTATTATGCCGCTCCTAAGAAAAAGCAAGAGCTGAGCAGGTTAGATGAAGTCGATCCTGAAATTTTGAAGACTTTTGAAAAATTGGGGATTCCCCTCGATGAACAAAAGCGTCTAAGTAATGTGGCTGTCGATGTTGTTTTTGATTCTGTTTCTTTAGGAACAACTTTTCGAGAAACCCTTGAAAAGGCGGGCGTTGTCCTTTGTTCCATTAGTGAAGCAGTAAAGAAATACCCAGAACTTTTAGAGAAGTATTTAGGAACGGTTGTTCCGATTGGAGATAACTTTTATACCGCGCTAAACTCTGCAGTCTTTTCCGATGGGTCTTTTGTCTACATCCCTAAAGGAGTCAAAAGCCCTATAGAGCTTTCCACGTACTTTAGAATTAACGAACGGGAGACGGGGCAGTTTGAGCGGACTCTCATTATTGCTGAGCCTGGTTCTTATGTCAGTTATTTAGAGGGGTGCACCGCTCCTGCTTATGATGAAAATCAACTCCATGCAGCGGTTGTTGAGCTGATCGCTCATGAAGATGCTGAGATCAAATATTCAACCGTTCAAAATTGGTATGCTGGAGATAAAACCACAGGAAAAGGGGGAATCTATAACTTTGTGACTAAACGAGGGAAATGTGCAGGGAATCGTTCGAAGATTTCTTGGACACAAGTGGAGGCCGGAGCAGCCATTACTTGGAAATATCCCAGCTGTATTTTGCAAGGGGATGATTCTGTAGGGGAGTTTTACTCCGTCGCCCTTACCAATGGAAAGATGCAAGCTGATACGGGGACGAAGATGATTCATTTAGGAAAGAGGACCCGCTCAACAATTATTTCGAAAGGGATTTCTGCTGATGAGTCTTCTAATACCTACCGAGGACTTGTTCATATTGGATCAAAAGCTGAAGGGGCGCGGAATTTCACGCAGTGCGACTCGATGCTGGTAAAAAATAGCTGCAGCGCTAATACCTTTCCCTATATCGAAGTCCATAATGAAACCGCAGAACTTGAACATGAAGCCTCTACGTCAAAGATGAATGAAGAGCAGCTCTTTTATCTGCAATCTAGAGGCATTTCTCAAGAAGACGCTATTCAGATGATCGTCAATGGATTTTGCAAAGAGGTCATCAATGAGCTTCCTCTTGAATTTGCTGCAGAAGCACAAAAATTATTAACATTAAAATTAGAAGGGTCCGTTGGGTAATGTTAGAGATTAAAGATTTACAAGTCTCCGTTGAAGGAGAACCGATCCTCAAAGGATTTACCTTAAATGTTAAGGCAGGAGAGATCCATGCCATTATGGGACCGAATGGTGCCGGAAAATCAACGCTTGCCAAAGTTTTAGCAGGGGATCCGAGTTATGAAGTCACAAAGGGAACGATTACCTTTTTAGGGAAAGATCTTCTTGATCTTGATATTGAAGAAAGGGCCCATTTAGGTCTTTTTATGGGATTCCAATATCCTGTTGAGATCCCTGGAGTCAGTAATAGCGAATTTCTTTTTAGTGCTTTAAACAGCAAGCGGAAAAGCCACAATGAGAAGCCCCTTTCTGATGAGGTTTTTCAAGAAATGCTCCGAGAAAAGATGAAAAAGATTGGAGTGAATCCTGAATTTTCTAAGCGGGATGTGAATGGTGGGTTTTCAGGGGGAGAGAAAAAGCGGAATGAAATTTTGCAAATGGCGATTTTAGAGCCAAAACTTGCTATTTTAGATGAAACGGATTCAGGTCTTGATATTGATGCCATGCGCATTGTTGCAGAAGGTGTCAATCAGCAGCTGACCGATGAAAATGCACTTATTTTAATTACCCACTATCAGCGTCTTCTAGATTACATCAAGCCCCACTTTGTCCATGTTGTCATGGATGGAAAAATCGTTGAAACAGGAGGAGCTGAGCTTGCCCTTAAACTTGAAGAAAAAGGATACCAACTGATCTGATGGCACTCCTAGAGACACTAAAACCTCATATTCAACTCGATGACCTTTGGAAGAAAAAGGCTTGGACGGCTTTGGAGAAAATGGGCCTTCCAACAAAAAAGTGGGATGCTTTTAAATATGTTTCTTTAAGAGCTCTATCTGAATCTTCCTTTACTCCTGTTGTTGAGACATTTCCAAAAGAAGAGGGGGCGATTTCTCTGACACTTAAAGAAGCCATGCGAAGTTATGGAGCCCTTCTTCAAAAGAGTTTTGCAGAAAATCTTGCGCTAGAAACAAACCCTTTTGCTCTTCTCAATGGAGCCCTTTCAGAAGAGGGACAGTTTCTCTATATTCCTCCAGGAAAGAAGATTGAGCTAGTCTGGGATTATACCTTGAGTGAAGGGCTAAGAGCTCCAAAAGTTGAAGTCTTTGTGGGAAAAGGGGCCTCTCTTACCATTACATCTAAATGTATTGGAAGAGGAACCTACTTTTTTAACCCTTATTTACAGCTCACCCTTGATGAAGGAGCGCGAGTAAATGTAAATGAACATTTAGAGCATAGCGCTGAAGCTTTCGCAATGCATACTGTTAGAGCGCGCCTTAAAAGAGATGCTAACTTAAAGTTTTTTACCTTTTCTAAGGGAGCCCGCTCAGAAAGACATGATCTTCAGGTTACACTAAGTGGAGAAAATGGAGAGGTTGATTTAAAGGGGCTTTCTCTTCCGAGTGGAAAGGATGAAATTCATCATTTTATTACGGTTAAGCATGAAGTAGAAAATACCCGTTCGAGCCAACTCTATAAAACAGCCTTAATGGACCAGGGGCGCTCAAGTTTTGAAGGGAAAATTTTTGTTGAGAAAGAGGCTCAAAAAACTGAGGCTTATCAACTCAATAATAACCTTCTCTTAAGCTCCAAAGCAAAAGCCATGAGTAAGCCTAACTTGGAAATTTATGCTGATGATGTCAAAGCCTCACATGGGGCGACCGTCTCTCAGCCGAAAAAAGAAGAGCTTTTTTATCTTCAGACGAGGGGACTTACGATTAAAGAAGCAAGGTGGCAGTTAGCACGAGGTTTCTGCAAAGAATTACTAGATGGGGAAACGGTCGATCGGTATTTAAAGTTAAGAGGCAATAATGAAGATGTTTGATGTATGGCGAATTCGTGAAGATTTTCCGATGATGAAGAAAACGATGAATGGGAAACCTCTTATTTATTTTGATACAGCATCGACATCTCAAAAGCCAAAGATCGTTATTGATGCAATCAACCGCTTTTATGAAGAAGACTATGGAACGGTCCATCGCGCTGTCTATGAAATTGCTGCCCACTCAACAGAAATGTATAGCGTTGTTCGTTCAAAAGTGAAGAGATTTATTAATGCTCATGAAGAAGAGGAAATCATTTTTACTCGTGGGACAACCGAAGCGATTAATCTTGTTGCCTATTCTTACGGACGGACTTTTTTAAGTGAAGGGGATGAGATCATCATCACCGAGATGGAGCACCATTCTAATATTGTCCCTTGGCAGCTTTTAGCTGAAGAAAAAGGGATCAAACTCAAGTATATTCCAATGTCTCTTGATGGAGAGCTTAGAATGGATGTCTATAAAGAGCTTCTTTCAGAGCGAACAAAGTTTGTGTCAGTCGGGCATATCTCCAATGCATTAGGGACAATCAATCCTATTAAAGAGATCATCGATCTTGCCCATAGCGTGGGTGCAAAAGTGATGATTGATGGGGCTCAAGCTGCCTCTCATCTTTCTCTCGATATGCAAGAGCTTAATGCAGATTTTTATGCTTTTTCAGGGCATAAAATGTATGGACCTACAGGGGTTGGGATCTTATTTGGAAAACTTCCTCTTTTAGAAGCGATGCCTCCTTTTATGGCAGGAGGGGATATGATCGAATCGGTCACGATGGAAAAATCAACCTTTCAAGGACCTCCACTAAAGTTTGAAGCGGGAACCCCTTCAATTGCTTCTGTTATCGGTCTTGGTGCTGCCATCGACTATATCGAATCAATTGGAAGAGAAGCGATCGATGAGTGGCAAAAGAAGCTCATGACTTATGCTATGGGGAAACTGGAACAGATTAATGGATTAAAGGTCTTGGGAGCGCCTAAAGAGAGAGGCCCCATTATCAGTTTTACCTTAGAAGATGTTCATTCCTTAGATTTAGGAACTCTTTTAGGGCTTAAAGGAGTTGCAGTTCGAACGGGACATCTCTGCGCCTATCCTACAGTAAAACGATTTGGTATTAACTCTTTAGCAAGAATTTCCTTCGGTATCTACAATACCTTAGAAGAGATCGATTCAACGATTCATGCGATTAAAGAAGGGGCCATCATC
The DNA here is from genome assembly GCA_018399075.1 of Simkaniaceae bacterium. Classification (GTDB taxonomy): domain Bacteria; phylum Chlamydiota; class Chlamydiia; order Chlamydiales; family Simkaniaceae; genus Neptunichlamydia. Next base: position 110,350 of record CP073763.1, on the reverse strand, counting down.
CTCAACCCTATTAACGCTACATAAGATAAGCAGAGATTAAAAGCTGAAGCGGATCTTTCCTGTAAAGCCATGAAGATTGAGATCAAAGCGGTCATAGTGACTGTCTTTTGTAATATGAACTGTTTGATTGATCCAGATCTGACTTTCCCATCCAGCTTGAGCTAAGAGATGGTATCGCCCACCTCCCAAGTAACCTTCGCCTCGGAGGCCGATCCCAAATTCCATAACAGGCTTCACCACTCGCAGACGATCTTGAACATTGAATGTTGTAGACTCTGTTGTTTGAATTTGAGGGTCAAGCTCGACCGTTTCAAAGGTATCCTTACGATCGATATCATAATGGAGCCAAATCTCAGACAAAGCTAAATTTCCATAGAGACCGATATGCTTGGAAAATTGCCATGAGGTATTAAGTCCCATACGCATTCCAAGTCCCCAAAGGGCTTGATCAAACCTAGCGCGGAAATTAAAATGTTGATTAAATTGTGCAAGGGGAATGGCATCATAGAAAACCTTATAATCTTGTTTCTGCCATGTTCCTTTCATTCCGATAAAAGGGCGAAGTTTTAGTGTTCTGCTCACGTAGTAATTACGACCTAGTTCTAGATCGCCTACTTGATAGTGGAGGTCAAAGTGAGCATGTGCACGATTAAACGTTAGATTACGAAGTTGAACTTCTGGGGGAAGGACATCATAAGAAGGGAGTAGAGATGTGGAGTGCTTTGTATTTCCAACATTGGTGTAAAGCCATGTATATTGAAGATTCATATCCCAGCATCCATGACAGAAATTCCATCCTAATCCTACTTTTAATCCTGGATCCCATGACCAATTAACAGATTGAACATCCCCTTTCTTTGTTTCTCCAATGCTGGGAAGGACTCCACGACCTGTTTTTGCATATGTCAGGGTATCGAGTCTTGCTGTCCAATAGATAAAGTCGGCAGAGAGGTAAAGATCCATCCCATTTTTCACCTTTGGCCCAGCGCAAGGGGTCAGGTGATTCATCGGATTTCCACTGGTTTGAGTTTTTTCTAAATGATCAACTCTATTTTCGATTCCTTTCATTCGAATTTCACTTTCTGCCCGTAAAACTCCCAATGGAAGGACAAAAACTAATAGAAATATGCGCCAAGCGTTCATGAAAATCCCATTGTTTATACTAAGTTACTATGAAACGAGATTTTCAATTGAATTTCAAGAAAAAATTAAAAATCGAAACGGAGTTTTGCTGTAAGCCCTGAAAAGCTTAAGTCTCCATTCCCATTTCCATTCATAAAGATGAAGTTTCCATAATGGAGCCAAATTTGATTTTCCCAACCAGCCTGTGCTGAAAGATGAAAGGAATCATCATAGATCCACCACTCGCCGCGGAACCCAAGCATCAAATCTATATTTAGGAGAGTCGAATTGGGATTACTCTTAATGTTAACGATAGTAGCCGAGCCCATTCCTGTTTGAGAAATGGTATCGCGGCGGTGGTTATCATAATCAACCCAGATCCCTGTGAATGAAGCATCACTGACAAGGCTCCACGCTTTATAAAAGGTCCAAGTTAGGTTGAAGCCCATCCGAATGCCTATACCCCAAGCATCTTGATCTTGCTTTGTACTAATTGTTCCAGGAAGCGCTGCATCCCCCCCTCCAAAGGTAACTCCATTGGAACGATAGAAGGTATTCCAGTCTTGTGAGTTCCATGAGCCTCGAAGCCCTGTAAAAAGGCGGGTTTTTAAGAACTTACTCAGAAAGAAGTTTCGTCCTAACTCTAAATCCACCACATTATAATGAAGATCCCAATCACTTCTAGCTGAAGTGATTCCGTTGACTTGGATATTCGTAAGGTTCCCAAAATAGGAGCCTACAGGGACCATATTCCCATCACGTTGTGAAACCTGATCGGTGGAGTGGCTATGGTACCAGGTATAGCGGGCATAAAGGTCCCATCCATCATGTCCTGGATAGAAACCAATTCCTACACGAAACCCAGGTTTCCAAGGGTAGTGGACCTTATGGACCTTTCCAGAAGAAATCGTTGTTCCAGGCTGGACCAAAACCCCTGTTGTTGCATAGTTTAGCCTCTCTTGAATCCCCTTCCACCATAGAAATTCTCCTGTTATAAAAACATTAGCTCCTCCTTTAACAAAAGGACCTGCAGGCGGTGTGATTTCTTCCTTCTGCTCTGCGAAAGCGCTGAGACTTAAGATGAAAAATAGATAAAAAAGGAGTTTCTTAGACATGACTTCCCCCATAACCCTTCTGAAATTTACCTCTAACAGATTCATTTAAGGGGAAGCAACAAAAAAAGGCGCCAATTGCTTGGCGCCTTCTCTTTCCGTTTGATTTCTAATCGATTGGATTAGAAGTCGAAGCGGAATTTTAAGTTCAGACCTTGTACTGAGAAGTCATTGGTCATACTATAAAGCAGCTCATGGAAAGCTGACCAGTTGACCCAAGTCTGTTGTTCCCAACCTGCTTGAATAGCAAAGTGGTAGTTATCATCATAGAACCAAGTTTCCCAACGGAGACCAAGTTCTAGCTCAGCAATGTACTTACAGGTATAAAGGTTATCGCTATCGATGTTAGCAAGTCCTCTAGAATTTCCAGTGGTTGTATCATCAATTTTAGCTGTGTAAGTAAGCTTATGGTAGTTAGTCCAGAGTGTAGATAATGCTAGGTCACCATAGAAACTCCATGACTTAGACATGTACCAAGCGATATTGAAACCACCGCGAACACCGATTCCCCAAACATCATAATGTTTACTGATGTTAGCAGGTCCTGTTAGTGCTACACCCTGCGGTTGATTGTTAACTCTAACTTCAAAACCATCTAACTTAGAAGTAATTTTCCAGTCATGATCTTGCCAGGTTCCTTTAAGACCGATATGTGGTCGCATTGTGAGGAATTGGCTGAGATAGAAGTTTCTTCCAAGCTCAAGATCGATGACGTTAAAGTGAAGATCCCACTTTGCACTATTTTCAGTGCTAAAGTAACTTGGGCCTTGATCTGCTGGAACATATTCGGGAAGATAAAGGTTTGGTCCTTTTTGAGTTTTTGAATCAGAAGCATGAAGCCAAGTGTATTGAGCATAAAGATCCCAACCATCATGTCCCATATTTAACCCAAGGCCAACTTTAAACCCAGGTGCCCAATCCTCGCCAACAGCAACGATTTTTCCTTTTGAAGGACTTGAAAAAACATCAGCGGCATCAGTGGCTCCACCAGTGTTTAGCCCACTTCCAGAGGACGATAGCCCTTCTTCAGAAGCTTTCCACCAGATAAAATCAGCAGTGATGAAAACATCAGCGCCATTTGTAACACGTGGTCCTGCAGAAGGTGTAATTTCTCTAAAAGTTCCACGTTGGTAAGTTGATTGCGAGCTTGAATCCATGCTCGCATCACTAGCAGAAGAACTAGTGGTACTATTTTGGTAATTACTGTGTGCAAAAACTGAGCTAGTCAGCCCTAACATTGTCCCAACAAGAGGCCAGAGTTTTCGAAGTTTCATTTCCATTCTTAACATTCTCCCTGTTACAGAAATGATAAAATATCAATTAATCATATTATTTCCGTTTTAACTGACTCAATAACAATAGCGCAAGAAAAAATTCTTCTGAGGGGGTTTTTCTTGTTCACAGGCATTAGCGGTTACTTAATGATTCTATCTAGAAAAAAGTGATGATGATTGAATTTTCTATGGGAGTAGGAGTGATAATTTATAGATAACAAAAAAAGGCGCCAATTGCTTGGCGCCTTCTCTTTCCGTTTGTTTTCTAATCAGTTGATTAGAAGTCGAAGCGGAATTTTAGGTTCAGACCTTGCACTGAGAAGTCATGATATACAGTATCAAGAAGTTCTCCAAATGCAGACCATCCCATCCAAGTTTGTTGTTCCCAACCAGCTTGGATAGCAAAGTGGTAGTTATCATCGTAGAACCAAGTTTCCCAACGGAGACCAAGCTCTAGTTCGATAATGCTTTTGCAAGTGTAAACATTGTCATTATCAACATTGATAAATCCTCTGGTATTACCAGTGGTTGTATCATCAAGGTCGATCTTTTGTGTTGACTTGTAGTAGTTAGTCCAAAGTGATGCAAGTGCTAGGTCACCATAGATACTCCAGTCTTTTGACATGTACCATGCAACATTGAATCCACCACGAACACCAATTCCCCAAACTTCAAAGCGTCTGTCATTATGGAATGGTCCAGTAAATGGTACATCAACATTAGCGCCTGCAGCGTCTTGAGCGCTTACAGTATAGTCACTAACAAAGTACTTTGACTTCCAGTCATGATCTTGCCAGGTTCCTTTAAGACCAATATGTGGTCGCATTGTGAGGAATTGGCTGAGGTAGAAGTTTCTTCCTAGCTCAAGATCAATCACATTGAATTTAAGGTCCCAGTTAGATGTATTTTTAGTTCCCGCAATCGTTGGTCCATCGTCAAATGGTAGAGATTCAGGAGCATAAACAAAGTCGCCTGATTGTGTACGAGAGTCTGAAGCATGTAGCCATGTGTACTGAGCTAAAATATCCCAGCCATCATGACCCATGTTAAGACCTAGGCCAACTTTAAAACCAGGAGCCCAATCTTCACCAACAGAAACGACTTTTCCTTTAGCTGGAGAAGAGTAAACATTGGCAAGAGTTGTATCACCAGCATTCACGCCGCTTCCAGAAAAAGCTAAGCCTTCTTCAGAAGCTTTCCACCAGATAAAATCTGCTGTGATGAAAACATCAGCGCCATGTGCAACACGTGGTCCTGCTGCAGGTGTGATTTCTCTAAAAGTTCCACGCTGGTAAGACCCTTGTGCTGACTGTGAGCTAGAATCCATGCTAGAACCATAAGTAGATGTACTACCATTTTGTGTAGTACTATGTGCAAAAACTGAGCTAGTCAGTCCTAAGCACATTGCCCCAACAAGAGGCCAGAGTTTTCGAAGTTTCATTTCCATTCTCAATTTTCTCCCTGTTATAAAAACGATAAAATATCAATCATTTATGTTTTCCCTTATTAACGGACTTAGTGGCAGTGGTGCATTTGATAAACTTATCTCAGCGCCAGTTTTCTTGCTCACATGCATTGCAAAGGGCTTTTTTCTTATTTAGATTCTCTATGAAACTCTAGATGAGATTTCTTTTGCAAGGAAAAAAGACTTAATAGATAAAAATAATTCGTTTCAAGGCATGCATTAGAAGTCGAAACGTGCTTTAATCGTAAGTCCTTGCAAGGTTAAATCTCCATGATCAGATTGAGTAAAGTGAAGTTTCATTAAGTTGTTATGATTAATCCAAAGTTGTTCTTCCCACCCTGCTTGTACAAGAAAGTGATAGCGGTCTTCGAAAACCCACCATTCACCGCGCACTCCTAGTCCTAGTTCTAATACACCTTTTAAAGTATGAAAGTCATTTGAACTATTTACCACTGTAATCGAAGTGTTTAATGAGGGGTTGTTTGCTCCACCATTATTTGCTTCATCAAGTCGAGTGTCTTTTCTATCAACTTCAAACTGACTCCAAAGGGCAGACAGGGCAAAGTCTCCATATAAGCTCCATGCTTGCGTGAGATGCCAGGCTGTATTCATTCCTGTTCTTAACCCAATTCCCCAGTATGACTGATCATTTTTCATCCGAAGTGTAGAGTTAAGTGGATTAATTAAAACGGAGTAACGGACATGATAGTCTTGTTTGATCCAACTTCCTTTAAAACCAACAAAGGGGCGGAGGGTTAGAAATTTACTGATAAAGTAGTTGCGTCCAAGTGATAAATCAAAGGTATTAATATGGACTTTCCAATTTGCTCTTGCAGAAGTAATAGATGCTGTCGTTGTAGAAAATTGGTCTAAGTGAGAAATATCCCAAGTAGGAAGGATTCCTTTATGGTTAATACTTGTTGCATCCCATGCTCTTGAATGGAGCCAGGTATATTCTGCATAGATATCCCAACCATCATGGGGGAGATTAAGCCCTAGACCTACTTTAAAGCCTGGCTTCCATCTCCAATCAGGATATTGTACTGACCCTTTGCTTGCATTCAATGTGCCATCACTGCTGCCAGTAATAGCATAGCTAAGGCCATCCATCCGAGCTGTCCAATAGATAAAGTCTGCTGTAATACAAACGTCTATCCCGTGATCAACCTTTGGCCCTGCGTTAGGCGTGATCACTTGAGGAGTGCTTTCATAGATCTTTCCAGGGATGGTGTAAGGAGGTTCTTGGGCAGCAAAAGTTGCGACTGTTGCAAAGATAAGGGGAAGCAAGCGTTTCATAAAAGGCCTTCAATTAATATTTTTATCCGACTGTAAAAGTTAAGGAAGAAAAAATCAAGTAGGGGTCATATATTTCATATAGTAGATGATTTTGTTGATGACACCAAGCCAATCATAGGTCTGTTTTGTAAATTGTTTTAAGATGAAAAACCAAGCAGCCCAAAGAAGCGCCAGGCCTAACAGAGATTTAATTGACATCCCTAAAAAGGCGATTTGGACTTGGGGGGCTAAACGGTTTGCAATACCTAAGAACATCTCAGCCATTAGAATCGCTACAATTGCTGGAGCAGAAAGTTGAATGGCGATAGAAACAATCTGATTGATGAGATCCATTGATGTTTTCCAAAAGGTACTTTTGACGCTAAAGAAAAGAGGGTTAACGTACTCTGCAGGAGGCACGATTTCATAGGATTTCACTATTGCATCGAAGAATAGAAAGGGGCCACTTATCTGAAAGAAAATCACAATTAAGAGGTAGTTATAGAAGATTCCAATGGGAGAGGCTTGTGTTTGAAGGGAGGGGTCTTGTGATTGCATAATCGAAGCTCCTCTAAGGTAGTCGACAATGATACCACTTGTTTGAACCATATAGAAAGGGATGGTGACAAAAAAGCCTAGAATAAAGCCTATGAGGATCTCTTTAAGAGAATAGAGAATAAAAGCATTATTAAATGTAATGGGGGCCTTGACATTAACAATAACATAAGGGAGGAAAATGATTGATAAAAAAATAGCAAGCCCCATCCTTGCTATCCCTGGGGCTAATTTTGCACCTAAAAAGGGGGCCATTGCCATAATCGGGGCAAGTCTCATTAAGACGAGAAAGAAAAGGGAAAGAACGCCCCAAAGGGTCATGTTTGGAAGGGTCGAGAGGTAATCGAGCGTCATCGAAACCTATCTCCATTTCGGAAAATTCATAAAAATCGTATTCGCAAACTGCATGATTTGTGCACTTAAAAAACCGCCTAAGAAAATAAGTGTCATGATAACCGCAACGAGTTTCACCGTAAAAGAAAGGGTTTGTTCTTGGATTTGTGTTGCTGCTTGGAAAATCGCAACAAGTAAGCCAAATGTCATGCTGATCAAAATCGGGGGGCCTGAAAGGATCAGAATGAGAAGAAGCGCTTGATAGGAGAGCTGGTATATTTCAGATTCGTACAAGAAAAAACTCCTACTGTTTATAGGTTTGTACTAGCCCTTGAATGACAAGGGTCCACCCGTCTGTCATAACTATTAAAAGGAGCTTGAGGGGAAGGGCAATCGTTAAGGGGGATAGCATCATCATTCCCATTGCAAGGAGGATGTTTGAGGTAACAAGATCGATGACAAAGAAAGGAAGATAAATCAGAACACCAATTTCAAAAGCTCCCTTAAGTTGTGAGGTGATATAGGCGGGAGCGAGAACGATAAAATCATCCATCTTTAAGTCAGGCTGGAACTCTTTTGGCATACTTCTGTAAGCGAGTTGATAAAAATTTCGCTGGTGGCTAACCGACATATTTTTCGTTAAAAATTGTTTGAGAGGCTCTTTTGTCTTATCGACGACATTGTAAATATAGACTGCAGAGTTGGAAGAAAAGAGATTTTTAGGGGCCTCACTCGAAATGTAGTCTTTCCCTGCATCGTACATTGCAACACATGTGGGGAACATGACATAAATACTCATCAAAAGGGCTATTCCTGTCAGAGCCTGGTTGGGAGGCGCCTGCTGAACACCAAGGGCATTTCTCAATAGAGATAAAACAATCACAATTTTTAAGAAGGAGGTGAGTAAGATAATGGCAAAAGGGAGGAGGGCTAGGAGGGCAATAACCGCCATCATCGTGATGACGTTAGGTTCCCCTGGCGCACCACCTTTGCCTTCGTCTTCCTTCACAGCATCTACCTCTTTTCCCTGTTGCGTTGTCGATTCTGCTATTCGAGCAATCGCATCTGCAATCCCTTCGTCTTGGGCAAAGGTAGGTTTAGCAATAAAACAAAATAAAAGAAGGAGGAGGAATGTGTAATATCTTTTCATTATCTCTTCATAAACGCTTCAAAGGCGGACTCAAGTGCACGCCATTGATTTTCTAAACTAGCGTTGATGATACCAGCTTCGGTCTCAATAATACAACCCCCAGGCGTGATATCTTCTTTTTCCTCGATAATAAAAGTCTGTACTTGTTCGAGAATGGTTCGTAGTTCTTTCTTCTTTTTCTCTAAGATCTCTTTATCTTCTTTTGCAACAAGGATCTTAATATGATGGTGTTGTGTTACAGGTTTTAATGTTTGTCTGACGATATCAACAATTGTTTCAGGGTTTGATTGGAGTTCTCTTCCGACAATTTTTTTTGCGGCCCTAAGAGCAAGAGGGAGGATCATTTTTTGGAGTTCATGCTCCATTTCTTTGATCCGTTGTTCATAATGGAAGATTTGTTTGTTAAACTGTGAGAGACCTTCGTTAAACCCAGCCTCTTTTGCTTCTTCCATGAGTCTTTTGCACTCTTCCTTATTATTGCTAAGGTAAGTCTTAACGTCATCCTTAGCCTTTTTTAAGACTTCAGTTGCATTTAAGAGTTCACTAAACGCTTCAGAAGGAATAACTTTCTCATCAGAACTCTGTCTGATTTCGCCGGAATAGATTAATGAAAAATATTTGCTCATAATTCCTTCTGCACTAGTGGGATTAATCCTAAGGTTTGATTTATTAAAGCAGTATGGGCTTCGTCATTTTTGATATCTGTGAAGAATTTTCGTAAAATTTTTGTTCTTCCTGTATCCAATCTATGGCAAACATGCCATAAAAGGGAAGGGTGACACCCAAAAAGAGCCTTTGCTAACCGATTAAAGCCTCTATGATGAAGGATGGCTTTAAGTTTCTCTCCATCTCCATTCCATCCATCAAGATTTAGTCTGGCAAAAGTTATGGGTTCTTTTACTTTAATCTGTTTTTTTAAGTAGTTTCGCTCGCCTTGAGTGAGTACTTTTTGAATTTTCTTTATCTGCTCAGATTTGATCACATGTTTTAATTCAATTGCCAAGTCATGAAGACCTAGATAATCGACAAGGGTTTGAAGTTCGTTTTTGCTTAAGTTTACCAGAGGATTAAGGGGGTGATCGGGTAAAAATTCAATAGGCAAAAATTCTTTTTGATCAGAAATAAGCCACTCATAAACAGCTTTGACTAAATAACTTTTTGCCCCGCTCTTAAGAGGAAAGGAAGCCTCTTTTACTTTAAAATATTTCCGAAGTCGGGTTGCTTGGCTCTCGTCTAATGATGAAAGAATCATTTCTTTATCACTTTCTGCAAATGGTTCTAGAAAAGTAATCAACCATGAATAATGGACCCGTTGAAGGCGGTCTGCCATGGAATAGGAGTGAGCAAATGGATCGCCCTTTGAGGAAGGAATGCTTTGGAACTTTTCTTGCTCAGAAGGAGAAAGATATTGGAGAAAAGATGATTTTCCTCTCAGTTCTAGCAAATGACGAAAAGAGACCCAGGACGCTTTATTCACCCTTTACTCTCCTCCTTCTCCCGGAGGACCAGACGGGGGCTTTTTCATAATGCTATTGATCAGAGGGATAGGGTTGAAGAGTTCTTTAAGGCCGCCTTTTTTCTTGAGATGAGGATAGAACTTCCAGCTAATCCATCCTAAGACGATTGCTAGTAAGACAGCAATAGCTGTAATAATAAAGAAGAGGACGCGGAAGCGAGCAACAGATTTTTTGCTCATCACAATATTCCAAATGCTGACATACTCGCCAGGTTTTCCACCAAGGGCTTCAGGCATTTGTTCTAACGTAATATCTGTAAAACGAGAGCGATCTGAGACAACTGTCACATCATTGATATCAAGTCCCGAGACACTACCAGAAATAAGTCTTTTGATTTTATTTTCTAGATGAATATTGGGATCATCAATGACCCCTTGATGTTTTACATAAACAGCAGCAGTGATCTTTTTTTTCTCTTCATCTTGACCTCCAAGCCCTGTGTCTTCAGGAGGAAAAGAGAGTTGTACATTGGCATCGATCACCCCATCGATCATCATGATTGTATTTGTAAGTTGTTGTGCAAGACCTGCTTGGTATCGGATCGTCTCTTCTTTATCAGAAGTCATGAGTCCTTGCTTTGCAAAGAGATCAAGTAGAGTCGTCCCTTTTGTTCTTGGAAATCCATTTTGATTGAGATAGGCAATGGCTTCAATCGAATATTTATCTGGTACAATAATTGAATATTTTGCTCCGCCACTATCGCCACCAATTGCAGTTGCAGCAGCAGCAGTTTTTGAAGCGGGGATCCCCTTACTTTCTAGTAAAACTAGGATAACATTAGCTTCTTTTTCCTCGATATTACTGACTACTTCTCGACTAGAATCGCAACCCGTAAAAAGAAGCAGAAAGCTTCCCATAAGGCCAAGAAGAGTTAATGTTCTTATTATTCTTTTCATGTTACCGTTTCCAATAAAAAGGTTATTTCCGTCCTTATAGCACTTTGTGGAGTTTATTCCCAAGTTTTACTTTGTTTTCCGAATATCTAATGAATAGATCATTTACTAAATGATTTTGTTCGACTGTTGAAAGATTTTTCAGAGACTAATTAGTGAAATCGATCTACAATTTTGGAGATAGACTATTTTCGGGAAAGCTTTTAGAAACAAAAATTGACGTTAATTGACATGCCTCTAAGCGAAAAAATTTACAGAGTAGGAAAGAGGGGATGTATCAAATGCCAATTTGATGCTTATGTTTCCTTTGTCATTATTAGACAAAGTAAGCTGGATAAGCGCACTGTTGATGTCGATCAAGCCAATAGAGGTCTTTTTGTGTATAGTCTCTGATAGTTTTACGTACACTAGGATGACTAATATAATCGGTTGTCCCGTGGCAAAAGGAGGTTTTGCATTTCTTGCTTCTAATTATCTTTACTTCCCCTGGAAGAGGGTTTGTAGCAGCTCTAGCAAAACCAGAAATTAAATCCCGTTCATTGACAAAGTTCGTGACACGTTTAGAAAAACTAGGGGGGATTTCAAATTTTCCTCCAATGGTAATAACATGAATCCGGTTCTTAAAACAGGTCAGCTGTGTCAGTGTACGAAAACCGATGTCAGCACCTTGGCTATGAAATATAAGAGTTACATGTCTAAGAGGGTTCTTTTGTAAATGGGCATAGACCTTGTTTGCTAGTTGATCAGCAGACTCCTCTTTTTTTCTTTGGATTTCATGAAGATCAGCTAAGCCCCACCCGATCAATCCTATTGAGGTAGCACCAATTGCTAAATTTGAGACCTTCTTTTCGTTACTCTTTTTTTCTGAAGTTGCTGCATAACATAAGCCTACCGTTCCAATGCCAATCTTTACAACGATTTCAACGATTTTTTCTGTTGGTGTTGTATCATTGTGGTGAACCTCCACGTCAGCAAGTGCGATATTTCGAAGCTCATCAGAGATTTTTTCTGTTTCTTGCTCTGATGTGGTCATTCCATTTGTGTAAAAGATTTTTTTATCCACACCAATAAGATCACAACTTGGTTGACTTCCTATCACTGACATTTTTTCCTCCTTTCTCGTAAAAAATAGTATTTTTGCTGTTAGAAACAGAAAGAAGCAAGCATAAAGTTCATGCAAAACCCATGCAGATAGAAAAACCTTTGGAAAGAGAAATCAATAAAGAGATCTATTCAGATTGAATGGCTGTAATAGCGATAGTATAGACAATATCATCGATGAGTGCTCCGCGAGAAAGATCATTAACCGGCTTCTTTAATCCTTGAAGCATAGGCCCGATTGAAAGAACATCGGCGCTTCGTTGGACCGCTTTATAAGTGGTATTTGCCGTGTTAAGGTCGGGGAAAACATAGACGGTAGCTTTCCCGGCGATGGGGCTGTCAGGAGCTTTTTTAGCGGCAACATCGGGACTAAAAGCGGCATCATATTGCAAGGGTCCATCAATGGTAAGGTCAGGGCGCAAGGTTTTCACAAGCTTTGTTGCTTCTGTTACTTTTGCGACATCTTCACCTGCCCCAGAGGTTCCTGTGCTGTAGCTAATCATGGCAACGCGAGGGGGAATTCCAAAGCGCTTTGCAGAGTCGGCACATTGAATGGCAATATCGGCAAGTTCTTCTGCGGTAGGGTTTTGATTAACAGCGCAATCTCCATACACAAGAACTTGCTTGGGAAGGCACATAAAGAAAATTGAAGAGACTTTTTTGACATCTGGTTTTGTTTTGATAAGCGTGAGAGCCGGACGAATTGTATGCGCTGTGGTATGGATGGCTCCTGCAACTAAACCATCGACTTCTCCTGAAGCAAGCATCATTGTTCCAACAACAATATTTTCTTGGAGAGCCTCTTTAGCATTTTGTTCAGTCAACCCTTTATGTTTCCGAAGCTTAAGAAGGGGATTTAAATATTTTTCACGCAAGGGGGTAGGATCAATGAGTTCGATCTCATCACTGAGATTCACGCCATGATTTTTTGCGATGGTTCGAATTTTTTCAGGGTGACCTAAAAGGACAGGGCGTGCAATTTTTCTCTGATGACAAATGGCTGCTGCTTGGATGATCCGGGGTTCTTCTCCTTCAGGAAGGATGATTTTTTTATGAGCTTTTCGCGCTTTTTCTATAATCTGGTATTTAAAAGCTGGAGGGGAGAGCTTTCGTTCAACTTGAGTTGCAATCAGCTCTTTGATCCACTCTTTGTCGATATAATGAGCCACATACTCTTTAAGGCCGAGCCGCCGTTCCTGGTCATCTTCTGGAATTTTAACGTTGAGATTTTGAAGGGAGATGGCTGTGCGAAGACTATCGGTTTTAACTCTAAGTAGAGGAAGTCCTTCTTTAATAGCCTTTGAACAAAGATTCATGGTATTTTTAGGAACAGGATAGTCTCCAGTCAATAGGAGCCCTGCAATTTTCGTTCCACTTAAGTAAGCCATGCATGTGGCAAGGATAGTATCTGAGCGATCTGAAGGGGTAATTATCATTACATCTGGGCGAAGAACAGTTGCCATCGTTTCAATCGTAGCTGCAGCCATAACAAAGAAGTTCACCCGATGACTCTCCATATGTCCAGGAGAAACCACTTCGGCATTTAAAAATTGGACCACATCTTTTACCCGTGGGGCCATTAGCTCTCTTTGCCATGGGAAACAGCCTAAAACTTTAAAAGTAGGCTCATTGAAAATTTGACAAAGTGCCGATTCCTCTTCGGAACTTTCTGGAAGATCAAAGAGATCAATCCGTGCATTGCCATATTTATCAATAGGCGCGCCAACCTTATTAATCATACAACCTACAACCTGGGGGCTTTCGATTCCACCGTAGTCTTTTGCAGCAATGGTGATCTGCTCTTTGATTTCATTCGGCGTTTTCCCTCCAGGAGTGGTTACAAAAACCACTTCAGCGTCCAGAGCTTTTGCAATCGTTTTATTAAGGGATGGGGCGTAGGGAAGAAGTTGCGATGAGATGATTCCCTGAACGACTAAAACGCCATCTTTTACTGAGAGTTTTTCAACCTGTTCAATAATCGATTCCAAAATGACATCTTCTTGTCCGGTACTCAATAGATATTCGATTTCATTCAGATCAGGACCAAATGGATTCAGGTAGTTAACTCCCACTCCCTGACTTTCTAGGGCGTGAGCCATCCCAAGAGAAACCGTTGTAAGCCCAACGCCAAGACCAATGGGAACCATGAGAATTGTATGTTTCACTCCATCCCCCTTACAATTTTTTCTGCATCTTGAGCAATCATCAGTTCTTCATTTGTTGGAATAACAAGTGCTTTTAAATTAAAGGGTTTTAATTGATCCATGACACGGCTTCTGATTATTTCGGAATTTTCTCCAATCCCCCCTGTAAAAATCACTCCATCAACATTTTTTAAAGGGACAAGGTAAGCAGCAATATATTTGGCTAAGCGGTAGCAAAAGATTTCAATGGCAGTCTTTGCTAGTTTTTCCTTGCTCTCCAATAGGAGGCGCATGTCAGCGCTCAGAGTAGAAATTCCTAAAAGACCACTCTTTTTATTGAGAATTTCAATCACTTTGTCTGCGCTGATTTTAAGGTGGTCTGCAAGAAATCCCACAACACTTGGATCTAAATCTCCTGAACGCTCTCCCATTACAAGCCCTTCTAAAGGGGTGAGCCCCATACTAGTATCGATGCTTTTCCCCTTATGAACAGCTGCGATACTGCAGCCATTCCCTAAGTGACAGCTGATGAAAGAGGTGTCATCTAATGGTTTCCCGACTTTTTTTGCTCCCTCTTGGACAACATAGCGGTGACTGGTTCCGTGAAATCCATACCGGCGGACTTGATATTTTTCATAGTACTCATAAGGAATGGCATAGAGGTAAGCTTTTTCTGGGAGCGTTTGGTGAAAGGCTGTATCAAAAACAGCAACTTGAGGGAGATGTGGAAACTTCTCTTCCATGATCTCAATTCCAAGAGCATTCACGGGATTATGGAGAGGGGCTAAGTGGTTGCATTCCTTTATTTTCTTTAGGACAGTTGGGTTAATCTTTACTGAATCGGTAAATGCTTCACCTCCATGGACCACCCGGTGCCCCACAGCAATAATCTGCTTATCTTCAAAGAGTTTAAGGATTTCATCCAGAGCTGACCGATAGTCGGATTTTTCTAAGTCTTTCGCCCCCTTTGACCATTTAAGGGAGGCACGACTTGTATTCAGGTTTTCAGCAAGTCCCTTGAGTAGAACTTTACCTGACTCCGGCTTAATGAGTTGAAATTTAATCGATGAGCTCCCGCAGTTGAGAACGAATACAGTGCTCATAAAATATCCCCCTACCCCCTATATAAGGAGAGAGCTATTTTTCGAAAAGCCAAGAGGGGCCATTTCCAAAGCGGCGGAAGCAATAATCTTTCATACCAACGAGTTGAGCACGATAGGTGCGGAGCCTGAGGGCCCGCTCCTTCGTTTTCTTAGAAAAGAAAAGCTGCAGAGATTTAAGGAGATAAAGCTTTAAGATGTGGAAAAAATCCCTTCGGATTTTTTTAAGAAGAGGCTTTTTTTCTTCAGCTGTGCAATTGCGCTCAATCCAAAGAAGACGATTACGCCACCAAAAATAGGTCGAATGTGGCTTTCCTCCTGTAAATGAAGCGGAGACTTTATGGTAAAGAATGGCTTCTGGGCAAACAGTTGCTAGATATCCTTCCTTTTTTGCCCGCATGCAAAAATCACACTCTTCCCAAAAAAGGAAAAAGCGGGGTTCAAAAAGGCCCACCTTTTTAAAGACTTCAGCTTTAATGAAAAGGGCAACGCCACAAACATAATCTAGGGTGATAGGAGTGATCCACTCACTGGCAGGGGCTTTAGCTCCCACAAGGTCAAACTCTCCTTTTGTTACATTCCAGTTTCCCCCTAAATGATCAAGGGTGTTTGGATCGTGCATTAAATGGGCTTTTCCTCCTTGAAGAGGGGCGTCTCGTTTTAAAAAGGCCTCAAGGATAGTGGGACTCACGGTGGTGTCATTATTTAAGATGAAAAGAAAGTCGGCCCCCTTCTCCAGGGCGTAGCGTATCCCTACGTTATTCCCCTCTGCATATCCAAGGTTTTTTCCTGTTTCAATAAAGTGAATAGAGGGAAAAGCGGGGGGAATGATTTGAGCGGAATTATCGGAAGAGCCGTTGTCAACAACAACAACTTCATGAGGCGTTGTCACTTTTTTTAAACTTGATAGGCAAGCGAGGGTATCGTCTTTCCCATTCCAATTGAGGATGATGACAAAAATTTTCATCCCTTTATTTTAGGCTATTTCGGCTTTATTAGCCATTTTGGACCATCCCCAAAACGTCTCAGAAGATAGTCCCGAGTCCCATAAAGGATCGCTTTGCAATAAAGAAGAGCTTCCAATTCTCTAGCGTTTTTCTTAAAAGGAGAACGGACAAGATGCTCCAAATATTTTTTTAAAATTTGAAAGGCGTCTTTTAGATATTTTTTTATGAATTTTTTCTTCTCTTGAGGGGGGAATGTCTTTTCTATCCAAAGGAGGCGGTTGCGATAGACAAAATATTGATTATGGGGTTTCCCGCCAGTAAAAGAGGCAGATTTTTTATGAAAATAGACGGCTTCAGGACAATAGGTTGTGGGAAATCCAGCCTTCTTTGCGCGGAAACAAAAGTCCACTTCTTCATAGTTAAGAAAAAAGCGAGGATCAAAGAGACCAATTTTTTCAAAGACTTCTCGTTGAATAAACATAGCGGCCCCCGATACATAATCGATGATAAAGGGTTTTTTCCAGTTGTCTGGGCTGTCTCTTTTCCCTACATGACCCATGGCCCCTTTTTCATAGGACCAATAGGCGCCGATTACATCCAAAATAAAGGGTTCATCCATTAGATGGCCTTTCCCACCTTGAATAGGAAGGTCCCTTTTTAAAAAACCTTCGAGAAAATCTTTTGTGACGATGGTGTCATTATTAAGAATAAGAAGAGAGGCGGCCCCTTTTTCAAGGGCGTAGCGGATCCCCACATTATTCCCTTCAGCGTACCCTAAGTTTTTTCCTGTTGCAATAAGGTGGTGTTTTGGAAAGGCTTTAGAAATTGCCTTTATTGAATCATCTGTTGAACCATTGTCTACAACGACAACTTCATGAGGTGTTGCGACTGCGCTAAGACTTTTTAAGCAATGGAGAGTATCTTCCTTTCCATTCCAATTGAGGATAATGACATAAATGCTCATCCCTTTCTATTATCATGGAATAAATTTAAAAGTCTCGATTGCTTCTTTCATAAACGGTTTTAAAAGGGGGGTATCATCGATTAGATCATCGATAATTTTTTCTTGCAGTGCAGAAAAAAGGAATTCATCATCTAGGTTAATAAAAGCTTTTCCAGAGAATTTTGCAATAATAGGGTGATGTTCTCGTTTTGCTTGACGAATCAGGGAAACTTCTTCAATAAAGATCAGGTTTAAAAATGTGGTAGGCTCATTTGACTTCCGGACATAAGAAATTTCTTTTTCTAACATTTGGAGGCGAAGAAAAAGATCTGCTCCTTCAAGCACGTAAGTATGCATCGATTACCTCGTAAGCCATAGATGAGGAAATTTGTTCCATGCAGAAGGGGGAGACACATTTTTTTCGAATGCATGGATTGCATGTGCGAGGCTTTTGAATGACAAAGCCATGGTTGATTTTATAAGGGCCACAAAGAGAGGGGTCCGTTGGGGAAAAGAGAGCAAAGGTGGGGGTTTCCATTGCAAAGCTAAGGTGCATGGGGCCCGTGTCATTTGTGATAAAAAGATCGAGCTTTTCGATAAGAGCTGCTGCAACGCGTACAGGAAGTTTTCCGGCAATAGAGATAGCTCGAGGAATATGACTTGCTATTTCTTCTGCAAGGGAGGCTTCTGAGTTGTCGCCCGTAATAAAGAGGGTGGCGCCATGTTCTTTGGCGAGTTTTCTTCCGAGCTCAACGAAATATTTTGGATTCCATTGCTTGAATTTATCTTTGGCTCCGGGGTGCATCCCAATCAAAAGGGGAGCCTTAACTAAATGATTAAATGAAGCGTTATTTTCCTCTTCAGTTAAGAAGAGCTCCATTTTTGCTGATGCATTTTCACAGCCTACAATTTTAAGCCTTCTTTCAATTTCATGAAGTGGTGTTTGTTTAATGGGGTTGGTCAAGAGGTGATCTAGTCCTTTATTCATTCCTTCTGTCCCAATAATTTTAGAGGGACCTGCAAGGGAAATAATGGGAAGAACAGGTCTTTGCGAAAGATGGAAAATATAGGCGGTATCAAAGGCTCTTTTTCTTAAGGTAGGCAACAGTTTTAATAGGGAAAAGAGGGCGGGGTTTTTGACGACAAAGATCTCGTCAAGCTGGGGATTATTCCTAAAAAGCTGCTCGCCAATGGGGCTTGTTAATAAGGCGATATGGCTCTCAGGATATTTTTTTCTTAAGGCTTTAACAGCAGGAGTTCCCCATAAAGAATCGCCAAGGCCTGTTGTGGACACAACTAAGAGGCGGGGGGCATCTTTTCGCTGGAATTTCTTTTTGGGTCCTAGAGCTAAGAGGAGCTTAAATAATGTATTTTTCATGACTAGTATTATAGTCGATGAGAATTTAAAATAAAAATATGAAGCTGTTATTTAAAGTTGTCGGTCTAGACTGCGCCGAGGAAATCTCCATTTTAAAAAAAGCCCTTGCCAAGCGGAAGGGGATTTCTGACTTAGAATTTGATGTTTTGAATGCCAAAATGATTGTCACTTGTGATGAGAAAATTGATGCCAAAATGATCATTGCTTGGGTCAAAGAAGGGGGGATGGAAGCCTTTTCTTGGAGTGATCGAGAAAAACTTGAGAAAGAGGGGTTTTGGAAAAAACAGGGCCGTCTTGTAACCACCTTATTAAGTGGGCTCTTTTTGGTCGTAGCGATTTTTTTTCATGCAAAGGGGAGCCCTTTTGCCGACCGTCTTTACTTTTTTGCCATACTTTTTGGGGCCTACTTTGTTGTTCCAAAAGCTTTTAGAGCAATCAAGCGGATGCAACCTGATATGAATCTTCTCATGGTTATTGCGATCGTAGGTGCCATAGCAATTGACCAATGGTTTGAGGGGGCAACGGTTGCCTTTCTTTTTTCTGTCGCTTTGCTTTTGGAGCATTGGAGTGTTGGAAGAGCAAGGCGCGCGGTTGCAGCGTTAATGGATTTAACTCCTACGGTTGCACACGTCATTGATGTGGGGGATAAAGGGGTGGAAGAGGTTGAAGTGGGGACGCGGATTTTAGTTCGTCCTGGAGAAAAGGTTCCTTTAGATGGGGTGATTGAGAAAGGGAACACCTCGATCAATCAAGCGCCAATTACTGGAGAGTCGATCCCTGTTTCAAAGGAAGAAGGGGATGAAGTCTATGCTGGGACGATTAATGAAGAGGGTGCCATTGAATGTGTGGTAACAAAAGATGCAAATGATACCACTCTTGCTAGAATTATCCACCTCGTTGAAGAGGCCCAATCAAGGCGAGCAAATTCCCAGCAGTGGGTTGAAAAGTTTGCCAAGGTTTATACCCCTATTATGATTTGCATTGCGATTATTGTCGCCCTTCTTCCTCCACTTATGTTTGGTTTGGAGTGGGCTACATGGTTTTACCGTGCCCTTGTGATTTTAGTGATTGCTTGTCCTTGCGCCCTGGTAATCTCGACACCAGTCAGTATTGTTTCAGGGCTCACTGCTGCTGCTCGGGCAGGTGTTTTGATTAAAGGGGGGATGTTTCTTGAGATGCCAGGAAAGCTAGCTGCTTTAGCGCTGGATAAAACCGGGACTTTGACCTATGGAAAGCCCGAAGTGCAACAAATTGTTCCTCTAAATGGACATACTGAAGAAGAGCTTCTCCAAAGAGCTGCTGCTCTTGAAGCGCCGAGTGAGCACCCTTTGGCGCGAGCAATCCTCAAATATGCTGTTGAAAAAGGGATAAAAGGAGAGAGGGCCGAAAATTTTCAAATTACGAAAGGAAAAGGGGCCGAAGGGACCTATCGAGGGACTCGTTACTGGATTGGAAGTCACCGTTTCATGCATGAGATGAAACAAGAAACACCTGAAATTCACAAAGTGGCCCTTGATTTAGAAGATGCAGGACATTCAATTATTGCTATTGGAAATGATAGACATGTCTGTGGTTTGATTAGCGTTGCCGATCAGCCTCGAAAAAATGTGAAAGAGATTATTCAAGAGATAAAAAAAGCTGGTGTTATGCAAGTTGTGATGCTCACCGGCGACAATAAGCCTGCCGCTGAAGCAATAGCTCGTCTCACCGGTGTCGATGAAGCCCAAAGTGAACTTCTTCCTGAAGATAAAGTAGATGCTGTTGAGCGGTTAAAGAGTAAGTGGAATCAGGTTGCGATGATTGGGGATGGAATCAATGATGCTCCAGCGATGGCGGCAGCAAGTTTTGGGATTGCCATGGGAGCCATGGGAACTGATGCCGCGATTGAAACAGCAGATATTGCACTGATGGCAGATGATCTCTCTAAGATTCCCTGGCTGATTCGTCACTCTCGAAGATCGCTTCAAATCATCAAGCAAAATATTATCTTTGCTTTAGGGCTTAAAGCTGTTTTTCTTGCACTTGCCATCTTTGGTATCGCCTCGCTCTGGATGGCAATCGCAGCCGATACCGGTGCGTCTCTCCTTGTTGTTTTCAATGGATTAAGACTTCTAAAGCGCTAGATAGTGTTGCCATGCGATGGTTATCACTTAAGTAATTCCTATGGAAAATTTCATCGTTGGCCTACTTTAAAAGCCCAAGTAAGACTTTTTGCATCGGCCCCCTTGAATTTTCCTCATAAGAGATACTTCTTTGACCATCTCATGACGACACTACCTAACGCCTTTTATTCGTATAAGGCCAGGCCTCTTTTTTTACTAAAGGAGGTTGGTATTGCACTACTTGTTTAGCATTTTGTTCTTGAGCAAGTAATTCGTCTGTATAGAGAGACATATTATCAGAAGTATTCTGGTTGCCAAAAGGATCAAGTTGCGTATCAGTCTGTGCGATTAAAGTCCTATCACATTCATGGACTGCCACATTATGTTCGTGAGCATCAAGATAGTCTTTATAAAACAAGCCATTCGCATCGGAATAGATGGCTGAGGTTTGATAAACCTCACCAGAGCTTGAAATCTTAATTTTTTTTTCGTGGAGATCGACAACTTCAGGATCGATATAGGTTTTTTCACAAGGAACATACTCTTCTTTAACACTTGCAAAGGCTCCAATTGATGCAGCTGTTAGAAATCCTAGTATAACTTCTTTCATTATAATCCCTCCAATAAATAATAAATAATTCAACTTTATAAATAATAAAAATAACTTTTATATTCAAGAATATGCAACGAAAGGCATCGGCTTAAATAAGTCAAATATTACGTTCTTCAGGCATCTACCGCTTGATAAATTGAAAGGGAAGAACTAAGATGAAGGGTAATGCTAAAACGAGTTTGTACATTTCTACTTCTTGCCATTGTCCTTGTTTCTTGTGGAGCAAGGGGAAAGACCTATAAGATTGGGATTGATCCAAGCTTTTATCCTGCTCAATTGGGTGGGAAAGAGCCCAATGTCTATGCCTTTTCTAAGGAACTCCTTCGGGCGATCTCTCATGAAGAGGGTGTTTTCTTTGAAACTGTGACAATGGCTTGGGATAATTTGATTTATGGCTTGAAGGGTAAACAGTATGATGGAATGCTCAGTTCCGTGACACCTCGGGTTAATCTTCAAAAAACATACACATTCTCGGAGATCTTCATTCATACTGGCCCCGTCCTTGTTGTAAAGAAAGGGATGAAAGTCAGTAGCGTAAGCCATCTAAAGGGGAAAGAAATTGGTGTGGAATCAATGAATCAAGAAGCCCTTTTGATCGATAAATATCCCGGAGTGAATGTTCACTATTACTACTCGATTCCAGAAGCTTTTGATGACATTGTTACCGAGCAAATCGATGGCATTCTTATCGATTATTTTCAAGCGGCAGGTTATATTCGGAACCTCTATTATGGGCAGGTAAAAATTGCAACAGCCCCCCTTAATGATGCAGGTCTTCGACTTCTCACATTGAATGGGGATAATAAGGAGCTTGTTGAGGTTTTCAATCGAGGTCTAGATAAACTGCGTGATAATGGCACTTATGAAAAACTCCTCAAGAAGTGGGAGCTTAATTAGAGAACACTATCTAGCCCTCCTGTGGAGAGATTCTACACCTATCGTGCTTACTGTATTCGTTTCGTACCTGGTCGAGTTCTTTAGGATCCGGGGGACAGGGTTCTAAGTCCCAGATTTTTTCAGCATAGTTTTTAATGGAAACATCGGCAGAAAATGATCCCATTCCAGCCATATTGTGAATAGCAAACTCTGCCCAGCGATTTTGATCTTGGTAGAGGGTTTCCACCTTTTTCTGGGTTTCATAATAGGGCATCAGATCATTTAGAACGAAAAATCGATCACTTTGTAAAGAGTTGTGGACGGCCATCAGTGCTTCATGTTCCGCATCATTTTCAATAAGAAAGCGGTTTTCAAGGGCATCGATGACTTTTTTGATTTTGGGAGTATTGGCGCAAATTTCATGAGGGTTATAGCTTTTGGAGCGACGCATTTCTAAATTATCATTGCTACTTGCTCCAAACATAAAGGGCCACCACTCATTGGTCACTTTCTCCCGCATTTCAACATTCGCTCCATCATCGGTAGCAATAGTGAGAGCTCCGTTGATAGAGAACTTCATATTTCCAGTGCCCGAAGCCTCCATTCCGGCAGTAGAGATCTGTTCCGATAGATCAGTACCCGGGATAATGACCTCTGCTTTTGAGACATTATAATTTTCGACATAGATAACTTTCAGTTTTTTCCCGACATCGGGATCGCGGTTAATTTTCCGAGAAAGGCAGTAGATAAACCGGATAATCGATTTTGCAACATGGTAGCCTGGGGCTGCTTTTCCTCCGAAAATGGCAAACCGTTTGATGCGATGGGAGTCTGGATTTTCTTTGATCTCAAAGTAGAGCATGAGAAGGTGAAGAGCTTTCATCAATTGCCTTTTATACTCATGGATCCTTTTGATTTGAACATCAAAGAGGGCATCAGAACTAAGGAAATTTTCTTCAGCATAGGTTTTTCCGGTTCCATGATGAAAGTCGGCATCTTCCTGGACCATTGTTAAAAGGCGCTCTTTATTTTTCTTTTTGATCTCTAGAAATTCTTTTTGAGTCTCTGGATCACTAGCATAGTCGGCAATGCGAGCAAGCTCTTCAAAGTTTGTGATCCATCCCTTGCCGATCCTTTTTTCTAGAAACTCAGTGAGGAGAGGATTACAATGGAGGAGCCACCTCCGTTGTGTCACGCCATTCGTGACATTAACAAATTTTCCTGGATACATCTCATAAAAGTCTTTGAAAAGGGAAGCTTTGAGAATTTCCGTATGGAGAGCAGCGACTCCATTCACTTTATGGGAGCCATAGATGGCAAGGTTTGCCATTTTGATCTGACCACTTTCAATAAAAGACATCCGACGGACTTTTTCTTCATCATTAGGAAATGCTTTTCTTACTGCTGAGCAAAATTCCAGATTAAGGCGCTCAATGATGTAATAGTGACGGGGAAGAAGTTCAAAGATCCTTTCAGCATTCCACTCTTCAAGCGCTTCTTTCAAAACAGTATGGTTCGTATAGCCGCAGCAAGTCCGGACGACATCCCATGCTGCTTTCCAAGAAAGATCATGTTCCTTTGTTAAAAGATGGATGAGTTCGGGAATGATCAGTGCAGGATGGGTGTCATTAATCTGAATCCGTACAACATCAGCAAAATCGTTCCAATCAGAGTAGACCTCCTTGTACTGATTAACGATATCTTGAAGGGATGCTGAAACGAGCAAGAATTCTTGCTTTAAACGGATCCGTTTTCCTGCTTCATGATTATCATTCGGATAAAGGACATCAGTCAGACTTGTATTTTCACTAGCTTGTCCAAAATCTCCAGCATTGAATTTTTGAAGACCAAAATTCCGGGGGGATTCTTTTGTTGACCATAAGCGAAGGGTTAAGACTGAAAAATTAGGATCGACACTATACCCTATAATAGGGAGATCATACGGTAGGGCTCGGACCTCTTCATAATCAATGAGATCAAATACTTCATCACCATGACTATTTTTTCTAGAGATTGGTTTTCCAGCAAAACGGACAGAGACCGCAGATGAATCACGTCGAAACTCCCAAGGATTAGGAGTTAAAAGCCAACAATCGGGGCGTTCGATTTGAACACCGCAGACCAACTCTTGTTCAAAGATTCCATATTGGTAACGCATCCCATATCCCATGGCAGGATAATTGAGTGTTGCAAGAGAATCCATAAAGCAAGAGGCTAAGCGCCCTAATCCTCCATTCCCAATCCCGATGTCATGTTCCATTTGGGAAATTGCTTGAAAGTCGCGTCCCAGCTTTTTTAAGACGATCTTAACTAAATCAACAGCACTAATGTTAGTGATATTATTTCCAAAAAGGCGTCCCGGCATAAACTCCATCGATAAATAGTAGAGTTTTCTCAGCCCGGGCTTTTTTAAAGTATGATCTGTGGCTGTCCAATTAATCATGATCTCTTCACGAAGGGATGCCGAAAACGCTCGATAAAATTCTTCATCGCTCGCTTCATCACCGGTTCGTCCCATTGTCGTAATGAGATAATGACGCACCTTTTGTGCCACAGCGTCTGCTTGAGCTTCTAATGGATCCATAAATCTACTGTATTTCCTTATTGCCAAGAAAAATCAAGCTTTAATTTCAACTGAAGGCCAGAAATTGTTTTTAAAGAAGGCTGATCAAACTTTTAAGGGGAATCATTTGTTAAATTTCATGCAATCAACTAAAATTTGAGTAATTAACAATTTTTTGGAGAATTGAGATGCCTATTGAGGGGGTCGATTCATCAAATGAACAAGGCTCTTTGGGGAGTCACTGTTATGGTGAAAAAGAGATGAAAGAATCTAGTTGGAACGGTAGAGCAGTCCATGTAAGTAGGCGCCATAATTCTCATGTCCCTAAAATGGTTCTGTGTAGTGGGACTATTGGTGGAGCTATTAAGAGCTACTTTGATCCTGAAGCAAAAAAATCCCAAGAATTTGAAATCAATGTCCTTATGAATGCAATTCATTGTTCTTCCACAGAAGAAACAGGTGAAAAGCTTAAAGAAATCACAAAATTGGCTGATCAGTTTGCTCTTTCAGCAGGGTTGATAGGAATAGCCATTTTTTCAAGAGATTACAAAACAACACTACAACTTTCTGCAGCACTGTACTTTTTAGTAAAGGAAAGAACGTTTGTTACACTTCAGGAATTGAAAAACATCCTTAAAGAAAGGGGTAAAGACTATGAAGATTTGCATTTCTATTCTCTTTGGGAAGATTACCAGAAAAATCAGCAAGAGCTTAGATCTAAGGGAATAACTTTAGACTCATATCATCCTCATTATGTACAAAATCCCCACTACCATAAGCCTTTAACATGAGAGTTAAAAAAATTAGACAGAATATTGAATTTACATTTTTTTATTTAGGAATATTATTTACCTTCATTTTGTTGGATTTAAAGGAATACTTTAACTTGTCTGTTAAAAGCACGGTTGTAATTTTATTGTTAATTCCTTTTTTGTTTGAAAAAGTTATTAAATATAAAAAATTAAAAAACGAAGGTTGATTTATGTATTTTAAGTTTCTATGTGTTTTCTTTATTGTTTTATGTCAGCCTGTTTTTGCGAATAGTCTTTCTGAAAAAGATATTTACGCACTCTTCTTGGGTACTGATTTAGTGAAAAATGAAGAGGAGATTGAAAAAACCTTGAAAAAATCATTAAACCACTCAGGTTTAGAATTTCAGAAGGAGGGCTTATTTCTTTCCTATGAAGGATGCAAAGATAAAAAAGGTGCTACACTGGTTAAATTGAAATTTCTTTCAAGCGAAGATCAAGAAGATAATAACGAGGAACGGTTTTACGGAGTAATAAAAGGTAAGAGTTATCGTGATAATATCTATGAAAAAAGCCTTTTTTTTATTGTAGAACAAGAAAGGATGTTTTCAGTGGATTTTGAAGGTAGTTCTGAAGAATTTTATGGAAAGCTTGAAAATCTTTTAGAAAAGCAAGTAATTGAAATTCAACGGAATTCTTTTGGAAAAGAAACTCCGCTGCTATTTCTAACTGTAGCAAATCGCCCTATTGAATAAATGCCCGTGAAGTTTTTTATTTTTTTACTCTTTTTAATAACCCCATGCTTTTGCGAAAATTTTTCGGAGTTTAACCGTTATCAGCATCAACTTTCAAAAGACTATGTCACGAAGAAAATTACTCATTTCCTCCAATATTCAGAAGAAATCGAAAATTATTATGAAGTGACAGAGGATTCGCTGGTTTTATATGCCTCTGCAGAAGACAAGGCTCGAGGGAATGTAGAGTATCGTCTCAACTTTGGAGCCGAAGTTCCTAAGCCTTCTCAATTTAATCGCCCTTTAAGTCAAGCTAAAATTGCCATTGACCCTGGCCATTTTGGAGGACAATTTGCTAGACTTGAAGAGCGGTATGTTGAGATGGAGCATGAGGGAAAAACGCTTTATTTTGATGAAGGGTCTCTTGCCTTTCTGACAGCGCTTCACCTTAAAAAGAAACTAGAAGAGAAGGGAGCCATTGTTCTTTTAACGCGCAAGGCGATTGGGGAAGGAGCTTACTCTGAAAACTTTTTTGATTGGTTGAAGAATCATCCCGAGTATTGGGAAAAAGGGGTGCCTCTTTCTACGATTTTCCTACGGTATTATAATCGATTGGATCTCCATGCTCGTGCTGAGATTATCAACAACTTTAATCCTGACCTAACCCTACTCATTCATTATAATGCGGTTGATTCAGAGCTACCAGACTCGAATCAAACCAAAGAAACAACACGCAATTTTAATCTCGTATTTATTCCTGGTGCCTTTTGCCAAGGAGAACTCGTCAATCCTGAGGACCGTTACCACTTCCTTCGTCTAATCTGTACGCAAGATCTCGAAAAGTCTTATGAAATGGCTCAAGAGCTTGTCTCACTTTTTACAACGCATTTGCAAGTGCCACCCCTTAAAACTGCTAAAAAAGAGGTGAGTGGATTTGGAAATAGTTTAGTTTCAGCTGATGGAGTCTTTTGTCGGAATTTATGTCTGACACGTCTGATTAAAGGCCCTCTTTGTTACGGTGAGACTCTGATACAAAATAATCTAGAAGAAGCGCTGGAACTGAGCCAAAATAAAGCAATGGTTGAAGGGACCCCTTGTCCGGAGCGTGTGATCGATGTGGCAGAAGCTTATTTTGAAGCAACTGTTTCATTGTTTCACTAAAAAAAGCAGGCCTCGTATTCTAACTTTCTTAAGTGTTGTTTAAAATATTTCTCCTATCTATATTAGCGTACCATTCGAAGCCAAATATTAGAAGCAGGTCAATAAGTATGCCACCATTGCCCCCACAAGCTCAAGTTGCGAGACCTGAAACTTTATCAACATTGACAAGCGCTCCGGAAAGTTTAGTTCGTACTGAAAGACACTATAGCCAAATAGAGTTATTTCCAGTCACAAGATACGCACCTGATTTCACCAGAACCGGAGGTCAAATTGTTCAAATTGAGTTGTTTCCAACTGTCATACATTCCTCTGCGCTCTCTAATTTAGAATCAAGGCCCCCTCAACCACCCCCTCTTTCTAGATATCATACGAGCCATGTTTTGGCTGAAATGCATGTCCCTCCTGAACCAGAAGTTGCTTCTGTATGTTGTTCCTCACACAGTTGTGGAGAAGCTCTATTACGTTGCATCTCAAGAATATGTTGTATGGCATTAGGAGTTGAGATTTAAGAGGTGTTTCTCTGGGTGCAGTTAAGAGAAGATTGCTCGGATCAAATAGAAAACAAGGATGCAGACAATTGCACTTGAGGGGATAGTGATGATCCACGAAAGGACAATATCTCTAAGAACGCGCAAGTTCAGGGCAGAAAGCCCTCTTGCTAGGCCAACTCCAAGAACCGCTCC
This sequence comes from Simkaniaceae bacterium, assembly GCA_018399075.1. Lineage (GTDB taxonomy): Bacteria > Chlamydiota > Chlamydiia > Chlamydiales > Simkaniaceae > Neptunichlamydia. The sequence continues at coordinate 82,560 of CP073763.1, read as the reverse complement.
AACGATACAATGTGTCGTAGAAATGGGGAGGCCAAATTTTGAGGCAATTAGAATTGTAATCGCTGCGCCAAACTCAGCACTAAAGCCTCGTGTTGGAGTTAGTTCAGTGATTTTTCGCCCGATAGTTTCCATCACACGCCAACCCCAAGTTGCCAGACCAACGACAATACCAATTCCACCCATTCCAAGGAGCCAAGCAGGAATCCGTGAATGGAAAGAAAGCCCACCCTCTTTAATAATTTCAAGAGCAGCAGCTACAGGGCCAATAGCATTAGCCACATCATTGGCGCCATGAGCAAAAGCAACATATGCTGCGCTCATGATTTGGAGAGAAGCGAACATCTTTTCAACAATTTTATAATCAGAGCTTGAGGTATAGAGATTAGAATGTTCCCGCACCTCTTCAGCATATTCTTCCACATCATCAAGGAGGCGCCCGACCTGTTCACGCCTTTCTCCCTTACTACTCAGTTTAACGCGTTTCAGATGGCGGACTGCTTTATTTAAGCTAAAGACTTGTTGAGAGGTGTTTGCGGATACCGTCTGCGTTTGTGGGACATAGACTTTTCTTAAAATGACAAAACTAATGATTGCCCCAACAAGCCCGATTGCAGAACCGATAAGGAGGGTTTCCCCTAAAGAAAACTTTACCTGAAAAGAGCCTAGCCCATTAAAAAGGATGCTTAATGTGAAGACAAAAAGGACAATAAAGATCATGACGGGAATAAAGCGTCTTGTTGCATTGATCGGATTCATCGCGAATAGGATTTTTCGCTGCAAGGTGCTGAAAATTAAATAGGCAAAAAGACCACTGAGAGCAGGAGAAATAACCCAACTCAATGCAATTCTCCCAACTTCGTTCCATTGAACAGCATGGACGCCACCAGCTAGTGCTCCAAATCCAAGTAGCGCTCCAACAATGGCATGGGTTGTTGAAACTGGCCAGCCAAAATAAGAGGCCACCTGTAGCCAAAGAGCTGTTGCCGTTAAGGCAGAGATCATCCCGTACAAGAGGATTTTCGGGTCATGTGCAAAAACCTCTGGGTTGACAATTCCCGATTGCATTGTCTTAGAAACATTACCCCCTAAAAAGAAGGCGCCACAAAACTCTAAAATTCCAGCGATGATAACAGCTTTAAAAAGGGTAAGGGCTCCTGATCCGACGGAGGTTCCCATCGCATTGGATACATCATTGGCACCAATGTTCCAAGCCATATAAAAGCCTGCAAGAAGGACAATAATCGTTAGAATGGTATCAACAGACATATTATTTCAGTTCCAAAATCATTCGGATACGGTTAGCAAGTTTTTCTGAAATGTGTGAAATCTGATTGATCTCTTCAACAAGGCGTGTGTAGAGATAAAAAACGGGCGTTTTTACATTTTCTGCCGTTATAAAAAACTCTTTCATAAGCTCATGTTTCATTTTATCGGCTTGGTATTCGATCTTCGAAGTCTTTTCGACAATCGTTTTTACCTTTTCCGCCTCAATTCCTCCAAAGGAGGATTCCAAGAGTTCATGAAGCTCCTTAATAATAGAACGGGTGTCCCAGAAAGCTTCCATGTTTTTCTTAAAAAGTTGATCTAAGTGATCACACAAATCTCCCAGTTCATTCACTGGATATAAGATCAGTAAGTGGCCAATATCCTCGGCCTTATCAGCGATATTATCTTGAATCGATAAAATATCGAGAAACTGACTCCGATCAATAGGAAGGAACAAGCTTTTTGGCAGATGATTGCGGATATCATTCTTTGTAAGGTCGGCTTCATGCTCGAGTTTTGAGAGCTCTTTAACTAAGCGTTCCAGTTCATCAGGAGATCTTCCCTTAAGATTAGTAAAAATTTCAGTGAGTTTTTTCATGCAACTACTCACCTTCTTCATATGAGATTGAAGAGGGTGGAAAGGAGACTTGCCAAAGATTCGAGCAATTGTTGTAAGCATCTGTTTACACGATTTTTTTACTAACTCGAAGGATAACAATTTTTCTCTTTAAGTTCACGAAAAATAGCATGATAGCTCCCAATACACTGCTTCCAAGAAAAGTTTTTTAGAAGGTGTTTTTTTGCATCACCGGAGTAATCGGCACCTTCAATAATTGCTTTTGCATACTTTTCAGGATCTTTTTTATCAATGAGGGTCGCAAAAGTTCCTCCTGCTAAAACCTCTTCAAAAGGAGGGATTCGAGAGGCAATAATTGGAACCTCAAGAGCCATAGCCTCTAATAGGATGAGCCCAAAAGCTTCCCATTTTGAAGGAACCACGACCCTTTCCACCTCTGATAAAAGTTTGAGCCCCTCTTCCCTAGACACTTTTCCTGTTACAGTAGTATAGGGGTTTTTCTTCATGATTTCCTCAAATTCTCCTCCTCCGATCACACGAAGTTGGTATCCCTTCGGACCTAAAATCTTCATGATTTCAAGCATGAAAAGAGGGTCTTTCTGCTCGCAAAGACGGCCCATAAACCCAATGAGCTTAGGGATTTTCTTCTCATTCTTAGGGATCGTATTCAAGTCAATTCCATGAGGGATTACGCAGTGATTCGTTCCCCTTAGAAGATTAGTTTTTAAAGCGAGCTCTTCTTCTATATGAGAAACGAAATTTACGAGGGAGGCTCCCTTCATCGCCTTTCTTTCTCCCCACCGACTAAATTTAAGTCCCTGATGAATCCCATGGAGGCCATGCACGGTATAAATAACGGGGCAGGATTTTCGGCAAAAACTTAAGAAAAAAGCGGCTCTTCCTCCATGCACATGGATTAGGTCCGGCTCCACTTTATCAATTACCTTTTGCATCTTCATTGGAATCCTCAAATCCAAACGCGATGTGAAAAAATCGATCCCGTACTTAGGGATTTCTCCAGCCTTTTCAAGAGCATAAGAATCTTTTTGAGTGAGCAATACAGGATTATCCAATGACTGGAGAACATCTAAAACGAACGTTGTTCCTCCTCCGGGATTGCCATCTGCTACGACTTGTAGTATCTTCATGAACCCTATTTTATCTAATGGAGCATTATTATGCTTGTTTTTTGGCACCAAGAAGACTTAAGAATTAAGGAGAATTTAGCTCTCAGTAAAGCTTGTTTAGAAAATTCTAATCTTGTTCCGATCTATATTTTGTCTGACAAGTTAAATTTAGGAGAATCGAGTGGCTGGTGGTTGCATCGCAGTTTAGAATCTCTTCAAAATGACTATGCGAAACAAGGAGTAAAGCTCATTTTTCGTAAAGGAAATCCAGTTAAAATTTTACAAGAGATCAATCCTGAAAAAGTTTTTTGGAATAAAACCTACTCTGAGGATGAGAAGTTAGTAAGCCAGGAATTAGGGAAAAAAGGAAAGGCTTTTAATGGAAATCATTTGGTTGATATTCCGAATTTTTACAATAAGTCTGGAAAGCCTTTTATGGTATTTACCCCCTTTTACAAGGCGTTATTAAAAGAGATTGATTTTGCTGAAGAGCAAAAAATATCGATTAAAAAAGGAGAAGACATTCCAAGTGACTCACTTAAATCCTTTGGTCTTTTGCCTAAGAAAAAATGGATTAAATCTCTTGAAGACTTTTGGAACCCAGGAAGGAAAGGAGCTATTGAGCGCCTTGAGTCCTTCAAAGATGAAACCTATGGATTAAAAAGAGATTTCCCAGCTGAAAGGGGAACTTCTCTTCTCTCTCCCCACCTTCATTTTGGTGAGGTTAGCCCTATAGAAGTCTGGAGAGGAACAACAAATGAAGCGTTTCAAAGGCAACTTGCATGGAGAGAATTTGGAACGGCCTTTATTACTCATTTTCCTGAGACTCCTAATGAAAACTGGCAGAAAAAATTTGACAAATTCCCCTGGGAGGAGAATCCTACAAACCTAAAAAAATGGCAACAAGGTCAAACCGGTTACCCGATCATAGATGCTGGAATGCGTCAGCTGAGGAAAGAAGGATGGATGCATAATAGAATTCGAATGGTTGTCGCTTCTTTTTTGATCAAAGACCTTCTTATCCATTGGAAAGAAGGGGCCGATTGGTTTTGGGATACCCTTGTTGATGCAGATCTTGGGAACAATACTCTTGGATGGCAATGGGTAGCAGGTTCAGGACCTGATGCGGCTCCTTTTTTTCGCATCTTTAACCCGATTCTTCAAGGAGAAAAGTTTGATCCTGAAGGGGTTTATGTCAAAACTTACTGCCCAGAGCTTAAAAATCTTTCTCCAAAATGGATTCATAAACCTTGGATGGCCCCTAAAGAGAGCTTATTAGAAAGTGGGATAATGTTAGGAGAGACCTATCCTTATCCCATAGTTGATCACAAAAAAATGCGGGAAAAAGCATTAGCAATTTTTAAAAAGTTATAAAGTAGAAATCCCTCCATCTACTCCAATAACCTGTCGAGTGATCCAGCTGGATTTAGCAGAGAGAAGAAAAGCGATTGTTTCTGCAATATCATCTGCTGTTCCGACTCGTTTCATGGGGTGTTTTTTCTGCCCCCTTTTTTTTGATTCAGAGTCTAAAAGTCGTGCTGTTAGAGGGGTTTCTGTAAGAGTAGGGGTTTTCTTATTGAAATCCTCAAATTCCCAACGAAAGAATTTAGTCATTCCTCTGAGAAGAAATAGAAAGAAGAAAAAGGATTATGATAAGTATCTCTATAAGCTAAGACATTTTGTAGAAAACGCTATTCAGCATCTGAAAAGTTGGAAAGAAGGTGCAACTAGGTGTGCAAAAAATACGGACTCTTTCTTGGCTGCAATTTAGATAAGATGTTTGAACCAATCTCACTAATCAGTTTTGAGCATCCCTCTAACCATTATGTTCGGAAACGTCAAAATACTTTTGATAATAGGTCTTAGCTGCATCCGTATCTCCAAGGAAGGTATAAGCAATCCCAAGACCCCGGTAAGCTAATTCGACAAAGCTTTCATTCGTTTCTATCACTCCTACGATGTTTAAACATTCCAAATAATAACTAATAGCCTCTTCATGTTGATTAAGTTTTGCGAAAACTTCCCCAATATTATAAAGCGTGCCTGCTTCACGCTCTTTATCGCGCGCTCCCCTTACAGTCTCTAAGCATTTAAAATACGTTTCCAGAGCTTTCTCATACTGTCCAGTAGAAAAAAGATTAGAGGCTTCAAGAGAAAACCCAGATGCTAAACCTAGCAGCACCGATCTTTTTTGAAGCGCAAGTGAATAATTCTTCAACATTCCAGACGCTTCTTTTTCAGATAAAAGAAAAAGGGTTTTTCCTTCCTTAAGTAAGTAAGGTTCTTCTTGTATGTCTATATCAAAATCTACTAAATCTCCAACATACTCTCGATTTTTCTGAGAGACTTCTTTTAGAATGGCTTCTTTTGCTTTTTTAATTTTTTCCTCCGTTGGATTCTTCAGAAGATATAAACGAACCTTTTTTCCATCTTCTGTTTGAGTCAGCTTGTCAAGACCAATTTTTGTAAACCCTCCAATTGTTAAAAAATGATTGTTACTGCTTCCAATTGCCGCCATAAATCCTCGTTATTTTTAATAGGAAGATGATAGGTAAAATCTTGATATCATGACAGAGTTATTTTTATGCATGAAATATGCGAATAGATTGCGTTAAGTTGGATTAAGGTTTTTGCTTAAAAAAAAGGAATATACTGGACTCCACTACCAGCAATTAAACAGGTGTATTTAGAATGAAAAGGAGTCTTTCTCCTTGGAGAAAGACATTTTTGCACCAAAGTTGTTTAGTCGTTGTGTGGTAACTACGGTTAGAACGCATGCTCCATGCGCATATCAGCGGAGTAGTTCTTCATCTTGCCATTGATTTCTGCGCGACTATTTAAAAGTAAAGAAAAGCCGTGAGTATTGGCAAATTCGATCCCCACACCTGGTGACCATTGGTTGGTTCCCTTAGTAGTGGCACTTGCGGAGAAGGTACCAACTTGCCCTCGGAAGCCTCCGCGATAGGTGCTACTACTTAGCAAAGTCTTATTAACCCAGGATATTTGTGCATAGGGAGTCCAACATCCACTAGCAACATGGAAAGTGTAGCTTGAACTCAATCCTAGCTCGGATCGGAGAGCGTTCGAAGTTTTTGAGTTAACCCTTAAGTTAATGCTTCCAGCTCCCGTTTCATTAAAACTACCATTGTGAAGATAAAAGTGATCAACATTCGCAAAGATTTGAAGCGGGACAGATAGAGAACTAAAGTCTCCGATCAATCCTAGATGATTGGTCCATTGGATACCACTGTTGTTACTGTGAGCTGTTCGGTTTAAGGAACCATTTGGGAATCCAGGAGCAGAAGAAATAATATGACGGTCTGTCTCATAGAAGTTTCCTCCCATCATTGATCCTAGAACAGCTGAAAAATACCGATTAAAGTAGCTTCCATGCAATCCGCCATAGACCTGATGGATGTGTCCTTTCCCAGCAGAGCTGTTCCATCTGAAATTGGTATAGGCATACCCTAAACCTGCTCCGACATAAAAGTTATCAAACAGATAGTCATAGCCTGTGAGAAATCCTGCGCTCTCATATTGAGAACCTCTAAGTTCTCCTTTTTGGCTTTGGCTATTCCATGTTCCAAAAGGTTGGAAATAGATATGGTGAGGTTTACAGAGGTCTCTTTCGCACCCTCTTCGAACTGGAGTGTTTGGATAAAATGGTCTAGATGTGTCATCAAGCGATGCAGTAAGCTGAGGCTCAAGAGAACTAATGGTTTCAGGAGCTTCCTCAGCATACAGCCGAAAACGGTGCTGGTTGAACAGTTTCATGATCTGCGCATTCGTGGTCAGGTTCATCCCTTCAATAGTGCCAAAAACCCCCTGATGCATCATGTTGAGTGCTTTGTTAAGCTCTTTGTTGCTAAGAACCCCTAAACTACGAATGACAAATCCAAAGTCAGAATTAGGATCAATCGGGAGTTGATCACGCATGTATTTAGCAACATGACGAGGGTTGCCCGGTTTGATGTACGGATGGACAAATATATGATCTCTTAGCACGACGATTTCAGCAGTAGTACCAGTGTATTGAACATTAAAGAGAGGAAAACCATCCGCTCCAAGGGGAAGGCTTACGGTTTCAAATCTTCCAGCAACTCCACCTTTTGCTTCAAGAATAGGAATGGTTTGTCCTCTAAGGAAATTTCCGATAGCATTTTCAGCAGTGACTGTTCCAGCAAGGGTTCCTGTACCCTTAACCTCTAAGAAATCGGAATTTCTAAGACTATCAAACCCTTTAATGAGGAATGTTCCATCGGTAAATTCGAGATTATTTCCAACGGTTATTGTCCCATAATTAAGTCCTGTAGGTGCAACTACTCCACCATGGACTGTGAGATTACCCGTTTTGTCAATAGCTTCATTCATCTTTAGGGTTGCATTTCCTGTAAAGAGCCCATTGTATAAAGTGACAGGAGTGATAACAGATCCATTGAGTTGCAGGGTCCCGCTGTTAATGATTGTTTTTCCCGTATAGGTATTCTCTCCATTCAGTGAAAAGGTAGCAGTATTCCCTGTAAGAAGTGTGAGACCACCCTTGTTAGGGTCACGGTTGTCAGCACCTTTGTCACTTTCAATAGGGTTAGGGACTGTTGAATTAACTGAGAGCTTTTCAACAAAGATCTGCCCCTCGGACATCATAAAAATGTTTGTTCCAAAAGGTTGTCCGCCGACGGCTCCTGATCCGGGATTAAGTTTACTATTACTAAAAGAGATAGCTGTTTGAATTGTCAGCGTGGCACCATTTTGAATAAAGATATCGGCGCCCATTGCAGCACCTCCCCCGCCTTGGGTGTCTCCTCCATTTCCAGCACCAAAGCCACCATTTCCATTTTCAGGCCCATTGCCGAGACCGCCGCCACCAGCACCCCCGAAACCGCCGTTGCCTCCTTTTCCTGTCACCGTTCTAAAGGTTCTATCTGAAGTGCCGCCACCACCGCCGCCACCACCGAAGCCACCATCGCCTCCTATTAATCCTTCTATAGACCCCGACTGTTTTACAGCGTTTCCAGCGCCGCCGCCGCCGCCGCCGAAGCCGCCATCACCGCCGTTGCCAGTCAGCCCAGAGATATCTGCAGCAGCAGATCCCCCACCTCCAAAGCCAGAACCCCCATGCCCTCCTGCTGTCGAAAAGTTGGAGTCGCTAGAAAATCCGCCGCCACCGCCTCCTCCTGGAGAGCTTCCTCCTTGTGCATTAGAAGCAGTACTGCCGGGTGTAGCTCTAACAGCGCCACTTCCGCCACCTCCTGAAAAGCCTTCCCCATCTTCTGCATAAGCGCCTCCAGCTCCACCAGGAAGAGTTCCTCGGCCTCCAGCGCCTCCAGTTCCATTTGAAGAGATACTTACTCCATCCTCAAGATCTCCAGCACCCCCGCCCCCATTTCTGGAGTCGATACTATCTCCACCCTTGTGGCCGCCGCCGCCGCCGCCGCCATAGCTGTTACAGGATCCTCCCTTCCCATTAAAGCCTCCTCCTCCAGAGCCTCCAAGGCCGTTCGCTCCTCCTCCTCTTCCACTAAATCCACCCCCACCTCCAGCTGAAGTGTTTGCTGGCCCTCCATCTTCACCGAGTCCGCCCCCTCCATTGGCTCCCATTACCTGTCCTCCAAAGGAACCACTAGAATTTCCTCCTGTTGCTTGGCAATTCTCGAATGAGACATTATTTAATATCACTTTAGAATCGGAGTTTAGAAAAAGACCTCCCCCAGCTCCTAAAGCACCTCCGCCTCGGTTTCCTCCATCGCCGCCTTTAGCATGAGCATTGGAAATGGTAAGATCTTTAATGGTGACTGTTCCTGTGCTTGTTCGTGCAAAAAAACCTCGGTTAGATCCTGAGGTGGACGTTAGGGAATAGGTTTTTTGACCATCGATGGAAAAAGTTTGGTTGAGAGAGTTAAGAACATTATCAGCATTGAGAGGTTGAATGAGCCGTGAGTAATCGATATTTGATCCGAACTGGATATTTGAAATAGCTCCACCATTGGCGGAACTAATCGCTGCATTAAGTTCTGCCTCATTATTGACAACGACTCCATGAGCAAGGGATACAGAAGTAATGAATAGAGGAATAAGAAATTTGTAAATCATAACCAACCATTTTTTTATCGCACCGTCTCTACTACATAGGTATTAGTATCAATTTTTGCAACATGTGAACATGAAATAAGTATCCTTGCTATTGAATATCAGGAGGAACAGCTCCCCTAATTTATTAAGATCCATAGGGTCATTCAGTCTTTTTCTGAAGGTCTACAATCTCTGAAAAATCTACGTCAAAAAATTCACCTTCCATTCCATCAAACAGATTATCTCCAGAGTTTATAGAAAGAGGAGGACGAGCTTGAGGAAGAAGAGGAGTCGCTGGGGTTGGAGAGCTAGTACGAGGAGGAGAAGGTGGAGTAGTATCAGGATTGTCTCTAGCTATAGCAGGTCCTGTTCCTGTATAGACCTGTCCTGGGTTTCTCGTTTTTCTCCAAATATAAATTCCAAGAGCGACTAATATAAAGAAGGCAATGGCAGCAACAATAATGATCATTTTTCTGTGCTCTTCAAAAAAATCGCCAGGAGAGGAGAAAGGGCTGGGAGTAGGAGCAGGCGCATAGCTGGGAGTGGAGGTAGGGTAAGGACTTGGAAAGGGAGTGGAACTAGGAGTAGAAGTAGGATAAGGACTCGGGAAGGGAGTGGAACTGGGAGTAGAGCTAGGAAAAGGACTCGGGAAGGGAGTGGAACTGGGAGTAGAAGTAGGATAAGGACTCGGGAAGGGAGTGGAACTGGGAGTAGAGCTAGGAAAAGGACTCGGGAAGGGAGTGGAACTGGGAGTAGAAGTAGGATAAGGACTCGGGAAGGGAGTGGAACTGGGAGTAGAGCTAGGAAAAGGACTCGGGAAGGGAGTGGAACTGGGAGTAGAGCTAGGAAAAGGACTCGGGAAGGGAGTGGAACTGGGAGTAGAGCTAGGAAAAGGACTCGGGAAGGGAGTGGAACTGGGAGTAGAGCTAGGAAAAGGACTCGGGAAGGGAGTGGAACTGGGAGTAGAGCTAGGAAAAGGACTTGGAAAGGGAGTGGAACTAGGAGTAGAGGTAGGGTAAGGACTTGGGAAGGGAGTGGAACTGGGATAGGGACTTGGGCTTGGAATAGGCGTGAATGTTTGGTTAACAGGAAATCTACAATGATCTTCTTCACTATAAGTTGTTTCTCGTGGAGGTAAGGCATCTAACTGATCAGTTAATTCTGTTTTAAGACCAATACATTTCTCCACAGCTCCTTTTATAATCCCACTTGTACCAGTTGTTGAAGTGTCCATTGCAACAGTTCTAGTGGCTTCTGCTTGTAAACAATTTGGGTCAGAACCCGGCTGTTCATCAAACTTTAATATACTTTTTATAATAGCAACGGGTTTAGAATCTTCACAGTCGAGACTGGCCTCATAATTAACAGTATATGAATCTGTAATGACTTGATTTGATGCTGACAGAATATCTGTGTCGTCGCATGTAACGTCATAGTCTCCCGTGAGAATAGGATTTTCAACATCCTCCATTCCACCAGTGTGCACACTTAATGCTTGATTGTTATGTGGATCTAGACAACTTCTCATGGCTGAATTAACCCCTTGAGCTGCATTACGCTGATCGAGAGTAGATAAATCCCACGATGCTGTATAACTATTTGTTCCGAACTCCTCTACTTCACCATCTCTTCCTTGATAACAATAATTATCGAGATTTCTTCCGTTATAGTCTTTAGATTGGTAGTTACATACACCTGACATTAAAAAACCCTATTTTTTTTTAACCGATGAGATATTAATTTGATTTCATGAATTTAGTAAAGGAAAAAATTGAGGGTATATTAGATATAGTGTAGTCACGATAAAAATATATTAATCTGCTTTGGTTTATAACCAAGGAGTCAGTACATGGAGGCACATAGAAGATATGACAGATCTGATCGAGTTTGGAGGGGAATCAAGCGAAAATGAGATCTCGTTCTTTAGAAGTAAGTTCGCGCCACTCGCCTTCATCAAGATCTCCGAGTTTAAGGCCCCCAATGCGGATGCGAGATAGGGAGAGAAGGGTGAGGCCTGCGTTCTGAACCATCAGGCGGACTTCCCGTTTTTTCCCCTCTTTAACAACAACTTTTAGGGTGCCGCGACGAACCTTAGTGACCTTAGAAGGGCGGATCCATTTTCCTTCGATGAGGGTTCCCTTTGAAAGCGCTTCAAGATGTTCATGGGTGATTTCTTGCTGCGTTTTCACAAGGTATTCTTTGGCGATATTTTTGGAAGGGTGGATCACTTCTTGGGCAAAGTGACCATCATTGGTCAGAAGAAGAAGACCGGTTGTATCACGGTCAAGGCGTCCAATGGTGAAAAGGCGGTGTTTAAGTTCAGCAAATAGATCTATCACTAATTTTTTCCGTCCCATAGGTTTATTAGAGCAGATAAAGCCGCGGGGTTTATTCAAAATATAATAAACTTTTTCATCGCTGAACTCGATTGGATGATCTTCGACATAAATCTTATCTGTCATCGGATCGACAATGGTTTGAGGAACTGTAATCACTTCATCATTCACGCGTACCTTTCCCTCAAAAATGAGAAATTCACAAGCGCGACGCGAAGCAACACCTGACTTAGCTAAAATTTTACTTAGACGATTTGGTTCCATGCAAAGTATTATAAAATAGATGCCAGAATAATACAATCTCATCTATCATAGAAGTATGGAAAAGAGTGCAAAACTTATTTTACTCCGCCATGGAAAATCGGATTGGAATCAAAAAAATCGCTTTACAGGATGGGTGGATGTCCCTCTAAGTAAGCTAGGTATAGAAGAAGCGCAGAAAGCAGGAAAGGCTATCAGCCATATACCGATTGATGTGATTTTTATTTCTTCACTTGTCCGAGCGGAGATGACAGCGATGATCGCTATGACAGAGCATGAAAGTGACAAAACCCCTGTTATTTTGCATAAAGGGGAAGGGAAACTTGAAGAATGGGCAAAAATCTATGATCCTAAGGCTGAAACGCATTGCATCCCTGTTTATAAGGCATGGGAGATTAATGAGCGGATGTATGGAGAGCTTCAAGGGCTTGATAAAGATGAAACCCGGGAAAAATTTGGAGCTGATCAAGTTAAAATTTGGCGTAGGAGTTTTGATACTCCACCTCCTAACGGTGAAAGTTTAGAAATGACTGCCAAACGGTCGATCCCTTACTTTAAAAATACAATTATTCCTTTTCTTAAAGAAGGTAAAAACATCCTAGTTTCAGCTCATGGAAATTCTCTTCGCTCGATTGTGATGTATCTTGATAATCTTTCAAAAGAAGAAGTGCTAGATCTTGAGATCCCAACTGGGGTTCCTCTTTGTTATTCTTTTAAAGGGGATAACTGGAAAAAAGAAGCGTTATGAGTGAACCAATTTATCTTGATCATGGGACTCTTGCCCGCCCTTCTGACTACCTGATATCTCAAATGCAGCCCTTCATGAAAAGGCACTGGCAATCGGTTACGGCCCCCTATGTTCAAGGGAAAGAACCTTTTACCTCTATTAATAGGAGAGAGGGAGATCTTCGGGCTTTTGTGGGAGCTCATGACAAAGATCACTTCCAATTTTGCTGCAGTGGTACCCACGCGATATCAGAAGTTTATCATAGCGCTTACATCGACCACATCGCAGAAAATGGGAAAAATCATATTCTAACAACCGCTACCGAAGAAGCCTCTATTCATCTATTAGGTCAGCGCTTTGAAAAACTAGGGGTTTATCAAAAAACAATACCCCTTAATGAAAATGGGCAAGTCACAAGAGAAGCTTTAGAAAAGGCGATCACCCCAAAAACAGGACTTGTTTCTCTTTCTTGGGGAAATAGCTTAACAGGTGTTGTCCACCCTATTTGGGAATTAGGGGAACTTTGTCGCGAAAAAGGGATTCTCTTTCACGTTGATGCTTCAAATGTCTTAGGGAAACTCTACTTTAAGTTTCAAGAACTTCCCATTGATTACCTTACCTTTGAGGGAACGCTTATCCATGGTCCTAAAGGAAGCGGAGGACTCTTTGTCCGTCGAGGGATTGACTTTGAAAGTCGGACGCCAGAAGGGATGAAAGGCGCGGATCTCAATCTTCCAGCCTTTATTGGACTTGGAGTTGCCATAGAAGAGCTGAGTCAAGCATTTGACCATCTTTGTATGGAGACTGTTCGTCTTCGCGATAAACTTGAGACGGGGATTCTTCTTGCGATTCCTGAGGCAAAGGTCCTTTTCAAGGAAGCCGAGCGACTTCCCAATACGACTGCGATCCTTTTCCCTGGGGTTATGGGAGAACTTCTTTCCTTTCACCTCCGAGAACAAGAAGTCTTTGCTTCATTTGGAGGGGGGAGAGAACAAAAATTTCATCATCTTTTAACGGCAGTAGGGGTCGATCCTATAGAAAGTAAATGCGCTATAAGTTTTTCACTATCCTATACCACAACCGAAGAAGAGATAAATCGGGCAATTGGAATCATTGTGGATTGTGCCCAAAAGTGCCGCACTTTTTCTAAGGGGATGACTCTATGAAGCCCCACCCATGGACAGAATATAGTAATCTTTTAAAGGAAAGAATTCTAAGCCCACGCAATATTGGTTCTTTTAAAGAAAATACAGGGGCCCTTCAAGAAATGCGTGTCGTAACAGGAAAAGGAGATAGAGAGGGGAACTGTGTGATCTTTTCAATTGTTATTGATGAAACCGATGGAATCATCGCCGATGCGAAATTTACCTGTTTTGGTGAGACAGCTGTTATTGGTGCAGCAGATGCTGCTTGTGAAGTACTACTCCGAAAAAATTATGATCAAGCCCGTCGGCTTACTGCTGACTTGATCGATCGAAAACTGCGCGATTTTACCAATATTCCTGCATTTCCAGAGACAGCAGATGCAGATATTAATCTTGTTTTATCAGCAATAGAAGAAGCGACTGAAAAGTGCATGGATATTCCCCTTAAAGATCCTTCTGTGACCCCTCCAGTGCCTGGGGATAATGTATCCGAAGGCGGGCATCCTAACTGGCATCTCTTTTCTCCTGATGAAAAACTTGATCATATTAAAGAGGTGATCCGTGATGAGATTCAGCCCTATATCGAACTCGATTCCGGGGGAATTGAAGTCTCAGCTTTTAATGATGAGCGGGAAGTCATCATTGCATATCAAGGAGCCTGTACCACATGCCCTTCATCTACCGGAGCAACACTTGATGCGATCCAACAGATCCTTCGTTCCCGCCTTTCTTCCTCTCTCGATGTGAAGCCAGACCTATCACTTTTGCAATACTAGAGATAAAGCGATTTCAGCGAGTTCTTTTTGTAGAGAATGAAGCTCATTTTTAAATTTAGCAAGTTCTAAAAAGAGATAACACCCTTTATATTTATCATTGATTTCATCAAATTCTTTTTGAATTTGCTCTTTTGCTCCTAAAAAATCTCCGGCATCGATTTTATCTCTGATAGCTTGAATTTTTTCCCCATAGATACCGCCCAGCTCTGTAGAAGAATCTTGAATTATAGATAGTTCTTCTGATGATCCAACAGGATTAATTTCCATTATTACCCTCCTTGTAGGTGTTTATTAATAATTATAAGTTATTTTTAATTAATTAAAATAATAAAACTTATTTTATTTTTTGATTTCACCAGAGGAAAGAGTTTGGATTTCTCCATTATCAAGGAGAATATTGAGGCGGCCATCGGGGTTAAGAGAATGGAGGACCCCAGAAATCACATGCTCATTTTGTTTAAGAGAAATCGGCTTTCCTTTGTGAGTAAGAAGGGCATCATAACTCATATAAAAAGGTTTAAATCCATCTCTTTTATAGAGGTGATAATCTTCTAGGAAGTATCCTTCTAGCCTTTTAATCAAAGAGTCAAGTTCCTGCTTTTCTCCAAGTTCAACAAAAAGAGATGTCGCAGGTTGATCAATTTGATCAAGAGCATCTTTAGGCATATTAACATTGATCCCTGTCCCTAGGACAACTCCAAACTTTTCATGAAGATCAATCGTTTCGCAGAGGATACCCGCAATTTTTTTCCCATTCACTAGAACATCATTAGGCCACTTGATATGAGGAGAAAGACCAATTTTATTGAGAAGTTTTGTAATGCTAAGGGAAAGGATTTGAGCGAGATTATTTAAGTCCATCACATTCTTATCGGATGTGAAAAAGTAGGTCATATAAATGTTTTCCCCTTTAGGAGAAACCCAGGAGCGATTAAAACGGCCACGTCCTGCTGTTTGTTCATCTGCAGTAATTCGAGTCATTTCGCTCAAGTCAAAATGGGAATAATTTTCCTTGGCATAAGTGTTGGTAGAATTAACTTTTTCTAGGTGAACTTGTATGACTTTTTCTACCATAATAACTCCAAATTATGGACAATAAAGTGTTATGTGGAACCACCAAGTCTTAAGACGCATCGATTTTAGAACACTTCCGCTCATCATGAGTCTCATGGTGATTAGCATTCTTATCATCGCGTCGACAACCTCAGAGGTTCAACTTACGGGGGAAGATGTTTTTTTTACCCCGAATGTTAAGAACCAGATCCAACGTTTTGGCGTTGGGATCATCTGCTATCTGTTCTTTGCAGGCCTCGACTATCACAAACTCAGAGAGTGGGCCTGGGTTCTTTACGTTGGTACCATCTTACTCCTACTTGGTCTTTTTTTTACAGAACCGATTCAACATGTCCATCGTTGGTATCGCATTCCTTTTATTGGTGGGACTCTTCAGCCCTCGGAATATGCAAAGCTCACCCTTGTTTTTACCCTGAGTTGGTTTCTTGAAAAAAAGGGGAGAGGCGTTGGAGAATGGCGCACAGTTTTTCAAGCAGGAGTGATCGTATTGATCCCCTTTGTCTTGATTTTAAAGCAGCCTGATCTAGGATCTGCCATGGTTTTATTTCCTATGACACTCGGAATGTTTTATTTTGGAGGGATTAGAAAAGGGGTGATTAAGATGATGTCTGCGCTTGGGGTGGCGGCCCTTATTTTAATTTCCCTAATATTTACAGGCATTCTAAACCATGAAGAGCTCAGACCGGTAGCAACAAAAGTTCTTAAAGAGTACCAATACGAGCGTTTTGATCCTGATACCTATCATCACCAAGCAGCTAAAACCGCTATTGCACTAGGGAAATATACCGGTAGTGGGTTTAAAAAAAGTATATTTACAGGCCGACAGTTTTTACCTGCAGCTCATACCGACTCCGTTTTCCCAGCTTTTGCCGAAGAATTTGGAATTTTTGGGGCCATTTTCATGTTACTCTTGTTTTTCGGACTCATTTATTGTAGTTTTCAAGTTACAGCTGTTGCCAGAGACCATTTTGGGCGGGTTTTGTCCGCGGGTATAGCGGTTTATTTGGCAATTCATGTGGTGATTAATATCGGAATGATGTGCGGCTTTTTGCCCATTACCGGAGTGCCCCTGGTTCTCGTAACCTATGGTGGTTCTTCAGTCACCCTGACGATGAGCGCCCTAGGTATATTACAAAGCATCTATACAAGAAGGTTTATGTTTTGACGAAGCACCCATTTATTTTAAAGCCCGGATCCTGGCTTGGCGAAGGAAAAATTACACTTTCAATGATGGATGAAGAGCTTCCCTTTTATACCCGGTGGAAAGTTCCTGAAGGGGAGAAAGGGCGGATTGAGTCCATTCAAGAAATTCAAATTTCAGGACTTTCCGATGTCATGCAAAACCAATTTGCTTTCTACGATATCACGCGCAAAAACTTCTCAATAGAACTTGAAAACCAATCCCTCGGAAAAGTTGTGGGGAATGGGATGATTAATGAGAAACTCATTGGCTGGGAATTTCGCCTAGAGCACCTTGGTTTTGAAGGATTCGAATTCTATGAAAAGGGTGAAGCTCCCGATACTTATCTTATGCATGCCGAGTATGCTACAAACGATGACTTTCGCACAGTTATTCACGGCAAAATTTGGCGTCCTTATGAAGAAGAAAGAGAAACAAAAAAATAATTTCATTTGCGACAAATAGAATAATCCATTAATAAAACAAGTAGGTAGGTTTATTATGAGATATTTATTCTGTTTAGGTCTTTTATTTTTGTTTGGATGCGCAACAAATTCCGAAATCATGACCCGGGATAAGTATGCCGAGGTGGAAGTCGGTATGAAAGCCTCTGACATCGAACATCGTTTTGGGAAACCATATCAAATTGTTTCCCGCGAAGAGGGAAAAGAAACCTACGAATATATCGAAAAAATCACAATGGGAACGCAGGTAATCGAGCAACGGCGGTATTATATCGTCATTCAAGACGGAAAAGTTGTTGGTAAGTACATGAAGCTTTCCAATCCACCACCGTTTCAGGCGATCTACTCAGACGATCCCTATCCTAACTACTAGCAAGAGCTTCTTTTAATACTGTATCGAAATAAATTATAAGTTGTATTAAACATAAATCCCCCATTTGAGTAAAAACTTAAGTTTTTAGTCAAATGGGGGATTAAAAGCTAGGCTTTGATCTTGATATCAACACCGGCAGCTACAGGAAGAACTTTAAGCTTGTCGATGGTGTCGAGCGTTGGGTTGAGGATATCGAGGAGACGGATGTGAGTCCGAATCTCAAACTGCTCACGTGATTTTTTATCAACGTGTGGCGAGCGAAGGACAGTGTAGATCTCTCGCTTTGTAGGAAGCGGGATCGGGCCAACGATGCGGGCGCCAGTTCGCTTTGCAGTTTCAACGATATCAGCAGTTGAGCGATCAAGGATCCGTTGGTCATACCCTTTAAGGCGGATCCGTATCTTTTTTCTGTTAGATGATTCTTTTGCCATTGATTTCTCTTTATTTCTTAACAATTTCTTCTTGAATTTTTGCAGGAACTCTTTCGAAGTGTCCTGGCTCCATGGTATACGTTGCTCGCCCTGAACTCAAAGAGCGGAGTGTTGTCGAGTAACCAAACATTTCGCTAAGGGGAACTTCACATTCGAAGATCGCAACCCCTCTTTCATTTCCTTGGTTCATAATTTTTCCACGACGACGGTTGATGTCACCAATAATATCTCCAAGGAAATCCTCAGGAGTGCTTACAACGACTTTCATAATCGGTTCAAGGATAATCGGAGAAGCTTTCTTCGCTGCATCTTTAATCGCCATCGAAGCACAAATTTTAAAGGCCATCTCATTCGAGTCAACTTCATGGAATGATCCGAAGACAATGGAAACTTTAACGTCGACTAGATTATAGCCAGCTAGGATACCATTATTAAGACCTTCTTCGACCCCCTTGATACAAGCAGGAATGTATTCTTTTGGAATCACACCACCCACAATCTTACTGATAACTTCGTTCCCTTTGCCGGCTTCATTTGGCTCGATCTCAAGGCAAACATGAGCATATTGACCGCGACCACCAGACTGCTTAACAAACTTGGTGTCTGTTTTTGAAGGAGTAGTAATGGTTTCTTTGTAAGATACTTGTGGTTTACCAACGTTGGCTTCTACCTTAAATTCGCGGAACATCCGATCTTTTAAGATATCCAGGTGAAGTTCACCCATACCCGCAATAATTGTTTGTCCAGTCTCTTCGTTTGTGCTAACGCGGAAGGTTGGGTCTTCTTCAGAAAGAGAGCTAAGGGCTTGTGAAAGTTTTTCCCGATCACCTTTAGATTTTGGCTCAATTGCCATTGAAATGACAGGCTCTGGGAATTCCATCTTTTCTAAAAGAAGGGGGTTGTTTTCAGCACAAAGAGTGTCCCCTGTTGTTGAGTTTTTAAGGCCAATCACAGCTGCGATATCCCCTGTAAAAAACTCATCACGGTCTTTTCGTTGGTTCGAGTGCATCTCTAGAAGTCTAGAGACTCTCTCCTTCTTACCTTTTGTAGTATTGATGAGGTTCATCCCTTTTTCAAGGGTTCCTGAGTAGACACGAATAAATGTTAGTCTTCCAACATAAGGGTCAGTAACGACTTTAAACGCTAAGGCAGCGAGAGGGCTATCATCTGAAGGCTCTAGGGTAAGCTCTTCATCTGTATCGACATCATGGCCTTTAATCGTTCCTCTGTCTAGAGGAGAAGGCATCCACTTTGTGATTGCATCAAGAAGAGGTTGAACCCCTTTGTTTTTGAAGGCGGTGCCGCAAAGAACAGGATTAATGATATTTGAACAAACACCTTGACGGATCACAGCGTGAATTTCATCTTCAGTGAGTGTCTCAGGAGCTTCCAAGACTTTCATCATGAAATCTTCGTTTGACTCATCAACAGTTGCAAGTTCTTCAAGCATCTTACTGCGCATTTCTTCGCATTGATCTTTAAGGGCGGTAGGAATGTCAGTGGTTTCGTATTCTGCACCGAGTGTTTCATCTTTAAAGATGTAGGCTTTCATTGAGACAAGATCAACCATTCCGAGGAAGTCATTTTCAGAGCCAATAGGACACTGAACAGCAATCGCATTCGCGCCAAGCTTTTCTTTCATGCTCTTAATGCAGTAGAAGTAGTCGGCACCAACTCGGTCCATTTTGTTGATAAAGGCAATTCTTGGAACGTTATAACGAACAGCTTGACGCCACACAGTTTCTGATTGAGGTTGAACGCCATCAACGGCGCTAAAGACAGCAACAGCTCCATCAAGAACCCGAAGAGAACGCTCAACTTCTACTGTAAAGTCAACGTGCCCAGGAGTATCAATGATGTTAATTTTGCAATCGCCCCAATAAACAGTGGTTGCGGCAGAAGTAATGGTGATCCCACGCTCTTGCTCTTGTTCCATCCAGTCCATTGTGGCAGCCCCTTCATGCACTTCACCAATTCGGTGAACACGTCCCGAATAATAGAGGATCCGTTCTGTACAGGTCGTTTTTCCGGCATCGATGTGAGCCATGATGCCAATATTTCTGACATTCTCGAGTTTATCTTGTGGGGGGCGTTTGTTTGCCATCTCTTGAGTTTGCTCCTTTACCATTTATAATGGGCAAATGCTTTGTTTGCTTCTGCCATTCGGTGTGTGTCGTCTTTCTTTTTGATTGTGGAACCTTGGTTGTTGAAGCAATCTGCGAGTTCCATAGCTAGTCCATCAGCCATGCTGCGGCCTGGTTTTTGACGTGCGTTCATAATGATCCACTTCATAGCCATTGATGCTCGTCTTTCAGGGGGGATTTCAATCGGCACTTGGTAAGTTGCGCCACCAATTCTTCGAGATTTCACCTCAAGTGTTGGCATGGCATTTTCCATTGCTTGATCAAAAGCCATAATGGGGTCTTCGGCATTCACTTTTTTGGAAAACTCGTCAAGAGCGCCGTAAACAATACGGGTTGCTAACGATTTTTTCCCGTGCATCATGACACGGTTAATGAATTTTGAAAGAACAATGTTATTATACTTCTGGTCGGGGATGGGTTTTCGCTTGGTAGCTCGACGTCTTCTTGACATAACTTATTTATCCTTTACTTAGGTTTCTTCGCGCCATACTTGGAACGCGCTTGTTTCCGGTCTTTTACAGCTGCGCAATCGAGGGAACCTCGGACGATATGGTAACGAACACCAGGAAGGTCTTTTACCCTTCCTCCTCGAACGAGGACGATACTGTGTTCTTGCAAATTGTGTCCTTCACCACCGATGTAGGCAATAACTTCCTGTCCATTAGAGAGTCGAACCCATGCAACTTTTCGAAGTGCAGAGTTAGGCTTCTTTGGAGTTTTAGTCTTCACTTGAAGGCAAACGCCCCGTCTTTGCGGACATTTTTGAAGGGCAGGAGATTTCTTTTTCTTCTTTTTTGGGGTACGAGGGTTTCGTACAAGTTGATTAATGGTTGGCATTGAGGCCTTTACTCCTATTTAACAGTTGTCAGTCCAATACGGGACCAATTCTTACCAATGTAAACGAGCAATATATCGCAGATAGAGAATTATTTGCAAATACTTGCTCAAAGTCTTCGGATAAAGCCCATGTATTATTAAAGAATTAACTTTCATGAATATATAATTAAATTATTCAAAGTGCGAGCATTTTATTTACTAATAAGTATAGTGAAGAAATAAGAGTGGGATTATGGGAAGGGCTTTTTTCTTTAGATTCATACTATTTTTATCCCTTTGTGTTTCGGTGCAGGCAAGTGATACTTTTGCGCTATCTCTCAAGGATGTCCGTCCGACTATGGATAAAATGTTTACTTATCATGTTGAAAATAAAGAATTTTCTCCACTCATTGCAAAGCGGTCATTAAAAATTTATATTGAGCAGTTTGACCCCGACAGGATCTATCTCTTAAGAGGTGAGGTCGAGCCTTATCTTGGGATCTCCTCTCATCAGACAAAGGAATTGATTAACCACTATAGTAAGGATGAGTTTCCTGAGTTTTGGAATCTTAACTTTACGATCGAGAGGGCCATCAGGCGTGCGCAGAAGATTCGACATGAGCAGATTGATCGACTGATCAACGAAGGGGATGAGGCTCTTGGAAGAGCAGTTCCAATGACTTATTCTAGCTATCCTTCTGATGAAGAAGAGTTGAAAAATAGAATATATGAGCGTTTAATTTTAGAGGTGAAGTCCCATCTTCGAATGCGGAAAGACCCATCGACTAGCCCTCAACTTGTTCAAAAAATCTTAAATCACCGATCAAAGAAAACCTTTGCATTCGAAGAGGAGTATTTAGGTGAAACGGAGCACCTCCTTACCCTCCACATGCTCAAAGCGATGGCTAAGAGTCTGGATGCCCATACAGGATACTATAGCCCTAGAGAGGCATATGAAATTCGGACGATGCTAAAGAAAGAGTTTTCAGGGGTGGGGGTTGTTTTTCGAGAGGACTTTGATGGAGTCTATGTGACAGACCTTGTCAATAATGGCCCGGCACATAAAAGTGGTAATATTCAAGTGGGAGATCTCCTTGTTGCAGTGAACCGCCAAGAGGTGGAAGAGATGACTTTTGAACAGCTCCTTGAGTTAATGAAGGGGAGAGCTGGTTCAAAGGTGACTCTCGGAGTGAAGAGAAGAGAGCAAGTGATCCATGTTGATCTTATCCGTGAAAAAATCTCGATGGATGATGAGAGAATTACCTTTTCATATGAGCCATATGGGGATGGGATTATTGGAAAAATAAATGTTCCTGCCTTCTATGATAATGGGGGAAGTATCAGTGTTGCCCACGATTTGCGTGAAGCTCTTCGCTCTTTAAAGGCAGAGGGGAATCTAAAGGGAGTCGTGATGGACTTCCGCGAAAACTCTGGGGGGTTCTTAAGCCAAGCGGTTAAGGTTTCCTCTCTTTTTATTAATGGGGGACTGATTGTTATTTCCAAATATGCAGATGGGGAAGTCAGTTATGCGCGGGATGTTGATGGACGGCAATTTTTTGATGGGCCTGTTGTGATTCTCATTTCAAAAGCCTCAGCTTCAGCTGCGGAAATTGTAGCGCAAGCCCTTCAGGATTATGGAGTCGCACTGATTGTTGGTGATGAGAGGACTTATGGTAAGGGATCGATGCAATTTCAGACGATCACGGATGAAAAGGCTAAAGCCTTCTTTAAAGTCACGGTAGGTCGCTATTATACAGCCTCGGGGCGTTCCCCTCAGATTCAAGGAGTTCAAGGTGACATCCATGTCCCCACCGTATTTTTTCCTTATAATATTGGCGAAAAGTACTTAGAATTTCCTCTTGCAAATGATCATCTAAGCGGAGAAGTTTTTCATTCGTTGATGAATATTAAGCAAGGGTCTTATCGCGATGTGGCACGTTTTGCTGTCCCTTATTTAAAACCCCGCGAGTCACAGTGGCGACAAATGCTCCCTTCTCTGACAAAAAATAGTCGAGATCGCATTGAAAATAATCAAAACTATCAGTTCTTCCTCAAGGTAGGAAATGGCTACCGCCCTAAAAAAACAAAAGGGCAATCAAGAGCAGATCTTCTCAAAGAGAACTATGGGGTGAATGATCTCCAAATTCAAGAGTCTGTTGAGATCATCAAGGACATGATTGTTCTCGATCAGCAAAAACCGTTGCGATAAATCTTCTAAAACTCTAACATTACCTACTAACTATCTCTATGTTACCCCTTGGCCGGGTAGCTCAGTTGGTAGAGCAGAGGACTGAAAATCCTTGTGTCGCCAGTTCGATTCTGGCTCCGGCCACTCTTTGCTATTTGTTTAAGATCCCTTTTGACCCGTCCTTTGGCTAAAAAATTAAGATTTTTTGATCAGTTTTTAAATGGTCAATCACTTCATTATCATTTAACCATTTCTTGTTTTCTAAGAGGTAATTGAATTGAAAATGAGCGGTTTTTTGATCGCAAGTTTCTTCTTGATCAGTTAGTTGGGTGAAATGAATTCCTTTGAACTCAATATTGAGTTCTTCGCATGCTTCTGCTACCGACTGGAGCATTTTTTCTCTATCATCAATAAAAATGACTGATTTCGGATAATAATTTTGTGCTTGAAAAAAGGCTTTTAATGTCTCTCCTTTGGTTGCTCCATCTGTAAAGAGTAAGCCAGAGCAGAAGTGGGGAGAATGAGAATCAATAGAGCTAATTGTTTTTGTCGGATCAAAAATTGAATGATCTAGATGGATATTCCATTGCGCTAGTTCTTGACTCTTTTTTTCAGTTAGATTTTCTACGAGCCCAATGCGGCCAGATCTATTATTAGAAAGAACAATGATAGGGATTTTATTTTTTTGGAGCTGTTCAATCAAATCAATCAGTTGAGGATCAACCAGCTCACTTTCCATGGAAGAGATAAGGATGCTTAATAGATAATCAAACTCTGATACTTCAATGCCATCCACAACATGGGTTTTATCTTTTGTTAGTTTTTTCAAATGATCAAACTCGCCTTTTCGTAATCCATTTTTTTCTCCGCAGGGGCGAAGAATTTTTTCCTTAGGCGTTAGAAGCACATAATCAAGATCGAAAATGACCAGAGCATTTTGGAGCGTTGAGTCAGCGAATACCTCAACTATCAAATCTTCTACTCTGGGAGCTTTAGAAAATGTTGAAATGGAGGCATGAACGGATGTGAAAGTGAAAAGACAAAGGAATAAAAAGAGCCTTGCAGTATGGGTAAAAGATAGAGTCATTTTATTTATCGAGTTATCTTAGAAAAGCAAGAGGATAACACAAGGGGGAAGAAATATCCAGGTGACTAAAGTTTTGAATTTATAGGGGGCTTTTGCAATCATGGTATATTATGATTGGAGTCCTATTTTTTTTGATGGCTAGTCTTTCCCCTTGTCCAAACAAACCAAACTGTGTCAACAGTCAGGCGCAGGATACAGCTCATGCGATTGAGCCGTTCCCTATTTATAAAACTCCTCAAGATAGCTTAACAACCATCGCCTCGGTTATTCGGTCGATGCCACGCACAACAATTGTTAAGGAGACGCCTAACTATATCCATGCTGAATTCACATCGAAGATTTTCCATTTCACCGATGATGTGGAGTTTCTTTATAATCCGACTAAAAATGTGATCGAAGTACGGAGTGCTTCCCGTATTGGATATGGCGATCTCGGAGTGAATCGAAAACGGGTTGAAACCCTTCGTAAAGCCTATGAAGAAAAATTAAATGGAGGAGCTTAGCAACGATGGAAATGACAAAAGACGGGTTAAAGCCTTTTTCGGATGAGGCAAAAGAGCTCATGAATGGGGGAGTCTTTGAGCACTATAAGAAGAAGCATTATAAAGTTATAGGGGTGGGGCGTCATACTGAAACTCTTGAGGAGATGGTGACATATTTTGATGAAATGGGGGATCTTTGGGTACGCCCACTGAAGATGTTTATCGAAAGGGTTACGATTGATGGCGAAACCATTCCTAGGTTTAAACGCATCGGTTAACCTCTAATGTTAATCACTCAAATTAAATCACTTACCCACTGCCAAATAAAGTTGATTTTTAGTGAAAATGAGAGTATCCTTTTTAAGTAAATAGGAACCAATATGTTAGATATTATTTCACATGCACCGATCTATATCTGGGTGATTTTGGCTCTTCTTCTTTGGAAAGGATGGAGAGCGAGCCGCACTAATACTGTCTCATGGAAAGACCTTATCATTATCCCTGTTGTGATGTTGATTTGGACGACCTATTCAATCACGAAAAACTATGGTCCACTTTTTATTCTTCCGTGGGTTGCGAGTGTGAGTATGGGTGTTGGATTAGGACTTTTTATGATCCGGAAAAGTTCTCTTCGGTTTGATAAGAAGAGAAAGCTTATAGAGTTCTCTGGAAGTTGGATTCCTATGGTTCTTTTGTTATCTATTTTTTCTCTTCGGTTTTTTCTGGGAGCTACTTATGGCGTTCATCCAGAACTAAAGGGGAGTCTCAAACTTTTAATCGTTGAAAATTTTGCAACGGTTATTTCTGCGATTTTTTTGGGAAGGTTAATGGGGACATTAAAACGATTCAAACAGTCTCCACACGTAGATCTTTCTTCTGTTTAAGGGAGGGGCATTCCGTCCCGGCTATTCTTTTGATCCAAAAAGGTCATCAATCAATATTAAAAAAAGGTATTAGATAAGGGTTTAAGATCACAGATATATTCTAATTCACTTAATATAAGAAAGTTGAGGTTTAAATTTAAAACTTTATTAAAATTCAATTTTATGTTATAATAACATTGGTTTAATAAAGAAGAGGGTATAAAATGTCTTTTATTAACGAATTAATGTCGGACAATTCTTTAAGAACTCATGCCTATGATAAAATAGCGGAGCACTCTGCAAGTCAGTCTTCTCATGTTGATGCAACAAGAAAAGGTGTAACTTGGGATCTCGAACCTCAAATCAGACCAATTCCTACCCTATCAAGGGTTGAGCGCCTCGATAGAATGCTTGTTTCCAATGGAAGTCTAGATTCAGATCAAAAGTTTATCGAATGGAAAATAAAAAGGATTCTTCAAGGGCATCCAGAATTAAGTTTTAAAGCTCAAGATCCAGCCAGCACAGCGACCTCTATGTTGCAGACAGAAGCTATTGATCAAAGCGCCTAAAAATAGATGTTCTAAAGTTAAGGGCGCATCATTGTATCCAATAGCTTATTATCGACTTAGAATAAGCTCATAACAAAAAAAGTTGTTTTTTTCTGGAAAGGGGTATATTGATTAAGGCAAAGGGAGGTAAGCATGATATTAGATATTGTTTCCTACTCTCCTATTTATTTATCGTTTATCCTAACCTTACTTATTTGGAAGGGGTTGAAGGCAAAACATGCTTATAGAATCCGGTGGAAAGACCTCGTCATCGTCCCCATTGCGCTCCTTATTTGGACGATCTATTCAATCGTAAAAAACTATGAGCTGATATTTATCCTTCCATGGGCTTTAAGCGCCAGTATTGGCACTTGGCTAGGACTAGTCATCAGTCATAAAAGCTCTCATCGTTTTAATAAGAGGAAAAAGGTTATTGAATTCCCTGGAAGTTGGGTGCCGATGACCCTTTTATTATTTATTTTTTTCCTCCGGATTTTTATTGGAGCAATATGGGGCGTTCATCCTGAACTTAAAGGAAATATCAAACTTTTCATCATTGAAAATTTGGAAACGGTTATTTCTGCAATGTTTTTGGTTAAACTCATTGGAAGTAAAAAGCATTCAAAGCGCTTTTCTCATTAGTATCCAACAGAGAGGGAGAAGTGGAGGCGTTGATGAGGGCCGCCAAGGTCGAGGTTATGGAGTTGAAAACCCCAGTCTGCACGGAAGGTGAGGTAGGGGATCACATTGTAGCGGACTCCAGGACCGATACTCATTAGGTAGGATGTTTTAGGTTGTCCAGGGGCCGCTTTTCTAACACCAGAAAGCCCATAGTCATAGAAAACAAGAAATTGAAATTCATCATTGAACTTTTTCCAGCCAGCTAGGGCATTGAGAATGCTAACGGGGGGTGTTCGCATTTCTAGGTTCCAGATGAAGGTTTGATCGCCATTAACGATTCTTTCTTTATATCCACGGACAGTATTGTAACCCCCAACGCCATACTCCTCGGAGGGGAGGAGATTGCAAGAGGCGACCTGACCTCGGAAATAATTATGGAGGGACCACTCTTCATAGAACTTATAGATAAGGGTAAAGGCTGTGCGTGCATAAACATATTGGTTTTTAGCAAAGGGACGAAGAGACTGGTAGTCGGTATTGGTTTGATCAGAGACCCACTTTCCAGGAGAGTAAAACCCTTCAATTTCAAAGGAAAGGGAGATGGGCGAGGTTGTATATCCAAGGTTATATCCCAGTTGAAATTGGGTAAGATTGACATTGTCTTCGGAGATGATAGGGATCCCACCAAGGTCAAGGTTGTTATTGGTCCGTTTGAAATCAAAGCCCCAGGTAACTTCATGAAGAAAGCTTCTCCGTGATTTTAGGGTGATGTCATAGCGGAGGCTTGTTTGCAGAGAAAAGCCGTGGGTGCGGAAACGAACGCCGCGAATGGTGGGAACATGAAAGTCTGCATCGACATGAGAGTACCCGCCGTAAAGATTGATCATATGTTGCCACCATGGAAGGGGGATTTCATAGTAGAGGGTGTGGGCCTGATATCTTTTAAAATCAGAAGAGGTTGCAAATTGGTAGGAGAGACGTTGATCAGTCCAAAATACGTTGCCCCAGTTAAAGCCTGTAAAGAGACGATTATTTCCTGTGACATCGTTTCCGGTATTATCGATTCCTGTATAGATGTGAAAGGGAAAGCGGTCTTTACAGATGAGTTCGATATCTGTGGTTCCTTCTTCTTTTCCAGGTTTATAAATTGCATCGACTTGCCGAAAGGGATTTCGATTGAGCCAGTAAAGGTTTTGATCGAGGATGTCAGAGGCGATATTTTCTCCAGGCTCAAGCTGAATAGCTTCAACAAGGCGATCATCTTTAAACCATTGATTCCCTTTGCATGTCACTTTCCCCAGCTTCCCTTCGGTGACCATCAGCTGCAAAACACCCTTAGTAATATCTTGAGGAATGGCAGTAACGGCAACAACGGGGCGATCGTGATTTTGGTAATACTCAATGACGCGCTTCTTAATTACGCTGATCGTTTCACTATCTAATGGAGCATTATAATAGGGGCGGACTGCCTTCTTTAATGCGACAATTCCTCCTGGTAGATCGACATGATAACTCATCACTCCATAAACATTCTCATATCCCCGAGGATTTAAGTCTTCTTTGTTTCCAATGATAATAAGCCCTTTAAAATAAGGGGAGCTTGAGATTTTTTGAACAGATTGCGATCTTGTGTCATGGTCAACAAAGGTCGAAACCTTTACATCTCCATAAAGGAGAAGAGAAAATAGGGTTAAAAGAAGGAGCTTTTTCATTTTTCAGATCTTCTCCGTATAAAGTAGGGTTCTTCGTTGTCGGTGAAGGTGATCGATTCCTTTGTATATTGATCATAGGGATGGAGGTCTCTGAAGAGTTCAGCAGTAAAAGGACCAATGTAGCCAACAATATGGCGGATAAAG
Source organism: Simkaniaceae bacterium (assembly GCA_018399075.1). Classification (GTDB taxonomy): domain Bacteria; phylum Chlamydiota; class Chlamydiia; order Chlamydiales; family Simkaniaceae; genus Neptunichlamydia. The sequence goes on along the minus strand of CP073763.1, from coordinate 54,149 downwards.
GTTTTATGATTCACAGGACCAATCGTTGTTTGTATGAGACCATTTTCTTTATGGAAAACGATAAAGGGCTTTGCAAAGAAATTATTAGGGTAAGATATTCCCCAATGATCTTGGTTTGTGACTAAGTAAAGAGGGATTTCGCCGATATAATGATGGCCATTCAGCGTCCCTCGGATCGAGTTGTGGTCCTGAGAGGCTGTAAAAATCTGCAGAGGAGAGCTTCCTGTTATAATCGAGCTATTTAATCCCATAGCGATTCCCCCCCCTACTCCTAAGTGGTCAACAACAATCGTTGTTCCTTTTTCTCCAACACTTGAAATAGATGAAAAATTTTCCATCTGGAGAGATTTTCCAATGATAATATGGCTTCCATGCGTTGTAGAGTTTAGAGAGCTATTTCCATAAAGATTTAAATTTCCTTGTGTCACAAAAAGATCTAGATTTCCTCGAGCAGCACTGATCGATCCATTTTTAAAAAGGGAAATTCCTTTTCCAGCTGTGATGTAAGTGGGGCCTTGAAAAGAAGTTATTTTCCCATAATCATCAACAGAGATTTCTTCGCCAATATGAATGGAGACTTGTCCAGCTAGGATGGCAGCTTCCCTCCCTTCAATCGTCAGGGTTCCCCCTGAAGTTAAAGATAGAGATCCCTTTTCTCCATCAATTTTACTAGCCTCATTAAGCCTTGTTGATTCTCCAACAATTAGAGAGAGCCCTTGTCCTTTTATCATCGAGTAACCATCCATTAAAAGAGCGCCCTTATTGTTTAATGAAATTCCATTTGTAGAGGTAAGCAAGGAGCTCCCTGTTATGATGAGATCACTTCCAAGAGAAAGCGAAAGGTTCTGTTGTGCATTCAAATGGCTATCGTGACAATGGAGATATCGTTCAAGATTAATATTGAGGGAACTGTTCGATTGGATGGTAGCATCACTTAAATGGAGGGCTCCCTCTTTCCCTGAAATAGTTAAGGGGCCATTACTTAAAATAGTTGAGTCTTCAACGGAAAGGGCTCCTGAAAGGTCTGAAATCGAAAGATTTGAAAAGAGAGTAAAAAGACGAGCCCCCGCTTCCAGAGTGACATTTTCTAGTCCTTGAATCGTCAAAGCGTCATTTCCAGCATTGCCGAGCTCGCCCCCCATTAAAGATAGAGTTCCTCCTCCAATCCATGTTAAGGGGCCCCCATCAGCAATCACTTTTCCTCCAATAAGACCACCCTTTTCAGAACTCACCTTGATTGTTTGTCCATAAAGACCGCCTGTGCAAGTTAAATACCCGTTCGTTTCGATTTTTGAGGCAGCAATTTCTCCGGAAATGGAAACTTTATTTGAATTAAAAGCAATCTCTCCAGAGCCTAGATTTCTTAGTTTTCCTTCTACATTAATCCCTCCACATCCGCTGCAATTAAATATCAAGGGATAGGAGCTATGATAGGTATGGGTTACATCCTTTTGAATATGAATGGAGCCCTCTTTTCCCCCATCACATTGATAGGCCGTGGTGATTGTGACGGGCCCGTTTTCAATTTCTCTAAGAAGAAGGTCTATAGAGATATTGGAAATATCTGCCGTCGGAGCTCCTAGGTCAAAAGAGTAGTTATAAGGAACGGTTTGACTGATCGTGACATCAGCCTCAGGATCCAAGATAAGGTGGCCACCACTTCGATGAATGACCCCAGAATGTTTGAACCCATTTTTTCCCGAAATCTCTATCATGCCATTGTCAACAGAGACAGAGCCTTCGAAGACTGTTTTTCCACTAGAAAGAAGGGCGATTTCTTTTCCAATCAATTTTCCTTCTTGCGGGACTACCGTTCTTTCCTCGCTAATTAATAGGATCCGTCCATTCACCTCTTTCAATGCTGTTGCTTCTTTTGGTCTGACATAATTAATAGCAAGAGCGTACGGATTATCTTCTCCCTTTACAAGGCTCTTTCCGGTTATTTCGATGACCCCAGAGTTTTCAATTGCTTTTCCTAATAAGATCACATCACCACTTCTTGCGTGGATCACCCCTTTGCATACAATTGAGCTTTCATTAAGAGTAGAAGCGATGATGCCGCCGACGTCAACAACAGAACCATTCCCAAAGAGAATGCCGTGAGGGTTAAGGAGGACGACTTGTCCATTGGCTAAAAGTGTTCCTAAAATTTCACTCGAGTGCTTTCCGGTGACATGGTTTAAAACCCAAGAAGTTTCGCCTGGTTGAAAAAACTGTGTACATTCACCGGTCCCAATGGAAAAATCTTTCCAGTGAAGAACTGCTCCATTACTAGCATGGATATGAAGGCTTCCTTTTTCTCCTTGAAGAGAGGCGGTTCCTTTAATCGTTTCTAAACCGACAGGATTAGAGAAAAGAGAAAACGAAAAGATTACACAAAGTGAAAGTTGCCACCACATGACCTCTTATTAATGGGAAGTAGGCAAAAGATCAATGATATTTTTTGCCGTTTGCTTGAGCAAGTGTGCGCATCTTATGAGTGAAAGAAGAGAGCCCTTTTTCTTCTAGGGCAGAGATCTCAAAAAGAGTCTCCTTTTCGAAAGGATATTTTTCTTTAAAAGCTTGGAGGTTTTCAGAGCTTTCCTTATCGACTTTGTTGAGAGCAACGAGGAAAGGTTTTTTCAAAATAGAAGGGGAGTAAGCTTTAGCTTCTTCACGTAGTACTTGAAAATCTTTGAAAGGGTCCCGTCCCTCTTCACCTGAAATATCGATGATATAAATCAGCATGGCTGAGCGTTCCACATGCTTTAAAAAAGAAAGGCCCAGGCCTCGATCATTATGGGCATCAGGGATAATTCCTGGGATATCAGCTAAATAGACCCGAGAAAAATCATCAAATTCAATAAAACTTAAGTTTGGTTTCAAAGTGGTGAAAGGATAGGCTCCTGTCTTCACTTCAATGGCTGCGAGTTTTGATAAAAGAGTTGATTTTCCTGCGTTTGGAAATCCCATAAACCCCACATCAGCAATGAGCTTCAGTTCGAGTTCAATGTCTTTAATTTCGCCTTCTTTTCCAGGAGTTGCTTTTGCTGGAGCTTGATTGGTGGGCGTTTTAAAAAAGGTATTTCCTTTTCCACCCCGTCCTCCGCTGCAAATATGAAACTCTTCACCATCTTTTGTTAAATCATAAAGGAGACCACCCGTTTCAGCATCGGTGATTAAGGTGCCACAAGGAACTTTGATGATCAGGTCTTTTCCATTACGCCCATGCCGGTTATTCGTCCCACCAGGACGTCCATTTTCAGCAGAAACAAGGCGTCTATTTCGGTATTCATCAAGAGAAAAGACTTGCGCGTCACTCTTTATGATAATTGAACCGCCACATCCTCCATTTCCGCCATAGGGGCCGCCTTTCGGGATGTATTTTTCCCGACGCCAGGCAATGGTTCCATTGCCCCCCTTGCCAGCACTAAGTTTCATTTTTACTGAATCTGTAAACATAACAAAAGCTCTTCAATCTTAATTGAAGAGCCTAATCCTTTAAACGTTAGTAATTATAAAAACTACTTTGCAGGAGCTACTGCTACGGTGGTGTTCTTTCCCTTGCGGAATTGAACGATCCCATCGATGAGTGAAAAGAGGGTATCATCTTTACCCCGCTTCACATTCTTTGCTGGGTGCCATTTGGTTCCCCGCTGCCGTACCAGGATGCTTCCAGCAGAGACAAATTCGCCATGTGTTGCTTTAATGCCGAGGCGTTGTGAATTTGAATCGCGTCCGTTTCTACTTGATCCTTGACCTTTCTTATGTGCCATTCTTAGTTCCTTTCAATGTCGGTAATTTTTACAACAGCATATTTTTGTCTGTGGCCAACCTTGCGGCGGTAGTTCTTTCGTCTTTTATATTTGAAAGAGATAACCTTAGGCCCTTTATTTTCTCCCAAAACTTCACCCTTAACGAGGCATTTTGCCACGTGTGGGGCGCCGACATGGGCAACTTTTCCGTCGTTAAACATTAGGACTTCTTTAAATTCGACAGGTCCACTCTCGGTTCCGAGTAGTTCGACTTCAATCTGATCTCCCTTTTCAACCCGGTATTGCTTACCGCCGGTTTGAATAATCGCGTACATGTAATCCGTTCCTCCGTAAATTTCCATTAGAGAGCGAAAGGGTGTATCATAGAGTAAAAGGGTCTAATCTGTCAATTCCTTTCTGATCTGATGAGAAATTCCTTGAGGATCAATAAGAGTTATTTAAAGTTTTTTCAGATCTAAAGCTGTGAATAAAATTTTTCTTAATAGAGAAAATGAGCCCTTCTATCCTTTTTTACGAAGGAGATTAATGAGATAAACAGTTGTCGCGGTAAGAGCAAGAGTTGCTCCTGGGGGCCAGTTGAGAGAATAAGAAAAACCCATTCCAAGAAAAGAAATGACAATCCCCAGAACCACAGCAACGCCCATCATTTTGGAGAGGCGATGAGTGTAGGTATTGGCAATCGCTGCAGGAAGGGAGAGAATGGCCACAATCAAAATGGCACCCACAACTTGAATCATTAAAACAACAGTGATCGCTACAAGAGAGAGCAAGAGAAAGTAAAGGAGCTTGACATTTTGCCCTTGAAGAGCTGCTTGTCTTTCATCAAAGCAAATGGCAAGGAATCTCCTATGAAAAAGAGCGGTCATAATCAGGACCAGTCCATCGAGTCCCATCAGCATGGCAATATCAGACTTGCTCGCCCATAAAATATTTCCAAAGAGATAGTTAGAGATTTCATTGGTATAACCAGGGGTCAATGAAATCAAAATCACACCAACTGACATTCCAAAGGCCCAAAGGGCTGCAATGACCGTGTCTTCCCGTTGTCGATAATAGAGACGGACTGTTCCAATCAGCCAGGCTGAAAGGATCGCTGCAACTAAGGCGCCATGAATCGGCTCAAGCCAACTAACGTTATAGACACGTTTAATATATAGGGCTGCGCCAAGTCCTCCTAAAACAGAGTGAGCAATACTTCCGCTAATAAAAACGATCCGTTTAACCACTACATAAGAGCCAACAATGCCTCCTGCGATCGAAGCACCAAGGGCAGCATAGAGGGCAGAGCGCAAAAAAGGTTGTGTAAAAAGGGCTGTCACAAAGCCGAACTTCAAAAAGCTATCCATGATACATCCCTATTGCAAAATGTTTACAAACCTCTTCAGGTTTCATCGAAGAGACCACATGTTGAAAACAGAGGACGCGCTCAACATTTTTGATAATTGCCTCAAAGTTATGAGTGACAATCAAAATCGTTTTCTTCCCTTGCAAGGTTTTCAGATAAGAGAAGATGGCTTGTTCTGATTCTGCATCGATATTGGCTGTCGGTTCATCTAAAAGGAGCGCTTCAGGATCACACATGAGAGCTCTGGCAATCAAAACTTTTTGTGCTTGTCCTCCTGAAAGGGTCCCAAAAGGGCGGTTTTCAAGCCCTTCGCAACCCACCTCTTTAAGGAGCTCTTTTGCTCGAGTCTTTTCAGTTGGTGGAAGGCCACCCCACCACTTTAATTTTGATAAACTCCCTGTTAAAACGATCTCTAAAACAGAGATGGGGAATTCCTTATCATAAGCATTGATTTGAGGGACATAACCGATCTTAGTTTGGGGTACATCGATTTCTACACTCCCTTTATTGGGGGATAAAAACCCTAAGATCAGTTTAAGAGCAGTTGTTTTTCCTCCTCCATTGGGACCAATGATACCAATGTATTCCCCAGGTTTCACCTCAATAGAAACATCTTTTAGAACATCGACGGTTCCATAGGAAAAGGAGAGGTTTTTAAATTTAATGACCATTTATTTTGTAATATCGTTTGCTATTTTCTGAATTGTTGCTAAGACATCTTCTGCTAAAGGATCAAAAGATTCAACGCGAAGATTGAATTTATCAGCAACCATCTCTGCCCCTTTATTGTTAAATTGGGGGCCGGTAAAAACGCAGACCACTTCAGAGTGTTTAGCAAGCTCAAAGACGCGCGAGATATCTTGAGGACGGGGACTTTTCCCTTCGCACTCTACAGCAATTTGAATCAGGTTATAGTCATAACAGAAATAGCCGAGAGAAGCATGAGAAACGATGATCGCTTTCTTTTGAAAGAGACGCAGCTTATCTTGCAATCGAGCATCCAGCGCTTTGAGCTTTTTAATCAGAGCATGACCGTTATCACTATATAAAGTGCTATTTTCAGGTTTGAGCTCCGATAATGCTTGAATCAAAACTTCTACTTGAATGATTAGACTTTTAGGTCCCAGCCAAAAATGGAGATCTTTTGAAGCGGTAAGAGGAAGGCTGATATCTTGGCAGGCATCGACAAAATTGGTGTCTTCAGAGTAGGAAAGGAGAGGAATTTTTTCATCCATTTCTAAAATGCGCACCTCTTTTGTCCCTTCACGAAGTGCTGACAAAAGTTTTCTTTCATACCCTTCTCCTACGCCAATAAACAGATCGGCATTCTGAACCATTTTCATTTGGTGGGGTGTTGCTTCAGCTGTGTGAGGATCAAAGCTCGGCCCGAGTGCAGAATTTACTGTCATCGTATCCCCAACGATTTCTTTCACAAGGGAAATGTAGGGCGGGATACTGACCACAACATGCGGTGTTCCAGAAACTCCAGAGCCCATTTTCGTACAACCAACAAAGAGTCCAAGTATTAACAAAAGAAAAAGGGGAATAAGACGTTTCATTTTAAAATCCTTTTTTTTACGAGAGTGTAACCGATACAATAGATTGCCTCCTACAAATATTTGGACCAATTCTTCCATAATTTCGAGAAATAGGGTATCATAGTTCCGAATTTTTAAAGAAAAATTTTAGAGAGCAAAAATTATGGCAGTTCTTCAAGTCCCCAAGTGCAGCTTTTTAATGATGGTCGAAGACCCTGCAAAAATTTCCGAGCCAGAAAATGTTCCAACAATGGAACGCTCTGTTCCGGCAGATCTTCACCCTTTGCAAGTAAGATTCATTGAAGATATTGCAAAAGATTACATCTTTCATTCCGCTCAAGAAAGTAAGGATCCTCCTTCTCCATTAACCGCGCGTGTGAGTCTTTCCATTGAAAGAGGGCTTGAATTTGAAAATTGTAGCCACGCAGGCTTTCAAGAAAAGATGACAGTGCAATTTCAACAAGCACTCCCCCTCCCAAGGGAAAAGGTAAGAGGGTTGGACACTGTTCATAAGATTCAGCCAACGGAAGAGATGATTCGTCAACTACCTGACCACATGAATCAAGATGATCTCGAGTATTTAGATGTTGTTTCTATATCCCTTCTTAAACAAGGGGTTACCCATCCAGTAACGGTTGATTTAGAAGTCAGGGGCTTTGTGCCTGCAAATAAGGGGAAAGGGCTTACCACAGGACACCTTCGGTTTCCTCATATGCTATTAGCGATGCGCGAGCGCCTTTTAAGCGGAGCTCATCCTGCAGCCCCAACAGTTTGTATTGTGGGTCCTGGACTTTTTGAATAAGAGGAGAAGATCACGCCGACTTGCCCTCAATTCGTTGAGTTATTTTCACTTTTCCCAGACGGAAAATTTACTCTACTTGATAATGATCCCCATTCTTTAGAAAGAATGGATTGGATGTTTTCTCGCCGGATGGCTTCATATGACTCTTTATCGCTTCGGGGTTATACAATAGAAGATATCGGTGGGAAAAAAAATCCTTTTTATGTCGCAGATGATGGCTACCAAGCAGCTTTTACTGAGATGAAAAACAATTTAGCTGCTAAGGCTATTGCGCCAAGGAATGCTCGAGAAATGCTCGATGGAGTGGGCGAGGTAAAACCTCTGACATTGGTATTAAATCCGGGGCAGGTTGAAGTCCGTGAGTTTGATATTCTCACCTCAGATTTTCATGATGGAGAACAGTTTGATATCATGGTTGCTACGATGAGTATTGTGAATGCTCTTGCTCGTGACTTGGATAAAACGCCCGCTGCTAATCACTTTGAAGCCTTAGCCAAGTTTTTATTAGCATTAAATGAAAAGGGTGCTCTTTATATCGATTCGAAGGTAATGATGGCGATCAAAGAAAAAGTAGGGCAAGAGGGCTTTGCTCTTGGCATCCGCTATTTAGAAACCCTTCTAGGCAATGAGCTTCGAGTTGAAGAGGTTTCTCTTCCAAGCTTTGCTGGAGGGCGTGGGACAATTATGAACAATTCGTCACACAAACCGTTAGGTCTAGAACATCGATTTGATATGAAGGTGACTACCTCAGATATTATGATCTTGACTCGATCCGAAACAGCTGTTGATCAAGGGGAGCACGTGGTTGCTAAACGACCTCTTGAAGAGTACTTAGCGAAATATGCCCATGCAGAAGTTGACGAGAAGACGCCTCAACTTGCTCGTCGTGAGGAATAGGATTGTAAAATAATTCTCGCTCCTTTACCCTTCACCCACGAAAAACCTGGCCCACTTAGCGAGAGTATATCTCTATGGAGGAGTGTCCGAGCGGCCGAAGGAGCACGCTTGGAAAGCGTGTATACGTGATAAGCGTATCGTGGGTTCGAATCCCACCTCCTCCGAATTTTTTTGTATGCCAGAAATTCTAGCATTTGTATATATCCAGAGAAATTCAAAAATGGAATTTAGCTGATGAAGTGCCCTTTTTGTGGACATGAAGAGTCTAAAGTAACTGACTCGCGGAATGCGAGTGAAACAAATGCCATCCGTCGTCGTCGGGAGTGCCTTCAATGTGCACGCCGATTTACAACCTTTGAAACGGTTGATATTTCGATGCAGATTAAGAAGAGGGATGGAAGTTACGAAGACTTTAATCTTCAAAAATTAATTAAAGGTCTTGATGCCGCATCGCGGCATACGCGGATTAGTCACGATCAAGTACGCGACTTAGCCTCCAGCATTGCGAATGAGCTTATTGAGAAACAGGTGCGAGAAATTGACACGACAACTCTTGGGCAAATAGCTATGGACAAGCTAAAAGAGCTTGATACGGTTGCTTATATCCGTTTTGCATGTGTATATCGACGCTTTAAAGATGTCGATGAAATTATGGATGCAATCCATACGATTGCCCCTGAAGAAGTGAAAAAATAAGGTTGATACAATGGCATTAAAAAAAAATGATATTGAAAAATTCAAAACGCGCCTTCTTGAGATGAAGCAGCAGTTAGGCGTTTCTCTTAAGTCTGTCTCGGATGATGTTAAAATCTCAGAGGAATCAAAAGGCTACTCTCAACACCAAGCTGACGAAGGAACTGATGATTTTGGGAAAACGATTAGCATTGAAGTCTCGACAAAAGAGCAGGGGATTATCCGGCAAATCGACCGTGCCCTTGAAAAAATTGAAGACGGGACCTATGGCGTTTGTGATGTAACTGGAGATGATATCCCTATTAAAAGACTTGAAGCTGTTCCTTATGCGACGATGACAGTTGCTGCTCAAGAAAAGCTTGAAAAGGGGATGTTACAATAAGTTGAAAACAAGAAGGGTGTGGATCTTACTCTTTTTAGCGGCGGTTTTTTTTGCCGTCGATGCTGCCTCGAAATATTGGGTCGATCAGCACCTTATGCATGTCCGCTATGCTTCTCCCTTCTATCCTTTTGGAGGGATTGGAGTTTTCCAAGACTTTCTAGGGATTGATTTTGCCATCAATAAAGCCAGTAATACGGGAGGAGCCTGGAGTCTCTTTTCGTCTTATCCCAAAGCGCTTTTGATTGTTAGGATTGGCATTATTCTCTCCCTTTTGACCTATGCACTTTTCTTTAATAAAGATCGGAGAAGAGACCTCCCTTTTATGCTTATCTTAAGCGGTGCTGCCGCTAATATCACTGACTACTTTATCTACGGATCAGTTATTGATATGTTCCACTTTGTTTTTTGGGGTTATTCCTATCCGATTTTTAATGTTGCCGATATGCTTATTTTCTTCGGTGTTACTACAATGATTGTTCAAGAACTCATAAAAAAAATTAGGTCCCATGCAGCTCAGCCATCCTAAAGTCGAAGGGGCCATGCAAGCCTCCAAATGGCTTTCTCACCGTGCCCTTCTAGATGTCAGAGAGATGGAAGCGCTTCTTAACGCGCTCCCCCCTTTTTTAATTTACAATGTCTCAGAACTTGTCGATTTAGAAGAGGCAATTATCCCGCGCGAAAAATTTCTTTCGAAGTATATTGATTATGTCACCTCACTAAAAGCAGGACTTATTCCTGATGAAAAAGAGCTCAAGCCGTACTTTTCGGCAGCGATTTCTGCAACAAGCGACTCCCTCTATGCTATCGAAGCCAAAGAAGGGAAGTTCATCATTAAACCAAAAGAGCCGGTTGTTCAACTCAGTTTTCACCACTTCACTTTCTCTGAAGAACATAACGCCTTTCACTCAATGGTTCATTCCAAACAAGCTGTGACTTGGGGCATTCAATTTGCCTTCCCTCAGCTTTATTCCAATTCGATTGCTAATGACGTGATCGAGGTTTATAAAAACTCTAAATTCCCCAATACTGAACTCTTTAAAAAACTAGCAAAATGGGTGCGTGGTGGAACCATTCCTGCCCCTTTTAAGGTTGGAGATCTTCCGATTAATGCCACCTTTCGACTAGGAAAAGAGTGCAAAAGCTGGATCCATACACATACGCAGCTTGAAACCGTAGGTTTATCAGTATGACCCTTGAGATTCTCTCGATTGGAAATGAACTTCTATCGGGACATACCATTAACAGTAATGCCGCAACCATTAGTCAATCCCTCCTTCCTCATGGTTTTTCTGTCGAAAAAGTGACCCTCCTTCCCGATGAAGTGGCCCTTTTAAAAAAGGGAATTGAAGAAGCCATGGAACGTTCGGCCTTTATTATTACAACAGGGGGACTTGGCCCCACAGGCGATGACTTAACCCGCGATGTTGTTGCAGAAATTTTCAACACCTCTCTTGTGCGCGATGAAGCAGTGGCAGAGGATCTTATTCAGCGGTTTGGAAAAAACCTTCCCACCCTTGAAGACCAAGCGATGGTTCCCAAAAGAGCAACGGTCATTCCGAATCCCTTAGGAACAGCGCCAGGGTTTATCCTAGAGGGAAAAGCAACAGTCTTTGTCCTTCCTGGTGTTCCCTCGCAAATGGAAGTAATGCTTCCTGCTGTGATTGCTCATTTAGAAAAACATCATACTAAATCCCACTATGTTGAGTCGCTCTATCTCTGTTTACTTTCAGAGCAGCAGGTCGACCCCTATCTTCGCACCCTTGAAAAAGAAAACCCCGGAATCGATATAGGGATCTGTCCCGGCTATGGAGTCCTTTCTGTCTATGTTCATGGTTCTGACCCCAAGAAACTCTCCTCTATTCGCGATCAAGTGGCTAAAAAGTTTGAAGCCCATGTTTTTTCCATCTCAAGCAAGCAGATCGAAGTGGCGCTTCATCAGTGGATGGTAAAAAATAAAAAGACTTTTGCCGCAGCAGAAAGTTGCACCGGTGGTCACTTAGCTGCGCGCCTTACAGAGCATCCCGGCTCCTCTGACTATTTTTTAGGAAGTGTTGTTTCTTATTCGAACCATCTCAAAGAAACGGCCCTGGGAGTTTTTCCGAAAACACTGGAAGAACATGGCGCTGTCAGTAAAGAGGTCGTTTTAGAAATGGTAGAAGGAGCTAAAAAGCTCACCGGCGCAGATTATGCCATTGCCACTTCAGGGATTGCAGGCCCCGATGGAGGAACAGTCGATAAGCCTGTTGGAACAGTTTGGACTGCGATTAGCACCCCGGAAAAAACCTATACGGGCCTGATCCCTATTAAGGGATCGGTTCAGAGTCGAGCGCTTATTATCGAGTATACCGTCACTTATCTCCTCGCCTCTCTTTATCGACATCTTAACTATAACAGCGAGCCCTATCAATGACCTATGAACTCTTAGACAGTGGCGATGAGCAGAAACTCGAAAGATTTGGTGATTACACATTGATTCGCCCCTCTCCTCAATCCCTTTGGAAACCTCAAGAACCCAAGCTATGGAAAACCGCGGACAGCACCTTTATTAGAGGAAAACCGTGGAAAGGACTCCCCAAATCGTGGAATCTAAATTACAAAACGCTCACCTTTAAAATTGTCCCCACCGATTTTGGTCACGTAGGTCTTTTCCCTGAACATGCTCAGCATTGGAATTGGATGGAAAAGAAATTGAAACCTAACGCTGAAGTTTTAAACCTCTTCGCTTACTCTGGCGCAGCAACTCTTTATCTCGCAAAAAAAGGGCACCAAGTTTGTCACCTCGATGCCGCTAAAGGGATGATTGATTGGGCCCGGGAAAATGCTGCCCTGAATAAACTAGAAAAAGCACCCATCCGGTGGATTGTTGACGACGCCCTGAAATTCTTACGCCGCGAAATCAAACGAAAACGAAAATACGATGCCCTTCTTCTTGATCCCCCCAGCTTTGGCCGCGGCGCGCAAGGGCAAGTCTTTAAAATCGAGCGGAATCTCCCAATTCTTCTCGACCTTTGCAAACAAGTCCTCAAACCAACCCCTTCCTTTATCCTCCTTACTTGCCATACTCCCGGGCTGACACCAAAGGTTCTTCAGCATCTCCTCACTCAAGCCTTCCCAAAACTCTCCATCGACTCTGGTGAAATGCTCCTTCCGAGCAAAAATTTCCCCCTCCCATCCGGTTGCTTTGCCCGAGGATAAAACCTATTTGCACAATATGTAGTTTATATGCTACATTTGATCTTAGATGCAAAAAATGGAAATAGAACTATATACCACCCCATCGAATAAGTCGCCTTTCTCAAATTGGATGGGCACTCTCAATACACTAACACGAGCGATTATTAGGAAAAGACTAACACGCTTGGAGTTGGGAAATTTTGGAGATGCAAAATCGATCAAAGGAACAAAAGGGCTTTTTGAGCTTCGTATTCATGAGGGTCCTGGGTATAGAGTTTACTATGGAAAGAAAGGAAATGTGATAATAGTCCTCCTTACTGCTGGTAAGAAGAGTACACAATCACGGGATATTGCAAAGGCCAAGGAGTATTGGTCTGATTATTTAGAAAACAATTGAGGAGATTATGGGACGTCGATCTATTCGATATAAAGAAGACTATCTTTATGAAGAACTTCAAAAACCTAAAGAAGCTGCAGCCTATCTTAATGAATGTTTAAAAGATGAAGATCCTGCAGTTTTCCTTATGGCGCTTCGTGATGTCATTAAAGCAAATGGAGGAATGACCAAGTTGGCTGAAGAGATCGAGCGAAATAGGGAAGGGCTTTATCGTTCTTTTTCTAATAATGGTAATCCAGGGATTAACACGCTTGTTGATGCTTTAGATGTCTTTGGCTTGGAATTAAACATTAAACCTATTCATTATAAACATGCAGGATAATTGATGTTTACGATTACTAGTTTGCAAAACCCCAAAGTAAAGCAAGTGGTTAAACTCCGCGATAAGAGAGAACGCGATCGGACGCAAGCTTTTTTGATCGAAGGCTACCGAGAACTTTCTCGCGCCGTCAAAGGAGGCATTCCTCTCCTTTCCCTTTTCTATTCTCCTGATCACTTTTTAGGGAGCAATGAAAATGCCTTGATACAAGAAATTCAAGGGCAAGGTGTTGAAGCCTATCAAGTGAATAAAAATGTCTTTGAAAAAATCTCCTATCGCGATCGTCCCGACGGCCTTCTTGCTGTGGCAAGCCAAACCCACCTCACCTTAGAAGATCTCGACTATAAGTTTAGCAAAGAGCATCCTCCCTTTTTTTTAATTGCCGAAGCCATTGAAAAACCCGGCAACTTAGGATCGATCCTCCGCTCCTCCGATGCTGCAGGGGTTGATGCCCTTCTTGTCTGTGATCGTTGCACCGATATTTATAACCCCAATGTTGTTCGCGCCAGTGTCGGCACCCTTTTTACCGTTCCCGTTTTAGAAGTCACGAGTGAAGAGGTGATCGAATGGCTTAAAAAGCATCAAGTCTCCATCGTTGCGACAAGTCCCGAGGCCGATCTGACCTTTACGCAAGCAGATTTAACCGGCCCAGTTGCCATTGCCATGGGAACCGAACAACTTGGCCTCTCCAAAAAATGGATGGAAGCCGCCACTATCCAAGTCAGTATCCCTATGCATGGTATAGCCGACTCATTAAATGTCGCTGCCGCAACCACCCTCCTTCTTTATGAAGTTCTCCGTCAAAGATCTTGAAGTCCTCTATGAGGACAATCACCTTCTTGCCCTTAATAAACCAGCAGGACTCCTTACCCAGCCTAACCAAACCGATGCACCGAGCCTTGAGGACCTAGCAAAAGGCTACATCAAGAAAAAGTACCATAAAACAGGAAACGTCTTTTTGCATCCCATTCATCGCCTCGATAAACCTGTCAGTGGCATTGTTCTTTTTGCACGCACCAGCAAAGCCCTTTCTCGTTTGAACGCTCAAATGCGTGCCCGCAAAATCCAAAAAACCTACGCCGCCAAAGTCGAAGGGCATCTAGAGAAAAAATCAGGAGAGCTCCGTCATCAACTCACCCATGGCTCTCACCAAGCAAAAGTAGAAAAAACGGACGACTCTAAAGAAGCAATCCTTTCCTACACTGTAAAAAAAGAATTGGCTCACTCAACTCTTCTTTTGATCGACCTCCATACGGGTCGTTATCATCAAATCCGCGCCCAACTCTCTCACATTGGTCACCCCATTCTTGGTGATACAAAATATGGCTCAACTCAAAAAATTTCTCGACTTGCCCTTCATCATACTCAATTAATTTTTAAGCACCCCATTACAAATGAAACTCTAATTATCAAAGCAAACATTAACTTTAATTAAACATTTTTTCACTTCACTCTTTAAATAATTAATTGCTGAAAACAAGCTTTTGTAACATTTTTTCTTGTTCTTAAAACCCTATAAACTTAAAATTGCCCCAATTTTTATCAAAACAGTTATAGGAGTCGATGCAATGGCAGAACTAGTAGTAAGACGTGTTTCTCATGAAGAAGCTCAACGGGTGATGCAAGAGTTAACAGAAGCAAGAACATTAAAGAGCGATTTAAAAGCCACACATCTAGAAACCTTAACCTTATATCAAGATCAAGTAAAAGCGGATATCGAGGCTCCCAATCCTGAACAAGCCCGACGCATCGAAGAGCTTCGACAGGAAATTCTAAAACTTCAAGAAGAGTTAGGCTCAATGGCTCCTAAAGCAGAATTGGAAGAAGCTCAACGAGATCAAAAAAGATTAACAAGAGAGGCTGAGGAGACAGGGCGTGCCCATGAAGAGGCGCTTTCAAAACTAACCGAAGAGCTAAGAGTAGCTCAAGGCGAAGAAAACCCTCGCGTTGTTGAGTTAAGAGAGCAAATTGGCAGGCTTGAGGCTGCTCAAAAGGGAGCCGTTCTTCGGCATACTCAAGCTATTGATGAGCTTGAAACTCAAATTCAAGAATTAACTCTTGCTGCAGAAGACTATCCACGACAAATCGCAGACATCACAGCTCGTGCAGAAGGAGAAGCAAGGAAAGCTGAACTCCTTCAGCAGGACGTAAGACGGTATCAGGAAGCTGCAATGGAAGTTGCTCGTCTTCCTCTTGATCAAGCAGCTACAAAACTAGAAGAAGAACGACGTCTACTTTCTGCTGTGGAAGGTGAGACAGCTGAGGCACAAGCGACCCGCGCATTTTTAGCCCATAAAATCAGTCTTCTTGAAGCCAAGCAAGCTGAACATGAAGCCCTTCAGGAAGCCCTTGAAGCAGCACGCCAAGCGGGTGCTCGAGAAGTCTTAAAAAGTCCTGAGGCCCTTCTTGAGAAACAGGATCAACTTTTCAAAGAACTTCGAAGACAAATGGATATAGATGCAGAACTTTTAAATACCCGTGCACAAGAAATTCCAGACAGGCTTGAAAGGTTTCGTCGTCAAAGTGAACAAGCACACGAACAGCTTCGCCTGATGGGTGATGTCAGTACACAAGGAGCTGATAAGAAACTGGAAGCGTTAATGATCGAACAATCTATTGCAAACTTTAATAATCAAATCTCGATGCTTGAAACGCTTCAAAAAACCTTCCAAAGTTTTGAAGAAGTAGGTCGTGGGGTTGCTGGAAAAAGCTTTATCGATCTCCACAGAAAAGCAACTGAAGCTTTAGCTGCAGCGCGTGAAGAATTTCAACGGTTGGATGAAGTTGTAGGTGGAAAAGATGAGGGCGCTGTCGCAGTGCAAGCGGAAAAAGTAAGAGGTCTTGAAGCGCAAGTTGAGAGTCTTCAAGTTGCCGTTGAAAGCTATCAAGGGCATACTGCAACACGAGTTGTCCGTGATGCTGAGTTCTTACACGGGCTTATTGCCCTTGTCCCTGAAGGTAGCCGAGGAGAAGCTGCTGCTTACCTTACAAACGCCGTGCAAGCCATTGCTGCTATGCAAGTAACTTTAGTTGAGCAATATGGTGCAGAACGAGTAGCTCATACAGAAATTGAAAGACTCCTTAAAGATTTATTCCGTTGGAGAGGAGAATATATGCAGGTAATCCGGAGGGTTATCGATTCTACTGGTGCATATGGTGGAGTTGAATTCCATGCTGCTAAAGCCCAATTGGCAAGCTTTGTTCAGCAGCTTGTTAGAAAGCAAAATGAGATTCTAAGACTCCTTGCTCTTCCACAAGATCAAATTGCCGCAGAACTTGTTCAGGCAGAGCTAGATTATGGTCATGCTCTAACTATTCTAACTCCGCTTGATGAAGCTGTAGATGGTGCAAGAGATGAAGGTGCCATTGCTGCTGCTCGTCTTGAGGTGGAATTTCATGCGCTAACAAGGGACGTGCTACAAACGATTCAAAGAGAGCACCATCAACCACTAGAACAGAAGATGGGCGTCATTGGAACAATGCAGCGCCTCTTCTTCAGTTTTTTTAGCATGCTTTTCTCTATTCCTGGTGTCCTACTAGGTGGGCTGCAAACAATCGGAAGTCCGATTGTAAGGAATCCAAGTAAATAGCAAAGCTGTTTGAGTTGTCAAATGACAACTCTTCAACTCTAATCATAGGGCGCACTTTAAGTGCGCCCTAGATTTTTTTTGGGGAATATGTTAGATTGGGTGGAAATTAATAACTCCTCAATGGGAGAAAGCTTTTATGTATTCAAATTTTCACATTCAAAGAGCCTTTTAAGGCATCTTTTCACTTCATCTAAAAGAGTTATCAACAACATGAATAGAAAAGGGCAGAAAAAGCAATGAAACCTTGGTTAAAGATTTTAGTCGGTCTCGTTTTAGGGATCATCACAGGACTGATCTTATTCCATCAGGTCGAGATGCAATCGGCCCTTGGAAAAACGTGCACAGAGTTTTTAACACTTGTTGGAAAGGCCTTTATTGATCTTTTAAAGATGCTTGTTGGCTTAATTGTCTTTTCTTCTCTTGTTGTGGGAATGTGTCATATTAGCGATCCAAAAAAGATGGGGCGTATTGGACTGACAACGATCATCTTTTATGTTGTAACGACCTTGATTGCGATTGCAATTGGACTTGTGATTGTTTTTGCCATAAGGCCAGGAGTCGGGCTAAATTTACCTATTCCAGGTGGGCATGGTTCAGGAAGTGGCCAAAGCTTAATCGATTTCCTCTTCTCTATTGTTCCTTCGAACCCCTTTGCTTCCTTTGCAGAAGGAAATGTCCTTCAAATTATTGTGTTTGGGGTCTTTTTTG
This sequence comes from Simkaniaceae bacterium, assembly GCA_018399075.1. Classification (GTDB taxonomy): domain Bacteria; phylum Chlamydiota; class Chlamydiia; order Chlamydiales; family Simkaniaceae; genus Neptunichlamydia. The sequence continues at coordinate 36,549 of CP073763.1, read as the reverse complement.
CGATAGCGATTAACATGACAGGGGAAAAGGGAAAGGTTGTTCTAGGCTACATTGAGTCACTCAGCGAAATTATGGCTCGATTGACCCATGTTGTCATGAAATTTGCTCCTTATGGGGTGTTTGCCCTGATGGCCACTGCTGTAGGGGTGATTGGGTCGAAATTTTTATTATTATTTTCTGCTGTTGGGTGCATTTTCATAGCAGCCCTGATTCAAATTTTTCTGATTTTTACAGTCGCGCTCAAGTATGCAGCAGGAGTTGGAATTGCTCCTTTCTTTAAAGGAATGAAGGATGCTATAGTGGTAGCCTTTACGACGAGCAGTAGCTCAGCAACCCTTCCGGTATCGCTTGAATGTGCTAGGGACCACCTAGGTCTTTCAGCAGATATTTCGGGGTTTGTTCTCTCTCTAGGCTCCACAATTAACATGAATGGAACAGCGATTGGACAGACGGTCTTGGCGATTTTTATCGCCCAGGCATATGGGATAGAGATAGGGTTTACGACGATTATAATTCTGATGTTCACAACACTTATTTCAGCGATTGGAACAGCAGGAATTCCTGGAAGTGGTCTCGTGATGCTTTCAATTGTCCTCAATGCGATGGGGCTCCCTTTAGAGGGAATCGCTCTTGTTGCGGGAATTGATCGTCTGCGCGATATGATTGCAACAGTAGTAAATATTTTAGGAGATGCAGTAGCGGCAGTTTATGTCGCTAAAAAAGAAAATCAAATTGACTTGACCAAGTACCACAAGGTAACCTGGATTGAGTAACTTTTTTTACTTCAGATGGAAGACCCATCTGACAACTTTATAGGATTTTATATGAAACTTTTTGTAGCCAATATTTCAAGAGAATGCACTGAAGATGAGCTTAATGAAGCTTTTTCGGTTTGTGGCGAGGTTAAGAGCCTAAAAATTATTAAAGATAGAGACACTGGGCAATCTCGAGGATTTGGCTTTGTAGAAATGGGTGATCGTGAAGCTGGAGAAAAAGCGATTGCTGATCTTCATGAAAAAGAATTTCATGGTCGTGCGATTGTTGTAACCGAAGCCAAAGAGCAGCAGCGACGCGCTCCTAGAGGCAACGGCGGTCCACGACGGTTCTAGGGCTTAGTCAATAACCCGTTTATCTTCCCTTGATGGTCCTCTTTAGGATTGTCAAGGGATTGTTCTATTCAAATTCGTACTAAATCTCAAAAGCTGGCTTTGGCAGAATTTAAATTTTTAAATTTTGATAAGCTCATTTTTCTAATCTTGTATTTTTTTATTGGTTACTTTTTCTATGCATTCAATCCATTCGCTCCAAGCAGCAGGATCTCCTGTTGAACCATCTTTCCATATATCTAAAGAGATATTTCCTAAAAGAGACCTAACATCATCTGAATCTGTTTGCTCATAATAGTTTTCTAAAAAACACTGCATTGACTTAAAAGCTTCTAAATAAGTTAATTTTTTTTCCATCGGTTTCATGAAGTTATGGTTTTTTATAATTGAAAGCTTCTAAGACTTCTTTTGCAGTTTTCATTATTTCTTTCCACTCAGGTTCTTTGATAAGAGCTTTAGTTGATTTTTCTGGAGAATATAGTCCAGTACTATTAGTAAAGATTCTTAATTTTTTTTGAAGAATCATCAATAAATCGTATTGATTTTCAGTAATTCCAAATTCTTTATATTTTTCTAATATTGGATCTCCATCATCAAAAAAGTCACAGACTGTATCATCAATATCATCGCACTCAGGCCCAAGAGCATTTACCCATACCCGCTCTTGGTATTTTTTGTCAGAAATACATGCAATATTTTCTATAAAACTTTGTAAGATTTTTTGTTTAACTTTAGTGGTTTTCATATGTTATTACTTCTTAAATTCTCTATATGTGAACTCTTCAATCGGAATATGAGCTTCTACAGATTTATTTGAAACAATATTGCCAGATTTATCAATTGATTTTCCATTGACTCTATGAACTACATAGGGTTTTTGCTGGTGGAGAAGAGGGCTATGGGGTTTTCCAGGCATTACGCGAATAGAGGTGTGGTTGTGATCTGGATGAACATAAACTATTTCAGCGCCATTATTACTAATCCTTACTCTAAAACTTTCGGAAACGCCTTAATTTTTTTCTTATAAACATTCTCCAACCAATTCTTTATAAACATGCTTAGCATAGTTTCGAATTTCATGCCATTTAGGATCATTCGCTATCTGAGCATCTGTTTTCCCAATTACATCCCCTTTTTCATCCCTTTTCCCTGTCGTGCTATCATAATTTTCAATCATATCGTACAGTTTCTTGATCATCTCGAATTGCTCTTTAGAGAATCCCACTTCCCTGTACAGGGTGAAGATAGTTTTACAGTCTTCCAAAAAGGATGAGCATAATTCAGAAAAGGCATAAAAATATATATGGTTTTTATTTCCCATGTATTCAACGATTCCAAAGTTATAAATACCATTTTTCCAAGCTTTGATTTGACTTTTCTCATCTGCTAAATCTTTTAGAATATCTATAAAGGAATCATAATAACCTTTAAATTTTAAATCCCCATAGTAATTGAAAATATTATTCATATGGCACCAATTTTGATAGTTTCTCAAAGTCATATTCTTCAAAAGGTATGTGAGGCTCAGTTCCCTTTCTAGAAACTATATTTCCATTTTTATCTAAAAACTTTCCGTTTACTCTATGCACCACATAGGAACGTTGTTGACCAACATTTGGGCTATTCGGATTCCCTTTCATAACACGAATCTCTACTTTAGGATACATCTTTCCTCCTCTCTTAGGAACTTCAAGCCGGTATTTAATTCCACCCCCATTATCAGAAACCTTCACAACGAAATTGTCTGGAATTCCCATAGGCCGGGGTGGAGGATTAAATCCTGTACGATTTAAAACTTGTCTGATTTGCACTTCATTTAAGTTGCCTTTATTGCATACGTTACTAATGACTCTGTCGGTCTTTAAATGAGGATGATTTGCCTTGATTTGGTTGACTTCTTTGAGAATATGATTCATCTCTTGATCAAGAAGGACGGAAGACGACTTTATTTTTGTCCCTCCAGCTCCTGGAAACGGCAAAACACCTGTAGTGATTTCTCCTTTTGCGGCTTTTGCTTCATCGGAATAAAGAGCTGAGTAGTCTGTGTGAAGGACCCCATCTATTTTTTCATGTCCGCGCTCGACATGCTCTTTGAATGATTCATGAGTAGTTGTTATGGAAATTTGCTCACCCAGCTCTGGAGAGACTTTAGCAATAAGCGTATGAGTAGCTTCATTGACATCAACAAGGGGTTCGACTTGTTCATAAATAAAATCATAAACCTGATGGGATCCTTGAGAGATGAGGTTTCTCCCTACTTCATAGGCGCTTTCCCAGAAAGAAGGTTCTTCTTCAGGAGGGATATTCAGAGGCTCATCGGGAAGTCGATGGTAGAGCTCTTCTTTAACTTTATTAGCTTGTGTAATGAGGGTTGTAGTGATTTCTTCTTTGGGAAAAGTTGGAGGGGGATGGGACTCTCTTCGATCCTCTTCATAAATTTCACCCGGTTTATAGATGGGTGGGGAGTCTTCATTGAGGCTTTCATTGACTAACGCTCCTCCAACGGCAACAGCAGAGCTGCCCCCAACGCCTCCAGTTAAAACAGTCACAGTGACAACACCGACAACAACTGCCCCAATAATCAACGGCTTTTTATGCTTTTTACACCAATGACCGAAATGATGAGCCTTATTTTTAAACCAACTTTTGCAGAGAAGGTAGTCGGGGTTTTGAAGGGAGATTGCAGGTATATATTCAAAATCGAAAGAGTCATTCAAAGTCCACTTGGGCTCTCCATAAAGATCTTCGAGGAGCTTATCGATTTCAAAGCGATAGAGCTCTTTAAGATCTTCAAAAGAATCAGGGACACTTGCTTCCACCATATGGGTGACAAAATTGACAACAAGGTCGAACTCCTCTTCAGTTAAAGAGGTTAAAAATGCTTCATTTTCTGTTAGTTCAATAAAGGCAAAATAGCGATCAAGAGAAAGATTTTCAGGCTGAAGAAGGATCCAGGGGTTTACTCGACCCAAAGCATCTCTTGGGAGATCGAACTCTAATATAGAGTGTTGAGACTCTGAGTGAAAAGCAAATAAAGAGATAGGACTTAAAAGAAAGGATGGAAGGCAAAGAAGAAAAAGAAAGTGCGATAAAATCTTCATGCTGAAAAGGTAAAGGATGATTTTATTTTCTGGCAAGAAGATCAAAAGAATATGTTTATTCTCTGATCTTAGAGCTTAGGTTTTTCGAAAGTTGGCTTGACTGGATTTTTATATCTATTTTCGCTAAACTTGAGTCTTTCAGAAAGAAAATTTTGAGGCATAAGTGCAAAGTGCAATTTTAAAATCTGTTAAGGACGGAGTCAAAGCGATCGAATCATTGGCAGCTGCAGATGGGCTGAAATTTATCGAAAGCGTCGCATGGGCTGTCATTGATTGTTACAAAAATGGGGGAAAACTCATCATCGCAGGAAACGGGGGAAGTTTATGCGATGCCATGCATTTTGCAGAAGAACTCACCGGATACTTTAGAAAAAAACGTCCTGCCCTTCCAGCGATTGCGATTGCGGATCCAGGGCACCTCACATGTGTAGGGAATGATGTAGGGTTTGATGAGGTGTTTGCAAGAGGAGTCGAAGCACATGGCAAACGGGGTGATCTTTTTATAGCACTGACAACGAGTGGAAATTCTAAGAATCTTGTTCGAGCTGCCGATATGGCTAAGAAAAAAGGGCTTCAAGTGATTACCTTTTTAGGGAAAGAGGGTGGCGCATTGAAAGGACGGGGTGACTATGAGTGGATCGTTTCAGGTTTTGAGTATTCAGATCGGATTCAAGAAGCCCATATGGCTGCCATCCATATCATCATTGAGATGGTGGAGCAGGAACTCTTTTATCCTGCTGAAGAAGTCGAAGTAGAAAAAGCTGGAGCCTCTGTATGAGCGCTCAAACCTACATCATCGATGTCATTGAAGGAAGACGAAAAGGAGTTTTTGTTAAAGGAGCTCTTTTAGCGATGAGTGGGGTTTTTGAGATGGGTGTGAAGCTGCGCAACCTAGCCTTTGATCGACATTGGTTCAAAGAGACAAAAGTAGACATTCCTGTGATTAGTATCGGAAATATTATTGCTGGTGGAACAGGGAAAACAGCCTTTATTCAACGCTTAGCAAAAGATCTTCGATCAAAGGGAAAGGTTTCGATCCTATCTAGAGGATACCGCTCTGAGATCGAAAAGGTGGGAGGGAGCCTTCACCTGATTGAACAATCAAGAATTACTCCAGAAGTGTGTGGTGATGAAGCCTACCTTCTCTTTAAGTCTCTTCCTGATGCAGTCCTCTTTGTGGGGAAAGATCGGGTTCTAAATGCTCAGCGAGCGGTTTATCATGAAGCAGATCTTATCCTTCTCGATGATGGAATGCAGTATCGCTCATTGCACCGTAATTTAGAAATTGTGATGCTCCATGGTGATGACCTTTATGGAAGGGGATTTTTCCTTCCACGAGGATATCTCCGCGATTCCCCCAAAAGGCTTGAATCTGCGGATGCCATTATTGTTAATCATATCCAAGATTTGAATCACTTTCACGAAATGGAAAAAGAGATTGGTGCTTGGACTAAAGCTCCCGTGATTGGAACGCGAATGGTTCCTGAGGAGATTGAAACCTCCTGTGGTGAGAGGCTCCCCGATTTAAAAGATAGACGTATTGGCGTTTTTTGTGGTCTTGGTAAGCCCGACTCTTTTTTTAAGACCCTCTCTGAAATAGGTGGGGAAATCGTTGAAAAGTGGATCCTTCCTGATCACATCGGTCCGACAGAAGAAGAGCTGACACATTTTGCCGATCGATGCGCTGAAAGGGGATGTGATATCATTGTTTGTTCTGAAAAGGATTGGGTTAAACTCCCCCTTGATTTAGATCTTCCAATGACCCTTGGGTATCTGAAAGCTGATCTTAAAGTTGTGACGGGTAAGGAGCAATATGAAGAGCTTCTACAAACGATTCAAACCCTCCTACCTAAAAAGGAACATGCATGAAGCCTTGGATAAAAATTATTGTTGGGCTTGTTTTGGGGATTATCGCCGGGCTTGCTTTAGGAAAGAGGGAGCTGTTCCTCTTCGATTATTCGGTTACAAATTTTTTCCATGTGATAGTTGAGCGGTTTGGTACAGCATTTATTGACCTATTGAAAATGCTTGTGGGGCTCATTGTCTTTTCTTCTCTTGTTGTAGGAATGTGTCATATCAGCGACCCTAAAAAACTGGGGCGTATTGGGATTCGAACGGTCCTCTTTTATGCTGGGACCACAATTATTGCTATTTCCTTTGGCCTTCTTCTTGCTTTTGTGGTGAAACCTGGAGTGGGGCTGAACCTTCCGATTCCGGCATCCCATTTATCCTCTAAGCAAACAATAGGCCTTATCGATTTTCTCTTTGGCGTTGTTCCTTCTAATCCTTTTGCAGCTTTTGCTGAGGGGAACGTTTTGCAAATTATTGTCTTTGCTATTTTCTTTGCCTTTGCCATTACGATGACAGGAGAAAAAGGGAAGCCAGTCCTTAGGCTGCTCGAATCGATTAGTGAAACAATGTATTCATTGACCCACTTTATTATGAAGCTAGCGCCTTACGGTGTCTTTGCATTGATTGCAGCAGCTGTCAGTACAGTAGGAATCGATCTTGTTCTTCTCCTCTTCAAATTCCTTCTTTGCAACTATATTGCTTGTGCTCTCCAGATCTTTTTTGTTTTTGCCCTTTCCCTACGTTATTTAGCAAAGCTCAAAATGGCCCCATTTTTTAAAGGGATGAAAGATGCGATTGCCCTTGCCTTTACAACGAGTAGTAGTTCAGCTACTCTCCCTGTTTCCTTAGATTGTGCACGGAATCACTTGGGAATTTCCCCTGACATAGCAGGGTTTGTCCTTTCTCTTGGTTCAACGATCAATATGAATGGAGCGGCAATTGGTCAGGCGATTTCTGCAATCTTTATCGCTCAAGCCTATGGAATTGAAGTCACAGCTGTAAAAGTGGTTATTCTTGTTGTTGTTTCCCTAGTTTCAGCTATCGGTGCTGCAGGGATACCTGGAACCGGAATTGTGATGCTTTCAGTCGTTCTTAATGCGATGGGGCTCCCTTTAGAGGGGATTGCACTTGTTGCAGGAGTCGATCGTCTCCGCGAGATGGTTTCAGCTGTTGTCAATATCTTAGGAGACGCTGTTGCTGCTGTCTTTATCGCAAAGACAGAAAATCAAATAGATGAAAAAAAATATCATGCTGTCACATGGTTGGAGTAAAAGATGTCAGATGAAGTAGAAATTAAACTTCCAAAGCTTGGAGAAAGCATTCTCAGTGCAACCGTTGTTCAATGGTTTAAAAATGTAGGCGATACCGTTAAACTTGACGAGCCCCTTTTGGAAGTCTCTACTGATAAAGTGAATAGTGAGATTCCTTCTCCCGTTTCTGGTAAAGTCACTAAAATCCTTGCTGACCCTGATCAAGAACTCGATGTTGGTGCCACACTAGCAATGATCGCAACAGTTGAGGTTGCTCGCTCGGAAGAGTCAAAAGAGAGTCCTACGCCAGATTCTACTGCTCCTGCCATTGCTGCCTCGAAAAAAGGGTTTTATACCCCTGTTGTTTTAAAGATAGCTCAAGAAAAAGGGGTTGATCTTTCAGAGCTTGAAAAAATTCCCGCAACAGGTGCCGGAGGGCGTCTCTCAAAACGGGACTTAGAAAAATACCTCGATAATCGAAAAGAAGCTCCAGCTGCAAAGCAAGGGGATGTTGAGCGGGTTAAAATGTCTACGATGCGGAAGATGATTGCTGATGCAATGGTCGACTCTTTTTATACCGCTCCTCATGCAACACTTGTCAATGAAGTGGATGTCACAGCTCTGATGAAACACCTCAAAGCCACTAAAGAGAGTTTCGCCAAAGAAAACGGCTATAAAATGACTATCACCAGTCACATTGCAAAAGCCATTGGGACGGCTGCAAGAAAGTATCCAATGATTAATTCCTCTCTAGATAAAGATACAATCTTGATTAAAAAGAATGTTAATCTGGGGATTGCTGTCAGTGTTGATCAAGGAATTCTTGTTCCCGTTATTGCAAATTGCGAAAGACTTTCATTAAAAGAAATTGCTCGCGAAGTAGCTGCCCTTTCTGAAAAAGCACGCACAGGAAATCTTCAACCTGACCAAGTCAAAGAGGGGACGATTACGATGACCAATTTTGGGATGTCAGGAACACTCATTGGGACGCCTATCATCCGTCAACCCGAAGTTGCCATTCTTGGCGTAGGAGCCATTACAAAAAAAGTGGCAGTGCTTGACGATGATACCATGGCGATTCGTTCCATTATGCATCTTTCCCTATCCTTTGATCACCGTGTGATCGATGGAATGTATGGATGTGAATTCCTAGCAGAAGTTAAAAACCAGCTAGAAAAACCCTTTTAAGGTTCCATTGGAATATTAGCCCATGATTCGATCATGGGCATTTAGCATTAAGATTGTGATTGTGCAGGCGAAAAATATCCGCCGATTCCTGAGAAAAAGTTTCTAGCTCCAGCTGCAACAGAATTTACGAGGCTTGAGACACCCCATCCACCGTTGCTCCGCACGGCATAAGGAATAGGAGCCTGTCCAGTTGTCTCCTTTCCTCCAACATAGACAGGAGGTTGGTGAGGGTCGAATCTGTCATCTTCCTCGGAGTTTATGTACATAAATTGAACGCTACTTACGACTGCTCCTCCTCTTTTGAAATCCTCTTCGACCATGTACATGGGGTCGTATATTATTTTATGTTGTGGAGCAAAGACTTTTGAACGAGTGAGTGTTTCTGAAGCAACTTTTCCTATATTATCCTCTACAGATTTATTACCAGTAGAGCATGAATTGAAAACGACAACCGCATCTTCATCGAGAACCTCATTTAGAGGACCAAATGGATTTGCTTGTTCTTCAGGAGTCAAAGTAGGATCAACAGAAATAATTTTTCCGTCTCGAACCTTAAAATCGCCACATGAAGTTGGGCTTCCATGTTGGCTAAAGGTGACTTCCGAAACCGTTTCCCCACGTTCTTTTATTTGATGGAGTGTATCGAAATATTCTCGGCCTGAAGAAACGAACCTGACGTCATAGCCTATCCTTCCAAGAACTTCCATGTTCATTGCTCTGTCTTTATTTCTCTCTTCTGATGATAAAGCAGGATCGTTTTCGCCGCGAGCCTTGAGCCAAATAATGGCCACTTTTTTAGGGGGAGTTTCTACCCCACTAGAGCTCTTTAATCCATTAGAAATAAGACTTGCTCGTTCAGTCAGGGCGATATCTTGAGACTCAAACCCTTCATCATCAAGATCATCCATTGGATCTATAAAGGGTTCTTGGTAAGTTGAACCTTGGTGTCTTGTAATAGAATCCATTATTTTTACCTCTAATAATAAGCTTAATAATAATTATTATATCATAATTACTATTAATTAAATTTATTTCTTACATTAAAACAGCTTTCAGGGCTTTTAAATTTCAGGATTTGAGTTGTTTAAAAACTCAATTTTTTCAGACAATACAAAGAAAGTAAGTAGCTGAATATAAGTCGATTATAGATGAAAAGCTATAAAAATAGGGGATGGGTGGTGGCTCAGGGCATCTTTAGTAAGGGCTTTTTCCTCGGGCCCACATCATTGCTCAAGAAATCGGATAGCCTCAAGGAGGGGGTTTATTAGGGGTACCCTGTATTTCCGAAACCATATTTGATTGCCTGCAGATGGATAAAGAAATCGGTAATTGACCGGTTTTTCCAAGCATCAGGAAGTTTGCCTCTCCACTTTTCAGCTTCTAATGGGTCCTTTTCGACACCAACACCCAATTCATAATGTCTAATCACAGCTCCAATGCCATATTGATTTCCTCGATCAGCGAGGATAGTATAAGCGACAAGAGCTGATTTAGGAGCTTGGAATTTCCCTAAATTTCGCGCGCAAGCATAAACATTACTTGTTGTTATATCTTCAGCTATAACGGATTGACAAAGCCACTTAATAGCTAAATCTCTCTCTTTACGTTCAGAGTAGAGAGTTGCTAGCCGGAGTTTTGCTGCAGTACTTCCCTTCTCAGCTGCCATTTCATAGGTTTCAATGGCTTTTTCCATATCAGTGGATTCAAAATGCTTAGCATAACGCATCATTAAGCCGAGTCGATCAGATTTGCTGAGAGAATGATCATTCCAATGAACAGGAAGGTGGTTTGGGGTTTTCGTGAATTCTTCCATTCTCATATAGAGCTGAAAATCGGGATGTTTCTCAGAAGAAACATAAATCTCAAAATTCTCAATAGTTCTTCTTGTGAACGGGTTTTTGATAACGGCATGGTCTTTAATGCAGTTTTCCATAAATCCTGAAGCCTCAAAGAAATAGGCGTTTTCTCCCTCTCGAACAACACAAATATATAAATCTAGATCATTCGCAAAGCTTTGATCTTGAAGTTCTTGAAGTGAAGATTGTGAATAGATATCGATTTCTTCCCCAATTGTTTCCATGTTTAAATCGATAGCTGGGCTGCTAGAAACTAAGGCTAGATGAGTACGGCTTTGTATAGATTCCATATAAAAACTTCTTTATGTTGTTAAAGAACAAGGGTAATGTATCAAAAATCGCCTAGATAATAGCATTGATGCTATTAACCTTCAAATTTATCTGTTAAAAATTGTAATTGGCACATTCTATTTATTTTCAGTTAGTTAGAGTTAGAGTTGTGAAGCTTCAGAGAATGGAGCTCTATGTCTACATAACTGTTTAATAATAAGCTTGATGTGCATTAGCAACTCAAGTCTTTTATTTTATTATGTTTACGTTGGATTAATCGCATTATTTATAATTAAAATAAATACTTTAATTATGTTATAATAGATCTAAGGGGTAGTTAATTAAGGGGAAATATTATGACTTCACCAACTTCTTCAGAGCAACACCTTTCAGCTGATATTTTAGGCGATGTTTTCGACCAAGGAGAGCTACAGCTTCCTGGTGGCGATCTTTCTGAGCGTGCTGAAGAGTTAGCGGGTGGTATTTTAGATCAGCCCCGAGTGATGCCCCAAAAAAGAGAGCCTACTTTTGGCTTAAAGCCCCAGAAGGAGACGAGGCATTTCGCGCCGATGAAATGAATGAAGCTCGCGAACGGAATATGCAAATCCTTAAAGCAAATGGCTACGAAGTGACTTTGTTTAAGACAAATCGTGAGTTTTTAGATCATATTAAAACAGATCCTTCTCAAGTAGATTTACTTGTGATTAGTGGACATGGAAGTCCCAATAGAATTGAAGATTTAAAGGTTCAGGATGGAGAAATTATCAGCACCGATCCTACCTTATGTGAAGAGGAGCAGCAAACGGCCTTCAGCAGTTTAAGACCTATCCTAAAAGATGATTCAATCGTTTTCTTTGATGCCTGTTTGACGGGGAATAAGACTGTAGAAAGAAACATTGCTATGGTTGCATCGAGAGTTCTTCCTCAATCAACAATTTATGCATCTCAGCATGTCACAAACTTTGAGCCTGGCTTTATACTTAAGCAAGACGAGCAGAATAAAGACTGGGGCGTTGTTAGTGAAATTTATTTTGGATATTATCCAGACGGAAAGGGGCCAATCGAAACTGTTGATCCAACGGTCTATCGAAGCGGTGTGGAGACGACAAATCAGGAGGCCGTCCCCATTCCCCCTGTTCAGTCTCGTGCTAGAAGATCAAGCGGATGGAAACCCTATGTTATAGGAGCAATGGCTGTAGCGGCTGTGGCGGCAGCTGTTGGATTCGGATCTTGGTGGTATAGCAAATCCTCATAATCTGAGAGCCTTTCTCCATAAACCGACCATTTTCACCTATTGCTTATCATAACCTATTGATAATTAAGCATAATGGTATTTGTTCTCAAATACACTCACTTTTATTTCAAATAATTAATTTAATATTAAAATTATTTATGATATAATATTAGGTATTAAATTAATAATAATTAAAAGTGAAAAGGTAATTATGACAACAGTAACCAATTCAACAGCCCAACCTCATTCCATTGACCTCTTGAGCGACCTTCATGATGAGGGGGAAATCACCCTTCCTGGTAGCGATCTTTCTGAGCGTGCTGAAGAATTAGCTGGCGGTATCTTAGGCGAACCTTTAACCCCACCCCCTACCAAACGAGCCTATTTTTGGGTTAAAGCAAAAGATGGAGATGAGGCATTCCGGTCCAAAGATATGGATAGCGATAGAGAAGCTAATATCAAAATGTTAAAAATGCAAGGCTATGAAGTTACTCTCTTCAAGGGAAATCGCGCCTTCTTTGATCATATCAAAACAGATCCCTCTCAGGTTGATCTATTGGTCATTAGTGATCATGGCACGCCTTATCAAGTCGGCGACTTATGGGTTAGGGGAGAGAATATCATTAGTAAGGGCACCGATCTAAGTGAAGAAGAGCAAACCAACGGGTTTAAAAGCTTAAGATCAATCATGAAAAAAGATTCGATTCTTCTTTTTGATGCCTGTCTAGCTGGAAATAAGACGATTGAAAAAAACATTGCTCGAGCTGCCTCAAGAATACTACCTCAAACAAGAGTCTATGCTTCTCAACATGAAACAGAATATGAACCACGAATTTTTTATAAAATGGATGATGAGAAGGGTGTTGTCATTGATACCATTATGTATAGTTTTAGAGAGGAGGATAGTGCGACATTCACTAAGCCTGTTATGCCAACGATCTATTACGATGGAGTGGAAACAACAAATCAAGATCCAGTAACGATCCGACCAGAGCTTTTTGCCAAACGAAAACCAAAGGGGTATAACCCTTATGCTGTCGGAGCTGTGGTTTTAACCATTGCAGCAACAATAGGAATTAGCGCTTCGTATTTTGGGGTTCTTCCCTCTTTCAACATGAATTTACTGCCTCACGGCTTTGTATAAGAAGGGGGCAATAATATGGCTACAGCAACCTCATCAACGGACCTTTTCACAGCACCAGTTATAGACCCAATAGAAGATCTTGGTGAAGTAGGAATCGAGCAACCAAGGGTCGAACTTTCTGAGCGTGCTGAAGAATTAGCGGGAGGAATTCTGGGGCAGGCCCCTGCCGTCTCTCCTAAAAAACGAGCCTATTTTGTGGTAACTGCAAAAGAAGGAGATCTTGCTCTTCGTACTCCTGAAAGAGATCGAGATCGAGAAATGAATATGGAGATCTTAAGAAGACAAGGGTATGAAGTCACATTATTTAAGAGTAACCGCGCCTTCTTTGATCACATTAAACAAGACCCATCAAGGGTTGATTTATTAGTCATTGCAGATCATGGAAATCCTACAAGAGTTGGGGATTTAAGGGTTAAGGATGAAAGTATTGTTAGTCATGATTCAAATCTAACCGAAGAAGAGCGAGTCAATGGATTTCAAAACTTACGGCCTATTCTAAATAAGGATTCAATTCTCCTCTTTCATGCTTGTTTAGCTGGTAATAAGACTGTTGAAAATAATATTGCAAGGGTTGCGTCGAGAATCCTTCCTCAGACAGATGTTTATGCTTGTCAGTATCTCACCCTTTATGAACCTGGCTTTGAATATAAACTGGATGAAGATAAAGGTGTTGTCATCGATACCATTAATTATGGATTTGCAGGAACGCAAGGAGAGGATGCTCTCGGTCTTGTAAAACCGGCAATCTATCGCAATGGTGAAGAGTTGACAGGGCAACCTGCTGCTGCACTTCCTCCACCTCGATCAAATCCTAGAAGATTTAGTCGTTGCAATCCCTATGTTGTAGGAGCTTTGGCTGTAGCAGCTATAGCAGCAATAGTAGGAATCGGCGCTTGGTATTATAGTAAGGCTTCCTAGTAGGGGCCTTGAATCTAGTACGCTCTAATAAAGGAAAGCCATTCTTCTTTAGAGCACTTTTTTGGCCAGTTTTCAAAGTTTGCCCGATACTCTTCGATCTCATCAGCTTCAACCCAATGAAGATTTTCAAAATTTATGATCCGATCGGGGAAACGAAGGCCATTCAAATGATCGACTTCATGTTGAAGGATCCGTGCTGTATATCCTTCAAGCTCGAGTTTGACCTTTTCAGCATTAGGAGTATAGGCTTCAATATGAATGGCTTTATGACGAGGAACCATTCCAGCGAGGGAGCCTGTTGAAAAGCATCCTTCACGAAACTCTTCCATTTCATCAGATTTCCAGACAATTTTAGGATTAATAAAGACTTCAGGAGGATGAGAAAAATCGAGTCGTTCTGGACTAATTTTCATATCAACCAAGATGATCTGAAGAGGAACGCCAATCTGAGGTGCTGCAAGACCAACCATCCGTTCTTTTGCACGTTCTTCAAGGGCAAGTTCCATCATCTCATTGATAATCCCTTGAATTTTTTCGCTTGTGATTTCTTCCAAGGGAACTTCTTGGGAAGATTGTTTAAGCATAGGACTTTCAGGTGGAATATAGGGCGTATTGCCTCCAAATGCCATGATTGTAACTCCTAATAAAATAACGATCAATTTCATACAGGAGAGTTTAATTGAATTAGGCATTGATTTCAACCCTTGGGAGAGGAGTATCCTGGTTTTCCATCAAAGTCATAGAGATGTTCCGTTTTAATGATGTCGTACCCTTCATCGGTCAGTTTTGAAAAAAGCTCGGAGATCCCTTCTTGGGTACACCCTTCACTGTTTGGTCGGAAACGGACGCGCCATTGATCAATACAAAAAGTTTCGGGCATGCCATCGGGGTAAACGCGAGCTCCGCGATTACTAATCATCTCTATTTTATAATCCCCAAAGTTTTCATCGGTTATTTTCGACACAAAATCATCAAGGGAATCGGGAGAGTAGATGAATAGATCGGCACCAACAAGGACGCGGTTTGTTTTGATTTCTTTGCGGACAAAAGATTGCCTTTGCTTTTCCTTGTTTTTATAAGAAACTGGATGCAATTGAGCCGGTTTTTGCCCAAGGCGCTCGATGACAGCTCCAGCAAACTCTTGGGTTCCGACTTTCTTTTTACTCACACCTTCTTTAAAGATGTCATAGGTGTGGATTCCATCTTCAAGCGTTTTCAGCCATGCATTGTGAATGGCTGTAGCCTTATCGCTTTGGCCGATGTGGATTAACATGAGGATAGAAGCTAAGATGAGTGCTGAAGGGTTAGCGACGTTTTGCCCTGCACGACGGGGTGCGGACCCATGGATGGCTTCAAACATGGCCCCATGATCTCCAATATTGGCCGATCCCACAAGACCGACCGAGCCAGCGATTTGTGCCCCCACATCAGAGAGGATATCACCATAGAGATTAGGCATGACAATAACATCAAAAGCTTCAGGGGTGTCTGCAAGTTTAGCGGCGCCAATATCAACAATCCAGTGCTCATTTTCAATGTCGGGATATTCCTTAGCAACCTCTTGGAAAACTTGATGAAAGAGACCGTCAGAAAGTTTCATGATGTTATCTTTCACAAAGCAGGTGACTTTTTTGCGGTTGTTTATTTTTGCATATTCAAAAGCGTAGCGGATAATTTTTTCTGATCCGGGTTGAGAGATAAGCTTGATCGATTCGCAAACTTCAGGGGATTGACGGTATTCAATACCTGAGTAGAGATCCTCTTCATTTTCTCTGACAATTACGACGTCCATCTCAGGGTGTTTTGTTGCCACAAAAGGGGAGTAAGAAACGCAAGGGCGAATATTTGCATAAAGGCCAAGGGTCGTGCGGATGGTGACATTTAAACTTTTAAAACCTCCTCCTTGAGGGGTTGTAATCGGCGCCTTCAAAAACGCTTTTGTATTTCGAATGGTTTCCCAAGTTTTATCTTCAATTCCTGTCGGATGACCTCCGAGATAGACTTTTTCTCCAATTTCTACCTCATGAATAGTTAACTGTGCTCCTGCTCCCTTAAGGATTTTAAGGGTTGCCTCCATGATTTCAGGGCCAATGCCATCACCTCTTGCCACAGTAATTGGGACTTTTTCGTTCACAAAACACTCCTCACTTGCGTCATTATCTCTACAGTTATATGATTCATGATAAGTTATCAAGAACCTAAAGCATATAGATGTTAAAAGATCTCTTTGAAGAGTACCAGCGAAATTTGAACTATTTTTTCGATCATATTGAAACAGAAAAGGCTGAAAAAATTTTTGACCTTTTCTTAAAATGTGAAGGAATGCTCATATTTACGGGTGTGGGTAAAAGTGGAATCATTGCTGAAAAGCTAGCGATGACCATGATTTCTACCGGAACAAAAGCTCTCTACCTCCCTCCGATGAATGCTCTTCATGGTGATATTGGAATTGTCACTGAAAAAGACGTTCTTATTTGCATCAGTAAAAGTGGTGAGAGTGAAGAACTCCTTAGTTTAGTCCCTTTTGCACAAAGAAAAGGGGCCAAAACCGTTGCATGGGTTTCTAACCCTCATTCAAAGCTCTTAAGAGCATCCGACATTGGAATCTCTCTTCCTCTTAATAAAGAGCTTTGTCCTTTTGATCTAGCTCCGACCACTTCAACATCGATCCAGCTAATCTTCGGAGATGTCCTTTCAGTGGCTCTCATGAAAGCTAAAGAGTTTAGTCTTGATGAATATGCTTTGAACCATCCTGCTGGTTCGATTGGAAAAAAAATTACTCTCACCGTTGAAGACCTCATGCTTCAAGGTGAAGGACTTCCCATTTGCAAGCCAAATGATCGTCTTCGCGATGCTTTAGTGACTCTGACCGACAAGAAATGTGGGTGTCTTCTCGTCATAGATGAAAGGGAAAATCTCAAAGGAATCTTCACTGATGGGGACCTAAGACGTACACTCCAAAAAGACCCCGCTGCGGTGCTTGAAAAGACAATGGAAGAGCTTATGACTCCGTCGTGCATTGCGACTGAAAAAGGGAAGAAAGCCTTAGAAGCGCTGAAGCTGATGCAAAAAGACCCCAAGCGGTGGGTTAATGTCATGCCTGTAAAAGAATCAGATAGGCTTGTCGGACTCATTCGGATGCACGATCTCGTGCAAGCTGGAATCGTTTAAAAAATAAGGGAGAAAGAGAGGGTCTCCTTCTTTGAGACTTAGGCGGATTCCATATCGATTTCCCGCTTCAACATAAGAAATTTCACCGATATTTCTATAGGGGACCAGAACGTGATTTCCATGTGTTGAAATAAAAGTCAGATGATCCTTCTCAAAAAGGATTTGATGAGGATGAGTTTCTAGTCGAGTTAAGTTGCGGTAAGGGATCAACCCCCATCCGATGAGAAAAATTCCTACACAAAAAGAGGGGAGTCCCCAAACAGATAAAACAGTCACTTTTGCAAATGTCCCCATTCCAATCAGCAGAAAAATACCAAGAATACTTAAGAGCATCCCTTTTAAAAGAAGCCTTTTTTTCACTTCTGTTTTCACGATTGAAAACCGTTTCATTGCAAACTATTACTTTTTTCGTTATTTCAAAACTTGAGTTATAAGACAGGAGAGAGTACGCTTTCCTTGAGGTTACTAGTATGGAAACAGATATTTTTACATTTTCTCATAATTTTCTAATCGCTGTTTTCTGTATTGGTTATACAGCTATCATCCTCGAATTTCTGATTCACGTCAACAAAACCGCTGTTGGTCTTTTTATGGCCGTGGTTTGTTGGCTTATCTATTTTGTAGGAGACCCCCAACCCCTCCACACTAGTTTAGCTTATTTAAATACTCATCTTAGTGATGTCTCGCAGATCCTCTTCTTCTTGCTTGGGGCTATGACAATGGTGGAGCTTATTGATTCCCATAAAGGATTCAATACTTTTATTCACCATCTCCATACTAAATCGAAGCGGAAGATGCTTTGGATTACCTGTATCATCGCTTTTTTCTTATCGGCAGTACTCGATAACCTGACGACAACAATTTTAATGATTTCGATCCTAAGGAAACTCATCCCTCATAAGCACGAGAGGTTTCTTTACTCCTGCATGGTCATTGTTGCTGCCAATGCCGGCGGTGCTTGGACACCGATTGGAGACGTGACCACTACGATGCTCTGGATTGGTGGGCAGATTACCTCAACCAAAGTGATTACCGAACTCTTTTTTCCCAGCTTAGTCTCGTTGCTCTTTCCCTTAGTTGTCTTTACCTTTACCGTTAAAGGAAGCTTCCCAAAATCGGAAGTTGACTTTAGAGATGAACCCTTAGAGCCAGGAGCTAAACTCGTTTTTTATGTCGGGATTCTCCTTTTCCTATTCGTTCCTGTCTTCAAGGCGGTTACAGGGCTACCACCCTTTATGGGAATGCTTATCTCGCTTTCGATTATGTGGCTTATTACCGATATTATGCACCATCGTCATGAACAAAGGCATCACCTCCGTGTCCCTCATATTCTGACTAAGATCGATGTTTCAAGTATCCTCTTCTTCCTAGGGATTCTTTTGAGTGTTAATGCGCTTGAATCAACAGGGATTTTGGATGGAGCCGCACAGTGGTTGAATATTCATATGGGAAATGAAGCCCTTATTGCTTCCGTTATTGGGGTCGTATCAGCCGTAATCGATAATGTCCCTCTTGTTGCAGCAACCATGGGGATGTACGATCTTCAATCAACCCCCACAGACTCTCCACTCTGGCTTATGATAGCCTATGCTGCAGGAACCGGTGGAAGCATCCTCATTATGGGATCATCAGCAGGTGTTGCTCTCATGGGGCTTGAGAAAGTTGACTTTTTCTCCTATCTTAAAAAGATCAGTCTTCCCGTTTTCATCGGCTACGTTCTCGGAATGCTTTTTTACGTCTATGTTTTTTAAGCGTTGTTTGCTTAAACCCCAAATTGCTACCACTCAATGCTTCTTCTTGTAGATCTTTAAATTAAAATTTTGATACTGTTCAAGCATGTCTTTTATTAGAATGAAATGGTTTGTTTTTGGACTTGTTTCCCTTCTTTTTCTTCCAACAATGGTTGTTCAAGGAGATGAGAGGGAAATTGCTGTTGCAGAAGAATCCCTTCCTCGCTTACCTAAAAAGCCCCAAAAAGATAAGTCAAAGGTCTTAATGAATAAGGCACGAGCGATTGTTCTAGTTGGGGATAAGGATGATGTATTGGAGGGAAAAGAACTAGAGGGTATCAGTGGGGTAGAAATTAGAGGGGTCGATCTTCCTGGGAAAGAAGAACGGTTAAAAACGCAACTGCTCCCATATATCGATCATGAGATTACGACAGAGACGGTTGATGAAATCAAAGGAGTCATTACAACTTTTTATCAACAAAACCATCACCCTTTAGTGTTGATTCAAGTGCCGAGTCAAGAGGTTACCACGGGAGTTCTTCAATTTGCTATTTTGGAGAGTCAATTAGGGGCTGTTCAAGTCGAGGGAAATCGATGGACCTCAAGTGACCGACTTATTCGCTATACAGGTCTTGAGCCTGGGGATTTGATTAATGAAAGAGAGCTTACCGGGAATGTAAGCTTTATGAATCGGAATCCTTTCAGGCGTGTCGATATTATTTACACTCCAGGTGAAGAGGACGGGACAACCGATGTGATTTTAGGTGTGAAAGATCGCCGTCCTGTCCGTGTCTATGCAGGTGCAGAAAATACAGGGATTGAATCGATTGGGCGAGGAAGGTGGTATTCCGGTTTTAACTGGGGCAATGCATTTGGTCTTGATCATGTCCTCTCCTATCAATTCACAAGTGCTTATAATATGCACCGGTTTCATTCCCACAGCGCAGACTATCTTGCCCTCCTTTCGTGGGAGCATGTTTTAAATGTTTTTGGTGGGTACTCAGAAGTTCATCCAAAAGTCGAGAAACCAATGCGAAGGAATAGTGGTTGGAGTCTGCAAGGAAGCCTTTGATATATTGTTCCCTTATGGACCTATCGCTATCTTGAGCATGAACTAAGCATAGGTTTTGATTTTAAACGAACCAACAACACCTTTGAATTTAGTGAAGATCTTCCACGGTTTGGAAGAAATGTCAATCTTTCACAACTTGTTTTTGGGTATGAAGGAAATTATGAGCGCAATACCTTCCGTATCGACTTTAATGGTGAGTTTTATTGGTCTCCTGGAAAGATTTTTGCCGATCAAAAAAATGCAAACTATGAATCACTTCGCCCTGATGCAAAAAATCATTGGGTCTACTTTAAGGGGTCCTTTGTCTATTTGCAGCGTCTTCCCATGTCCTTTTCCCTATCGCTTTTAGCTAAAGGGCAAATCTCTAGTCAGAATCTTCTGCCAAGTGAACAATTTGGTTTAGGAGGTTACGATACTGTGAGGGGGTATGATCAACGAGAAGTCAACAAAGATGGAGCCATTCTTGCGAGTGCTGAAGCCAGAAGTCCAGCTTTGCCAGTCGTTAAACCCTGGAATGATGCTGTCCAATTTTTAATTTTTCTCGATTATGGATGGGGATCCGATCACAATGCGATTCCCGGTCAGAGAAAAACCGACTATCTTTTGGGGACGGGGCCGGGAATTCGGTATACCATTGAACCTTATCTAACAGCTCGCCTGGATTGGGGAATCAAGCTCCATAAAAAAGCGAACTTTGGAGGAGGGAACACAATGATTCACTTTAACATTACTGCGAGTTACTGATATAGGGAGTGTTGATGAAGCTATTTTTTTTTCTTGGGCTAATCTGCCCCCTATGTCTCTTTGCAAAACCCTCTCGACTACAAGTTCAAAGTGGGAAAACAACCACTTCTACTTCTAAATCTGGGGCGCTACATATTACCAACTCAGAGAATGCGATCCTCCATTGGGAAGACTTTTCCATTGGGAAAGGGGAAAAGGTTAAATTCATTCAGCCTCATGCAAAATCAGGGGTCTTAAATCGGGTAACCGGAGCAAATACAAGTGAAATTCTTGGGACACTAAAGTCTAATGGATCCATTTTCTTAATCAATCCCAATGGCGTCTTAATTGGGGGAGATGCCCTTATTCAGACAGCTGGCTTCCTTGCCTCTACAGCAGATGTTTCCAATGAACAATTTTTACGTGGTGAAGAGCTCCTTTTCTCAGGGTTAGGGCCGGGATCTATTGTGAATAACGGGAAGATTGAGTGTCCAAAAGGGGATATTTTTCTCATTGCAAAGACGGTAAAAAATAAGGGGATCCTTTCTGCTAACCATATTGGTTTAGCCTCTGCAGAGGAAGTTTTGATTCGTCCAGAAGAAAATCAAAAGGTCGTTGTTCGCTTAGCCGTTGAAGATGGAGAAATTGAAAATACAGGAACCCTTCAAGCTTTAGCCGTCGAACTTAAGACAAGTAGCCCTTATGAAAAAGCGATCCAGCAAAATGGCACGATCGAAGTTCTTACAACAAAAGAAGAAAATGGACGTGTCTTTCTTGTTGCAGAAAATGGAACAACAGTAGTGGATGGATCTATTAAAGGGGAATCTGCCACGGTGTATCTTCTTGGAAAAGAGGTTACCCTCACAGAGGGAGCAGAAATCGATGTTTCGGGGCCAACTGCAGGATCAGTCCTCGTGGGTGGTGATTTACAAGGAAACAACTCTGAGATTCTAAATGCTCAAAATACCTTTGTTGCTCCAGGTGTAAAAGTTCAAGCAGATAATACAGCAAGTGGGGATGGAGGAAAGGTTATCTACTGGTCCGATGGGATCACCGTCGTTTGTGGAGAAACAAGTGTTCGTGGGGGCCCTGAAGGGGGCGATGGAGGATTTGTCGAGGTTTCCGGAAAGCAAAGCTTTCTTTATCGTGGGAAAAGTGATCGATCCTCTCCCCTTGGAAATGTAGGAACCCTCTTATTAGATCCTGAACATGATATTGGAATTACGACGCTAGCACCACAAACCCTCTTTACCACCGTTGGATCTCCTCCTAATGTCACCCTCCTTCCTACAACACAACCTGGAATATTGAATAATGTTCCTGCAGATACCCTATTAACTGAATTGTCACTTGGAAATGTCACGATCAATACCTTCAATCCTGCAGGCCCTGGTGGGGGAAATGGGGATCTAACCTTTGCCATTAACTTATCGTGGCCTGCCAATGACTTAACCATCAATGCGGGAAGGAGGATCGCCATTGATTCTGCGGTTATATTGAATTGTACCGGGTCAGCGTCCCTTAATCTAAATGCCAACATATTAGGTGCAGTAAGTGGGACTTTCGATGGCCTGAATATGGGTGCTAATTCAGTTATTTCAACCAATACTGGTTCGGTCAATATAAATGCTGTTGCTGGAAATGCAAATGCTGTCAATTTCGGAATTGTGATGAATAGTAATTCATCCATTGGCACTACAACTGGGGACATTACCCTCAATGGGGTCACTCCAGGAGCTGGCAATGGTATTATGATGCTGCCGGGTTCTGAGATAAACAGTGCTAATGGCAATATCTCCCTTACTGGAAATTCATCCAATACATACAACGGAGTTGGAGTAAGAGCTCAAGGAGCAAACACAGTCATTTCAACAACAAATGGAAGTATTAGTATTACAGGCGTGGGAGGTACGAGTGGCAACATGAATATTGGCGTAGATATTCGTGATGGAGCCCTTGTAAGTTCTACGAGTGGACCCATCACAATATTTGGGACGGGAGGAAATGGAACAAGTAGTAATTCTGGAGTCTTAATTTCAGATGGGAGTATTCAAACAACTGGAACCTCTTCCGTTTCAATCACCGGAGTTGGGAATGGAACATCGGGTCAAAATAAAGGAATAGAGATTATTGCCAGCGGAACGATTCTAACACAAGGAGCTGGCGCGACGGGAGGCCCTCTCACCCTTCATGGGACCGGTTCAAATAGTGGAACTAATCAAAACAATGGGATTCATATCGCAGGTATAAGTGGGATTTCCTGGAAAGATGGACCAATCTCAATGACAGGAATCGGAAATGGTTCTGGGGCCGAGAACGATGGAATCTTAATCAATCTTGGAGCATCCGTTTCCTCTACAGGACAGGCTTCCACTACTATGAACGGGACAGGATCGACAGCTTCAGCAGCAACCAATAGCGCTGGGATAGAAGTAGCAAATACAAACTCTTTAGTGACAACCGTCAATGGGCCAATCTTAATGACTGGTACCGGAGGTGGTGGAGCATTCTTCAACCAAGGGATTTTTATTTCAGATAGTGCCCTTGTTTCATCAACTGGTTCTGGTTCCATTACAATGAATGGAACATCAACAGGTAGCGGACCATCAGACAGTGGCATAGAAATTCGTGGATTTGCCGTGGGAGCAAGTGTTTCCTCTAATGCCGGCCCCATTACTCTTACTGGAACAGCAGCCCTTCCGAATCCAGGGATTGATTTGAATTCGACAGCGGATGTGACCTCAACAGCAAGTAGCATTACAATCAATGCTAATCCCGACCTAAGAATGACTGGGAATGCAAACATTTCTGCTCAGGGAGGAAATAACGTCACAGTCAACACATCAAGAGATCTCAATCTTGAAAACGTTAGTGGGAATAACCTTCCCGTTTATATCACCTTCCAAAATGGAACAGGAACCTTTACTATTGGCCGTGACCTTAACCTCACTCCAGGAGGAGGCACAGGTTCTGAAGTACAGATAGGAAATCATGGGGGGCTTGTTCCTAGTGCTTCTGGGAGCATGAATTTATCTGTTGGTCGTGATGTCAATATTATTGCGGCGAGCAGAGAAAACTTTGCTCTATTAGGCCATGGAGATCCTACAACCCCACAAACCCTATCGGGAACCATTAACTTGATCAATGTTGGAAGAAATCTCAACGTTACCGGTGGTGGAGCCGGAGCCGGAAGCTTAGGGTTTGCTCAAATTGGTCACGTTGATGCGACTGGTGGAGGGTCAATGATTGGCGGAGACATTTTTGCAACAGCAAATGGAAATATCATCCTTGCAGGAGGTAGTGCGGGGCCGACGGCTCATGCGCGGATAGGACATGGCGGGCAAAACATTGCAACAACCTTCCAGCCGTCAACAATCCTATTAAAAGCAGGAGTAGATCTCAATACCACTTCAGTTGCTGGAGCTGGAATCTCTCAAATCGTCAATTCAAATGGACCCCTTACACTCGTTGTCGATAACCTATTTCCATTCTATCCAGGGGAAGGAAGTGGAGGAATCTCCTTAGGTGCAGACTCGCTCCTTTCAGCAACAGGTGAGCTAAGAATCTATACCGCATTTCGATCAGAAAATACCATTAACGCTCCCATCAATGGTGTTGCCTTTGCACCCGGACCTTTTGATGAGGATACGCCAACCGAGCAATGGAGAATATATTTTGCAGATGGTACCTATAGTGGAGCACTTTTTAAGATTTACTACAAAGAACCCATTATCATCATCCCCCCAACAGAAGTTGGAGCCAGTTCACTTGCTGATATCCTCCCACTTCTCTGGTCACACCGCTTAAATATTCCCATTCCTTCCTATCACTTCGAAGTGTGTGAAGAGTGGAATAATCAGAGGCAAAACTGTTCGCCAACCCTTTCCCCCTATGGGTCCTTTATCTTTGAAGACGATCTCTATTGGATAGGACAAGAATTCTAGCTTCAGGCAAACAGGCTAAGAAAAAATTAACTTGATAACAGAACAGAATTCTTTTTAGCCGCGCCTAAAGCCGTTATTGAAATAGATTCAGGAAAAAATAAAGAGGCGTTTTAGAGAAAATATGGGCTTAAAACATGCTCTGAAGGCATTTCTGAAATTTCTTTTCTCAATGGAAAACCAATAAAAATTACTTATTTTGCAAAAACCTTTGCGTAAAAATTAGGGCTGTTGTATTGTTTTGTATTCTTTCTTAAGCCGAACAGGCACGAGAAACGAAACCGAAAGCCACCGAGCTTTCAATAGTTATTTTGACAGCGAAATTGAAGTGACAAAGCTTAAGGTTTGAGCGTATTGAATTAATTTTCGATATGCCCCTATCAAACAAACTTTAAACTCGAAACACATGATATAATCAAAAGTATTCGAGAATCAGTCTAGCTTCGGCTAGATAATAGGTAAAATTTTCAACGAGAATTTGATCCTGGTTCAGATTGAATGCTGACGGCGTGGATGAGGCATGCAAGTCGAACGAAGTAGCTTGCTACTTAGTGGCGAAAGGGTTAGTAATACATGAGTAACGTACCTCTTTCCTGGGGATAACGGTTGGAAACGACCGCTAATACCGAATGAGGAGGTCCGGGGTAGCCCGGTACCTTCAAAGTAGGGGACCCTTCGGGGCCTTACGGAGAGAGAGCGGCTCATGGGATATCAGCTTGTTGGTGTGGTAAAGGCGCACCAAGGCTAAGACGTCTAGGCGGACTGAGAGGTTGACCGCCAACACTGGGACTGAGACACTGCCCAGACTCCTACGGGAGGCTGCAGTCGAGAATCATTCGCAATGGGCGAAAGCCTGACGATGCGACGCCGTGTGGACGATGAAGGCCTTCGGGTTGTAAAGTCCTTTCGCCAGGGAACAAGAGAGAGTAACTAATATTTGCTCAATTTGAGGGTACCTGGTAAAGAAGCACCGGCTAACTCCGTGCCAGCAGCTGCGGTAATACGGAGGGTGCAAGCATTAATCGGATTTATTGGGTGTAAAGAGCGTGTAGGCGGATAAGTAAGTCAGATGTGAAATTTCGGAGCTCAACTTCGAAGCTGCATTTGAAACTGCTTGTCTTGAGGGTAGACGGAGAAAACGGAATTCCAAGTGTAGCGGTGAAATGCGTAGATATTTGGAAGAACACCGGTGGCGAAAGCGGTTTTCTAGTTTATTCCTGACGCTGAGACGCGAGAGCAAGGGGAGCAAACAGGATTAGATACCCTGGTAGTCCTTGCCGTAAACGATGCATACTTGGTGTAGTTGGACTCAACCCCGACTGTGCCGTAGCTAACGCGTTAAGTATGCCACCTGGGGAGTACGCCCGCAAGGGTGAAACTCAAAAGAATTGACGGGGGCCCGCACAAGCAGTGGAGCATGTGGTTTAATTCGATGCAACGCGAAGAACCTTACCCAGGCTTGACATATAGAGGACCGCTATAGAGATATAGCTTCCCGCAAGGGCCTTTATACAGGTGCTGCATGGCTGTCGTCAGCTCGTGCCGTGAGGTGTTGGGTTAAGTCCCGCAACGAGCGCAACCCTTGTCGTTAGTTACCAACACGTAATGGTGGGGACTCTAACGAGACTGCCTAGGTTAACTAGGAGGAAGGTGAGGATGACGTCAAGTCCGCATGGCCTTTATGTCTGGGGCTACACACGTGCTACAATGGTCGGTACAGAAGGCAGCGAAGCCGAAAGGTGGAGCAAATCCCAAAAACCGATCTCAGTTCGGATAGAAGTCTGCAACTCGACTTCTTGAAGTTGGAATTGCTAGTAATGACGTGTCAGCAATAACGTCGTGAATACGTTCCCGGGCCTTGTACACACCGCCCGTCACATCATGGAAGTTGGTTTTACCCGAAGTCGCTGACTCAACCGCAAGGAGAGAGGCGCCGAAGGTGAGGCTGATGACTGGGATGAAGTCGTAACAAGGTAGCCGTACCGGAAGGTGCGGCTGGATCACCTCCTTTATGGACGAAGATAGTAGTATCCTTGAGATATTACGAATCTACGGTTGGGCAAACCTTAAGTACTTTGTCACTTCATTTTCGCTGTTAGATTAACAGTTATCTTGACAGAATATAAGACTAATCAAGTAACTCAAAAGCACTTTTAGTGCTTTTGAATTGCGAAAAGCTGATTAAAATAAATATATGTGAGTAACATTCGATAACCTATCGAATGTGCTACAATTAAACTGATTTTAAACAGCGCTTGAGAATTGGGTATTCAGTCGCAGTTTTTTCGTGAATTTATTCGCGGGAAGACAGTCGATTGAATATCCAAGTATATAACCAATTTTTGGTGATTACCCTTCGGGGTAATTATACTTATTATCTCTAGGGAAACCTAGAGTGCAAAACTTATTAGATCAAGCTAATAAGGGCTGTTGGTGGATGCCTTGGCATCGAGAGGCGATGAAGGACGCGCATACCTGCGATAAGCTCTGGCGAGCTGGAAAGAAGCATTGAGCCAGAGATTTCCGAATGGGGAAACCCAGTGGAGTTAATCCTCCATTATTCTTAACTGAATACATAGGTTAGGAAGGCAAACCTGCTGAATTGAGACATCTAAGTAGGCAGAGGAAGAGAAATCAAAAGAGATTCCCGTAGTAGCGGCGAGCGAAGTGGGAATAGCCCAAACCGGAAATTTATTTCCGGGGTTGTAGGACTAGTCATAAAGCTAATGTGAACCTAACATAACCTTCTGGGAAGTTGGGCGATACAGGGTGAAAGCCCCGTGTGTAAAAGGGAAACATTAGTGAGATTAGCACCTGAGTAGGGCCGGACACGTGAAACCCGGTCTGAATCTGGGGAGACCACTCTCCAAGGCTAAATACTCCTCGATGACCGATAGCGTACAAGTACAGTGATGGAAAGGTGAAAAGAACCCCTGTTAGGGGAGTGAAATAGAATCTGAAACCAGCAGCCTACAAGCGGTCAGAGGCCTATGCTTTCTTTTAGGAAGCACGGCTGATGGCGTGCCTTTTGCATGATGAGCCAGCGAGTTATGTTATACGGCTAGGTTAAGGGACATCCGTTCCGGAGCCGAAGTGAAAGCGAGCGTGAATAGCGCATTAAGTCGTATGATGTAGACACGAAACCAAGTGATCTATCCATGGTCAGGATGAAGCAAAGGTAACACTTTGTGAAGGTCCGAACCAGTATCTGTTGAAAAAGATTTGGATGAACTGTGGATAGGGGTGAAAGGCCAATCAAACTTGGAGATATCTTGTTCTCTTCGAAATAACTTTAGGGTTAGCCTCGACTTTGAGACTCATGGGGGTAGAGCACTGGATTCCCGAGGGGGCCTACCGGCCTACCAACGGAAACCAAACTACGAATACTATGAGTTAAGTCGGGAGATAGACAGTGGGGGATAAGCTTCATTGTCGAAAGGGGAACAGCCCAGATCGCCGATTAAGGCCCCTAATTCTATGCTAAGTGAGTAAGGATGTGAAGTTTCTTAGACAGTTGGAATGTTGGCTTAGAGGCAGCCACCATTTAAAGAGTGCGTAACAGCTCACCAATCGAGAGACTTTGCGCCGATAATGATCGGGACTAAGCATAGAGCCGAAATCGCGGGTGTGCCACATTAGTGGTACGCGGTAGGAGAGCGTAGTATGTGCAATGAAGATATACCGTAAGGAGTGTTGGAGCGCATACTAGTGAGGATGCATGGCATAAGTATACGATAAAGGGAGTGAGAATCTCCCTCGCCGAAAACCTAAGGTTTCCAGGGTAAAGCTCGTCTTCCCTGGGTTAGCCGGTCCCTAAGCTGAGGCTGAAAAGCGTAAGCGATGGAAAGTAGGTTAAATATTCCTACGCCACCTAAAACTATAGCAATGGGGTGACGGAGTAAGTAAAGCATGCGGGCTATTGGATGTCCGTTTGTGCATGAGGCTGGTCAGTAGGTAAATCCGCTGACGGAAAGCTAGGTGTATGACAAGGGGAATCTTCGGAGGAACCGATGGTGTAGAGCGATGCTTCCAAGAAATAACCTCTAGCTGTTGATGGTGACCGTACCAAAACCGACACAGGTAGGTGGGAAGAATATTCTCAGGCGCGCGAGAGAACTCTCGTTAAGGAACTCGGCAAATTATCCTCGTAACTTCGGGAGAAGAGGAGCCTTTGGGCGTGATACCTTCGCGGTTAAGCGCCTGGAGGTCGCAGTGAATCGGCCCAGGCGACTGTTTAACAAAAACACAGCACTATGCAAACTCGTTTAAGAGGAAGTATATGGTGTGATGCCTGCCCAATGCCAAAAGGTCAAAAGGAGATGTCAGCCCTTCGGGGCGAAGCATTGAATTTAAGCCCTGGTGAATGGCGGCCGTAACTATAACGGTCCTAAGGTTAATAGCTAGCCTTAGTAAAACCAAACTATATGCGGGAAACCCTTCAAAAGCTTTTAGGTACTCGTCATCTAAATATGGCAGTAATAATCCTAAAGACAAGGAGGCAATCCGCAGGAAAGATTAATTGTTGAAAATTGGTCAAAACACTTGGAAATGTAACCAAGCAGTTTGATTAATTAAGATTAAAATCCTCAGAGACCAAACGTTTGGAGTTTGAAATGGAATTGCAAGCACAATGGATTGTTGGCTTTGTTGATGGAGAAGGTTGTTTTCATGTTTCGGTTAATCGACACAAGGAAATGACGATGGGGTACCAAGTACTTCCTGAATTCACCGTCGTCCAACATCAGCGAGATGTTCAAGTACTCTATGCACTGAAAGCTTATTTCGGATGTGGTGTGGTTCGTAAGAACCATGGCGACCGAATGGCTTACCGTGTCAGAGGAATTGAACACTTAACGGAAATTATTATTCCATTCTTTGAAAAGCATAAGCTTAAAACAAGGAAAGGAGTAGAATTTCAAAAATTCAGAAAAATTCTGCTTAAAATCAAGAGAGGCGACCATTTGACTATCGATGGAATCGAAGAAATTCGTGAACAAAAAAATCAAATGAATCGTTTACAAAACCAAGCGAAGCAACCACAAGTTGTTAGCTAGGCTTTCAGACTAAGATAGAGTCCGACTCTACTAGAAATAGTATGAGACTAATCGAGCGAAATTCCTTGTCGGGTAAGTTCCGACCTGCACGAATGGCGTAACGATCTGGGCACTGTCTCAACGAGAGACTCGGTGAAATTGTAGTAGCGGTGAAGATGCCGTTTACCCGCAGCTAGACGGAAAGACCCCGTGAACCTTTACTGTACTCTGATATTGGCTTTTGACTTGTCATGTGTAGGATAGCCGGGAGATAGTGAAAGAGACTCGTTAGGGTTTCTGGAATCATCCTTGAAATACCGGCCTTGACATGTCGGAAATCTAACGAAGCCCCATGAATCTGGGGTTCGGACATTGTCAGACGGGCAGTTTGACTGGGGCGGTTTCCTCCTAAAAAGTAACGGAGGAGTCCAAAGCTTGTCTCATCGTGGTTGGCAATCACGAATAGAGCGTAAAAGTATAAGACAAGTTGACTGCGAGACTTACAAGTCGAGCAGGTACGAAAGTAGGGTTTAGTGATCCGG
Source organism: Simkaniaceae bacterium (assembly GCA_018399075.1). Taxonomy (GTDB): domain Bacteria; phylum Chlamydiota; class Chlamydiia; order Chlamydiales; family Simkaniaceae; genus Neptunichlamydia. The sequence goes on along the minus strand of CP073763.1, from coordinate 6,419 downwards.
CGGTGGAAAGTGGAATCGCCGTCGCTTAACGGATAAAAGGTACTCCGGGGATAACAGGCTTATCGCCACCAAGAGTTCATATCGACGTGGCGGTTTGGCACCTCGATGTCGGCTCATCGCATCCTGGGGCTGAAGAAGGTCCCAAGGGTTTGGCTGTTCGCCAATTAAAGCGGTACGCGAGCTGGGTTCAAAACGTCGTGAGACAGTTTGGTCCCTATCTGCTGTGGGCGCAGGATACTTGAGAAGAGCTGCTTCTAGTACGAGAGGACCGAAGTGGACGAACCAATGGTGTTCCGGTTGTTCTGCCAAGAGCATTGCCGGGTAGCTACGTTCGGAAAGGATAAGCGTTGAAAGCATCTAAACGCCAAGCCTCCTTCAAGATAAAGTATCCCTATGAGATGACCTGAAGACTACAGGGTTGATAGGCTGGGTGTGTAAGTGTAGTAATACATTGAGCTAACCAGTACTAATACATCCATAGGCTTGATCTTTCTTTTTTTCTTCGGAAAAAAAGGCAAATTCTCAAGCGTTGTTTAAAGTTAGTTTGCACATAACGCAAACGGATTAGTCTTATCTTGGTGACCATAGAGAAGTGGACACACCTGATCCCATCCCGAACTCAGTAGTTAAGCACTTCATCGCCGATGGTACTATGCACTAGAGTATGGAAGAGTAGGACGTTGCCAGGTTTTTGTCATGAGCCCTTAAGAGAAATCTTAAGGGCTCTTTTTTTTGTTCAATTTAATTTTGATTAAACTTCATAAGTCCTCGCAATTTATTTTTTCCTCAATTACTGTGGATCCAATTTTTATTAGCCACTTAGAAAGGAGAGCTTCAATGGAATCACCTACAGCAGCAAGTAGACCAACATCTGCATGGCAACACTCTTTACCATCATGGGATCCAGAACCAGTAACAATCGCTAGCCTGAAAGAAAGTCTTGGTTTGCAAGGGGAACGAACATTTCTCGATTATCAAAAGTTTCATTATGGTCCTCTAGTCGTAGAATACTTTGAGGGGAAAGTGTCCCCTGCTCATGATCCTGAGCTGTTTTTAATCGTTATGCAGGCTGTTTTAGCAAAAACGGAACCAACATCAGTAGTGGAGAATAAAGGTACGGAAAGAGCTAGAGTAAGTCGGAAGCTTGAATTAAAAAATGAATTTAATGCAGAAGTGAGAAGCAAATTTCGCGAACTATATATTGAGAATCAAGAGCTTCTTTTACAAACGGAATCGCCTGTGCATAGAATTGTCAATGAAGAGAGATCTGATGGAGGACTAATCGAATCTAGGGCAATGCATCGACCTCGCATTACCTTATACGAAGATGCAGTTTTGCAGTATTTAAACTCTGAAGAAGTAGTTCTTATTACAAAGTATATTGCAGAAGAAGATGCAGTTAGTCCTGCTGAGTCAACTGAAACGGCTGAAGAATTTTATCACCTGTATTTAGCTGTTATTAAGCTTTGCCCTGAGGCCCTACCTCGTCATGAGAGTCTATTGGCAAGCATGACAGTGGTACCCTCAGTTAAAGAGAGTCTACGTGGTCAGTTTGATGCAATTTATGCTAAAAATAGTCAAAGTTTTGGTAAGTTGTGGGATGAAGAGTGGGTTATAGCGGTTGAGGCTGCGAAACAAATGCCATTTCATCCTCAAATAGATCGACAACCAACAGCTTATTATTCTGATACAAGTAGATTAGGAGCTATGCCGCCTAGAAAAACCCCTACGGCTAGAAGCCCCGTTCATTTAAGAAGTGGTGGCGTTGGTGGTGGTGGGTCTGGATGGGATCCTGCGAAGATTGTCCTCCTTGTTTTTGCTGCTTATTTGACATACCGTTTTGTGGCAAAGCCTGCTTACCAATGGTACCGCAGCAATAAACCGGCGTCTTTAGTGGAATAATTTCTTGAGCTGGGCCCTTTCTGGGCCCAGCTGCGGAGAAAACCCTCGTAAAAAACTCCCAATGAGATTAGACTTATTACCAAATTTTTAACCCTTATTAACAAAAGGAAAGATTATGTCTTCTTCTAGTTCTCCACTAAGTTCTCCTGAATTTCAAAGACGTCAATTTGCATCTCTACCTTCACGTTCATTTGTTCAATTAGCTGGTAAAGGTAAAACATTTCTAGATGAGCATTCCTTTCGATATAAAGCTGAAGTTATCAAGTATTTTGAAGGAGCCCAAACATTGCCTGCATCGAATTCTCAGGAATTCTTAGACGTTTTAGGAGCGGTTTTAGTAGCGACTGAAACAGACTTATTCGAAGATAGTGATCCTGTAAAAGGAGAAGTGCGCCAAAAATTTCTTGAGCTTTATCATGCAAATAGTCATGCGCTAGAATTAGTAGAGCATGCTGCGCATAAAATGGTGGGCGAGCTTTGGGGCGAACGAGATTATTCGACCTTTGAATCTTCTGGATATAGAGCACCTTTTAGTATGAAAGGTCAAATTGAGTGCTATTTAAGTGAATTGGGCTCAGAGGTTATTGATAAATATCTTGATGAAAGAGCCCCTGCAAATCCTTGCGATCATCCAGATGAGTTTTACGAGCTTTATGTAGCAATATTGCAAGACTGTCCAAAAGCTCCTGAACTGAGTTTGTCACAGAGCTCAGCAGTGGTTCATAGTCCGGCTGAAGAGCTACGTGCTCGATTTGATCGTCTCTTTGAAGGTAATCAACAAGGTCTTAAAAAATGTTGGCATGAGACAGATTATGCTAGGCACATTGAGCAGCTTCGATCAATGCCTTTTACTTCAAGCTTTAGAGCTCCTCCAAGCGCGCATTATCGCAGCGGTGGTGGATTCCCGAGTGACTTCTCTTTTTCTCCTTCACCACATCCTATGGAGTTTCGTATAATGTATCGAACAGAGGATTTTGAAAGTCTGCAATCAAGATTAGGTCCCTTTGATTTTGAAGGGCATGGGTTAGAGGATATTTCTGCGCGTATTATTGAATTTTATCAGGCAGTGCCAAACACTCATCCTGATCAAGGTACTAGAGGATTTAGTTCCGGTTCCGCTTCTTCTTTCGCAACCCGTTTCCCAGTTGGTGAAAAGGATTTATTTCCTGTTTTAAAACGTGTATTAACACAACTTAAAGGTGTTGATGTTGAGCTCTTGGCAGAAGAAACCATTGATATGGCTTTTAAAAGTAGGTTTATTCAGCTCTTTGAGTATGCTGCAGCGACGCCTGAACGCCAAGGTGGTTTAAGCGATAGTCAAACTTCTGAAATCAATGCTTTGCTCGGACGTGCTAATAGAAGATCTAGAGTAGGTTTTGTCGGATTATCTACTAGCTCATCTTCTTTTGACTCAAGAGAGGGTGGAATTAGAAGACGAGCAAGAAAAGCACCTTCTTCTGGAGGAGGAAGTGGGGGTAGCCCAATCGTTAAGGGTGCGCTCCTTCTTTTAGCGCTCTATTTAGGGTACCGGTTTGTAGCGAAACCTACTTATCAATGGATTCGTGGGAATAAAACCACTCCAGTTGGAGAATGATCTTTTCAATGCTGGGTCCGAACGGGCCCAGCACCTTTTTAAATCATTCAATTAAATGTCCTGTTCTTTATAATTGTTACCAAATTTTCCTCAGATAAAAAACATAGGTTCAAAACATGGTTCCTGCTGGATTGACAACCCCTCAAGGTCATTATATTAGGCCGGAGTTTCTACAGACAACAACGCTTGCTGAAATCATTCAAGAGGATCCACGAATTTATTTCTTTTTAGAGGAAGGGTTTTGCTATCAAGCTGAAGTTTTTAAATATTTTGATGGGGATGACAGGTTAACTCCATCGGATAGGGAAGAGTTTCTGACTACTTTAGGAGTTGTTTTAGATGCAACAGACGATGATTTCGTTTGCGAGGATACAGTTATTGATGATGAGGACGATATTGAGGGGATGGTTCGAGAGAGATTTCTCGAGCTTTATCGGGAAAATTATGAGGCTCTTGCAGAAATAAGATCTTCTGTTCATCAGAAAGTGGATGCTCAAAATGCATCCCTTGACTTAGCATCTCAAGTCCTTAATTTCATCAATGGAGATCATCCTCAAGAAGTGGTTGCAAAATATCATGATAGAGTTGAAGGGAAGGTTATAGAAAAAGAAGCTCATGAGTTTTTAATAGTCTATTCAATGGTCATTCAAACATGTCCTTTTTTACAACTTTCAGATTCTCCTTTTGCGAGTCGTAGCAATATGGTTCGAAAGCGTTTTGATGAGCTTTATGCAGCACAAAAAAGTCAACTTATGGAATGGGACTGTTTAGGCGTTAAAAGAGTAGAAAAGGAACTTTCACCTCCTTCTCTTCAACAACATGGGGGAAGTTTTAAGGCGGTAGAAGAGCATTACCTTGGTGAGGATGAAGTCCTTTTAACATTTAAAGAGCTGGATGAATATGATTTTGATGGAGTAGGGCTTGGTCCCTACAGAGATCAAATCATCCACTTTTACAATGGGATACTGTTTTCCAAAGAGAAGCTATTTGAAGTCTTGAAAGCGATCTTTGGCTGCTATTCAAAAGATACACCTAAAGATTCCTTTGAAGGGAGATTAAGAAAAAGGTTTGAGGGTCTTTTCCTTGTTGAATGTCAATATGAGCCATGCGCCTTAACTCCTTCTCAAAAAGATAAAATTTGGAAGTTGATGAATAAATCGACGATTTCAAGTCTGCGGCGCCCGCTTCCCAAAATTTCCGTTCCACCACGGATGGAGATGCCTGATGGAAATGGAGGAGGGGCTCTGGCGGAACCTTTGTGAAGGTGGCGTTTGCCCTTCTTGGGGGATATTTGGCGTATCGATTTATAGGAAAGCCCCTTTATCAGTGGCATCGAAGGAAGATGCCTTTATCGCGTTTGACTAAAGTATGAACTTAAAATAAAAAAGGAAAAGAAAATGGAAGTGTCAGCTGTAAGTGGATCTTCTGATCGGATGCAATGGCCGAAACAGGTTAGAAAACCTGATCTTGATGAAATGAAAGCGGCCTGTCAACTAACGGGGAAAAGAACCTTTCTCGATGTGGAGTCTTTTGAATATAGTGGAGAGGTTATTGCATATTGCAATGGAACTCTTCGTCCTATGGACGATGGTTCTCAATTTTTGGCTATTTTAGGGGTTGTTTTAGCAGTAACAGATACAACCATCCAAGAGGTTTCTCAAGTTCATCAAGACCAATTTAAAGAAGCTGTAAGAGAAAGGTTTCTCACCCTATATACCGAAAATAAATCTGACCTTTTGAGGAACGCTCCTTCTTCAGAACTACATGGCGCTGTTGAGGTTGCTTTTAGCCTTGATATAAGAGAGCCTAGCGTTGTCAGTACTCACCCTCAACCAGCTAGAGATGGAGCACCAGTTATGAGAAAACCGATAAGGGGTGTGGGGCGCCGCTCGATTCCATCAGGAAATGGCGGAAGACCCTTTGTGAAGATGGCTCTTATCCTTCTTGCCGGATATTTAACATATCGGTTTGTGGGAAAACCCGCCTATCAATGGATTCGAGGCAGTAAAGGCTCCTTTTAATTCTATTAAACGTTCTTTTTGTTTATTATTATTTCAGTTTTTGTGAATTAAAATTAAAAATGGAATAAACATGACCCCTTTAAGTTTTTTTGGTGCGACCCCTTCAACGTCTTTTCCTGTTTCTGAGCAACAATCTTTAAGGGCTCTCACGAGAGGAAAGGACTCCTTTCTTGATGACATGAATTTTGACTACAAGGATGAAATCTATAAATATTTTCACGGGAGAGATGATTTACCCTTAAGCGATAGGAAGGAATTTTTATCTGTTCTGGAAGAAGTTTTAGAAGCAACAGAGACTCTAGGCAATGATGAAGTTAAAGAAGTTGTCCGCTCGAAATTTCTAGAGCTCTATTGGTTGAATCATGAAATGCTTATCGATGAAGAATCACCGGTTCATAGAGTTTTTTCATCAGTAGATTTTCAAATAGGAGGAGAATTTCCAGGTCTTGAAGTTTTTGATCCAATGATTGCAGATGTTCAAAATTATTTAGAAGGACGCCCAAGTAAGGTTATAAAAAAATATATTCGACTACTAGGACCGACTGATATTGTTGATAATGCGGATGAATTTTATCAGGTCTATGTCGCTGTTATTAAACTATGCTCAAGAAATAAAAACCTCCCGTTATTCAGTGCATCAACAAAAAAAGATAATATTCGCGCTCACTTTGATGATCTTTATAGCGATGATTATTATGCATTAAACACGGCATGGGGATCCAAACGTTCTAGGGAACTCGAATGTCTTTTGGGAAGTGTTGTTCCTTCGAGTGGCAATCTCTTTCAAAGATTGCGGTAAAAGTAGGCCTATCTTGGGCCTCTAGATGCAAGATTAAGTTAGCGATTTTTTAAGGAAAGTTCCATACTTTTAATCATGGAACCCATTGATGAAAATCGTCCTC